>NZ_AMDP01000023.1 GCF_028128615.1 Enterococcus sp. 5H | reverse complement strand
TTAGATTTCATGGGCTTTGATTTAACCATGCCTGAGGTATTGAACAATGCTGATCCTGGTTCTTCTAGCGGCGGATCATTTAACAGAAGCACTACAGGGAACAACTTTGATGGTGGAACAAATTATGACAGCTTAACACAAGCGATCATAGCAGCGATTCAAAGTGGGCAAATGTCTACTACGGAAGGTGGCAAACAAACCATCAACGTTACGGTTGAAGTGGAAGAGGAAGCTATCGGAAAAGCTTCTATCAATTACGTAAACAAGCAAATTGAGAAAACCAATACCATTCCGTTTGATTTGTAATGGTAGAGGAGGGAGTAAGATATGGCTGTTAATTTTTTGATTAACGG
>NZ_AMDP01000022.1 GCF_028128615.1 Enterococcus sp. 5H | reverse complement strand
TCTATAAATTTCAAGTTTCCTTTACGATATTCGCCTTGCACCCGAACCGCTTCTTTTTTCAAAATATTTGCCGTCACTAAAAAGCCAACTAGATTTTTCATATTTAATACCAATAACGGAAAAACTGCTAGTAAATAGCCACTTAAAATACCCGCATCTCCACCATCAGCTAAAATTCTAGCGGCAACTTCCTGAACCATTAAAATAGATAATGTGCCCCCTGTAATTGACGCTGTTCCTGCTACTGCTACATTTGTATCAAATAATTGCATTCCTACTAGCAGTAAAATAATCGTCATTAATACGACCGTTGCTGCACCAATAACAAAGGTACGCCATTGAGCTTTTAAATCGGCAAAACTCATCATCGTTCCCAAATGAACAATGATAACGCCCACAACCGCATTTCCTATATTTAATAATCCTGAATCTAAAATTAAATCATGTGGAAAAAAGTCAGTTGCAAATCCGACCAAAAAGATAATTGACGCGACTAACATCATTGAAATTAATGCCTTTGTCTTTTTTGAAACAAATTCTCCAATTGTCCAAACAAGCATAACAATTGCAAATGCTACTACTGGTTGCATAATAGTTCTCTCCCTTCTAATATGGAACACTTTTTATTGTTTATTTGCTTAATTGAGGCTGGGAAAAGTGCTTATTTCCGAAGCCTTCAATTCTTAGAACTTTTAAAGAAAGCAACGCACTTTCTATACCTTGTACCGTTCATCATCGACTCACGATATTCTTCGTGATCTAAGACAATTTGATCGTAACGAAGTGGAGTAGCTGCTTTTTTCTCATCGTTTATTCGGATGTAGTTTTGTCCCACGCACTTAATTTTTTACCAAGTCACAAGTCCAGATGCTAGCATCCGAAGATTAAAACATTGATATAACATAAAAACTAGGACTATTCTTGCTTAAAATTCTCCAAAATATTTCTACAGCATATAACTTAAAACTTAGCACCAACTCACTTCCCTTTAATTATATAAAAACTGCTTACTGCCTTGAATTTTGAACAGTCCGCAATCAAATATCCAGCTACTTTAAGAATTATGTACGTAAACCAACTTCAAAAAAGATAACACTTATCTAGTAAAAAATAAAAACACATTTTAATCGTAAAAATCTCTTGTTTATATTATTTACATACTTCCAACCACATTAATTTTAATTGTATTTTAATAAAATGGCAAATTTAAATAACTATTTTCTGTATTTTTCTATCTTTTTAAAAATATAAACATATGAAATTACATATATTTATATTATAGCAAAGCAAAAAAACTGACCCCTCTGCTTTTTACAGCAAACAAGTCAGTCATTTTTAATTAAATAACAATAGTTATTATTTTTGTTCCTTTTTCACTGAACAACCTGTAGTATGACAATCATCACAACTTTTTCCTTTTTTAACTCGAGAATAAACAATATATCCTGCAGAGCCAAAAATCAAAACTGCTAAAAGCACTGTTGACATGACCTTACCCTCTTTCTAAAGACGCCATTGTAATGATGGTTTCTTTCTTTATTTTCGGTTTTCTCACTAAGTAATAGCCCATCACTAAGACCAGCAATGCCGCAATGACTATCCCTACTCCAATTTGACCATGTTCAAATATTACATGTCCGAATTGATAAATAATAAAACTTACAATATAAGCTAAACCACATTGATAACCAATTGCACCCAATGTCCACTTCCAATCACCCATTTCACGACGGATTGCTCCAATTGCTGCAAAACAAGGTGCACAAAGTAAATTAAATACTAAAAATGAATATGCTGCAACAGGTGTAAAGGCGCCACGTAGTGCAGACCAAACTTCAACACCGTCTTCAGAAACTTCCGCCAAATGACCGAATAAAATCCCAAAGGTTCCAATAACATTTTCTTTAGCAACTAAACCTGTGATCGTAGCCACAGCTCCTTGCCATGTTCCCCAACCAAGAGGCGCAAATAAAGGCGCAATCGCTTGACCAAGATTTGCAAGTATACTGTTGTCTCCCGCTGCTTCTTTCAGATTAAATGTATAAGTCGAAGTAAACCAGATAAAGATACTCATTACAAAAATAATTGTTCCAGCCTTTTTAACAAATGATTTGCTACGGTCATATGCATGACGAATGACACCACGCAATTGAGGCATATGATAAGCTGGTAGTTCCATAATAAAAGGCGCTGGATCACCTGAAAACAAACGTGTCTTTTTCAATGCAATACCTGATAAAACAATTGCTGCAATTCCGATAAAGTAGGCAGATGGTGATACCCAGCTACTTTTTGGAAAAAATGCACCAGCGATTAGAGCAATAATCGGCAGTTTAGCAGAGCAAGGCATAAATGTCGTCACCATAATCGTCATTTTACGATCTTTTTCATTTTCAATCGTCCGACTTGCCATAACCCCAGGAACTCCACAACCAGTAGCGATTAGCATAGGAATAAATGATTTTCCAGATAAACCGAATTTTCTAAATAGACGATCCATCACAAAAGCAATCCTAGCCATATAGCCACAATCTTCCAAAAAGCCTAAGCATAGGAACAAAACAGCTAACTGTGGTAAGAAACCTAAAACAGCACCCACGCCAGCAATAATTCCGTCTAAAATTAAACTTTGCATCCAAGGTGCTACACGCCAACTATTTAATAGTCCGCCAATTGTTGTCGGCACAAAATTACCAAACAGTTCATCATTAATCCAGTCAGTTCCCATTGTTCCAACCGTTTGAATTGACAGATAATAAACAAACCACATAATAATTGCAAAAATCGGCAACGCCAACCAACGATTTGTTACAACTCGGTCAATTTTGTCACTTGCGCTGAAAGTGATGGCATTTTTTTCAATTGAGCAAAGTGCGGTTAAACGAGTAATAAATTCATAGCGCTCGTTAATGACAATTGACTCGCTATCATCTTCAAAAATTTTCTCTGTGATCTTGATAACCTCTTCTATATCTTTTTGTTGTAATGAGCTTAATTCTAACGCTGAATTCACTCGCATATCTCGTTCAAATAATTTAATACTAAACCAACGTGCTTGAAACTCAGGAACACTATTACCTAAAACATCTATAATTTCATTCAATGCGGCTTCTAAGCGATTGTCATAAGTTGGATAATTAACTGTTGGAGGAAATACATCTGCTGCCTTAACCGCCTTTTTTATCAGCTCATCCAAGCCTCTATTTTTCAACGCGCTAACACCTACAACATCTATACCTAAACCATAAGAAAGCTTATCTATATTAATTTTTTTATTTGTTTTATCTAAAATATCCATCATATTTAAGCCAACAACCACAGGAATACCTGTTTCCATTAATTGTGTTGTCAAATAGAGGTTTCGTTCCAAATTAGTGGCATCTACTATATTGACGATAACATCCGGATTATCATTGAGTAGATAGTCACGAGCCACAACTTCTTCCGGAGTATAAGGTGAAAGAGAATAAATTCCCGGCAAATCCTGAATCGTTAGCTGTTTATTTTTTTTTAATTTCCCTTCTTTTCGTTCAACAGTGACTCCCGGCCAATTTCCGACATATTGATTCGCACCAGTTAATGCATTAAACGCTGTCGTTTTCCCACTATTGGGATTCCCTGCCAAAGCAATATGTTGTTCTTTCATTCCTTTATCCTTCTTTCTGTACTAGAACTAACTCCGCTTCATTTTTTCTCAACGTCAATTCATATCCGCGTAAATTGATTTCAATTGGATCGCCTAAAGGAGCCATTTTTCTCACTAGCAAATCTACTCCCTTAGTCAACCCCATATCCATCAAACGTCTTTTAATTGCGCCTTGTCCATGAATCCCAATTACACGAGCTTTTTCCCCAATTGCCAGCTGATCTAACGAAAGCCAATTTTCCTCACTCAGACTTTTTTCTACTATAGTAATTTGTTTTAATATGGATAAATTAATCGCAATCCGACCATTGTGAAGTAAAACGATGCCGTTATCTCCAGAATAATTAACTAATACAACTTTGGAACCTAACACAAGTCCAAGATTGTTTAAATGTTTTTTGGCAAATCCTTCTACTTGAATGCTCTCAATCGTATAAACCTTATTTAACTTTGCCTGAGCCAATGTCAACATTACTGAGTGACCTCCTCATTTTTATAGCTATTATCTATCCTTAATTAGAGTATAATCAAACACTTGTGAAATAATTTCATTAACAAACCTTATTGAAATTGATAATCGTTCTCAATAAGTATAACTGTTTGTGATCTTTAAATCAATGTTCTTTCTAGCCATTAGTAAGAAAATAATTAATCTAGCATATAAGCTATGTTCATTTAGTATGTCGTTCTCTTTTTGACCACTATATCTAGTGTGTGTTGAATTAGAATTCCCGCTGAAAAATTTAATAAATTTCTTTTTTGAACATAAAACTTCCCATATTAGCCGCCTAAATCTAGAGAATACGTGCTTTCATATTTCTTTCAAAAACACAAAACATGGTATTCGGTCAAAAAACAACCACAATATATAGTGCCTAAGTGTTGACTTTTTCCCAGAGAGATTTATACTAGTGAATGTAAACTAATTGAGGGGGAATTAAAAATGAACGTAAAAATCTTTTCTAAAAATAATTGTATCCAATGTAAGATGGCAAAACGCTTTTTGAGCGAGAATAATATAGCATTTGAAGAAGTAAATATTGATATCCAACCTGACGCAATCGACTGGTTAAAAGAACAAGGATTCCAAAGTGTTCCGGTTATCACTTCTGATGCTACGACTGTTGTAGGCTTCCGTCCAGATCAATTAAAACAATTGGCTAGCTAAATGAAAATTGTCTATTTTTCAGTCACCGGACAAACCAGACGCTTCATTAAAAAATTGGATTTGGCAGCTTATGAAATTGAGCCTGCGAATCCTTTTTTTGAGATAAACGAACCTTTTATTCTAGTCGTTCCTACTTATGATAAAGAAATAACTGAAGTAGTGAATGATTTTCTTGATTATAAAAGCAATCGTGAACAGATACAGGGCGTTGCCGGGGGCGGCAACCGTAATTTCGCAGAATTATTTATCTATACAGCCAATGACATAGCACGTGATTACAACGTTCCCATGCTTTTTGCTTTTGAATTTAGCGGTACGAACGAAGACGTGGAATCCTTTAAGAAAGTAGTGAATGAACTTGAGTCTAAAAGAAATTAAAGATGTTAGCTATTTTAAGCTAAATAACGAGATCAACCGTCCCGTTGACGGACAAATTCCTTTACACAAGGATAAAGAAGCACTTGCAGCTTTTTTCCAAGAAAATGTTCTGCCAAACACAAGAACGTTTAATACAGTAGAAGAAAAAATTAATTATTTAATCGATAATGATTATCTAGAAACTGAATTTATTCAAAAATATTCAATGGCATTTATTGAAAAATTATATACATTTCTTGATGAACAAGATTTCCAATTTAAATCATTTATGGCAGCTTACAAGTTTTATTCACAATATGCTCTTAAAAATAATGAAGGAACTGAATACTTAGAAAGTTATGAAGACCGTGTTGCTTTTAATGCTTTATACTTTGCTGACGGTAATGAAGAGTTAGCATTAGTCTTAGCAGATGAAATGATCCACCAACGTTATCAACCAGCCACACCTTCTTTCTTAAATGCGGGACGTAAACGTCGCGGTGAATTAGTATCTTGTTTCCTAATCCAGGTAACTGATGATATGAATAGCATCGGTCGTTCAATCAACTCTGCTCTACAATTATCACGTATCGGTGGTGGTGTAGGGATTACTCTTGCTAACTTACGTGAAGCAGGCGCTCCAATTAAAGGTTATGAAGGAGCTGCCAGTGGCGTGGTTCCTGTTATGAAATTATTCGAAGATAGCTTTAGTTATTCTAACCAATTAGGTCAACGTCAAGGTGCTGGTGTGGTTTACTTAAATGTTTTCCATCCAGATATTGAAATGTTCCTTTCCGCTAAAAAAGAAAACGCTGATGAAAAAATTCGTGTAAAAACATTATCTTTAGGAATTGTTGTTCCAGATAAATTTTACGAATTGGCACGTAATAATGAAGACATGTACCTATTTAGTCCCTATAGTGTGGAACGTGAATATGGTGTTCCATTTTCTTATGTGGACATTACTAAAGAATACGATAATTTAGTGGCTAATCCAAAAATTCGCAAACGTAAAGTTAAAGCACGTGATCTAGAAAATGAAATCTCTAAATTACAACAAGAATCTGGTTATCCATATATTATCAATATCGATACAGCCAACCGCAGCAATCCAGCTTACGGTAAAATCATTATGAGTAACCTATGTTCAGAAATCTTACAAGTTCAAACACCTTCTGTCTTAAATGGCAAACAAGAATATGAACAACTTGGTACGGATATAAGCTGTAACTTAGGTTCAACAAACATTGTTAACTTAATGGAAAGTCCTGATTTTGGTAAATCAGTTCGCGCAATGACTCGCGCCTTGACTTTTGTTACAGACGCTTCTGACATTGACGTAGTTCCTTCTATTCAAAACGGTAACCGTTTAAGCCATACAATTGGTCTCGGTGCTATGGGACTTCATACATTCTTTGCTAAAAATCATATGGAATATGGTTCAGAAGATTCACTTGACTTTACTAATGTTTATTTCACACTATTGAATTACTGGACTTTGGTAGAAAGTAACAATATCGCTAAACAATATAATGAAACATTCCACAACTTTGACAAATCTGATTATGCAAATGGGTCATATTTCGATAAATACATCGAAGGAGATTTCACTCCAAAATCAGATAAAGTCAAAGAAATTTTCAAAGATATTTTCGTTCCAACAGCTCAAGATTGGGCCGATTTACGTGAAGCAGTGAAAAAAGATGGATTGTATCACCAAAACCGATTAGCTGTAGCACCAAATGGTTCTATTTCTTATATCAATGATACCAGTGCAAGCATTCACCCAATCACTCGCATGATTGAAGAACGCCAAGAGAAGAAAATCGGTAAAATCTATTACCCTGCTCCTTACCTAGCAAACGATACGATTCCTTACTATACATCGGCTTACGATATGGATATGCGCAAAGTTATTGATGTTTATGCAACAGCACAACAACATGTGGATCAAGGCATGAGTTTAACTTTATTTATGCGTTCTGAAATTCCTGAAGGGATCTATGAATGGAAAGACTCACCAAAACAAACAACACGTGATTTAAATATTTTACGTCACTACGCTTTCCATAAAGGGATTAAATCAATTTACTATGTACGGACATTTACGGATGATGCAGAAGAAATTGGCAGCAACCAATGTGAAAGCTGTGTAATCTAACACTTGTTCCAATTAGGACTAGCCTGTGAAGCTAGACAGATGCAAAACTGAACTCAAACAAGGCGCCCTTTCTCTCGGTCGCCTTGTTCTATGATTTAATGTAAAGGTAATGAGGAGGAAAATAGATGGCAACATATTATGAAGCGATTAACTGGAATGCAATTGAAGATGTAATCGATAAATCAACTTGGGAAAAGCTAACAGAACAATTTTGGCTAGACACCCGGATTCCTTTATCCAACGATTTAGATGATTGGCGTACCCTTTCTGACTTAGAAAAAACAACAGTCGGCTATGTATTCGGAGGTTTAACGCTACTGGATACAGTTCAATCTGAAAGCGGGATGGAACAATTAAGAAACGACGTTCGTACGCCACATGAAGAAGCTGTGTTAAACAATATTCAATTTATGGAATCTGTTCATGCAAAAAGCTACTCTTCTATTTTTAGTACATTAAATACTAAAAAAGAAATCGACGATATTTTTGAATGGACGAACACAAACGTCTATCTACAAACGAAAGCAGAAAAGATCAATGAAATTTACAAAAATGGAACGCCTTTAGAAAAGAAAGTCGCTAGTGTTTTTCTAGAAACCTTCTTATTCTATTCAGGTTTTTATACTCCTCTTTACTATTTAGGAAACAATAAATTAGCTAACGTGGCCGAAATTATCAAATTAATTATTCGTGATGAATCTGTTCACGGAACTTATATTGGCTATAAATTCCAGTTAGGTTTCAACGAATTATCTGAACCAGAACAAAATGAATTAAAAGATTGGATGTACAACCTTCTTTATGAATTATATGAAAATGAAGAACGTTATACAGAAGAATTATACGATGATTTAGGCTGGACAGAAGAAGTGAAGACCTTCTTACGTTACAACGCTAACAAAGCTTTAATGAACCTTGGAATGGACCCATTATTTGCTGATACAGCTAATGATGTAAATCCAATCGTGATGAACGGTATCTCTACCGGAACAAGTAACCATGATTTCTTCTCACAAGTCGGAAATGGATACCTTCTAGGAACCGTTGAAGCAATGAAAGATGACGATTATTTAATTGGTATGGATTAATCTTATGAAAAACCTAGAGCAGATGAACAATCATTCGCTCTAGGTTTTATTTGTTTTCTCTTTAACATAAAACTAAACAGAACTGAATTTTGAGTATTCACATGATATACTTAATGCAACAATCACATCAATTATCTAGAGGTGTCTTATGACAATTTTCATTTACAAACTATTACTAGGATTTATAGTTAGTAGTTTAATTGGCTCATTTTCATATATCATGCATCTACTGACTAAATCTGGTATTCTAGCAGTTGTCCTTATCGGAACACTAATTTGTGGATTTGGTGCTTGGATTAGCTGGCTTTTAATCGTTCTTTTTTTCGCAAGTTCCGGCTGTATTCACTTAATAAAAAAATTATTCAATCAAAAAAATGAAAACTCCATTGCAGAAAAAAACGATACACGTGACGCTTGGCAAGTACTTGCCAACAGTTTTCCATCATTAGTATGTATCATTCTTTTTTTCTTTACCCAAAAAGAACTGTTTTTAATTGCTTTTGCTAGTGGAATCGCTGGTGCTACTGCTGATACTTGGGCATCAGAAATTGGTGTTTTAAGTAAAAAACCGCCACGTTCAATTATTACTTTAAAAGTTTTAGAACCTGGTCTCTCAGGTGGTGTTTCCCTGTTAGGATCTATTTCGTCATTTTTGGGTAGCTTTCTAATTGCAGGTGTTTTCGCACTTGTTTATCCATTTTATTTTATCATTCCATTTATTTGTGGTGTGATTGGATGTCTAGTAGACAGCCTTTTAGGTGCTACAATTCAAGTGAAGTATCGTTGTTTGGTTTGTGGCAAAATCACTGAAAAAGCTGTTCACCATCAACAACCTACACAAAAAATCAGTGGTCTTTCTTGGTTAACAAATGACTGGGTTAATTTTCTAAGCGGTATTATTACAGTCCTTTTAAGCATTGGTTTATACTATATCTAAAAAATCGTCTAATTCTCAAAAATGAATTGGACGATTTTTACTTTTTAACTTAATAACATTAAATACTTACAAGACGTAGTTTAGTAATATTTTTATAAATAGATAGATCTTCAATTACTTCTGCATAAGTCATTCCATTTGGTAAATCAATCGTATAAATATTGGTATAAATCTGTATATCTTCAACTACAACAACATCAAAATTTACATCTTCAATCTCAATCTTATGCTCTTCAAAATACTGATTGATAAATTCTTTTGTTTCCTGCTTATTAATATAATGAATCTCCAATTTTTTGGTTGTAGGGACATGAATCACTTTTCTGACTACTGTCAAAGCTATGAAAATACCAATAAAACTAGTAATAGCAATTGAATAGTAACCCATACCGATTGCAATTCCTAAACCTGCTATAGCCCAAAGTGAAGCAGCAGTTGTTAAACCGGTTACTGACTGTTTGGTTACAATGATTGTTCCAGCGCCTAAAAAACCGATTCCACTCACGACTTGAGCAATTAGGCGAGCTTGGTCTGAACGTATAACTCCCGCAAGTTCAGGATGGTTTAAAGCATCTTGCAAAGCTGTTGCAGCTATTTCATCTTGAATCAAAGCAATAATCGTCGCCCCCATACAAACTAGAATATGCGTCCGCATCCCAGCCGGCCGATTTTTATATTGTCGTTCAAAACCAATAACACCACCGATTAACATCGCCAACGATAAGCGTATGATGATTTCAGGAATCGTTAAATGTATATCTACCATGATTAGACCTCCTATTGTTCCTCACTTCAATTATAGCACTAATTAGGACTTGGAGTGCTTACATGAAAAAAGATAGTAATAAAACTCATTGAGCTTTATCACCATCTCTTAAAATTTAACGATTAAATTATAGTTTACTTGCTGCTGCTTCATCAATAATTACAACAACATCTGAATGGTTTTGTAGAGCACTCGCAGGTAAATCAACAGAGACTGGCCCATCAATCATTCCTTTAATGGCATCGGCTTTAGCTTCTCCATAAGCCATTAAAATCATTTTTTTACCTTTCATGATTGAACCAATTCCCATCGAAACTGCTCTTGTTGGTACATCTTCTACTTTATCGAAATAACGTTTATTCGCATTGATTGTAGACTCTGTTAATTCAACAACATGAGTTAAACTATCAAGTGGTGTTCCTGGCTCGTTAAAACCAATATGTCCATTTTGACCAATTCCTAAGATTTGAATATCAATCGGGTTACCGTCAATAATACTTTCATAATGTTTACACTCAGCAGCTAAGTCTTCAGCTTTTCCGTTTGGTACAAATGTTTCTTTAAATGGCTTTTTAGAGAAAAGTTGATCGTTCATGAAGTAACGATAGCTTTGTGCGTCTTCTCCGCCTAAGCCAACATACTCATCTAAGTTTACAGATGTCATATGTGTAAAATCTAAATCACTTGCTGTCATTTCTTTGTATAGTGTTTCTGGTGTGCTTCCTGTTGCAAGCCCTAAAACTTTTGCACCATTGTTCATACCTTCTTTGATTAATTCAAATGCTTTTTTTCCACCTTCTGCAGCATTAGCAACTTTTATGATTTCCATTATAAATTACTCCTTTATATTCAATTTTGGTATAGTCCAATTATAACACCATAACAAAAAGATTTCTAGTGAAAATTTATATAAAATAAAAAAAATGAGTAAGATAAAATATTCGGAATTTTATCTTACTCATTTTTATTTTAATTAATAACCACCTGTGTACTGTCCATTATCAACAGCATTGGGATCAGCATTAGGATCTACGTAGGTATCTGTATTGGTATTTGGATCATAATAGTTATACGTTTCGCCGTATGCTTCGGAACTTTCTTCATATGCTGTTCCATAACCATAATTACTATAGTTACTATTATCAACTGCTTGCATTTCTTTATTCTCAGGCAAGCCAAGTTGAGCTCGAAGATTAGTTTGTACTTCATACAACTTTGTTGGGTCTAAAATTTGATAATAAATCTCGTTAATCATTTGACCTTCACCATCTAGTTGTAAAGAATCTATGTTCTTAAAGGCAGGCATATATTTTTTCTGAATATCTACCATATTATCCCAAGTTAAATCAGTTTTTACATTATCTTTTACTGCATCTAAAATCTGTCTATATTTAGTAAGACCATCTAGACTAATAATTTTATCCATGATCTTTTCAACAACTTCTCTTTGGCGACGTTGACGTCCAATGTCACCTTCCGGATCTTCTTTTCGCATACGCGCGTACGCTAATCCAGTCGTACCATCTAGCTTGACTTTACCAGCAGGAACAACAATACCATCCAATGTAAATTCACCAATCGTATTGTCAACTTCAATGCCTCCAACTGCATCAATTAGATCTTTCAAGCCTTTCATGTTAATGGACACGTAATTATCAATTGGAATATCCAATAAATTTTCAACTGTATCAATAGCCATTTTAGCGCCACCAAAAGCATAGGCGTGATTTAGCTTATCTTCTGTATCATTTCCTACAATCTCCGTTAAAATATCCCGATCTAAACTAATCATAGTCGATTTTTTTTCTTTCGGATTAATTGTAACCACCATTGTAGTATCAGAACGTCCTTGTTCTGTACGCCCCATATCACCAGTATCAATTCCCATTAATAAAACTGAAAAAGGTTCTTGTGCGTCAATGTTTACAGCAGTTTCTCTTTTTGTTGTACTTCGATCAATTGATTCGTATACACCTTTTACTGTACCCGTTGCATCCGAATACATTTTAATTCCGTAAGCGCAAAACCCTGCAACTGAGACAAGAACTAGTCCTAAAGCAGTTAGTATTACTTTTTTCCATAGGTTCATAAGACACTTCCTCATTTTGGCAAGAATAATTCATGAAATCTATTTTCTCACAATTTAGGAGAAGCTGCAACTTATTTAAGATTTTAGCATGATAACGTAATATAAATGTAAAAAACTAAATACTTGTTGGCTTTAATAATAAGTTTGCTTAGAATAATTATTTACTGAGTTTACTTGTTGCTAAGTTCAGCTTCAGCCATTTTTAATGCTTCATTGATAACCATATGCATATCATAATATTTATACATTCCTAATCTTCCACCAAAAATTACCTTATTTTGCTCTTTAGAAAGATTTAAATACGCGTTAAACCTTTCAGTGTTCTGACGATCATTAACTGGATAATATGGCTCGTCACCTTTTTCCCATTCCTTAGAATATTCTTTAGTGATAATTGTTTTTTCTTGCTCTCCAAATTCAAAATGTTTATGTTCGATAATTCTAGTATATGGAACTTCTTTACTTGTATAATTTACCACAGCATTGCCTTGATAGTTATCCGTCTCTAGCTCCTCAGATTCAAATTTTAATGACCTATACTCCAACTCTCCAAACTGGTAATCAAAATATTGATCTATCATACCAGTATAAACTATTTTTTCTGCTTCATTTTCAAATTGCTCTTTATGTGCAAAAAAATCGGTTTTCAAGTGAACCTCTATATTCGGATGATCCAGCATTTTTTCTACTATTTGTGTATATCCACCAATAGGGATTCCTTGATAAGTATCATTAAAATAATTATTGTCGAAGGTGAAACGAACCGGCAAACGTTTAATGATAAACGCAGGTAACTCAGTACATGAGCGTCCCCATTGTTTTTCCGTATATCCTTTGATTAACTTCTCATAAATATCAATACCAACTAAAGAAATTGCTTGCTCCTCTAAATTTTCTGGCGTTTTGCCTTTTAAAACAGCTTTCTGTTTTTCAATCATTTCTTTGGCTTCGCCTGGCGTAATTACTCCCCACAATTTGTTGAAGGTATTCATACTGAATGGCAAATTATATAGTTCATTTTTAAAATTTGCTATTGGTGAATTAATGTAGCTATTGAACTCTGCAAACTGATTGACATAGTTCCAAATTTCTTTGTTACTCGTATGAAAAATATGCGCACCATATGTATGAACATTAATTCCACTAATATTTTCTGTAAAAATATTTCCTGCAACATGGTTTCTTTTTTCAATAATCTTAATTTTTTTACCCTTTTTGGCAGCTTCATGGGCAAATACAGAACCAAATAAACCTGAACCAACAACTAAATAATCATACATCTCAATTCTCCTAAAATTTATTTTCTTTTTAATTTTTTCTTATACTTACTAGCAAAAACTGTTACTAGTTGATACTCTTCGCTCATAAATTTCCCTTTGGCAAAGATCAAAAGGCCTCCTGCCATCAAAATATAGCTTATTAAACCAATAAATATTTGTCCAGTCATCTTTATAAATAAATCATCTGGTAAAAATCCACTAATTCCCTTAACAATCACTACCATCAATACAGCAGGAATTAAGAATATGGAATTGTTTTTAATATACTCTTTAACTGGCAAATATTTTCTTACTGCATAGGTTTGATACGCACAGACAAAGAATTCTGTAAGAAGAGTGGCAGTTAACGAACCATAAATTCCAAAATAAGTAATCAATACAACATTACTAAGTAAATTAACACCCGCCCCTAACATTATTGAAACAATGTAATCTTTATCTTTCTCTAATGGAATCAGATACTGTGTCCGTAAAACACTTGCCCATGCAACAAATGGAATGGTCAGCCCTAAAAAAGGTAGGACATATTTTAGTTCTTTGAACTTTTCTCCAAAAAACCAAAGTGGGAAAGTACTAGACACACAAAATAACCCAGCAGAGATTCCTAATGATAATAGAAAAGTAATATTTAATGTGCGATGGGTTATCTTTTTTATTTTTTCCGTCTCACCATTTACTGCCATATTAGATAACCTTGGCAACATCACTGCTCCAACCGAAGTAATTAATCCAGTGATAATCATAACAATTTTGTCTGCATTCTCGAACAAACCCAAATCATACATTGAGCCCATACTACCTAAAAGTATTTTAGATAATAATTTGTAAATGCTAACTCCAATAACTGGAATGAATAATAATAAATTCGGTTTTAAATGCTTCAGAATACCATTCAAAGTCACCTTATGAACCATAACTTTTTTAAACAATACACTCCATAGAGATAACGAACTAATTAACATACTTAGAGACATTATAAGTATATATACATAAAAATCTTCACTACTTTTTACAAATAAAAATATGAATCCTACAGTTATTACCTTAATGATTGTATTTCTAAAAATTGTAAATTTAAATTGCTCAATACCGTAAAAAAACCAACTTATATCAAACAGGTAAGAAAATAGAACGATAACCTGAAGTAATGAGATAGTCGTATATTTCGAAGAAACAGTAAGAAAATAGCCTAGATAAACAATTAAAGTAATCAAAAAGCAAACGGATTGCAGAATATAGATTTCAAAAAAGGTTTTACTTAACTGTTCTTTATTATTTCTGGTCTGAGCGATAGCTCTATTACCGTAGTTTTTGAGTCCCAGCATAACAAATAACGAAAAGTAATTCACAATTGAAAACGTATAAGAGTACACCCCTTGCAACTCGGGACCAAAAATTCTAGAAATGTACGGTGCGGTTATTATTGGTAATATTGCCAATAATAATTGATAAACAAAATTGTAAATAATATTTTTTTTCATTGCTTTCCTCTACTTAAGAATCTTCAACCAAAGATTTTTTATTAATTTTTTGAATGATTAGGAAGAATAACAGTATTGTAAAATTGTATTGAAAATAAATATAGTAGGTTTCGAAAAAACCAAATATAATAAATAATATCAAGAATACACATTCATACAACATATTTTTTTCTTTTAAAATTTTTGATAGTAGCATGTTAGCGAACACAATGACAATAAATAAAACTAAACCAAACCTTAAAATAATGGAAATATAAGAATTGTCCAAAATTTCAGCCTTCACAAATTGATTAAGTGCCACCTCTTTCGAATTAACAAATAACAGCTTTTGTCCAAATGGTTTTATAGGATATAGATTCAAAAACCAATTAATAAAATAGAGGCGTCTAGAAAAAAGCCTATCCAACGCTAGAATCAATGTATTTTGTTTTCCATATAAAATTCCAAGATAGTAACTTATAAAAGTAGCTACTGGAAATGAAAATGCATAAATCATAAAAATTTTACGACTTATTTTAAAATTTTTGCTTATTTTAATTACTAATAGAACTGTAATACTGATAAATAAACAAACTGCACTAGTTCTTGAGCCAGTAATTTCACTGATTAGATAAACAAATAAGTAACTGGAGAATATCTCGACAAAGCTCAGTTTATTTCTTCTTAAATAAAAATATGCCATTGTCATAGAAAATAGCAACGTTCCTAGAACATTCGGATGAGTAAAGCCTAAAGAATGTCTAACTTTACTATCTCTAATCAACTGAAACTCTTCAATATAATTAAATGCATAAAGTAATATCACTACAAGTAGTGACTGGATTTGCCCAATTAACGAAACTTTAACCAATCGATTAAACTCTTTTAGATTAGCAATTGAAAAAATCATTGTTACTAGCAAAATAAAGTAATAAACATCTGATTTAAGATAGATTACCAGACCCAATGATATTAATAAGGCATAAAAAATATAGTTAAACACACTATTTTTACGAGATATAAATGACACTAGACAAGCCCCGCATAAAAATACTTCCGTAAATGTTGTTAATATTTTTACATTCCAAACCTCACTCAACATGCTAGAACCAAAAGTAAAATATACAACAATATATATGTACATTGCTATACATAGCAACCATTCTCTATAGCTAAGCTCTTTTTTCATCTTCTACGACTCTTTCATAAATTTTAAATACTTCATTTGCCGTTTTATTGGCTGAATAATTTTGATACGCATAACTTTGAATATCAGTTAATTTTTGTTTCACACTTTTTCTATTATCATAAACAAGCTTAATTTTTTTAGCTAAATCAGTAAATTCTCCTTGATTGTATAATGTTCCATATTTCCCATTATCAAGAATTTCCTTAGTCCCTTCTGTATTAGAACCTATAACAGGAATTCCCAGTATCATAGCTTCCACAGTTACCCTTCCAAATGCTTCTGCTTTTGAACAAATTAAGGCAATATCTGTTTGATCCCAAATAGCACTCAGATTATTTTTAACACCTGTAAATTCAACATATTGATCGAGTTTTTTGAGCTTTACTAACTCTTTCATTTCAGTAGCAAAAGTGCTCGTATCATCGCCTACGATCCTCAGCCTAAAATCAGTCTGTTGTTTGTTGTTCACCAATTCATCGATTGCTAAGATTGCCTCTTTTTGACCTTTATGTTCGGCTACAACTCCTGCAATAGTCAAAACGCATATTCTATTTTCTAAAGGATTAATGTTCATGTCTACTTGGTTATCTATAGCCAAACCATTGTAAATCATTTTCTTTCGACTATGATTAATTAAATTACTATAATAGCAATCAATTGAATGAGAAATAGTAATAAGAAAATCTGCATCTTCTAATTCTGCCAATGATTTTTGCTTATTCCAGAAGAGATTCCCTTGATCTTTTTCTACGAATTCTCTCAAATGCCAAATTACTGGAATTTTCCCCCACTTTGCAGCTTTATAGCCTAAATTTCCACCGAAACTATTAATATGAACGATGTCGAACTTTTGCGTTTTAAGTATGAAAAAAAGGGCGATTTCATGATAAAAATTCAGTACTTTTTTCAGAACCTTTTTCATTCTCATGATCTTACTTCGATTTCCTTTTTGATAGATCCATTGATAACCAATAATTTTGACAAAGTTTATCTGGTTTTGGATTAAGAAGTCTTTTAAGGGACCTTCACTTGGGACGACAACTAAAAATTCTATATCTTGATTTTTCAGTTGTTGAATTAGTGAAATCATGGATTGGTTTGCTCCAGTCATGTTTACATAAGTTGGTTCTAGTAATACCTTCATTTTGCCCTCCAATTTATTTCATCCTGTTATTAAAGATTCTCCGCAATTTGTAGTTAAACAGAAATGACCATAAGCCTTTTTGAATCACTAAAAATTTTGAAAATCTAAATTTTACTCGAGAAAATAAAATACTAATCGATTGAACAAAGAATGATCCCCACAACAAACATACTCCTATTTTTTTGTCATACGCTTTTCTGTTTAGTAGATTGTTCCTTACGAAATAAAAATATAATGGAATTCTATTTTTTAGTTCTTCATCTTTAATACTTAAAGCTTTAGCATTATATCGTTTATGTAGAACTTTGCTGTTCCCGCTAAAATAGCCAGGCCCAAAATACTTATTTAAGCGCTGTGTATACTCTTCGTCATCCCCCCAAATAAAATACTCTTTTAGAGGTAGCCCAACAGTATTAATCGCTTCCCGCTTAATTAACAACGAAACAAACGTAGCACTCTTAATTTCCACCAGCCCTTGATCAAGATATTTATACCAAAAAGGATAACCGTTTTGTTCCTTTCTATCAGAAATTTTAGGAACATTCATGGGCTCTCCTTCCACACCATAAACATAGCTGGCTAGAAAACTAGCTTTTTCTTTAATAGTTTGCATATCATCAACTAAGTTTTCTAACGAATCTTTATTGGGAATTGTATCATCGTCCATCAACCATAAAAAATCATAGTCATTTTCCAAAGACTTTTTGATTCCTTCATAAAAACCTCCTGCTCCACCGAGATTTTCATTTAATTTGAAATAATTTATTTTATCAACTTGCTCGCATAATTGAGTAACATACTCATCAGTTCCATCTGTGGAATCATTATCAATTACAATTATTTTGTCTAAACTGTAAGTTTGCTCTATTAATGCCGTTAAACACTCTTTGAGCAGTTCTTTTCTATTATATGTGACAACCAGAGCAGTCACTTTTTTTTCTAAATTCACCAACAAGACCTCTCATTATCTAAAATTTACTCTATTTCTTTTTTATTAAGCTTTTTTAAAGCTTTTTCCATTTGTTGTAGTAATTTCATCATTTTTAAACTCTTTGTTTTCAAAACAGAAACAAAAACTTTTTCTTTTAATGTCAAATTTGTATATTTAATCTTCTTAAGACATTGATGATAGTCATTCTTATTCAATAAGTTTCTGTATTCAGTAGCTTTTGTTTTAAACTCTGCTTTTGTCTGTACGTTAAGAAAGTATAAATTACAATATGAATTTATTCCCACTAACTTTTTCACAGTGAGAGCTTGATTAAAGTAGTCATCTTTTTTAAATTTCTCAATAAATATCTCGACTTCTTTATTAACACGTTCAAAATAGTCAATGACATTTTTATTTACTTTGTTTGTAGCACTGTTCACATTTTTATTATAATGATAGAATTTACTATCCGAATAACTCACACTCTCAGCGTATTCAAATAGGTACATGTTAAAAATATTATCTTGCATTCTAGTTAGTTTCACGTCAAAAAGAAGATTATTTTCTTCAATTGTATTTTTTTTATAGAGTTTTGCCCAAGGCACCCCTATTCCAATTTCAGCTGGAAAAAACTCGGACATTTTTTTCGACATTAACTGAATCTGTAATTTTTCTTTTTCCTTACCAACAAACTGCTTCTCTGTACTATTCCAAAAATCATTAATTACTTCTTTGTTTTTATAATTGACAAATGATGAAAAAATATATAGGTCAGCGTTCCTCTGGTAAACAGCTTTTGTCATCTGCTCAATCATATCTTCTTCAACCCAGTCATCCGGATCTACAAAACAAATATAATTGCCCTTTGATTCCTCCATACCTCTGTTTCTTGCAGCGGAAACACCACTATTTTCTTGATGTATTACTTTAATTTTATCTTCTGTCTCAGCAAATTCATCACAAATAGTGCCACAATAATCGCCATAATTGTTATCATCAACTAATAAAATTTCGTAATTTTCATAAGTTTGTTTGCATAGAGAATGTAAACATCGTCTCAAATCTTTCTCTTCTATTCCAAAAACCGGAACAATTATACTTATAAATAAATTCTCTATCATTCTAGACCTTTCATTAAAAGCTTCTGTCAAACTTTTTCTTTTGAAACTTAGCTCTTAAAAAGCTAATTCCTTTACTAAAAACTTTTACTTTTCCAAGATATAAGTACGGCAGCTCTTTTACCTCAATAGTATTTTCTTTTAACCAGACATTAAATAAAATTTCGCTAACTCTACCTAAATAACGTTTTTGAAAATCAGAATATTCACTAATATCTACAACGTTTTCTAATTCAAATAAAATATCGAATAGCCACTGACAGTATAAGTCTAAATTTTCCTTACTCATTATAAACATATTAAACATGTGCGCACTTGTCGATTTCATCACAGATTCAAAAGATGCTTCATATTTCGGATATTTTTTCTTGATAATTTCTAAACTCTTATCTAAATGTTCAGCATAATGGGTGTGCGCGTAATGAGAATAAATTGACTCTATATAATAATTTCTCTTTTTAGGGACAATTACTTTATTTTCTGCTAAAAAACTAGTGATATCAGAGTCTGAAATAATATGATCATATTTATTTTTTGCAAACATAGGAAAACTACTTTTAGAAAAATATCTACGGTAATGAACCAAACCTATATAGTCAGAATCTAAGTTTTTCCATGCCCAATAGAGTGCTGTTAGCTCGCAGTACAAACTATTTTTTTCAGATATGTTCTTCCCTGTATCATCTGTCTCATAGCCTAAATACTCTTTACCTGCCTTTCCTACTTGTAGTGGTAAATATAGTTGATTTTTAGGCATTTCGTATTTCTTGTGTGTAGCAACAATAACTTTTATTTCCTTCAATTTTTTAGCTCCCTTTTTTCTATCTTTTAGTGACCGTTTGAGTTATTTAAGCACAACACCACTGTAACTGTCTTTAATAAAATGACTATGTCCTGAGTCAAAGATTGATTTTTTATATAATATAAATCTAATTCAACCATCTCTTTAAATCCAATATTATTACGCCCACTTATTTGCCACAACCCAGTACACCCTGGCTTAACTAATAACCGCTGCATATCGTATTCTGTATACTCAGCGACTTCTCTTAATAATGGAGGTCTAGGACCGACTAAAGACATTTCTCCTTTTAATACATTTAAAAGTTGAGGCAACTCATCTATGCTTGTCCGACGGATTAGTTTTCCGATTTTAGTCACTCGAGGATCATCTTTCATTTTAAACATTGCACCTTCAATTTCGTTTAATTCAATCAAATCAGAAAGCTTATCTTCAGCATCCGGACACATTGAACGAAATTTATACATGGTAAAGAGACCCCCATTTTTTCCAACTCGCTGCTGAGAAAAAAATACGGAGCCTTTTTTATTTTCTTTCTTTATTAAAAAAGCTACAACTAAAAAGACTGGACTTAAAATAATCAGCCCAAATAGACTACAAAAAATATCGATTCCACGTTTGATTATTTGGAAAAACACTGACTTTTTTTGAGTCTCATAATTTACTACAGTTTCCAAATCATCATTCTCTGACTTAACAAGTTTATCTTTTGACCGCACACTTCTACCAACATCCATAAACTTACCCTCCAATTTTTTTCACTCCTTTTAACAATAAATAGTACTTACCAACAATTTAATACTATGTTATAACCAACAACTGTACTATGTAGTAAAGATACACCAACAAATACATCTTTACTTTAAAAAAATAAATTAAATTTCCGCGCTTTAATTGGACTAAAATTAGGGCGGTTTACATCATCACCATTCAAAATATCTTTAGCCATTTGCTGCATTGCATTAACCGATTCTTCTCCAACATCATGCGCAATAGCATCGTAAGCTTTTTTCATAAAAAAACCACGTTTTTCAACATTATGAGCATCAGATGCCATCATATAAACAAGATTATTCTCAACCATTTTTTTAGCTGTTTGTTCAATTTTTTTCCCAAAGACACCAACATAACTAGGAGCAGTTAATTGTGTCAACACACCCATTTCTAAAAACGGCAGCAGCTTATTCGGATCTTCGATAAACTTGCTGTTTCTTTCCGGATGAACAATAATAGGAACATGTCCTTGTTCAATAAATTTTTGAAACAGTGGTTGTGCATACGCAGGGATTTCATTTGTAGGAAACTCTATTAAAATATAACGGTTAGCTAAATCTACAAATAATATATCATTTGATTGAATCTGCTCTAAAAGATTTCCACCGATTCGTACTTCTTGTCCTTCAAAAAGTGTGAGCGGAATATTTCTTTGATCCAATTCCCCCTGTAATGCTGCAACACAAGAAATTACTTTTTCTGCTGAGTTATCGTACTTACCATTATTATGATGCGGGGTGCAAAGAATATGGGTAATTCCTTGCTTGACGGCCATCTTAGCCATGTCAATTGAATGATCAATTGTTTTGGCCCCATCATCAATTCCTGGTAAAATATGACAGTGCAAGTCTACGATTGTTTTGTCTTTTTCAGCTTTATGATCCATAATAGTAGCCTTGATCTGTAATATTTTTGGAACCATTGTAAACAACACCTAAAATATTAGCATCTACCAGCTCAAGTAAATTTTTTGCCTTCATTAACGAATCTCTTTTGGAAACATTTTCCCGAACTACCAGGATTGTTCCATCTGATTTTGATGAGACAATTTGTGCATCCGTAACAGCAACGACCGGAGGCATATCAAATACCACTAAATCATATTGATGTTTCAACTCCACCAAGAGTTCTTCCATTCTTCTAGAATCCAATAACTCAGATGGATTAGGCGGCTTTGGTCCACTAGTCATCAAGAATAAATTATCTACACCAGACGGTTGCACTACTTGATGTAAAACTGTTTCTCTGCTGCCCAACAAAGTACTTAAACCACGGACATTGTCGATTGAGAAAGTTTTCGCAACAGTCGGTTTACGCATATCCGCGTCCACCAACAAGACACGTTTACCTGAATTAGCAAAAACAATAGCTAGATTTGCAGAAGTAGTTGATTTCCCTTCACTTGGTCCAGATGAGGTAATTACCAGTGTTTTTAGATCTCGATCAACCATTGCATACTGAATATTCGTCCGAATCGTACGGTACTGTTCTGAAATTGGTGAAGATTTATCAGCCAAAGTAATTAAGCTGACTGCTTTTGTTTTTTGTTTTTTTTGATTTCTTATTTTTTCACTCATTTTATACTCCTTTAAACTCGCGGACGACTTCTACGGATAGGAGCAGAAGTATCTGTCTTAGCTTTTTCCTTTGTTGTAACTCTAGAAGACAAGTCCGGCGTTTTGTCTAATGGCTCAACTACTTTTGTAGAAGGTGTACGAATAACTTTGGCATTTAACTCTTTTAATGTCATATTAGGGACTATACCTAATACAGTAAATCCAAGTTCATCTTCTACGAAACTATCATCTTTAATTGTTTTATCAAACAGCTCTAAGATAAAGGCCGCTCCTATTCCTAATACTATTCCTAGCGCTATACCAATCACTAAGTTTATTTTATCATTAGGTGATACTGGCGTTACATTAGCTGTTGCAGAAGATATAATCGTAATCTTGTCTACATTAACCATATCTTTTGCCTGTTCTTGAAAGACCAAAGCAGTTTGATTGGCAATATTTTGAGCCACAATTGGATCTGTCATCTTAGATATGATGGAAAACATTTGAGAATTTGGCGACTGATTAACAGAAACACTTGCACTTAGAGCTTCTACTGACACATCACTGTCATACTCTGTTTTCAATCTTTGTTGTACTTCATTCATTACAGTGTCACTTTTGATTAAATCCTTATACGTATTAATCATCTGTAGATTACCATTGATATCGTTAACGTTTGTTGTTTCATTTTGAGGTAAACGAACAATTAATTGTGCCTGTGAACTGAATTTAGGGGTAATGACAAAAAATGTTACTATACCAGCAACTCCTAATCCTAAAAACATGCAGACAATAATTAAACCAATCCGTTTTTTTAATACTCCGATTAACTCTTGTAAACTGATAGTCTCTTCCATTTTTTCCTCCATTAATTACATATAAATAACTCTTAAATTGCAAATAAACATGTGTTACTTTCCTTTTAGAAAAATCCCTTTACAGTAAACTACTTACTTGTTATTAGTCAAATGGTGACTTAATTTACGATAACTTGCAGTAGTTACTCCGCAGGCAATACTTCTTCTGAAGGTATTTCTTCATGATTCATAGCTTGTTCATTCAAAAGCTGATCGATCGTTTCCAACTTGCTATTTAATCTATTTCTCAATGTTTCATTTTTAATAAGTTCAAGTTGGTTATAGCTTGAGATAAAGTTTTCAAGATTCGCTTCAGTTGTTAATTCTTCACCAACAATCATTGCATCAATAGATTGTTTCAAAGCATTATATTGCGTGACTTGCATTTCTATTTCTTTTAATAAAGCCATCATTGATACATTCCAAGATTTTTCAGATTTAGTAATTTTACCACTTATCGACGTGATTTTTTCTAAAGTTGTATCTTCACTAATGACAATATCTAAATTTTCCTTCGTCCACTTTGTAGGCGATTGGACAAGTAAGGCTGATATTTCCCCTTGAATAGCTTGCTTATTTTTAATATCACTGATTTTGTCTACCAAGGCTTTTTTTTCTTTACTAACTTCAGAATTATCTATCGAAAAATCCTCATCTTTTAAACCAAAATCTGAAGCTGTCGTTTTTAAGGACGCTATATCTTTTTCAACAGCTTCCACTGAAGACATATCTATGGGATCAATCAAAAATTCCTCTTGCCCATCCTGGTAGAAATGAATAATTTTCGTATCTAATCGTTTAATTTTTACAGCTTCATTTTCTATTGTTGCTTTAGCATATTCAATTTTTCGCTGCTGCCTTTGGTTTGCACTAGAATCTATACCAACAAAACAAATGCCTACCGAACCAACAATTACGGCTAAATAAATAACCTTTTTGACATTACTACTATTACTCCAACAACCTTTTATCACTTTTACACCCCTTTAAATCATTCCTTTTTATTTATTTTTTTCACCTTTGACTTACCGGATTGTTTCTAAAAAAGCTATGTACGCATTTTGTTCATTAGTCTGGTTGATTGTTATCGCATCAAAATTACCTGTAGAAAAATCAGCTAATTCACCTTGTAAATAATGGGTAATCGTAGCATTGCCAATCAATTCCATCCAATAACCATCTGCATCTTCTTCATGAACAACCGTTTTTACCATACCACCTGTATTTTTAACTGTGATTGTTTCACCAAAATTGCCATCATTCAATAACACATACATTAAACTGCTCGCACACATCGCTGTCCCACAAGCACTCGTAAAACCAACACCACGTTCAAATGTCCGGACAAACAATTGATTTTCCCCTAAAATTTCTACAAAACTTACATTGATTCCATCAGGAAAAATCGGATTAACTCCATTTACGTATGTTGCAATACGCTCAAATTCATCACTCATTAATGTTTCATGATCGACAAAAGTAATCAAATGAGGATTGGGCACTGCTACAGCTGAAAATTTTAAAGTTTCAGACAATTCTGGAATTGTCTCGTTAATGATTGTTTTGCTTGAAGTATTCATAGGAATTGCTTCTGCTTCAAACCGAACTGGTGAAATTTCAACCTGATAAGATGCTACATTATTTGCAAATTCTGCTGATCGACGCACTTTTAAGTCAGCAAACATAGTTTCCACAGTGAAAAAATCTTTTGTGTACTTTTCAGACAGGTATCGTGCAACAGTGCGTAGTCCATTACCGCACATGCTCGCTTCACTACCATCACTATTAATTACACGCATTTTTGCTACAGAATCACCTTTTGCTACATCTTCCACAAGTAAAAGACCGTCTGCTCCTTTAAGTAGTCCATGCTCTCTATTACATAAATGAATACGTAAATCATCTATTTCTTTACTAGTAAAGGGCCGCTCCAACTGTGTTTCATCTATTAAAAAGAAATCATTTTCTGATCCATGAACTTTTTGCATTGAGATATTCATTGTAAAAACTCCTTTACTTAAAAAAATTTTCTCCCTAACTATTAGTATGCCACAAACAAAAAGAGGAAAACAGTGTATTTTACTGTTTTCCTCAAAAAAGTTTAGAAAAATTCTAATTTTGTTTGATTATTTAGCTGCAGAGAAGCGTTTGTTCACTTCATCCCAGTTTACCAAATTCCAAAATGCTTCAATGTAATCTGGACGAACATTTTTGTATTTCAAGTAATAAGCGTGTTCCCAAACGTCTAGGCCTAAAACTGGTGTTTTGCCTTCCATTAAAGGAGAATCTTGGTTAGCTGTTGAAGTGATTTCTAATTTGCCATTATTCAAAACTAACCATGCCCAACCAGAACCAAAACGTCCAGTAGCAGCTGTTTTGAATTCTTCTTTCAATTTGTCAAAGCTGCCGAATGCTGCATCAATTGCATCTTTGATATCACCAGTTGGTGCGCCGCCAGCATTAGGAGCCATAATTTGCCAGAAGAATGAATGGTTAGCATGTCCGCCACCATTATTGCGTACAGCAGTACGGATATCTTCAGGAATACTATCCATATCAGCAATTAAATCTTCAACTGATTTTTCACCTAGTTCAGGGTGTTTCTCAATTGCTGCATTTAAGTTCGTCACATAAGTGTTGTGGTGTTTGTCATGGTGTAAGTGCATTGTTTCCACGTCAATATAAGGTTCTAATGCATTATATGCATATGGTAAATCTGGTAAAGTGTAAGTCATAAAAAATTCCCTCCAATTAAGTATATAATTTCATACAACCATAGCATACCAGAATAAGCAGCAATATTCAAAGTACTTGCTTAAGATCTTTTTCACTAAACTTGTGTTTCCATAGTAACTCATTTAAAATTACGAGTGTACTTACTTTCAAGTCAGGAGAGAAGCTATGAAGACTTTTACACTATTCAAATACTCACTTTTTAATTTTTCTGAATTACATACAGCAAAAAAAATGCCTTTTTGGAAAGTAATTTTTTATGTAATTTTTTTAAGCATTATTTTAGCCTTACCCATTACAAAGCAAATTTTTTCAGTCATGCAAGACGTAAAACATGATGGACAAATGATCGCTGAAAAACTACCTGATTTCAAAATCGCTGATGGGCAATTTCAAGTAGCTGAAAATACTGAAGGCTTTATTTATCAAACAAATTCAATTATTTTTACTTTTGATCCGGAAGGAAAACGCTCTTCTAATGATATTACTGCAGATTCTGTAGGAAATGCTGTTGCTGTAGGTTTTTTACAAAATGAATTTGTCGTGGCCCTCCCTAATTCTAGTACAGCAGATTCTTTATTTGGTACTAGTCAATTTGAAATTCCTTATTCTAAAGGTTCCTTAGATGGTCTAAACAGTCAAGATTTAAAACAAGGCTTGAATGAAGCCAGCGTACCATTTTGGATAAAATTAATCATTTTTGCTTTTACTCTGTACCCGATTTTCATTAATTTGATCATAAATATTTTTCTTATTACTATTGGGGCCAATCTTTACAGTAAAATTCGTTTATATGATTTGCGAATTTTCGATTGTTTAAAAATTGTAACCTACTGTACAACGCTACCTGTTATTTTAAGTGGAATCCTACATTTTATTAATCATTCTTTTGATGATAGCTTTTTAATTATTTTTCTATCACTAGTGATCTTTTTCTTTGCTGTTCGAAAAGAAAAGAAACGAGAACTGCCTTTAAACTAAGTATCACAAGCTAATCAAATATAAGAGTTACGGAATAGCTTTAACCTTTTCTTACATTCTCAGTTTTAATATTCTGTGTTAAGATAAGCATGAATTATACTTGCTAAAAAAATTAAGTTAATCAATCATACAACTATAAGGAGAGAGCTCATTATGGGAGAATTAACCCATCGTAAAAATACGCGTCCAGTGAAAATTGGCGATTTAACTATTGGTGGAAATGATGAATTAATTATTCAAAGTATGTGTACTACCAAAACACATGATGTTGAAGCAACAGTTGAACAAATTAAACGTTTAGAAGAAGCTGGCTGTCAAATCGTTCGTGTTGCTGTTCCAGATGATGCAGCGGCAGACGCTCTAGGTGCTATTAAAAAGCAAATTTCAATTCCGTTAGTTGCTGATATTCATTTTGATTACCGTTTAGCGCTAAAAGCGATCGAACAAGGCGTTGATAAAATTCGGATTAATCCTGGAAATATCGGTCGTAAGGATCGTGTAGAAAAAGTTGTAACAGCCTGCAAATCCAAAGACATCCCCATTCGAATTGGGGTAAATGCTGGTTCATTAGAAAAGAAATTTTTGCAGCAATATGGCTATCCAACGGCTGAAGCAATGGTTGCCAGTGCAGTTGAACATATAAAAATTCTTGAAGACTTGGACTTTTATGACATCATTGTTTCGCTAAAAGCTAGTGATGTAAATTTGGCAATTGAGGCTTATACTTTAGCCGCTCAAACATTTGATTACCCTCTACATCTAGGTATCACAGAAGCTGGAACAAAATTTTCTGGCGGACTGAAATCAGCTGCCGGACTTGGCGCATTGCTTTCCCGCGGTATCGGGAATACTTGTCGTGTATCGTTGTCTGCTGATCCTGTAGAAGAAATCAAAGTTGCAAAAGAGGTCTTAAAAGCATTTGGTTTAGCCAGTAATGCAGCAACATTGATTTCTTGCCCTACTTGCGGACGAATTGAAATTGATCTGATTCCAATCGCAAATGAAATCGAAGAATATATTGAAAAAATTAAAGCGCCGATCAAAGTTGCTGTTTTAGGGTGCGCAGTCAATGGACCTGGTGAAGCTAGAGAAGCCGATATTGGAATTGCTGGCGGCAATGGTAAAGGTATGCTGTTTAAAAAAGGGAAAATCATTCGAACTGTTCCAGAAGAAATTATGGTTGAAGAATTAAAAAAAGAAGTCGATATCCTTGCTGCTGCATATGCTGGCGGTGAACAAATTTAATCAGATATTTTAAAGGTTGAACCATACAACGGTTCAATCTTTTTTAGTTAATTGGCTTTTTTTGTTACAATTAATAAATAGGGGGAATTCAACATGGCAAAACCAATTATCTATCTTTATGAAGAAATGAAAGAGGATCAAGTTGCAACGATCAAACAAACAGCTTCTGAATACATTGTTTTTGATGCAGCAAGAACCAGTATGACTATAGACGAAAATGATATCGAAATCATGTTGGGCTGGAACAACGAATTAGGTCAACGTTTGCTAAATTCACCAACAAGTCGTTTAAAATGGGTGCAATCTATTTCAGCTGGAGTTGACACATATGATCTAAACCGTTTCTCAGAAAAAGGTATCTTACTCTCTAACGCTAGCGGTATCCATAGCATTTCCATTTCAGAACATGTTCTTGGTGTTTTATTGACTGAATTCCGTGGTATTCGAACGAGTATCAAAAACCAATCCAAAAAAGAATGGTCACGAAACAATATCTCCTACCAACAATTATCAACAAAAAAAATGTTAGTTGTTGGAACTGGCCATATTGGACAACAACTTGGAAAATTTGCCCAAGGTCTAGATATCCAAACCTACGGCGTGAACACTTCTGGACATGTTACTGATGGTTTTATAGAATGTTATGCACACAAAAATATGAGCAGGATAATTAATGAGATGGATATCGTTGTAAATATTCTTCCGTTAACAGACCAAACATATCATTTATACAATGAACAACTATTTAGCGCAATGAAACCCGGAACGGTCTTTATCAATGTTGGTCGCGGACCATCTGTTAACACAGCAGATTTAGTGCAAGCATTAGAAAATAAACAGCTAAGTTTCGCAGCTTTAGATGTATTTGAAGACGAACCTTTATCTGAAAATAGCCCATTATGGAATCTAGACAATGTTTTAATTACACCGCATATTTCTGGTTTAACACCGGAATTCAAAGGAAAATTACTAACTATATTTATCCAAAATCTTAGAAAGTTTTTAGTAGATGGTACTTTAGCTAAAAATGAAATATCTTTAGAACAAGGATATTAAACTATTCCTTATAATAAAAACGCCAAAGAACCTTTTCAGTTCCTTGACGTTTTTTTGTTAGTCCTTCTGATCTTTTTCAGTTTCTTTTACCAGATAAATCGGCCGTTTTTTTGTTTCCAAAAATATTTTCCCTATATATTTCCCTATAATTCCTAGGCAAAGTAATTGCAGTCCACCAACAAATAAAATAATACAAACCATCGATGGCCAACCACTAGTCGGATCACCTTTAATGATTGTTCTAAAGAAAATTATAAACATCGCAAGTACAGAGCCAATACATGAAAATGCGCCCACATAAGAAGCGATATTTAATGGTGCTTCTGAAAAGTTTACAATACCATCAATAGAATAACTAAGCAAGCTCCAAAAAGACCACGAAGTAGCTCCTGCCACGCGCTCTCGATTTTCGTAAGATAGATATTCGGTGTTAAAACCAACCCAACTAAAAATCCCTTTTGAAAAACGGTTATATTCTGTTAATTCTAAAATCCCATCAACCATTTGACGAGTCATTAGACGAAAATCTCTAGCTCCATCAACCATTTCAGTATCACCAATTTTATTAACCAAGCGATAAAACAGCTTAGCAAAAAAACTACGGATAGCTGGCTCTCCTTCACGATCGCCACGTCTTGTTCCAATACAATCTAAGTCTTTATTTTCCTCTAACATCTTAATCATTTTTGGTAATAATTCTGGAGGATCTTGTAAATCGACATCCATTACTGTTACTAAACTACCTTTGGCTTCTTTCAATCCGGCATACAGTCCAGCTTCTTTGCCAAAATTTCTTGAAAAAGAAAGATAACGAACTTTGTCAGGATGTTCTTTATAAAGTTTTCTTAAGGTATCTAAGGTACGGTCTTTCGATCCGTCATTAATAAAAATATACTCCACAGTATGTGAAATTTGTGAGCTTACTTTTTCCACTTCTTCAAAAAATAATGGAATTGACTCCTCTTCATTATAACAAGGAACAACAATTGATAACATAAAATTTCCTCCAAAAAGTATTCTTTCTGATTATAACACATAACCCTGACATAATAATAAAAATAGATATATTTCAATTAAAATATTTACAGGTTAGTTAATAAGTCAATAATAGCTACTTAAAGAAACTAAAGATATAAATAACATACGCAATTTTAAATAAAGAACATCTGTTACTAATTTTTAATTAGGCTAATTTATTTATTTTCCACGGAAAATTATAATTAACTAAACCACTAATTACAACAACAATTTTATTTTTATTTTAATTTGTAATTGAAATTAATCACAGAAATGGTTATTATAAATAAGTAAAATTAATTTAATAAATAACTTGTATCTATTTGTGAATATTTTTACTTTAATCAAAAAGAAATTTACATCTAACTATAGAAGGAGACTAAATATGCTAGAAGACATTTTGTTAGACGATCTTGCTCAACGTAAGCTCAGTGTTTTTAATCACTTGTTGACCACCTCAGAAGGGACTTATAGTATTCATTATTTTGAGCAATTTACAGATTTTTCTTATGCTCGCTTAAACTCATTATTCTCTGAGTTGAATGATGATCTTTTAGAATTACAAGGAATTGAACTATTGAATGAGCAAGGGAAAGTAGCGATTGATCCAGCAAAATTAAGAAATGTTCCTTATTTACAGTTTTTATTTCGAAAAAGTTTGCCTTACAAATTTTTGCTTGCAACAATTTTAGAAAGAAATTATAGGATAGACAAATTCTGTAAAGACCATTTTATTAGTCGAGCATCTATTATCAGACGGCTGCAACCACTGATTAACTATTTAAAAGATTTTGATATCCAGCTTAACTGCTCAAAGCTACAGCTTTCCGGTAAAGAAAATCTGATTCGTATTGCTTATTTGAATATTTTTTGGCTTGCCTCATATGGAGAAGATCTTTTTCTAGCTCTAGGTGAAACGAAACGAGGGGTGGACCTATTTGATTCAGAGTATCATCCTTGGATGACCTACATTGAGCCTAGGGAATGGTATTTATTAAAAACAATTTCTCGATTAAGAATCAAAAAGAAACATTATATTATCGAACCGCCATTTGAACAATTGGTTTTTCCAAAAGTTAATGATTCGTTTATTAAAGAACTGGAACAATCAAAACTGACTCAGTGTCATATAGATCGAGAAGCTGAATTTCTCTCTTTTATGATGTTTTATTGGAGTATTTATATTTACGCTGATGATCCAAGACTTACATATGTAGAAAACTATATGGAAAGTGAGCAACAACCTTTAGGTGACTTAATGAAGCATTTTGAAAATTTCTATTCACCTTTATTTGCAGAAAAAGCACTCACTTTAGATGAAAAAAAAGTTTTAAATATTAATCTGTTTACGACTTGTTTAAACCATTTTGTTACTGAAGATTCACTGCCTTTAGCGATTAATTTCATGGATACTCTTATAAAAGAACAAAAACCCCTATATGAACACCTTTCTTCAAAAGTTGGGGCATTCTTTAATGAGCTTACTTTGCATGCAGAATTTTCTTGGATAAAAAATTGTTTGGACGATCTTGTGCGCATTTGTTCATTTTTATTACTTCCCTTTTATGAAAGAAGTAATAGAAAATACCAGCTAAATGTAGGAATTATTTTATCATCCAACGCGATTTTTTTACAATCATTATTTAATTTTTTAGAACAGATTTCATTTATATCTGTTTCATTTGTCACTTCAACTTCTGATGAAAACTGTGATTTTTACATAGCTTCATCCAAGCTTTTAATACCGGAAAAAAGTTTAAAAAAGAAAAATTTCCAAATCATTCCACTATCACCAACACTGGATTATCAGATTAATCTTCTTGATATTTTACATAGCTGGTATACAAAAAAATCTTCTTCTTTTAGAATCTAGTCGAAAACCAGTTGGATTTTATTGATCTTCGACCGTGACGCAGATATAACGCTCTGAGTTATATCTGCGTCAGCGAAAATCCGAATAAACGATGTGCAGTTGATATCCTCACTATTCTTTACTGTTTTAAATCTTCTTTATTTCCTTCAAAAACATACTTTGGTTCGTCATTTTTTTTATCATAATCCACGACTAAATCATATCCTTTGAAGAACCAATCATCTGTTTCTTCAATAAAATATGTAATCCCATCGATTTTTTCTTCTACTAATGGTTGATCTGGCGATTCTACTGACATCGCAATGGAAAATCCATCATGTACATCTGTTTTACCGTAGATTTTACCATAAAAGCGAATACCACTTTCTGCAGTAACGCCGACTTCTGTTTTAAACCATTGTTGAGCTTGCGGTGTAATTGTTAATTTCATCTTTATTTTCCTCCCTACTCACACTTGTCATTTTAGCATAGAGTCTAATTTTCAGAGAATAAAGTGCTTATAGATAGATCATTCATTCATTTTTTCATCCAGTAAATCTACATCTGCTGTTTCTCCAACAACTAATAAACTATCATTTTCTCTAACCATTTCTTCTGCAGCTGGTGAAGTGATTACATCTGATTTCGAACGGCGAATTGCTACAACTGTTAAGCCAAAACGTTGACGGAAATTTAATTGACCCAATGTTTTTCCATAAAATTTAGGATTAGACACACGAACTTCAGCTATCGAAACTTCACTGGATAATTCAATATAATCCAATATATTTCTAGATACCATTTTATGAGCTACTCTAATCCCCATATCTCGTTCTGGATGTACTACTAAGTCCGCACCAATTTTATCTAATACTCTAGCATGGTATTCGTTCACAGCTTTTGCTAGTACGTTTGGCACACCCATTTCTTTAACCATTAATGTTACTAAAATACTGGCTTGAATATCCTCACCAATAGCTACCACAACATGGTCAAAATTACGGATACCTAATGAACGTAAAGTTGACTCATCCTGTGCATTTGCCACCACAGCGTGAGTTGCAATATTCATATATTCATTGACTCGATCTTCATTACTATCAATCGCTAAAACTTCTTGCCCCGACTCAATTAACGTCTGACAAATACTCCCGCCAAACCGACCTAAACCGATAATTGCAAAATTTTGTTTCATCACTACTTCTCCTACTCATTATTTAATCCAAGTATAACAAACACACAAGTTCTTGAACAAGAACAATAATCTTCTTTAAATAATTTTTCTTATAAATTAAAAAAAGAGTGGGATAAAACTAACGATCAGTTTTGCTCCACTCACTATATCTAGATAACCGGCGAGAAAAAAGTAACTCCCTCTTATTTCTCAGAGCTAAACACTTTTATCTCGACCTACTATTGATTTATTATTTAGCTAGACCATGCTGAAATGCGTAGATAGCTGCTTGCGTACGGTCTTCTACGTCTAATTTAGCAAGAATATTAGATACATGAGTTTTCACTGTTTTAAGCGTAATAAACAGCTCGTCAGCTATCTCTTGGTTACTGCGACCTTTTGCGATCAGCATCAAAATTTCATGTTCTCGATTTGTTAAGTCTTCATGAAGAACTGGTTCATGCTTTTTAGTTAAACGTTCCATCATTTTTGTTGTTACTTCAGGTTCTAAAACTCTTTCACCTCTAGAAGTAGCTCGAATTGCGTCTGCAATTTCATGGGCTGTTGATGTTTTTAAAAGATAACCTGCTGCTCCAGCTTCGATTGCCGGATAAACTTTTTCATCATCAATAAAACTTGTTACAATGATAATTCGCGCTTGCGGCCAATCTTTCAAGATTGCCTTTGTTGATTCAATCCCGTCCATTTCATCCATTACTAAATCCATTAAAATGACATCTGGACGCAAATCCAGCGCTTTTTCATAACCAATTCGGCCATTTTCCGCTTCTCCAACTACTTCAATATCTTCTTGAATTGATAGATACGAGGACACTCCTAATCGAACCATTTCATGGTCATCCACTAACATTACTTTGATCACTTGTCATTTCCTCCTTAACTTAAAAGCTAAACAAATTGGTATATGAAACTAAATTACAGGCACTTTGATTTCTACACTTGTTCCTTGCCCTTTAAAGCTGATAATCTTAACTGTACCGCCCATACCTGCCACTCGTTCACGGATATTTTTCAATCCATAGCTGCCGGCTTTATTATCGTTCTCACTCATATCAAAACCAACACCATCATCGACTAGACGAAGTAAAACATTTTTATCCACTTGGTGCAAATAAACTTCGAGTTCTTGTGCCTTAGCGTGACGTAGAGTATTGGAAAGCAGTTCTTGAACAATCCTAAATAAATGATCTTCTATACTATTGTTCAAATGAACATCTTCAACATCCCAAGTCAATTCAATCTTAATTTTTGTTTGTAACTCTTTTAATAATTGCTCAATTCCTTTACGTAAACTTTTTCCTTCTAAACTAACTGGACGTAAATGTAATAATAAAGCACGCATTTCAGATTGAGAAGCATTTATAATATCTGTTACGGTTACTAATTGTTTACGGAAAAGTTCAGGTGTTTCACTTTTTTGCGCTTGTTCATTTAGTGCTGACATCATCATCATTGCTGCAAATAATTGCTGACTAACTGAATCATGTAGTTCTCTAGCTAAACGATGTCGTTCAGCTTCTAAAATCTCTTCTTTGGTTTCCCCATCCATCATTTGTGGACGGCTGTTTAACAATTGAAGTTCTTTCGACATATCCAATAATTTCATTCTGATTTTCAAAATGTCCTGGTCTACTTCACCTATATACTGGTCATTGCTTGCATGAGGAACACTTTTGGCAATTACCGGATTGTCATAGCTGCCTCGAGCTAGTAAACGAAGTTTTTCTTCAATTTTACCATATTGTGCCCGTTGTACAATAGATACGAGTAAAAAGGTAGATAAACCAACTAAAAGTGAAATTAAAACCATATGGAAAATCAAAGGAATATAAAAAACTTTCCTTTGAATTAATTCTAAGAGCCAATTTTTTTGTTTAATCGAGTAAAAATATGAAAACAATGTTAGTAAGACGACAATAAATGTACTACAAGCCGCGTATAGAGACAGCATCTGTCGAGAAATCTTACCCATCATACGCGAATCACCTCAACGTCTCCCACCAATGTATTTGTGAGGATTTTCAATCGGCGATTATTTGTATCAAAGTCATTACTGTATATCTTTAATGATTCATTTTTCAAGTGATATTTTTCTTCTTCAAAGTTTACATTACCATAGAAAGTTGAATGTTCTAACGTTACGGCAACCCCAAGAGGGACTAAAATTCTCGTACGCCCAAAACCTTTTCGAATAATGATAATGCTGTCATCTTTAGGTAGTAGTGTATTACCTAAATCAACAATTGTATCACCAGAAAGAATGTCGATATTAATATCATCCCATTCGTAAACATTACTGCCGATACGCTCATTTGCAAACCAAGGTCGTTTATAACGTCGACCGCTTTTTGGTTCTGTATTGGTTGTTTCTACCATAATCATTTGCTTTTTGCGCCATGGTGCACGCTGGGTAATATCTACCCCAGCAACTTCTACGCCTTTCAAACCAATAAATACAACAGCGAAAACTATGATCAGCCAAAACGCCGGACTGTTCATTACGCCTATTAAAATTAGGATAATACCTAATACTAGTTGAAAATTATTAAAATTACTGCGCTGTGTTTTTTTCATTGCATATACCACGCTCAAAATACCCAACACTAGTAAAACTGCCAGTCCTGGGTTATGTAAAATTTGCCATAAGGCCAAAATAAATAATAATGCTTCTACTACAATAAAAAAACGCCATGGGTTATTCATAATAATCCCCCTTCCTATGAATTTAGTATACCTTGATGCCCCTATTAATGTTAGTTGCTAAAGCCTTATTTGACTATAGGACTTTAGCCCTAATTTTCAACAAAACGAGGACGGGACGCGTTTGTCCAATCCTCGTACATCATTTCACTGTCTAAAAAAACTGTTGTTAGCTAACTTTGGTAATCTTCACTTGCATGTCGCCGCCAGGTGTGGCGATAGCAACTTGATCGTTTAAATGCTTGCCAATTAATGCTTGAGCAATTGGTGAATCATTTGAAATCTTACCAGAAAAAGGATCTGCTTCCGCACTTCCCACAATCGTATATTCCTCTTCTTCACCGTCAGGCAATTCAATAAATGTTACTGTTTTTCCGATTGAAACCTCATCAGAATCAACCCCATCATTATCGATAATTTGCGCAAAACGAATCATGTTTTCTAATGTAGTGATTTTTCCTTCAACAAACGCTTGCTCGTCTTTAGCTGATTCGTACTCTGAGTTTTCCGACAAATCACCAAAGCTTCTTGCAATTTTTATACGTTCAACGATTTCTTTACGTTTAACCGTTTTTAGTTCTTCTAATTCTTGTTCTAATTTTTCTTTTCCTTCAAGTGTCATAGGAAATACTTTTTCTACCATGTTAATTTCTCCTTCTTAGCTTACTACAATGTATTATTTTATTTCATTGAAAAATTCCGCTTTCAATCCAGAAAAGAGTACCACTCTTTGAGCAAATTGTAAATAATATTCGCTCGATTTTTAAAAATCTGTAGAAAACTTGATTTTAAAAGTGGACTATTTTGTGTTGAAATTCACGTATTAACGTAAAGCGAAACGAGCCGCCTAAAGTTTAGGTTGGCTCGTAATAAGTTACGCAAAATAAAACATTATTCACTTTCTTCCGTTGTACTATTGTTGACATATTTGTCGACAAGCACTTGATGTTCCTCATATGTCTCAGCAAAATAAACATTGCCTGTTGAAATATCAGCTACAAAATAAAGATAGTTATTAGGTGTAGGATTTAATACTGCATTAATTGCTTGCTCACTAGGACTATCCATCGGACCTGGTCCATAACCAGCATTAGTGTAAAGATTATAAGGTGAATCTACTTCTAAATCTTTATAGCTAACTAATTCTTTATGTTCGCCTAACGCATACAGTATTGAAATATCAGATTGTAATGGCATATTAGCAACAATTCGATTAATAAAGACTTGTGCTATTTTTTTACGATCATCTTCTTTAATTCCTTCTTTTTCAACAAGAGAAGCTAAAGTCAATACTTGCTGAACGGTCATACCTTTTGCATGAACCATAGGCATATATGGTTCCATCACACTATTCATTTTTGTAATCATTTGTTCTACAAAGTCGTTTAATTTCATATCTTTGTAGTAATCATAGGTTGCTGGGAACAGATAACCTTCTAAGCGGTAACGAACGCCTTGGGCTTCAGCCGCACTTCCCAACAGTTCAGGATATTTTTGATTCATCGTATTGAAAAATTCTTCATTTTTCATTAACTCGATAAAATCAGCTTTTTTGAACTCAGTATTTTCCTCAATCGCATCACCAATTTTATCAATGTCATATCCTTCAGGAATAGTTACTTTTCCATCTGCAATTTTTGTTGGTTCTGCTGTACCGCCTTCTCTAAGCAATGCACCTATCTCATCCAATGTCATATTGGGCGACATTTGATAATAACCTGCTTGGAAATCAGTTAAGTTTTTAAATTTTATATAATAATTGAAAACCATTGCACTTTTAATCACCTTACTCTCTTCGAGTATATTGGCGATTTGTTTATTAGAAGAATCTTCTGGAACATGGACTTGTACTAAGTTTGTATCATTTTTATCCAAAGGCTGTAGACCAGAATTGACATAATTGTAAAAAGTAAAACCAAAAATTGCAATTACTAATAATAAAACCGATGCAACAATCAATACGATTCTACTGACAATACGATCTTCTTTTTTTCTGGTGCGTTTTTTTGACTCTTCATTTTCTGGTGACTGTGATTCATGATTCTCTTGTTTTTTTAATATTTGCTCTTCTAATTTTGAATGATGCTCTACACTTCGTGAACCAACGGATTCCATTTCTTTAAACGGTTCTATTTCATCTTGATTATTATACTCTGAATTGTTAGTTCTATTATAATCTGTCTCATTATGTTGTGATAAGTTCTGAGCGTCTTTTTCAAAGGAAGTCGAATCTTCATTACCAATTTCTTCTCCTCGCAAAGAACGCAAGACCTGATCTTTAAATGAAGACGTGGAATGATCTTGATTATTTTGGTTATCTTCTGCCAAAACAAATCCTCCTTACTTTCTATGTATCTTCTTTAACTTAAACTATTATACATGAAAGCTTTTTAAATTTAAACTTTTTTAGAGAAAAGTCACCAACTTGTAAGAATTCTTCTTGCCGTTTAATTTAAAAAGAGACCGTGATATCAACCATGGTCTCAAAGCGAAACATTCTTTTTTTAGTAATATTACAATACTGATCTCTCTATTCAGCACTAAGTGCAGCCATTGTAATGTAATTATACGGCTGATTGAAATGTGGTAAGAAGAAAATATCTAGTAATTTTAATTTATCGATAGTTACTTTTTCACCTATCGCTAGAGAAAACATATGAATTCCCATTGATACGTCTTCATAAGATGCCATTTGAGCACCTACAATCCGACGACTCTCTTCTTCATAGACGATTCTAATTTTCACTTGATTATTTTCTTTCATAAATCCAGGTTTTTGTAGATCTTCGAATTCGGTATGCTTAACTTTTAAACCTAATTTTTCTGACTCTTGTACAGTCAATCCTGTAGAGACCATATGATAACCAAAAATTGAGATACCGTTAGATCCTTGTACACCAATTGACTCTAAAACGGTACCGCCAATATTGTGGGCTGCAATGATTCCTGAACGTACTGCATTTGTTGCTAAAGCAATATAGGTGGTTTGTTGTACTGCATTTGAATAAATAGTTGAGCAATCACCTACTGCATAAACATCGGGATCGCTAGTTTGTTGGTGTAAGTCAACTAAATAAGCACCATTAGTGAATAATTTTAAATGGTCTTTTCCTAATTGATTATTTGGTCTAAAGCCAATTGCGTTAATAACTAAATCTACTGCATACTCTCCTTTATCTGTAACAATAGATTCTACTTTATCCGTTCCTTTGTACTCTTTCGCTAACTCACCATAATGTAATTCAATACCATTTTCCGCTAAAACCTTGTCCATATCATCCGTAAACCATTTATCATAGTAGTTCGGCAAACATCTTTCAGCTGCATCGAAAAGTAAAACATTTTTCCCCCGACGCTTAGCTGCTTCAGCGATTTCAACACCAATATAACCTGCACCAATTACGGCAACTGTTTTAATTTCAGCTTTTGCCATTGCAGCATCTACCGTTTGTCCATCTTGGAATAATTTCAGAAACTCAACATTTTTTAAATCTCTGCCAGGAATATCTGGGTTAATCGGAGCAGAACCTGTTGCTAAAATTAATTTATCATAGGTTTCTACGAATTCTTCACCGTTATTTTTCTTACAGTGAACCGACTTTTTATTGAAATCAATTTTCTCTACTGTAGTTTCCATATAGATTTGTGCACCTTTTGCTTCAAAGGCTTCTTTATTCGTATAAAATAAATTTTCATAGGATTCAATCTGACGACCTACCCATAGTGCTGTTCCACAACCTAAATAACTAAGATTCGTATTTCGATCGATCATTACAACTTCTTGATCAGGGTAAGTATCCAACAATGTGTTTGCAGCAGCGATTCCAGCATGATTAGCTCCAACGATAACTGTTTTTGTTTTGTTCATAAGATTCTCCTTCATGTGATTTAGTGAACTTAATTATACCTAAAGAAAGGGGTTTCTTTTCTCAATTTATGCAGTTTTTGTTAAAACATTTGAGAATTTCTCATTTTTTTCATCAAATAGCAATTTTTTTGGATCGTTCACTCTTTTTCTTTTACTTGGTGAGCGGTACAATAACGATAAACATTCACTTGCTTATTTTTCAACAATAAAATTTGGGAGGAACATCATGGAAAAAAATAAACAATACTGGATTGACCACTTAAAATTGGAACCACATCCTGAAGGTGGGTATTTTAAACAAGTTTTGCGATCCGATCAGTCCATTCAAACAGCACCTGCTATCACTCGGCCCTATTACTCTAGTATTTATTTTTTGCTAACTTATGGAAATCCTTCGCATTTTCATCGACTAAAATCTGATGAAGTCTGGTACTATCATGGTGGAGCATCATTAACCGTTCATTTACTGCATTCTGATGGTCACTATGAAAAAATTCACTTAGGTGACCAACTCGAAAAAGGACAGGTTTTACAAGCGGTTGTACCTAAAAATGTTATTTTTGGTTCTACTGTTGATGAATTAGATCAATTTGCTTTGGTTAGCTGTATGGTTTCACCTGGTTTTGATTTTGCAGACTTTGAGCTATTCACTAAGAATGAATTGGTTTCTCTTTATCCAGATCATCAAGAAATTATTACCAAATTAGCTTACGATCAATTACCAAAATAAAACTTAAATTCATGTAAAAAAGACCAAGCGAATTGGTCTTTTTTCATGCATCATAACAATATAAGCACTAAAGCAAGCTTATAATTTCTGTCGGTGTACTCACAATATAGGACGCCCCTGCTATTTCCAGCTCAGATTGGTTTCCAAAACCATATAATACTCCTATACTAGCCAAATCATTTTCTTTTGCTCCTAGGATATCATGGCTACGATCACCAATCATGATGGTTTCTTTTAAGTTAAGTATATTTGCCTCTTTTAAAGCGTACTGAATTACGTCACCTTTTTTCGAGCGTTTTCCATCAAGGCTAGCTCCATAGATCCCTTTAAAATAATGGGTTAGGTTAAAATGATTCAAGATTTGTTTAGCATAAATTTCTGGTTTAGAGGTTGCTAAATATAACTGACAGCCCTTTTCTTTTAGAGATGCTAAAACTTCTGGAATCCCTTTATATACATGGCTCTCAAAGATCCCTTTTTTTTGATAATATTCACGATAATAGGCAACAGCCTTTTCAACTTCTTGATCATTTAAACCATATAATTTTTCAAATGAGTCCGCTAACGGCGGGCCTATAAAAGAGTATAATTGTTCTTCATTTGGCGTCTTTAGCCCAAGTTGTTTTACCGCAAATAGTACCGCCTGAATAATCCCTTCAGCAGAATTTGTGATCGTACCATCTAAGTCAAATAGTATTGATTTATATAACACCACTATTCCACACTCCTTTTTATTGTTCTAGCATAAAATAGAGCGGAGTAGAAATTTAATTAGAAAGTTTCTACTCCTCAAAATAATTTTCTATGAGACTATCTTTCTTTTATATCACCAGTATTAATTACTGGCTGTGTTCCTTTGTCAGTAATAATTGAAACTAAAAGATTGTTGATTAGCTGCACTTTTCGATCATCAGTGAAATTGATTTCTTGACCATCTTCAATTTGTTCCAAAGCCATTTGGGTCATTGAAACAGCTCCTTCAACGATAATTTGTCTTGCTGAAAGAATTGCTTTAGCTTGCTGTCTTTGTAGCATTGCACTAGCAATTTCAGTAGCATAAGCCAAATGATTTAAACGTGTTTCGATAATTTCAACACCAGCCACGGATAGACGGTCTTGCAATTCTTTTGCTAATTCTTCAGATACTTCACTAGTATTTCCACGTAAAGTTAGGTCATCATCATTAAATGTATCATAAGGATATTGAGTTGCAATATGACGAATCGCAGTTTCACTTTGAATTTCTATAAATTCTTGATAACGATCTACGTCAAACAACGCTTTCGCTGTATCAACAACTTTAAATACCACAACAGCCGAAATTTCTATCGGATTTCCATCTGAATCATTGACCTTTAATAACGAACTATTAAAATTTCGAACTTTCAATGAGACATTAATTTTTTGTGTCAACGGTGTAGTAACAAATAAACCATTTTCTTTGATTGTGCCTAAATATTGACCGAAAAATAAAATAGCTTTAGCCTGATTCGGACTGACAATAGTTAAAGAACTTAAGAAAAGAGCAGAGACCACCCATAAAATTAAGCTAATCGTAATCATGACAAAACTTTCATCGACTACGCCAAAATAAAAACTATAACCTCCGATAATAATCAAAATAACTAATACCACTAAAGCAATGTACCCATTCACATGAAACGTTTTTTTCTCTTCCATCGTTTCCCCTTCTTTCCCAACTTAATAAGTCTTATCTTACTCTTATTTATTCTATCTATCAATAGTTAGGAAAAGTCAAAACAGTTGCTAAATTATTGAATCAGCTTTATACTTACTTTTAGTAAGTTAATTATTAAGTAACTATTATATATTTGGAGGGTTCAAATTATGGATACAGAAATTCGCGGCATTCATCATGTAACAGCAATGACATCAAGTGCAGAAAAAATTTACCGTTTTTTCACTGACACTTTAGGTTTGCGCTTAATAAAAAAAACAGTTAACCAAGACGATATTGAAACCTATCACCTTTTTTTCGCTGACGATCTTGGATCTGCCGGAACAGATATGACCTTTTTTGATTTTCCCGGAATCCCTAAAGGAACAAAAGGTACAAATACAATTTCCCGTACGTCTTTTCGGGTAAAAAATGATGCTTCTTTAGCTTATTGGGTGGATCGTTTCAATGAACATAATATTGATCACGGTGAAATTCAAGAACGTTTCGGTAAAAAATATTTGGAGTTTAAAGACTTTGACGATCAACAATATCAATTAATTTCAGATGAAAATAATCATGGGGTTTTAGCTGGAACTCCTTGGAAAAAAACGGATGTACCAGCAGAACATGCCTTAACTGGGTTAGGACCAGTGTTTGTAACAGTTGCAAACTATGAACATATGCAGCGTGTTTTAGTTGAAGTTTTAGGTTTTCATTTAGTAGATGCACAAGGAAGTTTTCATTTATTTGAAGTTGGTGCGGGCGGTAATGGAGCTAGCATCATTGTTGAACATCGAGATGATTTGCCTGATGCGCAAGAAGGTTTTGGAAATGTTCATCATTTAGCCCTTAGAGTAGCAGACCAAGACGCTTTACGTTTTTGGATTGAAAAAATTAATCAGCTACATTTCCCCAATTCTGGTTTTGTTGAACGTTTTTATTTTAAATCTGATTATTTCAGAGCAGCTCCGCATATTTTATTTGAATTAGCAACAGATGGTCCTGGTTTCTTGGAAGACGAAACTTATGAAGCAGCCGGTGAAAAGTTAGCATTACCGCCATTTTTAGAGCCAAAACGTAAAGAAATAGAAGAATTTGTGCGGCCTTTTGACACTTCTGATGCAAATAAAGCGCGTTAGTCAAAAAGAATTGGAGAGTTGTTATGCGACATTATGCGACAAAAGATCTTTCACAAAAACAAGCGTATAAATTTTTATCCGGCAGTATTATTCCAAGACCAATTGCTTGGATTACAACATTTAACAAAGATCAAACTGTTATTAATGCCGCTCCGTTTAGCTTTTTTAACGCTGCTGCTGCGGATATTCCACTAGTGACAGTTTCAATTCTAAGGCAAAATGGTGCTATCAAAGACACTGCCCGAAATATTTTAGATACAAAAGAAGTGGTCATTCATCTAGTAGATGAGCACGTTGTTGAAGCTATGAACCAAACAGCTGCTACTTTACCAAGTGAACAAAGTGAAATTGAATTAAATCAATTGGAAACAACGCCAAGTAAGTCAGTCCAAGTTCCTGGAATCAAAGCAGCTCGTATCCGAATGGAAGGTCGATTACATCAATATGTTCCTATCAAAAATCATAATGATGAAACAATCTCTGATTTATTTATCTTGGAAATAACTGATTTCTATTTTGCTGAAACACTCATTGACCAACAAAAAGAATATATTTTACCTGATCGCTTCAAACCAATTGCTCGTTTAGCAGGTCAGACTTATGCACAAATTGATGGATTATTTGATTTACAACGACCAAAATAATCCTGAGGTAAACAAAAAGATACGATCCAGCCCATTTAAGCAGCTGATCGTATCTTTTTTAATCTACTTCTATGTTCTTAAATCAATCAACGGTACATTTCCGTCTAAAACACCACTAGGACTTTTAAGTTTAAACGTCTGTAAACGCGGATCAATTTCCAGCATCATCTGTTCATCTAAATATCTTTTGGAATAGTCCTTAATAAAAATTTCACCAATCGTCGAATCCAATGTTAAATCAAAATCAGAGCGATCTTGCAAACGATTCAGAATTAGCAAACGAAAACTAGTATCTAGAGAACATACGCCCATTTTTGAATACTTCCCGACACCATCATCCAAATCTAAAATAACTACTGCATCACTTTCAAGAAAAGGCAGCAATTTAACTTGAGCTTCATCGCTTATTTTTAAGAACATTTTCTCCTTCGCCATCCTTTCATAATCATTTAAACAAACAATTCAACTTAGGTTAGCTTTTGGTAGTTTCCTGCAGCAAATTCTTTAGATAACTCAACATAATGCTGTGCATTTTCTTTATTTTTACGAATTTCTTCTCTCGTTAATGGACGAATCACGCGTGCCGGGCGACCAAAAGCTAAAACATTTGGCGGAATTTCAGTTCCTTCAGTTACAAGAGAACCAGCTCCTATTAAACTATTTTTGCCAATTTTTGCATGGTTTAAGATAGTCGAACTCATACCAATTAAGGCACCATCCTCAATAGTGCAGCCATGAAGCATACAAGCATGTCCAACCGTTACATTTTCTCCAATAAAAACTGGTGCATCGTGATCGACATGGATAACGCTACCATCTTGGATGTTCGTCCCTGCACTAATTGTGATTGAATTGCTATCTCCTCTAAGAACTGATTGAAACCAAATACTTGTGTCTTTGGCTAATTTTACATTTCCAAATACGTCGGCACTTGCTGCAATATAATATTCTTTTGTCAAATTCTTCACCTCTTTTAATACCCTTAGTATATCAAATTAGCAAAAATCTCCTGTATAATACGCACAGATCTATAGGAAATTTTATTATTTGAAAATAATACAAAAGAAAGAAGCAAGCCAAGTATCAGCCTACTTCTTTTTTGGTATTATTCGTAATCGCCATCCTCAGCAAATTGGCTATTATATAGTTTTTCATAAAAGCCGCCTTGATCCAAGAGTTCGTTATGCGTACCTTTTTCAATAATTTCACCTTGGTTCATAACTAAAATCAAGTCTGCTTCACGAATTGTTGATAGACGATGGGCAATCACAAAGCTTGTTCGCCCTTCCATCACTCGATCCATCGCTTTTTGAATTAATGCTTCTAAACGAGTATCAACTGAACTAGTTGCCTCATCTAAAATCAAAATTCTTGGATCGGAAATAACTGCTCTGGCAATCGTTAACAATTGTTTTTGTCCAAGCGAAACATTATCACCTTCAGAGTTAATTTCCATCTCATAACCATCCGGCATTGTCCGAATAAAATGGTCGACATTTGCCGTTTTAGCCGCATCTACAACTTCATAGTCAGTCGCATCTAACTTACCAAAACGAATATTATCTGCGATAGTTCCTTCATAGAGCCAAGCATCTTGCAATACCATACCAAATACTGAACGAACATCACTTCGATCCATTTTCTTCGTATCAATTCCGTCGATCTTAATTGCACCTTCATTAACGTCATAAAAACGCATCAATAAATTAATCAACGTTGTCTTTCCAGCTCCAGTCGGACCAACAATCGCTACAGTCTGACCTGCTTTAACTTCAAAATTCAAGTTTTTAATTAACGGTTTTTTAGGATCGTAACTAAAGCTAACGTTATCAAATACTACTGAACCATGAACTGTTTCAGGTAATGGAACATCTTGCTCATTTAACTCTTCTTCTGGCTCGTCTAAAATTTCAAAAACCCGTTTTGTCGCAGCTGATGCACTTTGCAAAGCAGCAGACAACTGCGTGATATTCCCCATTGGCTGACTAACTTGCCAAATATATTGGATAAAGGCTTGTAACTGACCGACAACGATTACACCCGTAATGACGTAATAACTTCCTAAAACAGCCATCCCGATATACGTACCATATGCAGTCATTTGTACTAACGGCAACATTAATCCTGAAATAAACGAAGCTTTAAAACCAAAGTTATTCAAGTTATGGTTTACGTTTTTAAAACCTTGTAGTGTCTCTTTCTCACGACCATATAGTTTTAATACACTGAAACCAGTCATGTTTTCCTGTACGTAGCCATTTAGATCACCCAAAGCATTTTGCATATTTTGGAAGTATTTTTGCGAGATTCCGACAATTGTTTTTGAAATAAATAAAGATAGTGGAATCATCACAAGTGAAATTAGTGCCATCAGCCAATTAATATAAAACATCATGGCCACAGCCATTACTATTCCCAAAACAGCTGAAACAATATTGATAAAACTTTGCTGCATCGCGTTACTTACAGCATCCACGTCATTAGTTACTCTGGATAAAATATTTCCTTGTTGATTTTTATCAAAATAAGAAACTGGCAAGCGATTAATTTTTTCATCGATATCCCGACGTAAGTCACGCATAGAATGCTGAACAACAGTCGTCATTAAAAATCCTGATAAAAATTGGGCTACACAATAACCTAATCCAACAATCAAAATCCAAATTAAGCACTTAATAATATATGGGAAATTTAATTCCTCACCAGCAGCAATATTTTTAGTGATCTCAGTCGTCGGTAGCCCTGAAACGTATGGCATTGCTGCGTTGAATGCTACGGTTAAAACAGTAAAGATAATTACTAGAATAAATGTTCCTCTGTAAGGATCAATATATTTACCTAAACGTCTAATAGAAGAAAGGGCGTTTTTCATGCTAGTTCCTCCTCTGACAATTGAGAAGCCGCAATATCATAATAAATTGGACAAGTCTCAAGTAATTCACGATGGGTGCCGATTCCGACAACATCTCCTTCGTTTAAAACAACAATTTTATCCGCCTGCATAATTGTACCGACACGTTGAGCGACAATTAATACCGTTGATTCCATTGTTTCTTTTTTCAAACGAGCGCGTAAATTGGCATCTGTTTGATAATCTAATGCAGAAAAACTATCATCAAAAATATAAACTTCCGGACGACGAATCACTGCTCTTGCAATAGCAAGACGTTGTTTTTGACCACCAGAGAAATTTGTTCCACCTTCTGATAAAAGTTCATCAAAACCATCTGGCTTTTGCGAAATAAAATCTGAAGCTTGTGCAATTTCAGCCGCTAATTCCATTTCTTCTACCGTCGCATCTTGTTTACCATATCGCATATTGTCAGCAATTGTTCCGGTAAATAATAATGCTTTTTGCGGAATATAACCGATTTTATTACGCAAAGCACTCAACTTGTAATCTCTAACGTCAACACCATCCAGCAAAACTTGACCTTCTGAAACGTCATAAAAACGCGGAATCAATTGAATCAAAGTAGATTTCCCACTACCTGTACTCCCGATAAACGCCACCGTTTCTCCAGGCGAAGCTGTAAAACTAACATTACGAATGACTGGACTCTCAGCATGTCCTGGATAAGCAAAAGTAACATTTTTAAATTCTAAGTAGCCTTTTGTTTTAGCTTCAGTTAGTCCAGTTTCATTTTCACGAATGACAGGTTCCATATCAAAGGCTTCTTGAATACGGCGGGCAGAAACAGCCGCACGTGGATACATCATAAAGACGCTGGCAAAAAGCATAAATGAAAACAGTGCATGGAAAATGTATTCAATAAATGCAATCAGGTCCCCAACTAATAAATTACCATCCTGAATTTGCAAAGAACCATTCCAAATAATTAAAACCATTACAATATTAAATAGGAAGAAAAATCCTGGTTGAGCCGCAGCCATTAAACGAAACAAGCTCTTTGAACTATTTGTATAGTCTTCATTAACTTTACTAAATCGTTTTTCTTCAAATTTTTCGTTAACAAAAGCACGGATTACACGCAATCCTGAAAGATTTTCTCTTAAAATTCCATTAATTCCATCTAAATTTTTCTGTTGCTTAGTTGATAATGGATCAGAAATTTTAGCAATTGCCACTACTGCAATCAGTAGAAACGGCAGTGCACCCAACACAAACCAACCTAAAGTTGGGCTTGTACGCATAACCATGTATAAACTGACAAAAAACATCATTGGTGTCATAAAACCGATTCTTAATAGATTTCCCATAAACAACATGATTTGATAGGCATCATTAGTCGTTCTAGTAATCAGTGAAGAAACGCCAATTGTTTCATACTCACGATGGGAAAAAGTCTGTACTTTTTCAAAAAGATCATCACGAATATCTCTTACAATATTTGTTGTTATACGGGCACCAAAATATCCAAGCATAATATTCATAATCACACCGATAACCGTAATCCCAATCATCAACAAACCTTGCTGCTTTACATAGTCAAAGTCATTATTTTTAATCCCAACATCAATCATCTTAGCTAGGATTGTCGGCAACCCCAGTTCTATTAATATAAATCCAAAAACACAAATAAAGTCCAAGAACAGTAATTTCTTGTATCTCATCGTGTAATGCCACATCAATTTCACGTTATCATCTCCTGTCCCATTTTTTAATCCAGTACTTCCACTATAGCATAAAAGCAACAGTCAGGTAAATTATATTTAAACGAAATTTTCGATATTTTTATTTCCTAAAAAACAATTTGTGTTCTTAATTATATTAAAGTTTTATTTATCTATATTTCACACAAATTTTCTCGAAACCAATGGTTAAAAGACGGCTTTTTACTTCTTTCGCTTGACCATTATTTTAATTTGTAACTTTCATATTTTCTTTAAAGCCGCAAGTCTGTTTCTATACTTATTCTCCATTCTATGATAAAATACTTTTAATTGTTGTTCTACACAACACAAGGGACGGTTGAACGTAAGTAAAGTTTCCATAAAACAAGGAACGTGAAGCAAAGTCGAGGCTTCATTTCATCATTAACTGCTGTTTTTGATGGCGATTGTTTTTAAGGTGGTCAGCCACCTCACTTTGTTGTGTTCAAAATTACAGTAAGATAATAAAAAAATAAATAACTAACTGCCTTGGCAGATGAAGGAGAAAAAACTATGATCTATAAAGTTTATTACCAAGAAACAAAAACAAGAAACCCAAAAAGAGAAGATACAAAATCGATTTACGTTGAAGCAGAAGACGATGTTATCGTACGTCAGCAAGTAGAAGAAAATACCCCATATAATATCGAATACATTCAAGCACTTGATGAAAATCATTTAGCTTATGAACAAGAACATGCGGAATTCTCTTTAACGGAGTTTTAACATGAAAGTAAATATAAAAAATAATGAAACCGGCGTTTTTGCGATAGGTGGATTAGGTGAAATCGGAAAGAACACTTATGGGGTTCAATTTCAAGATGAAATCATCATTATTGATGCTGGAATCAAGTTCCCAGAAGATGACCTACTTGGAATTGACTATGTTATTCCCGATTATAGCTATATTGTGCAAAATCTGCACAAAGTTAAAGCCTTAGTCATCACCCACGGACATGAAGATCACATCGGCGGCGTTCCTTACCTATTAAAACAAGCGAACATTCCGATTTATGCCGGACCTTTGGCATTGGCGCTCATTACCAATAAATTAGATGAACATGGACTTTTACGTGACGCACAATTACATGAAATCAATGAAGATACTGTGATTCGTTTCCGTAAAACTTCCGTTAGTTTCTTTAGAACGACACATAGTATTCCAGATGCGTTAGGTGTTGTTGTTAAGACTCCATCTGGTAATATTGTTGCAACTGGAGATTTCAAGTTTGACTTTACACCAGTTGGTGAACCTGCAAATTTACATCGTATGGCAAAACTAGGTGAAGAAGGTGTCTTATGCTTACTTTCTGATAGTACAAATGCTGAAATTCCAACATTTACCAAGTCAGAAAAAACTATTGGCTCTTCTATTTTGAAGATCTTTGAAAAAATTGAAGGTCGAATCATCTTTGCCAGCTTTGCATCTAATATTTTCCGTCTGCAGCAAGCCGCTGATGCTGCTGTCAAAACTGGGCGAAAAATTGCTGTTTTTGGTCGCAGTATGGAAAATGCAATTGTTAATGGCGAACAGCTTGGTTACATCAATGTGCCAAAAGGAACTTTTGTAGATGCATCTGAGTTAAATCAATTACCAGCAAATGAAACAATGATTTTATGTACAGGTTCTCAAGGTGAACCGATGGCAGCATTGAGCCGAATTGCCAATGGAACCCATCGCCAGATTTCAATTCAGCCAGGTGATACAGTAATCTTTTCAAGTTCACCAATTCCAGGAAACACAACGAGTGTCAATCGATTGATTAACTTGCTTTCCGAAGCAGGCGCTGAAGTTATTCATGGAAAAATCAACAATATTCATACTTCTGGTCATGGTGGTCAAGAAGAACAAAAATTAATGTTACGCTTAATGAAACCTAAATATTTCGTTCCTGTTCACGGGGAATTTAGAATGTTGAAAATACACGCATCACTTGCACAGGATGTCGGTGTTCCTGCTGAAAATTGTTTCATTATGGAAAATGGTGATGTCCTAGCTTTAACTGCTGATGATGCCCATATTGCTGGTCATTTCAAAGCCAATGATGTTTATGTTGATGGTAACGGTGTTGGTGATATTGGTAATGTCGTTTTACGGGATCGCCGGATTCTTTCAGAAGAAGGTTTGGTTCTTGCCGTAGCTACCGTTGATATAAAAAATAAAGAAATTTTAGCCGGTCCAGACATTTTATCTCGTGGTTTTGTTTACATGAGGGAATCTGGGGAAATGATCCATGAAGGACAACGCTTATTGTTTAATGCAATACGTGAAGCTCTACGCGATGACAATTGCACCGAAGCAAAATTATGCGATGCAATTTCAAGTGCATTACAACCATTTTTATTTGAGAAAACAGAACGTCATCCAATGATTTTACCAATGATTATGACGTCTTAAAATTTTAACAAAGCAAAAACCGAGATAGATAATTATCTCGGTTTTTGCTTTGTTTTTATTCATTTGATTTTAGAGCATCGATCATATCAATATGTTTCAATTTAAAATGAGTAACAGCCATCACAATAATTGTAAAGATTATCGTCATTCCTCCCGAAACTACGTAAGCTGGCCAATGAATAACTAGCGGAAAAATCACATTTTCCATGGAAGCTTGCTGTAAAATAAATTCCGTTAATACATAGCCTATCCCATAACCAAAAACAATTCCTAATAAAGTAAATACAATATTTTCACGGACAATATACATCGTCACTTCTTTATCAAAAAAGCCTAAAACTTTAATTGTTGATAGTTCTCTAATTCGTTCTGAAACATTGATATTAATTAAGTTATACAAAACAACGAATGCCAAAGCACCTGATAAGACAACAAAAATCACTACAATCGCATCCAAATTGGACATTGAATCTTCTTGCGCTTTAATTTGCGTAGACATAAAAGTTGTATTTGTTACTTTATCTGTCGCTAATAAACGCTCTGATAATTCTGTTTCAGCGGTTTCAGACATCTTACTCGTCTGAACTAATAGTGTATTTGGTTGAAACTCTTGCTGCGTTACTTCTTTATAATAGTCTTTAGAGAGGTATAAAAAGTTACCTAAATAGTTTTCAATTACATCTTGAATTTTTATTTTGATTGGTTCTTGGTCCTGATCGTAAATCGTCAGTTCGTCTCCCTTATTGATCCCATATAATTCTGCAGCTCTTTGCGTGATAAAAGCACCTTGATCGGATAACAGAACTGTTTTGCCATCTAAATTTGTCATATGAATATAGTTTTTAAATTCTGTTTTATTTTCTGGTACATTCATCGTTAAGTTTAGATTTGCTTTTCCTGAAGCTCTAAGTTCAACTGTTTCACTATGAATCATTAAATGATTTTTTATTGCCGATTCTGTATTTAACTCCGCGATAACTTTCTCCTGATCTTTTGTTGTATCAGCGTCATCATTTAATGTAACAATTGCCTGATAATCAATAATCGGTCCAAACTGCTGATCTGTAACTGAACTCAGCGAATCTTTTAAACCAAAACCAGCGACCATTAACCCCGCACAACCAGAAATTCCGATGATTGCCATAATCATTCTTGATTTATAACGGAAAATATTTCGGTAACTGACCTTTTGATTAAAATTCAGGCGTGACCAAATCGGTGTAATATACTCTAAGAAAATACGTTTTCCCGGTTTAGGTGCACGAGCCTGCAATAATTGTGCTGGCTTATCATGCAATTCTCTAAAGAGCACCAATAACGCTGAACCAAGTGCAGCAGCTAGAAAAGCTAATGTCGCTTGAATAATTGGCGTATAAACATAATAAATCTTCACTCCGCCTAATGTATAGCGATCACTGGATAACTCATAAATAATTCGAGGTAACAGCTCTGTTCCTGCAATCACACCGGTAATAATTCCGAGAGCGGATGCTAATAATGCATAAATAATATACTTTTTAGAAATTTCAAATTTGGTATAACCCAGTGCTTTTAATGTACCAATTTCGCGTCGGTTTTCTTCTACCATTCTGGTCATCGTAGTAAAGGTAATTAAAGCTGCGATGAAGAAAAAGAAGACTGGGAAAACATCAGCGATCGCTGCAATACGCTCGGAAAGATCTCCATATTCTTGAAAACCTGGATTATCCGCTCGAACATTAAAAAGATACGTCGGGACTTTCATTTGATTGATTTCAGCTTCATTAGTTGCAATTTCTTGTTGCGCTTTTTCTAGTTTAGTCTTGTTTGCATCAAGTTCAGCTTTTTGAGTCGCTAGTTCACTTTCAGCGCTTGTAAGTTGACTTAATAGCGTTGCTTGTTGACTTTCGGGAAGTTGTTGTAATGCTTGTTTTTGTTGAATAAGTTGATCTTGTGCTTGATTTAATTGGTTTTGCCCTGCTTCTAATTGAGCCAGACCATCAGCAAGATCAGTTTTTGCATCTGTCAGTTTTGTTTGAGCCTCATTTTGAATTTCTGTTAACCGTTCTTCCGGACGATTTTTGAAGATTTTTTTCACCGAATCCCGATTTTTCTCAATTTGATTTTTATACTCTTGGCTGTATGTTTCCAGCCCTTTGACATTATCAAATCGAATATATAAAACCGATTTAACATCCGCTTTAAAATTTGACTCCGGCACATACACAAAATAATCTACTGTTCCATTTCCAACATTTGAATAACCACGTTCTGTTGTAGAAATAAACAGTGGGGAATTGGCAAAACCTACAATGGTATATTCTTTATTTTTTAATTGCTCTTCATCGTTAATTGAAAAAGTATCGCCAATTTTGTAACCATCTTTTGCCGCGATATCATCTAAAACAATTTCTGTTTCACTTTTTGGCAAACGACCTTCTTTTAAGACTAACTGATTTTGCTGGTTCGTTTCATTATAAGAAAAAACTTGAACTACTTCATTTTTCTTGGCGTCTGCATAATAAAATTGATAACCTGATTCCACTTTAGCATCAGGAATTTCTTTAGCTAGCTTTTCATCATCTTCAGTAATTCCCAAAGTTGAAATAATCTGCATATCTGCTAAATTTTGGTTATCAACGTATTGACTAGCTGAGTGATTCAAAATTGGACCAGCAGCTTTAACACCGACAAAAAGTAAAGTACCCAAAAAGATAATTAGGCTAATTGCGATAAAACGTCCTTTTGATTGTGTGATTTCACGAAAACTTGCTTTCACATAGGTTCTATTTTTCATCTTCATCACTCCTACCAAATAATTTCATCAATTGAAATTGGATTTTCGTTTACTTCTACAGAACGAACTTTGGCATCATTGATTCGAATTACACGATCAGCGATTGGAGCAATTGCGGCATTATGAGTAATAATTAAAACTGTATTGCCATTTAGACGACTAGCATTTTGCAAAAGTTTCAGTACTTGTTTTCCGGTTTCGAAATCCAAAGCTCCTGTTGGTTCATCGCATAAAAGCAATTTAGGATTTTTTGCTAGTGCTCTAGCAATTGAAACACGTTGTTGCTCACCACCGGATAGTTGCGATGGAAAATTATTCAAGCGATCTTCTAGCCCAACTTGTGTCAAAACCTCAACTGGATCTAACGCATTAGGAGAAATTTCTGTTGCCAGTTCAACATTTTCTTTAGCCGTTAAATTAGGAACTAAATTGTAAAATTGAAAAACAAAACCAATCGCTTCTCGACGATACATCGTTAATTCTTTATCAGAAAACTTCGCAATATCAGTCTCATCAATAATAATTTGTCCTTCATCTGGCGTGTCCATACCGCCTAAAATATTCAGAACGGTTGATTTTCCAGCGCCACTTGGACCTAAAATAACTGCTAATTCACCTTTTTTTATGTTAAAAGAAATATCTTCATTTGCGGTGATCGTTGTTTCACCCATTTTATAGCGTTTAAATTCATTTTTGACTTCTACATAGTTCATACTGTTACCTCCATCTTTTGAACAGTCGTTGCTTTTATGACATGTTGTTAGTATAATAGTCTGGAAAAAAGAAATCAATCCTCAACTATCCATGCATTTGTTATAAAATCAACAGATTATCTTTTTTTGTTTATTTTCCTAAAGGAGGTCAATCATTATGAGCGGAATTCCAAACAATCGACGTACTCAGTATACTAAAAAAATTATTCGCGAAGAATTTCTAGAACTACTTCAACAAAAAGATATTACTAAAATTACCGTGACTGACATTGCTGACGCTGCAGATATCAACCGTGGTACTTTTTATAAATACTATAAAAATCCATATGATTTATTGCAGCATATTGAAAAGGAATTTATTAACGAAATTCTTGAAAATATTCAAATGGATAAACTTCCTCTAGATGTTTGGTTAGAAACCGTTTTGACTATTCTCAAAAAAAATAAACATATCAGCCAATTAATTCTGGCCAATACAAGTAGTAAACACTTGCTGACGGATTTATTAGAGATCGTCAAACCAGAGGCATTTCAACGATTTCAGCATTACTTTAATCAAACAACTGAAGAAGAACTTGAATTGTATTTTGCTTATTTTGTTAGCGGGTCTGTTGGCTTGATCGAACGCTGGTTAAAAGATTTTTCTACTATGTCTGCTCAAAAAGTAAGCCGATTATTAGTGGATGTGTTTGAAACAAATATCTACGAATGATACAAGTATTTAACTGAATAATTTCGTTCTTACAAGTCAAAAAACAGTTGTGAGCAACCTTTAAGGAATGCTGCTTACAACTGTTTTATTCTTCAAATTATTTTTTTGTGGTATTTACTACTAGGACATTTGCATCCGTATGGTTTACTACATAAGAAGTTGTTGAACCTACAATTGCTCTTTGGAAACCGTTCAACCCAGTTCTGCCAATAACAATCAGATCCATTGGTTCTTCTGCTTCAGTAAAATCCGCAATTAATGACTTAGGATAGCCATACATCACATAGGTATGAACATTTTCTACTCCTAATTCATGGGCTTTTACAGCTCTTTTTTTCATTTCTTCTTCTTCATTTTCCCGCAACTCTTCCATTACTGTGCCCATTGACATTGTTAATTCCCCAAAATAATTAGACATTTCTTCAATCACGTATAAGACATGTAATGCTGCACCATTACGTTTAGCAATTTTGATCGCTTCTTGAAAGGCTACTTCCGCCTGATCTGATCCATCCACAGCAACTAAAATATTTTTATATGTTTCTCCCATGAGAAAAACCTCCTTCTTATTATACCTTTATTGTACTACGAAAAAGCGTTTTCAACAAAGATTCTGTTAATTTTTAATTTTTATCTTTACAATTTAACAAAACCATGATATAGTGATTTTGGAATTTCGTTATCAGATCTCGTTGCCTTTCATATGAATCAAGAAAGGAGAATCATTATGACATTTGGTAATAAAGTATTAAAATACCGTGTAGCACTTGATACAGAGCGAAATTTGTTTATGGCTATCGATGCAAATAACCAAGCAAACGTGGCTTATGGTATCACGATTACACAAGCAGTAAAAGAATTGAAAAAATCTATTTAAGGAGTTATCAACCTAAATGAGCGATTCAAGTTCTAATACGATCTAAAGGCATCACATGAATGGATAAATCATGGATGCCTTTTTTGTTTGTCTTTATTTATTTTTGATTGCGATTTAGACAAAATATTTATTCTATATTTTTCCGATTTTATTTCATTTTTTTACATAATTAAACAAAAAAAACATCCGACAAATGTCAGATGTTTTTGAATGGACGAATTAGTTTTTTTCTACGTTAACTGCTTGAGGTCCGCGATCTGAATCTTCAACGTCGAAGCTTACAGATTGGCCTTCTTCTAAAGTTTTGAATCCGTCTCCTTGGATAGCTGAGAAATGTACGAATACATCGCTTCCATCTTCGCGAGAGATAAATCCAAATCCTTTTTCTGCGTTAAACCATTTCACTGTTCCTTGTTCCATTCCTGTTCCTCCTCGTGCTTAAGCACTAAATATTGTAACTTTGCCCGTACTACGATAGAGGGTTTTAATAACTAAAACTTCTATAATTTTCCAAACAAGATTACCCTTACATTGTACACGCGGACCCCTTTTTTTGCAAGAAATCTAGCTATTCTATACTGAAAAAATTTTCTTCTCTCATACTGATGTAAACTTGTTGACCAATGATAATATGATCTAAAACTTCAATACCCATCATTTTCCCACACTTCTGCATTCTACGTGTGAAATTAATGTCACTTTCTGACGGAGTTGGATTACCAGAAGGGTGATTATGAGCTAATATCAAACGTGCGGCAGAATATTTTACAGCACTGCGGAAGACTTCTCTTGGATGAGCAACGGATTGATTCAGTGAACCTTTAAAAACAGTTTCTTGTTTAATTACTTCATTTTTTGTATTTAAATATAAACAAACCAAATGTTCTTGCTGAAAATCCTGTAATTCATTCATTAGATTTTGAGCAATTTGATAGCTAGATGAAACTTTTCCTAGTTTTAACTGCGTACTTTGCTGAATCCGATAACCAAACTCGATCGCAGCACGTAATTCAATTGCTTTGATCCGACCAATTCCCTTGACGTCCATCATTTCTGTCAATGTTGCATTCTTCAATTCATAGAGGTGACTAAAATAATTTAAAAACTTTGAAGCAACCTCCATCACATGAGTATTCTTTGAACCCGTTCTTAATAAAATAGCTAATAATTCTTGATTAGACAAAGCTTTTTCTCCAACTTCTTCTAAACGTTCCCGAGGCAAACAGTCCTCCGGCATTTCTCGAATAAATAATTTCTCTTCTTTAAGCAAAAAATCACTCCTTTTACAGCTTCTAATAAAAGATACGCAAAGGAGTGAGAATTCTATTTTATTTTTGCAAATAAGTCGGAACTTGTTTCAGGCTTTCAAAGATTTCTAGCGTTTTCTCTTTGATTTCATCCGATGGTGCTAACAAGTCTGGTACCATAATTACTGGAATCCCTGCAGCATCAGCAGCTGTTACACCATGAAAGGAATCTTCAAATATTAATGTATCCGCAGCGTTAGTTCCTAAAACCGTTAAAGCTTTTTTGAATATCTCTGGATCTGGTTTTGCTCGAGTAACATCCTCTGATGAAACTATTCCAGAAAAACGCTCCTTGATTCCAGCACCATCCAACAATAGTTCGATTGCAGGGCGAACATTACTTGAAGCGACAATCCGCGGTATTTCCAGCTCATCAAGATAATCAAGTAATTCCAAAACACCTTCTTTTAAAGGAACTTTTCCAGATTCAAATACTTGATACGTATCTTCATATGAACGCTGAATAAATTCTTCCACTCGTTCTTTCCCAAAGTCCTGAAAAATACGATGATAATTTTCTTGTACCTCTTCATCAGAAACACCTAGAAACTGTAAATAAAGTTCTTTATCATATGGAAAATTCATTGCATCCGCAATCTTTTGTGTTGACTCATAATAAATTAACTCCGTATCAAATAACAAGCCATCCATATCAAAAATTACACCATCAATTTTCTTCATCATTTCCTCCTACATTCAATAATAATTCTCGTACTTGTGATACAAAATAAAGCGACCCTGTTACTACCAGTAGGTCATCTGCTGACATTTTTTCTAGGATTTCTCCCAAGCCAAACTGCCACAGTGAAACAATTTCCGTTTTTTCATCTTCAAAGTGTTCCATCTTAGTTAGATCAATCGCTCGAGGATAGTCAAAGGTGGTTAAATATAAATGAACATTAGGTACTTTCTTCAACATCCCAATCATTTGATCAACATTTTTTGTTGATAATGCTGAAAATAAAATATTGATTTCTCGATTAGGAAATTCTTTTTTTAGATTTTCTGCCAAACGACGCATCGCATGATCGTTATGAGCACCATCCAAAATAATAAACGGTTCATCGCTTATTTTTTCCATACGGCCAGGCCATTGAGCTTTACGTAAGCCTTGATAAACATCACGATCAGAAAAATTAATTTTTTGCTTAAGACAATAGAGATAAAATAGCTGAATAGCAACTGCGGCATTTTCAACTTGATGTCTACCTAATAATGATACTTTTATATTTGGCAGTTTGCCAGCTTCTCCATAAAAGTGAAAAACTTCGCCCCAATTTTTATCAGGATGTAAATATTCCGCTTTATAATCTACACCAAAACGATAAAGATGACTATGTTTTTTCTTAGCTATTTCATCAATAACGATAAAAGCTTCTTCTTCGATATTCCCTGTTACAACTGGTATGTTCTCTTTAATAATGCCAGCTTTTTGAAAGGCAATTTTTCCAAGGGTGTCTCCTAAGATTTCAGTGTGATCTTTACCGATAGTCGTAATTGCTGTCAGCATTGGTTTAACAACATTTGTACTATCTAACAAACCACCGAGACCAACTTCAATAATTGCAATATCTACTTTTTCATCCAAAAAATAATCAAAAGCCATTGCAGTAAGTGTTTCAAATTCTGTGATACCAGCACTCTTATCTTGCTGATCCATTTCACTAACAAGTGCCTGATATTTTTCCACATAATGAACTAACTGGCTATTAGAGATTCCACGACCATTTATCGCTATCCGTTCATTAAAATGTTCAATGTAGGGTGAAGTGAATGTTCCGACTTTTAAGCCTAACTCCTCAAGCATACAGCGCAAATAAGTAACCGTTGATCCTTTACCGTTTGTACCTGCAATATGGATTGTGGGAACTTTCTCTTCTGGATTGCCAACTCTTTTAAGTAATTCTTCAACCCGTTCAAGTCCCGGTCTGGAGCCAAATGGCAGTCTACTATGAATCCATTCAATTGCTTCTTCTATTGTTAATGACATCTTATCAACTCCTCGCACTTCTATTATAACGAAAGCTGCATTGCTTTTCACTAATTAATACTTTGAAACTTCAAGTCGTTTTTCTTAAAAAATCTAATTCATAAAAAAAGGTAAAAATAACTTTCTAAACAAAAAAAAGAACGTAAGTATGATAGAATAAACAAGACTCTATGTATGAAGTGAACATAGGTTTATTTTTTTGTCTTATTATTTAATTACATGATAGACTAATAAATAATAGTAACATCTCTTCGAAAGCTATTGTTGTAGGTAGTTCGTTTGATTTTTATAATTAATTGGACCTTTATCCTAAAACAGTTACAAATTATTAGAATAAAGGAGCAGTATACACAATGTTAAAACGTAAAAAAAATTTACTGATCGGCGGAAGTTTTTTGCTTCCATTTTTATTGTTGATCGTACTTTGGAGTATTTTGGGGTTAGCTCCATTTGGTAATAATAATCTTTTGGTTAGTGACTTAGGTACGCAATATATGCCGTTTTTAAGCGCATTTAAAGATTTTTTCCAAGGAGATTCGTCTTCTCTTTATTCCTTTTCTGATGCACTTGGAGGAACGATTTTACCATTAAGTGCTTATTATTTATTAAGTCCATTTAATTTTCTCGTCTTGCTATTCCCGTATGAACAATTACCTGTTGCGATCTTATTTATTATTACTTTAAAGATTGCTTTGATGGGTACTACGATGTTTTATTATTTACAAAAGACTTATCGGCAGGTTAATTGGCTTACATTACTATTTTCAACTTCTTATAGTTTGTGTGGTTTTGTGACAGTTTATTGTTTAAATTTTATGTGGCTAGACGCTTTGATTTTACTGCCTTTGCTTGTTTTAGGTATTCAATATCTATGGAATGATAAAAAGTATTGGCTTTATTGTACAACTCTATTCTTAGCAATTATTACAAATTATTATATGGGTTACATGCTTTGTATTTTCGCTGTATGTTACAGTATTTATTGGTATTATCTTAATTCTGAGTCAAGCCAGAAGAAATCATTTTTCGGATTTATTAAAGAAGGGCGCTTGTTTTTTGTTACTTCTTTTTTTACAGGAATCAGTACGAGTTTTATTTTAATTCCTGCGATTGAAGGAATGCTGGCTACTAAAAAAACGAGTTTCGATGCTTTTACTTTTTTACCAACACCAAGATTTGGTTTGAGCTTTTTTTCTCAATTTGGGATTGGAAGCATTAATTTTAATTTACGTTTAGAGCATTTACCAACTATTTTTTCTGGTACGTTAATGGTCTTATTGGTTATTGCTTATTTTCAATTAGCTGAAATTTCTAAGAAAGAAAAAATCGGTGCGGCTTGTTTATTAGGTGCTCTTTTTCTAAGTTTTTGGCTGGAATTAATCAATACAATTTGGCATATGTTCCAAAGTCCAGCTGGTTTTCCATACAGAAATACGTTTATTTTCAGTTTTTTGATTATAAAATTTGCTTACGAAGCAGCGCTGAAACTTAGACAAGGAGCAAAACTGAAGCTCATTGTTCCAAGCATTTTTTCAGCTTTTCTAATTATTGGTTACATCGCTTTAGCATTTTCAAAAGGGCAGAATAGTCTATTGTCTATACGCTATAGTTTCATTAGTTTCTTTTCAATTTGGATTATTTACGGTTTAATTTATTTAGTCCAAAAGCCATCTTTTAAATATAAAATACTTATTCAAGCTTTAATCGTATTTGTGGTCTGCTTTGAGTTAGTATTTAATTTCTGGACTAGCTTTAAAGTGATTCCGTTCGGAAACCAAGAATTATTCGCTAAAACTTATCAAGTACAGGACAAGATTATTTCTGATCTTAAAACTGAAAATCCAGATTTATTTAGAATAAAGCAAACAGTTGATGCTGAAGCTGCTGGTTATAAGGAAACACATAACGGCTATAACAATCCAATGCTTTATAGATATGCAGGGGTTTCAAGCTATACCTCAACCTTAGATTCGAAAACCCAAGATACTTTGAATGCCCTAGGCTTATATCAAAAAAATGATCGTCGAATTGCTTACGTGGATGAATCAAAAGTAATTAATTTTCTCTTAAACGTTAAATATCAGATTACACCAGAAGAAAAAACTGAGCAAAAAAATGAGTCTACTGAAGCCTCAACCAATGTTTACCAAAATTCAGAAGCACTCGGCATGGGCTTTTTAGTCCCAGAATCATTTGCTTCAATTAAATTAGCTGATAACACTCCTTTAGAAAATCAGGAATTAATTTTACAAGCCATTAAGGAAAATACTACTGGTTATTTCCAAGAAGCACAAAAAAATGCTTGGGAAAAAACAGAGGACAACCTATACTCTCTAACAGCAAAAACAACTGCTGACGGAGAATTGTACTTGTACATCCCTGATTTCAATTGGAAAAAAGTCACTTCCTTTAAAGTAAATGGGGAAACCATCAAGCCCTCTATTTATATTGTTACCAATCAATTATTTAATCTAGGACAGTTCACAAAAAATGAAACCGTTCAGCTGGAAATCGAATCTAAAACTAGCCTTGAGGAAAAAGATGTTGAGTTAAAAACATTACAACAAGACACTTTTGATTCTTTCATTGATGAACAAAAAAACCAGGCAATTCAATTAAACAAAGACAATACAGGCACACTTACTGGCGAAATAACAGTAGCGGATTCGGATGCTGATAACCTGCTCTATTTAGCTGTTCCTTATGATAAAAATTGGCAAATTAAAGTTGATGGAAAAGAAGTAACGACACAAAGAATTTTAGGTAACTTTATCGGAATTTCACTATCTTCTGGAAACCATCAAATAACAATGCACTACCAACAGAAAACCTTCTTTGTAGGGGTTATCATTAGCATTTCTGTATTATTTGGCGTATTATTTTATCAACTCGTAAAAAGAAGAATTAAGTAAACGGGAGAGGAAACTGCAGCCATGGGTAAAAAAATTGTTCAACGGATCATCTATGTACTGCCGATTATCGGACTTATTGGTTTCACAATTTTAGTTGCGTACGGATATTCTAAAGGGATTTTTCATTCCGTCCATTCACTTCAAACCTTTATCAAACAATTTGGTGAATATGCAATCTTGATTTTTATATTTTTACAAATTCTTCAAGTAATTGTGCCGATTCTTCCAGGCGGTATTTCTACAGTAGTTGGTATGCTAATGTTTGGCAGTATTCCCGGCATTATATACAGCTACATTGGTTTAGTCATCGGAGATATCCTTGCTTATTGGTTAGCCCGCCATTATGGTAGACCGTTTGCTCGTTTGATTCTACCTAAAAAACGGTATTTGAAATTTGAGAAAATGCTGGATCGACCAGAAAAAGGCATTAAAAAATTAATGATTGTTACTTTATTAATTCCTTTTGCACCAGATGATCTCGTTTGTCTAGTTGCTGGTCTTGCTGACTTACCATTTAAAGAATACATGAAAGTTTTACTCGTGTTTAAACTTTGGTCAGTTGCCACTTATGGTTATGTAATGTTATTCGTATTTGAACGATTTCTTTCGGTTTAAAGACAAAAAAGTAGGCAGTGTACGGAAATGTACACTACCTGCTTTTTTACTCTTTAATTGACTGTCCGTAATTGAGCAATTCGTTCTTTTACGATTACTTGTTTTTCTAAATAGTCTTTTTCTTTGGCTTTTTCTGCTTCAACAACATCTGCTGGCGCATTTGAAACAAAACGCTCATTAGATAATTTCCCTTGCACTCGTTTTACTTCTTGGTTCCATTTATCTAATTCTTTTTCTAAACGGATAATTTCTTCTTCTACGTTAATCAAACCAGCTAGAGGTAAATATAGCTCTGCTCCAGTTAAAACAGCTGACATTGCTAATTCCGGCGGGATGATATCACTACTGATTGTTAATTCTTCAGGGTTACAGAAGCGTTCAATATAGTTAGTATTTTCAATCAAGAATTTATCAATCGCGGTATCACTTGTTTTAATTAATAACGTAATTGGTTTAGAAAGAGGTGTATTTACTTCTGCACGAATATTACGAACCGCACGAATCACTTCTTTTAATACTTCCATTCCGCGCGCTGCTGTTTCATCAGAAAATTCAGCGTGAGCAACAGGATAATCAGCAACTACTAATGAGTCTCCCTGATGCGGAATACTTTCCCAAATTTCTTCCGTTACAAACGGCATAATTGGATGCAGCAAACGTAAGATTTGATCTAAGGTATAGACTAATATACTGCGTGTTGTCTGTTTAGCTGTTTCATTTTCACCATAAAGGATTTCTTTACTCATTTCAATATACCAGTCACAGAAATCATCCCAGATGAAGTTATACAGTTGACGACCCGCTTCACCGAATTCAAAACGGTCAAATAAATCAGTTACGCGCTCAATTGTTTCATTTAAACGTGTTAAAATCCAACGATCCGCTACCGTTTTTTCGCCACTAAAATCAATATCAGCATAGCTCATTCCTTCAACATTCATAATAACAAAACGGCTAGCATTCCAGATTTTATTGATAAAGTTCCATGAAGCATCCATTTTTTCGTAGCTGAAACGCATATCTTGACCCGGTGTTGAACCGTTTGACATAAACCAACGAAGCGCATCTGCTCCATATTTTTCAATTACTTCCATTGGATCAATACCATTACCAAGTGATTTACTCATTTTACGTCCATCTTCTGCTCTGATTAACCCATGCATCAAGACATTTTTAAATGGCGCTTTACCAGTAAATTCTAAACTTTGGAACATCATCCGGCTTACCCAGAAGAAAATAATATCGTAACCAGTAACTAATGTGCTAGTTGGGAAGTAACGTTGATAATCAGCTGCTTCTTCATCCGGCCAACCCATTGTAGAAAACGGCCATAGAGCAGAACTAAACCATGTATCCAGCACATCAGAGTCTTGAGTCCAATTTTCGATATCAGCTGGTGCTTCCATGCCAACGTACATTTCACCAGTTTCTTTATGATACCAAGCAGGAATTTGATGTCCCCACCATAGTTGACGAGAAATAACCCAATCATGAACATTTTCCATCCAACGCATAAAGGTTTGGTCAAAACGTGGTGGGAAGAATTCAACTGCATCCTCTGTGCCTTGATTTTTCATTGCTTGTTCAGCTAATGGCACCATTTTAACAAACCATTGTGTAGATAAACGCGGTTCGACAACCACACCAGTACGTTCGGAATGTCCAACGCTATGATTCATTGTTTCTATTTTGATTAAGCGACCGATTTCTTTTAGATCAGAAACAATCATTTTACGTGCAGCAAAGCGATCCATACCAGCATATTTTCCAGCAAGTTCGTTCATTGAACCATCTTCATGCATCACATTTACACGTGGTAAATCATGACGATTACCAACTTCAAAGTCATTTGGATCGTGAGCTGGCGTAATTTTTACAACACCTGTTCCAAATTCCATATCTACATATTCATCAGCAATAATTGGAATTTCCTTATCCACTAATGGTAATGTGACTGTTTTACCAATCAATGCTTGATAACGCTCATCTTCCGGGTGAACAGCAATCGCAGTATCTCCTAACATCGTTTCTGGACGAGTGGTTGCAATTTCTACCACACCTGTTCCATCAGATAACGGATAGCTCATATGATAAAAAGCACCTTCGATATCTTTATGAATAACTTCAATATCTGACAAAGCTGTTTTAGCTTTTGGATCCCAGTTGATGATATATTCTCCACGATAAATTAAGTCTTTTTCGTAAAGAGAAACAAAAACCTTACGAACTGCTTCTGATAAACCTTCATCTAAAGTAAAGCGTTCACGGCTATAATCCAAAGATAGTCCCATTTTTGCCCATTGTTCGCGAATATGAGAAGCGTATTCTTCTTTCCAATCCCAAACTTGTTCAACAAATTTTTCACGTCCTAAATCATAGCGGGAAATACCTTGTTCTGCTAATTTTTCTTCTACTTTAGCCTGTGTTGCAATTCCAGCATGATCCATTCCTGGTAACCATAATGTATCAAAACCCTGCATTCTTTTTTGACGAATAATCATATCTTGCAAGGTTGTATCCCACGCATGACCTAAGTGTAGTTTTCCAGTAACGTTTGGCGGTGGAATCACGATTGAATAAGGTTTGGCTTTTTGATCCCCACTTGGTTTAAATAAATCTTGATCTAACCATTTTTGGTAACGACCTTTTTCTACTTCATTTGGCTGGTACTTTGTCGGTAGATTTTTTTCTTCTGTCATAGATTTTCCTTCTTTCTCTTCTTATTTGAATGACTAGTAAGTCTTGCGTGAAAATAAAAAATAAGCCCTAAAATACTTTCGTATTCTAGGGCGTAATATCAATACGCGGTACCACCTAAATTGTGTTCGACTGCTCAAACACCGCTTCATTCGTGAGGTAACGATCACTACTCGAATCATTCTACTAACTTCAAATCATTGACTCCCAAGCTACATTCTTACTGGTTATGTGAAAATCTCCCACCAATTGATTTTCTCTCTAAAACGATGCCAGTAGTACTCCTCTTGTTCATAGTCTGTGCATGATTATTTTACATGTAAGTGCTAGATAAGTCAATTTGAAAAATACTAACGAGCCGATTTCGCTTGTTCCAAAGCCGCTGCATAATCAGGTTCTTCTGAAATTTCTGCAGAAATCGCTTCATAAATTAATTTTCCATCTTTATCGACCACAAAAATTGCACGAGCCAGATGCCCCATTTCCGGGATAAATAGACCATAAGCTTCACCAAATGTGCCCTCAGTGTCATGGAGAATTTCCATATCAACACCTTCAGCAGCGCACCAAGTTGCTTGTTCTTCTTTAGTATTATTTGAAATCGTAATAAATTTTACGCCTTCAACAGAAGCCGCTTCTTGATTAAATCGCTTCGTTTGTAAAGAACAAATGCGTGTATCAATATCTGGCACTACGCTGATTAACACTGGCTTTCCAGCAAAATCAGACAACTTTACTACTTTATCATTTAAATTTGCTAACGAAAATGCTGGTGCTGTTTCATTTACTTTGGGTTGTACGCCCACAATTTCTACTACTTGTCCTTTTCTTGTTACGTTCATCTTATCTTCCTCCTTAAACTTCTATCTCAATCTTAGTATAGAGGAAGAAATCAACGATGACAAAGTTCTTGCCTTAACTTAGGCTAAACTTTACTACTAGAAAAAGTTTCATCAAAATAAATCAAGGTCTGCAATTCTGTCGTTAAATCAATATATTGAACATTCACATTGTTAGGCACTGTAACTCGATCGGGCGCAAAATTCAAAATCGCAGTAATACCTGCATCGACAATTTTATCAATAGCTTCTTGAGCAAATTGGCTAGGTACAGTTGAAATAGCTACTGTTACCCCTGTTTTTTTGATTTCCTCTTCTAGTTTTTCCATTGGCTGAATCATAACATCGTCAATCGTAAGTCCCGTAAGTGCATCTGAAGAATCAAACGCACAAACGATATTTAAGTTTTCATTTCTACGAAAATTATTTTTAATCAATGCTTTGCCTAAGTTACCACAGCCAATTAAAGCAATTCTTTTTTCTTCTTGTGTGTTTAAGATATGGCTAAATACTTCAATTAAATACGGTACATCGTAACCATAACCACTTCGCCCAAGCTCACCTAAATGAGAAAAATCGCGACGAATGGTTGCTGGCGGAACTTGAATAACATCACTAAATTCTTTTGACTTAATCCTTGTTACACCTGAATCTCCAAGCATTTTCAAGTAGCGTAAATAAAGTGGTAAGCGCTTTGCTGTTGCTTTCGGCATTGTTTTTTCTGTATGTAATTCTTTCATTTTTCACCTCTCCTTGTTACTTAATTCACATATTAAGTTTAGCATGCTTCGATACGAGGAGCAACTAGTTTGTGAAAAGAAGATCATATATTAAAAAAAACTAATAAAAAGAACAAACTCGGTAACGTTACCAAGTCTGTTCCAGCAATTTTTTATAATAAATCGGCAAAATCTTCATTTTGCTCACTAGATTCTGTAATTTCACTAACTTTCAAGCCTGCCATAGCCCGCTCTATTAAACCTTCTACATCCAAACGAGCTTCATACGCCTGAGCTTTATCCAATTTGGGTCTAGTTTTCGGTTGTGGTGGTGCAAAAATTGTACAACAATCTTCAAAAGGCTGTATAGCTAATTCAAATGTATCAATTTTTTCTGCGATTTCAATAATTTCCCCTTTATCCATTGAAACAACTGGACGAATAATCGGTGTTGTGGTGACCTCATTGATTGCTACCATACTTTGTAATGTCTGAGAGGCTACTTGACCTAATGATTCACCATTGATAATTACTAAGCCTTTACGTAATTCGCGAATCGCATCTGTTATACGCAGCATCATTCGACGAGTAACTGTCATCAAATAACCTTCTGGTACAACTCGTTTGATTTCTTCTTGAATTTCTGTAAAAGGCACTTCAATAAATTGGATACTGCCAGCATATGGAGCAATTTTAGCAGCTAAGTCTTTGGCTTTTTGTAATGCTTGCTCACTTGTATACGGTGGACTGGCAAAATGAACAGCTTCTACTTCTACGCCGCGCTTCATAGATAAATAGCCTGCTACAGGTGAATCAATTCCTCCTGATAACATCAACATCCCGCGTCCGCCAGTTCCAACAGGCAAACCGCCAACACCTCGAATTGTTTCATAAGAAAGATATGCTCCTTCTTTACGAATTTCTACGCGAATATTGATATCCGGCTTTTTCATTTGAACCTTGATATTTGGAAAAACATCAAAAACAGCATTACCTAATTCTTGGTTCAATTCATTTGAGTCTAATTCAAATGAATGATCTGAACGTTTTGATGTGATTTTAAATGTTTGGTCAGCTGTATAAACATTTTTAATAATTGTTTGTACCATTTCACGAATAGCCGGCATTGTTTTTTCTACTCGAATACTCGGTGAAAAATTTTGAATCCCAAAAACTTTGGCTAATTTTGGCATGATTTGGGTACTGTCTTCTCCGTTTAACAGTAAATGCATACGGTCACGATCGGCATGAATTTTTACAGCAGGAAAATCGTTTAGAGTTCTTTTTACATTTTGCGCCAGTTGCGCGATAAACATTTTTCTATTTTTACCTTTAGTTGAAAGCTCGCCGTAGCGAACCATGATCTCTGTATAGTTCAATAACTTAGCTCCTTATAATAGAAAATTTTTTATATAGTTGGTTAAAAATTATCATAAACTGCTCTGCTTCGGCAATTGTATTACTTTCATCTAAGCTTACACGAATCGCTGAAGTTGCTAAAGAATCTGGTACTTTCATTCCATGCAGAGTACTGCTAGCTAATTTTTTCTTACTAGAACAAGCACTAGTTGTCGATGTGTAAATTTGTTTTTCTTCTAAAGCATGGACCAAAACCTCACCACGAATCCCTTTTAAAGCAAAACACAAAATATGCGGCGCAAAATCATCAGTTTCTTTTGAAAAAATTGTGACATTTGCATATTCTTGTAAAGCTTCGATTAGATAACGGCGGATGATCGCTGTATGTTCAGGCTTTTCACTTTTTTTATCCAGATATAAACGCAATGCTTTTGCCATCGAAACAATCCCGGCAACGTTTTCTGTGCTGCTTCGTTGATTTTTTTCTTGTCCACCACCGTTTAATAATGGAGCAAGTTTGCGCCCTTGCTTCCAGTAAATAAACCCCACACCTCTAGGTCCGTGAAATTTATGCGCTGAAAATGTAGCAAAATCTACGCGAGGAGTTAACCATTTTTCTTGTTTTACTTTTCCAATTGCTTGGACAGCGTCTACGTGAAAATGAATAGTCGGATACTGCTCTAAACATTCACTAATTTCTTGTATCGGTTGAATCGAGCCAATTTCATTATTCACAGCCATCACAGAGACTAGAATTGTGTCTTTGCGAATCAGCTTAACAAGCTCATCTACTTTGACAAAACCACGTTCATCAACAGGAGCTACCGAAACTTCAAAACCATTTTCCGCTAACTGATGAGCCGTTTCAGAAACCGCCGGATGTTCAATATTAGAAATTATGATCTGTCGTCCAAAATTTTTCTTTTCTATTGCAGTTCCTTTTAATATCCAGTTATCTCCTTCGGTTCCGCCGCTAGTAAAATATATTTCAGCTGATTCTACCTGAATCAAGTCTGCAATTTGTTTGCGTGCTTGTTCCAACAAACGATTTGCTTGGCTGCCTAAGTCGTGTAAACTTGAAGGATTCCCAATTATTCGCTGACTAGTTTTAACATATGTATCTAAGGCTTGAGGATAAATTGGAGTCGTTGCACTATTATCAAAATATATCATTTAAAAACCTTCTTCTCTTGAAATTCTTTCCTATTATATACTTTCTAATTTTGGAGTTCAACCAAACGAACTAATTTTGTTCTATTATTCTAGCTAATCAAATAAAAAGGAGCTCTAAATATCTTATCTCGAACTTTAGCGAAACGATCTTTTGAAAGATTAGATGCTAAAAAATGATTACTTTCTTGCACTGTACAACTAATTTATCCAATAATATTTATACACCATTCTTTCTATGCTACACTTTATAATAAGTGAAGAAAGCAGGTGCTAAATGAAAATATCCGTTTATGTTGCAAGTGCATTTAGTAAGGAAAATAAAGGTGGAAATAAAGCAGGTGTGGTATTTTTGGAACATACATTAACCGCTATACAAAAAATGGCAATAGCTAAACAATTAGGCTATGCGGAGACTGTATTTATATCAAAATCTGAAATTGCTGATTATAAATTTGAGTATTTTACGCCCAAAGAAGAAGTTGATTTGTGCGGTCATGCCACAATCGGTTCTTTTACAGTACTGAAACATTTAAATAAACTTTTCAAAAATTGCTATACTATTGAAACAAACAGTGGCATTCTAGCGATTACTATAACTGATGACATAATATTCATGGAGCAAACAAAACCAACATTCTATGATGTTTTATCTTCAAATAAGTTCAGCGACTGTTTTGACGTTACTATTATCGACAATAAATCCCCAATTCAAATGGTCTCCACAGGATTAAAAGATATTTTAATTCCTATAAATGACGAAACACAATTGCATGCCTTACATCCTAATTTTGAAAAAATTAAAGAACTCAGCCAGTATTATGATGTTGTCGGAATGCATTTGTTTACTTTTAACAATGATCGAATAATATGCAGAAATTTCGCTCCACTATACGATATTAACGAGGAATCAGCAACTGGGACATCAAATGCAGCATTAGCTTGCTATCTTTATACTCAGCTCCATTTACAAAAAGAAGTCTATCTATTTGAACAAGGTTATTCCCTGCATTCACCCTCTGAAATATTAGTTAAATTAGCAACCGATAGCAGCAATGAAATAGAAAAAGTTTATGTTGGCGGCAAAGGCTATTATTGTGAAACTAAGTATTTAAATATAGAAGACTTTGGATAAACTAAAAAACATCGAATAAAAAGGTTGAGAAAATATTTTCTCAACCTTTTTATCTGCTTAAACTGCATCTAAATTCTTAAAATATAAATCTTCAATTCGTCTGAATGCTCCCGGTTCTACTCTTTCAAGGGCAGTTCCGATTTCATCCAAAGCATCTTGATAGCGGTATTCTTTAGAAAATAGTTCTAAGCTATTTTCCATTGCTAAACGAATTGCTTCATGAGTATGACGATAGCGATTAGCATACTGCATCATTTGTTCTGTTAAAGCAGCAGAATTAACTAAATCATTGGTTTTTTTATCTAACATTTCTAAGTCTTCATTACAAAGATCAGAAAGTTTTTTGATTTCTTCCATATTAATTCTGATACGATTCAACGCTTTGCTTAACTCTTCAATTCGATCCGTTGCAACAAAGAAGAATTCTAGGTAATCAGCAGGCAATCCAGGTAAACGTTGTTTTTCAACATGGCGTTTAATGTTGCGTAAACGGAAATCATATTGATCTACTTTTTCTTGGGCTACTTTTTCACCTTTACGTAATTCTTTTAATGAATCATCAATTTCAACTTGTTGATTTTCGATATCATCCAAAATCTTGTAACAATCTTTAAAGAATGCTTGTACTTCAGAATAAGGAATTGTATGTTCTTTCATTTTCGGTTCAAAATCTTCATAACGACGAATAATTTCTTCGATTTCAGTTTGGAACCCTCTTGAACGACCTAATTCATTATGATTTAGTGTATAGCTTTGTGAAGTGTGATCTAGTTCAATCATTAACTGACGATTATTTTTTAGCGCGTGAGCGATATAATCGCCAACAACTTTATGATTTGTGATAACGTATTTCTTCGCATTAATTTCACGTTCCATGATTTCATATAATGCATCAATCGCATTAGCTGTATCACGATTAGCAACTTCTACTGCATCAACTTCTGTTTTCTCTAAATCAACTGTAGAGTTTTTCACACGTTTTTGTACACGTCTTAATTCATCTTCGAAGTTTTTCTCTGGGAAAACATAGTGATCTGCAATCAGGCGCTTATAGCCCTCTTCAATTTCTTTCAATTGATCTGGGAATGTCCGGTTCAATTCGTCGTATAGCGGTGGAATTCGTTTCATAACATCATCTAACTCATAAGTATGACGTTCAGCATTTTCCAAAACTTCACGTGCTTCAATCGGATCTCCCGATGTATTTAATGTAACAAACTGAGTAAATTCAATTTCGATATTTTTTAGTTGTTTTTGTAATTCCGGATACGCAGAACCAAATTCTGATTTTTCATCATGAAGCAGCTTGCTGATTTCTTCATAAACATCTAGAGCCTTTTGAACTTCTAGTGAATTACGTTCTTCACTTTCACGCAGTTCTTTCAGACCGTTACGGATGATTTCAACTTCTGATTCCATCTCAGACATTGTTTCATCAGCTTCAGCTACAGCTCTCTTAGCTTTCATAAAACGGAAGGTTTCATTTAAATTTTCAACTTCGAAAATCTGACTTTCTAATTCTGCAAAAGAACGAGTAGAAATCTCAGTCCAACGTTGATTCCATTCTCTGAATGTATTCTGACTTTGACCGACCATGTGCATCTTCTTGACATCGTCTACTTCTTCAATCACCGGTAAGTCGAAGAGATCTTCCTTCCTCTTTTCCAGATCATCGAGTTTCATTTGATTTTTCTTTCTCATAAAATAACCAACTAGATACAGTACAGCTGCGATGATTATTATAGCTAAAACTACGATAATGATCAGATTATTCTTCATTCATGGTTCCTCCGTTTATTTATCCATATATGATAATGTGCTTACTGATAAATAACATTCATATCTGCTTCAGCAGCCACATTAGTCTCTTATTTACTTAAATAATGTCTAAAAACACCTACAGAAAATTATACCACAATCCACTCAATCAAGCACTAATTAATTGTAATTTCTTAAGAAATGTTTTGACTTTGTAACAATGCAATATATTCTTACGCACTATAGTCTATTTTAACCGACTTCTTCTGATAATTGCAACTTTTTGCAAACTTCACTAAGAGTGGCAATACTGTCATCCGCTAATCGTTGATCCATTCCAAAATGCAGGTCTTTTAAGGCCCAAACACTCATCTTTGCATCATAAGCTGCTCGGATTCCTTTTTCTGAATCTTCGATTACCAGACAATTTTCAGGTTTAACTTCTAACTTACTTGCAGTATACTCATAAATCTCAGGGTTTGGTTTGCTCTTTTCAAATTGTGTTCCGCTTACGACAATATCAAAATAACTCGTAAATTGTCCTTCTTTCAACACTTCTTGAATCACAGCAGTCGTTGACGATGAAGCTAACCCAATTTTATATCCGTTTCTTTTTAAATACTGTAAAACTTTTTTTGCATCCGGTTCAATCAAATTACTGTAATCAATCGGATGTTCTTCTTTATATTTTAGATAGTGCTCAGTTAAAAAAGCTTCATCATAGATTGTATCATTAACTTCAAAAATCGTCTTCCATAAACTGCGCATGTCTGCTCCAATAAAAAATTGGATCGGTATTTGTTCAATCGATAAATTATAATTTTTGAGAAATGCTTTCCTTCGTTGATAATAAAACTCTTCACTGTCAACAAGCACGCCATCTAAATCGAAAATAATTGCTTCAAATCTTTGCATCATTTCGGCGCTCCTTTTTTGACTATTCATGTTCAGCTCTACTAGTCTAACAAAAGTTTTAAAAAAAATGAAGAAATTTGTAGAAAAATAACGTAAATATATGAATTATTGTCCTTTTTGCAGTTGCTTTTCCTGAAATATTTCGGTATTCTTTTACTATTATAATGAAAAATCTATTAAAATTAGGAGTGAAAAAAGTGAAAGTCATAAAATTTGGAGGGAGCTCGCTCGCATCAGCAGCTCAGTTAGAGAAAGTTTTACATATCGTAAAAGAAGACGTTTCACGAAAGTTTGTGGTTGTTTCAGCTCCTGGTAAACGTTCTTCAGAGGATATAAAAGTAACTGATTTACTGATTGCTTATTATCATGCGTATACAAATAATGAAAATACTGAAGAGATCTGCAAAAAAATCGTGGCTCGTTATGAAGCAATCCTAGATGAGCTTGCTATCAATAAAGATGTTTTGGTTGAAATCCAACATGCTATCCAGCAACTAGTTACTCTACCTAAAGATAACAATCCACATTTGTTCGATGCTTTTTTAGCTAGTGGCGAAGATAATAATGCTAAGTTAGTTGCAGCTTTTTTTCAGCAGAATGGGCTGAATGCTCGTTATAAAAATCCAAAAGATCTTGGTATTATTGTATCTGATGAACCTGGAAATGCGCGTATTTTAGCTTCTTCTTTGAGCAAGATTAATCAATTTAAAACAACGGACGATATCTTAGTAATCCCAGGTTTCTTTGGATACACGGAAACTGGGGAGATTTGTACTTTCTCTAGAGGTGGTTCCGATATTACTGGTTCAATTGTAGCCGCTGGAGTAGGCGCAGAAATTTATGAAAACTTTACTGATGTAAACGGGATTTTCGTTGCTCATCCGGGTATTGTGAGGGAACCAAAAACTATTAAAGAACTGACTTATCGGGAAATGCGTGAATTAGCTTATGCTGGTTTTGCAGTACTTCACGACGAAGCCTTAATGCCCGCTTATCGTGCCAATATCCCTGTAGTCATTAAAAACACTAACAATCCAGATCATCCTGGAACACTCATTACCACTTCACGTACGGTAGAACATGAACCTGTTGTCGGAATCGCCAGCGATCAAGGTTTCGCCAGTATTTATATTAGTAAGTATTTAATGAATAGAGAATTAGGCTTTGGTCGCCGTCTATTACAAATTTTAGAAGAGCTTGGTTTAAGCTACGAGCATATGCCTTCTGGAATTGACGATATTTCAATTATTTTACGTGAGAAGCAATTATCAATTGAAATTGAGGAACAACTAATGGAACGGCTGGAAAAAGAATTAGAACCGGATGAATTACGAATTACTCACGGTTTGTCCATGCTAATGATTGTCGGCGAAGGTATGCGCCAAAGGATTGGTGTTATGGCTGACAGTGCTCAAGCTTTAGCAGATAACCGAATCAATTTGGAAATGATTAACCAAGGATCTTCTGAGGTAAGTATTATGTTTGGGATTCAGGAAAATCAAGAGAAAAAAGCAATTGAAGCCTTGTATCAAACATTTTTTAGTATATAGTTACCTTCAGGGAGAAAACTACAATTTAGTTTTCTCCCGATTTTTCATCTCTACTTTCTTTCAATTATCATTGCAAAATAAAAAAATGTTTCTATTCGAGAATTGACTGGAGTACAATAGAAGTAAGAAAAAAAGAAAAGGTGGGATTTGTGTGATAGAGTTTGTAAACGTTAGTAAAAATTACGGGGAAAAACAAGCATTAAAGGGGTTAAGTTTAACCATTAAACAAGGAGAAATTTTTGGCTTTTTAGGTCATAATGGAGCTGGAAAATCAACGACTATTAAAAGTCTAGTCAGTATTATTCAGCCTTCCAGTGGCTTAATTAGCGTTGACGGGCTAGATTTAGTTGATAATCGTATGGCTATCAAGAAAAAAATTGCTTATGTACCTGATACACCAGATATTTTTTTACAGCTAACGGCTAGTGAATACTGGGATTTAATTGCTGCTGCTTATGAACTCAATTCGGAGCAAAAGCAAGCTCGTTTAAATGAGTTAGCAACTCTATTTGATATGGTTAGTCATCAAGATGAAACTTTGGCTAGTTTTTCACATGGTATGCGTCAAAAAACAATTATTATCGGCGCTCTTTTACCTGATCCTGAAATTTGGATTTTAGATGAACCGTTACAAGGATTAGATCCTCAAGCAGCTTTTGACTTGAAAGAAATGATGAAAGCTCACGCTGCTAAAGGTAATACAGTTATTTTCTCAACTCATGCACTTGATACTGCACAACAACTTTGTGATGAACTTGCGATTTTAAAAAAGGGAGAGTTAATCTACAATGGTTCTGTTGAAACATTACTTGAACAATCACCTAATGAATCACTCGAAGCAATTTACTTAAAAATGGCAGGGCGTCAATCTGATGTGTCTTCAAAAGATACGATTATTGGTGATTCTCATGAATAAAAAACAGCTGATCGAATTAGTTCGCGTAAATCTTCGCTATGCCAATCCTCAAATAACCGACCGGGCACGAAGAAAAGGAAAAAGCGGGAAAGCTTTAACCAAAGCTCTAGTCAATCAATATTTATTATCCGGGGTCCTTTTTTTATTCATATATGGAGCTACGATGTTTGTAATGGATTTTAGTAAAATGCCGGGATTTTTTACGTATTATGTTGCTCTATTTGGTATTTTAGCTTTTTCACAAGGAATTTCAGTTATTTACAATGTCTTTTTTGAAAGTCAGGATTTACCTGCTTACCTGCCACTGCCTTTTCGCCAAAGTACTATTTTCACTTCAAAGATTTTAGTTGTTGTCTTAACAGTCATTCCCTTTGTTTTTCCAATGTTTGTTGTATTTTTATTGACTGGCTGGCGTTCAGGAATTTTTTTACCTATTACTATTATTTTATCACTACTATTATTTCTTCTGATCCTAACGATTGTTTTTGCCGTATGTTGTTTGATTGTCTTTGGTTTAACGAGAACCAATTTCTTTAAAAAACATAAAAAAGTGGTTACCAGCTTATTATTAGGTATTTCAATGACTGTTGCAATTGTTGGGATCTTAATGATTAACGGACAAACTTCTTATTCAGAAACTGGTTTAGCAGATCGTGCACCTATTGCCGTTTTAATGCCAATTTTTGATGCTGCTTCAGCCCCTTATTCGCAAGCTGGCTTAATCAGTCTGGTTGGCTTACTTGGTTTATCTATCATTTTACTATTTGCAGTTAAGCAATTAATTTTACCTAAACTGTATGAACAGTTAACTGATTTATCTATTGCTAAAAATGTGTCTAGGCGAAAACACAAGACAAATCAAAATTTGAAACAGTTATTCATTGGTTACAATAAACAGCTATTAAAAGAACCCAATTTAATTATGCAAGTCTTGTCTAACTCATTATTAATGCCCATTATTTTCATTGTGACCTTTGCATTTGGAGGCACTTTAAATTTTACTAATTTGAATATTCGTTTTATTGGTGTCGTTTTTCTGGCAGGTTTTGCGTTAGCTGTTATGACTGTCAATCAAACCTCTTTTGTCAGTAACTTGATTTCTCTCGATCAAGAAAACTTTAATTTTGTACAAGCTTTGCCAATTTCAATGCAAATTTATTTGAAGCAGAAGTTCTTAGTTGGATTTTTTGTTCAAAGTATTTTGACAGGTGGGATTTCATTGATCGGCGGAATTTTATTCAAACTTCCAATAGTTTTTGTAGTTTGTTTAGTTCTTGGTTCACTGTTAGGTAGTTACTTACTGTGCCTTCGGTATTTTGCACGGGATTATCGTTTCCTTTTGCTTGATTGGACGAATATTAATCAATTATTTACAAGAGGTTCTGGAAGTGTTGGACTTATCTTTACACTTTTTGCATCAATTTTTGCTAGCATCATTCTTTTAGTTATCTATGGTTTTGCAGCATTTTATTTGCCATTTTGGCCATTAAATTTAAGTGTCTTTGCTATTGTATTAATAGTAAGTTTTTTATGGATACGTCACTATCAGAAAAATTTTTGGGCACCATTCGATTAACTAAAAATAGACTGAGACATCACATTTCGATTCTCAGTCTATTTTTGTTTAAGTTTCATTAAATAATTGTCGTTGACGTTCTAACTCTGCCTTGATTTTTGGCTCTGGCGCATAGTCCATTTCCCAGTTGTCTGGTTTTAATACTTTGTGAGTAACTGGATGATAACGAGGTTTGCCATCTGGAAATAGTTTACCCATGTTTGCTTCATGAACAATCGAAAAAATCTCTGTGGGATCTACACCTAGTAAGGAAAATGAACCATACGTAAAATATAATAAATCTGTCAAAGCATCAACTTGTTCCACTAAAGGATCGGTTACAACCTTTTGTTTACTAAGAACTTTCGTTTCTGCCTGATCGACTGACTCTTTTAAATTTGTCACTAATTTTTTGAACAGTTCTACATCATTATTTGCCGCTCCATATAAAAACTCTACCAATTCTTCTGCTTTAAAACCTGCTCGAGCAGATGCTTGTTTAGCAGAAAACTCTGTTGGAACGTTTGGTCTTCTATTGTCAAATTGTTTGTGAAATGCTTCAGTCTTTTCAAATGGATTATCAATCTTCATACTTTTCCTCCTAATTTTAACTGTTTGCCATCTTTAGTAATCCTATTATTATTCAACAATTCCATAATGTTTTAATGCGTAATAAATCCCGTCTTCATCATTCGTTTTCGTCACAAAATCAGCTGCAGCTTTAACTTCTGCTTCTGCGTTTCCCATCGCTACTCCTATACCGGCACCGTCCAGCATTTCTAGATCATTCCAGCTATCGCCAAATACCATCACTTGATCCAATGTTAAATCGAAACGTTCTACAAATTTTTCAATTCCTAAAAGTTTTGAGCCCTTTGCTGGAATAATATCCACTGTATATGGATTTGAACGGGTAAATCGACATACTGGCAATTGTTCTTGCAGCCAATTAAATTCAGATTCCGGACTTAAAAGAACACATTGATAAATCGGCTTAGTTAAAATATCCAGATCATGGTAACGTTGCTCTTTACGATGAAATGAAAACCTGCTTACGGTATTTTTTATAAACATCATCGGAAAACGTCTTGGTAAAAAACGAACAAGTTTTTTAGCCCCTTTCATTTGACCAAAACGCATCAATGAACTGCCAGCTATTTCCTCATTACTACCGAAAATGATTTGCCGATGATACTGATCTGAAAATGATACTATTTTTGTCAAAACTTCTTTGGAAAAAGCTTCAGCCCAAAATACTTCCTCATTCGTATAAGCTAATTGACCATTGTATGTTACGAAAACATCCAAATTTAGTTCATCTGTTTGTTGCTTCAAATGGACTGGTCCACGACCAGTCGCAATCCCGCAAATAATCCCTTTAGCCTGAGCTTGAGCAATTCCACGTTTCGTTGATGCTAATATTTTTTCATTTTTGCTAACTAAAGTACCATCGATATCAAAGAAAATAGCTTTTATCATAATGTTCCCTTTCGTTAATAACCAGTAGTAAGTACTTAAAACAGTCCCATTTGCTTCGGATTTAGATTGTCGTACTCTATCGCCAGTCCCGCTTTCATTTCTAATAAATTCTCAGCCGCATCGCCACCAGAATTATTATTGAAAATTACACCAACTTCTTGGCTTTCTCGTGCAACTTTTACTACGGCTTCGCTTAATTCTGCAATTTCTTCTGAGTTATAGCGATAGAGGGTTCTTTTTTTGCGCCAATCTTTATCATTTGCCATCCAACCTGCAGCATTACGCCCATGAAAACGAAATAGTGTAAACTGCTCATTCGTAACAAACGGAAAAAAAGGAACTGGATTTGTAGGAATCTGTGGTTCATCAACAATCACAAGTGAAAACTGATTTTCTTTCATAAATGCGAGTGTTTGTTTGATATATTTCGCTGTATACCATGACCCATTTCGCAATTCAATTGCAATCGGATACGCTTGAAACCATTTCCGGATTTTTTCTAAATATTGAACATTTTCTTTGGTGCAACTAAATGTCCCTGAAAATTGAATCAAAAATGCAAAAAGCTTACCACTTTCAATTAATGGTTCCATACTGTTTAAAAAAGCTTCTATCATTTCTTCCTCGCTCTGATAATACTGTTGCCACTCTCCTTGACAGCTAATACCGCTATAGACTTTCATAACAAAGCGAAAATTGTCCGGTACCGACTTTGTCCACTCTCTAACAGAGTCTTGTTTGGGGATTCCATAGTACGCTGTATCCATCTCAACTAATGGAAGATAGCCTGCATATTCATACAAAGAAGAACGTTTTTTTCCAGTTAATTTATCATGCTCATTAAATGAAGTTAAACCTAATCGAATCATAAAGTAATTCTCCTTTCTATATTTCACTCCTCTGATTACTATTATGTACATATTGTTTCATTTTATACTAAAAAAGACCAAGGCAAAACATAAAATTGCCTTGACCTACAAAAAAAGTTACTATTTAAACATGAGCTAATAGTTATTATTCATGACTTTGTTTCCATTTCATGTTTGCTTCACAGTAGATTTGCCCGTCGATCCGAATTTCATGGCGAGTAGATTGTCCTTCATTATCCTCAAGTAGTTCATAATGACTTTCCACTTGTTGACCGTACTCAACTTCTTTATCAAATTTTACATTAATAAACGTCGGTTCGTGTGACGCTAAAAAATCATACCCTAAAACATCCAATAACCAATTAAAGTAAATTGCATTATTTACATGCTGGTTGCCATCAATATCAAAGTAGCGAACACGATAAGGTAAAAACTGGCCTGCTTCAACCTTTTCAATTTTTTCACCACGATAAATTTTCGTGATTTTTTCACTTTCATAAGGTTCAATAATTTCAGGTAAAACACTGCTCATTTTACGATTTGCTTTATCCATCAAAACAAAAGTAGATTTAATAAGAACACATTCATTTCCTTGTTCATCGTGAATCCAAAAATTACGATAACAAAAATACTTATTATAAGCCATTGCTTGCGTTGTTACGTCAATTTTTTCACCAACTTTTGGTAAACGTGTAACATGAATTTCGTAATTAGTAATGACCCAGCCTAAGCCAAATGAAGCCACAAAATCTGAACCTCTTCCTAAAGCATCACTTTGCTCTTCAGATGTTTTTATGACAACAGCTAACATAGATGGAATTGTCATTTTTCTTGTAATATCCCCATCATAATAAGCAACTTCATACGGGGTTGTAAATTTTTTAGCCACTGGATCTCCTCCTTTTTAATGCTCAGATCACTCATTAAATTATAACATAAGATTCAAAATGGATAACCTCAAATAAAAAATCAAAAAAAAATCATTTTTTTATGAATAACACTTGTATTTTTTGATATTTTTGTTACAATCAAAATCAGCTCAAAAATAAATGAACTGTACCAATTCAAAAAAAAACTAAAAAACTTTTCAATGAATTAAGAAAAATCTCACTCATAAAAAAAGTTTTTCAGCCTTACCTATTTGTCAAAAAAATTCCGCTATTAACTAATTTTTTCACACTATACGTGCCCAGTGTTGCCGTACGTGATCAAATCATCTAAAACTTCTGAAAACGCTCCCATTGCCATCCCTCCAAAAAAATTAGTTGATTATAAAGGAATAATACCATACTATTAAATAAAACTAAAAATATAATGCGTAAACATAGAGAGGATACATATGAAAATCAAGGGAGATATCATTCGTTCAGTAAGAAAACAAAAAAAATTGTCTCAAGTAACTTTAGCCGCTGGAATTTGTACTCAAGGAACTGTAAGTAATATTGAAAATAAAAATGTCTGTGATAGCCTTGAAATTCTTGATGCTATTTGTAAACGACTAAACCTTAGCCTTGAAAGTGTATTGGATGACAATGATGAGAAAAAACTTACGACTTTATTAAATCATGTAGAAGAGTTATGCAATACCTTTAAACATAAAGAAGCTCATGCACTTTTAAAAGAATCGTCAATTAATGTGGCTGATTTTCAAAATAAAGAATTAGAGTTGCGCTGGTTTTATTTTATGGGAATTACCAATTTAATCGGGTTTAACAATACAACTGACAGCCTGTTTTATTTTTACCGTGCTGACGAATTAGGTGATTCCAACTCTATTTATGCTATTCTTTCAGTAAACAGTCTCGGCATTGTTTATGAAATGGCTGATGAGTTGGATAAAGCCAAAGTTTATTACGAGAAATCTATTGCTATGCTGAAAAAAATGACGATTACCATCCCTATTGAAGCTACAAAAATCTATTTTAATACAGCTAAATTTTATTCGTTAACAAAAAAATATGACTTAGCATACGATCTAGCTTTACAAGGTATGGCACTAAATCGCAGCTATCAATCCCTATATATGTTGGATCTACTAGCTTATGAAGCGGCCTTCAATGATTTTATGCGTTCAACAGATCTAGCAGTGCCTGACTTCAGTAGCGCAAAAGTATTCGCTACATTTAATGATAATCAAAGTTTGTTAAACGTGATTGCAGACGATGAAAAAAATATGAAACGATAAAACTAATTAAATCAGGATGTGGATGAGAAAATTTTTTTCTCTATCTGCATTTTTTTTATGCAAATTTATTTTTTTGAGTAATTAATCCAACTATTTAATTACCAAATTCTTAGATTATTTTTATTCATTTTCCCCCTCGCAAAGCTGAAATACCTCAATCTAGTTGATTGACAAAAAATATTCATTCCAAAAATTATTATTATTTATTTGAAAAATATTATATATTTTTATTAAATATTAATAAATAAATTATTGCGTATTATTTGAATAATAAAAGTTGCTATGATACATTAATTTGTGTAAGCGCTACAAAAAAATACTTTTGGGAGGAATCACAATGAAAAAAGTAATGCTTAAAGCAGTACTAGTACTTGGTTTATTAGCAGGAGGATTATCTGTTTCTGCTACTGTTACTCATGCTCACGGATACGTTTCATCACCAGGAAGCCGCGCCTATTTCGGTAGTTCTCAAGGTGGCAAACTCAATAAAGATGTTGGTCGTGCAGAGTGGGAACCTCAAAGTATCGAAGCTACAAAAAATACATTTATTCCAGGGAAATTAGCTAGTGCAGGCGTTAGCGGATTTGATCCACTAGATGTTCAGACTGCCGATCGTTGGCATAAAACAGATATCACAACTGGTCCATTAGCACTAACTTGGACCTTAACAGCTCGTCACAGAACCTCTACTTGGGATTACTATATTACAAAACAAGGCTGGGACCCTAACCAACCTTTAGATATCAAAAACTTTGATTTAATTGGTCAAGTTAATGATAATGCAACGATTCCAGCTGCTACAGTCAATCATACAATCACAATTCCAGCTGACCGCAAAGGCTATCATGTTATCTATGCAGTATGGAATGTCTACGATACAACGAATGCTTTTTACCAAGCAATTGATGTGAATATAAAATAGACTAAAAAAGGAGTTCGTATTTATGAAAATGAAACAGCTTATTTCCCCTTTATTATTAGTTCTTGGTCTTTTCTCAGCTAGTGTGCTTCTAAGTTCTCCAGTACAAGCTGCTGATTCTGCTAGTGAAATGGTTAGTATTTCCAATAAAAAAGTTTTAGTTGGTTACTGGCACAATTGGGCATCAAAAGGTAAAGACGGCTATAAACAAGGAACTTCAGCTAATATTTCTTTATCTGAGGTAAATAAAGCCTATAATGTTGTCCCTGTTTCATTTATGAAAAGTGATGGCGTCAGTAGAATCCCAACATTTGCCCCTTACAATAAAACAGACGCTGCCTTTCGTCAAGACGTTGCATTATTGAATAGTCAAGGTCGTGCCGTTCTACTTGCATTGGGTGGTGCTGATGCTCATATTCAGCTGCAAAAAGGCGATGAACAAGCTTTCGCTAACGAGATTATTCGCCAAGTGGAAACCTATGGATTTGACGGCTTGGATATCGATTTAGAGCAATCAGCAATCACAGCTGGCGATAATCAAACTGTCATTCCAGCGGCCTTAAAGATTGTCAAAGAACATTATCGTGCACAAGGTCAAAATTTCATCATTACAATGGCTCCAGAATTTCCTTACCTAAAACCAGGCGGTGCCTATGAAAAATATATCACTTCTTTAGATGGTTATTACGACTATATTGCCCCTCAACTATACAATCAAGGAGGCGATGGCGTTTGGGTAGATGAAATCAATAAATGGATTCCTCAAAGTAACGATCAATTAAAGTATGAGTTTCTTTATTACATGTCTGACTCAATGATTCATGGAACAAGAACATTTCTAAAGATTCCAAATGATAAGCTTGTATTAGGTTTACCAGCAAATGTTGACGGTGCTGGCAGCGGCTACGTAGTTGATCCTACCGCAGTTTATAGAGCGTTAGATCAATTAGCTAAAGATGGTAATCCAATCAAAGGTTTAATGACTTGGTCTGCAAACTGGGACGTTGGGACAAACTCTGCTGGAGTTTCCTATAATAATGAGTTTGCTACTAGATATGCTCGTATTTTACAATAGTAATTAGCTAAAAAGACTATGCAGAAGTGAGGTACTCTCAAAAAACTAAAATTTTTGAGAGTTGAGTCACTTATTCTAAATGCATAGTCTTTTTTTATTAGCTAATTTCTTTCAACATAATTTATCCAATCAGCTTCAACCCAATGACTGAGCACAAAATAACAATGATAAACATAACTCTGCGCCAATCTTTTGATTCCCCATAAAAAAACATACCTAATAAAGCGCCACCAGCTGCACCTATTCCTGTCCAAATAGCATAGGAAATTCCCATAGGTAAGCTTTTCATTGCTAAATAAAGAAAGCCAAAGCTACTGCCAAATGTTATGAACAATAAAGCAAGGGATTGTTTATCTTTCCTTTGTGTAAAACGATTAATTGATCCTACACCTAACATTTCAAAAACACCAGCAATAATTAAAAACAACCAACTCATTTCTGATCCACTCCTTTTTCTCCTGTAACCATTTTCAAGCCCATAACACCTATTAACAGTGTTGCAATCAATAACATCTTAGCGATTTTAAATTCTTCACCAAAAAATAAAATTCCGGTAATAACTGTCCCTGCAGTCCCTAAGCCAACAAATACCGCATAAGCAGTACCAACCGGCAAAGTTTCACCTGCTTGAATTAAAGCATAAAAGCTAATGAAAATGAAGATCACTGTTAAAACTATCTCCCACCACGTAGTGCTATGCTTCATACCTATAACCCACAATACTTCAAAAAAAGCGCCAATTAATAATTTTATCCAGTCTTTATTCATTTAAAGATCCTCCTTTTTCTATAGTCTCAAGTTTCTCACGCCAACATAAATAAAAAAGCGCTAATCAACAATTCCATCTATGGCCTAAGAATTGTTAATTAACGCTTTATGGCTAAGTATCCGGCGATACTTAGAAAAGGTTTTTGATTTAATTATATTTTTGCTACTCAAGACTGATTCACATTCTACTCCACAATAAATGTTTTGGCAACTATAATTTGATTACACTTACTTAATCAAAATTTAATAATCTTAATCTCCAGTGTAACTTTCTATCTTAAAAGAAGTACAAAATGTGTAAAAAGAACAAACTCATTTGTTGAAATACTAAACATTCCACTGTATAAATCAGAATAAATTACGCTTAAAAGATGATTAAATTGTGTCTCACAATTTTGTAAATCTATTCAACATATGATACACTATACATATCAAAAAAAGATTCTTAGTGAATCGGTTAACGTTGGTATTACTTACTTTAGGCGGTGGTAATATCAGCGTCTTTCTTTTGTATATACAAATTATAACACACGAAAATCTTTTTGAAAATGTGCATTTACTTTTGGTAAAAAAAATGATGCGGCATTAAAATTACTTATATATCATGCGATAATATTGACGAATTTTTGATAAAAATCGCTTAGTCTTGAGCAATTGGACTAACCCCCGCACAATGCATAAAGCGCATTGTACGGGGGTTAGTAAATTTTCGAAAATCCTAACTTTTCCATACCGCTTATTCGGATTTTCGTTGACATAGCTATAACTCAGAAAGTCATGCCCCAATCACATCATTTTGAATCTGAATGAACATGGAAACAAAGTACTCCTCTCGGAAATTTACACTTCAATCCTGCTCTTAATTATTTCTTATTTTTAAATATACAACTCTTATCTATTTTGTTACGCCAAAGCTCCCATTGGGTCCCAAGGTGCCAAAATAGTCGGCTCTTGTTTCCACACTTCTTGTAATTCTGCTGATAAAAACTCTTTACGGACAACGATTTGGTACGTATATTCATCCATCCAAGCATCACTCATAACGAAAAAGCCTTTAGCTCCAACTTTTTCTCCCCAGCTATTTTCCACTTTCCATTTAGTCGAATTGTTGTCAATTAAATCCACACCAGTCAGAACCATCGCGTGTGTCATCAAGCTTTCACCATAATCTAAACGTTCAGCTTTTGTCATAGTAAAATCGATATCAAATAAATCGTTCATATCATAAGCATCTAATGACATAATTCCACTATCTCTTGTAGAAGATTGACCCACGTCACAGCCAAACCAGACAGACTCACCTTGCTCTAATTGAGCAATTGCCAATTTTTTAAAAGTAGACATATCAACATTGATATATTTCACTTCTTTACCGCCTACTACATTTCCCAACATCTCTACTGTATAGGTTTGATTATATGGTTTATCGCTAGTCGGTGCATTGATAATGCTAATGTACTCAGTTAAATCAACGCCAACATATTTTTCGTAAAATGATTGTGGTGTTAAATTTTGATCTAAGTGATAGTTTTTCTCTTCATCACGATATTCAAAATCAAAGGTTTCAGGTGGTGTTCCTAGAGAAATTGCTAAAAGATTATAGACTTCACCTAACATTGTTTCTTTTGCTTCTTGAACTTCTGCAGCTGGTTTTCCAGAAATCATCATTTCGCGTAATGTCACCGCATCTTTTCTAAGTTTTTTATTCAAATAATTATTTAAATCTCGAGAATTTGAACTGTTACTGCTTTCCGGCATAACTGTTTTCGGCACCACACCATATTTTTGGAAAATTGAAACGATCATATCCCATTGCCCACCGTCTTGTTGCGGCGTTGCTAATAAAAATGCAACTTTTCTACTATCTAAATCTTGGTCAGCGGTCGCGATGATATTTTCATAAAAGTAATTTGATTTTTCATACTTGTCCCAGAAAAAAGTATAGTTTTGCGAAAGTTCAAAATCTTTTAGATTAAAGCTATTAATCATTTTGTGTCTAAATGTATTTAGTGCAGCAAACATCCAGCAACGACCACTTTGTTTTTGGTTTGAAACTTTACCTGTTGTAAGATCCACCGAAAAAACAGGGACATTATTGACTTGAGCACTTTGGTCCTCTGCAGAAGCACTGATTCCATTTTTTACAACACTTCGCTGCAACGCATTTTGTTTATTATTTTCTAAAAATGTATCATGGAACTTTTGAGTAACTGTTGGTTCAATTGCTGACATATTGATTCATCCTTTCATTTATAACGTTTCTTTTTTATTATATGCCTGAATAATTAATCTCTCAAGCTTTTCCATAAACTAATTGCTTTTTTGTATTGTTTGTATTAATATATGTAATACAAACAAGTAAAAGAGGTGAAAACATGTTATTAACGATCGAATCACAAAGTGAAACACCTATTTATCAACAAATTTGTAATCAATTGATTGTTGGCATTGCTAAGGGTGAATTAGAAAGTGGCGAACTTTTACCCTCTGTACGTCAAATGGCAGATGAGATTGGCGTTAATATGATGACTGTTTCAAAAGCCTATTCTTTACTAAAAAATGAAGGATATATTTTGACAGATCGCCGTAATGGAACCAGAGTAGCTGAAAAACAGGAAAAAAATATTCTATTTGAACAACGTTTTTCAGAAACTTTAGGGCTATTACTAGCTGAAGCCCATATTCATCAACTTTCAGAACAAGCAGTGCAAGAAGAAGTTAAACTGATTTATCAAAAATTTAAGCAATAAAGGACGTGAAAAAAAATGAATTTAATTTTATATTTATTACTTGTTGGTGTTAACATTATCATGGCTTTAGCGGGAAGGATCCCTGCTAATCCACATAAAAATATTATTTTAGAAACAACTTTACCTAAAGAAAATCTCCAAGATAAACAGGTGCTCTCAATTACTAAAAAATACAAAAAAAGATTGCTGCAATGGGCTTTGATTTTTTCGATTGTCGCACTGCCCATTATCGTAATCCCATACGACTCATTAACAATGATTTATTTTCTAGTCATTATGTTTACTTTTATCGGAACATTTTATTACTTACAAATTTTATATATTCGTAAAATGACTGTTTTAAAAGTGCAAAATCATTGGATACTCCCAACCAGTCCGATTTTAGTTGATACAAAGCTAGTTGCCAATAAAAACCGTAAATTAATTTCCATTTGGTGGTTTTTACCAAGTATTGTGCTCACTTTAGGTGGAAGTATCTATTCAATTAGACAGTTAGGCTGGTCTACTAGTACCTTGCTATTCAGCTTAATCTCGATTTTTGTGATCGGTATGTTTTTGCTTTTTTACTATTTCATCGCACGTTTTCCAGTTAAACCATTAACAAGTGAAGAAAAAATCAATCAACAAGTCAATGATTTAATGCGTCATCATTGGTCCGTTTTAATGGCTGTATCTGCTCTTGTTATGAGTCCTTTGTCTTTTATTCCTACACTTTCATTGACTGTAACGTATGAGCGAGTACTTGTAATCACTGTTATCTATACGTTGATAATTCTTGCTTTTGTTCTATTTACTTTCTTTTATTTGTTTTCATCTAGAAAAAAACAAGATCAACTGATTGCCCAAGCAGTTGAATATCGTTACAGCGATGAAGATCAATATTGGAAATATGGAATTTATATAAACCCTAATGATAAAAGAATCCTAGTTCCTGATCGAATGGGTATGAATATCTCAGCCAATCTAGGTAGACCGGCTGGTAAAATTTCACTAGGCGTTACTGGTGTTCTGGTTTTAATTGCTTTAATTGTGGCAACTATTCCATTGTTAATTAGTGATTTTTCCGCTAATCCATTCCAGCTAGCGACAACACAACAAGGCATTACATTGACAGCTCCAATGGGTCAAAGTAGAAAAATTGAATGGAAAGAGATTGAACATGTCGAGTTATTAGAAACAATGCCTCAAGACAGTATAAAAGTCTTTGGTACGGCAACAGAAAACTATTTAACTGGTGAATTTCAAGTGAATGGACAACCTTCTTATCTATTAGTCTATCCACAAGAATCACCTATTTTAAAAATCCAAACAAAATCGAAAAATTACTACTATACAAACAAAGATCCAAATCTAACACAAAAATATTTCATAAGAATCCAAAAAAAAAAGTCAATAGACCATTAAATTCACCGTAAATATTAAAATTTTATCATTTTATTTTATAAATTACATCTTTCAGGAATTTCCTTTTGACATATCGTTCTTATATGATTAAACTATGTTTAACAACAAGGAGTGAATGAAAAGATGCTTACATTTAATTTAGAAAACTACCAAAAATCTGATTTAGAAGAACTCGTAGCTTTGTTCAATTCAACTGTTCAAGCAGTGAACAAAAAAGATTACTCAGACCAGCAAATTAAACAATGGATACAACCGACACCCGATTATGATTCATGGGATAAAGTCCTTAGTTCTACACATACCCTTGTTGCTCATCAAAGAAATAAAATTCTTGGCTTCGGTAATATTTCAAAAACGGGGCAGCTTGACTATTTATATGTTGATAAAGAATGGATTGGCTACGGCATTGGAAAATCATTGGCTAAAGGCTTAATTGATTATGCAAGCAAATCTGGTGCTAAAAAGATCACCGTATATTCATCGATTACAGCAAAACCATTTTTTGAATCTTTAGGCTTTGAAGTAGTAGAGCAAAAAAGTAATTACCGTAACGGCGTACTATTACTTAACTACTTGATGATTTTACCAATAGTTTAACTAAAAAAGCTCGTATATATTTGGTTTTAAACCAGATATATACGAGCTTTAATGTTTTTATAAACTAAATCTTTCAAGTGTTTTTTTCTTTTATGCTACCGTAAATTTAGTTTCAGATAACGCATCTTGAAGTTCTTGAGTTGAAATTTCTCGATTACTTTCAATCACAGCCGACTTTTGTGCTAAATTGACTGTTGCTAGTTGGATGTCATTAATTTTTTCAAAATTTTCTTTCACGATTGTGACACATCCATCGCATTTCATTCCATTAATTGTAACAGTTTTTTCCATTATAAAACACTCCTTAAAATCTTTATTTGAACTACTTAATGAACTAATCGACACTGACATTGCCCCGGTGTACAGTTACACTTAACTTCATCTACAGCCGTTTGCCGTTTTTCTTGCAGTAGCAGCTCTAAATGATCAATATCAGAAAAACTTAATTGGCTATCCTCAATGATTGACTCAAGAACTTTGCCCACTTTCTTACTACAGACTTTAGCTAACATCTCTGCAGAAATTGTATCAATACTTTTACGTTCTTCAACCAAAGGAAAATAAACAAATTTATTGCCGACTTTTTTTGTGCCCAGCATCTCTTTATCAACTAAACGGCTTAATAACGTTTTAACTGTCGTATTTTTCCACTCAGTTTTTTCATTAAGAATCTCAGTTACTTCTTTACTGGTGGTTTCATTAGTTGCCCAGGCAACACGCATGACTTCCCATTCAGCGTCAGTGATATTCAAAGTTTTTTTCTTTTCTGACATAAAAAAGTCTCCCCTTCGTTTAGTGATTTTTTATTAAACAGACACACAACTACAATCGTAGTCGATGCATATATTTATAATAAGCTTTTTTTCTATTATTGTCAAAGAAAATTTTTTCATAACCGTTAATCAAGGTTTCAAATTTATTAACTATAAAAAAACTATACCAGCAACAGCTTTTTTCAGCTTATACTAGTATAGTCGTATATTTAAATGAAATTAGTTTTCAACCTTTTTGTAAGTCGTATACACCATGCCGTTTTTTATATACATATCATCTACTTTTACATTAATCGGACCATTAAACTCTCTGAATAAAGGAATACCCTTACCTAAAATTGTCGGAATTGTTGTGATAATATATGTGTCAATTAAATTTGCTTCAACTAAAGGAGCAATTATACTTCCGCCACCAACAACCCAAACAGCTTCGCCTTCCTCTTTTTTCAGTTTTTCCACAAGTTCTACTGGAGATTGACTTGTGTATATTAGTTTATCCGTATTTTTTTCTGGATGACTAGTGATAATATAAGATGTTTGTTCTTCGTACGGGTAGTTATCCGGAGCTAATTCATTTACCACCTGATCGTAGGTTGTCCGTCCCATAATAACTGTATCGATTTTTTCCATTAATTCTTGGTAACTTGTATCTTCTTCAACTAACTCAGTGCCGCCGCCTAAAAAATCAATACTGCCATCCGTCTCAGCAATGTAGCCGTCCAGACTTGCCGCAATATATAAAATAATTTCTCTACTCATTCTTCTTCCTCCTTAACCGTTCATTCTCTGAACTAATAATTTTACTTGATTTATCTTTTTCGTCAATTAGTTTACCCATATCTTCAATAAGTTTTTTATTTACTTAAAATAGATCTTCTAAATCATGCCAATCATTAATTTTTAGACTGCTCGTTTGAGCCTTTAATTGTTGATAATCAAAAAATTCATTTGGCTCAATATGTAAAATATCCTCACGACAAGCTTTTAGCGATTGTGGGGTATTTTTTTTCCAACGATATCCGACAAGATAATTCATGAGTTCTGCTTCATTGACCGATGAATAGCCAAGTTGTTGAAAAAACTGACATTTAGCTTTCAATTCTTTTTTCAGTAAAATTTTTTGATGCCAAGACAATTTCTCGATGGAAATCCCCTCCTTAAGTATAATCAAAATTGATCTAATCCAATTACGATTCATTATGTAAAATGAGTTAAATAGCACGTGGCTTTTTTACGATCAGAAAGAAAAAATTCCAGCAAGCTGGAATTTATTCTTTCGTTTCATCATTTTCTGAAGTTTCTTGTTCTGCTGGTTCTTCAACCACAGTTTCTTCTTTGGTTTCTACAACTGTTACTTCATCGTTATTAGCTACGACTGTTCCAGGTTTAACTGTTTTAATCGCTGCACGATCGAACTCAAGGATAATTCCTTCACAATCGATAAATACAGTTCTCTTTTCAGTATCGAATTCTGAAATTACTCCGTGTAAACCACCAATTGTGATGATTTCATCGCCCACTTTCATTGTATCTAAAAGTGATTGACGTTCATTTTGTTGTTTCTTTTGAGAACGAGTCATAAAAAACATCATACCCGCTAAAAGAATTAATGGTAAAATAAACGAAATTCCTCCGCCCATTTCTTTTCACCTCACTATCATATAATCACTAGTTTACTGTAACAAAATTTCTTGTTCAACACTAGTCTTTTGGTCTTTTTTTTAGAAATTTTTCGCATTCTCTTTATTAAAGCCGTATTCTTCAAAAAAGGCTTGACGAAATTCTAATAAATTATCATCCATAATCGCTTGACGCACTTGTTTCATAACATTCAACAAGAAATATAAATTATGGTACGAAGTTAAACGAATACCGAATGTTTCATCGCATTTAATCAAGTGACGAATATACGCTCTAGAATAGTTTTTACATGTGTAGCAATCACATTTTTCATCAAGCGGACGGAAATCTCTCGCGTACTGTGCATTCTTAACCACTAAGCGGCCTTTTGATGTCATACAAGTACCATTGCGGGCAATCCTTGTTGGTAAGACACAGTCAAACATATCAATCCCGCGAATGACACCATCAATCAATGAATCAGCAGTACCAACGCCCATCAAATATCTCGGTTTATTTTCCGGAATTAACGGAGTCGTAAAGTCTAAAACACGATTCATTTCTTCTTTGGGCTCACCAACTGATAAACCACCAATTGAATACCCTGGAAAGTCCATACTTACTAAATCTTTTGCACTTTGACGACGTAAATCTTCAAAGCCAGCACCTTGAATGATCCCAAATAATCCTTGACTATCTGGTTTTGCATGAGCATTTAACCCACGCTCTGCCCAACGTGATGTGCGTTCTACAGATTTCTTAACATAATCATAGCTTTCATCAAATGGCGGACACTCATCAAAACTCATCATAATATCTGATCCCAGTTTATTTTGAATATCAATCGCTTTTTCTGGAGAAAGGAACAACTTAGAACCATTTAAATGATTTCTAAAATGAACCCCTTCTTCCGTAATATTGCGCATATCACTTAATGAAAACACTTGAAAACCACCAGAATCAGTTAAAATCGGTTGATCCCAGTTCATAAATTTATGTAAGCCACCTGCTTCTTCAATCAAGTCTTCTCCAGGGCGAAGCCATAGATGATAGGTATTACTTAAAATAACGCCTGCTCCCATTGCTTTTAATTCTTCTGGTGCAATTGTTTTTACCGTTGCAAGTGTTCCTACTGGCATAAACATCGGCGTTGGAAACGTCCCATGTGGCGTAATTAATTCACCTAAACGGGCTCCTGTGTGCTTTTCTTTTTTTATTAAACGATAACGAATGGCTGGTTGAGACATTCATTCCCCTACTTTCTTTTGTAAATTCACGCTTCAACCATCATACGTTTTTTTACGGTCATTTGCAAGGGATTATCCGCTTTCAGGCAAGTTTCTGTCCTATTTTTAACAAATTACTAAATATTCTGCTTTTCTCAAAATAACTATTTTTGCGTCATTGCTTTCTCTAATTCAAACATGGCATTTTTTACAACATCTGGTGTGATTGTTTCTTTCATATAATGAATTGTCTCATGGCTTTCTGCTGCTCGCTCTGAAACACGTTGATAATCCTCTGCTGATAATATCATATTCATGTCGGCTAAAGACGTGGGTAAGTTTAAACTACGATAAAACGGAATCAGACGCTCAATTTCAGCCCATTTATTTTCAATAACTAATTGAACAAAGACTCCATAGGCAACCTTGTTCCCATGCAACTGCTGATGACTTTCAGGTAAAATCGTTAACACATCATGAATTGAATGCGCTCCAGCTGTCCGACCATAATCATCGCCGAAACCGCCAACCATTCCACCTAGCAAGATGTTTGTTTCAACTACATTTAAAAAGGCTTGATTAATTTCTTTTTCTTCCATGGCTTTTAAAGCTTCTTGACTATCTGTTAGTAAAATATCTCGACATTTTTGTGCTGCAAAAGCCGCTACTTGAATTTCAATTGGTTGTACCGCTAGTTGGGAAATCATCGCATCTGCTTCATACCACTTAGCTACTGTGTCACCAATTCCCGCAATCATCAAATCGATTGGCGAGTTTAAAATCACCGCTGGCTCAATCAACACTAGTGCATTACTCGTTGAAAATACGTCGTATCGCTCCATTGATCCATCTTCTTTATAGATCACGCTTAACGGTGTATACGCGGCACATGTGGCTGCTAACGTTGGTAAAATTAATACAGGTTTTTGACATTGGTGTGCCACAGCTTTGCCTAAATCAGCAATTTTACCACCGCCGACTGCGACAATCCCATCTGTTTTATTTTCGTTAACAAAGTTGGCTAATTCGATTGTTTTTTCATCTGTACATTCACCACCGTAATATACAAATTCTGCATCTATATTCACTAAATCCGGGAAATATACTTTAGCAGCTTCCCAGGATTTTTTCCCATGTAAAACTAACACTCTTTGAATTTTCCTTCTACTTAAATGCTCTTCCAAACTATTCCATGAACCTTCACGGCATTCATACTCTTGCGGTGCGCCTCTAACGATTAATGATTGATTCATCTCTTCCGACCTTCCATTTTTACTAATTTTTATGCAAAAGTGAAAATTTATGTATTCTTTGATAAAATTCACTTTTCCTTTCCCTTAATCTATGATATGATAATTCACATCCGAAAACAATAAATTTTTATACATTTATCCATTTTTTTTAGAATATTTATTGATTTTACTGATAATTACAATTATATGGTTATCATCAATCCACTATAAAGGAGACGAACAAATGAAATTATGTAAAAAAACTTTCGCATTTATCATCCCTATTCTATTGGTATTACTCACTTTTCTTCCAGCTGGTACCGCACTTGCTGACGAAAAAGATCCTGTCTACGACAACATTATCAAACGTGGTGAATTGATCGTTGGTTTATCCGCTGATTATGCACCCTACGAATTCCATGCAACGGTTGATGGTAAAAACCAGATCGTTGGTTTTGACATCTCTATTGCTCAAAAAATAGCCGATGATCTTGGTGTTAAACTAAAGATTGAAGAATTGGGTTTTGATGCATTATTAGGTGCACTAAAAACCGGCAAAATTGATTTGATTATTTCCGGGATGGCTCCAACACCTGAACGAATGAAAGAAGTAAATTTTTCTCATCCTTATATGACCGTTCAGCAAAAAGTTGTTGTTCGTAAAGGTGATGAAAGTAAGTTTACCTCTGTAAATGATTTCGATGGTGTCAAAGTTGGTGTGCAAAAGCAAACAACTCAAGAAGAATTAGCAAAAACTGAATTAATTGGCTCAATTCCAACCTCTCTACAAAAAGTTCCAGATATTATTATGAACTTAAAAAACAATAAAGTCGATGCGGCTGTTCTTGAAGGTCCAGTTGCTGAAGCTTATGTAGATCGTGATCCAGACTTAGTTTTCGCAGATGAAGTAACTTTTGAACAAGGAGAAAAAACAGCTGCTGTTGCTATCCCTAAGAATGCTCCTATCCTTGAAGAAAAAGTTAACGCTTCTATTCAAACAATCAATGATAATAATTTGTTGGAAGGCTATAAAAAAGAAGCCAATGAGTTAATGTTTACTGATGACCAAAGTTTCTTAGAAAAATATGGTAAATTTTACGTTACTGGTGCTGGCTATACCATCTTCTTAGCCTTTATGGGTGTGCTATTTGGTTCCCTTTTAGGTGGACTTCTAGCCCTAATGAAATTATCTAAATCAAAAATTTTCCGTGGTATTGCGATTGCTTATATTGAATATGTCCGCGGTACGCCGTTATTAGTACAAATTTTTATCGTCTATTTTGGTACAGGTGTTTTAGGTCTAGATTTATCTAAACTTGCTGCGGGTTGTATTGCTTTAGCTTTAAATAGTGGTGCTTATGTAGCTGAAATCGTTCGTGCCGGAATTAATGCTGTTAATAAAGGTCAACTTGAAGCTGCCCGCTCATTAGGTATGAATCAACCACAAGCAATGCGTTACATTATTTTACCGCAAGCAATCAAGAATATTTTACCTGCTTTAGGAAACGAATTTGTCACAGTAATCAAAGAGTCATCAGTCGTATCAGTCATCGGTGTCTCTGAATTAATTTTCCAAGCCGGCAATGTTCAAGGAGCAAGCTTTAAACCATTCTTACCTTATCTTATCGTTTCCTTGATTTACTTTGTCCTAACCTTTACTATTTCTCGCCTATTAGGTGTAGCTGAAAGGAGCATGAGCACTAGTGATTAATATAAAAAACTTACACAAAACTTTTGATAAAAATGAAGTCTTAAAGGGAATCGATTTAGATGTAAAAGCTGGGGAAGTTGTTGTCATCATCGGTCCATCTGGTAGTGGAAAAAGTACCTTTTTACGTTGCTTAAACCTATTAGAACAACCAACAGACGGTATAATTGAATTTGAGGGTAAGAATTTACTGGATAAAGATACCGATATTGATGCCCTTCGTCAAAAAATGGGAATGGTATTCCAAAATTTCAACCTTTTCCCTCATAAAACGGTTTTAGACAATTTAACGATTAGCCCAATTAAAGTCAAAAAAGAAACAGCTGAATCTGCTAAAGAAAAAGCACTTAAATTATTAGAACAAGTTGGCTTAAAAGAAAAAAGTACAAGTTACCCATCAAGCCTTTCTGGTGGACAACAGCAACGGGTAGCTATCGCCCGTGCGTTAGCAATGAATCCAGATGTAATGCTTTTTGATGAACCAACTTCTGCGTTAGATCCAGAAATGGTTGGTGAAGTTTTGGCCGTAATGAAAGCTTTAGCGGTTGAAGGTATGACGATGGTTGTTGTAACACATGAAATGGGATTTGCCCGTGAAGTCGCCGATCGAGTAATTTTTATGGATGCTGGCATCATTCAAGAAGAAGGCACGCCAGAAGAAATTTTTGGACAACCAAAAAATCCAAGAACGCAAGACTTTTTAAGAAAAGTTTTATAAAAACTAAAAGAGGGCAAAGCAAGTATAAACAAATTTGCTTTGTCCTCTTTAAAAAACAGAAAAATAATATAAAATGAATGAAAGCAATAAGTTATTGGAGGAAACAACATGGATATTTCAAACATCGCACAACGTCATCAGCTACCTGCTGAAAATATTTTAATGGATATAGCTACTTTAGCCAAACAAGTACCGAATCTTTTAGATCTATCGATTGGTGATCCAGATTTAATTACTGATGAGCGAATTATCGAAGCAGCTTTTACAGATGTTAAAAACGGACATACTAAATACACTGCTTCTGGCGGGAGTCAGGAATTTATCGATACTGTTGCACAATTTTATCAAAAACAATATGGATTATCTTTTGAGAGCAACCAAATTCGAGCAACCGTTGGTGCTTTACACGGAATGTATTTAACGCTGCAAGTTATTATTGATCCTGGCGATGAAGTTATTATCCATGAACCTTACTTTTCTCCTTACAAGGATCAAGTTATTTTCGCAGGAGGTAAACCTGTATTTATTCCAACTTATGAAGAAGATGACTTTCAAATTGATATTGATGTTTTAAAAGCAGCAATCACAGATAAAACCAAAGCAATTATTATCAATTCACCAAATAACCCTACTGGTGCAGTTTTTTCACCTGAAACATTTAAAGCTATTGCCGATTTAGCTATTGAACATAATTTTTATATTCTTTCAGACGAAGTTTATGAAGCTTTTTGTTTTTATGATGAATTTGTTCCGATGGCAACTTTTGCTCCTGAACATACGATCACTTTCAGCAGTTTTTCAAAAGCATTTGCTATGACTGGCTGGCGGATTGGCTATATGATTGCACCTGCTTATATCAATGAAGCAGCAAAACTAATTAATGAAAGTATCACATACTCTGCACCAAGTCCTTCTCAACAAGCCGGGATTTATGCACTAAATCATGCAGAACTGTTAGTCCCGACAGTCGTATCAGTCTTTCAAGAACGCTTGGAATATTTGGAACAGCGAATTGCTAAAATTCCATTCCTATCGTTACATCCTGTCAAAGGCAGCATGTATGCGTTTATTAATATTTCTAGAACAGGTCTAACATCTGTTCCATTTGTTGAAAAAGTCTTGAAAGAAATAAATGTATTAATGATTCCAGGTAAAGCTTTTGGCGAAACAACTGGCGATGATTATGTACGTTTAGCAGCTACACAGGATATTAGCGTTTTAAAAGACGCATTTGATCGAATTGAACAAATGAATTTTTGAAATTAAAAGAGGTGGGATAAGAGGCTGAGCCAAAAGCGTTTAGCTCCGAGAAATAAGAAGGGATTCACGAAAATTGCTCTTCAAATTTTTGTGAATTTCAGCTTATTTCCGAAGCCTTCAATTCTTAGAGCTTTAGCTCTTAGAAATTGATGTGATCGGAACAGAGTGGAGTAGCTGCTTTTTTCTCGCCGTTTATTCGGATCTAGTGAGTGAAACAAAACTGATTTTTAGTTTTGTCCCACTCAACTGTCCCACTAGCTTTTTATAATTGCTCACTGTCTGCTAAAGTATTGTATAAGATAACTAGAGTTGTAACGATACATACCCCTATTTGAATCAATAAATTATCTGAAAAATTCTCAGATAATTTAATTGTTGCAATCGCTAAAAAGAAACAGATTGCTAAAACAACCGCTAATTTAATTCGCTTAAATTCCTGTTGAATCCGATACACGGTTTCGACTGGTACTCCTTTATCTTTAGCTATTTTTCTTAATTTACGTTTCCCAATCAATTGCCATATAATTTCTCGATATAATTGTTTAGCTTCTGGTTCTCGACTAAAAACAGAAAAATTATTATTGTCACTTTTTTTATTAATCTTGAGTTTAACTAAACGTGGATGCACTAATTTATCATTTTTACATACCCATAAAAGTACCTCTCGCCATTCTGCCAAAGTTAGTGCTGGTGATGTTAATACAACCAAATCAAGTTCCAAATCTTCCAACTCATCAAATAGTTCAAGTAACATATGATAATCTCTTGAAATAACTTCTAAAAATGCAATAACCAAGCAGTCACCTGGTTCTGTATAATCTAGTAATCGCTGAAAATCACTGTCAGGATCCTTAATTACTTCATTACCTTGTTTACCATCTGAAAAAATTTCATCTACCTCATAACCCTCTAAAAGATCGAATTGTTGGTTTAGCTTATATTCACGAGTGTAACCAAATTTCATTATTATCTACTTCCTCTTTTTCTTTGTATGTTCTTGACTTTTATCAACAAGAGGCTGGCTTATTCTCCTTTTTTTGGAGAGTTGTTGCCTATTTTTTCTTGAAACAGTTTTTCTTTTCCATAGTTGTTCCATTCTTTTCTCTAGCTGAGAATTTCTGTGCATCACAAAAATAATTAATAAGCTATGAATTAAGCTAATCATTGCTAAAGCAACTAATAGTAGATACATTCACGTCATTCCTACTTTTTTTATTTAAAGTGTTTTTCAATACTTAGAATAAATATTTTTCAACCTGTTTGATCTCAAATTATTTACTTTTTAACGGCATTAGCAAATGTGGGTTATTTTTATTTTATTTCGATTAATCCTAAATTATTGTTTTTGTATTCCGAATGATACAATGTTGGTGTTTTTATAGATGGCTTAATATAAATTGTTAGCCAAAACTCTGGATTAGTCGATACATCGACTTTAATTGGATTTTTAGAACTATTTTCAGGAGAGTGAAACTGCTTATTCATTGATAATACATACCCAACTAATTCATAATTCATTGGTATTTTCGGTACAAACGAATAGATTGGCTCGTCGAATTTAAAAGTAATAATCCGTGTGTCAAATCCTATTGAATTATCAACACTAGAAGCCATCGTTAATGAAAACTCATCTTTTTTCTGTCCTGAGCTAGTACTACTTTCCAATAAACCATAACCTTGCTTAGGTATAACTACTTGATCGTTTGTTTCTGTTATTATTTGTCTAGCACGGACTGTCAATTTTTGATTTGCATAGATCAAGTTTCCTTCCTGAAATGTGCTACTAAAAGTCAATTCAAGCGGGGAAACATATTCTCCTTCCGGCATCACTAATTTAATAAAATCATAAGAAGCTATTTTTGTCGGAGTGATCGTTTCTTTCTTGTTTATCATTAATTTTTGATCAAATAATAAGTTTCCTGACGGAAGTGGATTACCCAAATTGTCATAAGCTTTTAATGATATTTTTTGTGGAATATCCGCTTCCCAATACACATCAGTGACTTCAATACCTTCCTTTTGATTCCCATACTCAGAAAATTCTACATAGAAACCAGTTTTATAACCTAAGTTGTTAGCATTTAAGTCATTCCAATATTTAGTGGTTGATTCTTGAGCAAATTCTAAGACGTGCTCACCACTTCCTCCAATACTACTATCGTATCCAGTATTGTTCGGTTCTGCAAAAGTTCCTCCAGTAACCGGATTGTTGAAGCCTTGATAAACGCCATTAGGTGCTTTACCACCTTCAGTATACTTCTTCTTATTGAAGAAAATTAAGCCAGCTTCCGGTCCATTAACCCAATACCAATTTGGTTCATTAAGCGCATAGCTAGTAATAATTGGCAATAGCTTGGGATCATCATTTATTTTACTGTTATCAGACTTGATAATTCTCGCGCCACCAAGCCATCCGGACTTTTTAGCAATATTATCGTAAACATGATCGTGTTCTTCTAAAGAAGTCAGAGTAGCCAAATAACCTGTCAGTCCTTTATAGGTCTCTTTTTTTGCTAAATTGTATGCCACCAACCAAGGATTAACAGCAGAAAAATAAGTATAGTAATGTACTTTTCCATTTGGATCTACCCAAGATGTGTACACTTTTTTATGGAAGATTATGCGAATACTTCCCTTTTGATTTTTTTGAGACTCAACTGTAAATCGCAAACTATTTAAAAAATTAGTAATTGTCGTTAAATCATTTTGTTCCTTAATCGCAAAAGTAAAAGATTTGGAATCAGCCGTTGCACTGTTTTCATACGAGTACCATTTGGTTGGAAGCTTTAACGTTTTAAAGTCTTTAATTACGGCGTTACTCGGTGTTTGAATTTCTATAGACTCCATTTGGTTATTTAATGAGCTATCCAAATTCAGATTAATCAATTTCGCTTCATCCTGTGTTCGCTCAACACTAAAATCTACAGCTTTAGGTAAAGCTTTAACTTGTTTTTGTAATTCCTCAATCTTTTGACTACTTACCTTAGAAATATTATTAGATCGATCTACCGCTACTACATGTAAATATTTTTCGGAATCATTTTCATGAATTGTAAATGCACTTGCAGTTTTATAATCAATAGAATTATCGCTTGATGCAACATACCGATCAAAAGACTCTGAACCAATCTTGCCATAAGCATCCTTATATCTTTCAACTTTCTCGATTAATTTTGATGTTGCAGAATCAGTCACTTCATAGAAATAACCAGCGGTATTACTCACAATAGTTTCTTTGACTATATTTGATTTTTGAGAAACTCCAGATTTATTACTGGCTTCTACATACCATTGATATTCCGTTCCATTATCAAGTGCATCCACCTCAATATTGATATCATCTTCTCTGCCATAACGCACACTAATTTTGGGTGCATCAGGTGCTTGGTCATCTTTAATCGTTTGGTCATATGCAAATTTGTCTGAAGTTACTTGAGCCAAATTATATAAAGTATTAGTAATTATTTTCCTTTCATCTAATGTAGGATTTTGATTAATTTGAATTATTCCAATATTGTTACTTGTTTTTAAATATTCATTATTAGTTAAAGTATTATATTCAAGCCACGTTGTCCCACTATCTGTCGTTGTTCGTTCGACAGTTTTAGTACTAGATGTAGTTAAAACTGCATCATCTTTTATTTCAATAGGATATTTCATTAAATAACCATTATTAATTACCTTTACTTCATCAATTGCTGCTAATTCAGTTGACTCAATCACGTTTATATCTAGTGTATCTTCGAATTCTGACTGCATATTAATAATGGCATTACTTCCAAATAATCCTCCTCGACCACTCCCTAGAAATAACTTAGTTGCTTCCATAGCATCCTGACTTAGTTTATTCGTTTGATCTTCCTCTTTAACAATCATCATAATTACATCATATTGATATTCACCTTTACTATTTTTCAAATAGCTATCAGGATTTTCATTATATTTATTTAATGATTCCGAGTTAATCTTAAGCTGATTTTTACCAATTGAAGACTCTGTTTGCAATTCTTTTATCCAACTATTGTTTCTTTCATCTTCATCAAAGTATACATTTAACACTTTAATTGGTTTGCCATAGTTCGCAGATCGCTTATTCCAAGTAGAACCATTCTCAGATTGATACAATTGATAACCAACCTCATTTACATTACGAATAGTATTCCACTCCAACTTGACATAATTTTTTCCTTCTTCTTCGCTCCATTTACTTTTAGCCGTCGTTCTAAAATTTTCTTCCCCTAATACCTTAGACGCTTTCATATCACCTTTATTTACAAAAAAATAGCCGCTAACTAAAAAAAGAACTACTACTAACAAAAACTGCCATTTCTTTTTAATTTTTTTATTCGTTTGCCGTATTCTCTTTTTCATCTTATCTCCTTCTCATCAATACTCACCAAATCAATGATTCTTTTTCAAATAGGCCTAAACAGACGTGTTAACTAACGAGAACTAACAAGGAATTCACGAAAATTGCCAAGAATCACCTTGAACTTATGAATCCATGATGATTGGTACCTACTCAGTGCTCTTCAAATTTTTGTGAATTTCAACTTATTTCCAAATGAGACTGCTTCTGCTTCTATAGTTTATCCAGTCACTAAATGCTTGATTATAATTCAAAGAACCATATCGCAAGCTTTAATAGAAAATGAGCAACCTAGCATATAGAACCAATTACCTAACCTAAATTGTTTTTCCTACTAATTGTCGATCGATTATTCCCAATGCTCCACTAGTAGGTACTGTGCCTTGCCACCAAGCATCACGATAAGCATATTTTCCACAATTGATAGCTTCCACTTTTATTAATAGACTAAAAACAGCTTGTTGGTACTCTTGTCCCAATCCACTTTTTAATTTAACTTGTGTAAATAAATTTTCTGTTGCATTGGACTTTCCAGGCTTTAAAACATTTAAGTAGTAGTAATAACCATCTTCCCCTAATTTCCAGTTAGCACTATTTAAATCTAAAAGTATTTCATTTCCAATTTTCGAAGGTAGTAATTGGGTAGCCCCTTTGCTTTCTATCCGAACTTCAGGATGCAGCATAACACGTACAAACTGATTAACCGTTCCCGAATTCGTAATAGTCACTTTTTTTTCTATAGGTTTATTGGGTAAAATTGTAGTTGGTTCTGTAAAAACCTCATCAATCTTCGTTTGCAGATTTCCAATTTGAAATAAATTTACTTTTTCTTCTCTCATAGTCATGGCAGCATAAGCAGCTGTGCTTCCAATAATCAGACACACAATAACTACAGGTACGCCCCACATAAGATACCGACTTTGATTTCTTTGTATCATTTTAATCATCTCCTAATGAACTTTTTCACGATACATCGCTTCTATATGTGACCCAGGAGAAATTTTCCAATCTTCCATCAGAGCCTTTGTAATATCATGAGCATCCATAACTGGAACTAACTGATACAAAGAACCTTTATATTTATTAGGCAAATTTTTATCCAAAGAAACATTCCTAATTAATATCCTTGTACGATCCCCTGGTTCTAATATTTCTGAGTAGTAGAAGTATCCTTCTGAGTAAAACCAATAATTTTCCAATCCTGTTGCTGGTTGCCTGCTATCACTGTAAATATAATAGTCAAAAAAGTTAATTTTCAAATATTTAAGTCCTTCAATTGTTCGATTCCCTTTATAAACATAGGCTGTCTTTGGATTTTCCTTATCACTTTTATACACTTCGGATGCTTTATAATATTTTCCAGAAGCAAGTTTATATGTATTACCTTTTTTCCAAGTAGCAGAATCACTCATCGTCATATCCGTTCCACTTGAATTCGGTACAATTTTTAAATTTCCATTGCCAGCCCCATCAGACATATCAAGTTCAAATTGAGCAAGAAATTCATAGACAGAAACACGAATAATTACAGGTATTTGACCGTTATTTCTTATTAGAACCTTTTTCTCTGTTGATGCTCCAGGTACCCACTGCAGATTGGGTGTAAATACTTCTTCAATTTCAGCTGAAAGTTTTTTTCTACTTGATTTGCTTTGATTAATCTGTTCATCACTATAGGTAATCCATGAGTATGTACTACCCACAATTAAAAATAAACTTAACGCCACGGAAAATATTGCTAGAAGGGTTTTATTTTGGTTAATTACTTTCAATATATTTTTTTTCTTATTCATTATCTGTCCCTTTCTCTACCCAATGCCACTTTGATCTTCTTTTCTTTTTTTCCACAGTAAAATAGCAATCAATACTAATAACAACCCTGATAGGATTTTATAAATCAAATTTTTTATTTCTTCTCCCGTCCTAGGGAAAACGCCTTTTACTTTTGGCTTAACGGGAGAAACTGAACTATTTTCTGTCTTTTGAGGCAAATCAGGTTGATTTTTTGTAGCAATAAATGTCCATTGATATGTTAACTGACTCTCTTCTTTAAATTCTTGAATAGTTAAATCTTTAGATACTTCAAATTTTGCTGTTAAAACTTGATCTTTTCCATATTCACATGTTCCAATTATTAATGGTTGAACTGTCCAATCAAACTCTCCATTCCCTAGCAACGAACCTTGATATAATTTCTTTTCATCTAGAGACAACGTTAGCTGAATATTTTTGTCAAAATCAATAAGTCCTTTAGACGATACCGGACTAACCAAAAGTCCTAATTCAAAAGGTTCTTTTAAATCTAAGCTTCGAATTGTAATCGTTTTTTCATAAATCTCTCCAGGCAAGACATTTGGCAAATCAACATAGTACTCGCCTTCGGAAGAAGCATATACCCCTGTTTCATCGCCAATGACTAACCCAGAAGGAAGGGTTTGACTAGCAACAGCTAATAACGCTCCACTGGAAAAAGTAATAAAAACACTTAATATACTGCCTAAAATTATGAATAGCAGACGCTTTCGCATCAATCGCTGCTGCATCATTTTTCACCCTTCCATTCCTCAATTATTGTTAAATCTTAAATTAGCTTGCTGATTGTCCATCCAGATATGTTGTAATTTTTTTCGTGTCTGAGCCATCAGCTCCATTTAAGTTCCAACCAGTAGAATCAACTAAAGCTTCTTTTGTCGCTTGAATTGCTTCCATTTTAACAATTAAATCATAAGTCGCATTTGTATACTCTGTTCCAATTAAATTAGTGAATATTAATTTTTTCAACAGATTAGGAGTTGTTGCCCCAGATTTAACTGGACTTGTAAAGTAGAAATAACCATCTTCTTTATTGTATACCCACTTATCATTTGTAAGAGCTGCAGTCGTTACCATGTCTGTTCCATATTCTATATTGATTCCGTTAACGCCTAAAGCAGCTTTATCCGTTTGAACACCTTTTTTCTCTGTATCAGCTAACGGGATTTGATCCGCTCCTGTTGCAGGTGTAGCTGCTGGAATTGCTGATAATCCTAATGTTTTTGCAGTATAATCATAATCTACAGCATATTTTTTACCGGCACTTCCTAACAAAGAGGCTTTAGCAGCTGTTGCTTCAGCTGAGGCGCCTTCTAAAGACGACGATGCCCAGTTAGCTACATTATTACTATATCCGCCTTTGTAAACTGAATATTCAGCTTTATTCATCACAAGATTCCAATCTTGTACGTTTGTTCCAATTGAGTTACCACTTGCAATATTAACTTCTGAAGTCATTGCTTGATATTTACCAGTTTCGTATTCAAAAAATGCAGCAAAATTGAAATCAGTAGTTTCAGCGCCTGTTACAGGATCCTTAGTCACAGAACCTTTAGCATAAACTTTTACACCAGCTGGCATTCCAGCACCTGATCCGTCTTTGACTTTACTAGTTACATCAGTATAGCCACTTTGTGCATCAATATATTTTTCACCATCATATTCAACTGGTACATCATCAGATAGAGTTGATGTTGCATTTGCTACCCAACCTGAAGCCCGATTTGTTACTGCACCTTTTTCAGTTAGATGCTTCAACACTTCTTCATAAGAAACACGGACAAAGACAGGAGTATTACCCGAGTTTGTAACAGCTACTTCTTTTGTTGCTTCTGTACCAGGGATAATTGGTTTAGGATTCCAATTTTCCTCCACACTTACACTACCATCTTTGATTGCTGCCGATTTCACTCGGTTAATTCTTTGATCTTGAGAGTTAATCCAAGCAAATGTTCCCGCTCCAATTGTTAACACAGCCAAAAGTGCAGCTGCTGCTAACTTTTTCTTTTTGTTCTTCTTCATTTTTGTAATCCTCCTAAAATTTTTAATATATATTCTCACTTATAAAAAATAAGTGGTAATATCATCTTTCATATGTTCGATAGCTAGTATTTCTTCTGCAAATATTTTGTTCTTCATTCGGCGAAATCAAATAGGCTTTAATAACTAAAATAAATCCATACAAAGAAAGTACACTTACTAAGCACGCCCAAAACTGTTTTCGAATGAATTCCAAAATGTCACCCACATTAGGCACTGCAAATACTACTTTCCCTAACACGCGATTGGCGGGTATCGGCGGATCCTTACTTTTATTAGCATCACCTTTTGTGACAATAAAATCACCTTTTTCTCCATTCAGCTCATCTCTTCGTTCGATCATTCTATGCGTCAAATAGCGAGAACCATCTCCTACAGAGAAAGTTACGATATCATCTTTCTTAACCTTATTTCCATCAGTTAATTTAACAATTACAATATCTCCTGCGTAAAATCCACCGTCTGGCCCACCTTTTTGTGGAACCATAGAATTAGTTAGCACAGTATAAAACCGATAACCAAAAATTGAAGCTGTTGATTTAGAACTAAACGAAAACATAACTGCCATCATAATTATCCCCAAAGTAATCCCGTAAAAAATAAAATTTGCTAAAAAAGAAAAAAGCAGCGACCCAGCATTTTTTTGAACTACAATTTCCCGATTTCTCTCATAGCTATCTCTCATTCTTTTTCGCTGAATTGGGCGACGCCGACGTTCGTATACTCCGTTCGAAAGAGGACGTGCTGTTGAATTTTTCTTAGATTTTAATCCACGCTGTTCGTATCTTTCATTTGAATACAATCTTCTATTTTCTGAACGATCATGGGTACGCTGATCTGCAGATCTTCGTCTGCCTCTTTCATCTCTAGAACGATTACTATAACGAACAGTCTCTTTTTTTGACATATTCGGTTTCCTTTCTTGGAGGTTTTGATAATTTTTTTCAGAAGAAGTCTTTATCACAACTTACTTCATTTAAGAAACTACTAAAAACAAAAATAAACAAAGACCTAAATACCATAAATATTTTTTTTCATCCTACACAAAAAACTTTACTACTTGTTATTTTTTATGTCAATATATTTTTAATAATTTTTATTTTTTATAACCTTAAATATTTTCAAACACCCTAATATGTATTTAATCTTACTAAGAAAATTATGTTTCTTTTCCACTCCATTTTTGACCCACATTTAAAAATACTGTTAAATCAATGAAAATGAGTTTAAATCCGATAGTTACAAAAACAAATTACAAAAAATAGAAATAGAACATCACAAAAATAGATTTATACAAATTTATAAAAACAAAACTCCTTTCAAATATATTGTTATTTTTAAAAAACAAAAAAACACTCTTTAAGTTATTTTATAATTGTTAAAAACATAGAAATATCCAGTTTAAAACTATTAACAAACTACTTTTTATTCTAAAAACAAAAATAAACCGTACAAATTCTTGATTTAAACCAATCAAGTCGTACGGTTTTTTCCATTTTATAAATATTTATGCCTCAAATAAACTTCTAGTTGCTTCTCTTATTTTTTGTGCTACATAAGGATTATTCATTGTATACAAGTGAATTCCCGACACTCCTTGAGCCACTAAATCAACAATTTGGTTAATTGCATAGGCGATTCCGGCATCACGAATTGCTTCAGGATTATGTTCATATCGTTCCATCATTTTCAGAAATTTTGACGGTAAATTAACATTTGACATTTTAACAATCCGTTCAATCTGTTTTTTGTTAACAACAGGCATAATTCCCGCTTGAATTGGAACACGAATATCAACGATATCACATTTTTCTTTGAATGTATAAAAGTAATTATTATCGAAAAACAACTGTGTAATTAACTGATTTGTCCCAGCATCAACTTTTCGTTTTAAATTTTTAATATCAACAACAGAATTCACAGCATCTCCATGCGTTTCTGGATAACAAGCCCCAATAATATTAAATTCTCCTTGTTCATGAATAAAAGCAACTAGATCATTCGCATATAAAAAATCTTTCTTGGGCTCTTTATCAGTAAGAATATCACCTCTAAGAGCTAAAATATTTTCTACTTTTTTCTGCTTTAATTCTTGTAAAATCGTACATATCTCCTCTTTTGAAAAATTCACAGCTGGTAAATGCGCAACACTTGGTAGAAACTGCTCTTCTTGAATTTTTTGAGCAATATCCGCGGTACTCAAATTATCACCTGTTCCTCCTGCTCCCAATGTTACACTGATAAAGTCTGGCTGCTGACCTTTTAATCGCTCCAAAGTATGATAAATCGTCTCAATCGGTGCAGTCCGTTTCGGAGGAAATATTTCATAAGAAAAAACAGTTTTTTCTTTAAACAAGCTATCTGTTCTCATTTACACCCCTCCACGTACCTTTTTAGCAGCTAATACAAGGTTCTCTAAACTAGCTTCTGTTTCAAATATGCCTCTAGTTTTTAAGCCGCAGTCAGGGTTTATCCAGATTTTTTCAATTGGTAACTTACTTAAAATATTATGGATTGTGGTCTCTATTTCTGTAACCAAAGGAACGCGAGGTGAGTGAATATCGTATACGCCTGGTCCAACTTGTGTTTGGAAATCAATCGCCTTCAATGCATTTAAAATATCCAAATTGGAACGAGAAGCTTCAAACGAAATAACATCTGCATCCATATTGTCAATATCTTGAATGATATCAGAAAATTCGCTATAGCACATATGCGTATGAATTTGGGTCTCAGGCTGAACCTTACTATGAACTAATCGAAAAGCTGGAATTGCCCAATCTAAATATTCAGAATGCCAGTCCGTTTGGCGTAAAGGCAACTTTTCACGCAGCGCCGCTTCATCAATTTGAATAATTTTAATTCCATTTGCTTCTAAATCCAAAACTTCTTCTTGAATCGCTAATGCCAATTGCAATGTCGCTTCTTTCAAACTTATATCTTCTCGTGGAAATGACCAATTCAAAATAGTTACTGGTCCTGTTAACATTCCTTTCATTGGTTTATCCGTTAGTGTTTGCGCATATTTAGAATAAAAGACCGTAATTGGTTTTGAGCGTGACACATCTCCCCAGACGATTGGCGGTTTTACACAGCGGGTACCATAAGACTGAACCCAAGCCTTTTCTGTAAATAGATAGCCTTCCAAACTTTCGCCAAAATACTCTACCATATCATTACGTTCAAATTCTCCATGAACTAAGACATCTAAATCAATTTTTTCTTGAAACTCAACACATTCAGCTATTTTCTTTTGATTAAATACTGTATATTCAGCTTCAGAAATTTCACCTTTTTTAAATTTCGCACGATTTTGTTTCACTTCTTTTGTCTGCGGGAAGGAACCAATTGTAGTTGTCGGTAAAATAGGTAACTTTAATTGTTCTTTTTGAATTTCAGCTCGTTTCGCTAAAACAGGGACTCGTATAAAATCATTCTCAGTCAATGATTCAATTTTTTTAGCTACTTGTGGATTTTTAGAAAAGCGTTCTTGTTTAAATAATGCTATATTCTGCTCCAGACTTTCCTGATGTTCACCTTTATTCATAATAATATTTTTCAAATCTGTTAATTCTGTTAATTTTTCAACTGCAAAAGCAAAATATTTCAATACTTCTTTATTTAAACTTGTTTCGCTTGAAATAGTGTACGGAACATGTAGCAATGAACAAGATGTATTTAAGACTACCTTGCCAAATAACTGAATTTTTCCAAGTAAAGCTATAGTATCTTCATAATTATTTTTCCAAATATTTTTCCCATTAACTATTCCGGCAAACAATAATTTATCTTTAGGAAATCCATGTTCTTCAAGCAATTCCAGCGTCTTGCGTCCTTCCACAAAATCCAAACCAATTCCATCAAAAGGAAGATTAATTAAGTCTTGATACACATCTCGAACGTCTCCGAAATAAGTTTGTACCAGTACTTTTAACTTTCCCTTTTTAGCTAATAATTTTGTATATAACTCCTTAAATTGTTGTACTTCCTCTGAAGTAATATCCAAAACTAATGCTGGTTCATCAATCTGAAGCCATTCACCGCTCTCAAGGTTCAATCGTTCAAAAATTTCAACATAAGCAGCAATTGCTTCCTCATAAAAATCTTTGGCTTTTTTTGAACCATGATAACTTGCCAATTTTAATAGCGTAAAAGGTCCTAGAATCGTTGGTCGTGTAGTTATTCCATTTGCTTTTGCTTCGTTAAAAGTTGTAAATAATTGCTCTCCAACCAGCTTAATTTGAGTTTCATCATCAAGTTCTGGAACCATATAATGATAATTGGTATTAAACCATTTTTTCATTGCTAACGCTGTCACATCTCCAGCCTCACCTTGATACCCTCTAGCTAATGCAAAATACGTTTCCAAGGGCGACAAATTTAGCTCCTGGTATTTTTTAGGTACTATATTCAATAAAACTGCTGTATCTAATGTTGTATCAAAATAAGAAAAATCACCACTTGGAATAAAATCAATTCCCTGATTAACTAAAAGCTGCCAATGTTTTTTTCGTAACTCTTGGCCTATTTTTTCCAGCTCATCCGCTGAAATTTCTTTTCTAAAATATTTCTCTGTTGCAAATTTAAGCTCTCTAACTTCTCCCACTCTTGGGAACCCGATAATTGATGTTTTCATACATTTCCTCCTTCAAAAAGGTATTTCAACTACTTTACCACGAGAAAGAAATATAGAATAACACTTATTTTCTATCAAAGTTTATAGATTTAAACTATATAAAAAAGACAACGACCTCATTCCAAAGAAGTCATCATCTAAAAAATTATTCTTTTTTCTCTGCTAAAAAAGCTTTGGCATCTATGTTAATTGCTTTTAAATCAATCCTTTGTTTTGTTGCTGCAAACAGACAGCCACAATAACATTGACGATAAACATCATACTCTTTGCACAACTCAATCGAACGTTTATAGCCATTATTTTTCTTGAAATCACTAGGTAAATAATTTGTCGCATAAAATTTTTGAATATCAATACCTATTTTATTAATTAACTGACTATTTTTCTTCGGTGATAGCGTTAACGCACTACCAAAATAATCATAACATAATTCCTGCGCTTTTTCGGCAACAATATCCAAACGCATTTGAAAACAAGCAGAGCAGCGTTTGCCCCCTTCTGGTTCTTCTGTCAACGCTTTTTCCTGCACCATTTGAATGAATTTATTCGGTTCATAAGAAGCAGCTAAAAACTGAACACTATTGCTAGTCCGCTCATTAAACGCTTCAACAAATTCTTTTTGAACCAGCTCTCGACGCTGATACTCTGCTCGAGGATGAATATTAGAATTAGCAAAATAAATTGTCACATCTGCAAATTTAGTCAAGTATTCCAATGTATACGTACTACACGGCGCACAACAGCTATGAAGTAAAACAGTCGGGCGTACATCGGATTTTTCCCATTCTGCAATTACTTTTTGTAATACTCGATCATAGTTTATTTTTTGATTTGGTATCATTTTTTCTGTTATTTCAGTTAAATTTATCATAAGACCTCCATTGAAAGGTGCATCCTACTGCTATTTTACTAAGTTCAGAAAAATTTAGCTAGCTTTTTTTGCTTTCAGAACAAACTATTTACAAAATAGTCTGCTATAAAATTTTCTACTTTAAACATACTAAAATACTATTATTAAAAAAATATCGAAGAATCAAAATTCCCTACCACCAACTTCTGGAATAACTTTTCAACAACAGATCTAACTTAGATCAGAAGTAAATAAAAAAAGCGGGAACAAAAAAGTATTTTCACCTTTTCTTCCCGTTCATTTTTATTTTACAGCTCTTCTTACTTTAAAGTATTCAATATGCGCATGTTCATAATCCATCACTTCAAAGGTAAAATCATCTATCATAATTTTATCCCCCACAGTAATTTTGTTTTCTTTTTGTTCCACAATAAATCCTGCTAAGGTACTCATTTCTGATGCTTCAAAAGCTGGAATTTTAACTTTAAAGTAGCGTTCAAAATCATCAAGTGTAATTTTTCCTGAAATAATATAAGCGTTATCCGATTCTTTAGCAATCAATGCATTTTCTAAATCTGTTTCATCACGAATATCCCCAACTAGCTCTTCTAAAATATCTTCGATTGTAACCATACCTGTTGTTCCACCATACTCGTCCTTCAAAATCGCAATATGCTTGCCTTCTTTTCTCATCATTGTTAGTAAACTTTTGATGGGAATAGTAGCTAGTACAACAATCGGCTCTTCAACTAACTCACTGACTTTCTTTTTCTTATCGACAAATGATTCTTTAATCAACGCTGGCAATGTAACATACCCCAACACTTGATCTTTTGACTCCTCGATAACTGGATAACGACTATGTCCTCGTTTTAATGAATGTTGAATGGCTTGTTCTACGGTTTCGTTAGCTTCAAAAACTTCCATTGACGTTCGATCAACTTGGATTTCTTTTGCAAGAGTATCATCAAATTCAAAAATATTTTCCATATAATGATATTCTTCTTTCGTTAGTTCACCTTTTTTATAGGAATCCACAGCGACAAATAAAAGTTCTTCTTGGGTTAATGTCTCTTCTCCTTCAGAAACTAATTTTATGCCTAAAAGTTTTCCTAGTGCAGCAGCTGAGTGATTCAAGAGCCAAATAAACGGATACATCACTTTGTAAAAATAATGCAGTGGTTTTACAATAGCTAATACAACTTTTTCTGTTTGAGCAATACTATAACTTTTTGGCAAAAGTTCACCAACGACTACGTCTACATATGTTACAATAGCAAACCCAAGAATAACAGAAATCGTTCGACTTAATGCCCCACTAATTGGTAGCTCTCCAATCAATGGATGAAGCACTGCTGCGACAGAACCTTCACCAACCCAACCAATAATCAACCCAGTCAGTGTAATCCCTAATTGACTTGCCGATAAATAAGCATCTAAATGATGCGTCACGTGAATCGCCAATTCTGCGTTTTTAACGCCATCTTTTTTCAGTTGATCTAACCTTGACATTCGAATTTTTACTAATGCAAATTCACTCGCTACAAAAAATGCTGTAATAGCGATCATTAAAAATAATATAAAAAAATTAATTGCCAGCATGCTCTACACCTCTTTTTCTTCTTTCAATCATTATTATACTTGTCCTTTAAATTTAGCGCGAATGGAAGCTATTGTTTTGGATAAAAAGAGTATGAAACAAAACTTTTTTTAGTTTTGCTTCATACTCAAAATGTACATAAATGGCGCGAAAAAGAAGTACTACTAAACTTCTTTTTCAATTGTGTCCTTTTACAAAGCAGCTTTTCTTTCACGTAATCTAGTTTTCCGAGTATTTCCAATGATTAATGGAACTGACTCGTATTTGACTTCACTATATTCCAAACCAAACCAGTTTTCCGGTGAAGTTGTTCTTTTTTTGAGTGCCAATTTTATTTGCATAATCTGACGATCCCATTTTTTTAATTCCGTTACTTTTGACAATTCCTCACGGATAATAATAAATTGGAAATCTCCTACCTCACGCCCTGGAGTTAATGAATATTTTTGCGGTTGTTTTGGTAAACGTCCTTCTTTCATCAAGTCATGAACAATCTGACGGATATAAATATTCACTTCTTGCGCAACATGGAAACCTAGATATAGCTGAACTTGAACAATAAAATCTGTTCCCATCATATCTACTGAATATTCTTTCGTAAAAGGTTCATCCGTTACTTCAACATTAACAAACCAATATACATTAGCCCTTTTAGGCTGTTTATCTAAAATTGAATAAATGATTTGACGTCCAATTTCATCACCAATTTTATCAGGAGTCATAAAGACCACATTTGTTTGTGATTTTGGAACAGTCGGATCATCTTTTAACATCCTTAACTGTTCTACGTATTGATCTAGAGGAACTGTATCTGATGTTTTTTCTTTGATTATATTGCCCCACTCCCAAACAGTCATTACAGTCAAAATCAATAATGCAATTCCCACAGCCACGTAACCGCCATGGAAGAACTTCGCAATACTTGAAACAAAGAAAATAGATTCAATGCTACCAAAGAATAACGTAACTAAGTAAACAATCCAACTTGGTACACCTTTTTGCAACAAGTAAAACATCAATAATACTGTCGTCATTAACATTGTCACTGTAATTGAAAGACCGTATGCCGCTTCCATATGCGTTGAAGTTCTAAATGTCACAACAATCAATGAACAAACAATCCACAAAATCATGTTAACTGCTGGAATATACATCTGTCCGATATTTGATCCTGGATAAATAATCTTCAACCTTGGTAATAGCTTCAATTTTATCGCTTCCGAAACTAACGTAAACGAACCAGAAATCAATGCTTGAGAAGCAATAACCGCAGCTACAGTAGCAAAGACAACTCCTACCAACATAATACTATTTGGCATCATTTGGAAAAACGGATTTAAACTTTCAATCGCTAGAATAGATGGATCATTTTTTGCATTTAACACCCAAGCTGCTTGTCCTAAATAATTAAGAACTAAACAAACTTTAATATATGGCCAACTAGCACGAATATTATGTTTTCCAACATGACCTAAATCTGAATACAATGCCTCTGCACCAGTCGTTGCTAAAAAGACATTTCCAAGTACAAATATCCCTAACTTATTCTCAGGACTAAATAGTAAATGAACCGCATAATAAGGATTTAACGCACGAAGTACCGTCCAGTCCTGTCCAAAATTAATGAGACCCATAATTCCTAAAAAAGTGAACCAAGCAAACATAATTGGACCAAAAGCTTTTCCTACAGCATCCGTCCCAAATCGTTGAATCGAAAATAGAATCAGAATAATAGCCAATGTAATAATCACAATGATATTTTGGTCATTCCCAAAGCGATCAAAGAAAATCGGAATTCCACGCAGCCCTTCGATGGCAGTCGTTACCGTAACAGCTGGTGTCAACACACCATCTGCTAACAATGCTGCACCTCCGATCATCGCTGGAATAATCAAGTACTTACTCTTTTTACGTACAAGTGTATAAAGTGAAAAAATACCGCCTTCTCCATGATTATCTGCGTTTAAAGCAATGACCACATATTTAATTGTCGTTAAAATTGTCAATGTCCAAAATATTAATGACACGGCTCCAATAATAAAGTCCTCAGAAACATTTTTCAGACCGCCATTGTCACCAACGATCGCTTTCATCACATAAAGCGGACTTGTTCCGATATCGCCATAAACGACCCCCATCGCTACCAACAATCCGGCAGCAGTCAATTTCTGATGATGCGAAACTTTCGACTTCTCTGTCACAAAAATTCTCCTCCTAATAAAAAAACTGGCTAATACAAAAAAGTAAAACAAGAGACCTAAGTGAAACGACACTTGGCCCTTACACTTAGGTCTCGCAATTTCATTCTTAGACCAGTGTTATCACACTTGCTGTTGATCTAAAAACATAGCTAAGCTATGCTGCTACTCCCCTAAGATTTTCACTTGGACAACCAAGCAAAAACAATGGTTACTATTAATAATTAATTTAAATAATCCAAATCAAAAAAATCAAAACAACTGATTTCGATAACAACTATAATACTCCTTCAACATTTTAGCAAGTCTTTTATGGAAATAATTTCAATAGTATTTTCAAAATAGCTTTTCATCTATAAAAAAAGCTTAATACTGATTCCCAAATAAGGAATCAAGTATTAAGCAAATTCTATTTATTCTTCTTCATCTTCTGTTGAATAATGGAATTTAATCATTTCATTAACAAAAATCGGAACAATTGATAATCCAATTACTAATAACCAGTGATTCATCCCAATAGGTACTAAACCAAACAACTCTTGAGTAAATGGCAACAACGCAATAACAGTAGTAATAATCACTGCTAGCACAGCCATTTCAAAAAGAGATTTATTTGATGATAACTTCACTCTAAAAATAGATTGCGTACTTCTTACATTAAACACATGTAAAATTGAAGAATACGCTAAAATCAAGAATGCTACGGTTTGACCAATTTCTTGGCTAGCATTAAAAAAATATGAAACAGAATCAACATTAGCTCCTAAGTAAAAACCAAATAAGGTAATTACTGTAAATACAAAAGCGTTAATCCCGATTTTTTGCCATAAACCGCGCGCAAAAATTCCTTCGTTTCTTGGAATTGGCGGTTCATCCATAATCCCGTTTTCAGCAGGTTCTTTCCCTAAAGCAAATCCAGGTAAGCCATCCGCGACCACGTTTACAAATAATAATTGTACAGCAGTAAAAGGTGCACCCCAGCCCATTAGCATAGCAATCAAGACAATAAAAATCTCAGAGATATTACAACTTAATAAGAAGTTTACAGCTTTACGAATATTGCGATACACTGCCCGACCTTGAGCTACGGCATCTACGATCGTCGCAAAATTATCATCTGTTAAGATCATATCAGCTGCGCCTTGAGCAACATCGGTTCCGGTAATTCCCATCGCACAACCAACGTCACTAGCTTTAAGCGCCGGCGCATCATTAACACCATCTCCGGTCATCGCAACAACAGCACCTGTCCGTTGCCAAGATTTAACAATCCTAATCTTATCTTCAGGAGTAACTCGTGCATAAACAGATAATGATTTCACTCGTGCATCTAATTCTTCATCCGTCATTTTTTGTAGTTCAGAGCCTGTCAAAGCTTCACTTTTGTCTTGTAAAATCCCTAGTTCTTTCGCAATCGCTCCTGCAGTGACTACATGATCTCCTGTAATCATAACAGTTTTGATGCCAGCCTTTTTCGCTCTAGCAATCGCGCCCTTACTTTCTGGTCTAGGCGGATCAATCATACCAATCAAACCTAATAGACGTAGATTTTTTTCCAAAGCTTCTGAGGTAATTTCCTTTGGTTCTTCATCATAAATAGCGTAACCTACTGCAATAACGCGCAGCGCACGTTTACCAAAACGATCATTTACAACAGCAGCCTGATCTAAATCTCCAAAACGGAAACGTGTTAACAACACATCAAAAGCACCTTTAGTTACAGAGATATATTTTTTCCCCATTTTATGAACTGTTGTCATCATTTTACGTTCTGAATCAAAAGGAATTTCACCAATTCTTGGATATTTTTCTTCTAATTCGGCTTTAGTATGATAGTTTTCTTCCACCGCTCGTACTATCGCTGCTTCTGTAGGATTTCCTTTAATAACTAAATCATCACCGTCTTTATCAACGATAACATCTGTACAAAGAGAAGCCATTTTTAAAACTTCCATTGCTTCATCGGTCATCGCATCTTCTGTATCTGTTACTTCATCACTACGTGACCAAACACGGCGGACCCGCATTTTATTTTGTGTTAATGTTCCGGTTTTATCAGAACAAATAACATTAGCTGTTCCCAACGTTTCAACAGCTGGCAAGCGGCGAATAATGGCATGTTTTTTCGCCATTTTCTGTACGCCATAAGCCAAAGTTAATGTAACAATAACCATTAACGTTTCTGGAACTGCTGCAACCGCTAAGGATACGGCAGTCATAAACATTTCTAATAAGGGCTCTCCTTGCAACTCACCAATGATAAATACAATCGCAGCTGCTGCTAAAGCAATCAGACTAATTCGCTTCCCTAATTGATTTAAACGTTTTTGCAGAGGTGTTTGCTGTGTCACATCATCATTTAGTAATCCAGCAATTTTACCCATCTCAGTCTGCATTCCCGTTGCAGTAACAATTGCTCTACCGCGTCCATTAGCTACAGTACACCCTTTAAAGACCATATTAATCTGATCGCCAAGAGGTGCATCTTGCTTCCCTATGTACTCTGAATCTTTTTCAACAGGTTCGCTTTCTCCTGTTAGGGCTGATTCTTCCACTCTAAGTTGAGATGTTTGAATTAAACGAGCATCTGCTGTAATCATTGATCCCGATTCTAACACCAGTATATCGCCAACAACGACATCTTCTGCATCAATAGTTTCTACTTTACCGCCACGTAAAACCGAACTGCTTTGTTTATTCATATCTTGCAGTGCAGCTAATGACTTTTCAGCATTTCCCTCTTGAACGATCGCAAGTACAGCATTAATAATTACAATAGCAATAATTAAAATCCCTTCAAAGTAATCACCATGTTCTGTGGCAATCGCTGTATAAAATGAAATAGCCGCTGCAACCAGTAAAATAATTGTTGTAAAATCTGATAAACTGTGAAGAAATTTTTTTAAAATCGAATCTTTTTTAGCTTCTTGAAATTTATTAGCACCATATTCTGCTAATCGCTTTTTGACTTCTTGTTCAGATAATCCAGTTTCTCTATTGGTATTCTTGTCCTTAATAATTGTTTCGATAGGTTGTTTGTATGCTTCCATCCTATTCCCCCACTTCAAATTTTTTTCTTCTATTAATAAAGCATCCATATTCACTATAACATGTTTAATTTTCAAACTTCAATAAAAATGGCTAATTTTTCATATTTTTTTCTAACTTTTTTCTTCCCACTCTCTTACTAAAAAAACATCTACATTTTAAGTCTTTAAAGTTGAAAACGTTTACTATCTATGTTACTATAATTGTAGAAGGAAGGAGGAAATATCAGTTGTATTGAAGAATTTCTCGAAGCATGAGATAAGTAAACACAAAATTGTTAGCAGAACACGATTCACCTTTCACCAAAGTATGTGTAGAGTAAATAATCAGAAAAACATCTTTTTAAATAGTGAATATGTGTAAAATTTTGGAAGAAAATAGTCCAATAACAACAAACACACATACAAAGATAGTTTGATTAAAAAAAAATTAGAAATTGAAACGTAGAAAATGTAATGAAGACAAGATTTGGTTTATGAACAAGAAATTCAACTAATTACTTTACATGTACGTCTAAAAGTAAAAAAAACAAAACTCAATACACTGATTCCTTCCGTAATCAAAGGCCAAGCTAATCGAGAAGCTTGGCTTTTTTGTTTGCAAGATATTTGTAAGTGAAAGTAAGATATGGTATAGTGACTATGCGCTTTTTATTTGATACATAACTTACACTATTGGAGGGATTTGCATTGCCAAAAAAGAAGAACTCATCTTTCGAGAGTTCCATTCACGTCTACAGAGCCATGAAACGCATGACCCAACAGGAACTTGCTGATAAGGTAGGAGTATCTAGACAAACAATCATTCAGTTAGAAAGAAATAGGTACAATCCTTCCCTTTTACTGGCTCACGACATAGCAGACGTTTTCGAGGTGCCAATTGAACAAATCTTTACGTTCAAAAAATTAACCGAAGACGAGCAAACAAACGAAGAAACCGATTAACGGAAGGAAAGGATAAATTATGACCGAATCACTCAAATCTTTTTTTGATAACTTGCCTACAAATCATTGGTCTAGCATACTAATCGCTGTACTATCAGTCATTTTCATTGTTTACTCAATTTATTTTTACTTTAGTAAAGAAGGTAAAGATGAACGTGGAAAGAAAATTATTTCGACAGCAAGTTTTATCTCTTTTATTATCACAGTAGTTTTAATGTCCGTTTTGAATAATAATGCCGTGATTTTTGACATTATTTCAAAGAATGAATTATCTTTCAACTGGATACTAAATTTCTTTGTGTTAGTTATTTCGGGTGTTGAAGCAATTGGCATATTAATACTGAGAAGAATAAAATAAAAAAATAGCTAGAAAATAACTCAACAGGTTATTTCCTAGCTATTTTTATTTAACGATAATTTGATAAATTTGCTTATTTAGAAACAAATTAGTTTAGTCCAACCACCAAGTGAGTTAGGTGCTACTTCTTCAAGTCTGTTAAACATTTCTTCTGTTTCTTCATTTCTTTCAAATGATGCACCAATAAATTTGTCTACCTTTTTCGAATCCGTCTTAGTTTCCATTTTTTCAATAGATAATTTTCTCATAATATTATTTATCCCCCTTTTGTTAATAATTAAATTATAAAGCGTTATCCCGAATAAGTAAAGTTCTTTTTTCAAGAAGTTTCACTTTATAAATAAAACGGATGGTACCATAGTAGAATTATAAGCACGAAGAATCTGATAACCAACACCAGATAATCCACAAAACAGGCTTACCGAAATATTTGCCGAATCACTTTTTAAATTAATAGTATTTTTTATTAATACATTGATATTATTCAAGGAATTATCTGCTATTCCATAGTTCCCATGACACAGACAATCATCTATAGTTGTTTCTGTTTTATTTTTTTGGATTATTCTATTTAATAAAGGATCTGACAGTTGAGCCGCTGTTTCTTCAATCCCAATAAGCCCGCGACACCAAGAATCGTTTAGAAACCCTTCCTCTTCAAGCAATCGCTCAAACTGATCTTTATACCATAAAATCTTCTCACTAATTATTTCATCCTCAAGAATGTTGTTAGCTCGTACTAAACCGTTGAGGACACCTGCATAACCATGAGCAAAACTATTATCATCCATCTTCTGTAAATCAATCTCTTGGGTGTAGTATAAAAGTAGATCATAAGCATCTTTGTTTTCAAAGCGTTCATAAACTTCAGCTAAAATAGCTAATAAACTAGCTTTACCGTACAACCACTCATTTATGTGCATCTTATTTAAGCTCACTTTATTTTTTAATTCTTTTAAATTCGTTACTAGATAATGAAAATGTTTATCGTCCCCAAGCAATCTAGTAACAAAATAAGCTGTTGTTATTCGCATACCTTCACCAAAAAAGGCACTTTCATACTGATCTTCTTCGGTATTTATTTCAGCTAAAAATAGCTCTTTTTCTAGTAAATGAATGATTTCCTGATAGCTTTTCTTTGGAACAAAGTAATTTAAGTAAATGAAAAATAAATACAGTCCCGCACTTCCTCCATAAAGGTCCGTACCAGGATAATTAATTACAATTTTTCCATTAGGCTGCGGAAAAACTGACATCCAGTTGAGCACATTTAAATCAGTATCTACAGCTAATTGACCAATTACTTGATCCCCGATATCTGCAGCTTTTTGTAATAAAGTAGATTCAAGCAACTCATTTTTTGCCGGCACCTCTATTTCCTGTAAAGAGTATTCTAATGTACCTAAACTTTCTTTTAGTAACAGATAGGAAAAGTTACTTGTTGTTTGTGTGATTTTCTCCATATGTTTAACAGTTTCTTGTAATGGTGTTCGTTCCAGTAAGTTCAATATTTCGTGACCGTTAGTATAAACCTGAGTTAAAGAAGTATTCGCTGTAAATAAGGGTACATCGTGATCTAACATTGCTTCTATTTCAAAAGGAATCAGCACTTCAGGGATATTTCTACTAGCCCACAAATTTTCAATGATTTTTTCACGTTCAATATAGTTTGACATGGAATCTGTATGTAAGGTGAAATTTAATAAATTTCCGTAATCTTGCGTATCTCTGTAAATCAAACGAATAGTTGTGTTTGCGAATAACTCTTCAAATTTTTTGATAAATTGTTGCTTGTTCTTTAATAAAAGCTGATTCATATCTTTAAAGGCTTGTTCTATTACAGAACTGTACAGACGGTAATCAACGGCCTCTCCAGCAAAATAAGGGATGTTCTGCGCCCCTTCCATGTAACCTTCTTCTAATTGAAAAGCGATATCACTAGATTTTTCATTTTTCAACTTTCTAACCTTTTTAGGTAACTTTTGTTTCGCACCCGATAGTGCATCTCCATCTAAATCACGCTTCCATTGTTCTTTTTGCGGTAATAATCCAGAGACAATGACAGATTCTTTCTCTATTCTTACTTGTCTGGATAACTTTTGAGATTGTTTAAACATATTAGGTCTAATCAAGGTTTCTACATCAATTAATACAGGATACGAACCACTTGCGATTAAATTTTCCATATGAAGGTCTGTTGCACCCAACCAGTAAACAATCGCCAATAATTGTCCGTAATTTTCATAAAAATTAGTAATTTCAGCTATTGTTGTACATTCTTTGTATGGGACTTTTTCTTCAATCGTAAAGTCTGGAAAAGTAATTCGTTTTATCTTATAAAACGATAGCTTTGGAGCTAGCTTCTCAACATAGCCTAAAAGCTTATTAAAACGCTCTCCTATATCCAGGTTTTTGAATTTGAAAATCAATTTCGTTTCTTGTATCTGAAATTGAATAACTGTTTTCCCATGGTTGTGACTGTCCCCTTGACCTAGTTTTACTTGATCAAGAATCAATGGTGTAATAAGCCCAAATTCATGAGCTAACTGATTTGAAGACTGATTCAACGAGTAAATAAATGCTTCAATCATTTCACAGGCAAACATTAGTCTGGTAGCAAGCACTCTGGCAAGCGCTGGATATTCTCCGAAAAAAAGATATGTACGCTGTTTATCTCCAAGAAATTCCTTAATGTAATTGTTAAACTCTTGCTCCTTTGTCTCAGCTTGCAAATGATATTCTTCAATCATTTGATGAACATCCCCAACCAAAGTTTTTTGCGCAATGAAAAGAAGTTCATCTGAAAGTTGAGTAGTCAGCTGACAAATCACTTGTTCCGTCAACTGAATACTAGGAAACTGCTGCGTTAACTTTCGAAGATACTCTTCATAATAGTTCAAATGAAAACGTAACGCTGCAGCTAATTCTAGTTTTTGTATCGGTATCTCAGAAATAAATAAGTGTTTATGCAACTGAAACCATTCACTTTCTTCAATGATCGGCAATAACTGCTCAGCTCGTTCTTCTGTAAAAGGCAATAATCCTCTGCTAAAAAGAGATTCATCCCATTGAGAATACTGAAATATTTTTGTATAATCATCAGGTTTCAACAAACTTTTACGTGCTTGCCACTGTTTAAAGTAAAGCTGTTCATCCTCATTTGTCTCCTGATTTTCCCAACACTGGGTTCTTTCTGAAATAGTTGTTGCATAGCTGTACGTTAAATCATCGCTCATGATTTTCTCTCCTTAGTTTATCTCTATACTTCAATAATAATAAAAAAACACAAAAAAAACTACGTTATTTTTAATTTGAGTGAATTTGTTTACAAAAAACTGTATAAATTTAATTTTCCCTTCACATATAAAAAAATTGGAGCTTCCATTCAATAGATCTTTGTGTCAAAAAAACTAGCAAAATCAGCTTTTTAACAAAAATAACCCAACTTTAAGTATTAATATTTTTACATAACAAGCCCTGTAGAAAATAAACTAGCAATCACTTTGATAGCGCTGCCAAAAATAACTAAAATTTATGAATTTAGTGTTATTTCTGTCAATTAATCTTAAAAAACAGCTATTTTGTATGCATTTAGTTTGTGAATTCCTTACTTTTAGTATATTATAGTTTTTAAGAGGTATGTACCAATATTTTTTGAAAGGATATGAAATTATGTTAAAATTATATACTACTAATAGCTGTACATCATGCAGAAAAGCGAGAAGATGGCTGATTGCCCATGATATTCCATTTGAAGAAAAGAATTTTGGCACAACTCCCATTACCTTAGATGAACTAAAAAATATATTAATTCTTACTGAAGAAGGAACTGAAGATATTATTTCTATTCGTTCTAAAGTTTTCCAAAAATTAGATAAAGATATTAATGAACTACCACTACATGAATTACTAGAATTGGTAAAAGACAATCCTGGTTTACTACGTCGTCCAATCATGATTGATGAAAAAAGATTACAGATTGGTTTTAACGAAGATGAAATTCGATGCTTTTTACCAAGAGCAGTTCGTAAAAGAGAATTATCTCAAACATTACTTTTAAGCGGTTTATAACTGGTACTACCTCGAAACGTAAAACATGTTAATCAAAAAGAGGCTGAGACAAAAGCGTTTAGCTCCGAAAAATAAGAAGGCATTCACGAAAATTACTCTTCAAATTTTTGTGAATTTCAGCTTATTTCAGAAGCCTTCAATTCTTAGAGCTTTAGCTCTTAGAAATTGTTGTGATCGGAACGAAGTGGAGTAGCTGCTTTTTTCTCGCCGTTTATTCGGATCTAGTGAGTGAAACAAAAACTGATTTTTAGTTTTGTCCCACTCACTTTTGTTATCCAAATAATTCGCCCCTTATTTGACAAACATAGCATCGCCAAAACTAAAGAAGCGATAACGTTCATCAATGGCATGCTGATAAGCTGCCAAAGTCAAATCTCTACCCGCAAATGCACTAACCAACATTACTAATGTTGATTTAGGCAAATGAAAATTGGTAGAAAAAGCTTGTACGACTTTAAATTCATATCCTGGAGTAATAAAAATATCTGTCCAGCCACTGTCCGCTTTAATCTGACCATCAAATTTTGTACCGATTGTTTCTAATGTACGAATTGAAGTTGTTCCAACAGCTATAATCCGACCGCCAGCTGCTCGCGTTTCATTTAGTTGTTGTGCTGCAGATTCCGTTAAGCGGTAAAACTCACTGTGCATTTCATGTTCAGCAATATTTTCCACACTTACAGGGCGAAATGTTCCTAACCCTACATGTAACGTCAAATAAACAAGCTTTACACCCTTTGCTTGGATTTTCTCAAGTAATTCTTGCGTAAAATGTAATCCGGCCGTAGGAGCTGCTGCAGAACCATTCTCTTTGGCATAAACTGTTTGGTAACGATCAGGATCTTGCAAACGCTCCTTAATATAAGGCGGTAGCGGCATTTCTCCCAGCGTTTCCAAAATCTCTAAGAAAATACCTTCATATTCAAAGGTTACAATTCGTCCGCCATGCTCCAATTCTTCAATAACGGTCGCTGTTAATCGCCCATCGCCAAAACTAATTTTCGTTCCGACTTTGGCTCTTTTAGCGGGCTTGATCAAAGTTTCCCACGTATCGCCTTCAGTATTTGTTAATAAAAGAACTTCTAAATGTCCTCCTGTATCTGGCTTTTCTCCATACAAGCGGGCAGGTAAAACTCGCGTATCATTCATAACTAGTGCATCTCCAGAATGCAGTTCATCGATGATCTCATGAAAATGTTTATCTTGGATTTCCTTCGTTTCACGATCTAAAACTAAAAGCCGTGAACTTGCCCGGTCCTTTAACGGGGTTTGAGCAATCAGTTCTTCCGGTAAGTCAAAATCAAAATCTTCTGTACTAAGCATAATTGTCACTCTCTCTACTAGATTTGTCTTGGCTATTCTAACATTTTTTACGCTATCTGGCTATGACGAAAGCACACCGCAATCAGCAACTGAGCTAAATAATTTTGACGTTACTGCTCTATTTATTTGTTATCTGCAAAAAATCCCAAATTTTTATTCATGTCTTCTCTATTAAAAAACTATTATTCACTTCATTGTCTATTAAAAGTATCAAAGACTACTTTAGCACAACCAGAACATTACCACCTTAACGATTCAATCAATGCTAGTTCGTCTTTGATCCTTCTGAAATGTCAAAAAGCGTATTTTCGAATAGTTGTTGGCTGTCGGCTTCAGCCAAGACCACTCTCCAACACAACTTCTTGCAATTCTAAGATAGAAACAAAATAAAAATGGTGTTGGTAAACTCTACCAACACCATTGCAAGTTCAATAAATAGACATCACAAGCTCCATCCGAAAATCTAAAAAAATAAACTCTAGATATTTCTCTCAAAATTGAGTAAAATGAATTATGTTGATGTTACGCATTGACAGGGCAACTTGATTGGTCAGCGTTATCTGACCTTCTCAGGGCTTCATAGATCAGCGCCAACTGATTTAATGAAGTGCCTTTTTATTATATTCGTTTCTATCTACCCTTCATTTTAAAGAAAAACAATATCATAGTCAATAAGACAAAAATATTTTTGCATAAATGTTAATTTTTTCCTATTCTAATAAGCATTCCCCCTCAAACAATTGGATCTGTTCAAAAATTATTTCCCTTTTCATCTTTAAACTACGCAAAAAATCCATACATTCATTTTTTGATTCAAATCCACAAATAGTTGTATTTATCTCCCTTATTTCACCCAGAAATTCTCAAGTCTCTATCACTTATTTCTAACAAAATAATCCTAAAAAAAAACCTCTCATTTGTCCAAATCAGGATTTTGTAGCATACTAGTAATAGATATGTTATTGAGAAACATTTAATGAACTTGGTAAAGTTGATAAGAATCAGTTGTAAAAATGGCACTATTTTTGAAAACTGATTCAAAGAAGTATTCAACATAAAAAGAATTTGGGGTGAGAAAGTTGATCGAATTTCAACACGTTTCAAAAATTTATAAAGGTGGTAAAATCGCTGTTGATGATATCAATCTGTCTTTTGACAAAGGTGAATTCATTTGTTTTATCGGAACTAGCGGTAGTGGTAAAACAACTTCAATGCGAATGATTAACCGAATGACAGATCCGTCAAAAGGAAAAATTTTAATTAACGGTGAAGATATTCAAACAATTAATCCTGTTGAATTACGTAGACAGATTGGTTATGTTATCCAAAATATTGGTTTAATGCCACACATGACCATCAGAGAAAATATTGTTCTAGTACCAAAATTACTCAAAGTTGATTTAGAAGAGCGAAACAAGATTGCAGAAAAAATGATTGATTTAGTTGAACTACCTAGAGAAATGCTGGATCGTTATCCAAATGAGCTTTCAGGTGGTCAACAACAAAGAATCGGAGTTGTTCGGGCTTTAGCAGCAAATCAAGATATTATTTTAATGGACGAGCCTTTTGGAGCTTTAGATCCTATTACTAGAGATTCGCTGCAAGATTTAGTGAAAGATTTGCAAGAACGTTTAGGAAAAACTATTGTCTTCGTTACTCATGATATGGATGAAGCACTAAAATTAGCTAATCGAATTGCCATTATGAGTGAAGGAAAAGTCATCCAATTTGATACACCAGATAATATTTTACGTCATCCAGTGAATGAATTTGTTGAAGAGCTGATTGGTGAAGATCGTTTGATTCAAGCTAAACCAGACATCACCACGGTTGGCGAAGTTATGCTAAATAATGCGATTACCATCACACCGGAAAAATCATTATCTGAAGCAATTAAGCTGATGAGAGAAAAACGGGTTGATACACTGTTAGTTGTAGATGGGGCTGGAGTATTGAAAGGCTTTATTGATGTTGAGACACTTGACCGCCGCAAAACTAAAGCAACGAGTGTTAGTGATATCATGAACCCAAAAGTTTTCTTTGTAAAAAAATCTTCTTTATTGCGCGATACCCTGCAACGTATTCTAAAACGAGGCTTAAAATATGTCCCTGTTGTAGATGACAATCAAAAAGTTGTCGGTATCTTAACTCGAGCATCCTTAGTAGATATCGTTTACGATGTTATCTGGGGTGACGAAGAAGAAACAACCGACACACCTAGTGAAACAGAATCAACTGATGTCAAACAACCTCAAGCGGAGGTGTAAGAAAATGAATCAGTTTCTTCAAGAAAAAGGAAATGAGCTTGTTACAAAAATTGGTGAACATATTTTTATTTCTGGCGTAGCATTACTGCTCGGAGTTTTATTAGCCGTACCTATAGGAATTTTATTAACTCGGACGAAAAAAACAGCAGCAGTTGTTATTGGTTTAACAAGTGCCTTACAAACGGTTCCTTCATTAGCTTTACTAGCATTGATGATTCCTATCTTCGGAGTAGGAAAGATTCCGGCAATTATTGCCTTGTTTATTTATTCTTTGCTGCCGATTTTACGAAACACTTATATTGGAATTAAAGAAGTCGGAGCTGACTATAAAGATGCGGCCAAAGGAATGGGAATGACCAATGTTCAGTCTATTTTCTTAGTTGAATTACCAATCGCCATGCCGACAATTATGGCGGGGATTCGATTAGCTGCCGTTTATGTTATCGCTTGGGCAACCTTAGCTTCTTATATTGGCGCTGGTGGTTTAGGTGATTTTATCTTTAGTGGATTGAATAATTATCAACCTGATTTGATTTTCGCTGGAACCATTCCGGTAACTATTTTAGCTTTGGCAGCCGATTTATCACTTGGTTTGTTAGAGAAAAAATTAACTCCTAAAGCATTAAGGGAGGCAGACTAATGAAAAAGAAACTTAAGTTATTACTTGTAACGTTTAGCAGTATACTATTATTATCCGGTTGTTCTTTACCTGGTTTATCTTCCAATGCTGATGATTCTACCATTGCTATAACTGGTGGAATTACATCAGAAGCGCAAATTTTGGCGAGTTTGGTTGCTGGAATGATTGAACACTATACCGATGAAAAAACAACAATTATCAATAATTTAGCGACAACCACAATCAACCACCAAGCGATGATTAATGGTGATGCGCAAATTTCAGCAGCTCGTTATACTGGTACAGATTTAACAACAACATTAAACTTAGAACCAATTAAAGAGCCTGAAAAAGCTTTTGATAAAGTCAAAACAGAATTTGAAGAACGGTTTCAGCAAAAATGGTTTAAATCTTATGGTTTCGCCAATACCTATGCGTTTATGGTGACCAAAGAAACAGCAGAAAAATATAATTTAAAAACAATTAGCGATATGAAAAGCGTCGCCGATCAATTGACTGCTGGTGTAGATACTTCGTGGATTGATCGTAAAGGTGATGGCTACAAAGGTTTTACAGAGGCTTACGGCTTTGACTTTAAACGCGTTTTCCCAATGCAGATTGGATTAGTTTACGATGCAGTTGCAGCTAATAAAATGGACGTTGTTCTGGGCTATTCGACTGATGGACGAATCAGAAGTTATGATTTAGTTATTTTAGAAGATGACTTGCACTACTTCCCTCCATATGATGCATCAGCAGTTGCAACAGATGCGGTGCTAAAAGAACATCCTGAACTAAATGAAATCATTGGAAAATTATCTGGAACGATTTCTACTGAGACCATGCAAAAATTAAATTATCAAGCAGACAACGATTTAATGGAACCTGAAACCGTTGCTGAGAATTTCTTAAAAGAACACCATTACTTCGAATCTGAAGGAGGTGGGAAATAATGCAGAATTTACAGGACATGAATTTACTGCAACAATTTTTCTATTACTTTGACCAAAACGGCAGCTATGTTTTAAGTCAGTTTGTACAGCATTTTTTAATTTCAATTTATGGTGTATTATTTGCCTCTATCGTCGGAATTCCAATCGGGGTTTTTATCGCTCGTAGAAGAAAAATGGCTGGCTGGATTATCAGCATAGCTAACTTAATTCAAACTGTTCCTTCGCTTGCAATGTTATCTATTTTAATGCTAGGACTTGGTTTAGGTGTTAATACAGTTATTGTAACGGTGTTTTTGTATTCCCTTTTACCGATTATCAAAAATACGTATACTGGCATGATTCAAGTGGATAGAAATATCTTGGATGTTGGAAAAGGTATGGGGATGACGAAATGGCAACGTCTTTATATGGTGGAATTACCACTTTCTGTATCAGTTATTATGGCTGGGATTCGTAATGCCTTAGTTGTTGCTATCGGGATAACAGCGATTGGAGCTTTCGTTGGTGCTGGTGGTTTAGGAGATATTATTATCCGTGGAACTAATGCCACCAATGGAACTGCGATTATCCTTGTCGGTGCTTTACCAACCGCTCTAATGGCGATTATTACTGACTGGGTTCTGGGCATGATTGAACGTCGGTTAGATCCAGCGAGTAAACATTCTTAATTTAAATAGAAATGCAGCTAGAACAAAGGAAAATTTCCTAAGTTCCAGCTGCATATTTTTGTCTATTTCTTTAAGTGATAACTGTAAGTGGCAACGACAATATTTTCCCGCCAAGATAAACGTAAACGCAAGCGTAAACTTGTCTGATTATGCAAAATATTTTGCCAACGTTTATTCGGCACAAACTGTGGAATTAGCACTGTAGTTGTATAATTGCGTTTTGCTGAATTTTTACTCATAAGATCTACATAACGTAAAATTGGATTTGTAATTGAGCGATATGAAGAATGGATAACAGAAAAACGTACATCTGGAAAATGTTTTTTAAACGCCGCTTCGATTTCTTTTTCCTTTTTAACATCTTCATCCATTGATACATGCATTGCAATCACATAATCCCCGATTGAACGAGCATAATTCACTGCTCCTACGTTTGCTTGAGTAGCATTTCCCACTAAAACAATAACTGTATTACCAGCAAAGTCTTGCTGCATCACAGCTTCTTCAATCCGTAATTGTTCAGCAACATTTTTATAATGAGTATGAATACTATAAAAAACAAATAACAACACAGGCATAATAATGAAAAATGGCCAGATGTCACCTAAACGATAGATAAACAAAATAACGATAATCGCGTAAGAAATGCAGGCACCAACAATATTAGCGACCGATTTTGATAACCATTTTTTCGTTTCTTTACGCCACTTGATGACCATCCCTGTCTGAGACAAAGCAAATGGAATAAATACACCAATTGAATAAAGTGGAATTAAACGTGCTGTTGAACCTTGAAAGATTAACAGCAATACGACTGATCCGGCTGCTAAGGTCAATATGCCATTAGAATAGCCTAAGCGATCGCCACGATCCATATACATATGAGGCATAAACTTATCTTTCGCCAAATTATAGGCTAAAACTGGAAAAGCTGAAAAACCAGTATTCGCCGCTACAGCCAAAATCAAAGCCGTAGCAAACTGTAAAATATAATAGAGAATATTTTGTCCAAAGACTGCTTTACCAATTTGAGCTAGAACAGTTACTTCTTCTTGTGGAACAATACCATACCAGTAGTTGATAAACGTAATTCCTACAAAAAAGAACCCTAAAATAGTCGCCATCAATGCCAGTGTCCCAGCAGCATTTTTTGCTCTAGGTTTTTTGAAAAATGGAACGGCATTACTAATCGCTTCAACTCCTGTTAACGAAGAAGAACCTGATGAAAATGCCCGTAAAATCAATGCAATCGTAATTCCCGGCACAACAGTTCCTGGAATAGCCGTAGCATGTAAAGGTGCTGCACCGGTCATAATTTTAAACAAACCTGTTACAATCAATAATGTAATCACTGCAATAAAACAATACACAGGAAACATCAAAAAATTAGCGGATTCTCTCAAACCACGCAGGTTCATCAACATAATCAACAAGACAATACCGATAGAAATTGCCACTTGATGCTCGTATAAAGACGGTACAGCAGAAATAATTGCTTCCGCACCAGCAGACACTGAGACCGCCACTGTTAACATGTAGTCAACAAGTAACGAACCACCAGCGATTAGTCCAGCATTTTTCCCTAAATTTTCACTGCTAACAACGTAAGCCCCGCCGCCATGAGGATATGCATGAATGATTTGCCGATAAGATAACGTCAATGAAATAAGTAAAATAATAACAAAAGCAGCAATCGGCAATGAATACCAAATAGCAGCAGCAGATAAAGTGACCAACACAACAACGATCTGCTCTGTGCCATAAGCAATAGATGATAACGCATCTGAAGACAGTAACGCAAGCGCTGCAAATCGACTTAATTTATGTTCATCATTTTCAGTCGATTTTAGCGGTTTTCCAATAAATAATCGTTTTAAATAATCCACTCTTTCTTCACTCCTTCAATCTGATAATAAGACCTTTTTATTTTCAGTTACATATAAAATATATAGTCGGCCACTCTCTTTTTTTCCGCAAACAATCACATATGCTACGCCTTTAGATGTTGAATGTCAAACATTTTTCTGCATAAATTATTAAAATATTTATTCGTTCTTAGCTGTTTATTAATTTTTCTAACTTATTCATTATCTTCATTTTATCAAGGTTCGTTAATCAAAAAAAATATTTCGCTTTTTAATAACATCAACGGCTATTTCTTCATAAAATAAATAGTAAAGTAAAAAAAGGTTGTTTTGAAATTGATTAAGAAAAAAAAAAGACCTAATAAAAGTCGCTCCTTTGTTATTTTGGGAGAACATCCTTCTATTTATTGGTCTTTTTTTCTATTGAAAATATTCGCGATTTAAACTTTCATAATCATCCAAGTGCCATTCATTACCAACTAGTTCATGTTGCGCCTGGTTCTTTGGTTGCTCCAGTTGTTTGAATTGCTGAACATTCGTGGTCAGCATATGCGAAATTGTTTCGTCTTGCATCTTTATTATATGTTTCAAACGAACCCGTTCTAATTTTAAATCAGTGATTTCTTCTTGCTGTACTTCTTTTTTACTCCACATATTTTGTAAAAACTGTTTATCTCTGACAATAACCAATGCCAAAACAACGATCACAATAACTAAAAAATATAGAATAAATAACATGTGTAAACCCATTTTCCCAATTCCTCCTAACACTATATCTTATATTAACATGTTATAGGATTTCGTTTTTTCATTTTTTTTATAAAAACAAATATTTTTATACATTTTTTGAGAAAAACTTACACTAAGTTCTTTTTTTCATATTATTTTATTTATATTTAGAGCAAATAGTTGTGATCAAAAGTTACTTCTACGGTATAATCGCCAATATTTCTATATACTTGATCCTGAATCCTAATTTTCAATTCCTGATCGGTTACTTTAAAATGATTAGGTACAACTAAATCAAATAAGATACGAGGCTTTCCTCCATGGTCAACTAAACGAATGTCATGAGCTTTCAGCTCATTATCAATGGATTTAATGACCTTCTTCAATTCTTGATGAATGAATTGCTGTTTTTGATCGTATAAATTTACTGGATCAATGTGACAAACTAAATCGACACCTAATTGATCTTTGAATTCTTTTTCAACTGCATCAATTGTTTCATGTGCCTGAATTAAATCCCAACGATCATCTATCTCAATATGAACTGAAGCAAATGTTTTATTTGGCCCATACTGATGAATTAGCAAGTCATGATACCCCACAATATCAGGTACAGAAGATAAATATTTTTTCATTTCATCGATAGCTTCTTGGTCCGGCCGAAGTCCCATTAATTCATTCACGAATTCCCGAATTAATTTGAGTCCGCTAAAAATAATATAACAAGCTATCAGTAACCCAACAAACCCATCTATTTTAAGCCCAGTAAGACCTTCCATCGTCGCTGAGACTAAAACTGCAATTGTAGTATAAACATCATTTAAGCTATCTTTTGCTGTGGCAATCAAGGTATTAGAATCAATCTTCTTAGCTACACGTTGATAAAAAACACCTTGCCAAACTTTTATTAAAATAGATAATAGCAACACAAACAAAATTATTGGCGTAACTTTGATACTTTGCGGATCTTTAACACGATCAATCGACGTCATAAAAAACTGAAACCCAACAAACGTAATCAATAATGAGACCAACATACCACTAATGTATTCAAACCGTTCATGTCCATATGGATGCTCTTTATCTGCCGGCTTACCAGAAATATAAAAACCAACTAAAGTTAATACAGAAGATACCGTATCCGATAAATTATTCATCGCATCTGCCATAATCGAAACACTTCCGGAAATAAGACCAATTAAAAATTTACCAACAAAAAGCAGTAGATTAGATAATAAACCAATTACCCCCGCAAAAATGCCAAAAGCTGTTCGAATATCTGAATTTTTTTTATGGCGTTTTTCAAATTGTTCTATCAAACTATTTATCATCACTTTCCCCACCTTTTTTAGCATATCTTAACACTATAAAATTTTTTTACTTATTTGTATAGAGAAAAGCTACTTTTTTTAGCGTCTTTTTATTGTTTAGAAAAGCCCAAGTTCTTTGCTGGGATTCCCTTTGTTTTTTTGTTAGGCACACCTTGAACCTCCAATAAAAAATGAGGCAAAACGAATATTCGCTTCACCTCACTTTAAAAAATCCACTTTTAATGGAAAATATGACTTTCATGGGATACTTTTGCTAGTTTCTTGGTCTTCTCTTCAATGTAAGGATATAACCACACCCCTAACACACAGAAGACAACACCGATACTGGTTAAAATAATAATGGCTTTCCATGCATTTGGCCAATAAATACCACCAGCAGATTCTCTTAATAAATTCACCGCATGTGTAAATGGTAAAAACGGATTAATAAATTGGAAGAATTTTCCAGAAACCTGAATCGGATAATTTCCGCCGCCTCCTGAGATGGAGAGAACCAAAATAATAATTGCAGCTCCCTTCCCAACATTCCCAAACAGTGCGACTAGTACATAAACCATCATCATAAAGACTAACGCAATTAATAGAGCAAATATCACGCTATAAACTGGCTGTCTGACGTCCACACCTAATAAGAAATAATTTCCTAAGGTAACAATCAATGCTTGCGCTAAGCCCATCACAAGGAAGGTTAACATACGGGCAGAGAATTGCTCTCGTTTTGAATATTTTCCGCGATCTTTTTCATCCAAATAAAAATCAGTTGTCGCAATACTTGAAAATAGAACTGCACCTACCCATAAACAAAGAGCGGTATAAAACGGTGTACTGGCAGATCCGTTATTCGCAATTGGATAAATTTGATTTTCTGAAATCTCAACTGGTTTTGTAAAGAAGTCACTTTCGGCGTTAGCGTCCAGTTTAAGCAGCTTAATCACTTCTCCTAAGTCAACATCTTGTTCACCTTTCCTGATGGCATCAGCAGCCTTATGGAGCCCTGTTTTGATATTTGGCCAGTCATTTTGAACTAAATCATTGGCTTTGTTTAAAGCTGATTCTAAATCAGGCATTTTATCGTTCACAGTATCTAACGTTGTTGTGATATTTTCTTTGATTCCCGGATAGTCGTTTTGGATAAAGTCTGCAGCTAATCCAAGTTTTTCTTCAACTATAGGCAATTCATTATTGTATAGCTCTGCACCTTTATTAATGCCATTTACAATTGTATCCATATGACCGTTCAATAAGACATTTGCATCATGGATTTCTTGTTTAATCGCAGGTAATTCTGCTTGATATTTTTCTAAAATGCCAATTGCATTGGCAACTGTTGCTTCAGTTGCGTTCAATAAAGCGGCAAAATCAATTTGTTTGGCTTGATTCAGCAGTCCTTGAGCGGTACTGATAGTGCTGATTAGTTTTGTTAAAATGTCATTTACCATCGCTGAAACTGCATCTACATCTATACTTCCTGCAAAAGCTGCAATTTGATTGGCATCATTTTGAATTGCTTCTAAATCAGCATCAGTAATCGCATTAACATCTAGATTGTCTACTTTACTTTTTAATACAGAAATCATATTGCTTACGGTATTTAATTTATCAATTGTTGGCTGTAACTCTTGGTTGCCTGCGGCTTCTTGAATTTGTGTTAAAGTTTGGATTAGTTGTTGGATCACAGCTTGTTGACGGCCTAGACTATCTGACAATTGCTGTTTCAACATTTCACGTTCTTCTGGTGTTAATTGATTATTTCTGAGTTGTTCAACAACCGAAGCAACACTAGAGCTAATTGTTCCGATGGCTTGTAACGTTACTTTCATACTGCTGGTAATTCCCGGAAGTGCTTCTTGTAGTTTCGTTGCACCTTCAGAAGTTGCTTTTGCCAAGCTGTCTGCTTGATCTCCCAATTTCTGAATATCAGGTAACGCTGTCTGAACCCCTTGAATAATTATTAGTCCTTGTTTTGCTTCGCTGATTCCTTCATTCATGGTTTGTTCCACAGAAGCAAAATCTTCATCAATCATTGCTAATTGTTTACCAGCATTCTGAATTTCCGGTATTTTTTCTTGTAGGGTTAAAATAACTTTTGCTTGTTCTTTAATTGTTGGCATTTTTCCATTTAACTCGACTAATTTGTCCCCCATAGCATCAACTCGAGGTAAATAGTCAACAAACTCATTCGCTTTTGCTAGTTTTTCCTTTAGTTCCGGCATTTTTCCATGTAAGGCAACTACCTCTTGGGTATATTTATCAATTTCAGCAATATTATCGTCTGTAGAAAGAATCATATCCTTCACCTTAGTAATACTGATTAAATTAGAGTCCAAATTGTAGCCAATCTCATTAAAAACACTGACTAGTGTACTACTTGCTGTTTTAATAAACTCTTCTGTAATTTGAGATTGTAGCGAAGAAGCACCCTTATCAGCAATTTTCGGCGCAATCGCATTGATTTTTTCGTTAATTGAATACTCTATTTTAGGCTTTGTAATTTCACCTGTGGTAAAACTCAATAAATCTTTAGAAAAATCTTTTGGTAAATAGATTCCAGCATAGTATTTACCAGATTTTACTCCTTTATCCAACTCTTGTTTTGAGTCTACAAATTTCCAGCCCAGCTGCTTATTTTCATGGAGATTTTCCAGTACTTCTTTTCCAATAGCCACTTCTTCACCTTGAAAGGAAACTGGCTGGTCATCACTGTAAACTGCTATCGGCAGCTCACCCGTATTTGCATATGGGTCCCACAAAGCTTTAATATTAAACCACGCATAAAGTGATGGAATTATCATCAGTGCAATAATTAATAATGTAGCGATTGGATTTTTAAAAATGCGTTGCCAATCTAATTTGAATAATTTAAATGTATTTTTTATCTGTTTCATCCTGCTCACCCAATCTTTTTAATGACTGATTTACTTTAGCATAATTTTTTTCGCAATAACAAATGAAAAAGCCTAATTCTGTCTATTTCTACGACAGGTCTTCAAAATTGTCGTAACGAACTTTACACTCAAAAAAAGACAAACTCATTCAAAATGAATCAGCTTGTCTCTTGTTCACTCACGTTTATAATTTTGCTGAAAATTCTGATACTACTTTCTTCACTTCATTAACCGCATCGGGATCTAAGTAAGAAAGCGCTCTGGGAACTACACTCATTAGATACATTTTATCCAGTTGATCCGTTGTTCTTCTTTCCATCAGTTCTGCCAGCAAATGTTTCATGTCTTCTTGATGTTCTGCTTTAGTCCGATCCATAATAAAGTCATAAAACTTTTTCTCCTCTGCTTTCATCGGCAATCCCTCCTAGAATTTTTATTTCATTATAAACTTAAATAATCATAAGTTGTAGTAATTTGCATTTATTAAGCAGATAATACTGAATATGATCTTAAAAATCTATTCTTGATATTTTCGGATTAAAAATTCATATGCTGCACGACTAATAATCCCCATTGGTTGATTAATTGCAGGATTAAAGTAGAAATCCATTGTCACCAGTTCTTCTAGAGTGGTTTCTTTATCAATTGCTAGTGATAATGTATTGATCGATTGCGTAATATCTTTTTCAGACATCAATTGACCGCCAATTAATTTATGACTGCCTTTCTCAAAAACCAGTTTAATGCTCACTTCTTCTTGCAATTCGAGATAAGGCAACTGACATGGTAATGTTAAAAAAATACTTTCTACATCAATTCCTTCAAATACGGCTTCTACTTCTGTTAAACCAGTTGTAGCAATAAAGCAGCCAAAAATTTTAGTTGCTGTCGTTTTTTGGGTCATCGTATATTTCATCGAATGTCCTAATATATTCATCGCTGCAACCGTCGCACTTCGTACAACATTATTAACTAAGGGAATAAATGATTTACGATAGCTATTGTGTACAGGATAAGAAATCACATCTCCTATAGCAAAAATATCCGGATCACTTGTCTGCATATACTCATCAACTCGAATCGTTCCATTAGCATTTAACTCTAATCTATCCTTAACTAACGTTGTATCTGGACGCGCATTTACCGCAACAACTACATAATCATTTTTTATTTCTTCATTGGTTGTTTTTGTTATAAATGGCTCGTTTTCAATATCAGAAAAACCGATGACACTTTCGTTTAGATGAAGATGAATACCAGCATTTTCGATTTTTTTCTCGATTATTGTAGAAATTTCTTTGCCTACGTAACGGAATAAAAGAGAATCAGCACTTTCAATTAAATGAATTTCTTTGCCTTTATCCTTTAACGCATCGCATAATTCCACACCAATATAACCACCACCAACAATTGAAATCGTCTGAGCCTGTTCTAGCTTTTCCAAAACAGCCACTGAACTAGGATAACTTTTAAATACAGTAACCTTATCTTCACTTGGCAATGTCATATTGGTAGAGAATTGATTCGAGCCTGTTGCTAAAATTAATTTATCGTAATTAACTTCAATGGTTCTTTCATCGGACTCTTCACAGATGATTGTTTTTTTCTCCGAGTTTATTTTAGTAACGGCGGTATTAAGTAATACTTCTACTCCTTGGAAAATTAGTTGTTCTAAAGTAGTATATCTTGCTTGATCTAGTTCATCTATCAAGTGATTCATTTTCAAGATAATCCCACTCGAAATATAACTAAGCTCACCTCTTTTTTCAATCAAAACGACTTCAATCTTAGAATTCAATTTTTTTAGTGTCATTGCGGCTTGGAGTCCTCCATGTGAGCCTCCGATAATTACTACTTTCACTAAAGTCATACTCCCTTCAGCAGATACATTATTACTATTTTATAAAAATTTAACAAAAATAACGTTCTGTCCTATTATATAGAAAATTACAATATTTTTAAATAATAATAAGTACAAATTTTCTTTTTATAAGTTGCGTATTGCCATTTTCTCATGAATAAAGTATCCTTAATATGAGGTGTCTATTATGCTAAAACGAGATTTTTTAGAAAAGCCCTTTGATTATATGAATGATATATTATTATTTCTCTATAATAATCAAGGCAAAGCAACAAAAAATGAGCTAGTTCATGAATTTCAAATTAGTTTACCAACTTTAAATGAATACCTTTCCTTTCTCCAAAGCTTTCTCGAAGAGAATAAGATAGAAGACCAAGTTGAAATAACCATCCAAGGTGAACATATAACTCTAAAAAAACAACAAACTTTTCCCTTAAAAGAAGTTGTTGTCCTTTTTTTAGATAAATCGATAAAATTTCAAATGGTAAATCAGTTATTTACAAAAGGTGAGTTAAGTTGTGACTATTTTCAATTAAATTATGCTATCAGCTCTGCAACTTATTATCGTAAAATTACTGAGCTTAATGAATTATTAAAAGAATTCCGTCTACAAATCAAACGAGGAAAACTTATCGGTGAAGAAAAGCAAATTCGTTACTTTTTCTTTAGCTTCTTTTGGTTTCTATTTGAAGATAAGTCGAGTCTGGAAAAAGAAACAGCGAATCAATACCTTGGCTTTATAGAGATTTTAAAAGAATCCCTTAATTTGGTATTTGATCCAACTGAAGTCCTTCAAATTAAATTATGGATGAAAATATCTTTCAGACGTGTCACAACAGAATATAATCCTGTTATCAGTCCAAACTATGATTATCCTGATCGACCATTATTTGAAGAACTTAACATTGCCCTACATACATATATGAAAAAAATCGACCGTCCATATTCTATTTACGAAGCATACATGTTTTATGATTTCTTTTGTTCTATGCATAATTTTTCGCCCAATTCTTCTTTTGCTTTTAGATTGGCTGAAAAACAACGCAGAGAAAGTTCTTATTTAAACTACATGAATAAAGTTATTTTAAAATATTTGAAGCAACAAGGTTACTTATCAAGCTATGCTTCTTCTGCTCGTTTATTGTATATTGAAAATTTATTATTTCAATTACACTCTCAACTTTACTATTTCGATGGATTCATTTTACCCTTTGATAGTTGGACGATTAAATCCATTGTTAATGCTCATCGCCATCCATTTTCCGGTAATGAAGTAGTAGAATTAATGGAGATTGCGACGAAAAAATTTGATCAAGATGGGGAAAAAGGCAACTACAAAAATAAATTTACTGAAATTCACTACACAATTATTTTAAATCATATTGCAGAATTGAATGAGGAAAAGATTACCATCGGAGTTTATCATTCCTTGAATCCTTTTATCGGTGAATTAGTCATTCAGCATCTTACTAATGTTCTAGGTCATAAATATCCGATCAAAGCCGAAGACTTTAATGAAGATAGCCATTATGACATACTGCTTTCTAACATTTATACTGAAGCTATTGAAGATAAGCAAGAACTTGTCTATATCTTTTCTGATATCGGAAACAGTTATGACATGACCGAAATTGAAAAACTAATTATTCAATTAATTGATACTAGATAAAATTAATTTTAACTATTACTAATTGAAATTATAGCAAAAAAATAGAGCTTTATGTTCTCTGTTTTCTTTCTATCTGCGAAATTTAATGAGAATTACTGAAATTTAACTAAAAAAATATTTGTTTTTATTTCATTTTTTTTGAAAAATAAATTTCATCTTTCGATTCTTTTGTTAATAAAAAAACGATAAAGTTTATCGTTTTTTTATTTTATCCAGCCTATATGATCGAACGGAGCATATCTAAATGAAACTACACCTTCAACAGCTTGTCCATCCACCAGTCCAAACGCCCTGCTATCACTAGAATTGTTCCGATTATCTCCTAAAACAAAGTAATGATTATCTGGAATTTTATCCAACTGAGACAATTGTTCTAAGGCCTTTTCTGATATATTCACTTTTATTGTACCATCCGGTAGTTCAGTAGCCGCAGAAAGTTCAGAAACATCAGGCAACTCGTCAGCTTGATGATTAATAAATAAATCACTGCCTTCTGTCCAAATTGTATCTCCTGGCATCCCAATAATTCGTTTTACATACTGGTACTCACTATCTACAGGTGGTTTAAATGTAATAACTTCGTATCTTTGTAGATCTTTTGTTCGTCTAACAATAACTCGATCCTTATTTAATAAGGTCGGATTCATAGAATCTCCATCAACCATATGTGGTGAAGTATTTAAAATGAAGAAAAAGACAATGATCGCAAAAATTACTACTGGCAACATGAACTTGATAATTTCAATAATGTTGTCTTTTCTTTTTTTCTTTCTTCTTTTTTCAATTTCTTCTTTAGTGAGTTTCTTTCGTTTCTTTTTACGAGGAGGCATCTTTCCTTTTGGTAAAACAGCAGTATCTTCTCGATCTGATTTTACTCGGAGACTATCTTCAGGATTTCGGTCTTGCTCTCTCGGTTTTCTCCGCTTCTTTTTAGGTGCAGAAGGTTGTGATTTTCTATTTTTTGGCTTTTCACTATGATTGGTTTTCTTTTTTGTTGGTCGTTTTAAACGCTCATCTTTCATCTCATCCATGATACACCTCGATTAAACTCTTTATACTCTTAGTTAAGAATAACAGACTGTTTTAGATTTTTCCATATAAAAACTCCATTAGTCATCTGGATTTTTTCCTACGAATATATCTTTCTCCATAATGAAAAAGTGAGGGCAACAAAACTTAAACAAACGTTTTGCTTCCCTCACTTAAATTCGTTAAAAGTAGACAGGTAATATTCAGATACAATGTTTATCTATTAATTATCCAATACTAATTCTTGACCTTCAAAGATTACACTGCTGCTAAGTTGATTTCTATTCATTAATGTTGGGATTGATAAACTCATATCTTGAGCAATTTCCCATAAAGTTTCACCATTTTTCACAACATAAACTTCTTTAGGCGTTTCACTTTTTTGACTTTCGACAGTCTGTTCTGCCTCTGCTGAAGACTCTACTGGCAATTCAGCTTGCTGCTCTGTAGATGCTGGAACTGGCACAGGCATAGTTTCATTACCGCCAACAGAAGCCCCTAAAACCAATGAATTAGACATAAAGTACACAACAGTGCTAAACAATACTGTAGAGAAAATCAACAATATAAGATGTGTTTTATTGATTCGTTTTTTCATATTGTTCTTCCTCTCATCTATTTTCAGGCAGACTAGTTTCCATTTTTATCTAATCGTGATAATTTGCTTAAACGTTCTTCTAATTCACGATAAATAGTCATAACTTCATTTTTAGATTCTTCTACTTCGTTAGAAATGTTCTTCGCACGATTACCGATATTCAACATTTCAAGCTCAGCTGAATTAATCATATGTTTAGCTTCTACTTGAGCTTCACTAATAATACGATTTGCTTCTTTCTTCGCAGAAACCATAACTTCACCGATCTCTTGTTGAGATTTTAGTGCTTCTTCTTGTAATGATTGATTTTTCAGTAATAAATCATTAATTTGTTGTTTAGCTTGCAATAATTCAGTTAATTGCTCGCCTTTTGCATCCCCTGTAGCAGATACATTACGCATTGTTTCTAACTCAGCGTTAATTGTTGCAAGTTCTTCTTCTTTTTCTTTATACATGCTTCTCAAGCCAGCTAATTCAGATTCGGAAACATTTTTTTGAATAGAATATTTATCGTTAAGTCCTTGAATACGTCCAAGATTTGCTTCTAATTCAGATTTATCTTTTAAGACTGCTTCTAATTCTTTTTTCAACTCATCAATTCGACCGTTGTCAATAGAAGAATCATTTGTTACTGATAAAGTTATTTCTTTATCTTTAAGCTCTTGATTTTCTTTTTGTAATTGGTTCATTTGTCCTTGAAGATCAGCAAGTTTTTGTGTCAACTCTTGATTTTCTTTATCAGTCGTTTGAAGTTTTTCATTTAATGCTTCTAATTCCATCTTCACCGTCTCCAATGCTTCTTCTTTTTCACCCATATTTCCTTGGGCAGCTAATTTAGCTTGTAATTGTTGGATCTCTGTTTCTTTTTCTAGAATTTTTATTTCTAATGCTTTGTCTTTTTCGATAAGCGCTGTTTCAAGGTAAGCGATTTGTTCTTGCCCATTAACATTTTCTTTTTTTAATGCGTCAATTTGTGCATTTAACCGAGCAATTTCTTCAGTTGAATCTGATAATTCATTTGCATCTTCCAACTCAAAAATTTCAGTTTCTTTTTGATTAAGTTGTGTTGCTAATTCGTCATTTTTCTCTTTTAGTAGTTCAAGTTCTTCTTGATTACTTTCGACCTTAATTACTAATTGTTTATTTTGTTGAGACAAACGGAAATTTTCGTCTTTGTTTTGTTCGAATTCTGATTCTTGCATTCTGTATTCTTCGATTAATTCTCTTAATCGTGTAATTTCTTTTTCTTGTTCATCTAATAAAGCACTATTATTAGTTGTTGTTACTGTCGGTTGTTGTTCGTTATCTGAATTAAAAGTAATATCTTGAGATAGTTCTTCTTCAGAAACTTCATTGATTTTTTTAATTAACCGCCTTTTTGCCATATTTACACGCCCCACTTTTTATTTCTTTGTTACTTGTTAACCTAAAGCTACTTTTTCTAAGTTAACGTCTTTTGATTCTCTTGAATAAACAAATGATTGTTTTGATAGTTTATTTGTTTGATCTCGATATGTACAGTTGAAATCAATCATTGTGATTTCTTTTACCGGCTGCAGCTCATTTACGAAAGTTTCAATGTTTTTTTCAGCTGTTTGGAAATCGTTGAATGACAATGCTGTTGGAAAAACTGAAATCGTCAGAGTTTCCGTTTTTTGACTAATCATAATTGCTACGTTAGTTTCTCCAAAAAAGGGCTGCCAATCTCTAATAAGCTGAAGTTCATAATTATCTAAAGCCTGAGCATCTCGACTTTCTACAATTTTTTTCCAAGGAAATTCTGTCAATTTTAAAGCATCTTGTTGGTAACTTTCAATTTCAGCGCCTGAAACGGCGCTTCCTTTAGTATCTTTGATTTCTTCTATCTTCAATTCTAAATCTTTATTATCTTTTCTTAACGCATCTTGATTATACAAGATTCCCAATAAGATTAAGCTAAAAATAATTGCTGCAATCATTAAAAAAAGTAATGATCGATTGTTTTCTTGATACTTGTAAAAATTGATTTTCCGTTTCATTTTAGGGCTATCAGAATCCAGACTTTCCAGTTGGAATCGTACATATAACTGATAACAGAAAAAAAGAAACAGTATTACTACTAATGCAAACATGAAAATCGTCATCAAAAATAAACTCCCTTATCCATTAATAAAAAAACACTAAATAAATCTATTTTTTTGAAAGTTATCCACTTTCCACCCAATTATACATAGTTTATTGTAACATTACACTGCGTTATTGCCAACTTTTTTTTATATAATCCTCCAAAAGTCAACAAAAACAGTGAATGCTTTCATATAATTTAGCATTTTTTTATTATTTATTGCAAAGGAAACCACCTGTTTACCTTGATTTTTTTTTATTATGATTTCTCTATTCTGGGTTATTTTAGATTTTCATTTCATAAGTAAAAATAACATGACTAATAGTTAAGATCAGTTCGATAAACTTACTTACACAAATCCAATACTTTGGATTTTTTTCTAAATACTATTGAAGTAAAAGTCTCTATTTTTAAAATAAGTAGAATTGATTTAACGGTATGTACCCAAATTTTCTTGTTCTAATTCTGATTCAACAATTCCTATGCTGACTCCTAATGCACGATCAACTGATCCCATAATTTCAGTGCTTAGATGACAAACTTTTTCTTTTAAGCGGATTTTATCAATTGTTCTAATTTGTTCTAACAAAATAACAGAATCACGTTCTATCCCTGTTTCTTCCGAATTAATTCCTATATGTGTCGGCAATTTTGGTTTTGCCATCTTTGCGGTAATTGCTGCCACAATGATGGTTGGACTAAAGTGATTGCCTAAATTATTTTGCACTACGAGTACTGGACGTACTCCCCCTTGTTCTGATCCTACAACAGGGGATAGATCTGCAAAATATATGTCACCCCTTTTGACCATTTGGAACCTCCTATTCTATTTGTATTCTCTTGGCATACGTTCTGAAAATGTACATGCTACTTCATAATGGATCGTGTCTAACTTTTCAGCTACCATTTGCATCGTTATTGTTTCTCCATTGTCGTCTCCGATTAATGTAACCCGTGTACCGACAGCGACTTTTTCCGGCAATCGAATCATGCATTGATCCATACAAATTCGCCCAACAATTTCACATTTGATTCCATTTACCAATACTGAAAATCCTTGTAGATGACGTAACCAACCATCTGCATAACCTATCGGTACAGTTCCAATCCATTCGTCACTACTTGTTGTATAGGTATTGCCGTAGCCAATCCCTTCACCTTTAGGCAGCTTCTTCACTTGGATCAATGTTGAAACTAAACTTAAAGCAGGTTTTAATGGATACGGTTCAGGTAATAAATTACCGGAAGGATTTAACCCATACATTGCAATACCAAGACGAATCATATTCCCAACATTGTCCGGATGCCATAAAGCTGTAGCGCTATTACTAACATGTACATACTTAGGTAATTGCTTAAGCTCTGATATGATGTCTTGAAAACGTTGTTCTTGTTTATTAAAGTAACTAATATCCACTTCGTCTGCTGTCGAAAAGTGAGTGAATAATCCTTCCCAAATTAAACAGGTAGCTGATTGTGTGAGTTCAACTGCTTGTTTAGTCGTCTGGGCATTCATAAATCCAATACGTCCCATTCCTGTATCAACTTTTATATGTATTTTTAATGGTGCTTGTGTTTCTATATGGGTTAAATGTTTAATCGCTTGTTCTAACCATTCTTGCGTTGTTACTGTGACTGATAAATCGTATTCTAGCAGTAAATCTATGTAGGAAATGTCCACAACACTTAAAATAAGTATTGGATCTGTAATACCTGCTTGACGTAATTCTATCGCTTCGTCCAGTATCGCTACGCAAAAACCTGTTGCTCCACCTTTTTTCGCTGCTTTAGCAGCTTGAACAGCTCCATGTCCATACCCATTTGCTTTAACTACAGCAAATAATTCTGTAGTTTCAGGCATTCGTTTTACTTCATTACAAACATTTTCTGTAATTGCTTGTGTATCAATTACTAACTTTGTGGGACGGTGCCATCCTACAGCCATATGTGTCCTTCTTTCTTTAATAAGCGAAATAAATGTAGTTATCGCCTAAATATAATCCCTTTTTATCATTGTACTATGTTAGTGTTGATTTTACTTACTGAACGTAAAGAAATCAAGTTACACTTTTGTTATACTGTTTATTCAAATATCTTTAAATAAAAACAATTCCATATCTAATTACTCATCTTCCAGAATAATCTGCGCAACTGCAAACGTATCGGTATGTGAAATTGACACAAATACTTTTCCTTGATGAGGAGATTTGGTGACTTTCGGCGCGCCGTTTTCTTCCTTTAAAATCTCAATATCTTGTAACCCAACATTACCAATTCCTGTGCCCCAAGCTTTAGAAAATGCTTCTTTACATGCAAAGCGACCAGCTAAAAATTCAACTTGTCGTTTGTGCGGTAGTTTTTGAAAGATTGCATACTCTTCAACCGTGAGAACTCTTTTTATAAAAGAAGACTTTGTGGTAATGATCTTATCAATTCTTGAAAGTTCTACCATATCTATCCCAATTCCTTTTATCATTCTTCCAAGTCCTCTTTTTTTATTTTATAAATTACTCTTATTCTATCAAACTTTAGCAAATTTTCCACATATTAATTGTAAAAATTAATAAAATAAGGCGTAACAAAGTTTTTAAGCTTTGTTACGCCTCTATAAAACGACTTAAATAGTGAGAAATTATCCAATTGTTCTTACTTTATCAATTAATTTACGATTATTAATTTTTTCAATAATCATAGTTAGGCTGTGCTTAGCCATATATTAATTTGCTTAGTTTGAATTATCTCTTATAACAAAGCTACGTTTTTTGTCGTTGTGACGTTTTGCAGAGCGATTATCTTTATTTTTGTTGTAGCCACCGCTGCTGCTGTGCCCTTTGTTGTTTTTATTACCACGGTAGCCGCCGCCACCATTTTTATTGCGGTTACGGCTGTTTCCGCCGCCTCCACCACGGTTATTTTTATTAAAACCTTTTTTAGTTGATGGCAATGGACGTTCCGGTGTAATTTTAACTGGAACAGCATCTGATGGATCTTTAGAAATAGTTTTTAATAACAATGCTGCTAAATCTTCAGCAGAATATTTTTCTAATAGGTTTTCTGCAGATGGAAGATAATTTTCAAGACCGTTTTCTTTTAATTTTTCTTCGACTGTTTCAATAGCTGCACCTAATTGTCCTTTAAAGGCTTCTTTTTCACTTGGTGGACGTAAAGGTGTCATGCGTTTTTTCGTTAATTCTTCAATAACATGTAAATAGCCCATTTCATTCGGTGTAACGAAAGTCACTGACATTCCGCCTTTACCAGCACGACCTGTACGGCCGATACGGTGAACGTAGCTTTCAGGATCTTGCGGGATATCGTAGTTGTAAACGTGTGTTACGCCTGAAATATCTAATCCACGAGCTGCAACGTCTGTTGCTACTAAAATATCTAAATTACCATTTTTAAATGAACGTAAAACACTCATACGTTTTTGCTGTGACAAGTCACCATGAATACCTTCAGCTTTGTAGCCACGAGCTTCTAATCCACGAGCAAGCTCATCTACACGACGTTTAGTACGACCGAAAACAATCGTTAATTCTGGTGTTTGAACGTCTAATAAGCGAGTCATGATGTCGAATTTTTCGAAGTCTTTTGAGCGAACGTAGTATTGATCAATTAAATCAGCAGTCATTTCTTTTGCTTTGATCTTCACGTGTTCTGGTTCTTTCATAAACTTAACGCCAATGTTTTTGATAGCAGTCGGCATTGTAGCTGAGAATAAAAGTGTTTGGCGTTCTGCTGGTACTTTAGAGATAATTTTTTCAATATCTTCTAAAAAGCCCATATTCAACATTTCATCTGCTTCATCTAAAACTAGTGTTTCAACTGTTTCTAATTTTAATGTACGGCGATTAATGTGATCTAATAAACGACCAGGTGTTCCGACAACGATATGTGGATTATCTTTTAGTCCTCGAATTTGACGACCAATATCGGCTCCGCCGTAAACTGCTTGAACGCGGATTTTTTTATCGCGGCCTAAACGGTATAATTCTTCTTGTGTTTGGATTGCTAATTCACGCGTAGGCGCAATAACTAATCCTTGTAACATACGTTTTGATGTATCAATTTTTTGCAACATCGGTAAACCAAAAGCAGCAGTTTTACCTGTTCCTGTTTGAGCTTGTCCGATAACGTCTTTTCCTTGTAATGCCAATGGGATTGTTTCTGCTTGAATCGGGGTAGCTTCTTCAAAACCTGAACGTTCGATTGATGTCAATAATTCTGGTGTTAAGCCAAGTTCTTTAAATTTCAAATGATATCCTCCTAGATAATGTTTGTTGTAGAAAAATTTACTTTTTCTGTGTTTTGTTACAGGTGATTTGACTTTCACTAATTTTGAAAATGTTCCGTTATGCGCATAAACCTTCAACATAGGTCTATTTTATTTTCTCATTAGCGTTACCGAAAAATCCACCTTATGAAGCCTACAGGCACTAGAAAAGCCAAACGACTTCGTTTAGCTTTTTTAATCTTTATATTAATAGATAAGTTCCTTTTACAGGGACTAACTATTTCTCTACTTCGATCTTCCGGCAATAGGTTATTCTAGCATATTTTTAGGTTTTCAGCAAGTTTTATGAAAGCTTACTAAGTTTCTATCAAATTATTTAAAACTTCATTCAGCCCCATGCCGTTACTAGCTTTTAAAACAACCATATCTGTTGGGTTAAGGATTGTTTTTAATTCAGCAATTAAATCTGATTTTTCTTCTTTAGTAAAATAGTGAATCTGTTTTTCTGAATATTTTTCTTTTAAGGCCTCTCTCAACGTGGCCATTTCATTTCCATAAAGAAAAACTTCGTTAATTTCAGTTGGGTTTAAATGTTGGCTAACAGAAGCATGCATCGCGGCTGAATCAACACCTAATTCAAGCATATCTCCTAAAACAGCTACTCTTTTTCCTTGTGTTGGCATTTGACCAAAACTATCTAAAACTAGGTTCATAGCGGTTGGATTTGCATTATAAACGTCACTTAAGATTTCAGTACCGCTTTTTGTTTTAACCCATTCCGTACGATTTTTAGTTAGTTTAAATCCAGCTAAACCTGCTTGTATTTTTTCTTCCGGAATCTCGAACCATTGTCCAATTGACAGTGCAATTAGAGCATTACCTACATTATATTTTCCAGGAACAGGAATTGTAAATACGGTGTCCAAACCATTTATTTTAAAACTTGTTTGTTCTTTTTGAGCTTCTATAATTTCAGCTTGACAGTCCGCGTTTTCCCAACCGAAAGTTTGAATGGTTTGCGGTAAGTCTTTGATTAAAGGTTTTAATAACGGTTCTTCTGAGGGAATCAGCAATAAGCCATCTTTCACTAACCCAGCAGTAATTTCCATTTTCGCTTGGGCAATTCCTGCTCTGGAACCTAGATTTTCAATATGGGCTTCACCAATCATTGTGATGGCCGCTACAGCTGGTTGAGCTAGCAAAGAGAGGAAATCAATTTCGTGAGCGTGATCCATTCCCATTTCCAAAATCAGTTTTTCAGTTTCATCCGGCATATGTAAAATGGTGTACGGTAAACCGATATCGTTATTATAATTCCCTTGCGTTTTATAGGTTTTAAATTGTTGCGCTAAAACAGCTTCAGTCATATCTTTCGTCGTTGTTTTTCCATTACTTCCTGTAATCGCAATGACTGTTGGCTGCATTTTTTGTAAATAATACACAGCTAAATCCTGCATCGCTTTTAACGTATCTGGCACTTTTATAATCGGCAGCTCTGCTGGTGCGGCTTCTGTTGAACTCCAAAATGCTGCTCCTGCTCCATTTTCAATAGCCTTGTTAATAAAGGAATGTCCATCATTTGTACCTTTAAGCGGAACAAATAAGTTATCTTTTGTAATCAAACGACTGTCAAATTCAATTCCAGTTAAGTCAAAATCTTGCCATTGTTTCCAATCATTTGTCGCTTTTGTTGCTTCAGCTACTTCCCAAAAAGTTAGTTTCATCGGTTACTCTCCTTTTCAAACGTAATCTCAGTTAGGTTTATTAAAATAACACATCAACATAAAAGGGCTGAGTCAAAACCTCTAGTGTTTTTCCCCCTCCCCTTTGTATTTATCTATCTGTCATAAAAGCTTTGTCTTTGTTTAAAGCGGTTTAGCGCTAATTGAATTAATTCTTCAATCAAGTCACTATATTTCAACCCCATATTTTCCCATAACAATGGATACATGCTAAATTGTGTGAATCCCGGCATTGTATTTAACTCATTTAGGAACAATTCATTTTTGCTTGTTAAAAAGAAATCACAGCGGCTTAATCCGCTGCCGTCTAAAATGGTGTAAGCTTTTTTCGCAAATTCTTGAGCCTTTTGATGAACTTCATCTGGTACTTCTGCTGGAATTTGCATCGTAATTTGATTATCAATATATTTCGAGTTATAGTCATAAAAATCAACGTCTTTAACAATTTCGCCTGGCAAAGTTGTTCGAACGTCTTCATTTCCTAGAATCGCAACTTCAATTTCACGAGCTTCAATTCCTTGTTCAACAATTGCTCTAGAATCATAACGATACGCTTCTTCCAAAGCATTCTGCAATTCTTCACGGTTTTCCGCTTTACTAATACCAACGCTGGAACCCATATTAGCTGGTTTAACAAAAACAGGATAAATCAATGATCCTTCACATTGCTCAAAGACTTTTTTAGGATTTTCTTTCCAATTACTTTTCAGAACCGGAACGTATGGTACTTGAGGGATACCAGCTGTCTGCAATAAATATTTGGTCATAATTTTGTCCATTGCATTAGCACTTGCTAAAACACCCGCCCCAACATATGGCAGACCTAACGTTTCTAAAAAGCCTTGAATCGTCCCATCTTCACCATTTGGTCCATGAAGTACTGGGAAAACGATCGTATCTTCTTCCTTAATTTCACAAGGCATAATAACTTTTCCAGTGTATTCGCCCCACTTGTCTACTTCGCCGTCTTTTGACCAATTTAGTTTCAAAACATCTTCACTTTCAGGCTTTTCTGATAAAAGCGGACCTTTGACCCATTCACCATCTTTACTGATAAAAACCAACTGAACTTGGTAATAATTATAATAAATCGCATTTAAAACGGAATAGGCAGACAATATTGAAACATCGTGCTCTTCACTTCTCCCACCATATAGCAAAGTAATCTTCAAATGCTTTTCCTCCTAAGTTTTCTTTTACATTGTTGTACTCAACAGTGAAATTCAAAATAGCTCTTTCATATTTTAGCATAAAAGTTTTTAACCGAATAGAATCAAATAAAAAATTCAACTAATTTTTGTTTGATTCGGACCTCATTGACTGAATCAAATCAATTAACTTAGCCTTAAACGTTTCACGATCTGCTTTGGTAAAAGTTTTTGGTCCCTTCGTATGCCCTCCGCTTTTACGAACTTTCGCACTAAAATAGCGCTGCTCCAACAAACCATCGATATTGTCTTTGGTATATTCATAACCCAGCTGATGCAAAACACGAACACCTTTGGGTAAAACTAATGAAGCTAATCCATAATCTTGCGTCACTAAAATATCACCTGTTTTAATTAGCTGAACGATTTTATAATCTGCTGCGTCAGCTCCTTTATCTACATAAACAAAGGAAACATTTTCAGGATATTCTTTCAGCGAATAGTGGTCGATACTCGTTACAATCAACACATCTAACAACTGTTCCAAAGCTACTTCAATCGTTGTATCTTTTACTGGTGATCCATCACCATCTATTACTAATTTCATCATCGCTACCTCTCGCTTTTCTTAATTTAAATACCAAGCAGGATGGCGTTTTAAGAAAATTGAAACCTCATCAAAAACTGCTTCTTTCACAATTTTATATAGCTCAGGATTTCTGATTTTCTTTTTGATTGCACCTGTATAGCGAGGGCGTTTGACTTTAATAGATAACACCACATCAAATCGCTCTGGAAAATTTTCAATAGTTAGATATTTTAAGCGATTGGTTTCTTCTAAAAATTGATTAATCGCATCAACTGTCCCTTGAATAAAGCCATCCAAGTGAGTTCCGCCATCTGCTGGCAAATGACCGTTCACAAAACTATCTTTAATACTCGTCGAGCCATTCTTTGAAATAACTGCTTGGATCGTGACGCCTTCACTGACTGTATTGATTACTAGCGGCTCACTGCCTCTGGTAATGCTATCATCTTTTTGAAAAATATATTCTATAAGACCTTGTTCATAATGGAAGTAATTTTTTTGTTTTTTGCCATCAGTTAGTGAAATCGTCAAACCACCGTTTAGCATCGCTAATTCTTGGCAGCGATTAAACAGGATAAAATAGGATAATTGCTTGTCACCAAAAAGTGTTTTATCGGGTGTAAAAGCCATTTCAATTCTTTGCCCTTCATCCTCAGAGGGAATCAGCGCTTTTTTGTTTAACTGACCATGTTGATAGATTTGAATTGTTCGTTTCCCTAATTTTTCTACGCCAAACCCTAGTTGTTCTGACAATGCATTAACAACTGAAAGAAATAAGTACGGCGGTGTATATTGTTCTTCTGGTCTTTTATTTAAAAATAATCCTTTTCGGCTAAAAAATGAAAAAATAATTTGTTCTTGTGTAAGCTCCATCGAAAGTTCCGCCTGCGTTATATCTACTGCTAGTTGCAATAAATTATCAAGTACTTGTAGCACCATACTTTCTAAACCAGTAGGACCAATTCCACCAATGTACATACTTGGTCGTTTGCGGATACTATCTTTTAAAACATCATTATCTAGTGCTTTCCAAATATTTTCATCGGTCACGTTGATCTCCTCCTGTAAACAGACTTTTTCATAAAAATAACGAATAAAATAATTGCGTTAACGTCTTTAGCATAACAATTTATCTCAGCCACGTAAATGGTTTAGCTTGATTCTCTTCTTAATTTTAAGCGATCGGTATCATTTCTATTATAAAGAAAAAAAGACTAGAACGAAAGTAGTATAAAGAGATTTACACTATTTCATCCTAATCTTTCATTTTAACGAATCAAATCAACTGTTGGGTGCTCCATAACATGTCTAACTTGTTTTCGTGTGGTTAGCGGTACATCGCCCTGAATTGTATGCGCCAAAACACCATTTGCTGTTGCAAATTCAACGGTCTCCATTAATGACCAATTTTCACAATAGCCCAGTAGAACACCCACAGCATATCCATCACCGGCACCGATCCGATCTAAATTAACAATTTCTCTTGGATCAGCTTGAACAAAATTAGACTTATCAAATAGAAAACCTGCTAAATAACGTTTATCTCCTTCGGCTAGACGCATCGTACCTGCAAAATATTCAACTTGATATTCAGTCATAAACTGACGCACAATGCTCTCAAACTGTTTAGAAGCAGCTAGCGTTTCATCGAGAGGTAATCCTAATAAATCCGTTAAATCTCTTTGACTGCCAAAAACTAAGTCACAATAAGGTAAGATTTTTTGGTATTGTTCACGCATAAAAGTAACGTCATGTGCTTCGTTTAAACTAGGTCGAAAATTAAAATCAAAGCAAACTTTTTTACCTTTTTCATGAGCTTTTTGCGCTAAATCAAAGGCCGCAGATCGTGTTTGCTCAGTTAAACTTAACGAAATCCCGCAAATATGAACTAAATCACTGTCATCTACTATTGAGTCAAACGAATAATCCGACCTACCGCTTATACCAAAAGAGCTATTACGGCGATTTTGATACGTCACCTGCGTGGGTCTGGGACCAAAACCCATCTCAGCAAAATAAGAACCAATATGATCTCCAGCTGTTTGAATCCAGTGATCTTGAATCCCTAGTTGACGCATGCTAGCTTTAGCTGCATCTCCTAAGCGATTATCTGGAACTTTAGTTATCAGACTTGTTTGACAGCCAAAATGAGCCAGATTACTTAAGATGTTGACTCCTGTCCCTGTAAAATCCATACGTAGCTCTTTCGTTTGTTCCAGCATCAGATATTCTGGCGGAGTCAAACGCATCATTATTTCACCAAACGCTGCAATTTTCATTAGTTATAACCGCCTATTTTAATGTATTTTCCATCATACCAAGCAATGTTTTCACGTCTTCCGGTCTTGTGTCACCTGTTTCAGAGTCAATGATTGAACTATATACATGTGGAATAATTTTCTTGACACCGGCATCGACAGCAATTTGAACGATTTCTTCAAAGTTTTCTAAATCAATACCGCCAGTCGGCTCCAGATAAAAATCATATTTTGCACAAGCTTCAGCCACTGCTTTATATTCTTCAATATGAGCTAACCCTTTCATTGGGAAATATTTGATCGAGCTGCCGCCCATATCTTTTAATAATTTGATAGCTGTTTCAATACTCACTTCGCCAGCTGGTGCTTGTGAACTTAAAGGTCCCGTCGCAATATTAACAATCCCAACTTTGCCTGTTGGTGATACTAAACCATTAATAATTGTGTCTTCTTGACCTAATAAAGCACGAGAAGTTCCAACTCCTGTAAATACTTGGTTAACATGCTGTGGTTGTAATTCTTTTGAAATTCTTGAAACCATTTGACTTTGATTTGGATCCCCCGCACCTAAACCAACAGATAAAGCATTATTTGTTGCTGCGGCATATTTTTTCATATCTTCAATAGCTAATTCATCGGTTGGATAGTTTTTAGATAAAACGCCTAAAACAACGTGTCCTTCTGCAGCTTCATAACAAGCTTTTGCGTTTTCTACTGAGTTAGCAAGTACATTTAAACAAATACGATTTTCTAAATAGTTGGGTGTTAATGACATAATTTTTACTCTCCTTTGTTGTGAGTCACAACGTCGATTTTATTTTATTTCATAATTTCTGATAAACGAGTGACAATTTTCTTCATTTCCGTTTCATTGACAGAACGAATATCAAATTCAATGATGCCATTGTTTGCTTGATATTCTCTTGTATAAATAGCTGGGCTTTTTGCTTTTAATTCGTTAATTACGTCTTTTGCAGATTTATCCCCTGAAATGTTGATACTCGCTCGATAAATATCTCTGCCCGCACCATCTTGGACAACCTTCGCTTCAATGTTAGGAATTTGGTTTACACTTTCGATGAAAGGTGTTAGACGAGTTTTCATTGAATCACCTGTCTCACTGCCGTTTTTTATATAATCTTCTACAGCTTGAGTAAAGCCTAAGATATTGTCTTTACCAATTTTCATTGCACGACCGATTCCTTGACCTTGAAGACGAACCCATTCGATAAATTCTTTTTTCCCGATAACTAAACCAGCGCTTGGTCCTTCGATCGCTTTAGCCCCACTATAAATAACTAAATCAGCTCCAGCTTCAATATACTTGAATAGGTCTTCTTCCGCTGCTGCATCGACAATTAAAGGTACATCATGTGCTTTGGCAACCGTTGCTGCTTCAGCCACACTCAACATACTTTTTTGAACGGTATGATGACTCTTAATATAAAGAATCGCCGCCGTTTGTTCTGTAATCATCATTTCGATATGCTCCGGGGAACACATATTGGCGTATCCAGCTTCGACAACCTGACCACCACCTTGTTCCACCATTACCTCAACAGGCGTGCCATAATCTACATTGTGTCCTTTAGGTAAAATAATTTCACGTCTCGCAATTTTCTCAGTATAAGGATGATAAGCATGATAACTTGAACCTTCACCGATTAAAGCTGCAACACTTTGAGCTATTCCAGCCGAAGCTGAAGAAACAACTTGAGCGTCTTCAACATTTAAAAGTTTCGCCAAATATGCACCTGTTTGTATGCTTAATTCGCTCATCTCAAAGAAATGCTCACCACCAAATTTTTGAGCAGCTAAAACATTCTCAGAAACTTTTGATACTCCTAAAATAGTCATTCTACCTGAGGCATTAATGACTTCTTTTAAATTGAATTTTTCATAACTAATTGTCATAGACAGTTCCTCCTATGATGGTTTTTACAGGTTTAATTAATTCAGTAGCTTCTCTCGTAAATCCATTTGAATCAGTTAATGTTTTTTGACCTGCTTCGATTTTGAATAGTGTGATATCCGCATCGTAACCTTCAGCTAACTGACCTTTTGCAGTAAAATGGAAACTTTCAGCTGGTGTAACCGTTACTTTTTCAATAATTTCAGACCAATCATAACCAACCACACGCAATTTTTCCATTGTTGTAGCTAAGTCGTAAACAGGACCATTTTCTCGATTGCGAATATAAATATCCGTACTAACGGAAGTAGCTTTCATTCCTTCTTTTAGCGCTGTTTCGGCGACATGAAAATTAAAGCTGTCCGTCCCATGACCAATGTCGAAAACAATTCCTTTATCATAGGCTAACCAAGTAAATTCTTTAATTTTATTCGTATCCTGATCCAAAATACCATTAGGTTTGCCATTAAAACAATGTGTTAATATATCACCTTGTGACATATGGGCTAAAATTTCATCTAACTTTGGTGGCGCAGAACCGATGTGTACCATTAACGGTAAATTATTATTTTTTGCTTGGATATTTTTTGCCATCTCTAACGGTGTAATGCCATTATCTCCGATAACTGTTTTACTCATTCGTGCCTTGATTCCTACGACAAAATCAGGTAGTTCAGTCAGCGCTTTATGGACTAATTCTTCTTTAACTTTGCTTAAATCAGCTAACTCGTCTTGCTCGACAATCCCCCATTTAGAGATATTAACTAAAGCATAGACATTCGTTTTTGCTTGTTTTGCCAAATCATAAAACTCATGAATATTTTCAGCGCCAGTTGTTCCAGCATCAATAACTGTCGTTACGCCTTTTTTCACGCCAATTTCGTCTGGAAAATCATAATATAAGGTCATTTTTTCAAAACAATGAACATGATCGTCAATCCAGCCAGCTGACACATAGGTTTCACCATCTAATTCGATTAGCTGTTTGGTTTCAGCGTCGATATTTTCTGCTATTTTTACAATTTTACCAGCATTAATTGCTAGTTCAATCGGCTTTCCGTCAATGGTTTTTCCCTTTTTGATAATTAAGTCGTAACTCATTTTATCCCCTACTTTTCTTTAAATCTAAATTTAGTCCAGGGTTTTACAAAATCCAACAACAACAATTCTTTCTCTGTTATTTGACCTACTTTGTTTTTCCGCTCATCCTGATGCGGCTGTAAAACAATTTGCAGTTCATTTTTGTATTTCCCAAATTCATCATTTCCGATCACAACATCGCCAACTTGAAATTCTTGGGTATTATCATGACTCGGATTTTTTTCGTTTTGGTATTTTTTACGAACTTCTGTTGAACGTACCACCTGATCCGTGATATCACCGCGGCGAAAATGTTGTTCACTTAAAACAATTGTTTTTTCCACTTCACTTGCTTGGTCAGCAAATTCAACCGCTAATTCTAATTGATAACGATTTAAATTGCCAAGAATCTCCAGTTCTTCATCTGACGCGTAGGCATTTCCGATAATCACATCATCAATTAAACCAGTTGCAAAAAGATGTTTTGCTTGTACTTCTACAGGTAAATGACGGTGCAACTCTAGTGTCGGCAATCCATCATTAATATCCCAAGGACCAAGCTTTCCTTCTTGTGAATTAATAAAAGCCGCAGTCCGGATGCCTTGCTTTTTAAAACGAACACTACAACGTTCAAAAAAATCATACGGCAAAGCAGTTCCTTCTTGTGGGTAAAAATTATGGCAGCCGTACAGAAACGGTACATTTGCTTCATACGTTAAAATATTGTCTAAGTATGCTACATCATTACTCATATTCAGCTCAATCGCCAAATCAAATGGATTGAATGTTAATTTCGCTTCTTTATTGCCATCAAAACCGACATCCAAACGAATCCCGTCAGCTCCTGTTTCATAAAAGAACGTCATGTCATCATACGAAATTTGCAGTTCATCAAAAATATTTGGTGCAACATCTAAAATAGTCTCAAACCCTAACGATTTTGCATAGGAAATCAACGAACTGAATTTTTCTTTTACGACTTCTTTTCCCTCAGTAACTTCTAGCATGCTCATGAAAATTCGTGAAAAGCCGCACTCACTGGCTTTCTTAAGATATGCCTTGTCTTTTTCTACATCACTATGATCTGGATAAACTGATACTCCTAACGCTCGTTTCATTTACTTTTCCCCCGCTCAAAATGGTCGTATTTGTTACGATATTTCCATGAAATAATTGAACTGCACAAAATTGTCACCGTGCCAACAACAAATACTGGCTGGCCGCTTAATAAACCCACTAAAATCCCAATGAAAATTGCTCCAATTGAAGCAATACACAGGTGCATTAAACGTAAATTCGTGATTTGTTCAGGCAGCCAATTTCGCTCAATAATAACTTGACTAAGAATAAAAAATACAATAAACCAGATAATCATTATAAACACCAAAGAGGATAGTCGTTCAACTTCCGCTACCCTCCCTTTCATTTTCTAATTTTAAGCTTCTTTTGCTTGTTGTTCCAGTGCTAATTCTTCTGCTTCTTTGTCTAATTGTTGTTTTTCATATACTTTGAAGAACGGGTAGTAGATCGCCAAAGTAATCGCAAAATTGACACATACAAGAATTGCAGCCGGAACACTCCAGTTCGTACTCATCCAGGCAGCAATTGGCGCCGGTATAGCAAACGGCAAGCGCGCTGCCATCATTGGAATGACGTTGGTCACTGTTAAGAAATAAGAAAATGTTGTGGTAATTAATGGTGCTACGATAAATGGAATCCCTAAAATTGGGTTCATAACAATCGGTGTACCAAAAATTACTGGTTCATTAATATTAAATAGACCTGGTAAGAACGATAAACGTCCTAAACTTTTCAAGTATTTTGATTTGGAAAACATCATTAAAACAACTAGGGCTAATGTTGTACCAGCTCCGCCGATCCAAATAAACCATTGTAAAAATTGCTCTGTAAAGATATTAGGTAAATTGTGAACAGAGGTTCCTTCTGAAAAAGCCAACGTATTTTCTGCAATTGACATATCCCAGAAAGGTCGGATCACAGGTCCCATAATCGCTGGTCCGTGAATCCCTAATACCCAGAAGAAACAAATTAGAAAAACAGTCAGTAGTCCACCAAATAAGCTATTGCCTGCCAAGGTATCTTTCAGCGGCATTAATAACGTACTTAAGAAACCATTTAAGTCAAAACCTATCACATGGCGAATTACCCAAAATAGTAATAAAATCACTGCGCCAGGAATTAGTGCAATAAATGAATTAGAGACTTCCGGCGGCACACCATCCGGCATTTTAATTGTAATATCTCTTTGAATAAAGAAGCGATAGATTTCCACCGAAACCAAGGCTGTAACAATCGCACCAAAAAGTGAGGCTGAACCTAAATTCGCTAAATTGATGTAACGACCTGCTCCAATAACATCTTGTACATCCTCAAACACTCTAGTTGGCGGGGCAGCTGTAACTAAAAATGCCATAACTGCTAAAATACCACATGTTAAGGAATCTAGTTTGTAACTTTTCGCCAATGATGCCGCAATCCCAAAGGTTGCATACAAAGCTAACAATCCCATTGTGTAACGAGATGGAATATCCAAAACTGCCTGATAAGGTTCAATAAATTTAGTATACGAATCGATCGGAATATTTTGAAACACTGTAAAAAATGCTCCGACAATCGTTAAAGGCATTGTTGCAATAAGTCCCTTTCTGATTGCTGTCATGTGTCTTTGCGATCCAAACTTATTGGCAACAGGCATCAATTTTACTTCCATCCACTGCACAAAACCGTTCATTTCTTTTTCCTCCGTTCAAAAATGTTTGTTAAAAATAGAATAGAATTATTTCCCATTCATAATAACATGGTAACATTATAATGTAAACGGTTTTCAAAAGAAAAGTGCAAGTTATCTCATCATTAACTCGGTAAATCCACCGGGAAAATTGCACCAAAGATCATTGCTCCTAGAATTGCACCACCAGCAATCGGCTTTTTCCAAAGGTAAAAAATGACTGAACCGATAATTGAACCAATCCCGATAGGAGCAGAAGCTCCACATGCACTAATAATAATCAGTGGACCTAAGAACCGACCGGAAGCATTACCAGCACCCATCATGACATCTGCACCAAATGTAGAAGATGATTGATTAATTGTAAATTTGCGAATCGCAACGATGATTCCGCCAATAACCAACCCTAGTACCATTCCTGTTAATAATGAAAGCCAAAAATTCTTTTTTTCCTCTAAACTCAATGTCTCTTCCATTAAGGTTCCCTACTTTCTTCTAATTATTAGTTGCCTATACTAAAAATATCATGCATATTTTGCAGCCAGCCTGGAATTTGCAGACGGAAACTTTCGATCATTTGTAAATCAAAACCGCGGAAAAACCCACTTAGTACAAATAATAAAATGATAGCAGCCATCATGCTTTTTGTTACTTTGTTCCAGCCACTTTCGTCTACGCCTTTACCAATTAGAATCCCTAAAACAACACCAGGTACAGCATTTCCCATAATCATCGTAGCCAAACCACCAAAAATAGTTCCCCATAAACCAGAACGTTTACCTGCATCAATTGCAGCTAACCAGAACAACACTGGCATAACCGTGTTAATTAACAAATTTGCAGCTGGTACCAAAACCGCAACCGCAGTTACTTGTAAAGATTCTGGAATTGCTGAAGCTGTAGTATTTAAAAATGCTACAACAATCATTCCCACAACTGCTCCTGATATGCCCATTTTTTTCGGATTATGCATTGTTTCAGCTACATTTTTATTTTTTACTAATAATGCCGCCGCTGCCCAGTTTGGAATAACCCGATGATCCACATCTTGTGTAAAAGCTCCTGCGCCAACTGTAGATGCCCAAGCATTAAAGAAGAAGCCCAATCCAAATGAAAAATGACTTGCCGCATCTCCTTCACAAGCATTCATTTCTCCTAGTGTTCGAAACGCTCCTAACCCTTGTGTACTGGGTGCATGAAACATTCTGGCAGCACCAGCTCCTGCTGCAAACCCAACTAAACCACCAATCAATAATGATTTTAGTAAAACGACTACTACATCCATCTAATGTACCTCCTTATACTCTCTTTTTTTCTTAGCAAACGGTAGAGGAAGACCATTTGGATCGGTTACTCTTTTTTCTACAAACTGGATTGTCTCCATCTCAATCAACGTTATTTCTACTTCAACATCCAGCAGCACTCGATAATCTGTACGAGTTCGCGGCAAAAATAAAAATAAAAAACGCTCAGTAAAAGTTTCTTGTTCAGCTTTTACAACTTGAATATCTAATGGTTCAATCCGAATAATGACATCATTTTTTTCCTTTAAAACACGATTATGAATTTGATTCAGCGCATTGGCAAACGCCTGATTTTTCTCTTTACCAGTACCTTCTACTTGAATGATCTGACGTTTTTTAATGGTTACTTTTTCCATCCGTTCTTCCTCCTTATCTCGTTTAGTAATTAACCAATCTTTTTAAGATACGCTTCAACAATTCGTTTACCTAACTCTTCTTGATCCATAAACCCAAAACCTAAAACTGTTTTCCCATCGTTAATCGCTGTGATGCCTTCATCAATTGAGCGCATACCATGACGTTCAGGATAGCCATATTTTGTCGCTGCCGTTAACGCACCTGCGCCACCACTGCCGCAAAATGAAATACCTAAATCAGCATTTTCCTGCTGCATTACATCACCTAAACGCATATCGGCACCCATTCCCGGTACAACTACTGCTTTACCACCGGCTGCTTCCACACCTTTCGCTACATTTTGCCCTTTACCTAAACGATCTGCAATTACTACTGTTACCATAATTTTTTTCCTCCTAATTTTAAAATCAAAATTATATTTCAGTTTTTCTATATTTCAGTTTGCCGTGCTGCTTCAAAATGAATCGATAAAACATACATTTCAGCTTGCGGCAAATTACCTATATGCTGAACTACTTTATCCGCGATTGCCAGCGCTTGTTCGGAAACTTCGGCAAACATTTCCGGATCAACACCTGACATTTCTTCTCTTGCGATGGAGCGTTTAATCATTTCATTTACATGATTGATTAAGATTGTCCATTGTAGTTCTGTCGGTTGTATTTTTTCAGCTACCAACAAGCTGTTAATTTGCTCTAAGGAGGCTTCTAATTCGATTTTATTTGGACTTTCATCGATTATCTTTTGAGCATCGTCATTTAATTTCATGTGCATTACTCCTCTCTTATATAATTCAATAAAGCAGTGATTTCTGCCTGATTAACCATTAAATCATTTTCAGCAAAGATCCGTTCAATTTGTTCAACCAATTCTTGCTGAGCTAACAACGTTTCTTTGACGATGTTCCCTTCATTTTCGTACTGACCATTAAATATAATTCGATGAACCATCAACATCACATGGAGTAAAAATGCTTCCTTATATTCTTGTGTTAGTTTTTGATCAAAAGTCTTCAATAACTCCTCATAAATAACATACGTTCGAACTAAAATATCACGACTTTCTGTTTCAATTCCTTGATTCTCTCTAATCTGCTGTCTAGGAATTAAACGAGGAACCTTACCCGTTTTCGTGTGTGTTAATATTTTATTAACTTCTTCTTGAATACTATGAATATCTGCTTCTGTTGGTAAAGGATTGACTTTGACAAACGGTCGATTAAGAATTTCTATAGGAAAAATACTTAAAACTAAATCTGGATTTTTTGTTTCAATTACTTCAGTAGCATTTAAAACAGAAGCAAAACCAGCAATTTCAACATTTGCAACTTCTTCCATAATTTTTTGCTCAATCAAACTAGTTACACCTAAACCTGTGGAACAAACATAAACAATCCGTACAATATTGATCTCATGTTGATTCTTTTCATAAGCTACTAAAAAGTGCAGTGCGATATAAGCAATAAATGAATCGTTAATCAGTAAAGCTGATCCTTCAATATCATTTTGACTTGCTTGTTGAATAGCAGAAAATAATTGTGGATATTTCGCCTTAATATCATCTACAAAGGGATTATATTCATTGATAAATAAATGTTTCTTTGTTAATCGTAAGGATAGATGAGCAAAAAGGTTTGTAAATAATTGACGATCCCGATAAAAAGGAAAATTCACTTCTTCAGAAACATCCTTGATTAACTCTTCTGTTAAACCAACAATATCTTGCTGATTATTTGCTACAAATACATCGCTGTATACATATAAATATTCATCAGCTAAAAGCGGCAACTCATAATAATCAAATACCTTTTTCATCAATAAAAAGGGCAGTTCTTGGGTTTGCTGCAGGACTTTTTGATTCGTTAACATTTTATAAGCACCAACGGTATGATGAAGCTGCATTCTAGAAGCAGCAATGGCTACACGTAATGTAATCGATAAGATTTCTGAATAATTAAATTGGTCAAACAACGAAGGATCTAACAAATTTGCCATTTCTTTTAACGCTACTTGATAGATTTTTTGAAAAATCGTATTTACTCCTACATGAACTTCCTGCATCTTTTTCTGCTGACCAGACTGGACAAAATAGCTCATAATTTGATAAATATCATATTCCGTAATTTCTTTTTGCGTAATGTACTCCATCAATAAACGCATTTGGCTTTCTCCACCAATGATAGAAAAACCTTGCCTACTTTGGCGATTTAAAGCTAAACCATAGACCTGAATTAATTCCTCTACTCGATCTAGATCACTGATAATTGTATTTCTGCTGACCTGAATCGCATCCGCTAATTCTTGTGATGTTAAGCAGTGTTGGGCCAACAATAATTTGAATATTAACTGATTAATCCGCAATTCTTGATCTGGATAGGTTTCAAAACGTTCTACTTCAATGATTTCATTCTTCAGCGTTAATCGTTCTGAATCTGGTATTTCTAGCCAAATTCCTTTATTGCGCCGTGTGTATAGTTGAACGTTTTGCTCTTTAAACCACTCTCGAATATTCTCCATATCATATTTAATCGTCCGCACACTAACGTGAAATGTTTCTGCTAATTCTTTGGTAGTCACGCTGTTTTCTAAATCTAAAAGTAATAACAAAATTTTGATTTCTCTTTTTGATAAGTGCAGTGACATCTACTCACCAACTCTCTTTCCCTTACATTTGAACTATAGCTTGATTTTTAGTGGATAACAACACAAAAAAGTTGCACTATTGTAAGTGCAACTTTTCATTGTATCCTATTTTCTCTAAAAAACTCAAATGTCATTTGATGTTATTTTATTAAGTTTTTTTACTCATTTTTAGTGTAGCTGCACGTTTTCTTTCGTTCCTGTTAGTGCAACTCTATGTTGCTATTGTGGAAATACAAATTGCACCTACTCGGATTTTACTAAACAAAAAAGAAGACCGAAGTCTTCTTTTTTCACAGTATTTATAAAAATAAATAGATAACATCTTCTCCACAAAAATATTTATCCGACACGCCTACAATCCGGTAGGTAGATTTCTCTATGTGCCTCTGTGGTTTCATCAATCACTAGCCGTCAAAACGGAATAGCCGAAGCTATCTGATTGGGTCAACTCGTCGCATGAGGACTACTTTAACATAGATACTCTACATTTGCAAATGCTTCTGAATAAAAACTCTCAAAGTGAAACTATTGCGCATACATTTGCTCTACTAACTGAACGGTGGACAATGTAAGTCTTTTGGTCATCACGGGACTTTCAACTAGCCCTCGTTGAATGCATTCATTCACATGATCTACTTCAAAAACAAACTCACTTGCAAATTCTGCCACCAGTTCTTCTTTTTGCCCCTGTTCATTATAGAGCGTCGCTTGTTGAGCTTTCCAAAAATAAGGAATTTCAATTCGTCCCTTTTCTCCGTAGATTATCATTTTACTTGGAATATCTAGTTTTACCGAAATAAAAATAGTCCCTAAAACCTGATTCTCAAATTGTAAGGCAACATTACATTGTTCATCCGTTGATGCTTTTGTCCTGGTCATTGTACCATTAAAATCTATAATCGGCTGATCCAACAAAAACTGCATATACTGAATCGGATAACTTCCTGAGCCATGTAATGCACCGCCGCCTGCTTCAATAGAGTAAAACCAACTAATATGCTCCACACTGGGATATGCGGTGATCGATTCCAGCCAACGAACCTTTCCAATTTTATTTTGCTGAATGGCTTTTTTTATTTGGAGACTAATTGGTAAAAAAACAGCTTTTTGTGCTTCCATTAAAAAACAGCCCCGTGCCTCAGCTAATTCAAAAAGTTCTCTTGCCTGATCAGATTGTAATGTAAACGGCTTTTCAACTAACACATGTTTGTTATGCTGTAATGCCATTTTAGCAGCAGCATAATGACCTTTATTATATGTCGCTACATAGACAATATCTATTTCTTCATCTTGACATAAATCTTGATAGTTGCCATAAGCTTTTGCAATACCTAATGTTTCAGCCAGTTCTTCAGCTTTGTTTATCGTCCTAGAAGCAATTGCAGTAACTTCACCATATCTACTTTGGTTGACCCCTTCTACAAATCTAGGCACAATTTGAGCGGTACTAATAATGCCATATCGAATTTTATTCATTATTATCGACTCCTTTAAGTTTAGTGTAGCTATAAAACAGTAAAAACACAAAAAATCGTGTAACTACAGCTTGCACTAATTATTAAAGTCTTTATTTCTTACGTAATTTGAACTATCATCACTAACGAGTATTTATGTATATCTTTCTTTATGTATTACTACTTAATTTAACGAATACCTACACTTACTTTTAAAGCTTGATTTACTTTAATCATATCGTCTTCTTGCAACTGACAGATTTTGTGAAGTATACGTTCTTTATCTAGTGTCCGAATCTGCTCTAGTAAAATTAAAGATGGTGTTAGCCGATCGTCATGCGGTATATCAACCATGACTTGCGTTGGCTGCATCTTCTTATTTATATTTCTAGTAATCGGCGCAACAATCAGTGTTGGACTAAATAAGTTTCCTTTATTATTTTGAATAATTAGTACAGGTCTGATGCCGCCTTGCTCTGAACCAACAACTGGTGAGAGATTTGCATAAAATATTTCTCCCCTTTTTATCATTCTATTTTATCCCCCCTAACAAAATATTTTCTTATGTAAATTATATCATGCTTTTATAGAAAAATTTTTCAATATTTTATACCCAACCCATAAAACTTTGATAATCTTTACAAAAAAGAAAATTTCGTGAGAAAAACTACGCTATTTTCCCCCTTTAGAAAACAAAAAATTATTATATATACTAGAATTAATTCAACTTCATTTCTATTAGAAAACAAGATTCTCTATTTATCTATCAAATTAAAATAATGCGAAATAATTATAAAACCTTATTTAAATAAATAAAAAAACGTTTAAAATAACAAGGTTAAAGCATGATTATTTTTTCCACCCATAGATTTATTTTTCCTTAAAAGATCAATTTAAATTAGCTCTTCATTATTAAATAATTCAGCCGTTCTTACAACTAATCTGTTTACTCAATATTTTTTAATCAAATTCTCATCTAAAAAAACTCACGATTTGAAAAAACCAAACAAAAAAATAAAACCTGAAACATAACTCTTTGAGTTATATCTCAGGCTAGTGATATTCTAATTTGGCTAGTGGAGGCAGAAACAAGACTGTTTTACTTCTTACATAAGTGAGACAAAACACCTCCTTTACTTGCCAATTCCAAAACACAAATTACTACTGTAAACTTTGCGGTTCGCTGTCTTTTTCAGCATTATTCTCTTGCGGCTTAGGGGTATAAGAAGAAGCACCTTCTAGATTACCTAAGCTAACATCTAAAGCTACCGTATAATTCAACGGAACATATAAATTATACGCGCTCATTCCTACAACCGTTCCTTTAGGTTCAGCTGAATCTACGTAACGAACAGTATATTTGATGTTTGCACCTTTAGACTGAAATTCATCATGAAACTGCTTTGGCAAGTCACCTTCCAGTGTATTTCCTCTTAAATCTTTTAAATAAGGTTTTCCCGCTGAATAAAAGACTTTTATCTTCAAATCGTCTTTATTGGTCAATTCCGTACCTGCAGCCACACTTTGTGAAATCAACTGACCATACGGAATATTCTCTGTAAAAATGGCTTTTGCTTGAACTTCCAGTCCATTTGCTGCTGTACTAGCTTCTTCTGCAGTATATTCTGCAAAGTTGGGAACAACAAAACCTTTACCTAAAGAAACTGTTACAGTTAAGCTATCTTTTTTAGCGATTTTTTGATCTTTCTCGATACTTTGCGAAATAATGCTGTCTGCTGGAACATCTGCTGAGCTGCTTTCCTCATAAGTTACATTGATTTCATTCGTTTTTGCCCAACTTTCAACTTCTGATTTCATTTTATTTTTAAAATCAGGTACAGCAATGTTCTTTTCAAAGGTTTCTTTCCCTTTAGAATAGTACATATTCGCTTTATCTTTGCGTTTATAACTTTCTTTAGTAACGTCCTTATTTACAATTTCAAAACGAGTGGCTTCTCCTTGAGGCGTAGCCTCACTATACTCATCTATAATAGAAACATTTTCAGCTTTATGCTCTTTGATCCATTTTTCTACCTCGTCTTTTTTCATAGACATAAAATCAGGCAATTTTAATTTTTCTTCTGGATCTGGGCCTAAACTCGCTGTAACAGTCAATTCAGAACCTTTTTTTATTTTACTATTTTGCTTTTCTTTCTGAGCAATAATTTTATTAGCTTCTGTATCTAAATTGTATTCTTGCTCAACCTTTAGTTTTACTTTATTTTCTGTGGTCCAAGTACGTACTTCTGCCAAATCTTTCCCCTTAAAATCAGGTAGCTTTACATGAGTCTGCTGATAATAAATAAAATACAATAAACAAATCACTACTAATGTTCCTATTCCAATAAGAAGTTGTTTCTTTTTTTTCTTCTGATGATACGTTGGATCAAATTCTGTACCGTCTTCCAAAGGTTTACTGCGTGTTTTTGTAGCATTGTCATTATTGGTTTGATTTTTTGGACCAAAAGTTTCATTCTTAGAAGGATTAGATTGTTTTTCGTCCCCTACTTTCGGCTGATGGTCGGTTGATTTTTTTTCTTTTGTTTCGTCGTAGTTTGATTGATTAAAATTAGATAAAAAGTCACTCATGCAGCATCAACTCACCTTGCTTGAGAAAGTAGGTTTTATCGGATTGTTTCGCTATTTCGTTTGAATGGGTTACTACAATCACACATTTATTATGAGTTGTAGCTAAGTCTTTAAAAATAGTGACAATTTCTTGTTCCATACCTTCATCTAGATTGCCAGTAGGTTCATCAGCAAGAATAATATCAACATTGGTTGCTAAAGCTCGTGCAATTGCTATCCGTTGTTGTTCTCCACCAGATAATTGACCGACCAGTCGATCTGCTTTTATTTTATTAATACCAATGTAATCCAACAAGTTATACGCTACGGCCTGACTATCCTTAGGCATCTCATTATCTGTAATAGACATGGCCACTAATACATTCTCTAACCCAGTAAGATAAGGAACTAAATTGTAGCTTTGGAAAATAATACTGATATCGTCTCGGCGGTATTTTTCCATTCCAATCGTTTTAATGTTTTTTCCGTTGTACAAAACTTCTCCTGACTTCGGTTCGTCTAATGCACTAATTAGCGAAAGAAATGTTGTTTTCCCAGATCCTGATTGACCTAGGATGGTATAAAACTGTCCTTTTTCAAAATTTATGGACAAGTCATGTAAAATCATTCGGCGTTTGTCACCGTCTTGATAAAAGTAATTTACGTTTTTTGTTTGTAATATGGTCATATTTTTTCTCCTACATCATGATTTTCTTTGGATTTAACCGTAAGACATAGGTCAAAGGTAAAATCGCAGACAACAACACTGTACTTATTCCTGCAATCAAGAACGTCACAATATAACTCAGCGAAAATTTGACTTCATAAGCACTTGAAACATCTTCCATTGTTAAATTTGACAGGCTCGCTCCACTACCAAGTGTCATTAAGCCACTAGTATTTCCACTATCAACTTGTGAAAAAGCATCACTGGCAATTAATGAATCGGATACCATTTTTCCTAAAAAATTTCCCGTAAGTAACGATAGACACATTGCCATTAAACTAATTAGTAATAATTCAACAATGATTTGCTGCATTACTTTCGCTCTTGTTTCACCGAGTGAAAGATAGATTCCCAACTCGTGTTTACGATCACGCAAGAACAGGACAACTACTAAGGAAATGATTAATAACGCTGCACCGATAGCTAATAAAACAACATAACCTGAAATTTGTGACATCTTTTTAAAAGTCCCGCCTATTTGATCATATTCATCAGTCGAGGCATTCAGTTTGTAAAATTCCGGAACCATCGCTTTTGTTTCTTCTTTGAACGCATCAACATCTTCTGGTGATTTTAAAATAAACGTTGGTGTCACAGGATTTAATTGCTCTTCTGTCATTTCTGTACCATCGCTATTTTTGTATTTATCCGGAAGGGCAATTTTACCTTTCTCATATTCAGCTTTATTAATGGACGCAACCGCTCCATTTGGCAAATAAGCTGTATTAAATTGTTCAGTTTCCAGCATTTGCTGATTCATATCTTTTGAGTCTTTTTCGTCAGCTTTTTTCTTTTCTAATGTGACAGGTTCAAAAATACCAATAATTTCAATCGGATGATCTTGTGTATATAACTCTTCTGATGAACCATCCTGTTTATAGTCCATTGTTACACTATCCAAAACTAGTTGATCGCCTACATTTACGCCATTAGCTTCTGCTACTTTTTTCGAAATAATCCCTACTGCTTTACCATTGTCGATCTCTTCTTGGGTAAACGTTCGTCCATCGACTAATTTCATTTTTTTCTCTTTAAAATCAAGTGGTTCAACTAGGTTGCTGCCTTTTAATGATAGATGGTTTGGCATCGCCACTCCCATTGAAGCGTTTTCTTTTTGTTCTAGTTCGTACCCTTTTACTTTCTTCATCTGGATAAATCCAGAAATACTATAATCAAATTCTTTTACATAAGGGGATTGGCCCATTTTTTGGATATCATCAATTTTTAATCCACTAGGAGCTGATAGCTGTCCGTCTGAACTTTCATTCATCATTTTTTCATAGTCCATGTCTACGCTAACCGTTGCCCCTAGCTGATGTTTGATTTTCTTCTCCACATTATCTGTCGATTGCTGAATAGCAATTGATCCAGCAATCACATTCCCTAAAATAAAAATTACTGCAAATAAAATAATTGATTTTCCTTTTCTTCTAGTAACACTACATAAAGCCCTATTCCAATAGTTCATAAATTTTTCCTTCCTAGTCAAAGACAAACAGTTCCCAGAACTTTCTGTTTCTAGTTATGAATTAACTAGTTTTCCCACGTTGTCTTTGATAAATGATAGTTTCCCACCATTCAAACCCCATAATTCATCCACATCATCAGCAATTGTTTTTACTTGAGAGCTGATAATGATACACTTATTTTCATTTTTGGCGTATATACGTAAAAAACACATAATCATTTCCAAAGAAAGTTCACTTAATGCTTCAGCAGGTTCATCGATTAAAATAATTTTTGGATCATTTATCAACGCATTAATTAAATAAATTCTTTGTTGATTTGAATTAGATAGCTTTTTAACTTTTTGATGCGCTACCTTTTCATCTAAACCGACTTTTTTCAAAGAATTATAGAAAAACTGTTTATTTTTCCTGCGCTTATCGATTCTTCCTACACTCATCTGTAAAGCATCCAAAACAGTTCCGTTAGTTAATAGATTGAAGCGCTGGAAGATAGTTCCTACTTCTTCTCGTCGATAAGCATCACGGTCAATGGTAGTTACATCCTGATCTTCAAAATAAATTTGTCCCTTAGTAACTGTTTCTAGTCCTGTCAATAGTGCCAGTAATGTACTTTTTCCTGCACCACTTTTGCCCAGAATACCGTAAATTTTTCCTGGTAAAAACTCGATAGTTATATCATTTAAAATCGTTATGTCTGATCGTTTATTTGTATATACGACATTTTTTAGAGAAAGAATCGTCATTCGTCAAAGTTCCTTTCTAACATAAATTCAATAGACTCAAATTTGAAAAGCTTGTACCCATCAACTGTCAAGATAATCATTAAAAATGAAAGAGCTACACCTAGTGTTTCTATCACAATAGTCACATTTATTATCATTGGAATTGTAGAAATCTCTTTAGCATTTGCGGTATTTAGCAGACTAATAAGTTGCGTAATTTCAGGTGATAGTTGATTTTGTTTGTTCAATTGCCAATCTGCAAACGGCTGTACTGTGAACTTTGTAAGTAAGAAGGCTATGCTACAAGCGATAAAAGTAACAACGATTAATTCGATCAAATGGCTTAACATTAGTTCTTTTTTTGAAATCCCAATATTTCTCATCACTGTAATCTCTGGAGTAATTTTCTTAAATCTTCTGACTGAAAGAAAAATTAAACTAAAACTGCTAATGAATAGAAAACCTAATAAAATAATTCCTGTCATCATTCTTATCCCATTTACTGGATTTAGCATCAGTTTTAAGTTATCTTCGTTTGTTGCAATTTGAAGCTCATCCGGCAAACCTTTTTCACGTAATTCTTTTTCAAACTTTTGTAATGTTGCACTATTTTCTAAATCATATGAAGTGCTTGTATAGCCGTATTTATCAAAGTCTTTGCCTGCTGTTAAGGTTTCCATAGTGGTAAAAATTTGGTTTTCCTGAGTCGCTGAAAATCCAGAAGCTGGTTTAACCGCGTCTTCTTTTTTCTGTTGATAGATTCCTGCAACTGTCAGCTCTTGCTTTTCAGATTGATTTCCTCCAATCACTGTAAAAGCAATTTTATCACCAATTTTAAGCTGATTTATTCGTGCCACTTCAACGCTAATCAAACATTCGTTCAGTTTCAGAGTGTCTTGTCCTTCAATAATTTTTTGATTTGATTTATCTAACTGTTTCTCAAGATCCATATTATCAAGACCTGTTAAGACCGCTGTCGCTTGAATTGCATCAAGTTGTGAAGCATAAGTTCCTGTTATAGCCACATTCTGAGAGTTTTGTCCTTCCGTTGTTAATTCATCAAAAATAACCGGTAGATTGGCAACCATTTGCATGGCTTTCACATATTTTGATTCACCAAATTTGAGGTATTGTTCTTTTGTTAGTTTTTTTTCATGCATTGAATTATCTAAATCTGTGTTAAAAATTGTTGCAACTAAATTAAATTGCTTACTATAGGCATCTGTAAATTGCTTAGCTGAGTTATAAACGGTAATCATCATCATCATCACCCAAATAAGCAAAAGAAGAGTGATCCCCATTAGCAAGTAACTTCCTTTACGTCTTCTAAGATTTAAGCATGCATGTTTAAAGACGAACATCTTTTCGTTCTCCCCCTTTCTTACTGCCACTATATCAAATCAATTGTTAACTGAATGTTAACTTTCTAAAAATTCCGGAAAAGATAAATAAAATGTTGATCCTTGATTTTTTTTACTTTCAACATAGACAAAACCTTGACATAAGTCACAAACATGGGATACTACTGACAATCCAATACCATAGCCATCTTGTTTTAAGCCATTCATTCGATAATTATGATTAAAAATTGTTGAATGTACTTTAGGATCAATTCCGTTTCCCTGATCTTCAATTTGCACAACTATACTGCCTTTTTGATTCGCTACTGAGACAGTAATCGGTTTTTGTTCTCCGTATTTGATCGCATTATCCACTAAATTAGAAACAGCTCGATAAATCCAACGTTTTTTCCCTAAAATTACTGTAGAATCATCTTCACTAAAAGAAAAATTAAGCGCCGGATAACTTTTATGGTAAGTATCGCAAACTTCTGCACAAACTAAGGAAACATCGACTTGTTCACTCATTGTCTCTTCCGTATTTGTTGATAAGGTTAAAATATCGTCGATACTGTCTGTTAACCGATCTAACAGATGGATATCGCCCGATTCTTTTTGCTCTAATTCGAAATTTGTCCGTAACACTGCTATTGCGTTTTTTTGCTCATGTGTTAAATAACTACTTAAACGCTTATAATCCTCCAAGTTCCCATCCAATTTAGCTTTTAGTTGTTTAAATGCTTGTGCAACAGTCCTATCTTCGACTTCATCTTCAGAAAATTTTTCCAAAAATTGTAAATCATGAATAATTCCAACCATTTGTTTTCGATAAATTCGCCTTAAAACAAACCACATTGTCATTGCCAAGATAAAAATCGCAAAACAAGCAATTAAAATAATCATCAGTAAATATTTAATAATCCCAGTAAAATATAGATCATCTAACGCTTGAGTACTCACCATTTCATCTGTTCGTAATTCAACTACTTCATTTTGCTGAATCGCGGCTTTATCTTCCATATTTACAACATACACCGCTGAACCAATCGACTGTCCAATATTTAAAGAGCGCCAGTTGCTGCCTAACACAAAAAAACTACCAACAACAATTAACACTACAAAAAATGCAAACCCTAATACTGTTAAACCAATTTTTAAGTTCACTCGCATAATTGATACCCTTTCCCTCGAATTGTTTTTAAAAGTTCTTTATTGGATGTTTGTACTAATTGTTTTTTCAGTCTCGCTAAGTGGACTCGTAAAACCGAAGAAAATGGATCAAAATTTTCATCATAAACATGTTCGGCAATTTCTTCTGTGGAGATAACTGCCGGATGTTTTTGAGCAATACACAATAAAATATCGAATTCTTTCGGTTTTAAATAGATTTCTATATCGTTATAGCTGGCAAGCCGTTTCACTGGGTCAATCATTAATTGTCCGATTTTTATATTTGGAGATGTTCTGCCATGAAATCGTCTGATTACAGCACGTATTCGCGCCACTAATTCCAATAATTCAAAAGGTTTCACCAAATAATCATCTGCACCAAAATCTAATCCTTTTGCTCTTTCTTCAATTTCATCTCTAGCTGTTGTGATAATAATGGGTAAATCTACCTCTGATTCTCTTAAAAAATGCAAAATTGAAAGTCCATCTTTATCCGGCAAATTTAAGTCTAGTAAAACCACATCATATGTGTTTACATATGCCTTTTCCTCTCCTTCAACACCAGAAAAAGCTAAGTCTACTAAAAATTTTTCCCGCTCAAGTCCTTTTTTTACTGAAATAGCCAGTTCCCGATTATCTTCAATAATTAAAATCCGCATCCAATCTTTCCTTTCCAAATAAATAACATTCCGATCAATAGTTATCACATACGATACTATAAAAATTAATAAGCTGTCTATATTTTACTTACTAAATTCACGAAAAATTCAATATTCAAAACACAATAAAATAACAGCAACTGACTTTCAAACATTGTGTCAGTTACTGTTATCTTTTTTTATTAATAAATCATTCTATCTTAATTTTCATTTAAAATACTTGCTACTTTTGTGGTAATCAAATCAATGGCTACGTGATTTTCTCCACCTTCCGGCACTATGACATCAGCGTAACGTTTCGTTGATTCGATAAATTGATGATACATCGGTTTCACAACGGTTAGATATTGTTCAATAACAGAATCTAAGGTTCTACCGCGTTCTTCCATATCCCGCTTGATTCGACGAATAATTCGAATATCATCATCTGTATCCACGTATAATTTAATATCCATTAATTCTCTTAAGCGACTATCTTCAAGAATTAAAATGCCCTCTAAAATAATTACTTCTTTTGGTTCTTGAATCAAAACATCTGAACTTCTAGTATGGGCAACATAATCATACACTGGTTTTTCAATTGCTTGATAATTCAGCAATTGCTGCAAATGTTCAATCAACAAATCCGTATCAAAAGCAAATGGATGATCGTAATTAGTCGCAAGCCTTTCTTCAAAACTCAAATGGCTTTGATCTTTATAATAAGAATCCTGTTCCAACATCATAATAGAATGATTAGGAAAATGATTGAAAATCGCCCGACTAACACTGGTTTTTCCACTACCGGAACCACCGGTAACGCCGATTACGATTGGCTGATTGTTTTTCATTCAACGAAACCTCTTTCTTGTCTGTAATAGTCACAATTACCTTTTTCTATTATAATGGAAACGAGCCAGAAAGCCATAATTTTATTCATTTTTTTATTAAAAATACGGAAAGGGCGTTTATTATGTCGATAAAAGAAATCCAGTACTTTACTACCTTTCACTATGAACTTCTATTACTAGCTGATCCTGATAAAAATGTAATCAATAAATACTTGCCTCGCGGAATCAGTTTCGAATATCGTTCAGCTGATGATGTAGCTGGTGTTTTAGTCCTATTACCTACGCGTCCGGAAACACTGGAAATTGTTAATATTGCAGTATCTGAAGCTTTTCAGAATCAAGGAATCGGAGCAAAATTACTCCACTTTGCCATAGACTATGCAAAAGAAAATTCTTATAAAACTGTAGAAATTGGAACTGGCAGTACTAGTTTTGCACAATTGTATTTATATCAAAAATGCGGATTCCGTTTAACGAGTATTGATCGAGATTTTTTTGTTCGTCATTATGATGAAGAAATTATTGAAAATAAACTTGTTTTAAAAGATATGGTGCGTTTAAGCTTAGATTTATAATTTAGAGCGTGTTTGTTTCAGCCTCTCATTTCAAATATTGTTCTATTTTTAATCATTCAAAACTGTAAAAATATCATCTAAACGGCTAATTTCATACGTCGGCTGAATGGCTGTTTCTTTAAGCTGTTTTGTTGGATTTAGCCAAAGTGTTTGAATCTCTGCCAAATTACCGCCTTGAATATCTGACACTAATGAATCGCCGATAATCATCGTTTTTTCACGATCAAAATCAGGAATTCGTTTAAATACATAATCAAAATATTCGATCATTGGTTTTTGAAATCCGACTTCTTCTGATACAAAAATATCATTAAAATAAGGGGTTAATTTAGAATCGTTTAATCGTTGGTATTGCGTTTTTGCTACACCATTCGTTACAATATATAGCTCATAATCCTTATTCAATTCTTCAATAATTGCTTTGCTATTGCCTAATAAATCATGACCTTGGCTAAGATGCTGACGATATTTTTCGCCAAGCTCTTTACCATCAACACTTTTGTTTAATTGTTCAAATAAAAGACTAAAACGTGTATCAGTAACCGTTGCTTTATCTGTTTTACCTTGTTCAAAATCGCGCCATAATTGTCGATTAATTTTTTGATAAGTCGCTTCTATTTCATCCGTTAACAAAATATTTTCTTCTTGAAACAATGCCTGAAGTGCCTTTTTTTCTGTTAATCGAAAATCTAATAATGTATCGTCTACATCAAATAATAATGTTTTAAATTTCATGATCTACGCTCTTTTCTTTTTTATGTGTAGTGAAGTAAGGAAGCAAAGCTTGAAGTTCGTCTTGGTTTAAAGAACGATAATGACCTACAGCAAGTGTTTCGTCTAAGCTGATTGGTCCCATAGATAAACGCTTAAGGTATATTACTTTTTTGCCTACTGCTAAAAACATCTTTTTCACTTGATGAAATTTGCCTTCGGTGATGTCAAGATAAGCTCGGCTTTGGTTTTCTTGGGCTGATATAATGGTCAGTTCTGCTGGTTTGCACTTCTTTCCGCCAGTAAATATGATTCCTTTTTTAAACGCTTCACAGTCAGCTTCCGTTAATCGCTCGTTAACCACAACTTCATAGCGTTTCGTTACTTTTTTATGCGGCAGCAATAATTGATAACCCAGTTGTCCATTATCGGTAATTAATAATAGCCCCTCAGTATCACGGTCTAGTCTGCCAATCGGGTACAAGCCTTTTCTTCGGTGATTTTTATCAATTAAGTCAATAACGGTTTGGTGCTCACTATCACTCACTGCACTTACAACTCCGGCTGGTTTGTTTAGCATATAATAAACATGAGTCGCTTGCTGAATTTTTTGATTCCCAACAAAAATCTCTTGTAAAGCTGCATCTACATTTTGATTTTCAACAATAATAACTTGCCCATCAACCGTTACTTGTTTACTGCGAATCAAGGCTTTTACTTTTCTTTTAGAGCCTATTTTTTCTTGTTCCAGTAGTTTATCTAAACGCATGTATCTTCCTCATTTCAGTTAATATTTTAGTATAAATTAAAAAAGTTTAAAAGAAAAGAGGTTTTCTTCACTTCCCTTGACTTACATTTCGATTAGGGTTATGGTTGATATAGAAAGTGAATAAGGTTTCTCAAAAACAGCGTAATGACCTGGGAGAGAATAAGGTATCATATGGAATTTTTCCCTGGATAATTGTGCACAATTATTCGGGATTTTTTGTTTTTGCTGTCCGTTTTGTAGAAGCTTTTGGTTTGTTTTTTGAACCTAAAACCTTAGCTAAGTTATTGCTTTTACATGTTTATTTTCGAGATCAGCAAAACTCCTTTTTTCCATCATGTTGCGTTTTGCAGATAACCAAATATGAATTCACTTGATTTACCTCGCTGATATATTTCGTTCAGCAGTTAAATTTAAGGAGGAATTTAGGTTATGTCAGTATCATTAGAAGTTAAAGAAAGAGCCGTCCGTCCACGTTCACTAAGAAATCAACTACGTCACTCTGGTCAAGTTCCTGCAGTCGTTTATGGTTATGAAATTGAAAGTACAGCTATTTCAGTTGACGAAAAAGAATTAACAAAAGTTTTGCGCGATAATGGTGCCAATGCTGTTATCACAATGAATGTTGGTGGTAAAAAGATCAACACTTTGATGTACAAAGCGCAATTAGACACATTCACTAGCCAATTGAAACATGTCGAATTTTTAGCAGTAAATATGAAAGAAGCGACTGAAGTTGAAGCTGAAATCGTCCTTGTCGGCGAATCTGAAGGCGTAAAAGCTGGTGGAGTTTTAGCTCAAAACTTATACAACGTCCTTGTTTCTGCAACTCCAGATAAATTACCAGAACGTGTAGAAGTTGATATCACAAAATTAGCAATCGGTGATGCAATCACTGTCGCTGATTTACCAAAAGAAAAAGATTATGACATCATCACTGATGCTGAAGAACAAATCGCTGCTGTTGTAGAAGCACAAGCAGCAGATGTTGAAAGCTCTGAAGAAGCAGCTGAACCAGAAGTGATTGGTGAAAAAGCAGAATAAATACTCTATTAAATAAATATTTCTGAGAAGATAAGGTCAAAAGCCTTATCTTTTTTTTGACTATTTTTAAGCATTATAATTGCTTTTATTTCCAAACATGACAGGCGCGAGTTTTAAAAAAATGAGGTATACTATTGTTATCAGATAGATAAAGGAGGTCAAACAAATGGTTGAAAGTTTTGATAGTGAACGTCGTCGTTATGCTTCTCTGGGTGTGGTTGAGCGATTGCCCGGTGCATTAATTGACAGCATCTGGCTAATTATTGATATTGATTTAAAAGGCGTTATTCCTCTAACAAATATGCTTTATTTTGATTTAATCGACAATGGGGGAAACGTGACTGTTCACTTTTCTCAAGAAATAAGTGATGTCCAAATGGCCATTGATTTGCCTTTCCCTTATTACGATGAATACCCATCTCAAATTTTTGCTTTTGATGACGGTAATAAAGAGACGATCTTATTACCTGCTGAAATGTTGGAATAAAAATAAAAAAAACGATTGATTCTTTCCTCAACAGTGTTCTTGGCTGTTGTAGAAAGAATCAATCGCTTTTTATTCATTTTGAACGTCCTCTAAGGTCCAAATCAAGTTTCCTTTTTGCTTCCAGATAAGATGGCCTGTTGTGCCGGTGTATATTTTTTCAAAAACACTTTGACTATTATCTAGCAAAGATGATTTTGAAAAAAAGAAATCACTTAATTTTTTTAGGCTTTTTCATTTCTTATTTAGCATTTTTTAACATAAAAATGTTCACTAATTTTCTTATAAGAGTCCTCTCACAACATCCCTTTCAGCTCAAAATTTTCATTTCGTTTTCTAAGATTGTTAATTTTAAACGATTAAATACTTTTCGCTAAAAAAGGTACTTAATATATAACTTAAATCGTTATATATTAAGTACCTTTTAATTGAATTCATAGCCAAAAGAAGTAATAATTTCCATTGCTCTGTTTTCTTATCAAGCCATTCTTTTCGCAATAAATGAATAAATCGCAATACAGATAATCGCGCCTATCAAGGCTGAAATAATTGGAAAACCACCAATCACTGGTCCAAAGTTCCCTAAAAGCATTGTTCCAACCCAGCTTCCGATAAACCCAACAATAATATTTCCAACCACACCGCCAGGTACATCTCTACCTAAAATTGCTCCGGCGATAGCTCCTAGTACTCCGCCAACAATTAATGACCAAATAAAACTTAACATGCTAATCGTCCTCCTATAATATTATGACTTACTGTAATGTACGAGTATTATTTTCTTGTTTGTTATTTTCAGTAGTATCATCTTTTTTCTTATTATCAAATTTTTCTTCGTATTGCGCTTTTGTCATAATATCATCCACATTCATATTGAATTCAATCACGTCAAGACCAGTCATGTTTTTCACTTCATCTGTAACTTTTTTCGTTGCAGCGTCAAATACTTGGGCGATATTTTTACCATATTCACCAATAACATCCAAATCGATTGCAACTTGTTTTGTGCCAACTTCTGCACTGATTCCTTTAGTCGGATTATTTCCGTTTGTAAATTTGTCGGTCAAGTTTGTAATGGCATTTCCGCTTAATCCTAAAATTCCTGGAATTTCTGAAACGGCAATACCCGCAATTTTTTTCACTACTTGATCATCAAATGTCAATTTGGTTTTGATCCCATTTTGATTTGTTCCTTCAGTTGTGTTTCCATTTGCTTTGTTATCCATTTTCTTCTCAACCTTTCTGATTTGTTACTATTTATTTTTATCTTTCAAACATAGCTTGAATTGACGCTATGATTGAAGAGATACTACGTTGTTCGTCCTTGACCATTCCGATAAAAAAGCCAATTCCTGTAAATAAAATAATTAGAATAGTTTTCCAAAAACCAATCGTCATAAACAAAATTGCGATCACAATGAATAATAGTGTGAAGCCAATTTGGTTGCGATAAGGAGCCAATGATTGTAATTTTTTCATGTGCGTCTCCCCCTTTATACAACACGTGATTGTCTTTTATTAGTTGTTGCAAGTGATTCAGCTGCTTTTTTCTTTTTGAAAATTACTTTTACTTTTTTCGTTTCAACTTGAGCCGTTTTAAATAGTGACTGTGCAATTTGTTCTTGGATTTGTTTACCTGTATTCACTAGCTGTTGATCTTCAGCTACTGTTACTCTTACATCAGCTAACCGTTTTTTAGTCAATTTCACTTTTACTTGGGTTTCATCGTTTTTGACAATCTCTTGTACCGAACTTCTTGCTATTGATTCTAAAGTAGATAACGGCAGGTTGATTTGGCCCATTTCTTTTTTTATGCGTATTTCATTTTCTGTGATTGGTTTAAACACCACTAACCAAAAAATTAAAAATAGCAAAATAATCAAGGTAATCAACACGATTTGGTAAAAGTAAAACAACCAGTCTGACTGAAGCAACAAATCATGATAAAAGGTGGAAACAACGCCTAGATTCTCAATCTGAGAATACAAACCAACGATACCAAAAATGCCAGCTATCAATAATAAAACAATAAAAATTTTGATTACTCTCATAGAATTTGCCTCCAACGTTGTTTATACTTTCTATATTTTATGGTAAACGTATTTTCAAACAATTACAAAAGTTACGCGTTAAGTAATTTTGACTTACTCATTTTTCTTTAACTATATTCGCTTTCAAAACCTTTGTATCAGTATTGTTTGACTAGTATGTTTTTTTGCATAATAAAAGAGCCTGATACACAATATTGTGCGCACAGACTCTATTTATCAGAAAAAATAATGATACGTAGGTGCTTCTTTCAAGAATAAGTTAAACATTTCTATGAAATATTTTATATTTTAATCAACATAAGCTAATCGGTAAGAAACAGTTCTCCCAAAAGGAAAAACTTGTAAATCTTGTAATTCGTCAGCTTTTAGGTACCCAATAGAGCCTTGGTAAAGCGGTAAAACGGCTGCATCTTTTTCAATCAAAATTTCTTCTAAATCAATCATTTTATCCCAACGTTGTTTCGGCTCATTGGCTAGTGTAATTCTGGCATCATTTAATCCCGCATCATATTCAGGATTATTATAGCCTGCCGTATTCAAACCACTCTTAGAGTCATAAAATTCTAGGAAGTTGATCGGATCAGCATAATCTGGTGTCCATGTTCCAAAGACTAAGTCAAAATCGCCAGCTGTTTGTAAATCTAAACGATTTTGTAACGGAATCGATTTTAACTTAATTGTTAGACCTGGGAGATTTTGCTGCAATTGTCCTTGAACATACTCAATTGTCTTCTTCGCAAGAGCTGTGTCAGCTGAAAGCAGCTCTAATTCTATTTCATCTTTGCCTAATTCTTTTTTAGCCGTTTCCCAGCTCTTTTGTGCAGCAGCTAAATCAAATGATAGATAATCGCCGCTTTCTTTACGGAAATCTTCACCTGTTTCCGGATCTTTCGCAAAATCTTTTGGCACAAAGCCATTAATTGCAGTCGAACCGTCCCCTAAAATATCTTTAGCAAACGTTTCTTTATCTATTGCTTGTAAAATTGCTTTACGAACATTAACGTTGCCGGTTACTTCACGTTTATGATTTGGACTTAAATAACCGACCATTGCTTTGGAAACAAAATTTGCCTGTGGAGAATCTTTATATTGCAAAGCATACGTGTCTGCTAAAACAGTATAATCCAAGTCACCAGCATCAAAAAGATTCGTTCCTGTACCGATTTCTTTGATTACTTGAACATTGATTGTATCAAGTTTTACATTTTCTTGATCCCAGTAGTCTTCATTCTTCTTTAATTCCCATGTTTCAGTATTACCATCCCAGCCTGAAATCACAAATGGACCATTACCAACAAAATCATCTGTTGATGTTCCATAAGCTTCGCCTTTTTCTTCAGCAAATTTTTCATTTTTCGGCATAAATGGCGTACCTACCAGCACTTGAGATAAATATGGAATAGGATACTCAAGCGTTAATTCCAAGGTTTTGTCATCCAATGCTTTTACACCAAAATCATCCAAACTCGCTTGATCTTCACGGATTTTCCGACCATTTTTGAAGACATCCATCTGATTGCTACTACTTGATCCATATGCAGGGTCAACTACATTTTTAAAAGCATAAACAAAATCACCAGCAACTACTGGATCTCCATTTGTCCACTTCGCATCTTTCAATTTAAAAGTATAGACTAAACCATCATCGCTAACCGTTGGCTCACTTTCCGCAATTCCTAATTCTGGATCATGATTTTTATCCATACGATACAGACCTTCTACGACTTGACCGATCATGTCTGAGCTATAAACATCAGTATAATGTGCACTATCCAGTGTGGATAACTCACCACCTGATGCCACTGTAATTACTTGTTCTTGTGTACTTCCTGTTTTTTCACTAGCTGAATCGTTGGCTCCTTTACCACCACTACAAGCTGCTAACAACAAACCAGCAACTAAAATCAAAACGCCAAACTTCTTTTTCATTTATTTCGCTTCCTCCTTTTTATAATTCTTTTACCACATATTTAAAAGCTGCCATTTCCTGCTCCAAATAATCGTAAGCAAAATCCGGATGCCATTGTACACCTAAAATTATCTTACCAGGACCTCTACACTCAATTCCTTCGATCACACCGTCTTCACTGTAAGCTGTAACTTGTAATTCTTCTGCCAAGGTTTTTACCGCTTGAAAATGAAAAGAATTAACTTTCGTTTCCTCACCGTAAATTTCACGCAGCATGCTTCCGGCTTCAGTTTGAATCTTATGTGTCGGGATTTCTCTCGGTACAGGTACTTGCATATGGGAAATTTTGCTGCTGTTTAGATGACTAATCTCTTGGAATAAACTGCCGCCTAACGCCACATTTACTAACTGCATCCCACGACATACAGCAAAAATTGGTTTATTTTGGATCATAGCTTCTTTAATCAAGGCTAACTCAAATTGATCTCTTTCTTCGAATAAGGCTGCCTCTTCAACTAAATTCATTTCACCATATAATTTGGGTGATACATTTTGACCGCCAGCTAGAATTAATTTGTCAATATGGTTTATATATTCTTTCGCTAATTCAGGTGCGCCAACAGGTAATACTAGTGGAATTCCTCCTGCGTTCTGAACTGCTCTCACATAACCGGCAGGTGTATAACTTACTGGTAAATGATATAAGGTTTCCCCTGCATCACTAATCTCATTTGCTGCTATCCCAATAATCGGACGCTCCATATAACCTCACTCCTCTTTACTACCAACAATAATTGTACATAGTTTATCAGATATGGTCAGGAAAGAATAGTAGCAATAAAACTTATGCGATAGTTTTTCGCTATCACCAATTCACTTACTTTTAGAAAGAAAACAACTAATTATATTTTACCTCAACTCTGAACTTTCTGTAATTTTTATGCTTATCAACACAATTCATTAAAATATTCTGATAATTCTATGTTGACAGAAGAAAAAACAGGTGGTAAAGTAGTAAAAAAGCAAAGCAATATTAGTTGCTACGATCGTTAAATACAAAGAACAGAAGAGTACCTTTATTTTTTTCTGAAGAGAGTCTTTGGTTGGTGCAAAAAGACGTAAAGATAAGGCGAACCACATCTGGGAGTTAACTTTTTGAACCCTTAGTAGGAAAGTTCGGGTATGCCCGTTACAGCATCTGAAGTCTCTGACTTCCTGAGATTATCATTGCGAAGTGATAATAAATAAAGGTGGAACCACGAATTTACGTCCTTTGGCTATTACGGCCAAAGGACTTTTTTTATAAAATTTTTATAGTTTAAACAAATAAATAGGACAAGTACTCATCGTTCATTTCCTGACAGAGACTTTTTCATCTGCTGAGAGAAAAAGCTGGAAACCTTTGACAAACACACCTATTTCAGTCAACTTCTGAATCAAGTAAGAAGCTGCGGCTTTCTCCGTTATCAGAAAAGGATCTTTCATTTACATGACAGACCCTATGAGATTAATGTTGTGAAGCATTAATAAATTGAGGTGGAACCACGATATTATCGTCCTCTTGGCTAATAATTGCCAAGAGGACTTTTTGCTGTGAATCACTACACTTCGTTACGATCTCATCAATTTCTAAGAACTAAAGCTCTAAGAATTGAAGGACTACGATTGGCTTCTCCAAAGTAGATGATGAACAGTACTTGGCGAACTCTGTGAGCGAAGTTTCATTACTAGTGAATCACTACACTTCGTCATCTATAATAACTAACGGTCCATATCAAAACAAAGAACAGAACAGCTACTTTCCAATCAAAAAACAAAAATCATTCTCAATCAGCAACAAAACCAAACAAACATCGGAGGGAAAAAAATGAATTATATTTTAGAAATTTTACCAGCTTTACTGGATGGCGCCATTATGACATTAAAAGTATTTATCTTCACTTTACTTGGATCAATCCCGCTGGGAATTTTAGTCGCATTTGCCTTGCAAACAAATTTTAAACCGTTGAACTTTTTAATTAACATTTATATTTGGCTGATGCGGGGAACTCCTTTGTTGCTTCAATTAATTTTTGTTTTTTACGGTTTGCCTTTAATTGGAATTGTATTTGAACGTTATGATGCAGCTTTGTTCGCTTTTATTTTAAATTATGCAGCTTACTTTGCAGAAATTTTCCGTGGTGGAATTCAATCCATTCCTGAAGGACAATACGAGGCAGCTAAAGTTTTGCGTTTAACTAAATTCCAAACAGTCTCTAAAATTATTTTGCCTCAAGTAATCAAAATTGTTTTACCTTCTATTGGTAATGAAGTCATCAATTTGGTGAAAGACACTTCGCTAATTTATGTTCTTGGTTTAGGGGATCTCTTACGCGCTGGAAAAATTGCTATGAGTCGGGATGTCAGCTTACTTCCACTTGTTTTAGTTGGAATTATCTACCTGTTATTAACAGCTATTCTAACATTAGCTTCAAAAAAAATGGAAAAACACTATCAATATTATAAATAAATGCCTATATCATTTTAAATTTAGGAGGAAATCAGTATGTTAGTAGTCAAAAATTTAATTAAAAGCTTTGATAATCGTCGCATTATCAATGAATTGAATTTAGAAATAAAAGATGGTGAAATTTTAACCATCGTGGGACCTTCTGGCGGTGGAAAAACAACTTTACTTCGTTGTCTGGCGGGATTAGAAACCATTGATTCAGGTGAATTAATCATGGATGGTGTTCCATTTAATCCAGTAGAAATGGATAATGCTGACCAAGTTGTAGGCATCGTTTTTCAAGATTTTCAGTTATTTCCGCATCTTTCTGTTTTAGACAACGTAACGTTAGCACCAATTTTAGCATTAAAACAATCCAAAGAAGCTAGCGAAGAAGAAGCCATTGATTTATTAACCAAATTTGGATTAGGTGGAAAAGAAAGGTTGTACCCATACCAATTATCGGGCGGTCAAAAACAACGAGTGGCACTCGCTCGTGCTCTTGCTATGAAACCAAAAATTTTAGGCTACGATGAACCTACCAGTGCTCTCGATCCAGAGCTGCGCCAACAAGTTGAAGATGTAATTTTAACGTTAAAAGAACAAGGTATGACTCAAATTGTCGTTACACATGATATGAATTTTGCTGAAAATATTGCAGATAACATACTCACCGTAAAACCTGTTCAGTAGAAAGGAAACTGTTATGAAAAAGAAAAAATACTTACTTATTCTAGTAACAAGTTTATTAACGATTTTACTTCTTGCAGGTTGTGGTAGAAAAAAAACAAATGAAGATCAATGGTCACGAATCAATTCAGAAAAAAAGGTGATTGTCGGTTTAGATGACTCTTTCGTACCTATGGGTTTTCAAGACAAATCGGGCGAAATTATTGGTTTTGATGTTGACCTTGCTCGAGCAGTGTTTGATTTATATGATATTGAAGTTGATTTCCAACCTATTGATTGGTCCATGAAAGAAAACGAACTGCAAAACCAAACAATCGATTTAATTTGGAATGGTTATTCTAAAACAGCTGAGCGAGAAGAAAAAGTGTTGTTTAGTGATGAATATATGGAAAATGAACAGGTCGTTGTTTCATTGAAAAAAAATAACATTGCGAGCTTCGCTGATATGAAAGGCAAAATTTTAGGGGCTCAAAATGGTTCTTCCGGTTACAACAGTTTTGAAGAACAGCCAGCTATTCTAAAAGATTTTGTTAAAGATCAGTCTGCTATTTTATATGATGGATTCAATGAAGCCTTTATGGATCTAAAATCAGGAAGGATTGACGGGCTATTAATCGATCGTGTTTATGCAAATTATTATCTCTCACATGAAGATAATTTGGCTGATTACTCTATTGTTAGCGGAGCGTTTGAAAGTGAAGCGTTTGCCGTTGGATTGCGTAAAACAGACAAAGAGTTAGCTGAAAAAATTAACAGCGCGTTTAAAGAACTTAGAAAATCAGGTAAACTTGCTGAAATTTCTAAAGAGTGGTTTGGAGAGGACGTAACAAAATAACACAATGTTTTAAGCACCAAAAAAGAGGCTGAGACAAAAGTGTTTAGCTCCGAGAAATAAGCCGGAATTCACGAAAATTGTTCTTCAAATTTTTGTGAATTTCGGCTTATTTCCGAAGGAGCTGCTTTTTTCTCGCCGTTTATTCGGATCTAGTGAGTGAAACAAAACTGATTTTTAGTTTTGTCCCACTCACTTTTTTATATTATTTTTAGCTTAAGTATTTACTTGTTACATCTACCAAACGTTTTGTTTGATCTTCAATTGCTGCTTTCACTTCGTCAGCTTTTAGCATAGTACCTTCGCCATCAATTGAAGCACTTGTTCCATAAGGATTTCCGCCAGCTGCAAAAGTTGATGGATTTACGTATCCGGCAGGTACGATAATCGCACCCCAGTGTTGCATTACTGTATAGATACCTTGAATAACTTGTTCTTGTCCGCCATTCGGATTTTGTGCAGAAGAAAATGCTGACACAAATTTGTTAGCTAATTTTCCTTGTGCCCAAAGACCACCTTGTAAATCAAAGAATTGTTTCAATTGACTAGCCATTACACCAAAACGTGATGGTGAAGAGAAAATATAAGCATCTGCCCATAAAAGATCATCACTTGTCACTTCTGGAATATCTGCTGTTTCCTCTACATTTTTACGCCACAATGGATTTGAGTCAATTGCTACATCTGGAGCTAATTCGTGAACTTTTCTTAAACGAACTTCAGCACCGTTTGCTTCAGCGGCTGCTTTTGCCCATGTCGCCATTTGTGTACCAGTACCTGTTGAACTATAATATGCGATTAATAATTTTGTTGTCATAATTTTTCTCCTCCAATAACAGTTGTTTTCTTATCTACATTTACATACTAACAAAAAGTAAGTACACATTCAAATCATACGCTTACTAAAAATAAGTAAAAAAGTCACAGCATGTAGTTTCACTACTTGCCATGACTTTTTCTTCTATATTAAAATTAGTTTCTCTCATCCCAAACTGACATACCTTCTGACACAGAAACAACTTTATACCCATAATTTTCTAGAAATGAACACGCATGTTCCGAACGAACACCATGCTGACAAATCACATAATGAGGCTTATCATGATCCAGTTCTTTCATTGTATCTGACAATGTTGATAACGGATAATTTTTAGCAGTAGCAATATGTCCTCTTGTAAACTCATCCACTTCTCGAACATCAATAATAGATATTGGTTCATTCACAGTTAATTCGATTAGTTCTTTCAATTCTTTAACAGATACTCTTTTCATTTAACTATTTTTCCTCCTGCAGTTCTTTTAGGTACCAGACTTCCATCACACTATGTTCTGAGCCAGCTAATGGTTCCGGTAATTTTTCAAATCCAAATGACTGATATAAATAATTAGCTTTTTCCATTCGTTTCATTGTTTCTAAATAACAAAAATCATAATACTTCTCAGCATAAGCCAAAGCTGTATTCATCAATAAACGAGCCATTCCTTGTCCTTGCGCTTCTTTGGCTAAATAAATTTTCTGGAGCTCACAAATCTTTGCTTTTTTATCAAACGGTGCGATGCCGCAACCGCCTAAAACTTGACCATCTTTTTCTATGACCCAATAAGCAGCATTCGTTTTTTTACCATAGAATTCACTTAAATGGCCCAATTCCGGATCAAAATATGCAGTACCAGGAAGTGCCAAATCATATAATTCTAGTGAAGATTGAATAATTTGTTTAATAACAGGATCGTCTTTTATTTGAATTTCTCGAATCAACATCGAACTCACCTCATAAGCAGTATACCACTATTCATCTTTACAACAAGATTTTACTGTTTTTTCTATGAATTGGATTAAAAAAAGGTTGGAAGCAAAAGCGCACTTTTACTTCCAACCATCATAATTTTTATTTTTCTTGCATGCCATTTGCCGCAATTACGTCTTTGTACCAGTAAAACGATTGTTTTCTTGAACGCTCTAACGTCCCATTTCCTTCATCATCCATATCTACGTAAATAAAGCCGTAACGTTTTTTCATCTCACCGGTGCCTGCGCTTACTAGGTCAATACAGCCCCATGGTGTATAACCGATTAAATCAACACCATCTAATTCAATGGCATCTTTCATGGCAGCCACATGTTTACTGAAATACTCAATTCGATAGTCATCTTGAATTGTACCATCTGCTTCAATTTTATCAACAGCACCAAAGCCATTTTCCACAATAAATAACGGAACATTGTAACGATCGTATAGTTTACATAAAGAAATTCGCAAGCCTAACGGATCAACTGCCCAGCCCCAGTCAGATTCTTGAAGATAAGGATTTTTAACTGCCGGCATTTGATTTCCGCCAACAAATTTTACCTCTTCCGGATTCGCTGCAGAGACTGTTGACATATAGTAACTAAACCCGATATAGTCTACCGTTCCTTCTTTGATAACTTCATCATCACCAGCTTCTTTTTTAATCACGATATTTTCACGTTCATATTCTTTTAGTTTATGCGCTGGGTAATAGCCCTTGACTTGAACATCAATATAAAATTCTTGTTCACGATTAAATTGGACTGCTTCCATAACGTCCTCAGGATTACAGGTCATTGGATAGCTTGGAATATACGCTACCATCATACCAATTTGAAAATCAGGATTAATTTCATGTCCTAATTTTACTGCTTTAGCACTTGCGACAAATAAATGGTGAGCTGCTTGATATTTAGCTTGTTTATCGTTTTTATGAATACCGATTTGTGTCCAGCTACGCAAGAAATTGATTTCATTAAACGTCATCCAGTATTTTACTTTATCTTTATAACGCTTAAATAAAGTTTCACAGAAAAATAAGAAGTAATCAATCACTTGGCGGTTAGACCAGCCATCTAGTTCATCTGCTAAATACATGGGAATATCAAAATGATTAATCGTTACAACGGGCTCAATACCGTGGCTTAAAAGTTCATCAAAAACTTTATCATAAAATTCTAAACCCTCTTCATTTAGTTCCAATGTACCTTTGGGACAAATTCTTGACCACGCAATAGATAAACGGAAACACTTAAATCCCATTTCAGCAAACAGCGCAATATCTTCTTTGTAATGATGATAAAAATCAGTCGCTACATGACTAGGGTAATACTGCTCTGGATCAACATAACCTACTGCACCTTCTGGTAACTCTTTATCTCGTGTACATGACTCAATTTTGCCTTCTTTTGTTTTATAGGTAATCATTCTAGGTTTTGTGTGACTGCCGCCTGTAATGGCATCAAGTGTGCTTAATTCTTTGCCGCCTGAAAGGTAGCCACCCTCATATTGGTTCGCTGCAGTTGCTCCGCCCCATAAAAAATTTTCTGGAAATACTGATTTAGTCATTCGTCACTGCTCCTTATTATATTTTTTTCGGAAACTTGGTTTCCGTTAGTTAACATAGGTATCAATTTTATAGACTTTCGTATCTTGAAAAAATAAAAACCATAACATAGAAAACACGACAAATGAATTGTCATCTTTACTATATTATGGTTATGCCCGAAAAATTCAGTTACATTCCGTTGATTTCTTTTATCGTAACATAGAAAGAAAACGCTGTCAAACAACCTTTAATAGCTACGACTTGTAAAGTTCTAGATAATGTAAAACGAACCACAAAGCATAGATTTTCTATCCTTTATGGTTCGTAATATTCTATGGACTCTAATACACTTTATTTGTTTAAACTGTTCGAGATAAAATAGTGTAATCTCTTTTATTCTAGTGTGCGTTCTTTCTTCTATGTGCTTCCCATTTTTTCAACAGAAAATATATCAGCAATAGTAGCAAACCAATTAGAGGCAGCTTCTCGATGATACTTCCTGTATTTGGAAATTTTTTTAGTGCTATGTGTGTTTGTTTTGGCTGAGCCAATGTTTCAGGCTCCTTTTTTGTTTCTTCTATTGACTCTGCTGTACTTATTCCTCCACCAATTTGGCCGTGCACTTCGATCTCAGAAGCTTGAGCAGTTGCCTTTATTTGTGAAAAGAAACTTATACTGCCGATCAAAACGATTATCGTGATTATATGATAACGAAGTCGTTTCATTTTTTATCACAGCCTCTATTAAATTATGGTGTAACACCAACTGTTGTGCCATCTTTTTGGATTGACTCAAATTTTAGCGTTAACGTGTAGTTTTCTGCTGTTGGCGCTTCGCTGACATTTGCTGGTAAGTTATCAATCGTTGTTCCAGTGTAATTAAATTTAGCAGAATTTGCATATGCGTTTGCTGCATCCGTATCAATATTGAAACGACCATCTTTATTAGCTAAACGCATCCAAATTGGCGCACTAGTTAAATCTGTCAATTCATTATCTGCAACTAGATTAGTTGCTGCTGGATTTGCAATTAGGTTATCCCCTTTGGCATTAATCGTCAAAGTATCTACATAGGTTGGTGTCCCTGCCATTTTATTTAAAGTAACCGCTACAGCACGACCAGAGTTATTGACAATACTGTAATCTGCTGATTCGATATTCTTATGGCTGCTGGCCGTTGTTGTATGGAACGCTGTTGCTGTGTCTACAGTCACGTTGATCCACTCATCTGAACCTTCTGGAATATCAACACCTGGGTCTGTATTATCTAATTTACCGATTGTACCATTAATTTCTACATCGGCCGAATTTTGTCCATCAATAGTTTCTGCTGAAACTTGAGTTACTCCTGCAAAACTTGTTCCTAAAATCATTGCTGCAATTAAAAAGTTAGTTTTTTTCATATCTGTTTCTCCTTTAGTATGTGTGTTTTATTTTATATTCAACAGTTAGGCTGTTAAAATCGAAATTAATTATTGACCAAGATAGTAATCGCAGCTTGAACTTGTCCGCGTTTTTCCTTTGTACTTGGATCAAAAATATTGAATGTTGCAGTTGCTGGATATTCACCTTTAGCTAATTTCTTGTCTAAGCGTGCGCCATTGATTTCATAACCTGGCTCCATCGCTCCTGAGGAATAAACCAACTCATTATTACTATCTAAATGAATCTCAACATTAATTGGATAGCTATTTTGAATAGGATTTTGAATGTATAAACTGCCCTCGCTATCTCCATTTTCAAAGACAGCTTCTGACTTGATAACCATATTAAATTTACTGTCATCTACTACTTTTTGTTCAGCTTCTTTAATTTCTTTGTCAGTCATCTTCTTAGCATCTTTGGTATCTGGTAAATAGTCACCAGAAACAACCTGAATTGGTTCCGTCTGATTTGAAAAGAAGTAATAACCTAAGCCTCCTGCTATTGCAAACAGTAATAATAGTAACAACAATAGCAAACGGCGTTTTTTCTTTTTATCCTCTTCATTTGTTTCATTAAGCTTCTTTGTTGTCTCTGTCTTATCTAGTTTTTTCGTCATCTAATTCCTCTCAATCTGCTTTACTTTCAAATTTAAACGTTGTCTTATAGGATGGTGATACTGCTTTTTTAGTGGCATTAAAATATTTTCCGCTGAAGGCTAAAGATGCTTGTGTATGTTCACTTGTGTCAAGCTCGTCAATTAGTATCGGTGTAACAGACAAATCATTTGTGATAAATTTTGCTTCTGAAGTATTATTATCAACCAATAATTGTAAAGCTAGCGAATCACTATTGGCTATACCGTTTAAAGTGCTCAGCAAGTTCAATTGTTCAGCGGCTGCATTCTCCTTGCTTAAATCTGCTAAAGATACTTCAATCGGCACATTACTTTTGTTTGTTATTTGATACTGTTTTGAATAAATTTTCCCTTCATCAGCGGTACCAATATCTTTGTTTCTTGTTTGAAAAACCATATCTAAAGGCACTTCAACATCAATAATTTCATCAATTGTTCTAAATTCTGTTAAAGGTGTATCGGCTAAGACAACTTCTTCACCAGAAACACCTGTTACTTTGATTCTTACAAAATAAGTAGTACTACTAGCTAACTCTGTTAAGTCTACTGAAAAATATTGTTTTTTTGCACCTGATAATTCTGCTGTCTTACTTTTAGTTTTATCGGCTGGATAAGCTATATCTGTACTATATTCTACTTGAACTTTTTGATAATCCCCGCCATATGTTACCGGATTATTTGGGATTGCATTATCTTCTCCATTAGTAAAATCCGTCCATTTTCCAGTATCACTCAATAGTGTTCCTTTAATTGTTGCTTTTGTCACAGCAATATTTTCTACAGAAATTGAATCTAATGCGGGTAGAGTATTAAAGCGCTGCGCAGTTGAAAACTCACTTTGTCCAGCTTTATTCGTAACCACAGTTTGAACCCAATAAGTTGTATTTGGATTTAAGTCATTAATAGCAGTACTGTAGGAAGATTCTCGTTGAGTATTATTACTATCAAACTCCGTTAGCTTAATGATATGACGCGCTTTCGTTAGTTGCCCCAGATCAGCTTCAGATGAAAATACTAGAAACCTAACTTCAGTTGCCGGACTTCCGTTATTATCCGAAGTTGCTGCAAAATTTGCTGACGTTGCAGTAACATTATTTACTGAAACATTGACATCTGACGGAGGATCGATTCTTCGACTAAAAACTATTTTTCTTGAAGCCATTAGTGCATTTAATTCCGTTTGGCTCAGTTGTTCCGCTGACTGCGGAGTGTTCTTAAAATTAACACCAGAAACATTTAATGTTGCATTATCTTTATAAAAAGTCGTCGTTGGATCAACGTTACTTCGACTATTATATGTATCAACTCTTAGCCCTTCTTGATGTTGAAAAGTCAAGTTTCCGAAGGTGCTATTCGTTGGAGAATTTAACGCAAATGTTCCAGGAAAGTTACTAGAAAATGAAGCAATTTCTGGGTTGTTTAGATTAATAACAAATTGACTTGCTGTATTCGCGCTAAAAATAGCAGTACTAGGCACATCAACCGAAACTTCCGCACCATTACCTACTGAAAAGCCTCCATTTGCAGAACCTAAATTAATCACAGCAGGCAATTTAAAATTGACATGAGCGTTTTCTCTAAAATCAAAAGTAATTGTTGCTAGGCTACTAGAATAGAAGAATCGATCTCGGTCTCCACCAGTCGCTAAAGTAATTTTATCCAAATTAAATGTAGCATTATTTTCCACAATATAACTTGGTCGAAGTGTTCCATATGTCATATTTGCATTTGTTTGGATATCTAAATTAGCATTTTCTTTTACAACTATTTGAGAGGTATTTGCATAAGGATTGCCTGCTGCTGCGCTTTGCGACCAGATAAAAGCAAGTGTTGAATTAGATGAATGCTTAATAGACGTATGACCACTTTGAATTTCAACATAATTTGTTTCAGCCCATTCTTGTGCATAAGCGCCTGTTCCTAGTTGTTCGATTTCGTTTTCGCCCCGCATTAAGATCGAACCATGAAGATTGTAAATCATCTGACCACTATTAGAATAATACTTGATATTATCGAAAATAAACGTCATATTTACTGCAGATAAACCAGTTAAAAAACCATAGTAACCAACCGCACCTGTGCCGTCTTTATTACCAAATTGTGTATTTCTAATTTCTATCACAGCATTAGTCTGATTTGCGTAAAAACCTTGATTAGCATTTCCAGCCTTATTGTATGTAACTATGTATCCGGCACCATCAAAAATTGTTCCGTTTTTAAATTCAAAACCTGTTGAACCTAAATTTATGTTATTAGTTAAGCGAAAATGTAATTTTGTACTATCTTTAAGATATTCAGTTAACGTAGCTGCAGAATCAACTAACCAAAAACCATCACTATCTTGAATTGCTGCCCGAGTAACTGATCGTCCTATCAACTCAGAACCGCTTTCTAAATTAAGCACATCGGCTTCTGGTTTAACTACATCTACAGTGGTATCACTAGTTTCTTCAACAGTTGATTCAGTAGTAGAACTCGTTGTTTGATCTGTTACAATTGCATAGGTTTTATCGGAAAAGAAAAACAACATGACTGTTAGACTTAAAAAAAACAATATTATATTTTTTTTCACGATAGCCCCCCTTTAATTTTCAATATTGTAAAAAAGATCATCAACCTTCATCATAATATAATATTAAAATTTCCATTTCAACATTTTTTTAATTTTTATATCATTTAAAAATTTATTATAACTAAATATTTTCACTTAAATATCTAAAAACAACTAACAACACACGATTTCTTAATTTTTCCATCAAGTCAACATTATTTAATTTTTATTTAAGAAAAACTGGTTCCTGTCTCTTAAAAATCAAATTATACAACTTTCATTCAGTCGTTATGTTTTGATATTTTGAATGTATCAAGTACATTCGATTGGTTTTAATTTAAGCTTGATATGAATGTCTGAACAAACAGTGTTTAGAGGCTATTTACAGACCGAAAGGCATTTGTAAGGTGTCAGAAGGATTTTAATTTATGTATTTATTGGTATTATATGTAGTACTGCATCAACCATTTGAAACAAGCGATCTGTTCATGTGGTATTCACGGAAATTTCTTACAGAGAGTGGTCATTTATTTTAAATATATTTTCAATATAAAAAACATTAAAATTAACCTCATCTCTCATTATATATTATTTAACAAACATTTACAATTATAAAATATTATTTATATCATTTTATTTATTTTTTTATACTATCCTTTCTTTTTGATCCCTAAGATAGTTAGTTAATGACTTGTTTACTCTTAAAAAAATTAGAAAGAATCCGTAAATTTAGTAAATGCTATTTTTGCGAATTCTTCTAGTTACTTTATTTAATAAACATCACGAGCTAATACTTGAATATAACCCCACTTTTTTAGTTATTTTTTGATCCTCTATTAATAAGAACGCATTGAACATTTTTTCCAAAAAGAAACGGTCATGAGAAACTACTAATAGTGTTCCCTTATAATCTTTCAAAATCGTTTCTATTTCTTCTCTAGTTTCAATATCTAAGTGATTAGTCGGTTCATCTAAAACTAGAAAATTAACTCTATTATGCATCAACTTTGCCAGCTCTAATCTGATTTTTTCACCTCCACTCAAGAAACGTACTTGCTTTGTAACGTCTTCACTATAGAAAGAATACTTTGCTAAAAATTGGCGACTTTCTTGTTCTAATGATCCACAAACGCGATTAAACTCTTGTAGAATAGATCTTTTTGGGTCTTCATATTGAATATGTTGAGGTAAATAACCAATCTCAAGATTTGTGCCTTGTTTAATAGTGCCGTTATTTACGTTTTCTAACGCTAAGATTAGTTTTAATAACGTACTTTTACCAGTGCCATTTTCGCCAATAACTGCTATACGTTCTTGCCAAAATATTGAAAAATCAACTTGTTGAAATAACTGGTGACCGTCATACGATTTGCTGACTTTTTCAAATTGAAGAACCTCTTTACCCGATCGCTCTGTATCCATGAATTGTTTTCGTTTTTTCATTTTTTCATCTTTAGGTTTAGGTATTTTTTGAATTGCTTCCAAACGTTTTTCTAGTTGTTTGGCCTTTTTAAAGAACTTTTCATTATCCCCCTCGTGTCCCCATTGTCGAAAACGTCGAATTGCTAGTTTTAATTTCTGAATCTCTTTTTGTTGTTCTGCAAAATCTTTCCTCAATTTCTCAAGTTGTTCTTCTTTTTGTTTTTTATAAGAAGAATAGTTACCTTGATATTCCAACATCCGTCCATCTTCAAGTTCGGCAATTCGCTCGACAGTGTGGTCTAAGAACAGACGATCATGGGAAATAATTAAATAGGCAGTATTTTCATGATTTAAGTAGCCCTCTAACCACTGGATTCTTTGCGTGTCCAAATGATTAGTCGGCTCATCAAGAAGAACTAGGTCATTATCTTGCAGTAAAATTCTCCCAAGCGCAACAATCGTTCGCTCTCCTCCACTTAGCTCTGAAAGTTGCTTTGTCAACAGATGATTAATCTTTAGTCCATTAGCAATCATCTCTAATTTATTTTCCATTTCATAACCGCCAGCTTGTAAAAACTCTTCTTGTTTTTGACCGTATCGCAACAAGATTTTCTCTAAATCCGTTTCTGGAATAGTCATCTGTATTTCTAAGTGAGTTAATTGCTGTTGAATTTCATTTAATTGAACAAAAGTCTCAAGTAAATATTCCTTCACTAGTTGTTCACTTTCTGCCGGCATTTGCTCCAGATAACCAATTCTGCTGCTCTTTTTACAGCTGACCGTTCCTGAATCAATGGATTCTATTCCTGTAATAATTTTTAAAATCGTGGATTTTCCTGAACCATTTGTACCGATCAAACCAATTTTTTCCCCTTGGTTAATCTGAAAATTTAGTTCTTCAAAAAGTGGAATGGTCCCGTAATTTTTACTGATTTTTTGTAATTGTACTAACATATGCTCCTCTTTCTGCCATTCAGACAGCTTCACTTGTATAACAAGCTATGAGAGACAACGCTTATTAATATTGTTTGATAATTTAAAGTACGCAAAAAAGCTGAACAATTATTTTGTTCAACCTTCATTATTTACTGTTATTCGTAAGTAATCTTAATAAACGAATTATTTATACAAAAATACTTGGTTTAGTGCCTCTAAGTTAATGACAGTTCCAATAAGTATTAATGTTATTTAATAATAAGCTGTTCTTAGTAAATAAGTCTGAATGGTCTGTTTTATTCAATTTTTTATCCATTTTTAGATACACCTGTCCCTTGGAATAAAAAATTGGAAATTATCACATGACAAAAAGCCAGAAACTCCATAATATATGAAATGCTTGCTGTTATTTTTGACACATTAACCATTGTACTTATTCACCACCTTATTCGTTCTTAATTTTATTGTAGCATGTAGATATAAATTATGCAAAATGTGTTTCGGAGCTTTTATCTTATTTGATAGCGTTGCAATCGTTCTACTAATGTTCCTGTGTGCAGCTCAAAAAGATGATTATCAAAATCATAAAAATAGATTGAATTTGCTTCTCCTTCTATGCGTGGACGTCCATCTTTTATTTCCAAACCCAATTTCTGAATTTTCTCGTAGTACATTTCATAGTCTTTTTCTTCAATTTTAAAAGCAATGTGATTGTAAGTCTTGGTTGGAAGTGAGTTACCTTCCATAATTGCAATCCACAAATCATTTACTAAAAAGAATTTTTCTCTAGCAATTGAAAAGGTATCATTCCCGCTAGAATAGACTTCCTTTGCATCAAAAATAGTTTTAAAAAATAAAGAGGCTTTCGCCAGGTCCTGAACAACAAATGTTAGATGACTGATCGTTTCTATCTTTATCTACTCCTTTTTTGGCTTAAAATAAAGAAATGTGCGGGACAAAACCAAAGGTTAGTTTTATCCCACACACGACACCCGAATAAATGGCGAGAGCAGAAGCAACCACCTCTTATTTCTCGAGGTTTAACACTTCTTTTCCAACCTACTCAAATTATTTAATTCGCTACAATATTTACTAATTTATCTGGTACAACGATTACTTTACGAATTGTTTTTCCTTCAATAAAAGGTTTGATACTTTCAGAATCTAAAGCTTTTTCTTCTAATTCTTCTTTACTTAATCCGCGGGAAATTGTTAGTTTGCCGCGAACTTTACCATTAACTTGGAAGACGATTTCAATCTCATCTTCGACTAAAGCTGATTCATCGTATGTCGGCCAAGGCACATTTGTTAAACTTTCTTCATTTCCTAAAATTGCCCATAGTTCTTCACCAATATGAGGCGCAATTGGCGCTACTAGTTGAACAAAGCCTTCGATATATTCATATGGCAAAGCATCTACTTTGTTTGCTTCATTAACAAATACCATTAATTGAGAAATCGCTGTATTAAAGTGCATGTTTTCCATATCTTCGGTAACTTTTTTGACTGTTTGGTTATAAACTTTAGTTAATCGTCCATCATTCATAGTTGTAATGCGATCACGCATTTTGTTATTCTCATCTACAATTAAGCGCCAAACACGATCTAAGAATTTACGACTGCCTTCTAGTCCATTTTCGCTCCAAGCAATTGATGCATCTAAAGGTCCCATGAACATTTCATACATTCTTAACGTATCAGCTCCATATTTTTCAATAACATCATCTGGGTTAACAACGTTTTTCAAGGACTTACTCATTTTAGCTGGCGCTTCTTCTAATTCTTCACCCGTTTCAATGTTTACCCAAGCACTATCACGTTTTTCCACCATATTAGTAGGAACCAATACACCACGACTGTCACGGAAACTTTGACCTAAGATCATGCCTTGGTTATATAGTTTTTGATATGGTTCTTTTGTTGGAACTACACCGATATCATATAAGAATTTATGCCAGAAACGAGCATACAATAAGTGAAGTACTGCATGTTCTGCCCCACCAATATAGATATCTACTGGCAACCAGCGTTCTAATTTTTCAAAGTTAGCAAGTTCGTGTTTGTTATGTGGATCAATATAGCGTAAATGATACCATGAACTACCTGCCCATTGTGGCATTGTATTTGTTTCTCGTTTACCTTTTTTACCTGTTTCAGGATCAACAACATTAATCCAGTCAGTGATATTTGCAAGTGGTGATTCACCTGTTCCGCTTGGTTTAATATCGTCAGTTTTCGGTAACGTCAATGGTAATTCAGCTTCTGGAACTGTTGTAGTTGTGCCGTCTTCCCAATGGATAACAGGAATTGGTTCACCCCAATAGCGTTGACGAGAAAATAGCCAATCACGCAAACGATATGTTACTTCTTTTTTCCCACAGCTATTTTCTTCCAACCATTGATACATTTTTTCGTTGGCTTCCTCTTTATTTAAACCATTTAGAAAATCGGAATTAATGTGGGCTCCGTCGCCAGCGTAGGCTTCTTTGGTAATATCTCCACCATCAATTACTTGGATTTTTTCAATACCGAATTTGTCAGCAAATTCATAGTCTCTTTCATCATGTGCCGGAACTGCCATTACTGCACCTGTTCCATAGCTAGCTAAAACATAATCCGCAATCCAGATTGGGACTTCTTTACCATTCACTGGATTAATTGCATAAGCTCCGGTAAAAGCTCCAGTTTTGGTTTTAGATAAATCTGTTCGATCTAAGTCTGATTTTTTACTTACTTCATCTTGGTAAGCTTCGACTGCAGCTTTTTGTTCGGGTGTTGTGATCTCATCTACTAAATTCAATTCAGGCGCTAAAACCACATATGTTGCACCAAATAATGTATCTGCACGAGTAGTAAAAACAGTAATTGTTTCATCACTATCTTTTACTTTGAAATCAACAGCAGCGCCTTCTGAACGGCCAATCCAATTACGCTGCATATCTTTAATATTTTCCGGCCAATCAACCAAATCTAAATCATCAAGTAAACGGTCAGCGTAAGCAGTAATTTTTAACATCCATTGACGCATTGGTTTTCTAATCACGTCATAGCCACCACGTTCACTTTTTCCATCGATGACTTCCTCGTTAGAAATTACTGTACCCAATTCAGGTACCCAGTTAACCGCTACTTCTGCTTCGTAAGCTAAACCATGTTCATATAATTTTGTAAAAATCCATTGTGTCCATTTATAATACTCTGGGTCTGTTGTGTTGATCTCACGATTCCAATCATAGCTGAATCCTAATGAGTTAATTTGGCGTTTGAAGGTTTCAATATTTTTTTTCGTAAATTCTGCTGGGTCATTTCCTGTATCAAGTGCGTATTGTTCAGCCGGTAAGCCAAATGCATCCCAACCCATCGGATGTAAAACACTGTAACCTTGACTTCTTTTCATACGTGATAAAATATCAGTTGCTGTGTAACCTTCCGGATGTCCAACGTGCAGACCTTGACCTGATGGGTATGGAAACATATCTAAAGCGTAAAATTTCTTTTTGCTTGGATCATCGTGTGTAGTAAAGCTATTATGCTTTGCCCAGTATTTTTGCCACTTTTTCTCGATTTTTTTGTGATCGTAACTCATTAGTGATTTCTCCTCCTATTTTTAACTAACGATTGTTAGGTTTTACATTTTTTAAGATTTTCCTGCTGTATTTTATTAGCGTGTCAGCTTTTCTCTGACTATTTCACTCCAAGTTGAGGAGCTTCTTTAGTTCAGGATATTTGTTCCCTTTGCTAACCAAAATTATTGTTCAGCATCTGCTCTGGCATAGCCAGTCACAGTCCTTCAATTCTTTGAGCTTTCGCTCTTAGAAATTGATGCGATCGTAACGAAGTGTAGTGATTCAGTAGTTTGGTAACTTCGCTCCCGTTGGTCGCCAAGTATTGTTCATCATCTGCTCTGGCATAGCCAGTCGCAGTCCTTCAATTCTTTGAGCTTTCGCTCTTAGAAATTGATGCGATCGTAACGAAGTGTAGTGATTCAGTAGTTTGGTAACTTCGCTCCCGTTGGTCGCCAAGTATTGTTCATCATCTGCTCTGGCATAGCCAGTCGCAGTGATTCACAACAAAAACGTCCTACAGGAAAAATTCCTATAGGACGTGTGCATGCAACGTGGTACCACCTAACTTTACTTGTATCAAGATACAAGCCTTAACGTTGTAACGGTCGACACCGATTTTACTTACTAAAATTTTGAAAAACTACCGATTCCTTTACAGATTATCTTAAATAAAAATCTGCATAAAAATCATTTTTCCAATCAAATTCAGTAAAATAACTCAAAGGCGAGTTCGAAAGCTTCTGTGTGTATTTTCACCAACCATACACTCTCTAAAACATGGTTCTTTCTACTATTCCTTTTCACTGTTGTGTTATTATTGTGACTTCATACTATCAAATTTCGCTGCGGATTTCAATTGTTTTATTTAACTTTAAGTGTTTGACCAATATAAATGACATCACTTGAAAGTCCATTTAATTGTTTAAGCTTTTGAACGCTTGTACCGTAAGTCTGAGCAAGATCCCACAATGTATCTCCACTTTTCACTTTATGACTGCTGCTACTACTTGAACTGCCGCTTTGGCTGTTTGAAGAAGTAGATGAACCAGTACTTCCTTGCTTCACAATTAAACGTTGACCGGGATGAATGATATCTCCGCTTATATTGTTCCATTGGCGAAGATTTACGATACTTACACCATTTGCATTGGCAATCGCCCATAGCGAATCGCCTGATTTCACTGTGTAATAGCCATTTGCTGTACTTGTATTATTAGATGAACCTGTATTACCTGTTGATCCGCCTGTATTGCCTGAATTACTTCCACCCGTACTGCCTTGTTTTACAATCAAACGTTGACCGGGATAAATAATGTCTCCACTCAAGCTATTCCATTGACGAAGGTTCGCAATACTTACGCCGTTCGCATTGGCAATCGCCCATAATGAGTCACCTGATTTTACAGTATAGTACGTATTTGTTGTACTTGTATTGCCGGAACCACCAGTATTATTTCCTGTTGATCCGCCTGTGTTGCCACCGGTACTTCCACTATTACCACCAGTGCTTCCTTGTTTCACAATCAAACGTTGACCAGGATGAATGATATCTCCGCTTATATTATTCCATTGGCGAAGATTTGCGATACTTACACCATTTGCATTAGCAATCGCCCATAGTGAATCACCTGATTTCACTGTGTAATACGTATTTGTTGTACTCGTATTGCCGGAACCACCAGTATTATTTCCTGTTGATCCGCCTGTGTTACCTCCAGTACTACCGCTTCCGCTATTACCAGTGCCTTTTCCAACAATCAATTTTTGACCAACATAAATGACATCTCCAGAAAGGTTGTTCCAGCTTTTAATGTTGGCTATAGTTGTGCCATACTGAGATGCCAATGCCCAAAGACTATCTCCTGCTTTTACTGTATGAGTTACATCTTGAGTCGTTGTACCGCCGCCAGTACTTCCTCCATTATTACCACCTGTACTGCCGCCAGTGTTACCACCAGTGTTGCCTCCAGTAGAAGGAGTATCGTATTGAGTTAAATTGTAGGTTGTAATAATATTATTCAATTTAGTATTATAGCTAGGATCCGTTGCATAACGACCAGTTAACCACGCTGTAGCATCTTGGTATGAGTTAGTATTGCTTTTCCATGCACCTGAATAAAAGTAAACACCAGCTTGAAAAGATGTGTTTCTTAAAACATACGCATTGTCACCAAACGATTCTGAGAATGAAGGATATTTTCTAAATGCAGCTGTTACTTGAACCCACTGTCCATTAAGAACTTCCCATGTCAGCATATTAACAGATTGCCCTTGATAACTACCTTTAATCCCAAATAAATTATAGTTTGGTGCTGTAGATAATGTGCTTCTACCCCAATCACTTTCCAAAATTGCTTGTGCCATCATTACAGAAGCATATAAATCATTAGCAGCTGCAACAGATTGGGCATGACCTGCAATTTCTGCAATAAAAGCACTTGGGTTAAGACTTCTAGTTTGAGCTGAAAATGCGGAAACTGATGAACGTAATTCAGGACCAACAACTTCTTCAGCTGTAGATAAATCAGTCGCTTGATCTACCAGTTCTTGTTCTTCTGTATTTTGTGTTGTTTCTGATGTACTTAATTCAGATGAGTCTTGTGTTTCAGACGAAGAATCAGGCGTATCTGTTTCAGGAGTTGATGTCTGAGTATCTTGTGTCATCGAATCGTTAGAGTCAGGCGTCGTTGTTTGTTCTTGAACGGCATCTGTATATGTTTGAGTATTTGTGTAGCCAATTTGTGCACTTGGCGTTTGATCTTCTGTAGCTTCAGCAATTTTCGGCGCTGCAATCGGCGCTGCAATCGATGAAACAACAAGCGCTGAACTAAGAACAGTCGTTCCTTTTTTTAGCTGCATTGATGCAAGCTTATTCTGTTCAGCTTTCCTCCGCTCTTTTCTTGATATTTTGTACTTTCCCATAAGCTATCCTCCGAATTTTCTAAAAAACTATTCCTTGAACTATAGTATAACCTTTTCTAAGGAAAATAGAAATATTTTTTAATTATCAAACAATAAGGAAATTCACATAAGATACTTTTTTTATCCATATTTTATTTTTACTACATTTTTCGTTTATAATCTACTACTAGGTCTCAAGACTGATACGTTTCTTTACCTTAGGCCGATTTTTTAATTAAGCACTTGTTATTGTCATAAAAAGAAATTATAGTGAATAAAGAAGAAACAAGTTTGTAAAAAAAGTGGGGGAAAAAGATGAACAAGGAACATTTTCTAATTGAATTAAAAATCTACTTAAAGCCTCTTTCAGGGCAACAACAAGCGTTTATCTTAAATAAATACGAAACAATCTTTAATGAGCGCTCTGCAGCTGGTGAAGCTGAAGAAGAAATTGCTAAAAATTTAGGTAAGCCACGCGCAATTGCTGAAGAAATTCTACAAGAATTCGACATTTCTGTTCCTGAAAAAAGACTTGAACGCGATGGCTGGCAAGAAATCCAGCCAGAAGCAAACACAGAGCAGTACACCGAAGAAACATCAGAACATCCATACGATTACGCGTATCAGCAATATGAACAAACTCGTCACAATGGATTTGTTCGTTTCTGCCAAGTTGCAGGAATTCTTTCATTAAATTTCTTATTTGCATTTTGGTTTATTTTTGCAATTATTCTGTTGTTCTTTTCTGGTTGGTTAATAGCTGTTGCCTTTTTATTTTCACCAATCCTTGGAGGTTTCCATGTTTTATCCGGTTTGAATGATGGCTCAATGTTTCAATTATTCGCTAGTATTTTCCTTTTCGGAGGCGGAATCATCGGGTTATTAATTATGACACCTTTGACAAAATTTTTTGGTAAAGTATTAAAAGGTTATCTACATTGGAATATTCGTGTGTTAAGAGGTGAACGTTAAGATGAAAAAGACAACTGCTTTTTTTCTAAGTGTAGGAGTACTTGCTATGATTGTTGGCGGGATTGGTAGTGCTGTATATTTCAATCGTGCTGAAAAATCGATGACAGATATAAAAAAAGATACTTATGAAATTAAAGACAAAAAAAATACAAAAGAAATCCATTTAACCTTATCAGGTAATGCAGATTTTTATCTATTATCAGAAAACTCAGATCAAGTTGTAATGAATACGAGAAGTTCCGTTCCAGTCACAGTTAATAGTTCTTTAGATGTTAAAGAAAAAGATAATCAATTAATGATTTCTGCTAATGCTAATAAGGCAAAAGCCGAGCTGAAAGGATTACAATTTGGTCTTTTTGACCGCGGTTCTTCAGTAACATTAACTATCCCAAATACTGCAGAACGAATTATCATTGACGGTGAAACTAGCGGTGATATAACTTTTTCAAATACAACAACGAAAGATTTAGATATTACTTTAAAAAATGCAGATATTTCTATAAACAACATCAATTCTGAAAAACTCTCAGTCAAGTCAGATAATGGCGATTTGACTATTTCTTCAGATAGTCATTCTGATCAAGCTACTTTTGAGTCAACAAATGGAGATGTTTATATTAATGATTTCACTTCTTCTGATTGGTCAGTTATTACTAAAGAAGGTGATATCTCTCTTGATGCTATTAAAGGCGTTGCACAAATTGAAACCAAAAATGGTGATATTGATGCAATCAATCTTAAAGGCGATGCAGACATAAAAAGTACAAATGGTGACATCACTTTAACTGGTAGCAACATTCCTAAAAATTTAACTATCACCTCAGAATTTGGTGATATTAACGTTTACACTGATGAAATACTCTATGATGTTGTAATTAAGGCACAAACAAACTTTGGTGACAGTAAGATTTTTGGAAAAGAGCGTACATCTTATAATAAAGGAAAAGAAACAAAATCACTTATCTTAAAAACAAAATCTGGTGATATTTCCGTTGAAGGACCTTCTGAATATGAAGATGAGCAAAGTGAATAACATTTATACTTAAAAATACTATATAATAGAAGGAAAGTTCACTTAGTTATTTGGTGCAGCTTTCCTTTTTTTAAAATATATCACTCTCAGATGAGTTCTTACTTGTTTGATGCTATAATAGTTTTTATCTGAATTTGAAAGGATTTTTTATGAAAAATAAATTGTACTATCAGTTTGCAGGCAGCTGTTTTTTAGTTGTTTTCATGTTTCTAGGGTATGTGGTTCGTTTTTATTCTCAATGGCTGAAAGGGTTTGATCAAACTCTCACATCCATCGTCCGTAAGCCTTACCCTGCTGCTAATTCTTTTTTCATTTGGATTACCAAATTTGCTGATCCAATTACTATCGGAATTCTCTGTGTTGTAATTGCTTTTGTATTGTACAGAGGAAAATATTATGCTGAAATGCTTTGGCTATTAATTAATACAGCCTTAATTGCTGGAGTAGCTAACCCGTTAATTAAGTTAGTTTTTATGCGTCCGCGCCCAACATTAGATCATTTAGTCACTGAACACAGCTATAGTTTCCCTAGTGGACATTCCAATGGCAGTATGTTGTTGTATGGTACAATTATTTTCCTATTACCACAATTCGTAAAGCAAAAAAATCTATGTTTATTCCTACAAATTATTTTAGGTTTAGGTATCTTTTTGATTGGTATCAGTCGAATCTATGTTGGTGTTCATTTCCCAAGTGATGTTTTGGGTGGTTTTTGCTTAGGTCTTTCTTGGTTACTAATGACTTACCCTATTTATCTAGAAAAAAGATTTGTTTGGCGCTTCAAAAATAAACAACAATAAGAAAGAAGAAAAACTATGTTTGAATTTCCCTATACTGAAGATCCAAATAAACGTTACCATACTTGGAATTATGCATTGCGTCAGCAATTTGGCGGAAAAATTTTTAAGGTTCCTTTAGACGGGGGCTTTGATTGCCCTAATCGTGATGGAACTGTCGCAAAAGGCGGTTGTACTTTTTGTAGTGTTTCTGGTTCTGGCGATATGATTGTTGCCCCACAAGATCCATTACCAATCCAGTTCCAAAAAGAAATTCACATGATGCATAAAAAATGGCCTCAAGTGGATCAATATATTGTTTACTTTCAAAACTTTACGAATACCCATGCGCCAATCGAGGTTATTCGCCATCGATTTGAACAAGTGGTTAATGAAAAAGGTGTAGTTGGCATTTCGATTGGAACTCGTCCGGATTGTTTACCGGATGAAGTCGTAGATTATTTGGCAGAACTAAATCAACGCTATTATGTCTGGGTCGAATTAGGCTTGCAAACGACCTATGAAACGACGAGTGCAACCATTAATCGAGCTCATGATTATCAAACCTATTTAGATGGCGTTGCCAAATTACGTAAGCATAATATCCGTGTATGTACCCATTTAATTAATGGTCTGCCGGGCGAATCACTTGAAATGATGCAAGAAAACGTTCGTCGGACAATTCTTGATTCTGACATTCAAGGGATCAAACTGCATTTACTCCACTTAATGACGAATACGCGGATGCTGAGAGATTATCATGAAGGGCGTTTACAGTTAATGACTAGAGAAAATTATGTAAACGTAATCTGCGATCAATTAGAAATGATTCCTCCTGAAATTGTCATCCATCGTCTAACAGGAGATGCACCTGCTGACACCTTGGTAGGACCTATGTGGAGTTTGAAGAAATGGGAAGTTTTAAACGCGATCGATAATGAGATGAAAAATCGTAACAGTTTTCAAGGGAAATATAATGTTCGAAAATCAACGGAGGTGCTTATTTAATGCTTCAGACAGCACTTCATTTCAGTCATAAATTGTTGCAAGAAGTTGTTCATATGGGGGATTCGGTAGTAGATGCTACGATGGGTAACGGAAATGATACTGCTTTTTTAGCTCAGTTAGTCGGTTCAACAGGTCGAGTTTACGCATTTGATATTCAAAAACAGGCACTTGTTAATACAGCTAACAAATTACAGGAGCTATCATTAAGTGAGCAAGCAACTTTAATTCAGCAAGGTCATGAAACAATTGATAATCATGTTTCAATTGATGCAAAGCTAACTGCTGCCATTTTTAACCTTGGTTATTTACCTAAGAGTGATAAACAGATTGTGACCAAACCTGAAACAACTAAACAGGCTTTGGACGCCTTACTTCCTCGCTTAGCTGCAAAAGGACGAATTATTTTAGTTGTCTATTATGGGCATGATGGCGGTGAACGTGAATTAACGTTGGTGCAGGATTATTGTCAGAATCTACCACAAGAGAAATTTAATGTCTTGTCCTATCAGTTTATTAACCAAAAAAATAATCCGCCAATTTTGTTTTGTATTGAGAAAAAATAAAGAAAGAAGTGTCCTTCCTTTTTCGGATAGTACACTTCTTTCTTCTTATTTACTATCAGCATTAGACATCCAACATATAACCTCTTGAGCGAATTGTTTTAATATAGCCGCGTTCACTTCCAATTGCATTATCTAATTTACTTCTCAAATGATAAATAACATTCGCAATTCGATATTGGCGATCTTCTGTGTCATCTCCATAGATTTGTCTTTGGATTTCTTTGTAGCTGAACGTCATACGTGGTTTCTGATATAATACTACCAATAACTGAAACTCCAATTTCGTTAGGGAAACCTCTACTTCATCATTCAGCACAACGCTAAAATTATCTGAAATCAAACGAAAGCTTTCTTTATTATTTAGATGATACGGTCCGCTTTTATCTGAATTTTGATGATTTTCTGCTAATACTCCACTACGTTGCAATGCATTTTTTACAATTAATTCTTTTTCCATTTTGCTAGATTCTTTATCAAGAACAAAATCAGCACCTAACTGTAAACAAACAAGTTTATCCATTTCCTTTTCACTAGTCAAAACGATCCAAATGAGACAAGTAGATTGCTTTTTAATCGTCATAATCAATTCGCAAACTTCACTTAGTTTATTATTTTCACCTTCAATAATTACAACCCCATCCAATTGAGGTAATTTCTCCAGTAGTTGCGTTTTATTTCTTAAAATCAAAATATTTTTATATTCCGTTAATACAGTGGTTTTACTTTCTTTATCTTCAGATCCTAAATAGACTAAACCGATAGTACTCAATCGCTCATTCACACCTTATGTTTATTTTTTTCTTTTTTCTTTCTATTTTTGTGGGCCTTTTTTCTTAATTCTGCTTGCTGTTTTTCTTTTTTCTTCTTAGTAAACAATAAAATTAGTAACAATAAGATTAACAATAGCAATAAACCAAAAACGATATATATCCAAAGGTTATTAGCTTTTTCAATACTTACATCTGTTTTGTTTAGTTTTTTTGCAATATCTGCTTTAATCTCAAAGTCCTTATTAAAGTGCCATGTTTGTTTCATTGATGTTGCATCCATTGTTAAAGTATATTTACCAGGTTCCAATTTTTTCCCCTCTAGAGAAACAGGGTAAGCAAACGATGTGTTTGGCGCCATTTGCATGCTATCTTTTTTAGAAGAATAAAGGACTTCTTTCTCGCCTTTTTTCGTAATTTTTGTATCTACTGCTAATTGGTTCATATATTTAGGTTGGGTATTTTGGATTGTAGCGCTAATAGCATTTCTAGCGTTGACTTGACCTGGTTCGACATTTGTTAGTTTTAATTCTGAGTCTACTTTTTGATCGGACTCGTTCAGTACAATCGCCACAACATAAGCGTATTTATTTTCGATTGCCAAGCCTTTTTCTTGATCTTGTTCGTTAGTGGCTTCAGTCTCAGCGTCTTTTTCTGCTAAAGTAATTCCGCCAGCTAATATACCTGAAAATTCAGCTTCCGGCATTTCGACATTTAACTCAAGATCTGTCGCGCTTTTGGCTGGAATTTTCACTTCTTTTACCGCTGGTTTGACTAAATCTTCAAGTTTGTACTGTACCGTATCATCCACTTTCGAATTCGATTCTCCATATTCAACAACGCCGTTAATGTTCGTTGTCGCGGTATGAATCGACGGTATCACAACTACTTCTTTATCTGTGTCATTACGCATGTGAACTTTTAGTGCTTGTTTTTGTTCAGGTTTCATATTTAAATCAAAATAGGTATGTCCATTATCTTTTTGATTTTCTGGGATAACTGGTTCTACACTAAATTTCAACTCAGATGCTTCTACCTGTTTTGCTGTAAATCCAATGATGCTCATAAAAATAATTAGTGCTGAAATTAATTTTCTTTTTTGTTTTAACATGATTTTTCCTCCTGTCGATTTTCTATGTAACCAGAATGAAGACAAAAACAGACAAAATACTAGTAAAGCAGACAGCTCCCATCAGTAATGGAATAATTGATTTTTTTAGTTGAATCAAAGGGGGTAATAGGAGCTATCTGTTTACCTGCTTTTTTGTTCCGCTTATGTCTTATTCTATAGAGATTTTTCTCTTATGTTTATGCTTCTGGTTCTTCTGGTGTTTCTGAGTTATCTGGAATATCTGTTAATGTCCAAGTCAATGTTGCTTTGTAAGTGTCTGCTTCTTTTACAGTTGAACCTGGAACGTCTAATTTAATACTTTCGCTCATTGTATCTTCATCACCGAAACGGTAAACCCATGTACCGAAACCTTCGCCTTCTGAGGCAGCCATTACGTTTTCTGCAACACCTTTACCATCAGTTCCTAAACTAAATGTAGTTTTTACAGTGCTTGGTGCTTTTGAAGAAGAAACAGTTGCTGCTTCAGCGTTTAAGAAAGTGATTTGTGCACCTGTTAATTCTTTTTGGTTTTTCAATGATTTAAATTGACCGTTTTGTTTTACGCTTAATGCCCAGCCTTTTTCGCCACCGCGTTTGTCCGTTACTTGTGCGTAGTTTGGTACTGGATTTTTTTCATCGATTTTGCCATCTTTGTCTTTTAGGTATTGTGGTTTTGCAAAGTAAGTTTGGTTTTTATTCGAAATAAATTGTGTACCAAAATCTAAAATTGATGCATAGTCTAAACTCAATGCACCATTAGTACCTGGATCTACTGGCTTATCTGGATTTGTTGGATCTACTGGTACAACTGGATTTTCTGGGTCTGGATCTGTTGGGTCTGTTGGATCTGTTGGTGTATCATCTTCGACAAATTTTACTTGTGCATCTGTATCGCGGTTTGCTGGGATTGGTCCTGGTGCAGCTGATGCTTGGGCTCCGAATAAGACTGTACTAAATAGTAAAACTCCTGCTGTTGTTGCTAATTTAATTGATTTCATTTTGATATTCTCCTCTATTTAACTGATTATTTTTTATTATTCTGCTGGTTCTTCTGGTTCAGTTGTATTTCCTGGTACGTCTGTTAGTGACCAGATTAGTTTTGTTTCATATTTAACGGCATCTTTTGGTGTTGAACCTGGTACAGATAATGTAATAGCTTTATTTTTTAAAACTGTTTGACCATCTACTTCAACTTCTTCTAATGTTCAAAAACGATCCACCCAAGTACCGGCACCAGCACCTTTTTCAGCGTTCATTACTTTTGTTTCGCTTCCTGGCACTAATGTCATATCTACTGTTTTTGGCGCAGTTACTGCACTGATTGAATCTGCTTTTCCTTGAGTAAATTTGATTTCAGAACCTGTTAAGACTTTATTTAATGTATCATCATTTTTAAATTGACCATCTTGTTTCACTGTTAATGACCAGCCGCCGTTGGTTCCGCGTTTGTCAGAAACTTGAACGTAGTTTGGTTTTGCTGAAGCTGGGTCAAAAGATGAATGATCTTCGTTCCATAGATATTGTGGTTCTGCATAATAAAGTTCATCTTTATTCGTAATTTTGTTTTTACCAAAATCAATACTTGAGGCAAAGTCAATACTTAATGGACCATCTGTTCCTGGGTTTGGTTTGTGATCTGGTGTTGTTGGGTCCCACGGCTCAACTGGCTTGTTTGGATCTGGATTTTCTGGGTCAACTGGATCAGTTGGGTTTGTATCAGGTACAAATTCAACAATCCCTCCGCTTATATAGTTTCTTTCGTAGTCTTCTGCTGCGAAAGCTTTCATTCCTGTAGTGGATACTGTTGCTAAAACGACTAAAAGTGCTGCTGATTTAAAATGAATATTTTTCATTAGATATTCTCCTTTTTGTTTTGTTTTCTATTAAGAAGGACGATCAATAAAATAATCAATATGATCAATAAACCGATCAATCCGATAGAGCGATTTCTGATTTCGCCTGTACTTGGAAGGGTTCTTCCCACAGGTTTTGCTACAAGCTGATTATTGTTAGTTGGTTCATAATCAACTGGTCTGTCTGGCACTTGTTCATTTGGCTCCGGTTTTGCTATAGGCTCTTCTGATGAGTCAGACGATTCGTCACTAGGGTATTCGTACGATCCGTAAAAACCAATACCTGTACGTGATTCGTAGTCTTTATGCTCTTCTGCCTGTACCTGAAGACTGCCAACGAATAACAGGAAAAGACTAGCCAGTGATAATAAACGTAGAAACACTTGTTTTATTTTCATCTTATTCTTCTCCTATTCGCCGTTATTCGTAGGAACATCTTGCAGTGTCCACTGAATGGCTCCTGAATATTTTTCTGCTCGAGGTTTACCAGCTTTGACATCTAGATAAGGGCCTATTTTAGTTCCTTGCCACTCTTTCGAGATATCTACTGCTTGTTCATCAATCGTTTCTTTTTCAATAATCGGAATTGATTCGCCTTTGATAAATACATGATCTTGTTTTTGATCTTTATAGTGCAGGCTATCTACTAACTGATGACCAGAATCACTTGTTAATTCATCTAGCAGCATTGCTGTCATTGACCAATGTTCGCCTACACCGCGACCATCTTGAACGACTAAATTATCGTCTTTTTCGGCGATTGGATAAGCTTGATCTTTAGCAGATATTTTCAGTGATTTACCAAAATCTAATACGTTCGGTGCAGAAACGAAGACTAGATCACCTCTTTTTTTGCTGATTTCCGTTTGAACTTCGTTAGACTCTATAAAATCTCGTAGTTTACTACCACCCACAAATTCTGCCCAAAAACTAGCTTTAGATTTAACTATTGTGCCGTCTGGAGTATCCTGATTAACTGTTGCATCAAATTCTATAAACAGATCTTGATTGATAGAATCACTTTCACTTGTTCCTCCAGCATAGACTATACTTAATTTATCTGAAGCAATAATACCATTCCCAATTACTTTTCCACCTTGATCTTTAATGGAGATATTTCGAAGGTTCTCTAAATGAGAGTCAACTGAAATTGGACCTTGGAAGCTCTTATAAAATAGTTCACTTGAACTCTTAGGGTTCAAAACAGTGACCTTATAATGTAAGGTATCACCTTGCGTTGCTTTGTCAGCAACTTTTCCATCTTTATCAAAAACTTCTTCTTTCAATTTAAAGTCTAAGTTTTCAGTAATCGGAATCTCGACTTCATCACTTGCTAGTTGTGAACTTGAATTCGATGCGTCAAATTTATTGATAATCTTTTGATTTCCGCCTGAGACAATTTTAGCTTTGTATTTTATTTCAACTTGTTTTTTAGCTGGAATATCGTATAATCCCGCTGTAAAACGGTGTGCTTCTTGATCGTAAACGGAAGGATCTAGCTTGCTTTCATCACCGTTAACATCTACTAAGGTTAGTGAATTTACGTCTAATTCCAGTTCTTTAGGTAGCGTGTCAATTAGCGCTACCTGTCGCCAAGTGTCCATATCACCTTTATTTCGAGCAACTACGCTGAACGATAGCGTATCACCTACATAGTTTTCTTTACTTGAAGCATTTTCGTTCTTGTAGGTTTTCTCTGCCGTCGGCATGATCGGTGCAGGTTCTTCGATGGATAGATCTAAAGAACCTGTACCTACTTCTCCTGGACTTAATTGTACGGGTTCCCATCTATAGGCAAAAATTGGATGACTTAGAGGGAATTGATACCCAGAAACTTGAAACGGATCCCATGCTTCATATGGTTTTGTATATCCTACAATTTTGTTAGTCCATGATTCTACCGTAAGATTTTTCCAGTAAGCAATTTTATACAAAGCTCCCCTATTAGTTGAAGAAGTTCCAGACGCTAAGTTACCTGTTTTATAAGCGTTAGGGCCTAAATTTTCTCCATATCCTTTATTCATGTAGAAATAAATACGTGCAGGTATGCCATCTACTGGTGTAGCTCTCGGTTCATCAAAATATATCCCTGAATCACCGTAAGAAAATAATTTAGAGTCAGTATGTGCACCTCCCACATCCATATGCGCGCCAAAATTCAATGCATAGTATTTACTGGTTGAATTATTATTATAGTAGCTTACGTCGTAACGAATTCTCCCAGAGCTTTTACTTACTACATAACCATGAACTCTGATAGCCTGATAAGAAATATTACTATCACCTGATGTTACATCTTTTTTTAAAAAGCCATATGCAACAATTTCATTTTCTTTTACGTATTGAGAAATTATCCATGTACTTGTCGGCTTATTCTCACCGTCATACACGCTTCTATAGCCGCTCTTCAGTATTGACCCTGAAGTAGAATTCATTTCTCCAATATCAAAATTGGCACCCGTATTCCCTACACCACTACTCTCATAATCATAATCGTAACCAAAAATTTTAGTGCTACTAGCAGTCCCTGTATTTTTTTTGACCCCGATCATCCCAGGAGACAGTAGTGGTAACAATGAAGTCCGACCTAATGTCGCATACATATTTCCAGTTTTATTAAATATTTGGCTGGAATAATTATAAGTATTATCTTTACCAACATGTCCAAAAAACATATAATAATTTCGTGCTGATTTGTCAAAAGCTCCACCTGTTAACTTCACTGGCGTGTTTTCAGATACTTGTTTAAAGGTAGATAAATCCAATCCATCATCATTCAATAAATTCCAATCAAAACTTGGTAACGTATCTGCTTTTGCATTATCATCAGTTGAAAGAGCATCATCTAACAGCGGTGGACTAACTTCTGCAGCTTGGACCTCTAAGCTAAACTGTTCTTTCTCTTCTCCAGATGCGACTGTCAATTTTTGTGTTCCTATTTCTTGGAATTCTCCTGAAAATAAAATCGCTTGATTCTTTTTATTGTTTACTTTAAATGAAAGTTGGTGTTTTTCTAGATCATGTTTGATAGCCTCTAGTGTATTTTGATTGTCTGTAGCAAACTTTTCCTCATCCAATCGGAAACTTTCTGGATAATTAATCGTAAGTAGATTATCCGTTGGGGTTGTAGTTTCAATTGAGAAATTTGCAGTACGGCCCACTTGAATCGCTTCATCCGCTATCAACTTAAAGGATTGATCTTTTGCAAAAGCATTTTCGGAGAAAAGCAGTAAACTACTTCCTATCAAAACAACCATCAATGACATCAGCGATATCATATAATTATTGAGAAAAAAATTTTTTCTCTGTTGTGCTTTCAAATTTTACATCTCCTTTCCCTAACAAAATCGTCTTCCTCAGAATTCGGTGCACCGTTCCTCTGGGACATCCGCTAGTATAGTAGCTGCTGAAAAATAAGTCTATTCAATTTTTTTCGTTTTTTTTAATTTTTTTTGGAAATTGGTTACTATTCTTATTTATTATCGATTTTATTTACATATAAAAAAATACTACTTGCATTTATTCTATTTCCCCTTATATAATGAACTTTAAAATAAACGTTACTTACACAGTTAACCGACGATTAAAGATCTTTTAAGGAGTTTATAGTGAAACAATTATTAGATAAAGAATATCAGCAACGGATGGATATTTTAACGTACCTAGAAATTAAGCCCTTACAAAAGGCTTCCTTCAAGCAAATCGGTAATGACCTTGCCTTATCTTCTTATGTGGTAAAAAAAGAACTTACTAAAATCATCGAAGATTTTGCTTATTTTCAATTAGCAGAGCTTAAAATCATTGTTGAAGATAAAGTTGTGTATTTTTACTCAACTGGCGAGGATTCTTTGTTAACGCTACAATGGTATTACCTCAAGGAATCTAAACTATTTTTGCTTTTAGATGCGCTTTTTAAAACGGACGATTTTTCATTTGAGGCTTTTGTATCAGATAATTTCCTTAGTATTTCATCGGCCTATCTTTTAAAAACGGAGCTTGAAAAATTGTTAGCTTTATATGGAATCAAGATTGACAGTGATTTAAATCTTGTTGGTGATGAAACACGTCTTCGTATTTTCCTTTATGATGTTTATTTTTATTCTTTTAATAGTTTAGAAATTCCTTTTTCAAAAGAAATTATTGCTCTAGGTAATCAGCTGATTCACTATCTCGATAAATTATACACCATGAACTACGCACCTACTCAAAAGATAAAGTTGAGATTTTTCTTTGCTATTGCATTTCAACGTTTGTATGACGGGCATACACTTGTCGTGAAAGGAAAACCAATCGAAACAACCATGGCCAAACATTCTAAAAAAGTCCAAGCAGTAAAACAATGGTTCGTTGATCAAACTGTTCTCAAACCCGAAGAGATTATTCAAGAAGTTTCTTTTGTTTATTCTTTTTTACTTGCCGAACAATTAATTACTGTTTCAGATCCCAAAACTATGGTTCAACATATTGAAGCTTTTTGTCCTGAAGCGTTTCCTTTAACAAATTTACTTTTAAAAAAATTAAATAAAGTGATGGGTATTAATAAAACCACCCCAAATTATTCAGAACTCAAACATGATTTGCTACGCGTTCATTATAAATTTTTACATTTTACTCATACTGACTCCGCTTCTTCATTTGATTTTGATTTTAGTTTTTTTAAAGAAAATTATCCTGATTTTTTTCTATTTATTGAATCGTTTATTGATGATGAAAAGCTGGATATTAGTAAAACAAATGCTTTGAAGTACGATTATTTATTTTTATTGATTCAATATGTGCCCGCCACTGTTTTTAGTAAGCCAATTTATATTTGTGTTGATTTTTCGTACGGTTCAGCTTACAATTCTTTTATTTCAGATAATATTAAATCATTTAAATTTCTTAATATCGTCATTGAAAATAGCCTTTCTAAAAAAAGTGTCCTTTATTTATCAGATTTAAAACCGAACAACTTAACGTGCGATCATATTATTTGGAAAAAACCACCATTAGCTTCAGATTGGGAACATTTTGGAAATAAAATAGTTGAATTAAAAAAAAGCGGAGGGATACTGGATGGAAAAATGCATAGAAAAAAAAGACTGATTTCCACCTTACTTATTTGCAACGCCATCCTTGCAGGCTTACTGTTTTCAGGAGCTGTAGAAACTTCTGCTGCACCTGAAGATGGCGGTGTTTCACCAGTAAACCCATTAAACCCGGCAATTACCGTTGAGCCAACTTCTCCACCCAAAGATCCTGAGCCTAAATCACAAAAAAAGAAACCTGCACAAACAAGTAAACCTACTAATGAAGAAACCAGTAGTTCTAGTACCGAGATAAAAAAAGAAGAAGAAAAAGCACCAGCTATTGTACACCGTAAAAAGAAAAAAAATCACAGCTCAAATTCATTACTGAACTTTCTGATTATCCAAGCGGTAACGAAGGAGCAGTCTTCCCGCCTGCTCCAACTATTGGTGGTGCTTCATCCAATTTTATCCATCCACCTACTCAAACAGGTCAAACATTAGCTAGATTATCAGGTGTTTTAATTTACGGACGAAAATACAAAGTTTAGACTCTTTAACTAAATAGAAAACAAGCCAGTCCCTCTTATCAGCGACTGGCTTGTTCTTTAAATTTTTTCGTTTATTTTATTATTCAAATACAAATTGATTATGGTAAAGTTCTGCGTAAAAACCATCTTGTTTTAATAACTCGTGATGATTTCCTTCCTCAATAACTTCTCCATTTCTCAGTACAACAATACGATCTGCATTTAAAATCGTTTTTAAACGATGAGCGATCACAAAGCTAGTTCTGCCTTTGATTGCTTCATCCATAGCTTTTTGAATTTTTGCTTCAGTTACAGTATCTACATTACTGGTTGCTTCATCTAAAATTAATAACGCTGGGTTGGTAATAATTGTTCTGGCGATACTCACCAATTGTTTTTGACCCGTACTGAAAATGTTATTTTCTTCAGTAATTTCAGTTTCATATCCTTGTTCCAATCCCATTATAAATTCATGGATATTTGCTTGTTTAGCAGACGTAATGACTTCTTCATCTGTTGCATCTGGTTTTCCAAACGCAATATTCTCCCGAATCGTTCCAGAAAATAATACTGAATCTTGTAAAACAATACCCACGTTTGAGCGCAGGCTATTTAGATCAATCTCACGAATATCTGTCCCATCAAAGGTTACAGCACCTTCGTTTACATCATAAAAACGATTCAATAAATTCATAATCGTTGTTTTTCCTGAGCCAGTCGGACCAACTAAGGCAACCATTTCACCTTTGCTTACATTAATCGAAACGTCTTTTAGAATCGATACTTCTGGATCATAACCGAAATCAACATGATTCAGTGTTACTGACTCATTGATACCATTAATTTCCTTACCATTTTCAGGATTGACTTCATCAGGCTCATCAAACATTTCATTTAAGCGACGAGCACCCGTAATAGCCAATTGGATCATACTGTACCCAGAAGAAATCTGCATCAATGGTTGGTAATATTGTTGTGAATACTGAACAAATGTTACTACTAAACCTAAAGCAACAGTTTTCTCTAAGTCACCATTTAACGCTAACCAGCCACCAAAGAAAATTACGATTGCTGTGTTAACTAAAGACATGCCTTGCATCATCGGGAATAAAAGACCTGAGTAGACTTGACCTTTAAATGTTGCGGCGCGAACTTGTTCATTGTGATCTAGAAATTCATCAATGGTTTCTTCTTGCAGTCCGTTTGTGATAATGACACGTTGTCCACTAATTTTTTCATCCATATAACCATTTAACTTACCGACTTCATCTTGTTGGATATCAACATATTTACGCGCTTTACTGATAACAACTACTGCAATTATGATTGCAACGGGTGTTGATGCGATTGTCGCCCAAGCCAACTGAACATTTTGACGGAACATCATAATCAAAATTCCAACAAATAAAGCAGCATTTGTCAAAACTTGTAGTAAAGCTTGGTTTAAACTATTTTGAATATTATCTAAATCACTAGTAAAACGGCTTAGAATTTCACCATCTTGATGAGAATCAAAAAACCTAATTGTTAGTTTTTCCAATTTATTGAACAAACCAATCCGCATACGGTTCGTTGACTTCCCTACAACTTGGGTAAATAAAATACTGTAAATAAAACTGGCAGCACTCGTTAAAACATAGAAAATCAATAATTTCCAAATAATTGATATAAACTTACTTTTGTCATCAATTCCCTGACCTAGTGCGCCAACATAATTCGCTAATTCCTGAATCGCTTCCCCTACAAACTGCGGTGCTTTTACCTGTAAATAGGTTGCAATCACTATCGTCACAAAAATAAAGAAGAAAGAGATCTTATAACGCTTCAAATAATGATAAAAGAATTTACTTGCTCTAATTAAATCAGTCATTATTCCTCATCCTTTCCTTTTTGTGTTTCGTAGATTTCTTGATAAATAGGATTGGTTTTGGCTAACTCTTCATGAGTTCCTTCTCCAACCAACTCTCCTTTATCTAAAACTAGAATACGATCCGCATGAACAACGGAAGAAATTTTTTGCGCAATGACAATTGTCGTTGTCTCTTTTAAATCTCTATCCAAAGCTTCTCTAACTAAACGCTCCGAGCGAGCATCTAACGCACTAGTACTATCATCTAAAATCAGCACTTTGGGATCACCAATAACACCACGTGAAATAGACAAACGTTGTTTTTGTCCACCTGAAAAGTTATTGCTTCGTTCAGCCACAGGTGCTTCGTATTGTAATCCTAATTTTTCAATAAATTCTTTTGCTTGCGCAATTTCAGTTGCACGAGCCATATCAGCTTCACTAGCATCTTTTTTCCCTTGGCGTAAATTCTGTGAAATAGTACCAGAAAATAAAATCGCTTTTTGTAAAACGAACGAAACAGCCTTGCGTAAACTATGTTCATTTACATCATGCAAATCAACGCCGCCAACTTTAACTGCTCCTTCAGTTGGATCAAATAATCGTGGAATTAATTGCGCTAATGTTGATTTACCTGCACCTGTCGCACCGACAACCCCGATCATTTCACCAGACTTAATTGAAAACGAAATATCTTTTAAGGTATCTGTTTCATCACCAGGATAGCGGAAGCTCACATGCTCAAAAGTTACGCTGCCATCTAAATCTTGTTCAGGCACATCTTTGTAACTTAACGCAGGTTGTGTTTCCATCACTTCTTTAATCCGTTTGATTGAAACTGCTGCACGAGAAGTCATCATCATCATCATTCCGCCAATGATAATCGCCATCATAATTTGCATTAAATAGCTCATAAATGAAGCTATTCCACCAATGGTCGTTGGATCATCTTTAACCAGATTACTGACAAAGAAAATCGATCCGACAATTGCCAAATTAGCTGCCAACATAAATGAAGGGATCATTACAGAAAAAAGTGTTCCCACAGTGATATTATGTTTTGTCAAATCATCACTGACTTTACTAAAACGCTCCAATTCATTTTTCTCTTGAACAAATGACTTAACTACACGAATCCCCAGCAAGTTTTCTTTCGCCAGACCGTTCACTTTATCGATCAATTTTTGGATAATTGTAAAATGTTTACCCATCTGTGAAAATGAAAGTGCCGTAATAATAAACACTGCCACTACAAGTAAAACAATCACCCACCATAATTGCGGTAACGTCATCATCGCTAGAATAAAGCTACCAATAAACAAAATCGGAATTCTGAATAACGACTGTAGCGCAATCATAATCACATTTTGAATCTGTGTCACATCATTTGTTAAACGTACTACCAAGTTTCCAGCAGAAAATTCTTCAATATTTCCAAACGAAAAAGTTTGAATTTTACGAAAAGTCGCTTCACGAATATCAGCACTTACACCTTGAGCAACTTTTGCTGAAAAAATAGTATTAATTACACCAGCAATTAAACCTAATCCGGCAATTCCAATTAAATAAATTCCAAGTTCTTTCATCTGACTATCGTCTTCTTTAATAATTGCTTCTAGCACTTTTTGTAATAGTTTCGGCTGCCATAAAGCTGACATGACCATAACAACAACAGTAATAAGTGCTATGGCAACTTCCAATTTATACTTTTTGACATGTTCCATAATAATACTCAATTTAACCCCAACTTTCTTTGTAGAACTAGCTCTAATTTATTCGTCGACCAACTTTCAACTACTATTTTGTGTTATAGTTTGACAGTAGACAATAAAGAAGTGAGACACCAACTTCCACTTTGATCCAATCAATTTAACACTGTAAAATTAGGCTGCATCACAATGTACCATTTTTAGTAAACAAATTCAAGAAATTAGCATAAACTTTTAGGCAAAAGGATGAGAACTATTGGAAGAAAAATTATCAAAAGAAAAAATTGTTCAAGCTGCATTTGACTTACTAAGAGAAAAACCGGAATTAGATAAACTCTCCATGCGTAAGGTTGCTCAAAAACTCAATATTCAAGCACCAGCAATTTATTGGCATGTTGAAAATAAACAGGCTCTACTACAAAGCATGGCTGAAGAAATTGAAAATCATTTTATATCGCCAGCACCTCAAGAAAATTGGAAAGAAACAATCTATGCTTATATGGAAAATTACTATGAACTTTACTTACAATATCCATGTGCAATTGAAATTGAAATTCAAACAATACCTGCTTATCCTTCCCGTTTAAGGAATCTTGATGCAATGCTGAACATTTTACACGAGGCAGGTTTTTCAATTGAACTAAGTTATATGACCGTTACTTCTTTACAACATTTATTATTTGGTATGTTGATGGACTCCTCAGAAGAAAAGAAACTATACAACAAGGTGATGGACGGCGATAATTACTTAACTCGGCAAATATTGCTAATGAAACAATACGTTCACGATCAACAATTAAGTAATATTGGTGAGAGTATTCAATACCGACGAAAAGAAAAACAAAAAGATTTTTTTATGAAGACATTAGGTATCTTTTTAAATGGTCTTACTCCTGATAATAAATAATACGCAAAAAACTTAGACAATCATTTTTTGCCTAAGTTTTTTGCGTATTATTTATCCAACGGCAGCCAAGCTAACACTTTCTGAATCCACGTATCCCAAAATAACCAGTCATGAACACCAGGTCCCGTTTCAAAAGTATGTTTAATATTATTTTCTGCCAAAGTTGCCGCCATTTTTTTATTTGCATATAATAACGGATCATCTTCACCACAACAAAGAAAAATAGCTGGTGCTTTTTTCTGCTCTTTTACTAGTCGCTCTACCAAAAACATCGGGTCGTTCACCGATCCTTGGATTTTTTCCAATGGTCCAAAAATGCCTTCCCAATAGTTTTTCCCTCGAATTGATAATAGGTCGTTAACTCCACCAGCAAGATCAACCGCTCCCGATAATGAGGCTACCGCAGCAAAATTTTCTGATTTTGCTAATCCAAGTTTTAAGGCACCATAACCGCCCATTGAAAGTCCGCACGCAAATGTTTTTTCTCTTTTAGTTGTCAATTGCGGAAATAATTCATGACATATCTGAGGTAGCTCTTCTGAAATAAACGTCCAATAGTTCATATCATACGTAGTATCTGTATACCATCCCAAGTCAGTTGACGGCATAATAACTGCTAACCCCAAATCCGCAACATAACGTTCTACTGATGTTCGCCGTTCCCAAACACTGTGATTACCACCCATACCATGTAATAAGTACAACACTGGTACATCCGTCAAATTTCCTTCAGTCGCAGTTCCAATCTTTTTTTCCGTCTTTTGCGGCAAAATAACATTGAGTGAAACTTCCATTTCTAAACTATTTGAATAAATATTAGCTTGTAAAAAAGCCATTCAACATCCCTCACTTTCTCTTTCTATTATTGTAGCACTAAATAATGAAATCGAAAAAAAATACCTGTTCTTCTGACAAGAACAGGCTATATAGGGGAGGAGTTAAAAATGAAAAAAATGAAAAGTGTTTTTACTTAAGTTGTTTTCTCTTGGTATGTCTATATAATACAAAGTAAATATGAACTTTTTGTGTTAAAAACTTGTGTTCTTTGAGAGCTTTTTATAAAGAAATTACATAATAGTTTCTCATTAGAAAAAAACTCTAAAATTCCTGATAAAACAAGAATTTCAGAGGTATTTTTTATCTTTTTTTAACTGCTGCATTTAAAACAATTGCAGCGATAATTAGGAAGATCCCAACCAAATAAACATTATGCAACCCAGAGTATAACATTCCACGTAATGGCGTTAGCAAATCAGCTGAAATCGTATTTGCAGTATGTGGGTTGACTAACTGATTCATCACATCGGGATCTACTTTTAATGAACTTTTAGCTAGCTCAGAAGTCGTCACAGCATTAATAATGACACCAAAAACTGAGACCATCAGGGTTTGACCGATTGTTCTAGCCAGCGTATTAAATGATGTTGCAACACCCATTTCAGAAGGTTCAACGCTACTTTGCGCGGTTACTGTAGTTGTCGTAATCGTAATCCCAAAACCAACACCTAAAACAGAAGATATCGCAAAGAACCAGATAAATGAAACAGTTGCTGGTACTAATACTAAAAAGATTCCGCCTAATAATGTAATACTTAATCCAATAGAAATAACTTTTTTGGTAGAATATTTTTCCATCAAGTGACTAGCAATAAACGAACCTACCATCCATAAAATAGACATCGGTGCTAAAACTAATCCCCCAATTGCCGCACTTTTTCCTAAAACACCTTGCATCCACATTGGAATATATACTTCCACACCCATTAAAAATCCGCTAATCAAAGCTGCTACAATATTTACAATCACAAAAGTCGAGTTTTTAAATAGAAGCAAATCAATAACCGGATCTTTCGCTCTTTTCTCAACAAAAATAAAACTAATAAAGAATAAAACCGAAGCTCCTAGACAAAGGAATACTTTCAAATCAAATCCAACATCACCAATCAATTGAAATCCTAGTAACAATGTCAATAAAACAAACATTAATTGAACACTGCCTAAAATATCCATCGGAACTTTAGATTTTTCTCGTTTTGGCTCAACTAAGAAATAGGCAATTAATCCCATCAAAACTAACCCAATTGGTACATTAATGAAGAAAATCCAGTGCCAACCAATCGTATCAACAATAAAACCACCTGCAAGCGGACCAAAAATACTCGCAATCCCCCATGCTGCACTATTTAACCCTAACATTTTTGCACGTTTATCAATTGAATAAATATCTGCAAGAATCGTCAACGCAACTGGCATAATCGCACCTGCACCAATCCCTTGAATCGCACGGGCAATAATCAACGTAATCATATTTTGTGCTAAACCACAAAGCGAAGAGCCTATAATAAAAATAATAATTCCGATTAAAAATATCGGCTTACGGCCAATTTTATCTGCTAGTTTTCCATAAATCGGTGTTAACATGGCATTTGTTAATAAATAAATTGAAAAAACCCAGTTCATAATTTCCATACCATGTAACGATCCTACAATCGTCGGCATTGCTGTTGAAACGATTGTTCCTTCAATTGCGGTCATAAATGTTGCAACAAAAACACTAATTGTTACAAGTTTGACGTTTGTTTTTCTTTCCATATTTCCCCATCCTTCTAACTTTTTAAACTTTTTCATTGTAATAACTTAAGTTTTAAATTTTTATGTACAGCTTATTATCTGGTTTTAGCTGCTTTATGTCTTTATTATCTGAGATTACTCTATTACTGACTATCTTCTACTTATTTCTTCTTCGCTATTTAGAAAAACCAGTTGCAGAACTTCAACTATTGGAGCTTTAGCTTTCAAAAATTGATGCGATCGTAACGAAGTGTAGTGATTCGCAGCAAAACAGCGCCACTAATTTTCATTAGCAGCGCCGCCTCTTTTACTCTCCCAAACTTGCTTTGATTGCATCGACTTTGTCTGTCTGCTCCCAAGGAAGTTCGATATCTGTACGACCGAAATGACCATATGCTGCCGTTTGTTTGTAGATTGGACGGCGAAGGTCAAGCATTTCTATAATTCCTGCTGGACGCAGGTCAAAGTTTTTACGAACAGCTTCAATCAATTTGCTCTCAGATACTTCACTTGTCCCGAAAGTATTGATTGAGATAGATACTGGTTGTGCTACACCGATTGCATATGCTAATTGGACTTCTGCTTTTTCAGCTAAACCGGCAGCTACAATGTTTTTAGCAATATAACGTGCTGCATAACTAGCAGAACGATCGACTTTTGTAGCATCTTTTCCAGAAAAAGCACCGCCACCATGGCGAGCATAACCACCATACGTATCTACGATAATTTTCCGTCCAGTTAAACCAGCATCCCCTTGAGGTCCGCCAATCACAAATCGACCTGTTGGATTAATAAAATACTTTGTTTCTTCATCTAGTAATTCAGCTGGTATGACATCTTCAATTACAAGTGCTTTCACATCTTTTTGAATTTGCTCCAGCGTTGTTTCTTCATCATGTTGCGTACTGATTACTACTGTATCCACTCGTTGCGGTTTGCCATTTTCATCATATTCAACTGTTACTTGCGATTTTGCGTCTGGACGTAAATAAGCTAATTTTCCTTCTTTACGTAATTCTGTCAAACGACGAACCAGTTTATGGCTTAATGAAATCGGTAAAGGCATTAGTTCAGGTGTTTCATTAACGGCAAAACCAAACATTAAACCTTGGTCTCCTGCACCAATATCATCCTTTGTATCTTTATCACCACGAGTTTCTAAAGCATCATCAACACCTTGAGCAATATCTGGTGACTGCTCATCAATTGCTACAAGTACAGCAACAGTATCTCCGTCAAAACCATATTTTGCTCGTGTATACCCAATATCTTTGAGTGTTTGACGAACGATTTTTTGGATATCTACGTAAGCTGTTGTAGAAATCTCACCGAAAACTAAAACTAAACCTGTTGTAACGCTTGTCTCACATGCCACACGGGCTGTTGGATCTTGTTCCAAAATCGCATCTAAAATAGCATCGCTCACTTGATCGGCTACTTTGTCCGGATGTCCTTCAGAAACGGATTCTGATGTAAATAAATGTCTCTCTGTCATAATGTATTCCCCCTAGTTATATTCGGTTACAAGGCATCTTTATTTAAGCTATTCTCAAATAAATCCTTTCGGGAACTTGTAACGCTTCTTAGTATACCAGATTTGTTAAGAAAAGACTTAATTTTTGCAAAAGTAAATAAAACACTTTTTATATTTAAACGATTTCCTCTTTAAATGAAAAAAGTACCATCAAAAACAGACGATACTTTTTAAAATCTTTCGATTTGGTGTAACGGTAGGATTTTCCCTTCCACCACGCCGATAATTTCTTTTTCATCAACTACCCCATAAGAACGGCTATCCGTAGAATAAGGTCGATTATCACCTAAAACAAAATATTTTCCTTTGGGAATCTTTGTTTCTCCTATTAACGAAAGGATTGATAAATCGTCCGTAAATAAGCGACCATTTTGCATTGCCGTTTGTTGTTCTTCAAGTATAAAATTTTCTTCTTTAATTGTCCCGTCAATTTGCAATTGATCGTTCTTATAAACAACCGTTTGCCCTGGTAAGCCAATCACTCGTCGAAGCTCTTTTTCACCTGTTCCAGCGTGTTTAATGTAAACTAAGTCAAAAGTTTGGATTTTTGCTTTCTTATTTATATAAACTACATCACCATCTCTTAAAGTTGGTACCATTGAATAACCTTCAACTTTGACAAATGTGAATAAAAAGAGAGAAACAAGATAAATAAGTACACTCGTGATCAAGACTGCACCCAGCAACTCAACCAGCAATATTTTTATTTTTCTACGCTTTTTTCTTTTTCTTTTTTTAGAATCTACTTTTTTCACTCGATTTTTATTGACTTTTTGTAGCTGTTTGCCTTGCTCCACTAATTTTTGTGGACGTTTTTTTTGAGGCTTTTTTGCTGAAACATCAGATTTTTTGCTTTTTTTTAAGTCATTCGACGATTTAGAATGTTTTTTTGAGTTATTTTCTAAATCCATTCGGATCACCTCAACTGTTTACTTTTGCTTTTGTAGCGCAGACTCATTGACTTTATAAAGCTCAAGGACTTTCTTCTCATATTTTTTAGCATTTTCGATATCTTTTCGATATTCTTCTACTAGCTGTGGGTTATTATAAAACTTAGTATAGTTGTTTACAGCGTTCGTTCCAAGTTCTTTAATTGCATCATAAAATCGATTAAGTGCCAACTGGCCTTCTTCCGTATTAACTGTACTAGCTCTTTTTGTTCCAAAACTACTCATTGCACTCGATAAATAACGCAAATTTCCTTCTATTTTTGTTTGGTTATCTGCACCTTGTCCTGCTCTTTCCAACTCACCATCAAAGTCTCGTAATAAATAGTAACCTTGGACAATCGAATCAGAGTCATCCGTTGTCAGATTTGTTGACTGGTAATATCTTGCATACAGTCCGCTGCCAGCAAATAATCCCACTAACAGAAGAAACAATAACGTAAGATTTCTTTGTTTTTTCTGTTGCTTGATTAGTTTTTTATTCTTAAAATAAAGTTTCTTTCGTTTTTTCTTATTCTTTGGCTTTTGTTTGCTAATTTGATTTATTTTTCTTTTAGTTCCAATACTCAGGAATAGAAAAAGGATGAAAAATAAACCAGAGAGGATTGCTAACACTAACATAACCATAAAAATCCAATCTAACGTAGTCATAAATCCTCTTCTCCTGTTCTTTTCCTATTTTTTAGCCGCTTGCTTCTTTTTGCGTCGTTCTGCTTTCTTTGCTTCTTCTTTCTTTTTGCGAACCGCACGAATAATTAAAAAGACCACGAGGATTAAAACAAAAATTCCAGCAGCAATACCGACAATTAAAGGCCAATTTAAGCCTTTTTCTTGAACTAAACCAAGATCTTCACGGTTGAATTTATCTGCTTCTTCGTTCGTAATTTCAAACTCTTCTGTCCATTCCCATTTCCGATCTCCTGACGTAGCTAGAATATGAGCACGGTATTTACCAGCAATCATTTTTTCACCAGCCATGTTAATTGGGAAAGTAATATTCGTGTTTGGCGCCATCCGCATAGATGCTTTTTTAGTTTCATACAAAACTTCATCATTTTTATCTGTCATAATTTGTGCTTCTATCGACAAATTATCTAGAAAATTTGCTTTGATATTTGAAATATCTGCATAAACTACGTTACGATAATTTGCTTGTCCGGCATAGACTTTGTTTAATTCTAATTCTGGTTTGACTTCATTATCATTTTCAGTTAAAACCATTGCGATAACATAAGCATATTTATTCACAACATTGGCGCCTTTTTGTTGCTCTTTATCTTCTTCACTATCTGTTTTTTTCAGCTGAATTCCGCCAACTATTTTTCCATCAAAAGATGTTTCCGGCATTGTAATAGCTATGTCTAATGCTTTTTCTGAATTTGCTGGAATCGTCACTGTTTCAGGTGCTTTTACAAGATCATTAAAATCATATTTCAAGGAAGCATCGTTTTTCAAGTTCGTTGGACCGTATTCGATAACGCCATTCATATTGGTTTTAGCACCATTCAAGCTTGCTTCAACTGTAATTTCTTTATCGCTTGGATTTTTCAGTAGAATTTGAACAGTTTGCTGCTGGCCTGTCTGCATTCTTAAATCAAAATAACCTGCATCGCCTCTTTGATTTTCTGGTTTCTTAATTTCATAGATAAAACCTGCTGCACCACCTGATTCACTACTATCTTCGGCGTAACTAACTGAAGATATGCTTACCAAACTAAGGGCTGCAATAAAAATGATTGTTGCTATGTATACTAATTTTTTTTTCATAAGATTTCCTTCTTTCACTTTAAGCATAAGATCACTGATCCCTAAGTGAAGGGATCAGTGTATCCAATAAACAATTTATTTTATGTGTGTAATTAAGGTGCTACTGGTGCTGGAGTATATTCAATTGACCAAGTAATGTCTGCTTGATAAGTTCCAGAAGTAATGCTTAGTCCTGCTGGTACAGTTAGTACTACTGAGTCACCTGCTAAACCAGTTGATACATCATTACGATCGTTGGTTACATCTGCTGCTGATTGACCAAATTCAGCTGTATATGTTCCTAAACCAACTGCACCTGTTGAAGATAAGTTGTCAAATACTTGTTGAGAACCGCCATCTTCAGTTAAAACAACACTTTTTGGAGTCCCTGCTGGCCAGTTTGCTTGAGGCATTGCTGAGTTTAGCATTCCGTTTGAATAAGCAATTGTTGCGCCTGCTAATTCATTTGTTCCATTTTTAAATTGTTGTGTTAAGTTTGCTCTCACTTCGTATGTGTGATCATTTCCAGCACGTTTGTCTGTCCATTGTACGAAGTTACCACGTGTAATTGCTGTTCCATCAGCTAATTTAGTTTCAACAGCTGCTGCATTGTATGTTTGAGCAGTTGGTGATACACCAATTTTTTGAGAACCAAAGTTTAAGTTAGAAACGGCATCGATTGTAATTGGTCCGCCATTTGGATTTACAGTGATTTCTTCACCTGGATCAACTACTTCACCTGGGTTTTCCGGATCAACTGGTGGGTTTGTAGTAGTATCTTCTGAGTATGTGATTGTACCTTTACCTACTAAAGTTTGTGATTCAGCACTTGCACTTACTGCTCCTACTGTTCCTGCTACCAATGTTCCTGCTAATACTAATGATGATAATGTTTTGAATTTCATTTGTGTTTCCTCCTAGTTTTGTGTGTTTGTGTGTGTTTTATGGTAACTCGGCTAATATCCAAGTTAACTCTGTTTGATATTGTACCGGATGAACTTTAACACCATCTGGTATTGATAAAGAAATAGCATTATTCCCGTAGACCGCTTGATTTTCAAAGTTTGGGTCTAAAATCGGATTGTTGCTTTCATCAACTTTTGGAAACAGTGTGTTTGGCTGATTAGATTGGTTTTCTTCAGAAGCTCCGAATGAAATCAACCATGTTCCACGTCCATGACCTTTGTCTGCATTTGCAACAGGAAAAGTTGTTCCTTGGGCGTTTAGTTGAATGATATCTTTACTAAGTTGCGGGGCTTTCTCTTGTGTATAAGCAGAATTCGCCCAAGTATTATCAAAAGAAAGAATCGAGCCTTTTAACTCTTTTTCATCTTCCTTTTGAATGACATCATTTTTAAATTGATATTCTTGTCGAACCTGTAAAGTCCAGCCCGTACCTTCTGGTCTAGAATCAGTCACTTGTAAAAAGTTTCCTCGTGCACTAGGACCATTATGGAATAGCTGCGCGTTTACATAAAAATTACGATTCTCATCTGAAATTTTATTCGCTCCAAAATTTAAAGTTGGGGCAAAATCAAACCTCAGCTGTCCATTAGTCGAAGGTCCCGGCCCTGGATCAATTGGCTCTGTTGGATTTTCTGGATCAACCGGATCTGTTGGTATTTCTCCGGTATACCGAATGGTTCCTCCTCCAACTACAGAACTTTCTTCAGCGAATACTGAGATATTTCCTATTAATATTGTCATAGCTAACAGGCTAGCAGTGAATAGAACTGTTATTTTTTTCATTCATCTGCCTCCTTATCTTTTCTTCTTTTCCAAATTACAAAGAAGAAAACAGCAAGAACAAGAATAACTCCGATTATGCCTAAAGTACCCTTAGCAATCTCACCCAATGAAGGTATTTTCCCAGCAGGTTTAGATACTGGAAATTCTGATGAACTAGTTGGTTTTGAAGTCGGTTCAGATGACGAAGGCTCTGTTGTTGGTTCCGTTGAGTCTTCATAAAATGTAATAATTCCTTCAGTAACTACTTGTCCGCCATTTTGGTTTTCAGCTGCAGTTGCACCCAAAGAAAACTGGGTAAGTAGCGCCAGAACCATCATAGAAGACAGTAAAATGAATGCTATTTTTTTTCTCATTTCATTCTCTCCTCTACTTTATGGTGCTGGCGGTGGTCCTGCCACTAATTCCCAAACAATTGTTGCTTCATAGTTTCCTGAAACAATAGACTGTCCGGCCGGAACAATCAATTTAAATCCGTCTCCATCTGGTGCCCAATTTCCACTAACATTATAAGGATTTGTATCCTCATTTTTACGTGATAGTATCGGTTGTGCAGCTCCTGTCAACGTTAGTTCATTATTACTATGAACATAACGGATAGCATTGGGAATGATTTCTGTCGGGTTATCAACATTAGCTAATGGTTCATCTAATTTTGCATTTAATGTCCAGACCTCTTGAATAGCACGCCCGTCTTTGACAACTAGATCTTCACCTTCATATGAAGGATTATTAATCGTTGTGCCTTTAGGACTAAATGTTGTTGCGCCAAAGTTAATAACATCCGGTGCTGAAACAAGTTCTAACACACCGTAGATTTCTCCCCCTGGGTTAACGACACTAGCAGTTTTTGAGTACTCGTCATGAGCCCTATCCGGATCATTTGCCCCTTCAATGAATGGAGCCGTTTCTCTAGGCGAAAAACCTAATGCTTTACCTGTATTGGTAATGGTTGTTCCAACTGCTAGCTGTTCTACTGTTGTTTTAAATGTTACAACGGCTGACTCACTAGAGTTTAAATTGCCTACTGGTATAGTTAGTAATCGAGTGCTTTCATCATACGTATAGTCCGAAGCTGTTGCTGTAACACCATTGATAGTGATGCTAGCAGTTTCTGGATCGAATATTAATCCCGCTGGAAGTGTATCTGTAATAACAACATCACGCCAAGTTGTATCAAGAGTCGCAGCTTTCCCATTTGTTGCAGTAAGTGTATAAGTTAATGTATCACCTACCTGAGTTGTTGCTCCACCTGATGAAACAACTGTTTTACTCATTTGCGGATTATCTGGCAGGCTATCAACAACTGTATATTTAGTTGCTGCTCCAAACGTAGCATCACGATAAGTCAAATTTGTAGCTGGATTAATATTTCCAGTTTCTGTATTTGTAACTGGAGGTGCTGGACTAATTGTTTCAGTGATTTTCGGCGCATTATCTTCTAAGAATATTTGTACCGTATCTCCTATATTCAAGTATCTTGGAAGATTATATGTCCAAGACCCATCTGCACTTACTGAACCAACTGTCGCTTGGCGTACACCATTAATTTCTACATAGATTTTTGCTTCTGGTTCCGCATTGGTACCCATTAGTTGTTTCGTGCTATTTGTTACTTTGCCATCTGTGACTTGAGCTGGTTCCGGAGGTGTTACATCAAGTACTTGGGTTGGTGTTTCTTCACCCACTCGATAAGGAGTTAAAACACTATTCACTAAGCTTGCACGATAAGGTGTTCCCAGCATATTTTGCCCAGCAAGCTGGAAGCCGGCTGTTGTGTGATTTTCTTTTGTCCAATGAATAAAGTTATCCGCTGTACTTACTCCAGTGTAGGTATTTCCTAAGGTATCCGTAAAATCAACATACGCCTTACGTGTTGCATCAGCATAGACAGCTTGCACTTTCGCATCACCATTTTCATCAAACGGATTTGTCCCTCCGACAGCGGTAAAACCGATCAATACTTGTCCTCGTTGACTATAGTCAGCATCTGTCACAGGGGTCCAAGTAAGAACTGGCGTACTATTCATACCTGAGATCCGCTTAAAGTTCGGACGTAAAAACTGACTAGCTAATGTAGAGTCTGAACTTGTAATTCCTCCATTAGCAACAGAATTAGTTACCATAAAAGAACCTACATTATTATAATCATAGGTAGGTGCACCATCTATTGCTGCTGAATTGTTCCAAATAGAAATATCTGAATTTAAAATTTTAAAGCTGTTCGTTCCTCTATTACTAGTATTATCTGCTAAAAATGCATTTGTTGTAGTTGTACTATTGTATGTGTTGCGAATATCAAATGATTCTGGATTATCCAAAATAAATTGGTGCCCGCCAGCGGTAGAGTTGTAGTTAATTACCCCGCCATTGTTATTTCCAACAATAAATACACTTGATCCTGGCTTAAATTCATACTTCGTATTCGATGGATTTGTCACCGTTCCACTATTCGTTCCATTGATTGCACCAAATTGCACAGTTGGAACATTCCCCGCACGAGAAAGTAAATTGACTTTCGATCCATTTTCGGCAACAAAACTAGCATTGTTTACGTTAAAATAAGAAGCTGATCCAGGCATATTAGCATTATACGTAGCATTTTCCCCAATATGAATTTGATCAAAGAACTCGTAGACAGCTGGATAAGCCGTACCACTAGCCGTATAGTTCAAATAAACAAAACTGCCTTCTCCAACGTCAAACTTTCTTGTCCCCGTTGAATTAGTATCACCACTATTACCAGTATTATCCATAAACCAAATAACTGAATAATTATAATAAGCATTTGTTCCCTTATAAAATGTATGCGGTTCAAATGTCATGCCGCCTGTATAAAAGTTTTCGGCACCTGTAACAACCGTATTGTAACCCCAAACACTAATTTCAGCTCGAGAAGCACCAATTACTCGTCCGCCAATTCGCTGATTATTATTTGTTTTAGTTTTATCATAAGGCGTGTAAACATTACCTAGACGATAACGCCACAATCTTCGATTAGATGCTCCAGATCCCCCAGTTCCCCATTGACCTCGTCCATTTACGAAAGACCATGCATTACCAAGGTTTCCTTCAAGTGCACCATACCCTGTGTTATTGGCGATTTGAATATCATGCATATGGAATACCGGAACATCTGAGAAAGCTTTGCCGAATGCTGCTAAAGAAGTTAAACCGTCAACGTTAATCGAACCATTAATCATTTCAAGCAAATGGCCTTGCCCGTCAATCTCAATTGATTCAGAACGTACAATTGCAACAGATGTTCCATAATAGATATCAGCATCTAAAACAATTTTAGACACAGCATTATTTTCAAAGGCAGCTCGAAACGCTGTCCAAGTAGAAACATGTACCACATTGGTTTCCGGCCGAAAATTATATTTTTCATTCCAAGCAGCATTTTGCTGTTCATTTAAGGAACTAAATTGTGCATTATATTCAGCTTCTGTCATACTTCCAGTAATTCCTTGATTGCCAGCAGCCCTAGACTGATAAGCACTACCATCCATATAAGCTTCCATTTCAGGCACTGTAATGTTTTCTTGATTATGCAAATCTTCTTCAGTCTGAGTAACTTGTAGTGGATCTAATCCCAGATTTACTTGACCAGTCTCAGTTGGGAGGTTTTCTTTTGCCTTTATTTGAGAAGTATTTTCAAATAAATTTAGGCTCAGAATACTTATAAATAGTATAATTGTCCCAACCAAATAAGACTTTTTTCCGATTTTCATATCTCTTCAACTCCTCCCTTTTATGATTCTTGTTCATTTGTCTTAATAAATGAACATTTATTTCAATTTTTCTTGCCAAAAATCATTTTTTTTGATAAATTCAAGTTATATCTGGAAATTTAGTATTTTATCATTGTCTTTTACTAAAGAATGGCAGTTCTTTATGTACTTAAAATAAAGACAACTAATACTAATTTTCCTCTTTTTTTTATCTTTTTATTTTGGTTTGAAAAATAGAAAACAAAAATGACCAATGAACTAATTTTAAATTTAGCTCTAACTTTCTTTTGTCACCGTCATTATTTCTACTAATACTAGTGAAAAACCGCCATGACATATTAGGGAACTAGACTTTTAACATATACCCTTTAGACCGTATAGTTTTGATATATTCAGGCCGGGCTGTATCTTCTTCTATTTTTTGTCTTAAATGAAAAATCAAATTTGATACTCGATATTGTTTTCCTTGTCCATCTTCGTCCCACACATTTTTATAGATTTCTTCATATGAAACTGCAACACCTTGCTGCGACTGCAAAAATTCAATTGTTCTAAATTCAAGCTTGGTCAAACTAATTTCTTTTCCTTGTAACAAAATACTGAAATTAGATGGCAGTAATTCAAGTCCCGAATCTTTGTCCATTTTTTTTAGTTGGCTTTTTTGTCCTTGGTGATTCTTGTAACGGTTTAATGCATTTGTTATTAACAGTTTTGATATTATTGGATCAGATTTACTATCTAAAATCCCATCAACCCCAAGCTGTAAATAAACAATGTGGTTCATTTTGTGAATTTGTTCAGAAATAATCCAAATGAATGCATCACTTTTCTTTTTTAATAAAATGATCAATTCACAAACCACACCAATATTTTGTAACTGTTGCTCATTGATAATGATAATATCCCCATTATCAGTTAGTTCTGCTGCTTCATTCTTATTGATGAGTTCAATATTTAACTCATTATCTTTTTTTAATTCTATGTACTTCTCTTTATCTTCTTCATTCAGCAAAACAAACTTTATATTATGCATATGTACTTCTCCTCTTTAGTTCCATCCACTTATCACATTTTCAAAACATTATAAATATATACGTTATTAAAATTAGATATTTTTAACATATTAATTAAATCAAAGTAAGTTTAATATATTTAATTTTATAAGTCTAGCTAATTATAATCTTTTTATTTTCCAATTTTTTAATAAAAAACTCAAAAAAATGAGAATTATGTGAATGAAATTCATTTATCTTCTTTTTTTCCAATCAGAAAAGCGCTATTTTCACATATAGATTCACATATTGATTTAAGCCAAAAAGATAAAGAAAAAAGCTTAATTATTTCTTCTAATAAATTTTAAAAAAAACTCCTTAAACCTTGGGTAATAACGGTTATAAAAGGTTTTAGAGTGTCAAAAAGAAGAAGAATAATTTGAGAATATTCTTTCTTCTGCACCCCTTAATTGATAAAATTTTGTGCAATAATTTCTATGTAAACAAAAAAACTCCAAAGTTGTCTTTGCTTCTACAACTATTGGAGGAAATCCCAAAACTATTTTCAATTTTAATATATCTATATAATTAATTTTACCTTTTCTTTACTATTTTTTTAATAGCTTTGTCATATTTGTGTGCCACTACTGAATAATAAAACACCTAAAATATTAAATAAAACCTTCCCAAACTCATTTTCTTAATACCTTGGTACTTGCTTATCTAATAACAACTTACAATTTATTCCCATAGTTCATACAAAGTTAGTCAATATCTTGCACATACTTTAAAACTGGCTAAAAAGGCGAAACTCTTTTTATATTCATTAACAAAAATTGCTAATTTTACCTTATCAGAGCATCAACTTATACCCTTTTGAACGGATCGTTTTAATATACTTCGGACGTGTTGTATCTTCTTCAATCTTTTGTCTTATATGAAAAACTAAATTTGATACACGGTACTGCTTATCATTTGCTTTATTCACTTCATTAATCCAAACATTTTTATAAATTTCTTCATAGGTGACTGCGGTTCCTTGTTTTGTATGTAAAAATTCAATTGTTTTATATTCCAATCTTGTTAAATTGATTTCTTTCCCTTTTACAACAACACTAAAGTTACATGGACGTAACTGTAAATCTGAAAGCTCAACTGATTTATGGATCTGATTTTCTTCTTCGGTGCCGATATCTTTGTATCTATCCAGTGCATTAATCATCATAAACCCACACTCTTCCAGATCACAATCCTCATTAATTATACCATCTGCTCCAAGTTGTAAGTAGGCAATCCGATTCATTTTATGTTTTCGCTCAGAAACCACCCAAACAAATGTATTGTGTTTTCTCTTTAACATAATAATCAGTTCGCAGATTATGCCGATATTTTGTGTGCGTTGTTCTGCAATTACAATACCATCATATTTTTCCGTTCTTTCAATTACTTCATCTTTATCAGTTAAACAAATCTGTAGCTGTTCATTTTTTAATGAAACAATTGACGTTTCTTGATCCGTCTCTCCTAGTAAAACAACCCCAATATTGTACATACACTAATTCTCCTTTATATACTATATCCATTAAAATGTAACAACATTTATTATTACTCACTGAACTCTATATTCATCCAGCATCAAAAAATAATCTAGATATAATTATCAAACAAAAATAAGTCTAAGCTATTTTTTTTGCTGAGTCCACTGATTTTCAATATTTTATATATCATTTTGTTAAATAAAATTCAGAATAATTGAGAATTATGTATGATACCTATCTTTTTCAGTAGATTTTTCGCTTTTATTTTATCCATGATTAGCCAACAAACTTACTTTAGTTATCTGAAAAGTAAAAAAATGATACAATAATTACGAAGGAGAGATAAACATGGAGAGATTAGAAAAGTTAAACATGCTTCAAAGTGTCTTTAGTGAGAAGAAAAAATTTATCGGGGATGGTTATTATCGGATTCGCTCAATTGATGATGTTACTTTAGAACTAACATTTCTTATTGCCGGTTCTTGTGGTGAAACCATTGTTCATCCTCAAATTACAGTTACACTAGATCAATCACAAGCAATCGGTACAAAGCTCATAGATATGGATACTTCGCCTCCTAAATTCCTTTACCGTAACTCTTCAAATGCTGATGAGATTGATGATGCATTGGATAATTTAATTGAAAAATTCTTAAGAATAAAATAAAAAGGAGCTTCAGATAAAACTATAAATAGTTTTATCTGAAGCTCTGAATATGAACAAGTGCTGAAAAATCGAACTTTTGCTCTTAAACAAGTTTTTTTCTAAAATCTCATCTTCAATTATTTTATAAAACACAAGACAAAAGAGAATTATTGTTTTTAATAAGAATTAATTTGAATAACTGAATTTATTTTTCAATAAATATATATTAGCTAAATGCTAATAATTTTACATTCGTTTACATTTTATGCACACTATGGGCACTCTCAATACCACCACAGGCTTCTTTGCAAGCTTGATTAATCAAGATAAATGAGCTTTTTGCACCATTTACGCCTCTTTTGTACATAACTTCATCAATGACTTCACATTTGTCATTTAAAGCTTCTAACCAGATGTAAATGCCTTCTTTATATGCATCTAATCCTTTTAACAAGATTTTTGTTGCTTCTTTTTCGCCATAAAATACTAGGTTTTTTCTAAAACTAGCTTCTTCTACAAAGAACCGATTAACATTATTACGGCAAAATAGATAAGTATCTTTTCCTCTTCTGTTAATCGCTTGGCTACAGCTGTTCTCTTGTACTTCCTTAGAAATGGCATTAAAAATCTCATTGTAGACTTCAACTCTTTGCATTACTGACAAAATCATATCTGTATAACTAAACATAATGCTCTCTCCTCCCATATCTAAGCAGCTAAAAACGCTGACTTATTCCTATTATAGTATTCTCTAATCTTTTATATCAAGCAATATGCTATTAATTTTGTCATTTTTTTCATCCCTATATTTATTTTTTTTAGACTTTAAAATAAAAAAAAAGCCCTAGTCCTTGTAAATACAAGGTGTTTAGGCTATTATTGATTTTTTTATTATTTTTAAATAGTTAATTTTAAACAAAAAAATATTTTATCTTTTTAAAAAAATCAAAAAAACATAAACAGTTCAAACTATTTATTTTAAAAAAGCTTATGAACAAAAATATCAAGTGGATTTTCAATGTGTACTTTTTTTCAAATTTATAATTGGATATGGTCTCCCCGCATCATCCAGTTCACTACGATCATATTCTTCAAAATCACACGCAAGATAAAATCTTAGAGCAGCTTGATTCTGTTCATTTACATCTACAAAGTGAACTGCATTTTTTTCAACTAAAAGAGCTAGTATTTGTCGTCCATATCCTTTTCCAATAAATGCTGGATCGAGAAACAGCATTTCTAACTTTTGTTCAGATACTCCTGAAAAGCCAATAATATCGTTTTGATCCAGCCAAATTTGAACCTCTACATTCGAGAAATACGTTGGCAGTTCTTTTTTTATTATTTCAAAATCAGTTGTTGATAGAAAATGATGGGTTTCTTTGACTGATTTTTCCCAGATACCAATTAATTGCGGGTAATCATTTTCAGTTGCTTGAATACTTTTTATTGATGTCATTCCGTTTTCCTTTCCTCTTTCATTTCATTTAGCTCTTCTTGTAATTCTCCAAGTAATTCAATCTGCATATTTTGCATTTGAACTAGATGCTGCTACTGATTATTAATTAGATAATCCATTTTATCGTGTAATAAATTAATTTCTATTTCTGCTTTTAGGTTTACTTGATAGTCGTTATCAGCCTGTTTGCGATCTCTTTGCTCCTGGCGATTTTGGCTCATCATAATAATCGGTGCTTGAATGGCAGCTAAACAAGACAACGCTAAATTAAGCAAGATATATGGATACGGATCAAAGGGTTTAAAAAATATCATAATAGAGTTTGCGATAATCCAAATAATTAAAATGCTAACAAAAATGAAAATAAAAGGCCAACTTCCGCCAAATTTTGCAATACTATCCGCCGTCTTTTGACCCAATGTCAATTTTTTTTCAGTGCTTGGCTTCAGCTTATCGGTGATCGTTGTATTTTCTTTAATTGTTTTAACAATTGCTTCATTTAATTGCTCCATTTTTTCTGAATCCGTTGATATTAAGTTTTTAATGTAGTCTATACGATAATTTAAGAGCTCTTGAAAGGGGATCTTTGACTCTTCTGTTAATTCAGGTTTTTGAGCTAAAATAAATGAACGAATTTCTACTTCTACATTTTTTAAGAGAACTGCATTATTGGTCATTTTAGTTTGCTCAGATTTATTTTTAGTCATTTTTTCACTCGCTCCTTAATCTAATTTATACTTATCATACAATTTTAGTTTCTTTTCAGACAATGTTTTGATTATATAATAGCAAAAAAAACTGTACAATGCGCCTTTGCACTGTACAGTTTTGGTTTTGGTATTTAATTTGCTTCTTTGTAAACATTTTTTAAGGTTAGCGGTGCAGCAAAGGTGTGATAGCTTAAGCCTTTTACTTGTGGATTCTGTAATACTGATTGCTGATTTTGACTGATAATTATCATGCCCGCTGTTGTTTCAATAGCTTCTTTTTCAGCTGCAATCAAAGTTTCCCAACGTCTTCCTAGATCAGTAGCATATTTTTGTGACGCATCATCTAACAAAGCATCAAACTTAGCATTAGAATAGTTGCGGTCATTTCCTGTACGCAACATACTCAAAGTCGAGATTGGATCTTGATAATCGGGTGTCCAGTAGATTAAGAACATATCATAGTCACTTTCACGACTTAAATTCAACGCGGTTTCAGTTGGTAAAGCTGTCACATTAATCGTTAATCCTGAGAATAGTTTTTCCAGACTGCCTTGCAGGCTTTCACCCATCTTCTTGTATGAACCATCGTCTGTTACCATTAAGTCTAGGGTAATCTTGTCCCCTAATTCTTTTTTTGCTAGTTCCCAATATTTCAACGCTTCATCTTTATCGTACTTCATTAAGTCGCCAGCTTCTTCTCTGAAGTCTACACCTGTTTCAGGATTACTTACAAATCCCTCAGTAATTGCTCCATATAAAGGTTTTGAACCGTCAGCAATGATATTATTGACTAAATTTTCTTTATCAATTCCTAGAGCCAAAGCTTTTCGCAGATTTTCATTTTTTAGCGGTGTTGCTTTGCCCTGACGCTCTTGGTTTAGACGAATATAATTCATTGTTGCAGTTGGATATGAGTGATAATCCGGATTACTTTGATTTTGTTTAGCTAACTCACCTGTAATTGTCGCAACATCCAATTGCCCATCTTCAAAAAGATTCAGTGCTGTTGAAGCTTCTTTGATTACTTCATAGTGAATATGATCTGATTTCACATTTTCGTGATCCCAGTATTTTTCATTCTTTTTGAGATCCCAGCTCAAATCTGTTTGCTTCCAATTTTCAACAATAAAGGGACCATTATAAACAGTTTTTTCTCCTGTTGTTCCATACTCTGTCCCAAATTCCTCTACTGCCTTTTGGTTTTGCGGAAAGAATGTTGGAAACGCTAAAACCGATGTGAAATAAGGCTTTGCTTCTTTTAGTTTTACTTCAAGAGTATAATCATCAATTGCTTTAACACCTAATTCATCTACTGATTTTTTGCCATCTGAGATTTCATCTGCATTTAAAATTGTATCTTTTACTAAAAAGCTATAAACGAACCCATTCGTAGGATCAATCATTTTTTTCCATGCATATTCGAAATCTTTTGCTGTTACTGGATCGTCATTACTCCAAACAGCATCTTCTCTTAGCTTAATCGTATACGTTTTACCATCATCAGAAATTTCCGGCATTTCTTTTGCTGCTGCGGGAATTAGTTCATCCTTATCGTCTAATGCATATAACCCTTCAAATGCTGCAGTTTGGACAATAGCATCTGGAAAATCCAACATCACTGATGTATCAAGTGTTGTTAACTCTGATGGTGACATCAAACTTAGCGGTTCTATTTTTTCAGCACTTTCTTTGCCTTGTTTACTGCCACATCCCGAAATGACAGCGATTGTAATTCCTAAAAATAAAATTGCTTTACTTATCTTTTTCATACATTATCCCCCAATTTCACTTTATTTCCGTTCTACTAACATCCAAACAACCACTGCCGGTTCTGCTCCGTCATTGTAGTTAATATGACCTTCATTGGCTTCTATCAATTGAGCATCTCCTGGCTTTCCGACTAAATCTTGTCCATCTTCCAAAATCGTATGAGCTTCTCCTGAAACAACGTAAGAATACTCATCTTGATCGTGTCTAGCAAAACCTTCTAAAGGTCTTTTCTCTCCTGGCTGTAATACAATAAGGCCCATTTGGACATTTTCATTCGGTTGATTATCTGAATCAAAAAAAATAGTCATTTCTTGTGGTAATGATGGTTTAATAATCATTTTATTCTTTCAACTCCTTATAATTCGTTACTTTTTTACATGATTTTATCTATTATTGCCTTATATAGTTAAGAAGTCAATAACATTTCGGAAAATTCTGAATTTTTAAAAATTATTTATTTATAAGCATACAAAAAGTAGAGAACATCAAACAAAACGAATGTTTTCTACTTTCATGTTACTGCCAATAACCTTCGTGAACTGCTGCTGCAGCTTGTTCGATTTCTGCAAATGGCCCAATAACGTTAATCTGTTTTTGACCATGACTTAATATTTCTTTAGTTGGTAAATCAAATGTGGGATTTTGTTGATTATCCCCAGTTAGTTCCAGCAACCTTTTTTCTGACATCCCGTAGACGATTGTTCCAATATTTCCCCAATAGATTGCCCCTGTACACATTGCACAAGGTTCCGCTGTCGTATACAATATGCAATCCCATAAAAATTCTTTACTGTATTTTTGTGAAGCACTAGCAGCTAAAGTCGTTTCTGCATGCCCTGTACAAATATTTTCTGTAATTTCAATATTTTCCTGCTCTAAAAGAATTGTTCCGTTTTGATCAGTCAAAAGCGCACCAAAAGGCGTATTCCCATGTTTTCGAGCATTTTTTGAGATTTCTACACAACGGCGCAATAACTGGAGATGTTGTTCTTTTGTCATACCGAGCTTGCTCCTATTCATTTAGCCTTTAAGAAAACGGTGATTGATTGTTTCAAGCATCTCTTTATCAACACCAATTGCTTGTTTTAGGTACGTTGGAATATTTCCATATTCTTTTTCGACTGTTTGATAAAAACTATCTAAATAACTGCTATCAACGTTTAGTGCTATCTGTAATGCAGCTAAATTGCTTTCAGTTAAATTCGCTGTTTTAGCTTGCTCTATAATCATAGCATTTTCTTGTTTTCTTAATTCATTCGTTATCAGATAGTCAGTATAAATTGCTTCTCTCGGTACATCCAATGATTCTAGTACCAGTAAAGCCGCAATCCCTGTTCTGTCTTTCCCTGCAAAACAATGAAATAAAATACTTTGTTCTTTTTCTAATGCTAGTATTTCTTCAAAAAAGCGATTGTATCCTTTTTGAGCGGTCGTGTTTAAAGCAATATTAGCATAGAGTTTTTCCATGTAAGCTGCTGATTTTTCTGGTGAACCAATCTTTACAAAATCCGCAATTGTTGCACCATCATCTGTCATATCTTCTAAAATATCGATATGAATGTAATCTGTTTTAGGTATAGTCTTATCTGGGCGCTCTTCAACTTCTGCTTCACTACGTAAATCGATAATTTTGCTTAAACGATAAATTTTTTCTAATCGTTGCTCGTCTTCTTTAGTTAAACTTGATAATTCCCCTGATCTTAAAAAGACATCCGTAAGAACTTTCTTGCCATCTTTATTCTTGATTCCGCCAATATCCCGAAAATTTGTAATAGTCACCATAATATTATCCCTTTTCTTTCTTTTTGTACTATTATACACAAAAATCCAACAAAAGTGTCACTTCGGCTGATCTTTGCAAAAATAAGGTCGAAGCTTAACGTAGTAGTCAGCTTCAACCTTATTTATTTTCTTATTTTTGACCAGCTTCTACATAGCTTAAATCATTCACTTTATCTAATGTATATTTGCCGTCTTTATATTTTACGGTACAAACACTGGCATTTTTTAAGCCGCCTTCTGGAATTTTGTAATCATCAAACAATGTTGCTAATAATGCTGAAATGCTTAGACCATGTGAAGCAATTAATACATTACCTGAACCTTCATTCTTCATTTCTTTTTCAACGATATCATCTAGACCCGCTTTCAGTCGAGTCGTAATTGTTTCATAATCTTCAGCAGGCCAATTAACTTTTGCTTCTTCAACATTTTTTGCATCTAATTTTGCCACACTATTTGCAAATGATTCTGGCGTCATATTTTTCATAAATTCTTCTAGAGTAACACCTTGATCGTCAGCAATATCTTGCCACATTGTGTGATTCAGATCGCCTTCGTAAGTACCAAAGTTAAATTCTCTTAAACGCTCATCTGTAATGACTTGTAAATCAGAAGATTTCTCATTTTCTTCCACAATCAAATTAGCTGTTTGAATTGCTCTTCCACTGTCACTGCTATAAGCATTTTGAAATTCAATATCTTTTAGCCCTACACCTGCAGCTGTTACAACTTCTTCACCAGCTTTAGTTAAAACAGCATCTGACCAACCTTGCACACGATCTGTTGTATTTAACATTGTTTTTCCATGTCGTACAATATACAACGTTAATTCCTCTGGTGTTTCTTTTGCAGCAGAATCTGCTTTACTATCAGTTCCATTTCCGCAACCAGCAACGACTAGTAGTCCTAGTGTTAATACCCCTAACATTCTTACAAACTTTTTCACTTTTCTTCCCCCTGTTTTACTAATTTGTTAAATCTTCCCCATTTGTTGCGATGACTTTTTTGTACCAATCAAAGGATTTTTTCTTCGAACGTGTTAATGTTCCATTTCCTTCATTGTCCCGATCTACGTAGATAAAACCGTACCGTTTTTTCATTTCCCCTGTTCCAGCTGAAACTAAATCAATACAGCCCCACGTTGTGTAACCTAATAGATCAACACCATCTTGTTCTACCGCGTCTTTCATCGCTTGGATATGTGCGGCTAAATACTCAATACGGTAATCATCAATCACATTGCCGTTTTCATCTGGCGTGTCTACCGCTCCCAAACCATTTTCTACGATGAATAACGGTTTTTGGTAACGGTCGTATAAGTCGTTCATCGTCACACGCAGTCCTAGTGGATCAATTTGCCAGCCCCATTCACTTGCTTCTAAATAAGGGTTTTTCACTGAGGCAAAAATATTTCCCGCTGTTTGTTCATTAATTGCTGGATCTGTTGATTGGACGCGTGAAGAATAGTAAGAGAACGAAATAAAATCAACTGTATGTTCTTTTAGTAAGTCTAAATCACCATCTTCGATTGGCAATTCGATGCCTTCTCTTTCCAGTTCTTTCAGTGCATAGGCTGGGTATTCGCCACGTGATTGTACATCGATAAAGAAAAAGTTTTCCCGATCTGCTTTGCGTGCGGCCCAGACATCTTCTGGTTTACATGTATAGGCATAGTTGGTCCCTGCTGCTAACATACAGCCGACTTGGTTTTCAGGATCGACTTCATGAGCAATTTTAGTTGCGATAGCACTTGCTAATAATTC
>NZ_AMDP01000021.1 GCF_028128615.1 Enterococcus sp. 5H | reverse complement strand
TGTAGTGACCCCAAGAAGTTAGACTTTTTGTAGAGTGGATTTCTCCACTCTATTTTTTATGCAGTTTTTTGATTGAAATGTCGAAATTCTACTGGGCTTTTCCAGTTAAGTTTTTCTTTGATTCTATAATGATTGTAATAATGAATATAGTTCTCAATGGCTTGTCGTAACTCATTTTGACTTTGATAAACTTTTCCATAATACAATTCTTGCTTTAGAATACTGAAGAAATTCTCCATAGGAGAATTATCTAAGCAGGTTCCTTTCCGAGACATACTTTGAAAGATACGATTATCCTTTAATGTTTGTATATAGGTGTTCATTTGATAAGCCCAGCCTTGATCAGAGTGGAAGGTGCGACGATAGGGACAATCATTTGTTTGAGAAATTGCTTCTTCTAGCCCTGCCATAACTGTTTTACCATTTGGTTGAGTAGAAAAGCTGTAACTTAGAATTTCACTGTTATACATATCCATAAACGGATCTAAATATAGTTTTTTCTGTCGAAGAATGCCCGCATCATCTGTTTCATAGTATTTAAATTCAGTTGTATCCGTCGTAATTTTTTGATGAGAGACCGAAGTTTTGAATCTTCGATGAATCAAGTTTTTAGCTACTTTCCCAACAGTTCCTTTATATGAATTATATTTCCTAGATTTCTTGGTAAATGCTTTGACTTGTAACTGTAGCTTTTGAATTAATCTCTGTACTTTCTTTTTATTTACTTGATATCCACGTCGTTTCAATTCCTGTGTCATTCTTCTATAGCCATAATGTTGATGTTCCTTACGAATCGCTTGAATTTCTTCTTCAATCATTTGTGTTGAAGTTGTTCTGTCGAAGCGTTTTTGCCAGTACATGTAAGTGGCTTTTGGAAACCTTAGGGTTTCCAAAATATCTTTTAATCGAAAGTGTCCTCGGAGGCTGTGAATGGTTCGCGCGATTCTTTCATTTTTTGTTCGTCCTCTAAACGCAGCCTCCTCAATTCTTTTAAATAGGCATTCTCAATTTTTAACATTCTATTTTCTTTTTCTAGTTTATCTAATTGAGATTGTTCACTGGGTAATAATGGCTGGGTTTCATTTCGTTTTTTCTTAGGCATTATAGGTGGACGTCCTTTCTGTTTGGAGAGTCCATCTATACCAAGATTCCGATATGTTTTAAGCCAATTCGCAATTAATGGTGGATTGTTCATTTTGAGAAGATTGGCCACTTCTTGATAGGAGAACTCTGTAGTTAAATACAACTCTATCGCATCTAACTTAAATTGAACAGAGTAATTCTTACTTTTTCGACTACGAAGTAGTCCTTCTTCACCAAGTTCTTTATAGGCATTAATCCATTTCCTTATTTGAGAACTATTTTTAAACCCATATTTTTTTGCGAGAAACCGTGTACCTCCTTGACCAGATAAATAGTCATGGACAACCTTAAGTTTAAATTCAAAACTGTATTTTGCCATACAAAAAAACCTCCAAAAGTTAGATTTCCAGGTCTAACTTTTGGGGGTCGGCTCATTCCCTGCCGCTTTTTTATTTTTCCAAATAAAACTCAAAGCGATTACCCACATATTGTGTGCGAACATATTCAAACGGAAGGCCATTTTCAAAATAAGAAATTTGACGTAACCGCAAGATTGCATCACCACGTTTGATTTTTAAATAATCAGCGATTTGCTCCGAAGCCAGCATAGCAGAGATTGTTTGGTTCGCATGCCCGATCTTGTTGCCACCTTTTTCTTCTAGGGTTTTGTAAAACGAACTAGTGATTTCTGTCTTACTGTATTGATCCACCAAAGAATAAGGCACACTAGCCACTTCAAAACAAATAGGTAAGTCGTCAGCAAAACGAATCCGTTCCATTCGTACAATTTGTTCATTTTCTTTTAGTTTTAACTTTTCCATTTCACTAGAACTTGGTTTGGCAACGTAATAAGAGACAGTCTTACTGGAAGGCACGCGATTTTGCGAAAGCATAATATCCGTAAAACTCGTCGTTCCTGTCATTTTTTCTTGAACTTTCTTACGAGCTACATAAGTTCCTGAACCAATTTTACGTTCTAGAATTCCTTCATCAGCTAATGTTTGAATCGCTTGTCTCAGTGTCATCCGACTAACGTTAAATTGTGTCGCCAATTCACGTTCTGATGGAAGTCTATCACCGATTTTCCAAACACCGTGTTCAATGTCATTTTTAATTTTGTCATGAATTTGAATATAAACTGGTAAGCTTGATACCATCACACTTCCTCCTTTTTATTCTCTTTCATTATAACTGGTATATACCTAACAAACAACCAAAAGTTCCAAATTCAGGTAAATTATCGGTTATCTAAGTTAATTTGGTATGCTCAAAAAAATTGTGACAGAAGTTGTTTAGGCCTAAGTAATTAGACTAAAATCCGCTCAATGCATAAAAACGCATTAAGCGGATTTTAGGGAATTGTCGAAGCTTCGTCCCAATCACCCAATATTTTAAGCTAGGATTTCATTTTAGCTTCTTCCATCATTTTATTTGCTGTAGCCATCATGAGACGGATTCGGTTTAATTGATTGACGATAGAAACACCAGGATCATAATCAATCGGCGCAATATTAGCTTTAGGATATTGACGGCGTAACTCTTTAATAACACCTTTACCAACAACGTGGTTTGGTAAACAACCAAATGGCTGCATACATACAATGTTATTAACATCGCTCTTCAACAATTCAATCATTTCACCTGTTAAGAACCAACCCTCACCAGTATGATTTCCAATCGAAAGAATTTTCCCAGCATCCTCAGCAAGTTCATAAATGGAGCTAAGACCATCAAATCGCTTCGAATTTCTCAAAGCTTTGTCTAATGGTTTTTCAACATATTCGATAATTCTTATAGCGAATTGGGCAAGATTTTTGCTTTGCTTAGACATGCCCATATTTTCATATTTCCAAATTTGATTATATAGAGAATAGTTCATGAAGCCGATAATATCAGGAACAACAGCTTCTGCACCTTCTGCTTCTAATAAACGAACAATATCATTGTTAGCAGTTGGCGAATATTTTACAAGGATCTCACCCACTATGCCGACTTTCGGTTTTTGAATATCATTTAGCGGGATTTCATCAAATTCTTTGATGATCTTTTTCATATTTCGATTAAATAGAGTTAATGAACCGTTTCTAACGTTCTTTTCTACTTGTTTTAGCCACTTGTCATGGAGAGCATCAATCATTCCTTTTTCTGTTTCATATGGGCGTGTGCGATAAACAACTCGTTCAAATAAATCACCGTATAAAAAGGCAACAGCTACACGTTTCAACATCGGTAAAGTAAACTTAAAGCCCGGATTAGACTCTACCCCTTTATTTCCCATAGAGACTGAAACAACAGGAACCTGAGGAAAACCAGCGTCATTTAAAGCTTTACGAAGCAGTGGAATATAATTTGTTGCACGACAACCGCCGCCAGTTTGCGTCATCATAACACTGACATTATTTAAATCATATTCACCACTTTCCAACGCTTCAACCAATTGACCAATTGAGATGATAGCCGGATAACATGCATCGTTATTAACGTATTTCAAGCCCACATTAACCGCTTCTCGATCATCCGCAGGTAAACAAACAACATTGTAACCTGATGCTTTCAAAGCAACGTCAACTAAGCCTGATTGATGGATTGGGCTTAACATCGGCAGAAGTAATGTATGAGTTTTCTTCATTTCTTTTGTGAAAATAATTTTTTCAGGTTCATCATGCTGTAATTTTGGTTCAAAATTCATTTTATCTCTTTCGCCAACTGCTGCTTTCAGAGAACGCAAACGAATTCTGATAGCCCCTAAATTCGAACCTTCGTCTATTTTTAAGACAGTGTAAATTTTACCATATTGATCCATGATTTCTTCTACTTGATCCGTAGTTACCGCATCTAAACCACAGCCAAACGAATTCAATTGAACCAACTCTAAGTTTTTAGATTTTGCAACGACACGAGCAGCAGCATATAAACGAGAGTGATAAACCCATTGATTCACTACACGTAAATTCCCTACATCACCTAAATGAGAAATACTATCTTCCGTTAATACATGAAATCCTTCTTGAGTAATGACTTCTGCGATGCCATGATTGATTTCTGGGTCCAAGTGATACGGTCGTCCAGATAAAACAATGCCACGCTGTCCACTCTGATTCAAAGATATTAGTGTCTCTTCTCCTTTTGCGCGTATATCATCTTTAAAAGCATCTAATTCTTCAAAAGCATGGCGTAATGCTTTTGAAACTTCTTCTGGAGAAATTCCTAGATCTGCGAAAGTTTCACTTAATACTTTGGCGACTGAAGCTTCATCCGCTAAATTTATATATGGATTGCGATAATCGACTTTTCCGTCGCGAATATCATCAACATTATTTCTAATCACATCTGGATAACTTTGAACGATCGGACAATTAAAATGATTATCCGCTTCAGCTGATTCTTGTCGTTCAAACACCACACCCGGATAAAATATCATCGGTACTTCTGCATCAATTAAAGCCTGAATATGTCCATGCGCAATTTTTGCCGGATAACAAGCTGTATCGCTAGGGATTGTTTCCATTCCTTGTTCATACAACTCTTTGTTTGAACGAGGTGACAATTCTACCCGAAAACCTAAATCAGTGAAAAAGGTATGCCACAATGGATAGTTTTCATACATATTCAACACACGAGGAATTCCGATTCGTCCATGCACCGCATCTTTTTCTTTTAGTGGTCGATATTTAAATAATTTACGGTATTTGTAATCAACTAAATTAACTTTACGATCTTCCCGTTTCACTTTGATTCTAGCACCACGTTCACAGCGATTTCCTGTAATAAACTGACGCCCATCAGAGAAAATAGTCACAGTCATCATACAGTTATTTTCACAAAGACCACAGTGAGTAAATTCTTTTTCAGCTGTAAAGGAATCTAGTTCATCCAGTCCAAGAGTAGTAGTTTCTTCGCCTAATTCATAATTTTCTAAAGCAATCAGCGCAGCTCCATACGCTCCCATTAAACCAGCAATGGATGGACGGACTACCTCGCGTTCACTTATCATTTCAAAAGCCCGCAAAACAGCTTCATTGTAAAATGTACCGCCTTGACAGACAATTTTCCGCCCTAATTCTTCTGGACGACGGACTTTGATTACTTTATAAATGGCATTTTTAATCACTGAGTAAGATAGTCCAGCTGAAATATCACCAACAGATGCGCCTTCTTTTTGAACTTGTTTTACTTTAGAATTCATAAATACCGTGCAGCGTGAACCTAAATCAACAGGGGCTTTGGAACTTAATGCTTCCAGAGCAAAGTCTTTTACATCAAAATTTAGTGATTTGGCAAAGGTTTCAATAAATGATCCGCAGCCAGATGAACAGGCTTCATTCAATTGAATTGATGATAAGACACCATCTTTGATAGTCATAGCTTTCATGTCTTGACCGCCAATATCTAGAATAAAATCGACCCCCGGCTGAAAATGATTGGCTGCTTTATAATGTGCCATTGTTTCAACTTCACCAATATCAACTTTTAAAGCATTTTTGATCAAATGCTCGCCATAGCCTGTCACCGCAGATTTTCCGATAAAAACATCTTTAGGTAATTGTTGATACAAATCTTTCAAGACGTTCATCGTTGTTTCTAAAGGTTGCCCTTGGTTATTACCGTAGAAAGAAAATAATAGATTTCCATCTTCATCGATCAACGTTACTTTAGTTGTTGTCGAACCCGCATCAATTCCTAGGAAAGCTACGCCGCGATGTTCAGAAAGTGGTTTCTCCTGTGCTTTAGCATGACCATGACGTTCTCTGAATTCTTTTAATTCAGTTTCATTTTTAAATAAAGGTTCTAAAGTGTCAGTTGGTTTTAATTGTTCCTGATCGCCTTTGGTTAAACGATTGATTATATCTGTTAGTGTTGTTGGTTTAGCTCCTTCTGAATAAATTGCAGCACCCTTTGCAACGAAAAGTTGAGGATTCTCAGGGAAAATCACATCTTCTGGTTGAACATCCAATGTTTCAATAAATCGTTTGCGAAGCTCTGACATAAAGAATAATGGACCGCCCAAAAAAGCGATTTTTCCTTTGATTTTTCGGCCAGCTGCTAATCCAGCTATTGTTTGGTTCACAACTGCTTGAAAAATACTTGCAGCGATATCCTCTTTTGCTGCTCCTTCATTAATCAGAGGTTGAACATCTGTTTTTGCAAACACGCCACACCTTGAAGCGATTGGATAAATCGTTTGGTAATTTTTGGCTAATTCGTTTACACCATTAGCATCGGTTTTTAATAAAACGGCCATTTGATCGATAAACGCTCCAGTACCACCAGCACAACTTCCGTTCATACGTTGCTCTAGTGCACCTTCAAAAAAAGTAATCTTCGCATCTTCACCGCCAAGTTCAATTGCTACATCAGTTTCAGGAATAATTTCTTCGACTGTTCGAGTACAAGCAATGACCTCTTGAACAAAAGAAATATTTAAAACTTCTGCCAATCCCATTCCGCCCGATCCTGTAATAGTCATCGTCAGTGGCGTATTTTCACCAATTTTACTCATCGCTTCTTTCAGCACTTTTTCGGTGGCTGCTTTTACATCAGAGTAATGACGTTCATATTTTGCAAATTTGGTATGGTTTTCTTCGTCAATAATTACTAATTTCACAGTTGTTGAACCTACGTCTATTCCAGCTCTTATTGTCATACGTTTTAGCTCCTTAAATTACATACCCTTTTATTTTCCAACACTTTGTTGATTATCCAACAAGGTGTCTGATATAATACTTATGTATATTTTAGAAAGATTCTAATTTATTTGCAACAGGCAAAACACCCAAATTTGTGAGATAAGCAACAAACTTTTCAAAACTGTTGATTATTTCGAAAGGAAATTTTTATGTCAAAGAAAACAGACCTACGGGTATTGCGAACACACAAAATGATTATTGAAGCTTTCTTTCATTTAGTAGAAGAAAAAGGATATGATTGCGTAACGATTCAAGATATCGCAGATGAAGCCATGATTAATCGTGCGACCTTCTACGCTCATTTCAAAGACAAACAAGACCTTTATGAACAAATTTTTGATTTTGCAATTAATGCTTTTACCTCTGTTATAGACACTGAACAAATAATTGTCAGTAATCGAATCAAAGTGAAACAAATTGAGGCACTGCTTTCAAGTATTTATGTAAACATCCATAAAAATAAGAATTTCTTTTTAACAATTATGGATGGCAGCTCCAATGAACTATTACGAAAAAATTTAGCCGAAATTATTTATGAAAAGTATGCCGATATTTTTTCCAAACTTAAAATCACAGAAAATGACATTGAGGTCCCTATTGATTTTATTATTGAGTATATGACATCGATCTTCGTTGGAACCCTTCATTGGTGGATTACAAGTGACACAGATATGTCGCCAAATCATTTAGCTAGACTTGTTATTAAATTGGTAGGAAATGGGCACTTAACTGTTTTAGGAATTGAAATTGAAAAATAGCCCGTATTTAATAAAAAATAGTCTCACTCAAAACGAATTCATTTTGAGTGAGACTATTTTTATTCAGCAAAATTATTAACGATTCTTCGCACGCCATTTTTTCGTGTGAGCTGTATCTCTTGCAGAGACAACCTTAATACCTGAAGCTTTATCACCATGTGTTTTTTTAGAAAAAAGATTGACTTTTACATCATATTTTCCTTCACGAGCTAAGTCATAGACTTTTTCAGCTGTTTCAGTTATTTTTGCTTTAATTCCCATATTATCCGCTCCTTAGGCTTTTTATCCACTTTATCATACATCGCTGAAAAAGAGAATAAAAGTTACTGCTCTTTTTTTTATAAAAAAAGAACAACTCCAACTGAGTTGTTCTAACAAAACTGGGGTAGCTGGATTCGAACCAACGCATGACAGAGTCAAAGTCTGTTGCCTTACCGCTTGGCCATACCCCAAAAGTAAAATGGAGGAAAGTGGATTCGAACCACTGAACCCTAAGGAACGGATTTACAGTCCGTCGCGTTTAGCCACTTCGCTATTCCTCCAAAAGGTTTTAGTAAAAAACCTGACTTAGTTATAATACAAAATTTCCGAGCAAAATGCAAGCATATTTTGAAAAAAAATCGTTATTTATTTTAGTCGTTTAAATTCCATTGACGAATGATGTATTCAATCGCTTCATCTAGCGTTTTTACAGTTGCTTCATTGCGTCCATCGATCATCACGGCAAACTTTTTTGTATCTTGTGGTATAACCTGGCCGATTTCTTTTTTACCGATCATCAATGTACTGACCGTAATTGTTTCACCGTTCATTTTTTTCTGTGTTTCTTCTATTCGTACTTCGATATCTTTATTCTTTTTTGACATGTTTATCCCTCCAAGTGTCTATGGTATCATGTAATCTAAAAAAAAGCACCTATCCATTTGAGACAGATGCATAATCTTTCTAAATTAGGTACTAAACAATTGCTTGCGTTTAATTTCACTCAAAACGGCAAAGATGATTCCTGCCAGAATAGAAACACAGCCCACTATGATAAATAACCATAAAAAACTGGAAAGATAGCCTTGAACGAAATCATACATCGCTTTAGACTGAATACCAACCCTTTTCAGCGTACCTTGAACTAAAATAGCTGTAGGAACAACTACCATCATCAAACCGCTTCCTACGCAAATATAGGCCCAATATCGAAATAGACGATGAAAATATCCCTTTAAGGAAGAATACAAGAAAAAGCTTAGCAACGCCCATAAAACACCGCAAATAACCATAAATAAAACTAGTTTAGATTTATAGTTCATAACTTTCCGTCCATAAGAAACTAAAAACGGTAGTTCAACATAGCCCTTATAAATCGTAACAGCATTTTTAGCTAGTCCATCAATTGCATTTTGTGAATCTGTTGTTGCTTCAAGACCTTTTTCTTTCATATAACTTTCAATTTTCTGAGAAACCGAAGTTTCAATATCATCTTCTGTTGAAATTGAATATTTTGTTCCAGCATTGTACATTGCTTTAAAATACGCATTTACGTCTGTTTCAACATTTTCTTGGCTAACTGAGTGGTTAAGCACACCATCTGGAATGTTATTTCCTAACGAACTATTTACAATTTGCCGATTGATTTCATCGGTTAGTGTTGAATAATAATCTACTTTTTCTGCCTGCTTAATCATATAATTTTCACTGAACAGAGTGATTCTTAATGTTAGTAAAATCAAAAAGGCAAATAGAAAAACCGAAGATAAAAACGCAATAAAAAAACGTGAAGTAACTTTCATTAAATGAGCACTATTTTTCATTTTACTGATTCTCCTTTTTATGACTTTTCATCGATGAGCGGCCCCGACACGTAATCTGCTGAAACAAATACACGTTCCGGTGTTAAACCAATAGCATCTAATGGATAGCAAGTATATAGAATCAGTGAGCGCTTAGATTGATCTGCTAATTTTGTATTAATTGATGGATCTTTATAATTTGCAATTTTTACATCTGTTACTTGGTAAGTATAATCACCATAATGGGTATGAATTTGAATCTCATCCCCTGGTTCCAAATAGTAAATTTTGCCAAATGAAGGTAAGTTGTGACCTCCTATTAAGGTCGTCCCAAGATCACCAGGAATCATACTGCCAATATATTGTCCTGCGCCTAAACTCAAGATTTCCTCACTATCTCCGTAATACAATGGTTCATTAATTTTGACTTTGTCGATAACCACTTCTCCAAACTGATCTCCGCCTGTCGGATAAACCATTTTCGAAGATGCAATTTCTCCTGATTCTCTAGTCTGCGTCCCTTCACTTCCAGTGGCATCACCGGATGTAGTATTTCCAGAAACATTATTAGAACCAGTTTCACTCTGACTTTCTGTTTGATCTTTTGAAGAAGAAGTTTTACCTGCTGTTCTTTCTGCAAATAAATTTGTTCCACTTTGATCGAAAGTCGGAGCATCATTTAATGAGATTAATTCAACTGCTGAAGTAGCAAAATTAATGACAGGTGCACCAATTATGTAAATAATGAGATAGCCAAAACACATAAAGAGAAGAGGCACATAAAAAAATGCCCCTACTCTTTTCAGTTGTTTCATATTATGCTAGTTTGTTTTTTCTGCTCACGAAAACTGCACCTGCTGCAGCAACGATTAATGAGCCAAAAGTAATTCCGCTTAATGCGTAATTTGATCCTGTATTTTTCACTGGTGTTCCAGTACTGTATACAGGTGATCCGTTTGCGTCAGTGATTGTAACTGCAGAATAGCTTCCGCCAGCTCCAAAAGTAATTTTCACACCAACAGCATTACCAGCTGCAACAACGTAGTTTTTCAATTGAGAAATTACGTTAGCCGGCAATAGTCTTAGCGCGTCACCAAGAGTGTTTGCTCCAGAAGCATCTACTGATACTCCTTGAACTAACGCACGAGCCGCTTGAATATTTTTGACAGCTTCATCTGCTTGAGCTTGTGTCAAATCAACACGTTTCAAGTGATTTTCAGCTGCATTTGTTTCAGCTGCATCAAAATAAAATTGTTTGCCTCCAATTGTAGCGCCAGCATTCAATTCATTAAGTACAGACTGTTCTACTGTTGAGATAGCTCCATCAGCTGAAGCTGGTGTTGCAAAACTCACCACTGCTAAAACAGCAACAACAAATCCAATAACTTTTTTCATTTGTTTCCCTCCTATCTTAAATATTTATAATAAATTACAGAAAATTCTGTACTATTATACCAACAACATTCCCTAACAATTCTGAAAGCATAACGAAAAAACATTAAAGTACTACTGTTACTTTAATATTTTACTAATCTAAAATACTAATTTTTTTACCTTACTCTATAAAATTATCACAAGCCCAAATAATAGTCAAACTGTTTTAAAGAGAATATTTCTCTGACGGAAATATTCTCTAACAATGAATATTTAAACTTTTTTTGATACTAGCGTTGCCTCAAAAACATCGTAGCCAGCTTCTATTAAGATGCTTTCAATTTTTTGAGTCTCGCGACTTTCGATTTGCAATTCAATAATTGTCTCTAGCTCTTTACGATTAACCACGACTGTTAAAATACTAAAGTCACTTGCTGCTAAAAGCTTGGTAATATCTGCTAAAATTCCTTGATGATCTTCTGGAATTCGCAATTGAATCCTCGTTCCACCGTCATTATAGCCAGTGATTTTTAAAAATGCATCAAAGATATCATTATTTGTAATAATACCCACTAAAGCATCATTTCCATCAAGAACAGGTAACACACCAATATTATTTTGACGCATTTGAAAAATACCATCTTCCAGCAATGCTTCCGGCTTAATTGTCAGTACTTCTTTTACCATAACATCTGCCACAGTTGTTTTATTTAATAAATAATTCACTTCATAAACACTTAAACTCGTCGCTTTTGAAGGTAACGCAGATTGAATCGTTCCTTCTGTAATCAGTCCTACTAAGCGTTCGTTTTTGACAACTGGTAAACGATGAATATTATTTTTTTTCATCAAATCTACCGCATCAAAAATCTTCATTTCCGGATCAGCAACAACTAAATTTTTTGTCATAAAATCACTTACACTCATACGTCTAGCCTCCTAAGTATGCTTTTTTCACTTCTTCGCTTTCAAGTAAGTCTTTACCTAGACCACTTAAAACAACTTCACCTGTTTCCAACACATAACCACGATCTGCTATAGATAATGCCATTTTAGCATTTTGTTCAATTAATAAAACGGTTGTTCCTTGTTTATTTATTTCTTTTATAATATTAAAAATTTCTTGAATAAATATTGGAGCAAGTCCCATGGATGGTTCATCCAATAATAGTAATTTAGGTTTAGACATCAAAGCTCGTCCCATTGCCAACATTTGCTGCTCTCCTCCAGACAAAGTGGACGCATCTTGATTTTTACGTTCTTTTAAAATTGGAAAACGTTCAAATACCTTATCATAATCTTGCTTTAATTCGCCGTCTTTTCTTAAAAAGGCACCCATTTCTAAATTTTCTTGAACTGTTAATCCAGAAAAAACATGACGACCTTCTGGTACCTGACAAAGCCCTGAAGCAACAATTTTTTGAGGCAGCATTTTTTGAATTTGTTGCCCTTCAAAGGTAATTGTTCCGTTTGATGGACGATTTAATCCTGAAATAGTTCGAAGAATCGTCGTTTTACCGGCTCCGTTTGCACCGATTAGGGAAACGATTTCCCCTTGTTCTACATGAAAATTAACATCACGGACTGCTTGGATTACACCATAATGAACGGATAGATTTTCAATTGTTAACATTATAGTTCACCTCCAAGATAAGCTTCGATTACACGAGGATCATTTTTAATTGCTTCCGGCTTGCCTTCAGCGATAATTCTGCCGTATTCTAGCACATAGATTCTTTGACAAACTTCCATGACCAAACTCATATCGTGTTCAATTAATACAATTGTAATTTGGAATTCTTTTTGGATTTTTCTAATTAATTCAGTTAAATCAGCTGTTTCCTGAGGGTTCATTCCCGCTGCCGGTTCATCCAAAAACAATACTTTTGGCTGAGTTGCTAAAGCACGGACAATTTCTAATCGACGTTGTTCCCCGTATGGAAGATTTTTTGCAAGAGTTTGTACCTTGTCTTCTAAGCCAAAAATAGCTAACAGTTCTAAAACTTTCTTTTCCATTTCTTCTTCTTTTTTATAGAAAGTAGGAAAACGTAAAATACTCGAGAGAATCCCTTCTTTATTTTTGCTATTCATCGCAATCAAAACATTATCCATTACTGTTAAATCTTTGAATAAACGAATATTTTGAAAGGTTCTACTTAAGCCCATATCTGCAATTTTATATGGTTTCATACCATTTAACACATGTTCTTTTCCTAAAAGATCTAAGGTAACTGTACCTTCGCTCGGTTCGTAAACTCCTGTAAGTAGGTTAAATAGTGTCGTTTTCCCAGCGCCGTTTGGCCCAATTAATCCAATTAATTCATTGGATTCCAGTGAAAGATTAACATTTGAAACAGCAGCTAATCCACCGAAATTTTTAGTTAAATTACTAACGTTCAATAGAGGCATTAGTTTTGTCCCCCTTTTTAGTGAATAATTTTTTTACCGAAAATTCCCATGTTCCTAAAAGTCCACTAGGTTTGAAAATCATAATAATGATTAAAGCCAACGCATAAATAATCATTCTTAGTGCACCAGCATCTTGCAAGAACATGTTTAAAATACCTAGAACAATTGCTGATATAAAGGTTCCAGTAACACTACCGATACCGCCAAACACCACGATAATTAAAATATCAATTGATTTCATAAAACCAAAATCTTTTGGTGCAATTGTTTGAACGTAACTCGAATAAATCGCCCCAGCCATACTTGCCGTAATAGCACCAATAATAAAGGCAATAACTTTATATTTTGTTGTATTAACGCCCATTGACTCAGCAGCGATCTCATCTTCTCTAATCGCCATTGTTGCGCGTCCCGGACCACTGTGAATGAAATTAACAATAATTAGAGTCACAACGACAACAAAACCAAAAACCATTGACCAGTTGACCATTGGCGGAATCCCAAAAATCCCGGCAGGTCCATTTGTTAAGTCCCCCATATTAATGATGATGATACGAATAATTTCTGAAATTCCTAGTGTCGCAATTGCTAAGTAATCACCTTTTAAGCGCAATGTTGGAATACCAACGATCAAAGCAACCACTCCAGATAAAACGATTCCTAGTAAAATCCCACTCAAGAAACCGCCCATCGTTGGGTACTTGACCGACATAATCGCGGCACAATAAGCACCAATTGCCATAAATCCAGCATGTCCTAAAGAAAATTGTCCAGAAAACCCAATAATCAAATTTAAACCTAACGCTAACATAATGTTAATACCAATTGTAATCAAGGTATATTCAGTAAAAGGCGTAATTACTCCAGTTAAATACAAAACATAGATCAAAGCATAAGCTGCTCCAGCAATTAAAAGCCAAATGAGATTATATTTTAAATTCTTTTTCATGCCTGTCACCTACACTTTCTCTTTAATATTTTTGCCTAAAATACCAGCAGGACGAATGAGTAAAATTATAATCAATAATGCGTATACCATTGCATCTTTATAGTCTGAAAAGCCAAGTGCAATGGTGATTGTTTCAAGTAACCCAATCACAAAACCACCTAATGCTGCACCCGGAATAATCCCAATTCCACCTAAAACTGCTGCAACAAAGGATTTAAGCCCTGGTACAACACCCATCATAGGATCAATTGAATTATAGTACAAACCGATCAACATACCAGCAGCTGCCGCTAATGCTGAACCTAGCGCAAATGTGAATGAAATCGTGCGGTTTACATTGATTCCCATTAATTGAGCTGCATCTGCATCTACAGAAACAGCACGCATCGCTTTACCCATTTTTGTTTTTTGAACGATTAATTGTAAAGCAATCATCAATACTAGTGAAATAACTAAAATAAGTACTTGAATATTTGAGATTTGAATAAAGCCTAGTTGATAATTTTTAAATTCAATTGCTTGAGGGAACGATTTTTTTTCTGGTCCTAACCAGTAAATCATCCCATTTTGCAATAGAAATGATACCCCAATAGCTGTAATCAAAGCTGCAATTCTCGTAGATTTTCTAAGTGGTCGATAAGCTAAAAATTCAATAACCACCCCAATAACTGCCGCACCTGCCATCGATAAAATTAGTGCCGGGAAAAAACCTAAATTTAATTTATTAATGAAAAAGTAGCCCATAAATCCACCCAACATGTAAATTTCACCATGGGCGAAGTTAATCAATTTAATAATACCGTAAACCATTGTATATCCTAATGCTAACAAAGCATAGATACTGCCTAGAAAAAGCCCATTTACTAGTTGCTGGATAACGATTTCCATGTTTATCACTTCCAATATTTTAGAATAATGTTGCTTTCTTTAAAGAAAAAAGAGGATGGACAAAACGAACAAATTGTCTCACCCTCTTTAGTATTGCTTACTTTATTTTTTTAATACTGCTAATTTTTAAGGATTTACTGCTTCTGCAGAAGTTTCTTTTCCATCTGTTAAACCTAATACAACGGCAGATTTTTCAGGATTGTGATCTTTATCCATCGTCATTTTTCCTGTTACACCGACAAAATCTTTAAGTGAAGCTAGACCTTCTCTGATTTCTTTTGAGTCAGCAGAGTTTTGGTCCTCCATTGCTTGTTTCAGCATATAAACTGAGTCATAACCTAACGCATTAAATGCTGATGGTTGTTTATTATATTTTTTCTTGAATGCTTCAACAAATGGTTTAACTTTATCTGTTGCAGGAGCTTTTTCTGAGAAGTGACCAGTGTAATAAACATCAGAGACATTTTTAGCACCAGCGATTTCAACTAATTTTTCATCACCAAAACCATCCGCTCCTAGGATCGGTTTATCAATACCCATTTCGCGGGCTTGTTTGATAATCAAACCAGCTTCAGAGTAATAACCTGGAATGTAAATCGCATCATAATCTAGATCTTTGATCTTAGTTAAGATAGCTTGGAAATCTTTATCCCCAGCTGTAAATGTTTCTTCTTTTACAATGTCACCTTTGTAAGTATCTTTAAATGATTTCGTCAATCCAATTGCGTAGTCGCTCGAGTTATCACCAATAATGACAACTTTTTTCGCATCTAGGTTATCTTGTGCAAAGTTTGCTAAGATAACACCTTGGAATGTATCTTGGAAACAAGCTCTGAAAATATATTCTTGTACTTTATCATTTACAACTGTAATACTGTCATCTGTCCCAGAAGGTGTAATTGCCGGAACAGCAGCTTTAGTCATATTTGGAATCGTTGCTTTTGTAGCACCTGAAGTTGCTGGCCCTACGACTGCCACGACTTTATCTTTAGAAGTTAAGTTAGCCGCAACTGAAGTGGCTTCACCATTTTCTGATTTATTATCTTTTTCGATTAATTCGATTTTCTTACCAAGAACTCCACCAGCCGCATTGATTTCCTCAACAGCTAAGACAATCCCTTCTTTTTCAGCATTACCGTATGCTGAAACATCCCCAGAAAGTTCCATGTTCATACCGATTTTAATTGTGTCGCCTTCTGTTTTGTTTCCTTCACCTGATGCTCCGCCGCCAGCAGCTGGACCACATGCCGCTAGTAAAAACAAACTAGCAAATAAAAAGCTAAATTTTTTCATTCTATTTCCCCCTCGAAATGTCTTCGTCAATATAATTATTAAAGAGTTATGTATACAAATATAATCAATAACGAAAGAAATGTCAACGAATTTTCAGAAAATTTCTATAATTCAAATTATTAAGATATTTTTTCCAGGGAAAGACTTGTATTTTATGGTCGGGCAACATCTAATAAATTGCAAAAATAACGCCCTATTACTTTCGTAATAAGACGCTTACTTTATTAGGTTATTCCCAATTTTTTTGAGTTAGAAAATTAGCCGCAGCACCAATTAGATTTGCATCATTTTTATACTGACAAGTAACAATCTCAGGGACAAAATCATTTAGCTCAAATTCCTTAAGTTTTTCTTGCATACGTGAATTAATTTCATCCAATAATCCTTTTTTAGCAGAAACACCACCGCCAAGAACAATAATTTCCGGGTCTAATGAAAACTGAATACCAAACAATCCCTGCGTTAGATAATTATAAAAATTATTCACTTCTTCACGCGCCAGTTCATCACCAGCTTCAGCAAATTGAAAGACTTCTTCTCCTGTATAAGTGTCTTTATCTAACCCTTTTCGCTCACAGTAACGCCAAGCCATTTGAACTGCTGTACCTAATTCACTAAACGTTTGACCATTATTTAAATACATTAACCCAAATTCACCACCGTACAAATGAGCTCCTTTGGTAATTTCGCCTTTATGAAAAATTGCCCCGCCAATTCCTGTTCCAATAACAACAAATGCAACTTCTTGTTTCCCTTTAGCTGCTCCTTCATAAATTTCTGCCATCCCAGCACAGTTTGCATCATTTTCGATAGCGACCGGCAGTTTAAAAAGTTCTTCTAATTCACTATAGATATTAAACCCATGAATATAAGGAATCGCAGAAATCCCATTAATCATTTGTTTTTGAACATCGACAACGCCCGGTGCGCTTAAAGCTACTCCTTCAACTGGCACTTCATTTTCCTTAAACATCGCTAATAAAGACGCTTTCATTTCATTCCATGTATCAGGGGTTTTGAATTTCCCCTTGTTGATGATTTCTATTCCGTTCCAAACCCCATATTTTACTGCCGAACCGCCAAAATCAATTGTCAAAATTGCCATTTCAAACGCCACCTTCGTCTCTTTTATTTGTGCTTATGTCGTCTATAATTATAAGGACCATGGTATTCTTGATCCGGATTTCTTTTTAAACTAAATTTTAGCGGAACATAGTCAATACCGCCTTTTACAAATGGATGGCATCGTAAAATTCGAGCTGTTCCCATCGTTACACCTTTAATACTTCCATGTGTCTGAATCGCATCAATTGTATACTGCGAACAAGTTGGATAATACCGGCATCTTGATGGAAGTGCTGGCGAAATGAATCGTTGATAAAAACGGACGATTCCTACAAAAACATTTTTAGCCATGTGTGTCCCTCATTTCTCTTTCCGAAAAAACTATACCTTTTTTTATAACCGATTGCAAGTTAACCAGCTGTCGAAATTTTTTATAAAATACTATTAAACTGTAAAAGAATCCTATTCAAAATTACAAAAGGGTGCTAAACTAAGAAAAAGAAGCTGAACAGCATAGACTAAACAGCTTTTCTATAATCTAAAACGAAATGGAGCAAATAGAAATGGGTTTAAAATTTGAACGTACAGATGATCTTGATAAATTATTTGATTCTTTTGCCGTTGATCCTAAAAAAGTTGAAATGCCAAAAGAGGAATTAGAAAAACAAGCTGCTAAAGCTGAACAAAAAGAAGAAAAGAAAAAAGAACAATAGAAAAAGTCTACGGTAACTGCATCCTGCTTATTTCCGAATTAAAGCGGCTGCTTTTTCTCACCGTTTATACGTATTTAAGGAGGGAAACAAAACTGATTTTTAGTTTTGTCTCCCTCTCTTTTTTATAGATATTTCTCAATTGCCTGCCAAGCTTCTTCTTTGCCTTCTTTAGTTTGAGAAGAAAAAAGAATAAAGTCATCTGATTTATCGAAGTTCAAGGCTTTTTTGACCATACTTTCATGTTTATTCCATTTACCACGAGGGATTTTATCTTTTTTTGTTGCAACAACGATAACCGGAATCTCATAGTATTTCAAAAATTCGTACATTTGAATATCTTCTTGGGTCGGTGTATGACGTAAATCTACTAATGAAACAACTGCTTTTAATTGCTCACGAGTTGTCATATAAGTCTCGATCATTTCGCCCCATTTCGCACGTTCTGTTTTTGACACTTTCGCATAACCATATCCCGGAACGTCGACAAAATGTAGTGCATCTTCGATTAAGTAAAAGTTTAAAGTCTGGGTTTTTCCCGGTTTACCAGATGTGCGAGCTAAGTTTTTTCGATTGATTAAGGTGTTAATAAATGATGATTTTCCTACATTAGAACGGCCTGCTAAAGCAATTTCAGGAAGACTTGTTTCCGGATATTGTTTTGGCGAAACAGCACTAATGACAATTTCAGCATTATGTACTTTCATTATAAACCCTCCTATTACTCAAAATTTTCATAAAAATAGAGGACAGAAGCAACGCATTCTAAAATAAGCGCTTCTGTCCCAACCTCATTTAACCTGCTTTTTTATCTTTCTTATCATAAATAATCGCTGGTTTACCTGTTCCTTCGGCAGCCATTTCAGTGATGATAACTTTTTCAATCGTCTCATCCGATGGCACATCGAACATCACGTCCATCATGATTGCTTCAATAATTGAACGTAAGCCACGAGCACCTGTATTTCGTTCTATTGCTTTATTCGCAATTGAGCGTAGTGCATCCGGTTCAAATTCCAACTCAGTATCGTCTAATGATAATAGTTTTTGATATTGTTTTACTAGCGCATTTTTCGGTTCAGTCAAAATACGAACCAAATCATCTGTCGTTAGTTTTTCTAAAGCAGCAGTTACTGGTAAGCGACCGATAAATTCAGGGATTAAGCCGAATTTCAATAAGTCTTCTGGTATAATTTGCTGCATCACGCTAATATCTTCGTTTAGTTTGCTATTGTTTGACCCAAATCCAATTGTTTTATCACCTAAACGGTTTTTAACGATCGTTTCGATTCCATCAAAAGCGCCACCAACGATAAATAGCACATTCGTTGTATCAATTTGAATAAATTCTTGGTGAGGATGCTTGCGTCCGCCTTGTGGTGGCACACTAGCAACTGTTCCTTCCAAGATTTTAAGTAGTGCTTGCTGTACGCCTTCACCTGAAACATCTCTAGTGATAGAAACATTTTCGCTTTTCCGTGCAATTTTATCAATTTCATCAATGTAAATGATGCCTTTTTCAGCACGTTCAACATTGAAGTCCGCAGATTGTAAAAGTTTCAGTAGAATATTCTCTACGTCTTCACCGACATAACCTGCTTCAGTTAAACTTGTTGCATCTGCAATTGCAAATGGTACATTTAAAGTTTTAGCCAATGTTTGGGCTAAAAATGTTTTCCCAGAACCCGTTGGTCCAATTAAACAAATATTGCTCTTTTGTAATTCTACATCTTCAGAGCTTGCATTTTCTTTTTGATTTACACGTTTATAGTGATTATAGACCGCAACCGATAAAGCACGTTTGGCTTGGTCTTGTCCAATTACATATTCGTTTAAGACGTCCAATATTTCTTGGGGTTTAGGAACATCTGTCAATTCACGTACGGCTTCATCGTAAAATTCTTCATCAATAATCTCTTTACATAAGTCGATACATTCATTACAAATATAGACACCAGGTCCGGCAACGATTTTTTTCACTTCTTCTTGTGTTTTGCCACAAAATGAACAGCGAACTGCACCATTGTTGCTATTTGTATTATCGTACATGTATGTCACCCCTCTTAAATTAAAAATGACTGTCCTTACAGTCTTCAAATATAATAGCACAAAACTAGTGAAAATGCGAACATTGGATTCATAAAGATTTTATAAATTAATGAATACTTGTGTTATACTAAAAGAGAAAAAAATGCGTGGCTATTGAAATGAAAACGCCACAAAAAATGGAGGGAATTTCATGCAGGAACAAATTTTACTAGGAACATACACTCGTCGCGTGAGTAAAGGAATTTACCAAATCACTCTGGATACGTCAAAAGAAGTCCTTTCGGAAGCTTCTTTATTAATAGAAGAAACTAGTCCAACTTACTTGGCTTTAAATGAAAAAGGTGATTTATTTAATGTGACCTCTGTAGATGGCAATGGCGGCATGGCAGCTTATGCTAATCATAATGGTCAATTTGATTTAATCAATAAAGTTTCAGAAGCTGGCGCTCCTCCTTGTTATGTAGCTATCGATGAAGAAAAACAATTAGTCTTTGGCGCTAATTACCACCAAGGTATTATTCATGTTTATCGCATTTTAGCTAATGGCCACTTAGAGGATGCCGATAAAATTGTTCATGATGAACCAACTGGACCTCATGAAAATCAAGATAACGCTCACGTTCATTATACCGATTTAACACCTGATCGCCGTTTAGTGGTCTGTGATTTAGGAACTGATCGCGTATATACGTATGATGTAAGTGCTGAAGGAAAACTTTCTGAAGTTGCTCAATATGTAGCAGAACCTGGAACTGGTCCGCGTCATTTAGTCTTCCACCCAAATAATCAATTTGCTTATCTTTTTGGTGAATTGGATAGTACTGTGACTGTTTTAGCTTACAACGCTGCTGATGGTTCGTTTACACAAGTTCAAAAAGTATCTACTTTACCTGATGGATTTAACGAATTTAACGGTGGCGCAGCAATCCGTATTTCTAATGATGGTCGCTTTGTTTATGCATCAAATCGTGGACATGATTCAATTGCAGTCTTTGCAGTTAATGACGCTGGTGATTCTGTTGATCGGATTCAACTAATCTCAACTGAAGGCGAAATCCCTAGAGATTTTGCTTTAGATCCTTCTGGAAAATTCGCTGTTGCGGCTAATCAAAATACTGATAACTTAACTCTCTACCGTCGTGATGAAGCAACTGGTCTTTTGGAAATTATTCAAAAAGATGTGTATGCTCCTGAATGCGTCTGTGTTTATTTTAAATAAAATCGTTTAAATCAAAAAAAGTTGCTGAACAGCTTTCGTTCAGCAGCTTTTTTATTTTTCATAGTTTTTAATGACTGTTTTTGATTCGTGAATCATTTCAATTGTTTGGTCAAAATTACGTGAAGCATAAGCATAGAATAAGACATCTACTACAATAAATTGATCGTGCAAAGAAGTCGTCGCAGCACTTCTAATAACTGCTTCATTGGAACGTACCGTCTGTAATGAATAGTCTACTTTAGTTGCTAAAGAGTTATTGCCAAATTGAGATAATCCAATTGATTTGAGTTGATGTTTTTGAGCTACATCTAGTAAGCGAAGAACTTCTTTCGTTTCACCAGAATGAGATATACAGAAAAAAACAGCATCTTTAGGTGCCGAAACTAACATTGTTACCAAGACATGAGAATCTTGAACACAGACAACTGTTTTACCGATTCGATTCCATTTTTGAGCAATATTATCTGCAACTAAGTATGAAGCTCCTATCCCGAAAACATAAATGATCGGTGCTGCTACCAATAAATCTACAATTATTTCAACGCGCTGTTCATTTAATAATGATACAGTTTCCTGCATTGATTGATAAGCATTACCCAGTAATTTTGTTTTAATATCGTGAATCGTCTCATCCGCTGCAATATCTGAATAACCCTCGAAAACAGGTGCTTCAATTTCTGCTGACAATCGTATTTTTAATTGGGTAAAACTAGGCACGTCAATTTTTTTACAAAACCGTATGACAGTTGCCGGGCTTGTTCCAGCATACGTTGATAATTCTGAGGCGGTCATTTCGATTACTTTTGATGGATTGTCTAAAATGACTTTTCCAATTTTTCGCTCGGAGTTCGGTAATAAGTCCAATATACTGATAATTCTTCCTTGAATATTTTCCCCACTCATTAGCTCATCTCCAATTTTACTATTTTTAATTATTTTCACTGTAAAAATTATATGTACATACAATATATATGATAACATTCTCTTCTAAACTATCAAAGATCAAACTAACTGTTAGCATTAAAATAAGCAATCTTTGCTTTGAAGGTTACTTGTTTCTACACAAAACCGTATGGAAAAGCACCGCCTCTTATTGAGAAAATACTTTTCCATCTGTTTTTTCTTATATTAATAATAAGTAATACTACCTAGAGGAACCGATTTTTTTGCTCCAGTCGCACTTGGAACATTTCCAATGCCGTGCTGTAATGTTTGGTTGGCTAAAATCGCCATTGCAATAGCTTCTTTTGCATCCGAAGAAAAACCGATTTCTTCTTGAATCATGACCTTAACGTTAGGTAGCGATTCTTTAATCATTGAAATCAGCGTTGGATTAAAGCTTCCGCCACCGCCGATAATTAATTCTGTTTCCCCATCACTAAAAGGTTTAACGGCTTCTGCAATAGATTTTGCTGTAAACATGGTTGCGGTTGTTATAAAATCTTCTGGTGCTAAGGTCCAGTTTTCAATCAGCTTTTGAGTAAATTGTTTCCCAAAATCTTCCCGTCCAGTTGTTTTAGGATACGGTTTTTGGATATAAGGATGAGCCATCAGTTCAGCTAACAAGGCTTGATTGACGTTTCCTTGCTTGGCATGAGCACCATCTTTGTCATATTCTTCATTAAAGAAATGCAAGCACAATTCATTCATAATAACATTTCCTGGTCCAGTATCAAAAGCAATCATATCTTCTAACCTACTTTTTTGGGGAAGAACTGTCAGATTACCAATGCCACCAATATTTTGTAAAATACGTGTAGCTTCTTCACTTCTATAGAGAATGTATTCCGAATATGGAACAATTGGCGCACCTTGACCACCAACAGCCATATCTCTTTCACGAAAATTGGACACCACTGTCGTTTGCGTTCTTTCACAAATTACAGCTGGATCTCCAACTTGCAAAGTAGATGCAAAAAATGACTCTCTAGCAAAAGGAATGTGAAACAGTGTCTGTCCATGACTGCCGATAAAAGCTAAATCCGCTAAATTGATTTCTGCTTTTTCACAAACGGTTAAAACGGCTTTTGAAAACTGTTCGCCCAGTTCAACATTAAGAGAGCAGATTTTTTCTACATCAGACTCTTCTAATGAAATAGTCTCCCGAATTCTTTTCAATACTTCTTCTGCTAGCGGCATAGTTATAAATTCAACTAATGTTACTGAAGTTTGTTCATTTTTCCCGGAAATATCTACTAAAGCTGCATCAATTCCATCCAAAGATGTTCCCGACATTAAGCCCACTGCGTATACCATATTACCCCTCGCTTTTCTTTAAAAAATTCAGTATTTGTTGAATTCCACGATCCCATTCATACCAATCGTGACTCCCCTGATCGAACGAAGACCAATAGTCATTATTAACTGACGTTAAAGCTTTTTCTAATAATAGATTATCTTGGTAAAGAAAATCCTGCTCTCCGCATATATGCATAATTTTCGGTAGCTTACCTAGTTTTTCTGAAGCTAATCTCGTTAATAAATTATACTCTGAATGATCGTAAATTTCTTCTGATTGGAAAACTGCTTGAAATTCAGTTTTCGTTTCTGGAAATAACGTTAGTAAACGTCTAACATCTACTAATGGAGATAGTAAGCCAACAAAATCAATCGTTGTTGGTTCAGCTAACATCCATTTTAAAGCGCCGTAACCACCCATTGAATTTCCCACAACGTATGTTTTAGAAAAAATATAAGGGTGAAATTGCGCCATTTTTTGCGGAAATTCCTTTGTTAGAAAATCCCAATACTTTCCACCACAAGCCATATTACAATAATAACTCAAATCCACTTCTGGACAAAAAATGACTAATGGCATATCTGCTGCGTAACGACTAACACCCGTTTGATTCACCCAAGATTGACAATTTCCCGATCGTCCATGTAGAAGGTACATAACATCTACCTCATCATAAGGTTGTTCAGGAAGAATTGCGGTATAATTGGTTAATTTATATAATGTTTCTGAATAGAAGCTGCCGTGAATAATCGCCATAATAAATTCCTATTTAACTTCATTAAATGCAAATTTTTGCCATGGACGTAAGTAAGAAAGTAAGATTCGGTCAGCTTCAGTAATGTTTCCAACAACATTAGATTTGCCTGAATTTTCCATCGGTAGTAATGCAATTTGTAATTCTCCAGCATAATGAGCATATAAAGAAGTTTCTACAATAATATCACCGGTTTCCATATTAACTGTATTAAATGGCTCAAATTTATGCCCTTTATATTTCACACGACTTTGTGTTGAACGAACCACATAATCTGATACATCTCCGCGGTTAAAATGGAATTCTTCTAAAATAATTTTACGTTCTAACTCTGGTGTAGTTTCTTCAATCACACAATCGAACGTTAATTTGTATGGGTCAATTTCACTTAAAGCTTTTAGTTCTGCTTCTGTTGCAAATGAATTAGCAATGATGACATCATCAACTAAGTCAGTCGCCCATAAGTGTTTCGCTTGAGTTGTAATTGGCCATTCACGATGCATTTCTAATGTACATAATCCCTCTTCGACTGGCCACGGTCCGATTGTTGCCGATGGAGAATTAACGAATGCTGCCGTATGTATCCCATGGTCCTTATAAACTTGAGTTGTTTCAATAAAATGATCGTAGCTTAAACCTGTATAGCGATGAGGATAAAAATTATGACAACCTAATAATTTATCAGGATTCGCTTGATAGCTTAAAATATTTTCCAAATAGCGCGTGCCAGAACTAATATTCAATTCAATATCCAACTCTTGTGGGTTAAAGGTCATGATTGACTCTTCACTTCCTGTAAAACCAAGATCTAAACGAATACCGTCTGCACCAATTTCTTTGAAAAATGATAAATCATTATAGCTGATTTCTAATTCGCCGAAAACTTTTGGACTAACGTCAGCAATAACTTCCATTCCTAAAGACTTGGCAAAAGTAATTGTTTCGGTAAAATCTTTTACAATTTTTTCTTTGCCTTCTTCAACTGATAATAGACATGTAAACACTCGTTTAAAGTTGTATTTTGCCGCTAAAGTCATGTATTCCTTGATCTCTGAAACACTACTATGGTTTGGATAAACCGAAATACCTAATCTTCTCATTACATTGATTCTCCATTCTTCTGATAAAAATAATACGCACCCTTTGCGCCAGAATTTTCTTTTTCTATAATTTGTACTTGGAAGGAACATTGTTTTAAGTAAGTGAAAAAAGCCTGACGTACATATTCATTTTTTTCAATCACACTGCCATTTAAAGCGACTTTAATTTGTTGCTTATTTGCTTGCATTTTGACGACAACTTTTTCTACTTCTTCAGCCAGTTTTATACCCGACGCTGTTAAAATAGTAGCAGCGATCTTCTCGGTTTCAGCTAATTCAGCGACAACTTTAGCAAGTCCGGCAATTTGATCTTTGGTTGCTTGATAAGCTGCTTTCACCAACTCTAAAATAGTTGAAACATGAAAATAAATTAATACTTTTCTCGTCAATAAACTAGGTTGATTCCCTAAGTCATATTCAGCAAGTGCTCGTTGAATCGCCAATTTCCCAATATAATATGCACTACCTTCATCACCAAATAAATGCCCCCAGCCGCCAACACGATACCATTCGTCCTGCTTCATACCAAGACAAACAGAACCTGTACCAGCAATAACAAGTACACCTGACTCACCTTTAAGCATTGCATAATGAGCTAATTGACCATCATTCAACAGTACGACTGGAACCTTAAATTCCGCTAACTCTTCTGATAAGACATCACGCAAACCACCGCTGTCAATACCTGCTAAACCTAAGACTAACAATTGACAATCCTCTATCTGACGTGTTTTCAATACTGCTTGAATGGCTGCTTTGATATTGGATAATCCTTGTTCATGGTCAACCAACATATTGCCAAAACCTGTGATCGCTTGCTGTAGTTCGTTACCAGCTAAATCATAGACGATTGCTTCAGTTTTTGTTCCGCCGCTGTCTATTCCGATGATATACTTCATGCTTTCATTCGCTACTTTCTCTTGGTTTGTGTATTGACAATTCCCTTATACTCATTACGTTCTAACAATCCCCGTGTTGTTTCAAAAAAGACAACTGCCAAAATACCACTAATTAAGTAAAGTACTATTTTAACCGGATCAGGCAACTGCGGAAAGACAATACTTGGAACTAATATAATTAAAAATACTAAACAACCAGTAATCCAACGGCTTGGCAGCCAGTTATTTTTTTCCAACAAGCGAGTAAGCCCAACTCCTAATAAGATAAATCCTATAATCGCAGCAATCAGTATGAATTTTAACATGTTTTTCTTCCTCTCTAAAAGCCAAATGAAGTTGGAACAAATTAGACTAGCAACGCCAATCAGTTTGTTCCAACTATATTCTAACGTTGATCTACACTAAACTTTTATGCTGTTTGTGTAGCAGCTTCGTTTTCTTTTTCTTCTGCCAACATTTGTTTGTCATACATTTGAACAAATGGAAGGTAGATCACCATTGCAACTAAGATATTAACAACAACCAGTACAATCATGCGCCAGTCATTTCCTGAAGATAGATACGCTCCAATTGGTGCCGGTAAGGTCCATGCCTGATTACTAATAAACCCATTTACCAAACCAAATTTTACAGCAAAATAACTAATTGTTGTTGTTACTAAAGGTGCTCCAATAAAAGGTAAAGCTAAAATCGGGTTCATAATAATCGGTACCCCGAAGATCAACATTTCATTAATATTGAAGATACCCGGTAATAATGAAAAACGTCCGACTTGTTTCAAAAATTTTGAGCGACAGAATAACAACAAGATACAGATTGAAATGGATACTCCAGCTCCACCAATCGTTACTGTCCATTGATAAAATTGCTCAGGAGCAATATATGGTAATTCTGTAATTGGTGTTCCAGAAGCGAACGCATCCGCATTTGCATCTAACATCACTAACCACATTGGACGAACGAGAGAACCAATAATACTCATACCATGTACACCGGCTGCCCATAATAAGTGAATAAAGAACATTGGTAAAAGTACCCCAAGTAAATTATTACCCATAATATCTACTAATGGAGCAAAGATATCCATTAAGAATTTATTTACGTCAAATCCGATTAACACACGAATAACCCAAACGATTGTAATAATAATAAAACCTGGAATTAAAGCTTCAAAACTACGAGAAACTGCTGGTGGTACTTGTTCCGGCATACGAATCGTAATGTTGTGCTTAGTAAATAAACGGTACATTTCACTAGCAAAGATTGCTGCGATAATTGCTGAGAACATTCCTGAACCACCAAGATAGTCCATTGGCATAACCCAAGCTAAACCTAAGCCTTCTCCTTCTGGCAGCAAAGCATCAACGTTTTGTGGAATCGTTAACATTAAAAATGTTGCAAGTGACAACATCCCACCAGTGATCCCATCTAATTTATAGGACTTAGTTAAGTTATAACCAATACTAAATGATCCATAAATTCCCAATAATCCCATTGTAATACGGAACGGAATAACTAAATCCGCTTTATACGGCATGATCCATTCTTCAAATCCCGGAATCGGTAAATTTGAAATTGTTAGAAACAACGTTCCGATCATGATTAGTGACAAGGTAGAAATTACCCCGTTACGGATCGCTTTCATGTGTCGTTGCTCAGCAAATTTAGCCATCGGCGGCATTAATTTATCTTCAATCCAATTTAATACTTTTTGCATTACTATTTTCATCTCCCTAAGTTTAACTTACATTTTTCAACTCATTCATTTTTAGTGTCTTCAATTGCGTTTCGGACAAATCCTTTGTGTTTTTCCAGTAAAGATTCTGCTACTTCTTTACTTTCCCCCGAAAGAATTCGAACGATTGCTAATTTAGGATTCTGATTAGAATCTTCTAAATAAAACGCAGCCTCTTCCATCGAACAATCTGTTGCATCAACAATAATTCGTTTTGCACGCTCCACTAACTTTTCATTCGTTGGTTGAACATCAACCATCAAATTTTGATAAGCTTTTCCTTGGCGAATCATACTTGCTGTAGAAATCATGTTTAGCACTAACTTTTGAGCGGTACCAGCTTTAAGACGTGTGGAACCTGTTAGTACTTCGGGCCCTACTTCAACTTCAATTGCATAATCAGCATAATTTGAAATAATGGCATGTTTGTTGCAAGAAAGTGACCCGGTTGCAGCTCCGATTTCACGAGCATACTTTAATCCGCCAATAACATATGGTGTGCGCCCACTTGCAGCAATCCCTAAAACAAAATCTTCTTTTTTTAATTGATGCGCTTTCAACTCTTCTTTGGCGAGTACTAAAGAATCCTCTGCCCCTTCAACGGCGACTGTCATCGCTTTCATTCCTCCAGCTATTAAGCCTTGAACTGTTTCTGGTGCTGTATTAAATGTTGGAATACATTCTGCAGCATCAAGCACACCTAAACGTCCACTTGTACCTGCTCCGATATAGAAAAGGCTTCCACCATTATCCATACAAGTAACGACTGCTTCAATCAACGCTACAATCGAAGTATATTCGTTTTGAACTGCATCTGCTACTTTTTTATCTTCTTCACACATTGCAGTAACAATTTCTTCAACTGAAAAACTGTCTAAAGCTAAAGTCGCGTTGTTTCTTTTTTCTGTTGCTAAAGAGTCAAGCATTTGTTCCCTCCTTTATTATTTGAATTGGTTCACATAGAATATAACTAATTAGAACATAAATTTCAATAGTTTTTTACAAAAAAAGAAATAAAATTCCTTAAAAGAAATAAAATTACATATAAAACTCGCATTATGTTGAAATTTTATTTTATAAATGATATATTAATCGTGAAATATTTTGTTAGCGTTACCAAAAAAATCGAAGGAGTGTAAAAAACAATTGAAAAAAACACTATCAGTTTTATTATTGGCGTGTACAATGCTACTTTTACTACCAACTCAGGTACAGGGGGCATCTGAGCCTTTGCACAAGTTTATCCGAAAAGAAGATAATTCTTTAGGATATGATTTAAGTTCGACTGTTCCATTTTACAACGGATCTACTGAGACCGTAACAATTCCAACCGAGTATATTCATCCTAAAAATCAATTTCAAAGTGCTTGGGTTGCAACGATCGCCAATTTAAATTTTCCAAAACCTACAGATGAAGCAGCCTTTAAAGCCAGTTATTTGGAGCGTTTAGCTACATTCGAAGAATGGAATATGAATGCCATGATTTTCCAAGTTCGTCCATTGCTAGATGCTTGGTACCCATCTGAATTAAATCCGTGGTCAGAATTTTTAAGTGGTTCTCAAGGAAAAGATCCTGGTTATGATCCATTAGCTTGGATGGTTGATGTTACCCATGAAGCTGGAATGGAATATCATGCTTGGTTTAATCCATATCGCGTAACCAATACGAAACTTTCAACCCAAACAATTTTGGATAAAACAGGACTATCAAAAGAAGATCTTTTAGCTTTAACAATTCCTGAACAAATTGAAGTTCTAGCAAAAGCAGGCATTTTGGCAGCAGATAATTACGCTGTTCAGCATCCAGACCACGTTCTAATGTTTGATGAAAAATTCTTTTTAAATCCCGGTATTCCTGAAGTCCAAGCTCAAGTGATTGATTCAATGAAAGAAGTTGTTGAAAATTACGATATAGACGCAATTCATTTTGATGACTATTTTTATCCGTACCGTCTTTCTGAAACCAACTATTTTGGTATGAATAATGAAGATCAGGAAACATTTAAAAAATATGGCGCAGGCTACACTGATATTGAAGAATGGCGGCGTGATAATATCACTGATTTAGTAAGTGGTGTTAAAGCAATGCTGGATCAACATAATCAAGAGAATAAAAAAGCGGTTCAGTTTGGTATTAGTCCTTTTGGTATTTGGGAACACAAAGCACTCGATCCACGAGGTTCTAATACACCAACAGGCTCTTCAAAATCGTATTCTAATAGTATTTTTGCTGATACGTATAAATGGATTAAAGAAGGCTTAATTGATTATGTGACACCACAAATTTACTGGAGTTTCGATCAAGCTGCTGCCCCTTATGGTGAGCTAACTCGTTGGTGGAATGATGTTGCAGAAGTAACGAATACACAAGTTTATATCGGTCATGCCAATTATAAACATGTTAGTAACGGCGGCTGGGATGCATCTTGGCTAAACCCTGAAGAAATTCCAAACCAAATTAAATTTAATCAAAATTATCCAGCAATCAAAGGCAGTACCTTATTTAGTTATAACGACATTATGCCTTCCAATATTGATAGCTTAGATCCAACCTTAAAAGAACGCCATCAAGCAAAAAATGACTCCATCAATCTACTCAAGTCTGAGTACTTTAATACTTATGCTTTAGTACCTGAAAAACCTTGGCTTTCTCATCAACCTATTGCTGAACCAACAGGATTTGCTCAAGAAACAGCAAATTCTAAAACGACACTATCTTGGAATGATACTAAAGTAAACAGTACTCGTTACTTTGTCGTTTATAAAGGCTCTGGAACCGAAGAAGAAGTCCTAGCAAAACCTGAAAATATAGTTAAACGAATATGGAAAGATCAAAATGAAACCTCTTTTTCTTATGTTGATTCTGAAGAGCAGCAAACTAGAGCAACAACAAATTATTTCATAACCGCAGTTGATGCAGCAGGCATAGAATCAGGTGCAGCTAAAATCGACGAAGCAGTTGAAGAAACAAAAGGTGAAACAGTAACCGTTATTTACCAAACACAAGACCAAATAAAATTAACAGAAGATTTAATTTTGGAAGGCAACATTGGTGAAGAATATACATCTGAAGCGAAAGAATTTGAAGGCTATAAACTAATAGCAGCTCCAATAAATGCAACTGGTTCCTTTTCTGATGTAGCTCAAACAGTTGTTTATACCTACGAATCAATTACAACAACTAGTACTAGCCAAAGTGAATCGGAAACATCTTCAAGCTCGTCAAGTGAAAATGTATCTAAACCAAGTGATACAACGAATTCTAGTCAGTTAACCGAAAAAACCACTGGCAAAAAGAATTTACCCTCTATGGGTGAAGTGACGACTTATTCTATTTTGTTTATTGGCGTTTTGTTGCTTTTACTTTCTGGAAGATATTTAATTTTACGTAAACGTTGAAAATAAATTGAGGATTTGCTAAAAGCTTACTTTTGGCAGAATTGTTTTTACTTCCGCTGTTCATTCAGTTTTATAATGTATATGACGTAGCTTCGACAATTTCCTAAAACCCGCACAATGCATAAAAACGCATTGTGCGGGTTTTAGTCCAATTGCTCAAGTCTAAACGACTTTTGTCACAACCTCACATTTTACGACGGGATCAGAAACAGCCTTTTCTGACTGACCCTCCTTTAAATTAAGAATACATAATACGTACGCTTAATTTTTAAATATTATACTTACCAAATTTTATCCAACTTATCTGCATAAAACATAATTGCTTTTTTATATTCAACAATGTCTTTATCTCCAGAAGTTGATGAAAGTAAGGACAATAAAATAGCCATTCCTTCAGAATAACGTTCTAAATTATATAATACCATTGAATAAAAAACCTTAAGAGCATTATTTTCTGGGAACTCTTCCATTCCCTTAGTTAATGTTTTTTCTGCTAATACATATTGACCTAGTGTCCTATAAGTACTACCTAACCCAAGATAAGCTCCTTCTAAATCTGTCCCGCTCAATCCATTTTTTATAGCCGCTTCATAATAAAAAACTGCTTCGTTCTCCTTTTCCATGATATCAAAGCTCCAAGCAACTTGATAATTCAAATAAGGACTATCTTTATTTTCTTGTACTAATTCAAGTAATAGCTGATTTGATTTTATAAACTCACCATTTTTTCTAAGTGATAAAGCTGTCTCTATTTTCTTTTCCATTTCCCTGCTGCCCTTTCTATGAATTCAAGAACTGTAGAACCAATATATTTCAGCTATTATATCAAGAAGTCGTCAAGAAAACTATCAACAAGCAAATAGCAAACATCACCGCCACGATCAGAAAATCAATCAATTGATTCTTATTTTCAAATCCACTAATCTTTGGTAATTCATGTTTATACGTTGGATTGACTGTTTTGATCGTATAGTCTAAACTACTTCTGGAAAAAACATCAGAAGGAATCATAAATATAAGCATGAGTGCATAAAACGCACTTATTATGTAAAGAGTAGGAATTTTTACAAATAAACCAAAAATAAATCCGATAATTATTGGTAGCAATATTAAAAGTAAAACAAACAACAAACGCTTTTGTGACTCCTTTTTAAGCATAGTAACACTCCCCTTTTTATCCTTGTCAGCTATTTTTTAAGCCCCCATCTTTATATTATAGCTTTCAATAAAAATATTGGTAACTTCCAATTATGTAAGATTGCCAACTGGTTAGCTTAAAATTTTTATGAACAACAAAAAAGCGCAACCCTTACTTTAAATAAACAGTCAGGATCACACTTTCTTTTATAGATAATTGATATTTATTTGATTAAACAAGACTATGCAGAATGTCCAACAATAACATCTCCAGCATAACCAAAACCAACGCTAGTCATATTGGGATTTAATTCCCAATTTCTATGTCCCATACCTGATGGAGAAGTCATATTTGTTTCATTGTACCAAGCCATAATTACTGAATTTCCTGGAGCAAACATAAAGGCAATCACTTCATCGCCTCTATTCCAATGGTCAGCTGGTACTTGATAATCTTGCATACTTGCAGCTCTTCCAGCAGCAGACGCAGCTAAGCCATCACTCCAACTTACTGGATGCAAGCCGTGTGCTACTCGCAAAGCATTCAAAGCTTGGAATGTAGCATCAGAAGAGTTAGACGGTGGTGTTGTAACTGTTGGTGGCGTTACAGGTGCCGTCGTATTTCCTTGATTTGAACTATTATTATTGCTAGTACTTTCATTTGTATTATTTGATGCTGTTGTTTGGCTATCTGTTGCTGCTGTAGTTTCTGATTCAGAAGACGCTTGTTCTGCTTTAGCAGTTGTTGTAGCTTCTGTTGCTGCAGCCTGTTTTTTCTCTTTTTCAGCTTTCGCTGCACTTTCTTTTTGTGCTTTAAGGGCATCTTGTTGTTCTTTTAATAAAGTGTTCTTAGAGTTTTCAGCACTTGAAGTTTGAGAATCGATGTCACCTTTTAATACATTTAAATCTGCTTGTTTTGCGATTAAATTTTCTTTCTCTTTTGAAAGTTGCTCGTTAGCTTTCTCTACAGATTTAAGGTTTTCTTGGATATCAGATTTCTTGGTTTCTACCGCTGATTTATCTTCTTGTTGTTGTTTTATTAAATCATTATTGGCTGTTAAAATATTCGAAATTGCTTGAATACGACCTACTGCATCGCTAATTGACTCCGAATTTAAAACAATGTCCAGCATTTTTGAACCTTGACCATTAACTTGAACATTTCTTCCTTGATTTTGAATTGCTTCGGTACGTTTTTCAATACGGGCATTTAAATCTGTAATTTCTTTTTCTAATTTTTCAGAAGACTGCGTTAATTTTGTTTTTTGTTGGTTTAAATCGATTCCTTTGTCATAAATTGTTGTTATTTCATCTTCTAAAGAAGAAATTTGTTGTGACACTTCTGATTGTTGTGATTTTAAAGCTGAAATTTCCTTATCTTTATTATCAATAGCTTGAGAATTTGATTCAGCCATTGATGTCAGCGGCACAGCTGTTAAAGCTACACTGCTTATGTATAAAAATGTCATAAATAGATTTTTTTTCTTCACACTTATATCCTCCTGTTATACCCAATCTCATTATTTACTTACTTTACCATAGTTGTTTTAATATCATAAGACAAAAATATTACACTTAAATTAAAAATAGCAATCCAAGTAGTCACATGATTTTTTCGGTCTCTATTATTCTAAGGCTTTTAAACTATTTTAGCAAACAAAGACAATCTGAAAATAGAGCTCTATACTGACTTTTATTTTTATGCTATACTCATTTTTGGTTCATTGACCAGAAGGGAGACATTATGGTCTACGAATTTTTTAGTTTCATTGTTGCACCGACAATCGTTGGTATGATAATGGCAATAGGGTTAACCATTCAAAAAATAACCGTTAAATTTCAAGAAAAAAACAGAAATCATTGAGGTTCTCATGGTTTCTGTTTTTTTGTTTTTACAATTTTATTACAAAGGATTGGTATTATTTCTAAAGTCTTCTTAAAGCAAAAAAAAAAGCCTATCAATGATGAAATCTTTCACTCACTGATAAGCTCTTTTTAGAAAATTATTATTGAAACGTCATTTCTATCGATAAAAATTATCTACTTTATTACATACGTACTGCAAAATCAGGTGCCCAACTTGAAACTGAACCTGTTAAAACACCTTGAGCAGGGTTAGCAGCATGGACATATCCACCATTACCTGTTGCAATTGCTACATGGTATGTTCCACCACGAGAACCCCAGAATAAAAGATCTCCAGGCTGTGCTTGTGATACTGAAATTTGTGTTCCTGCGCTTTCTTGAGGAACCGTCCAACCGCCAATATCACGGCCAGTCACTTGTAGATAAACGTAACGAGTAAAACCAGAACAATCAAATGAATCCGGGCCTTTTGCTCCCCAAACATAAGATTTTCCAATATGTTTATACGCTTCTGCAACAATTGCCGAACCATTACTTGAAGCTGGCGGCGCTGGTGTTGCAGGTTTTTCAGTTTCTACTGGAGCTGTAGGCTGTGACGGTGTTGTTTGGCTGGAATCTGTAGTAGAATTTCCAGTTCCTTCACTTACAGGCGGTGTTACTGAAGGATTTGTAACGGCTACTTCAGTATTGTCTGTACTTTCTGGTGAAGTAACAACTTCTTCTTCCGTATTAGCTGTTTCTTGTTCTACAGTATCTTCAGAAACTTGCTGATCGTTTTCAGCTTCAGCCGTATTGGTTGATTCTGTTTCACTTTCAGTCGTAGAAGCTGGCGTTTCTTGTGCCGCAGCTTGTTCTGCTTCGCGTTCTTTAGCCGCTTGTTCAATCAGGCGGTTTTCTTCAAGAATACGGGCTTGTTCTGCTTCAGCGCTTGCTTTTTGCTGGCTGATTTCTTCTTTTTCACTTTCTTTTGTTGCTTGTTGTAAAGCCATATCAGCTTTTACTACCGCTAAGTCTGCTTGGCTTTTTTCCAACTCGCCTTTTTGTTGTTCTAAAACGGCTTGGTTTTCATTTAACTGAGCAAATTTTTGGTCATTTTCTGACTTCTTAGCTTCTACATTTTCTTTATCTTTTTTCTGTTGGATAACTAAATCATTATTGGCATTTACCATTGTTGTGACAGCTTGGACACGACTAATTGCATCAGAAAAAGAATTAGCATTTAAAATGGCTGATAGAACACTTGCGTCTTGTCCGTTCACTTGAACGTCTCTTGCTTGGTTGCGGATTGCTTCCTCACGTTTTTCAATACGCACTTCTAAATTTTTGATTTCTTGCTGTAATTCAGCTGTTTGTTTGCTTATTTCTGCTTGTTCCGCTAGTAAAGTTTGGGCCTTTTCATTGATAAGTCCAACTTCACCTTCTAATGCAGCTAATTGTTCTTGCGTACTGGCTTGTTTGTTTTGTAAGTCTAAAATTTCTTGATTTTTTTCTGCTAGTTTTTGATCAAAACTATCGGCTAAGGTAGTAACCGGGGCGGTAATAGTAGCCAGTGTTAATGAGCATAGTAGCACAGACGAAAATAATTTTTTTCTCACTCCGTTTTCCTCCTAGTTTTTAGTTAGTTCATTTTTATCACTTATGTATTTGTGATAACAAAATTGTAACACATTTCCTGATGAACAAAAACTGATAGAAGATCACAATTTGATTGCAACTGTATTGCAACTCAGAGAACGCTTGTTATAGAAATGGTTTTCTATATATTTAGTCGATAGCCCACAGATCGAACTGTTTGCAAAACGTTCGGATTGACTTTATGTTGTTTTAATTTGGCTCTTGTATGAAATACCAAATTAGCAATTCGATATTTTTTGTGACCCGTGTTCATCTCATTATCAGAGGGCCACACATGCTTGTAAATATCTTCGTAAACAAATGCTTGATTCCTATTACTCGCTAATAATGATACTAATTTATACTCTAGCTGTGTCAAACGAATTTCTGTATTATTCGGCATAATTATACTAAGATTCAGCTCGTTTAGCCCAATTTCAGTCCCCTTCTCGTTCTCTCCAGAATCTACCAATCTCTTTTGGTAAATTAAATGAAGTGTATTTTCAATGACCCGAACAATTTCATCTGAGGAAGATGTAGAATCAAAGCCCGACAAAGCGCCCAGCTCTATTGCCACTTTACGAATCAACCGATCCCCATTTTCTTCTCTAATCCAGATCGGAAAATATTTTTGGCGCTTAATGCTTAATAATAACTCAAGTACTTTATTTTGATCTTCTCCTTCAGAGCGATGAATTACAACGCCATCAATAAAATTCAACTGATGAAGCAACTGACTTTCATCAGCTACTTCAATTAGTTTTAATTTTTGAGAAATAAGAATCGGATGGTTTTTTCTATTAAATACTGCTATATTGTACATTCAGTACGGTCTCCTTTGGATCTTTCTAATTACCTGGAACTGCACTTAGTTCCCATGTTAATGTGGTGCTGTATGATGTCGCATCTGGTGTTGCACCTCTTGGTACATCTAAAACGACGCTTGATCCAGCGCTGTTCTCATCTCCGAAACGATAAATCCACGTTCCTGTACCTTCGTCGCCTTGCGCCATTAATAAAATTCTTCTACTTCCTGGTACTAAGGATAAGGGATTGGTTTGTTGGAACTCTGGTGCTGTACCATTTTGTGCTGTTGCTAATTGCTGATTCGTAAGGCGTAAACGGGCGCCTGCTAAGATTTGTTCTTGTTCACTTATAAATGGCGTATTTTGTGTAACTGCCAATTGCCAGCCTCCTCGCTCATCTGCTGAACGACGATCACTAATTTGAACGTAATTTGGACGTTCTTCGTCATTCACTTCTCCATCTTCATTCAGTAGTCGTTGTGGTTCTGCATAATACTGCTGATCTTGTGCTGAAATTGTTTGTCTGCCAAATTGGAATTTTGAAGCAAAATCAATGCTTAATAGCCCTTGATTTTCCGGAAGTTCCGGTTTATTTTCCGGATTAATTTCAACTTCTGGATCTAGCGGATCTACAGGAGTTACTTTTGCGATATCATAAACATAGACAACGGAAATCGTTTCATCTGTATAATGACCATAGGCATTGTCCGGGGTCTCAACCAATTGATAATTTTCAATTTCTGCTGGATTAGTTTGGTATGCTTCACCGATAGAACCTGTAAGAATATCTGGTTCGATCAATTCACGGCCATCTCGATCAGTATGATACACATGAACTTCACTTGCTTGATTTTCTTCATAAACTGCGCGAACAACTGTATTTTGGTTTCCCATTGTGAAAGTTGTTGTCTCAGAAGATAATGAAGCGATACTTGATCCTATACCAGAAACAATCTCCCAGTGGACAAAATTATATCCTTGATTCGGATTTGCAGTAATTATTGTCGTGGCTCCTTGATCTATAGTAGTCACTTCCGAAGTAGGCCTTCCTGCTTCAATGGGACTAGCATGTAAAGCAAGATCATAAGACATTACTGGTGGGTTTATCCAGTCAGAGCCAGTTGCGTTAAAAATTAGTGCTCCATACTGAGGGTCGTTGAATGTAACTGGATATCTTTCATGAAAATCATTGGGATTAGCATCACTATGCAGGACTGTTTCACCATTAAGCCCGCCTAATTTAGCATGTACACTATTCCAGGAATTTAATGGCCCATGCCCTGAATCAATTGGGATTGACATCGTAGTTCGAGAAGACTCAATATTTATTGTACTAGTGGAATCAGAAAGAATCGGTTTTAATCCTGATCCAGCACTAGAGCTTATATATCCTACCATCCCAGATGAGTATGATATGTTCAATGTACCACCACGGAGAATTTGAATTGCTGTAGCTCTAACTGTCGCTGAAGAGCTACTAGCATTTTGAGCCCTTATTTCGTATGAGTCTACGACATTTATATTTTGTCCAACAATTGCAGAACTTGCTGTACCAGTTATCATAACTAAACTACACCTAGAAAGGTCAACTGTGCCACTACCATTATGAACAATTATTGGAGAAGTTCTAGAATCTCTTCCTAAGTTAGCTGGTCGATCATAAATTACTCCAATAGCTAACTGAAGATTTGCTGAACCATTCATCACTAAGCTATGTCCAGTATTTTCAAAATTCAAATTGCTTCCAGATACTATAACTGATGTGGATCTTGCATTTAACGAAAGAGATCCAGCACTTATCAGACTAGTAATCCGAATCACAGTAGTCGATGAATTATTCCAAGCAGATCGAAATTGAGTCCAGTTTCCAACATTACTTGTTGAGCGCTCTTGAGGATCTCGGGTCTCTTCTAAAACACGGGCATCTTCTAACTCAAGTAGATTGTCTGAAATCGTCAGATAATGCTCTACGACTTCAAGCAACGGAGGCTTTTCCTGATCATTTATTTCCTTTGAGGCGTGATTTTCTGTATCCCATTGTCCTTCTTCACCAGAGAGTTCTTTTTCCCCGTTCGTGTTGTCCTCTTTTTCTGGTTGAAAGCTTTCTTTCACCTCTTCCACTTCCAAGTAAAACTGATCTGCATCATGATCAATGGTCAGAAAATACTGCCCAGCAGAAACAAAGGCCACAGGGAGTTCAAATTCGATTTGCTTGGTCTGGGTTTGTAAAGTCCAATATTCGCCATGAGAATGGTGAATCGATTCACCATTTGAGAAATGTGTGGTTAGGACATTACCTTCTGTCGGAATACGAATTAGAACTTTATCCGCGGCCAACTTACTCGTAAATCGCACCAAAATTAACTGATCAACTGTGGTTCGAAAAGTCTTATTCACAAACGAAAACTCTTGAATCGGCTCATCTAAATTCTCAACCAATCGCTCATCTTCTACTGGGGCTGGTAGTTCATTAAAACCTGCTAATTGAATCGGGTGTTCTGTAAACATTTCAGAGTCAATTGGTTCGTTATAGTCCACTTCTTCTTGTTCTTCTCGCGCAAACAAATCCGCGCCTGTAAACAAATAGCCTACAACTAACAAGCATATAAAGAGTAGAGCGATTCGCCTTACAGAATGTTTTTTTCTTCCGTTGTTCATTGATTCAATCATCCTTCCGCTATTGTTCAGCCTCATTCAATCATTTTGCCTATCGAATTTCAGCTTGTATATGACGTTAGTATTACTATAGGTTTTTGTTTATAGACTACTTATTCATCACATCTTCATTTCTAACCAATTCACCCTGATCTTACTTCGTTTTTTTCCTCTTTTTAGGTTTCTTTTTTCGTTTAACCAAAAGAATCACTACTAAGATAATCACAGCTATCAGTAATATCAGTGCGCCAATCATCCACCAATTCATACTCGTATCAATCGTCACATCTTCTCGGTTCAATCGACGTGCTTGATCTGCATCAATCGTGAAAGTTTCACTCCACGTCCACTCATGCTCGCCAGAGCGAGCAGTCATGTTCAAGACGTAGGTGCCACTTCTAAAACGATCTCCTTCTAATGAGATAGGAAAATCAAAATATGAATTCGGCGCCATTTGCATTTGTTCTTGATGGGCTTCATACAGTACCTCAGTTTCACCTTCTCTTTGAACAGTGGCTTCCACAGCTAAACGATTGACAAAGGTTGGCGTAAAGTTCTGGATCGTCGCACTAATTACATTTCGGGCATTTAACTGATCCGCAAATACATCTAACAGCTCTAAATCCGGCTGGACAGATGTACGATCATTCCTTAAAACGACTCCGATGATATAGACAAATTCATTTTTTATGGCTACGCCTTCACCAGTATCTTCTACTTCACTTTCTTCCGTTACTTCCGCAATTCGTAAACCACCCGCTAACAGTCCTTCAAACTCTTCATCAGGCATCTGTAAGTTTAGTGTTACTGTTTTCGCTTCATTTCCTGCTAATTCTATGATATCCGGTGTTTCAATTAGTTCCTCTACTGAATAAATTAATGTTGAATCAGGTACTTCCGCATCCTTTCCATACTCAACTACCCCATTCACATTCGTGTAGGCAGTGTGCGGCGTGATTTGTACTTTAACTGGCTCACTTCCTGCGTTCTGAAGCTTTAAAGTCAATGTCTCTGTCTCTCCTACATTCATCTTTAGATCAAAATAGCTTGTGGAATCTTCTATTTGGCTCTTGGGAAATTCAGGTGTTACATGAAATTTAAGGGTTCCTTCTTCCGCTTGTGCACTCAATGGAAACAAACCAATGAAACTGATCATAATAATACTCAACTTCACGAACCAATTACTGATTTTTCGATTTCTATGTATAGTCATTTAACCATCCTTTTTGAAAAAACAGCGCTACAGTTATATGTAACGCTGCTCTTAATATTTAACTAAAACTAATTATGCGTCTGTGTCATCTTCATCTTCTTCGTCGTCTTCATCTACGTCATCCCCAGGAGTCGCTGTTAATTCCCACGTTAGTGTCGAGCTATACGTTGCAGCATCTTTCGCAGTTGAGCCTGGAATTGACAATACAATCGCATCATTTTTGACAACATCTACATCATCATCTTCAAATTGTTCATCAAGATCAGCTTGGTTCCCCCATACTACTGATGAAACCCCTGCCCCTTTTGTTGGATCCGCAGTCATTACTGACACAGAACCTGTACCTGGGCGTAAATTTAATCTACTTGCATGCGCTGCTGGAGCGTTAGCTGCATTGCTTCCTTCATATTGAATACGTGGATCACGCAATGAAATTTCTGCACCTGTCAACGTTCCGTTTTGCGTACCTGAAGTAAAGTTACTTAAGCTAACTTGTAAATCCCAACCACCGTTCGTTCCACGAGTATCTTGAACTTGGGCAAAACTTGTATATGGTACTTTGTTCTCATCACCAGTTGTTCCAGCTAATTGCTGCATTTCTGCAACCATACTATATGCTCTATCTTGATTAGAAATTACTTGTGAACCAAAGTTCATAGTTGGCGCATAAGCAATCGTTAACGGTCCTTTGTTTCCGCCATCTGGTCCTTCTACAGGGGGGATTTCAACATCCGGTCCATCTTCACCTTCTGGAGGAATAACTTCTGTATCTTCACCTTCTCCATCTTCATCAACAGCAGTAAATGAAATTTCACCATCCGTTGTTACGTTACGTACTTCTTCTGCAAAGGCTGTTACGCCGCCTGCTAAGATACTTGTTGATAATAATCCGATTGTTGCTAAATTTAGTAATTTCATGTGTAAATGTCCTCTTTTCACTGTTTTATTTTTTTGTTTTTCTGTTACTTAATATTTTGTTAACTGACTCTACCATAGCGCTGTTTGCGGTTATGTATCATAAGTCCTACTACCAAAATAGCTATTCCTAACCACTGGTACTGAACCAGCTGCCCTAGTTGTGGTAACTTTCCGCCACCAGGTTTAGTTATTGTTTGATTGGGCGTATCAAGGTGAGCGCCATCCGGCGGATTGGGTTGTGGTTCACTTTCTGACTCGTATTTACCATAGAAACTCACAACACTTTCTGTTTCAGTTGAAGAAACAGATTCTGCTTTTGCTGTAATCGATGGATTTATCAATAAAAACAGAAGAAACACTCCTATGGCTTTCGTCAAAAAGAAAAACCGCTCTATTTTCATATAGCACTCCTTTCCTGCTAGTTGTAAATTTTGTTAGCGCAGGCACCAACATACTTCTCAGTCACTTGCTTGTCTAAACTGTTTGACGCTGCCTACATGAACTAATTTATCAAAAATTCTGCTTCACTTCACGAAGGTTTTTGCTAAGGGGTTAGCAAAACATGTTCTTAGATAAATTTAAATATTCAAGATACAATAGTAGTGAACGGAGGTACAATTATGAATACTACTCAACTGCAATTACTGGTTAACACTAACAACAAACGATGGTTTCAAATATTGGCTAACTTAGAGCGATCATCTAGTTTGTCTACAAAAGAATTAGCTAACCTCCTTGAAAGTTCTCCAAGGACAATCACATCGAATATTAGTGAAATTAAAACTTATTTTGAGCAAACTGCCTCCATTACATCTTCAACTAATGGATTTACACTCACAATTAATGACAAGGTAGCGTATCTGGATAAAAAAAAAGAACTATTAGAATATGAACCTATTCTAACGATTCTTTCAGGTATATTTTATGGAGATCAACTTTCAATCTTTGAATGGGCTGACCGTTCATACTTATCTGATAGAACTCTTATTTCTTATTTGAAGAAAGTTGAACCTATTCTTGAACATTATCAATTAAACATAAATTATCAATCTTTATTGTTTATCGAAGGTAAGGAAATCGATATCCGCAATTTCTTTTTGGTCATCTTTTATGAAGAAGATACGTTACCACATTTTATCCTCCCTTCTATTTTAATTAATAATGTTGTGAGCAACTTATCAATGACCGAATTTAATTATCTGCATTTAAATGTCCCACATTATAAGTTGGCCTATCTACTATTTATTACGTACCAACGAATTAGTCTAGGTTATGAATTAAAAATAAGTGATGATATTATCGATACTTTGTTAAACTCTAATTTAGCTAATGCAATGCAGGAGCTAAAGTTATCTTTTGAAAAACAGACCGAACTTGATTTACCTAGTTCTGATTTAGCCTATTTAATGTTAATCCTTTTAGATTCAGGTTCTTATGATGATAAATTACTTCTATCTTCAACCAATAGCCGCGACTTAGATGCGATATTTTCGCCATTAATTCATGATTTCTGTAAAGAACTGGATATTACAATGGATACTTTAACTAAAAATTATCTTCAATCTTTTTTCCATTTATATTATTTGAAAAATGAAGCTTCTCCTACATGTTTGTTTTTTCCACCATCAGTCACAAACTATTTTGAAACAAATTACCAAAGTGAACTAAAAACATTAAAGGAGCTTCTTTCGAATTATCCAGATGGCTTTTGGCATACTACGCCTGCTAAGTTTGAAAATAACTTACTTTTAGCTAGCATCCGATTAATATATAAGAGCACTGTTAAACATGTTAATATTGCTTTTTTATTTGAAGGACCTACTGAAGTTACTACTGTGCTTGAAGAACTTACACATATGTATATTCCATCCAACCATACGCTGTACTTTTTCCATGCACATACTTTATTAGAAGAAGAAATTGATAGATTATCCATTCAGCTAGTAGTTACAAACTTTAGTGAATATATTTTTGATTTGCCGAAAGATGTTCACTATTTATTATTTAGCTATATCCCAACAGCTGCAGACTGGAATAAATTAGTTCAGTATATTGATCCTAGAGTGAGCAAAAAATATAAAACCACATTTAGTGTAGATATCGATATTTAGTTTATACAAAAATGGCATTGCTATCTATTAAATCGGATAGGAATGCCATTTTTGCTATTTTCACCATGATACAATCGTCGCTGTCAGTATTCACTAATTGGCAACTACTAAAATTAGTCCCTCTGAAAAAACTAGGTCACAAGTCGTTCTCTATGCTCTTAATTACTTTTTCAGCTCTTAATACATCAATCTTCTTCTGGCGTTTGTCCCACTCTTGGTTGATTGATTTGCTCCAAGCTAAATTCATCTGTCCTATATCAAATGTTCCTGAACCTTGATTCCACGCATTGCCTTTTTCAACTTCCGCCAAACCTGCATCTAAATTAGCTAATTGTGCTTCAAACGCTGCAAATAAATTAGGTGAGTCTGCATTAAATTCATATAGTTTTGCTAATTTCTCTTGATTTTTTTGAATGGAACTTTGAACGCCCATATAACGTTGTTCTGTGCGTAAATTGGGTTCTTTTTCTTTGTCCATTGTTCTTGCTATCATTTCTAACAAGGTTTGACCTTGGGCAATTTCTGCTTTGATTTGTTCCTCGATCACATCACATGTATCAACGGTTGATTGAAATTCTTCGGGAAATTTGCTGTGTGCCTCAATTAATGCCTCACACGTTAGGATAAATCCGCTGGCTAATGGAGGATAGACTGTCGAAAAATAATGTTTAGCTGAATCATATGTTTTTCCCGAAAGTGGTGCATTCATAAAGTTTTCAACACTGTCAGTCAGGGTTTTACAAAATTGAATATAGTCGTTGGCTAATTGTTTTGCAGCGGCACTTTGAGTGTTCACTTCACTTATATAAAAGTCTAAACCCATGAGTTACTTTCCTCCGTTTCTTCCGGATCAGAAAATAAGTGCTTTCTTTCGTTATATAAATCATCTTCCTTAATTCGCAAGGCAACTTCTTCATCGACTAAACGTTCGGCAATATCTTCTAGGCGCTGACGTTCAATTTGATGTAGGTGATTGGCTTCTTCATCTAATTCGATAAAATGATTCACATACTTTGATCCCGAATTATTGCCAATTAACTCTTGGTAATACCGTTGTTCTTGTTGATGGATAGAAAAATAATCTGCTTCTAAATCTTCTAATTCTCTAATTTCACGGCTTTTAAGTTCTTGTGCTAAACTAACTTGTCGGATTTTTTGGTTAATTTTTAATTCTTTTTCTTCTATATTCATCAGCTTTTGCCACCTCCTAATGAAGATGAGTATGGCGATAACTCAAAGCTGTTTTTGATTTTTTGGTCAATGGCACTGAATTCTTTTGCTACTGAATGGATGTTATTGCCATCACGAGTAAGTGCATTAGATAAACGTTGTGCGCGATTGTGAAGGCTAGCTAAACTATTTTTGGCGTTAGTATTCCCACTGACTGTGGTTCGTTCGGCCGTATCTATTACTTCATTGACTGCTAAAAAACCGCTAGCTACTTGACTAAATTGTACCGAAATCTCTTCTGCCACTGTTAAGCTACTTTTAATTTCACTCATGTTCCTAAACCCCTTTATTTCATCTTTTCATATATGAAATCCCTTATCATCATTTTGGCATATTTTTATATCTAATAGTTATCAAATTTTTCTTGAAAATTTAAAAAATTTGCAAATCAATGGTCAATAATTTTGCAAAAAAAGCTTTCTTACTCAGCATCTTGAATTAATTTATCGGATGGTCTACTATTAACAGAAAGTATCTATGAAAAAGAAAAAAGGATGTTTAACGGGAAATGAATAAAGCAGATCGAAGAAGGTTATCGAAAAAAGAAATGAGAAAAATTATCCGAGAACAGGAAGCTCTAAAAAAACGTGCTTCTGATCGATTCTGGGGTGCTATTTTACTAGTTGTAGGAACTTTTTTAATGGTAGTAGTTGAAGCAAATTTATCTGAGCCAACACCGATTACAATTCTGATTTTTTTCTTAACTTCTGCGGTTGTTTGTATTGGTTTCGGGATTCAGAAATTAGGTATTATTGGCGGAGTGAAAAAAATTTTTTATTTCTTTATCCGGAAACAACGAACTGAGATTGAAACTTCTGAGAAAAAAGAAGCTGAACGGAAAAAGGTGGAAAATGATGATGATTGGTCTGAGTTTTAATTTGTAGAGAAAATTTTTTTGTTATTTTATCTTATATATAAGGGCAGCATTTTTGTTGTTATTTTATGGTTAAAACGTGGAAATTTCGTTGCGATAGCCGAGTTCTTTATGTTATAAAAGAGGATTGTTTTTATCATAATATAAGTGAGATGTCCCTAGTAAAAAAATTCTAGGCACATTTCACTTATTTAGAAAAACGCATAAAGATTAACGTGCTTTTTTTTGCGGGTTTGTCAACTAAAGTGTGTAACTGACAAAATCAAGAACGAAAAAGAACATTAAATCATTCCTAAATAAACTTTGGTTAAAAGAGTACACGAAAGAAACCTTACCATCAAAGGAAAATTTGATGTTCTTTTTGATGTTCCAATGACTAAGAAATATATAAGCTATAAGTGTTGATGCGTTCAGAAAACTGCTCATTCGCCATTAATTGATTTAAGACCATCGGCCAATTGGGAATAAACCCAGCTGTCCATTTCTTTTCCAATTCTGTTGCTCGTAGATAAAGAAGCTTTAAAAGAGCGGTTTCATTTGGAAACGCCCCTTTTTTAGTTACTTTTCTAAAACTGTAATGAATACTCTCAACCGCATTTGTTGTGTACATAATTTTACGCACTGCGCTACCATAATCATAAAGCTGTTCCACATGAGAAAAATTCCGTTTCCAAACCTCTACAGCACCAGAGTAGTGAGACCACCGTTTTTGAAAGGTATCAAAAGTACTCTGGCAAGCTTTTAACGAAGGAGCACCATAAAATTTCTTCATTTCCCGAGAAAATTCTTTGTAGTCTTTATAAGGAACATACCGAAGCGCATTACGCACTAAATGGACAATACAGCGTTGAACGATCACCTTTGGAAAAATAGATTTTGCACCATCTTCAAGACCAGAAACACCATCCATAGACATAAAGAAAATATCCTGTACACCGCGAGATTTCAATTCATCAAAAATCTGCATCCAGCGGTTTTTACTCTCGGTTTCATTCAGCCACAACCCTAAAATATCTTTTTTACCTTTTAAATCATACCCAAGAATTGTATAGACAGCGTATTCTTTGACTTCATAATTTTCTCTTAACGTCACATACATACAATCCACAAAACAAAGGCATAACACTTCGCCAAAGGGCGATTTTGCCATTCCTCCAGTTCCGAAAGAACAGAATTGGTGATCGTAGAAATCATTTCGTGAGAAATGGAGAATCCATAAATATCATCAATGGTATGAGCGATATCTCTTTGAGACATGCCTCTGGCATACATGGATAAGACCTTTGATTCTATAGCTGAAACATCACGTTCACGTTTTTTGATAAGTTCTGGTTCAAACGTGGCTTCTCTGTCTCTAGGTATATCAATAGGGACTTCTCCAAAACTTGTTTTTACTTTCTTAGAGCCAAATCCATTTCTTCGATTGTTCGTTTCTTTCTCCTGTTTTGAGTGGATATCGTAGCCTAAATGATGCGTCATTTCGCCTTGAAGCATTTGTTCAAATAAGGGACCAAAAATATCTTTTAGAGCGTCTTGCATGTCATCGACATTTTCAGGATTATAGCTTTCTAGAATGGTTTTCGCTACTTCCACAGTTTTAGGATCTTTTTTCTGTCTTGCCATATTCTCGCATCCTTTCATTTTTATTTTATCTGAATTTCCTTTACACGAAAAGAAAAACTGTATAAGTAGCTTATCTAAAATTCGCTACTTACACAGTTTATTTTACACTCTCTTTTTTGCTTCTGATTTGATAGTTACAAGTATATTATTTAGGCTATCATAGGTAGATATATCAAACTTAGATTTTAATATTAAATCTTTTAAAACAAAAAATCTTGTAGATCTGTTAGATAGTTTATTAACACCTTCTGATGAAGACAATTTATATTTATTTATTTGATCGTACAGATCTGATTGATCACTAGTCAGTCCCATATTTTGCGAATCATTGTTTATATGATTGTTGTAAAGTTTAATAAAGATACTTAGGTTTTCATAATGTTCTGGAAGAAATTCTATATCCTCTCTTATCATATAAAATATCAATGAAAATAGACTATAAACTTGAATTTTTGTTTTAATAAACCTATTAGCACCTATCTTTTCAACAATATTATAATAGTATTTTATTGCTTGTTCGATTATTATTTTATCTTCATTTATCTCTGGATAATTATCTTTATATTTTTCATAAGCTTCATTAATAGGCTCATCAATTTTTGCTTGATCGATAATACCTCTCTTCGAAAGAATTATTATATTAGCACAAAAAGTAACGTCTTGCATTCTTTTTATATCTCTTGCAGAAAATATTTGTATATCCTCCCACAGATTATTCTCTGACAACTCAGTTGCAAATTCGTGAAACATACCACTACCAAAATTTGCATGTCTTTTTTCTTGAGTATTCAATGTATACTCAGTCAAATTAAGTCTGTTAAACATCTTAATAACATTCTCTTCATTTGCATTAGGATCAATCTCAATAACAGATATCTTATACCCCCAAAAATCTTTTTTTTCGTCCTCTGTTAGTTGGGCAAAAGATTTATCCCCATATAATTTTTTAGCCTCCTCATCTAATAAGTCTTTTTTCATTAAAATAAGATTTCCTTTTACAAACTGGTCAATTGAATTTAGCCTTTGTTGTCCATCTACAATGTGTGTTATTGAGTCTCCAGTTTCTGAATCAATTTCACTTTGCCAGAAATAAACAGAGGGAACGACATAGTTTAAAAGGATTGTTTCTATTAGTCTGATTTGATCTTTTTCACTCCAAATAGCTCGCCTCTGATAGGAATGATCAACTATCAAATCTTCATTTTTTATTAATTTATGGACCTCAGAAATTGTTTTAGTATTCTCAGTATACTTAAATTTCATTTTTTACAGCTCCCTCCTTTACATCTTTCTATCCCACTAAGCGTATATAATTCAAGGTCTCTCCAAGAATTGTATATTCTGTAATTTATAGGATGAATGATATTAAAATGATCTCTTAATCTTATACTACATTTATCAATCCTATCTATTGCTTTAGCATTGAGTCCTAATTGTTGAAATAGATTTTTATCATTAATAAAACCTCTAAATACAGAAGAAGATAATGCCTTATATTCACTAATTATTTGTTCATATTTATACTCTTTTAAACATTCCCATGTTACTTTAAATAATTCAGGAGATATTATTGCAATATCTAAGTCAGAAAGCTCTTGATCTTCAGATTCCTCTAGTTTAAATGACTTGAATTTTTTATGAGGAGCTAGACTAAATCCTAATTTTCCGCTCCCAACTAAATGAGATTCACTTCTTTCTATCTTAAACTCTTCAGAAATAATTTTTTTAAAATCATCTACTTCTTTAACTTCATTTTGCAATAACACACTTTCAAAATACCATATTCGAGTGCACATAACATACTCCTCATAGAATTCTTTTGATGTCATGGTATTTAAATCAATTAAAATATCCTCCTTCTCTTTGTCTAAAAAACTCAAAATCAATATCTCCCCTCTAAATATCGTCTTACAGTTTCTGCAATATGCGAGGATAGCAAAAAAGGAACTGCATTTCCAACACATTTAAATTTATCTGTCATACTTAGTTCTTTTTTCACTTTTAATTCTTTGGGTGCTGATTGTATTGCTAAAGCCTCCGCAACACTAATTCTCCTTGGCAAATAAGGATGTAAATGAACTTCATTATTGCCATACGCAGCAGTTGGCGCATATCTCCATCTATGTAATCTTTTAAAAGATTTTCTGGATACATCTCCTTCTGTAATTGTATTAAATTTTTCCAACGATTTTGGTTGAAAAAAATCTAAAGAATTATAATGATCATAAACATTGTTCCTTCTGAACCAAAACTCAACAGTTAAATTCTCTAAAATATTCTCATTAGGTTGTAAGTCAGATCCTTCAATAAAAGTGTCAATTCCTGGCCAATTATACTGCGAAATGTCAATATTATTTGTAAATAAAGCTGCTTCCAAAAGATTAAATTGGTTATAAATGCCTAGTTCGATAGATTTTTCATTGTCTAAACCAAAGATGAAAAATCGTTCTCTATTCTGTGGAGCACCATGATTTACAGAATTTAGTATCCCGTAAGAAACCAAATATCCTTCATTTTCCATATCAGAGATTTTTTCTCTAATATATTCTTTATGCCTTTTTGTACTCCAAATCCCCTTTACATTTTCAAACAAGAAAAAGTGTGGATGATTCCTTTTAATTAATTCAAAATAATCTGTAGTTAACCTCCCATTAATTCCTTCTGAACCTTTATTCTTACCTGCAACTGAAAAATCTGGACAAGGTGGACCACCAATAAATCCTAAAATATTTTCCTCTTTTTCCACTAAAACCTTATTTTCAAATTCTTTATCTTTATTGAGCTCCGAAATATCTTTTTGAGTATATCCATATTTCGGAGCTTCAATATTCATATCTTCCCGTGCATACTTGTAAGCTTCTAAAAAAGGTTTATAGTATTCAAAAACTTCTAATATTTTATAGCCATTTGCTTCAAAACCTAAATCAAGTAAACCTAAACCTGAAAAAAAAGAAAAAACTTTTATTTCCAAAATATCCCTCTTTTACTTTATAATAGTTGTTTGATCATCTTTAGTTAATATTTTACTTACACATTTTAACACTTTATTCTTCTTATGACGATCTTAAAAGAGGTAACTCTTATCTATTTTCATTTATTCTCAATAACTCAAAAATTGTCTTAGAAATAATTGCCGATAATTTGGGAGGAACAGCATTTCCTATTTGTTGATACTGAGAATCCTTGGTCCCTTTAAACACAAAGCTATCAGGAAAAGACTGTAATCTTGCCGCTTCCCTAATACTTATCGCTCGGTTAAGAACTGGATGAATCCACATCGATTTCCTCACATTTACTACTGTACCAGCAGGCCTATCATAGCTCACTCTGAGATATATTGTATTTTGGGTTCTTTCAGGATTTGTGTAAGTATCTTTTAAAGATTTATCTAAATTATGAAAATTCTCACCCTCTTTTAAAGTTCTGAATCTCTCTAAAGCTTTTTCTCTGGTTGCAGTTACAACATGATTGTAGATAAGATCTGAATCATTTATTTCTTTTAAAAACTCATTCTCACACAGATTATTCTGTATATAACCTTTTGGAGCAGAATTCACTTCTAATTCTGGTTTTATTTTTTCCAAATCTTCAATAGCATCTCTTACGGTATACTCTTTACTAGTATGTTTATAAATTTGAGATATATCTTTATAGTTAAGATCCTTTCTAACACCACTTAATATAAATCTTTTACGTTTTTGGGGAACACCATAATTAATTGCATTAACAACTCCGACAGTTTGTTCATAGTTCTCTTTAAATACCTCATTTAAATAGTCAACAACTGAATAAGATTGAACTTCAGCATATACTACATTATCCTTACTAAAATAAGTAGCAATTATTTCATTCCTTTTTAATTCCTCGATTATTTTAATACCTTTTTGAAAATTTATAAACGAATCAAAATGATCAAAAAAATTTATAGAGTATTTTCTAGTACGAAAGACAGATAAAAATAGATCGTAGTCCTTTGCAAAAATACTTGAGTTACTTTTATCAATTTCCATTAAATTTTCTATCTTTTGTAAATTCTTATCTAAAAATTTCTCTACAGCGATAGTATCCCTTTTTTTTCGGAATAATGTATTTAATAAATTATATAATGAGTCTTTTATTAAATATTCTCCATATTTTCCACATCTTGCAATCTCTAAAATATCAAAGTCCTTGTATTTCCCATTTGTTACAAATACATGGTCAGACCTAAGAGCAAGATCTAAAAAGTCTATTTCTGCTTGATCTTTCTTAGAGTAATAAAACCTATGTTTTTCAGAAGTAAGCATTTTCACATTTTCCATGATAAAGACTTTTGGATTTAATGCTTTTACAGCTCTAACATATTCTTTAACTAAGATATTATTAGAGTTGATGATATTATTTTTTTGTCTATTTACATTCGAGAAACCTTGACAAGGTGGACCACCTATAATTACATCCACTGTTCCAAATTTTTCTTTAAATTTAAAATAATCTACTTCTCTCACATCTGATAAAATATCTATATTCTCATTTTTGTGATTATAGATGTATGTTTCTCTTGCATATTTATCTTTTTCAACAGCTGCAACAATATTAAAATTTTTATTTTCACTAAACCCTAGGCTCAGTCCACCAGCACCGGCAAATAAATCTATTATGTTATACATTACATTTTCTACCTCTGTTCACAAAAATTAACCACTTATAAGACAACTAGATTATTTTGTAATCTACTTTCATTATTTTAATATAAACTTTTCCTTCTTTTTATCATATGAGATATTATTTCCACTATATAGTTCTTGAGGAATATTTTCGTTAGTCAATCCTTCAAACAAAAGAATATTTCTGAGCTCAATTTTTGATATTTCAATTAAATTTCTATTCTCGAGTACACTAATTACGATTTGTTCATAACTGTATAGTTCACTCTCTTTTGGCACAATAAAACTTTTGTTATATCTAATATCTTTAGCTAATTTATTTATAGAACGATAACTAGAGTCATAGTTTTCAATGATTGATCGCAGAAGATAATGATTCCATTCTAAATTTATATCAGGAAAATTTCTAAAATCTACAATTCTTTCATATGGCATGAAGTCGTATTTTTCAAGCAACAAACCCAATGATTGGTTTATCTTATTGACTTTATTTCCAGATAGATAGAATTTATCTTTTTTTAAATACGTATATTGATCAATTCTAATTAACTTTGAAGTTAAGTTGTTCATAGCATTATTTTTTGTAATGTACTTCCACTTCATCTTACTTGCAAATTTATCCAGATTAGCATATTCAAAATAACCTGTCTGCTTATCAATTAACATAGTTTCTACAATTTTCTCAGTTGATAAGTTCCCCTTAACTAAAGTTTTTTTGGCAATATTTGGAGTTCTAAAATCATATAGTTCATCAAAAAAATATGAACTAATATAAAATAAATTTTTTGATGTATAATCTATACTTGAGTCTATTTTCATAAATTCATCGTATAAAATCTGTTCACTAATAAATCCATCATATTTTAATATGTTATATTGTAAAATACGATCAAGCTTTTCAATGAACTCTTGACTAATATTTAGACTATCAACATGTACGTAGGTATGAGTGTCCCAAATAATTATTTTTTTATTTCTTTCTAAAATAAAACTTATAGTATAGTCTTGTATACCTGGTATATATTTTTTTATTTCTTTTTTGGTTACTGGTCCTTTTTTAGCTAAACTAATTATTCGGTCATCATATGTTTCATCAGACAGTTTAGAATTTCTATTTAAGTAATCTCTTCTATATTCAAAATCATCAGGATAACACCACTTAATAATGCCATGTAAAAAATTGTAATTATCAATATTACTCTCTAAAAATAGTCTTCCTTTAAATAATTCAAAAAGTTCCGAATAATAGAAAGTATTTTGTTCTTTTTTTAAAATATGTTTTCTGATATCCTCAATCAATTCATTAGGAAAGTAAACTTTTTCAATGGGGCAATATCTCCCTCTCCCAGAAAGTATTATTTCTGGGAAATCCGTAATTCTTGCAAAAAGTGCTCGATTTTTTTCTGGTAATTCAATTCCAGGATACTTTAAAAAAATTATATTTCTCAATTTTTTCATATCTTCATTGCTTTCATCTTGATCTAATTTTAGGTCAAAGGTAAAATAACGTCGTATTGCATCAATACAAGAATATACATATGAACTACCTCGTTTAATAACAAAATCTCCATAAAAAGTATAATTATTTGCTATTAAGCAGTTTTGAATGTCATCCATATCAATAAAATCTAAATTTTTTTCTTCTAACTCTTCAATTATTTTGTCCATTAAATCATATAGATTTCCATATTGTCCAATTGTATTTTTCATGATTTTTGTAAGTGTCAAATCTACCTCTATACTGCTACTAGATTTGAAAATGAATTTATCCAACATTTCACTAAATATAATTTCATTAGAATTTTTAAGAATAAAAAAATACAATTTTCGCTCTTCTTCTTCATCAAAACACAAGTCTTCTAATCTAATAAAAGGATTATTAACAGATACTCTTGACAATGCTCTTATTTCAGCATATTTAATAATTTTAGAAATAGTTTTTTTTATAATCTGACGAACTCTTTCTCTAGTCAAATTGCATTGTGTTCCTATTGTGTTTAGAGTTTCTCCCGATGCTCTCTTTCTCAATATTGACAAACTACGTTCATCTATGTTCTTTATTTTATCTAAGTACATGTTATCTAACGACTTATTCAAATCGTTGTACTCCTGTTCAAGTAAAAACCACTGTATAGGTGTTAATTCTAAACTGTAAATATCTGAAATTTTTGTAATATATATTCCATTGAAAATTTCAGATATCTTTTTCTGTAATAGTTCCGGTAAAAAATTTATAGGTATATTTTCTATCTCTGAATTAAAATATTCATTAGGTACTGCAACTAAATCCATAACTTTTAATTCATTAATTTTTTTTGTTATTTCATTTTCAAACTTAATTAAACTATTTTTCCCTATACCAGACATTTCATTTTTTTTTACGTAAAGCCAGTCCTTAACGGTCTCTATATGACTAACTTTAAAATTATTTTCTAAATTTTTTTTAATTAATTTTCTATCAATAATTGATAAAATATTTGTATTCATCAACCACTCTGGAATATCCAAATACTCATTATTATTATTATTTACGTCATCTGACATGCTCAATTTAGCTTTAGCTTCTTCTTTATGTGAATAAACGTTTTCCTTAAATTTCTCTATTATTTCTAGACTTAATCCAGGAATAAAAATTATCTCATTTAAATCAAATGCATATAGCTCATCAAAATCAGTAATCCCTTGCTCATTTAAAAAGTATTGAATCTTTTTAAATCTGCTATCTTCAAAAAGAATATCTAAATCAGATTCCATTAAAATTCACTCCCGTAAAGCTGAATCCCTTTTTCAAAAATTTTTAATTCAATAGTTTTCATGTCTATACAGTCAAGGAGATATGTTCCTCCCAATAGATTCAAGTATTTTGATAACTCAGCCATAACTCTTTTATTAATAACAATATTTTCCTCCCTTAATTGGAGAATTGCTGTGAGAAAAGCTCTGGTAATCTGAGGATTGTTAAAAGTATTACGTTCTAGCACATCTTGAATATAATTTGAATTTTCACATAATAGTTCAGTTAATTCATAAGGATTCTTTCTTGTTTCATCATAAGAAAGTCGGCCGATCCACCACAATCTAGAAAGTGCATTTCTTGTCAAAGATCGTCTCGCTCCGTAACCAAAGAAAAAATGGTTTTCTATATCTGAACTTGTTTTTATTTTCCATCTATATTTGGTATATTCCCAAAACCTTGTTATACACAATCCTGCCCATAACCTTTCATCTGAAGCCTGAGAATCAGTTAAGAATTTTAAACGGTTATATACTCTTTTTATATTTTCTAATTCTGTGAAAAATGGTTTTTCGCTGTTCATTATTAAATCAAAATTTTCTAATTCAATTTTTGAATTTGTAAATGGATAATCATCTTTAAAAAATTCTAAAAATTTATTGTTAGCCTCATAATAAAAATGTCTTTCTAATATTGGTAAATTATTTTTAATTGTTTGAAGAGACTCTGATTTTACTATTTCAATATTATTCATCTTCTTCATCTCCATTCTCACTATAACCAAGCCATAACCTATTTAATCCATCGGAAATGGGATTCGCTATTAAGTTTTGAGACAATTCGAAACTACTATGGTCTTTTAAATCTTCACTAAGCAATTCAATTTGGAATCTTTCTTTCAATATAGAATCTAAAGAATTAAACCAAGTATAATCCATAAACTCTAATTTATCTTCGTCATTCAAGTTACTTAACCGCTCTATTACATACACAAGAGCCGGTAAGATAATCATTGAACTTAAAACTGGGATTAATGCTTCTGTTTTACTTAGAGTTTGATATCTTATAAATTCAGTTTCAGGTATACGAATAACTATTTTATTTGAAAACATATCTATTGAGTTATTGTTTTTGTCTCCATAATATTTTACTATACTAAAAATTGATGGTGTCTTAGTCAAGTCTTCACGATTTTTCTGTATTGAAATATTAAATTGTTGCCCTACACCAATAATACATCCCTCTTCAAACATAAAAGTGAAGCCTTTATACACATCATTGAAGTCATCGCTAAAAAATTCTTCAATTTTATCTACTGCGATAATAAATGGGCAAATACTTATTTTCCCATTTATTTTATCATCAGTAATATGATGAATATTTGTAGCTTCATCAGTTAAGACAACTTGCCTATATGAAGTTTGAGTACATTCAATATGATAAGCATACTTTGCCTTTCCATCTCTAATTAAATTCAATAACTCACAATTATCAAGTACAGAAGTAAAACTTAAAATTACTTCATATCCGATAATCTCAATTTTCACATCAGTTTCAAATTTACTTTCAATATAATCATCTGAATAATTTGTTAAAACAGGATACGGGTAAAGCTTTTCTCTAATATCCATTTACTCATACCTCCATCGATAAATAATCGGATGAATAAATATTAACAATTAATCTAACCAATTTTCCCTTTTCAAGTGCCCCACCAATAATTCTATTTTTTTCTATTTTCAATGTTGGTGAAGATATAAGTTGTGCAGAAATTATTTCCGCTTGATTTGATTGTGATTCTCCAACTATTATTAAAGATATTTCAGAATTAGTAACTGTTCTCTCAGGAATAAATGAAACGGAATATCTTCCTTCATCTTTATTCAAAGCTATTATTCTTGGTTTCTTTATCTCTACTGGTTTCTTTTCCCCTTTTTTATAATCATGTTCACTTCCATACCCTGTTCCCTCTGAAGACTCTCTTGAAATACCAGATTTTCCGTTTCCCTTACCTCTTTTTTCTTTTTTTCCAACAAAATTATCTACATTATCAACTCCATTTATATCATCAGTATATTCAAATTCTGTTTCCATTTTACCTAATCTAGCTGATATTTTTTTTACTAATCTTGGTGATACTTCTGTCACTTTAATTTCCGTAATTTTTCCAGTAATATCTTCACTTTTTTGTTGATCTCCATCTACTTTATCCATATCTAGAGGTAAATATTCGCCAACCCCTGAATCTAATTCTTCTTCTTCCTCTTCCTGTATTAACGTATTTAAAGATTGCATTATAAATTTACGCAAAGCAATAATATCTTGTTTTGCTCTTGGTTCACTAGTTCCTAATCTTTTTGGTTCCCATTTAGTATGCTGAGGATTTTCCATACTTCTTAGATATTCATTTAAATTTTCTCCTAATATTAGAAAAACTCCTCCCACAGAAACTAGTGGATTTCTAATAGGATAATCTAAAATTTTCATTCCAGTTTTCCTAACCATCGCAACTTTATTATGCATTGAATCATCTACTAACAATCCTAACTTAATAGTTCCCATTTTTTTAAAGTCTTGTTCAAACCAAACCGTTTCAGATGAAATCAAAACTTTATAAAAATTTGGAGCTTTCTCTGTAAATGCATCTGGAAAAACTTTGATAAGATCATCTATGCTATCCTTCGAAATTTCATATTTTCCTACTTTAACTATAAGATTCCCAGAATATACTGCATTTAAGAAACCATCTAACACAGCACCTATAATTGATTCTTCCCAACTACTATCCTCAAAAAAGAACCCTAAAATAAAAATATCAGTTCCTGAATGTGTATACTCTCTTTTAAAATCCTTTTGAAGACTTTTTTGTTCGAATATGGGCATATTCTTCGCTTTCCCATAATAACCAACACCTTGAGTTAGTTCACCATCATTATTCTTAAAAGTTGTTAGCCTAGAAACTCCCTGAAATGCACTATTTCCGCTATCATCTAAAGTACTATAAAAAACTGTTCTAAAACTTGAACAGGCAAATGGAGCAAATTTCCCTATTCCAAAAGAACCACCAGCAGAACCTGCTTTATCTGATGCTCCAGAAGATTTTATTAGGTTTGTCCAAGGTGTATTATATAATTCTTTTGAACCTTTCAAACCTTTGGTATTAAAATCACTTATACGAAGCATTGGAATGCTTTCGTTATCAAAACGCTCAATTGCCTCTTCGTAAAATCGTTTTGGTTTTGTTGATTTTTGAACTTTCCAAAATTCATTTCCCATTTTCAAAGCTTCAAGTAAGTTCTTTGCGCCTGGAATGTCATCAAAATTTAAAGAAAATTTTTGAAATTCAATTACTACTGGCTCATTTTCATCGACAATAGCATCGATAGAATTTTGACAAATCTCTCTAGCTAATGACTTTATTGGCTCACCAAGAAACGTTTCAATTCCTGAATCACTTATACCGTTTATCTGTCCAAAATTATTGGAAGGAAAACTCCAGTTCATTTTTCTACCTCCTATTTAATATTCATTTCTATCATAAAGTAATTAAATACATTATAAAATAAAATAACAAATCAACATCATGAAAAATAATCATTTATACGCTTTTTTAAATCATCAATTATAATCTTAAAAGAAAAAGTAAAAATTAAGAAGAAAAATATCTACTTGAATAATTCATTTTTAGAAAAAATGAGAGATACCTATAATACATCTTGTTTCATTTTTTCAGGAAAGCTACTACGCGACTTGTAATATTTAGAAACGCTACCTTTCTTAATCTCTATTGTTACATTGTAACCTACTCCAAATATCGCTTTTCTAATTTTTTGCTTATTGTAGAACATAATGATAGATCTAAAAAAAAGCAAACAGCCACAAGTTATCAGTAAATTAATTGCATGTTTATCTATTTCAGAAGTAACATCAAGCTCTTGAAAAAAATAATCGATAGTTTGTAAACTGGTCTTCCAATAAACATCGATATAACAACAGTAGCCATAATATCATACTCTTTTTGACCATTGGACACTAGCTTATTAAACATTTCTTTATCTATCTCAACTGCTCTAAAAGAGAAGAACCAAACTAAAGTAGGGAGAAAATAAGCCAATATATTGCTATCCATATCAATTAAATAATAGTTTGTATCTAGTTCAGCTAGTTTGTACCTTTTATTTGTAGATTCATAAACTTTCATTATATCTCAACATCTAGCGCTACTATACCGCTATTTTTCCTCTCCATTATAAATAAGATGAACACTTTATCTAGCTTTTAAGGTTTAAATTAGGCAATCCTTTCATCACAGAATCTCCTAAATTTTCGACAGATTTTTTATAGAGTTCTTCAAATCGTTGTTCATCCTCATCATGGTATCCTTCAAATAAAACTTTATCAACGTTCTCTTCATTAAAATATAAAACTTGTTCAAGATTCATTCCAATAGGATAAACACAACCCGCATAATCATATAAAAATGATATCCCTTCTTTTTCCACGATAGGTCCTCTATTGATTATCATTACTTTAGCTCGTCCATCTTTTAAGTAGACAATCGTTCCTAATGTCTGCATTATTTTACTCTCCTTTATTGGTTATTTTTATTTTCTGCTTTATTTATTACTCAAATTCATTATTTTAACATCATATTTTATAGGCGTTTGCATCGTTTGGTTAGCAAATATAAGAAACGTATAAACCATCAGAAATATCCCTAACACTAGTGGATTTCCACCGACTATAAATATCTTAAACATCTCTATTAGAAACAACCTACCAATAACCAGTCCAGCCAAATATGCTATTAATGATTTTACATTAGGCCTAAAGTCTTTAAGAAAATCTAGCTTAACTTTAATTGAACTCTTGACCTCACCCTTATATAATCTCTGTTTAGATACCTTCATTCTGAACAGAAAAAGAGAAACTATAAAACACATTATAAGGAGCGTTAAGAATAACTCATGATCGGGAAATGGTTTTCCAAGAATATATTTAGAAGGTATTATCCGAATCATTACTACACTTAAAACGGAGGAAGTAAGCACTAGACCACCTTTTTTTCCTTCTTTTTTTGTTTTTATCTATTTGTAAACTTTGAATATCTTCAATTTCGTAACCATTTAATGCAAACAACCAAATAAGCCACGGAAAAATAATTGAAATGATATTTGTATCTGAATCAATAATATATTTTTTGTTCTCTTTCACAAACAGTCTATATCTCTTGTTATTTGTATTTTCTATAATCTGACTTTTCATACTAAATGTATTTTTTCGCTATTCTTTTTGTAATTTTATTTATTTATTTTTATTTTCAATCAACAATTCTACATCCGTTTCTGGCGGCTCAATCGTTGTGTTAGCAATTAAGATTAGATATTCAACCATACATATAACTGGGATAAGGATAATATTAAGATAAGACATTACAAAAGTAATACTAAAATAGATCACAAATGCATAACAAGAAATGACAACTAGTAACACTTTCCCTATATAGTTATATTTGCTCTTAAAACCATCCATAAATTTAAATCTAATTAAAGCAACTTTTTCATTCGAAAGTAACACGTGATTTTTTCTGTATCTATAAAAATAGCGAATAAGTATAACTATTACCATAGAACAAAATAATAATGTTCCTGCAACTAATTGTGGATTTGAAAATCCCCTGAGATCACCAAATCCTTTATTCGTCATTCTAATCAAAATGCTTGCTAAAATAGACGAAGATAATACAATTGCTCCAGATGATTTTCCTTTTGAATTGCTTTCTTTAATAATAGGCAGTTCTTCGTTCATATATCCTTTAACTGGGGAAAACCAGACTAAGAAAGGGAATAACCAAGTTAATTTGTTGCTATCCATATCTAATAGTATTTTTTGACCATTATAGGTCACTTGCTTATAACGTTTATTTTCAGTTTTTACTAGCACATTCATCAACTTCAACCAATCTCATAAAATCTATTTTTTTAGAGAAAACTTTGCAGTTTCAGGGATTTTCTCACTATAGTTTCTAAACAAAATATTTATCAGAAAAAAGTAATATACACCTAAACCTAAAATATTTCCTTTAAAGATAAATATACTTCCAAAGAAATACAACGCTACAATTGAGATAAAGATTCCTACACATACTTTTATCAATTGGTTAATCAATCCACTAGTCATTTTTGACACTACTATTTCATATTTTTTAATATCACTAAGACTTTTTAACTCACGATTTGAACTATACCATCTGTAATAAAAAACAAATGCTGTTACAACAATAAGGCAAAGAAATAACTCCATAGGATGCCCTTGTAAGTAACGTAATTCACCAAAACTTTTATCCATGTTCCTAATCAAAACACTAGCTAAAATTGAACTAGTTAATACAATCAATCCTTTTGTCGAACTCTTCTTTTTTTGTTACTTATCTGTTTTTAGAGACCCATAATGATAAGCATTCTTTGGGAATAGCCATACAGCCCAAGTACTATCCATGCCAGTTTAGATGTATCTAAATCTACTAACATTTTTTGTTATTTACCTCTACTTCTTTGAATCTTCCACTAAATATTATTAACAACCCCAATCAATTAGAGTATTCCAAATGTCATTGATTTCATATTTATTTTTTTTCTTTAGTAACAACAAATGTACAGTCTTTCTCTGGATGTGCAATTGTAGTATTAATAATCAATAAAAAGTATTCCACAAGAAGAATGAGCGGTAAAATAATAATATTAGGATAGTCATTTATAAAGTAGCTACTAAAAAAAATAACAATCCCGTAACAAACTATTGTAAGAATAAAGACTTTATAGATATATTCGTATTTTCCTATAATTCCTTTATTAAAGCTAAATTTCAAGTAAACTATTTCTTTATCTTGCATAAGTAAGTTATTTTTTTTGTATCTCCAAAAATAGCGAATTAAATAGACCAAAATCATTGAACTAAACAGTATAACCATAATTATTTCTCGATAATTTGAAAGTTTTGATAAATCACCAAAACCACCATCTGTCAGACGGATAAGGAGGATTGATAAAATCGGTATTGAAAAAACTATACCACCTTTTGTTTTTTTCTCCCCTGTCTTATCAGATGGTAGGGGAGTATTTCTATATCCTTTAACAGGAAGAAACCAAACTAAAAAAGGGAGAAACCAAGTTATTTTATTACTATCCATATCTAGTAAAACACTTTCATTTTTATAATTAAATTGTTTATATCGCTTATTTGTAGTTTTTTCGATCATTTTTCACCAACTCCAATTGGTTAGAGAATTCCAAGCACCATCAACCGCACTGCGTACCTGCTTAATCCCTTTCCCAATATCATTTACTTTTTTTCCAGTCCAGTCCAAACCATCATCAATCAAATTCCCCGTATTTTTTGCTAAATCTTTCATTCCTAAAAAGTTTTTATTGAATGCAATAGTGGTTGCAACAGTGACGACAGCAGCAACTCCCACAGCGGCCCAGCCAACAGGTGTCGCCACAGCTGCAACTGCAAAACCTGTTGTAACTAAACTATTTATTCCTAAAGAAACTCCAGTCGTAACAGCAGAGCTTGCAAAAGCTTGACCAAATGAATCGCCAGAGGCAAGACCCAATACGGTTCCTATTCCTAAGCCAAGTGAAGTTGCTTTTGCTGTGGACCCTAAAAAGTCTGTCGTGGCATTGAACATACTATTAGCAGAACTTGTAATACCAGCTGTTAATCCTTGGTTTATTGCGCCCATCCATGAACCATATGGTGCATTTTTGTATAATGTCCCAAACATCAAACCGAGAGAAAGTGCAAGTTCATCTCCATTGTGTTTAAGTGTTTCTTCTATTGTAGACATACTAAAATCAACAAATAATCCTTGTAAATCATCTTTATGTTCTCTAAACCATTTAATCGCTTTTTCGTCTAACCTCATTGATGGATCTTTTTGAGCTATCTCATAGACCTTAATTGCGTTTTCTATTGAATAAGGTAATTTCATTAAATTATCTAGCTTTTTCTGATTTGCTTTTTGATAAGCTGTTTGTACTGTTTTCGTCCAATCCAACGCTTTCCCTTTAGGAACCGAAAACGTCCCAGTCGCAGGATTAAACCCACTGTTCGCCTGCTGCAAGCCTTGTGCCAACGTCAAATAAAAACTATTCACTCCATCAAAAATAGTAGGAGATGTTCCATTAAACGTCATTAATTTCTCTAACTTCTTCTCTAAATCACGTTTTGTCGTCTCTAACGATTCAATAATCCGCCGATTGGCTTGTTCCAACGGATTCGTTCCAGTCGGAAGCTTTGGCAAGCCTCGATTAATACTCTCCATATTCAGGATCGACGTATTGATTTGTCGGATTCGTCTTTCTAAGTCATCTGACTTCAAATCAATACTATCGACCTCAGATGTATATTGATCCACAAATTTTTGACAAGCTTCTGCTGTCATGTCTGCGCCTACTTCGCCACCTTGAACTAAAGGTTGGATCACTGCCGCAAAGAATTCTTTGGCAGAGTCATAGCCTTTACTTGATAGTTCGCCTGCACTCATAAAATGTTGATTGCTTTGCATCAACGATGTATAGCCTTGTGCTAATTGACTACATGCACTTTTCACGCTGGACGCTTGGCTTCTCGCTTGACCGAGGTACATATCAATACTCATGCCGTTCCGACCTTTCTTCTTTTGTTTTTATTTCTTGCCAATGTAAGTCTTCTTGTTGATCCTCTAACGCTCTTGTTTGTTTTTTTAGTTCTTGCTGTTGCTCTTCTAAAAAATCTTGAACGCCTCGGCTTTGCCAGTTGATTTGCTCGGCCATATCTTGATACAACATATCTGTCTGGCTTTGAGCAAATTCTTCTTGTAATTCATTGAATAATTGCTTTTGATAGAAAAAATATTCTTCGTAGTGTTCTTCTGTTTGGTTAATGTCACGTTTTAGATCTTCGAGTTTTTCTTGTTCACGTTCGAGTTGGATTTTTTGTTGATTGATTTTTTCAAGGTTGGACATACTTTATTCCTCCTTTCAGTTTAAGGAAGCATTTGGTTATACTGCATTTGAGCGATTCGTTGATCAACTGCTTCGAATTCAGCTGCCACTGACCGGATATTGTTACTTGCTTGGGTAATGGCTTGGACAAGTGAGGTATTAAAGGTCGTTAGTTGCGTGATTGCTTGTTGCGCATTGCTATTACCTGCAACGGTCGTTTGGGTATCTTTTGTGATTGTTGTTCCTTGATTTAAAGAACTCACCGATGATGCTATAGAAGTAGCGACAGCTTGTGCTACTGCGGAATTACTGTTTATATCCTTTGGCATCGTTTTTTCCTCCTATAATTAAAAAGTAAACGTCTAACGACTTAGTTTTTATAATAGTATATATACTTAATTGTAATTCGTAAACAACTCAATGTAAATATATAATTTTCAAAAGTTCCGTTTGCTTACTTAAAAGGAAATTATAAAATACATTTATGACATGAGTATCGGTTCTATTTTTCAACATTGGATACAAAAAAAAGGATGGAAAATATCCATCCTCAATCATTTTATATAACCAACGCTAAAAGCTCTTAAGCTCATCAAACGGGAAAAGCTGCATTTTAACTTTCCCAATGACATTTTCTTTTGCAATCAAACCGTAGTGGCGGCTATCCGTCGCATAGGGACGATTATCGCCTAAAACTAAATAATAATCATCTGGTATCACAACAGAAGAAGCTAACTCTCGATTAGTAAAATCTTCTGTATAATTCTTACCATTTCGTTGGCTTTCGTTAATTTCATCAATAATAAATTTTTCATCTATTGGCTGATCGTTTACCATAAGCGTATCATCTGTATAAGCGATTTTTTCTTCTGGCAGACCGATCACTCGTCTGATTTGTGTATCTCCGTTGCCACTTTTAAAAGCAACTAGATCAAAGCGTTTTAGATCAGTTGTTTTTTGGACGAGTACTTTATCACCTTCCCTTAAAGTCGGGATCATGCTAAAGCCTCGAACATTTACTATTGAAAGGAAAAAAGAGCCGATAACAAACGTCAATACTGCTCCCAAAATTATTGCAAAAACCAGTTCTTTCACATAGTTTCTTACACGGCGTTTCTTACGTTTAGGCTTTTTATTAGTAACTGGCCTTTTTTTGTTATTACCCGTGTTTTTTGGTTTTGCTTTTTTGGCAGGAGGCGGCGTTTTTCTCGTTGCTGGCTTTCTTTTCTTTTTTACTGTACGCTTTGGTTCTTTATCCATAGGAAATCACTCACTCAGATTACTTTTCTTCTTTAAAGGCGGATTCGTTTACTTTATAGTAGTCAAATGCTGCTTTTTCGTAGTCTTGCGCTTGCTTGATATCAGTCAAAAAGCCGTCAACTAGTTCTTGGTTCCCGAAAAAGTTTTTCGTTTGGGTACTTGCATTCATACCTAACTGTTTGATCGCATTATAGTATCGGTTCAGGGTGATTTGTCCTTCTTTTGAATTGACGTCACTTGCTTTTTTTGTCCCATAGCTTGCCATGGCTGTGGCTAAATAACGAATATTTTTTTGTAACTTTTCTTCGTCATCGCCTTTATCACGAGCTAAAATGATCTGTTCTTCAAAATCCCTCAAAAGATAATAGCCTTTGACAACAGAATCTGAATCATCTGTCGTTAAATTCATCGACTGGTAATAGGACAAATAGGCAGCACCACCGGCTAAAACACCTGTTACTAGCAACATAACGAAGAATAGTCGTAAATTCTTTTTCTTCTTTTTCGTTAACTGCTGTTTTTTTACTGCGATTCGTTTGTTTTTCTTTTTATTCTTAAATTTCTTATTTGGAACTTTTTTTAGCATACCACGCATTCGAAAAAATTGCACTAAAAAATAACCTGATCCGAGGAGCGCAACAATTGCTAGTGCAATCCCTATGATGAAAATCCAATCTAAAATAGACATACACTTCAGCTCCTATACTCTACTAATCCTTTTATTTACTGCTTTTTCCATTAGATGAACCTGTTTTTTTCTTTTTTCTACGTTCTTTTTTTAAAGCTAATTCTTTTTTTTGTTTATTCTTACGAAGGATCATGATAATTATGAAAATAATAATAATAATCGCTAAAACTCCTGCAACGATTAGTAATATCAATTTCCAGTCTAAGCCTTTTTCTTGAACTAAACCAACATCCCGCTCATTGAATTTATTGGCATCTTCATCTGAAATTTTGAAATCTTCTGTCCATGCCCATTTTTTATCGCCTGAGGTTACTAGAATATTGGCTACATAATCACCAGCTACCATCCGCTCGCCATTCATACTTACAGGAAAATCAATAAAGGAATTCGGTGCCATTCTCATTGCTGTTTGTTTACGATCGTAGAGAACAGTATCTTTACCTTTAGCTGTGATTTGAACTTCCACAGTCATATCATCTAAATACGCTGCAATAACATTAGAAAAATTAACAAAAATAGCATTTCGGTAATTGCTTTGTCCAGCTTTCACACTGTTTAGTTCTAGATCAGGTGTAAGGGGATTTTCTGATTCTTGTAAGACTACACCAACTACATAAGCATATTGATTAATAATCTTTGATCCACCTTCATTAGAGGTCGTTCCATTTTGATCGGCTCGCATTAATTGAATACCTCCAGCAAGAACTCCATCAAAACCAGTTTCCGGCATTTGGATTGTTAAGTCAAGGTTTTTGGTCTCTCCTGGTGCTAATTCAACTGATTCAGGTCCAGTTACAACGTCAGTAAAATCAAATTGTAATGACGGATCATTTTCAATTGTCGATTCACCATATTCGATAACACCATTTTGGTTGGTTTTTGCACCATTTAATTTAACATCAATCGTCACTTTTTCAGTACCAGGATTGCTTAACGCGATGGAAATTTGTTGATTCTGACCTGGATTCATTTGTAATTTGAAATAGCCTAAATCTTTTTGGATTTGATTATCTGGAAACGTAATACTGTAGGTAAAACCTGTTGCTCCAGCAACATCGCTATTTTCTTCCCCTTCGGCATGACTTGTTAATGGACTTAAAAAAATACCGATGGTCACGATTAAGATTGGCAAAAGCCATTGGTTGATTGTTTTTATGTTTTTTTTCATTACAAACCTCGTATATTCTCAATTATTTTTTATCCTATGTAAGCTGATAAAACAAGAAGGTTACTAAGCTTTTCAGCTAAAAAGCAAAGTGGGGGACAAAACTAAAAACCAGTTTTGTCCACACTTTTAATCCGAATAAACGGCGATAAAAAAGCAACTCCTTCGGAAATAAGCTGAAATTCACAAAAATTTGAAGAACAATTTTCGTGAATTCCTTCTTATTTCTCGGAGCTAATCGCTTTTGTACCAGCCTTACTAGAATGCTTAAAAATTATTCAGCAGCAGTAATTTTCCAAGTTACAGTAGCAGTGTAATCAGCTACAGCCATATTTGAAGCAGTTGCTGCAGGAATTGTTAATTTTACAGATTCAGCATCTGTTCCTGGAGTTCCGTTTTGTGAAGTTGAACTTTGACCGAATTCAATGATGTGACGGCCTTTTCCTTCTTTATTATCTTTATCAGCAACGACAACAGTTTTTGCATCGTTTGCTGCTTCTGTTAATTGGAATCCAGTTTGTACGTTTGAAGGAACTGCATTTGTGTTGTCACCTTGTGCTGCAGCAAGTCCATTGCTGAAGTCAATTGTTGAACCAGTCAATACATTTGTTCCTGATGTGAATTGTTTTGTTAATTGTGCTGTAATTGTATACCCAAAAACGCCTCCAGCACGAACGTCAGCCCATTGTACATATGCTCCACGAGTTGTTGTTCCACCGTTAAATGTCATTGGTTTTGCAAAGCTTGTTACTGTATTTGCAGATGTTTCAATTGAACCAAAATCTAAATTAGTTGTTTTTTCAATAACTAATGATCCTTGTTCTGTATTTGTGTTTTCATCTGGAGATTCTGGATCAGGATTTGGTAATACTTCATCTGGATTTTCCGGATCGACTGTTTCTGTTCCGCCACCACCGGCAGTACCTTCTGTAACTGTTACTGTACCTTCTGAAGCTAACTCAGTTGGTGCTGCGAATGCTGGTGTTGCTGTTCCTAAAACTGTTACTCCTAAAATTGCTACTAATGTTGTTGCACAAAGACTTCTTGCTTTCATATTAATGTTCCTCCTAATTGTTTGTGTGTTATTTATTAAGGCAACTTGGCTAATATCCAAGTTATCTCCGTTTGATATTCTACCGGATGAATTTTAGTCGATTCCGGTATTGTTAGTGTAATTGCTGAATTGCTATACACTGGTTTATTGTAAATACTGTCCATCACTGGTTTTCCTGATTGATCTACTACAGGTGTCAGTGTTGCAGGTTGATCGCTAGCATTAGTATCCGATGCGCCAAATGCAATGGTCCAAACGCCTTTACCGCTACCTGCTCTGGCAGTTGCTACTTCATATGCTGAACCAATTGAATTTAATGCAATGGTTTCCCGCATCACTGTAGGAGCTTCGCTAGTCCCACTTGAATTAGCCCATCCTTTATCTAATGAAAGAACAGCACCTTTTAAATCTTGCTCGCTAGTTTCTTGAATAACTGGATTGGTAAATTGATAGTTTTGCTTTACCTGCAAGGTCCAACCAGACGATTCTGCTTGTTGATCGGTAATTTGGATATAACTGCCTCTAGGACCTGTTTCGCCAAAGAATTGCTGTGCAAGAGCATGATACTCCCGCCCATTTTTAGAAATCTTACTTTCACCAAAATCAAGAGCAGATACATAATCGATACGCAGTGGACCTTCAGTTGAAGGACTTTCTCCCGGATCGACTACATCCCCCGGATTTTCAGGATCAACAGGATTTGTCACAACACTTCCTTTGATACTTACCGAACCCGAATGGTCAAGATTCTCTGGAGCAGCTTGCGCAATAATGCTGGTTTGCGTAGCTATGATTAAACTGGCGATTGATAAAGACCAGACACCGATTTGTTTTAACTTCATTTTTGCTCCCCCTTTCTACGTTTTCGTAAAAAGAGAACTAACACTAATAAAAGTAAAATACCTATACCGAAAATGCCGTAGTTTTTCATTAGCTCACCCATATTAGGAAGACTTTTCCCAGCTGGTTTCACTGTTGAACTTGGTGTCGTCGGTGTGTTTGAACTCGGCTCTGTGCTAGTAGATGAATCAGATGGTTCAGTAGACTCTTCGTAAAAAGAAATCTTACCACCTCGATTTACCTGTCCGCCAGTTCCTTCATTTGCACTTGAACTACTTGAGTAACTAAACATGCCCATCAACACAATCAGAGAGCAGACGATTAATTTTATTGTTTTGTGTTTCATTTTCCACTCTCCTTTATGGTTGGCCGGCCATGACTTTCCAAGTAATTACACCGACATAATCTCCTGTATAAACAGTATCTGAAGAATCAATTTGTAATTTTATGCCATCAGTATTTGCCGTTTTCCCCCAGCTATCGCTAACATCATAGCTGCCTGCTGTACCATTACTATTGGTATAAACGACTTGCGCATTATTGTTTAAAATCGTTTCATTACCGCCTGTAACATAGCGCAAAGCATTGACTAATTCTTGACCGCTGCCATTTCTCATCGGTGTGGATAATGTAGCTGTTAAGCGCCAACCATTCGTAGCGTCTGCCCGAGTATCTGTAACAACTAATTGTTCATCAAATTCTGGGTCTTCCACTCGTTTAGTTGTTGCGTTATACGTCAATGAACCAAAATCTAAAGCACTTGGAACTGAGGTCAAACTCAATACGCCTTGCAATTTGTATTGGACTGTTAGTGCCGTATTATTGATAGTTACTGCTGTTTCATTAGCTGGTCGTTCAGCAATGTCATAACCAGCATTAGTTAAATTCGTAAGTTGTGTGGTGACACTTTCTTCTTGTGTTAAGTTAACCGTGTCCCCAACTTGCGTATTTATTTTAACTGTATAACCAGATAAAACTTGGTTGGCTTCATTTAAAAATTCGACTGTTAATACAGCATCAACATCAACCACTGTTACTTGAATTGTCGTTGTAATATCTGTAGGTAAGCCTGAATCAGCTGCTTTTACCGCTAATGTTACAGTGTAAGCTTTTGGTTCCAGCCCAGCGAGATTATTTAAACCGCCAAAGTCCGTTACCGTCACAAATTGAGTAAGATCCGTTTTAGTTCCGTTCGCTATTTTAAAAGCTTCCGGATTACTGTGTTGTACAATATAATCCTTCAATTCGGTTTCTGACAGATTACGAATATCTACATAAGAGGCTTCAAAATCAGATCCCGAAATACTCGAAGCTTGGTCATAAACAACAAAGGTTGAATCAACGACTCTGGTATTTGGTGCTGGATTTCCATCTGCATCAACTGCTTGGTCTGATACATTAATTTGCACCGTGTGTGTTCCTGGCGTATTCGCTGCTGTTGCTGCGGCTGCCGGATCGGTATAAGCATAGTCAAAACCAGTATTGATTGGACTCGTATCACTAACATCTTTCACCATATCTTTTGGTGCAGGTAATGCATCACCTTTGGTCATGTAATACGTCACTGGTGAAGCCGTCGGTGGTGTTTTATCTAAGACTGTCTGAGTAACTTCTTCTGCTTTCAGATTCGCAAATCCATAAGCATGAATGACACTTCCAGCGGTAAAATAATGACCTGCCGGTACAGTTACTGACCAGTTTCCTGCCGCATCTGCTTTTGTTGTAAAATTCGCACGATATTCAGCTGGTGTAGACGTATCTTCTACAGGTGATTTCACGCTATCCGTTGATGGATCAAAAGCTGCTGCAATAGAGTTATTTACAGGTACATCCCAAATACGAACATAGGCATTTGGAATCGCATAGCCTGACACTGTGGTCGAGCTATTGTTACCACGATTATCTGTTGCAATGCTATGAATCGCAATATTTGGATCCGGTACTCGGGTAAATAGCACTCGTTGTTGCCCTCTAGTTGTAAAATTCGCGTTAAATCTAGTTAAGGTTTCATTTGTCATTGCATTAGATGCTGTAATCGTCGGGTTAAATCCACTACCATATGCTAATCGCATATTACTCATAGGAACGTAGTCATACGTATAACCACTATCTCCATCTGCTCCGCCAGCCACATTATTCAATGACCATTGGAAAACATTTTGGACTGATACATCTAAATTTCCTTGAGACCAAATCAACCCATTATTAGTAGTTGTACCACTTGTTAAAGCTTTACTTTTTTGAAGATTTACACGTTTAGCATCTGAGAATTTAAATGTTGACGCTGCCCCACCCATTCGTAATAAGTATTGCGAAATTGACGTGCTATCACTTTGAATATCAAAAGAAGCATTTGGCTGCACAATAAACGTTGAGTTGTTTGCAACATAAAATAAATCCGTTGTACTTGCGCCCATGTTCGTCCCTTTAATATTTAAATTCCCGGAAACATCAATGGAACCACCATTCATATAAATAGGATTGTAGTTAATATTCGCATTCCCAGTTCCTGAATAAGCATCTGTATCAATGTTCACCGTGGCATCTTTTCCTATAATCAGCTGTGATGATGCTGAACCTAGATAGACAGCACCGCCATAAGTTGCATGATGGTTTACAATATCAACAGTTGAGCCTTCCCCTACGGATAATACACCACCTGAAATATTCAAGTTTGTATTGTAGTACTCAGCTGTAGTTGTTTGATTGCCGCGCTCTAATTTTAGGTTTACATTTTTCCCGATTGCAAAACTTCCGGATGGAATATACAGTACGTTAGAACCAAGTGAAGAAATATAAACATCTGCATTATCTTCTACTTTTGCTGTTGAAATTGCTAAACTTCCTTGTTGGTAGTTATTAACATTCCATGTACGAATTGTTGTTCCGTCTTTTCTTACTGATGTCCAAGTACGTTGTTGCTCCAAATGTACGTTGTTTTTCAGTGTCAAATCTGTTTGTTGCGACTCTAAGAATTGAGTTCCGTAGCCAGTATAATTATCCATGGTCATCTTTCCGCCATAGGAACCATTATTGAAAATCATTGCGCCCCAATAGTTACCGTGATAGACCGTCATATTACTAAACTGGATATCCCACGCTTTTGATCCGTAGTTATTGTACGCTTGAAAAGTGAAACATAGGGAACCGAAATCTAGTGTGTAATTGTTTCCGTTAACCTTAACCGTCCTTGCATTCCCTTGTAGTTGGAAATACATGTGAGACTCTCCACCAGAAGCAATACCGATCGATGTTGCCGAGGTTACATTTTGTGAATAACGTAAATACGGACTGTAAATAAAATAACTAGAAGAATAGGTTGGTGCATTTGTATAGATATCACTTAACAATTCCACATTTGTTACCCATGGATCATTAAGCCCAATCGTATAACCTAAAAAGTCTGTCACGTTTCTCGTATTAGTAGCTGAAGCAAGATCGTAAGAAATATTAGCATTACTTCTAATCGTGCTTGTTAATCCATTCGTTGCACTTTCACTTGCCGTATACGACGAAATATAAAATGGTCCAGAATAGTTCGACGAAATCATATTAATGTTTTGAAATTTTAAATCCCAATAGCCAAAAATAGTCCCTGAATTTCCTGTCACATAACTACTTTGATTGAGGAAGCCTATTGCCAAGTTTCCAAAATTAAAGTCATGACCATTTCCGTCAATCGTTAATGAACGAGCAGTAGCATTTTTGTTAATATACAAGTAAACATTTTGGGCACTTGCCATATCCACTGAAGCAGTACTGAACAAACCATTATAGTTATTGAGCGTCCCAGACAACGAAATATCATTTTGTAATGAAATAGTATTGACTGTGTTATCCGCTATCGCTTCAACAAAACTTTGCCAATTCGTTACCTCAGCTGTTCCAGCAGCACGAGTACTTAGCGTTCTCGGTTGAACTAAATCAGCGGTTGTTTGCCCTTGGCTATCTGTAGTAGTCCCTTTTGAATCTTTTACAACAAGCTTTAATTCTTGTTTAGAGAAACTTTCAGCTTCATCTGTTAACGACAGTGAATAAGTACCACTTTTTTCTGCTAGCAATGTTAGCTTTAGTGAAGTTTGATCGCTGTTAACCGTAATATTTAGAATTCGTTTTTCTTCATTCCAATTAAATACAGGCAACTCAGCTTCTGGGTCCTCGGCTAAAAGCATTGCTCGTTCTTCCGTTTCATCAAATAGTATTCCTTCAGGTAAAACAACTTGCCAATCTTTTTTAGATTCTTTTGAATCATTTGATGGATTATTCTCATCAGATTTTTTAAGTTCACTTTCATCCCTTGTATCAGAAATAGCTACATGAAATAATTCATTTGCATAAATGTCAGCTTCAACAGTGGTTATTGAAGCGGGTGACTTGGCAAAAATTTTATTTGTGGAAGAATGTAATTGTAAAAACATAGCTAAAATAAGAATTGAAAGAATGGCTATGCTCATTCCAACTAATTGAAATTTTCTTTTTTTAATCATTTCATTCATTTTCCCTCCTACCCTATTAGTTTTAATACAGTGTCCTTAGTTTCTTCACCTCCTTTAAGCTTTCTACATTCCAACATTTCTTACTCGGTCATTCAGCACTAGCTTATAACCTTTTGTTCGAACAGTTTTAATAAATTGCGGTGTCGTAGGATCTTCTTCAATTTTTCCTCTTAAATGAAAAATAATATTACTTACTCGATACTCTTTTTTCTCAACACGTTCATTTTCCCAGATATTTTGATAGATTTCTTCATAGGTCAATGCTTTATCATGTTCATTAAGAAGTAGTTCTAGGGCTTTAAATTCTAATTTTGTTAGACTAATTTCATCTTTACCTTTTCTTAAAACACTAAGATTATCAGGAAGCAACTCTAATAATGGAGCTGTAGTTAATTTGGATTCCCCACTTTTATCAACTTCATTGCTTTCAATCCGTTTTAAAATGTTAGAAAATTGTAAAACAAATTCTTCTTCATAAACAGATACACCGTCTGCACCCAATTGTAGGTAAATTTTCTTTTTTGTTTTGGCTTCTTCTTCATCAATTAATATCACCCAGATTAATTTGTTTAATACCATTCTTAATTCCAAAATGTTTTTACAAATACTAGATAGCTCAGTTACCGTTGATTCTTCAATAATAATTGCATCTACATTAGCCAAATCAGATCCTAAATCAGCCTCTTGCAGCGTCATAATTTCGTATCCCATCCGTGCCAATTCATTAGGATACTCAAAAGATGGTTGAGTCAAATCTCGAAAAATACCGATAGTGTACATCACAGATACCTCCTATTAAATTTATGTCCCGAACTAAAAACTTTTCGTGATGTGCATTCAAAAGTAAAATACTAGTAGATGATGTTTTGATCTTAAGCTTTTGATTGTCATGCTAATAGTAAAAAGGAACATAGTTAAATATCTTGAAAGAATTAAGTTCAAGATATTCTCTCGCAAAGACTGGTTATAAACGGCTTTCGCGAAAAAAATTGACGACTCAAATGACGGCTAAAAAATAGTAAGTGGAGCAAAACTAAAGATCAGTTTTGTTTCACTTACTAGATCCGAATAAACGGCGAGAAAAAAGCAGCTCCTTCACTTCGCTCCGATCGCATCAATTTCTAAGAGCTAAAGCTCTAAGAATTGAAGGCTTCGGAAATAAGCTGAAATTGCTATGAAACACAGTGAGGTACGAACGGATGTAGAATAGTACCTACTTGGTTCAAAAATTTGAAGAGCACCGAGTAGGTACCAATTATCATCCATTCGCAAGCTCATGGTGATTCTTGGCAATTTTCGTGAATCCCTTCTTATTGCTGTAAAACACAACGAGAACCGAGTTGATGTTGCACAGTACCTACCCGGTTCTCGGAGCTAAACGCTTTTATCTCGTCCACTTACTTTGGTTATTTAATTATTCTTATCATATTCTAACTGACTATCAATCATCATTATTGCAGACTGTCTAGTTTCCCATAAAGAATCTGTATAGATGTCCAGAGTCATTTTAGTAGAAGCATGCCCTAATATTTTGCTGACTGTAGCAATATCAATTCCTGATTCAACACACCTAGTAGCGAAGGTATGGCGCAGAGCATGAAAATGTACAGGTCCGATATCAGATTCTTCTATAAGTTTTTTGAAACGATAATTAATAATCCGCGGTTCTGTGAAATTATTTTTACAAGAAATCACAAACATACTCGTACTTTTTTGTTTTTTTTCAATTAAATATCGTTTTAAATTTTTTGATATTGGTATTACTCGCTCTCCATTGATAGATTTTGGTTTACCGATAATAATTTCTGTTTTATTTTCTGCTGTAACTGAAGGAATTCTTGAAATTGTTCGTTTTACAAAAATTTTATTATTATTAAAATCAATATCTTCCCATTTTAAGCCACTAATCTCTCCGATTCGCATCCCTGTATACAAGGCGATAATTTCTGCTGAGCAATCCTTTTTATATAACGCAATTTGTTCTAATTTCTTTTGTTGTTTTCTGTCTAAGCTTTTTACTTCTGTTTTAGTTAAAGTAGGCAAAAGTACACCTGAACATGGATTTTTAGCAATTCTATTATCAGTTACAGCTTTTTTTAAAGCACTCCTTAACATACTGATAATACTACGAATACTATTAGAAGACATTTTAGACAGGTGCAACGAATAGATGAATTTATCGATATCAGCCGTTTCTACATCAGATAATCTTTTATCTTTAAAAAATGGAGAAATATGCCTCTCAATTCTTCCTCTATAGTTAGAATAAGTAGAGCGTTTAATTCTATTTTTCATTAAAATGTTCAGCCAATAGTTTAACCATTCATCCATCGTAATTTCTTCTCGTCTCACTGGTTCTCCATATATAGTGTAGTCTGCATTTTTTTTTGATAATTTTTCTTTTGCTTCATTATACTGTTTTCCATAAACATATCCATAAATAATTCTGCCCTCTTTGTTTCTTCCTTTTCTATAACGGCCTTCCCAACGACCATCCTTTCTTTTGTAAATATTTTCGCCTCTTTTTGACATAATTTGTTCCTCCTAAATAATGTAAATTTGACGGTTTTTGACGGCTAATAATGAATCATCCACACTAATATCTATTTTTTATAATGAAATAAGCGTGAAAAACAATTTTAAATTATCATTTATTTTTGTTTTTAAATAAAAAATTGAGAATAAAATGATAAAATTGTGCTAGACTAATTAAAAATAATAGAATATACTTATATAAGTAATCAATTCTGACTTTTTGATTTCTCATATAGAGAATATAAATATCTTGAACTTAATTCTTTCAAGATATTTTTTTATAAAAAAATAATAAATAAAGACTGTACATAAAAAAACAAATAAGGATAAGGACATTGATTAAATGAATCTAATGTTCTTATCTTTATTTTGCAGTGAAAAATTAAATATTATATCTAATTATCATATTAATTTCAAAAAATTTCAATTAACGTTTTCACACTAACTAGATATTAGTATTTAAATTTGTGATTTGTTGCTTATTCTGTTCATTTGCTATCTTTACAGAGATATTTCTATTTACCAATATTTTGTGAGTGACTAGTCAAATCATCTAGGAATATCTGAAAGTAAATTACTTCCTAAAGATTAGACAGCAAAAAAGCGAGTGTGGCAATAATCAGATTTCTCTCTAATTATTGCCACACTCGCTTACTTATCAGTAGTTGTTTTTATTATAGTATAAAAAATATTTTCATTTAGTTTTTATAACTATTTTTTTACCGCATGTATCTTCATTCTTCGATAATCTGCTTCCCAGTGATCTGTTTTCCATAAAAGCGGCTGTAATTCCTCTTCTAGATTTTCAAGGACAATTGCTTTTTGAGCCGTTGTTAATTCATTTAATTCTTTAGAATAAAATTGCTCCATCCAATTTCTTAAACCAACATCACCATCTTTAAGAGGAGTCGGTCGATCATATTCTAAAATTTCAACCACTTCAAATTGATTATTTTCAAGCAATTCCCTATATTCAGCCACAGGTGTAAAACAAAAAGGTTCATTAAAAGGGATTCCTAATTTAGCTAATTCCTGCCCAAAAGCCGATCTAATCAAGCCAACATTTCCTACCGCACCAAATTCACAGATTAATCTTCCCTTCGCTTTCAGCAGTTTGTTGATATTTTTTAATAAACAATCTTGATCTGGTATCCAGTGAAACACAGCATTTGAAAAAGCAATGTCATATGTCTTCAGCTGAATTGAAGGAGCTAAGATGTCTTCTTTTAAAAAATTTAATTTTGGATAAGATTTTTTTGCTTGTGCAATCATATTTATTGATTGGTCGATCCCTGTAACTTCATGACCTAATTGAGCAATTTGATTCGTTAAATCACCTGTTCCAGCACCGATATCTAAAACTTTTTTTGGTTCTTTTGGCAGTAAATCTAGTAATCCAGCACCATATTTATAAATAAAATCATGACTTGTTTTGTATTTTTGCGCATCCCATTCCATATTCATTCACTCTTTTCTACGATTTGTACTCGATCGAAAGCTTCACCAATTAATTTTTTCGGTAAAGCTATCTCCTTAACAAAACGTTTACTGCCAGTATGCTGGAATTTTCTCTTCATAAGCTGTAATTTCATCAGCGTGAGTTAAGCTAATAGCAATATCGTCCAAACCATTTACAAGCTTATGCTTCCATGTTCCATCAATTTCAAAGTTGTATGAGGCATAAGGCGTAACAACTAGTTGATTTGGTAAATCAATCGTAATTGTTTCTTGTGCTCCTAGACTCGCTAAAGCTGTCAGTTCTTCCTTTTCAAGTACAATTGGTAATAGCCCATTTTTCGTCGCATTCATATAAAAAATATCACTAAAACTTCCTGCAATGATTGCTCGAAAGCCATAGTCATCCAGCGCCCAAGCTGCATGTTCCCGAGAGGAACCTGAACCAAAATTATCACCAGAAATCAAAATTGTTGCATCTTTGTATTGCGGTTCATTCAAGGTAAAATCTGGATTTGGTGAACGATCTGGCAAATAACGCCACTCATCAAATAAAAACTCACCAAAACCTGTTTTTTCAATTCGCTTTAGAAACGATTTTGGAATAATTTGATCTGTATCAATATTATCGTTCATCAATGGTACTGTAGTTCCTGTGTGTTGTGTAAATGCCTCCATTATGCCCCAAGCTCCTCTCTAATATCTACAAATGTTCCTTCAATTGCAGCGGTTGCCGCCATCGCCGGACTGCAAAGATGCGTTCTGGCTCCTTTCCCCTGACGACCTTCAAAGTTTCGATTTGATGTTGAAGCACAATGAACACCTGCTGGAACTTGATCTGGATTCATCCCCAGACACATCGAACATCCCGGTTCCCGCCACTCAAATCCTGCGTCGGCGAAAATTTTATCCAAACCGATTTTTTCTGCTGCTTTACGCACTGGTCTTGATCCTGGTACAACGATAGCAGTGATCCCTTCTTTAACCTTTTTCCCCTTCACAATACGGGCTGCTTCTTCCAAATCAGACAAACGGCCATTGGTGCATGAACCAATAAAAACATAACCGATTTCGATATCAGACGGTCGCTGCCCCGGTTTAAGATCCATATAGTTATATGCGCGTTCATCATTCATATCTTTAATTTCAGGGAATGTTCCTGTAATTGGAATGCCCATTTCCGGATTGGTTCCCCAAGTAATAAACGGCACCAATTCATCGGCATTTAATTCAAGATCTACATCATATGCTGCATCAGGATCACTTGGCAATTTTCTCCAATCTTCGATTGCTGCATCCAGATCTTTTGGCGCATATTCTCTACCACGAATGTACTCAAATGTTTTTTCGTCTGGTGCCATCATGCCCATTTTTGCTCCACCTTCGATCGCCATATTGCAGATGGTCATTCGTTCTTCCATAGTTAGACTTTCAATAGTTTCACCGTAAAATTCAACCGCATGTCCGACACCAAAATCAACACCATATTTTGCAATCAACGCTAAAATTATATCTTTTGCATAAACACCTTTTGCTAGTTTACCAGTAATTTTTACGCCCATTGATTTAGGCTTATTCTGCCAAATACATTGTGTTGCAAAAACATGTTCCACTTCACTTGTTCCAATACCAAAAGCTAGTGCACCAAAAGCACCATGTGTTGCTGTATGAGAATCCCCGCAAACAATAATTTTCCCTGGTTGCGTTAAACCTGTTTCCGGTCCAACCATATGCACAATTCCTTGACGGTCACTGCCATTATCGCAAAGTGTTACACCAAATTCTTTGCAGTTTTTTTGAAGTGCTTCAATTTGTTTTTTGGCAACCAAATCAGTGATATTAAAAATATCTTTCGTCGGTACATTATGATCCATCGTGCCAAATGTTCGATCAGGTCGGCGAACTTTTCTCCCAGCTTCTCTTAAGCCTTCAAAAGCTTGTGGTGAAGTTACTTCATGAATTAGATGAAGATTCACATATAGCAATTGAGGCTCACCAGTTTCACCTGTAACTACATGTTGTTCCCAAAGTTTATCAAATAGCGTTTTTCCCATATTAAGCACCTCTCAATTCTTTAATCACTGCTTCGGTAAAATCTGTTGTTGTTGCACTTCCGCCTAAATCAGTTGTTAAAATTCCTTGATTCATCACGCGATCACAGGCGTTTTCAATTTTTTTAGCTGAATGATCCAAAGCAAATGATTGTCGCAACATCATCGCTGTAGACAAAATCATCGACATTGGATTCGCTATATTTTGATTCGCAATATCTGGTGCAGAGCCATGAATGGGTTCATATAACGATGGACCTGACTCGCTGTGACTAGCACTTGGCATCATTCCTAATGAACCAGGAATCACAGAGGCTTCGTCACTTAAAATATCACCGAATAGATTTTCAGTAACAATAACATCAAATGATTTTGGTTTGGTAATCATAACCATGGCTGCAGAATCGACTAGTTGATGCTCTAATTCACAGTCCGGAAATTCTTTTGCTACTGCATCCGCTGTTTGACGCCATAATTTACTTGTCGCTAACACATTTGCTTTATCAACTGAAGTTACTTTTTTATTTCTAGTTTGAGCAATTTCAAATGCTTTACGAATAATCCGCTCAACCTCAGCTTTTGAATAGGTGCAAAGATCTGAGGCTTCTGTTTCACCTAACGTTTTTTCTCCAAAATAAATCCCGCCTGTTAGCTCACGAACAACGACAAAATCAACACCACGAACATTTTCTTCTTTCAACGGTGATAAATGAACCACTGCAGCTGGTACTGAAATTGGACGTATATTAGCAAACAGACCTAATGCTTTTCGTAAACCTAGTAAACCTTGCTCCGGTCTTTTAGGTGCATTATCCCATTTTGGTCCCCCAATCGCGCCTAAAAGGATAGCATCTGCTTTTTCACACGCTTCTAAGGTTTCCTGCGGCAGAGGATCACTTTTTTCATCAATACCTGCGCCACCAAAAGCAAATTTCTCAATATCAAAATCCAATTCATCCTGAATCATGATCTCTTCTAAAATCGCTAATGCACTATCCATAATCTCAGTTCCAATTCCGTCTCCCGGTAAAGCTACAATTCGTTTGCTCATTTGACGTTCCTCACTTCTTTTTGAAATTGTTCACTTGCTTTAACATAAGCTTTAGCCGAAGCTTCAAGAACATCAAAATCAATTCCAATGCCATTGAACTGTTGATTTGTTTCACTATTGGCTAAAGTAACATGGACTTCTGCTTGTGCATCCTCACCACCTGTAATTGCTTTAATATAATATTCTTTTAAGGTTGGTTTTTGCTCTAAAATTTTGTCGATAGAATTGTAAATCGCTTGAATACTTCCAGAACCAATGGCAGATTCGGTTTTCGTTTCTGTTTCACCAGTATTAATTGACACAACCGCACCTTGATTCCCATCAGAAACGTATTGTAGCTGCATCCGCTCTAAGCGATAAATTTCATTACATTCTTGAGTTTGTCCTACCATCAACGCAATTAAATCGTCTTCAGTAACTTGTTTTTTCTTATCTGCCAATGATTTGAAGCGTTTAAATGCATCCTTTAATTCGTCCTCTGTTAGCTGGTAACCTAAGCTATCCATTTTCGCTGCAAAAGCATGCCGGCCTGAAAGTTTACCTAATGGTAGCGAATTTTCGTTTACACCAACCAATGATGGCGTGATAATTTCATACGTATCAGGATTTTTTAAAACTCCGTCTTGGTGAATACCAGATTCATGAGCATAAGCGTTCGCTCCAATAATAGCTTTATTTCTTGGAACAGCCACACCTGATAAACGACTGACCAGATCGCTTGTTCTTTTGGTTTCGTTTAAAACAATATTACTTTGCGCTTGGTAAAAATCTTTTCTGATATATAATGCCAGTGCTACTTCTTCTAAAGCAGTGTTTCCAGCGCGTTCACCGATACCATTAACCGTTCCTTCTACACGTTTAGCCCCATTTTCAATTGCTGCTAAAGCATTAGCTGTCGCCATTCCTAGGTCATCGTGACAATGTGAAGAAAAAATTATTTCCTGATCGCTTTGGATATGTTCAAGCAAAAATTTAAATAGCGCACCATACTCGGTTGGATTAGAATAGCCAACTGTATCAGGAATATTAATGATCGTTGCACCGGCATCGATTGCCGTTTGAACTGCTTTTAGAAGAAATTGTTTTTCCGTCCTACTTGCATCTTCTGGTGAAAATTGGACTTTTTCAAATTGGGTTCTCGCATAACTAACATGTTCTTTAATAGAAGCAATTACTTGATCTGGTGTCATTTTTAATTTGTATTCCATATGAACTGGGCTAGTTGCCAAAAACACATGAATTTGCGGATGTTTCGCATTTTTTAGCGCTTCGTAGGCTCTGTCAATATCGGCTTTTTGGCAACGTGCCAAACCAGCTACCGTCATTTTTTCAACATTTTCAGCAATTGCTTGAACTGCTTCAAAATCACCAACTGATGCAATCGGAAAGCCCGCTTCGATTGTATCTATTCCCCATTTTTCAAGTTGTTTAGCAATTTGAACTTTTTCTTTTGTATTGAAATTAACGCCAGGTGTTTGTTCCCCATCTCTTAGAGTCGTATCAAAGAATTGGATTGTTTTCATTTTTCATACGTCCTTTCTGGTTAAACATTTTCTTCATTTTTTGTTGTTTGATATTTGTTGTAATGGTAATAAATGTGTTTACTTTTTTGAACTTCGCTCACTGCGTTCGCCAAGTATTGCAAGACATTCAGCTCTGGTGACAATCGCTGTGTCTTGCAACAAAAAAGCATCCCACGATATGGGATGCTTGTCATCCCGTTCATGCAATGCGAAAACAGGACTCTCAACTTCTGATAAGAAAAGCTGCTTTACAGCTAGTTTCTATATATCAGTGTGATGAGTCCTTAATTAATAATAAAAATGTAGTTGTCGTATGTTTATTCATCGTTATCAACATCCTTATTGTCAGAATTTTTGAATAATTCAAACTATAACAATAAAGATACAGAAATTTTGACGTAAAGTCAATAGTTTTATGAGAAAAATTTTAAGAAACAAAAATAGTTTACACAAAATAAAAAGAATAAACACAACTGGTTCTTGTGTTTATTCTCTGAATTACCTATTAAATCTTAGATAATGCTTGTTCTAAATCAGCAAGAATATCTTCACTATTTTCAAGACCAATCGATACTCGAATTAATTCTGGCGAAGTGCCAGATGCTTTTAATTCGGCTTCGCTTAGCTGTGAATGTGTCGTTGACGCTGGGTGGATAATCAGTGATTTAGCATCGCCGACGTTAGCAAGTAATGAGAACAATTCGACATGGTTAATTAAATTTTTCCCTGCTTCTGAACCGCCTTTAACACCAAATGTAAAAATCGAACCAGCTCCTTTAGGTAAATATTTTTCTGCTAACGAATGATATTGATTATTCAACAGACCAGGATAATTAACCCAAGCAACTTTGGGATGCTTTTCTAAAAACTCTGCTACTTTCACTGCATTTTCTACATGACGTTCTAAACGAAGTGACAGTGTTTCCAAACCTAAAATTAACAGAAAACTATTAAATGGAGAAATCGCAGCTCCCGTATCTCTCAATAATGACACACGCAAGCGAGTGATATATGCCGCAGCACCTACATCATTTGTATAAGAAAGTCCATGATAGCTCGGATCTGGATTAACAAGTTTAGAAAACTTACCGTTTGCCCAATTAAATTTGCCTGAATCAATCACAACGCCACCTAAAGCCACACCATGCCCGCCAATAAATTTTGTTGCTGAATATACAACAATATCTGCTCCAAAATCAAAAGGACGGTTTAAGTAGGCAGTTGCAAAAGTATTGTCCACAATCAAAGGTATCTCATGTTTATGAGCTATCTCTGCAATTGCTTCAATATCTGCCACGTTGGTAAGTGGATTACCAATTGTTTCAATAAAAATGGCTTTTGTATTTTCTTTAATTGCCTCTTCAAAATTAGTTAATTTTTCAGGATCAACAAATGTCGTCGTAATCCCAAACTCAGGTAAGGTATGGGCAAATAAATTAAAGGTTCCTCCATATAGCGTTGAAGCTGATACGATATGATCGCCAGCACTAGCAATATTTTGAATAGCATAAGTAATCGCCGCTGAACCAGAAGCAACTGCAACAGCTCCTATACCTCCTTCTAGTTCATTCAATCGTTCTTCTAAAACAGCTGTGGTAGGATTCGTAATTCGAGTATAGATATTTCCGGATTTGGCTAAAGAAAATTTTTCAGCTGCATCTTGTGTGTCATCAAATGTATAAGAAGTTGTTTGATAAATTGGAACTGCTCTAGAATTAGTGTCTTTATCTGGAGTATGACCTCCGTGAATTTGGATCGTTTCAAAATGATAGTTAGAGTTTGTCATTATGCTTCATTCCTTTTCTATTCGTTATTTGATTTATTTTTGGAACTTTGGTCGTGTACATATCACCTTCTTGCATAATGACCACCTCTTTCTGTTTTTTATTCTCATTGGGAAGATTTTGGTTTGAAGATTTAGTTTGTTGCTAATCCTTTGGTTGCCAAACATTGCCCATCATCTGCTCTGGTAAAGCCAATCGTAGTCCTTCAATTCTTAGAGCTTTAGCTCTTAGAAATTGATGCGATCGTAACGAAGTGTAGTGATTCGCAGCAAAAAGCCCTTTACCAGCATTTGCTAGTAAAGGGCGACAATCGCGGTACCACCTTTATTGGAAAAATTCCATCTCATCCCAAACGATGAATAGATTCATGATTTGGTGCTTTTTTAACGGTAGCTGCCGTAAAAACCAAAATGATTTTTCCTCTCCAAGATCATTTTCGACAAGTGATCATTACTTTCTTTCACCAAATGAAAGCTCTCTAGTTCCAACTATTCATTATATTAAACAGTTGAATTTCAATGTCTGCTTGTGTACTCTTCTTTTCAATGAGTTTTTATATTAAAATATATATTAGATTACACTCATCTATTTGTCAACATTTTTTTATTATTTTTTCATTATATAAACATTTAATTTTCCGTTTGAGTATCCTATTTCTCTTTCTGTTGATTTTTTATTATAATAGGGAAAATTGGAGGTTGATTTAATGTCAGAAACAAATGAAAAAGTTGAAATACTCTTATCTTATCTATCTGAAATTCATACTAAAAGTTTATCTTTGTATGATTTAGTAACTAGCCGCCCACGTACTGAGGACAATCGGATGATTTTGAATATCAATGAGGTATTCACTTACTACCACAGTGTCCGCATTTTTTACTACAGCAATGAAGAGTTAACTACTTCGAATGTCTTGCCTTTTTTTAAAGCTTTTGAAGATTTTTATTTTGAGTTAAAACAAACTTTCTTCCTTGAAGATGATAACAACATTCTACTTTACAACAAGCTAACTGCCATGAAAGATTCTTTTGAGCAGTTGACGAATGATTTTAATGTTTTATAATAGAGTAGATAATAGGTAAAGAAGGTGTTCAAATGGATCAAAGCCAAGTGTTAGATCGCCTGCGCGAAGAGTTGGAAATTCCATTCTTTAATGGAAAAATCGAAGAACGTGAATACACAGAAGAAGAGTATCAAAAAATTAAATCTGATCTAGTTCAGTATTTTGATGATTATGTTCGTAATGTAGAAAACTAGTTAGTCCTATATCCGGTAGAAAGAACATGTTTAAGAGCCAACTACTGCTCTTTCATACTAAATTAAGTCTTTGAGAAAGATTAAGCTGTGCTATTATGTGCTCAGTTTAATCTTTCTTTTTAATTAACAATGTCCTTTTTATACGTCATAAAATTCACAATTTTATATAAAATAACATTTATTTTTCATAAGTAAAAAGAAAGAACTTGAATAAATAAAAAACCACCGGCTAGGATAGCCGATGGAAAAGGAGTATTACTCAATAAGAGTAAAATGAAAAATAAAAAGGTTGTTGTTGGTATGGATTAATAATACAACAGATTTTTTTATTTGTCTACTAATAAAAAAATTAAAATAAAATGAAGTCTTCCTTTTTTTGGTCATTTTTCTGGTTATTTTTTTATTTTTTGAGCAAAAGATTACTCATTCTTGTAATCGAGAACGAAATATCATCTGTTGCCTTATCTTGTTTTTCTTCTGATTTATTGAATAAATCAACATCTATTCCTTTTTCCGGATCTAAAGACAAGATCATTTCGTTACATCCTGCTAAATATTCAATATATGAACGTTCGAATTTTTTATGAATCCCTACTACTCGTGCAGGCGGACGTAATTGAGTAACTTTTTCCAACATCATTGTATATTCTTTTGTTCCATCTTGGAAAATATGTTGAATCTCAGCAATTCGTTCTGATGTTAGATCAGCTGTTTTATTTTCGTCAATTGCTTTACGAACTTCTTCATAATAGTCGTTCATTTTTTCTCCGACTTCTTCTGTTTCTTTAACAATATCATTGATGTTTTGAACATAATAACCTAAATTTGGTTTCATACTATTTCCTACTTTCTTTTGGTAATCAATTAATTTTACACTTTTATACGGGTCTATGACAAGAAGAATCTGCAAAATGCCGATTTAATCACATTATTAGCCTAAAAAAAGAAGATGTGTGGGGCAAAACGGAAAGAGCCGTTTTGCCCCACACACTATACTCTAATAAACAGTAAGAACAGAAGTAATTTCTTCTATCTGATCCTCACTCTTAGTTCAAGTTTAATTTTTATAAAATTTCATCACTTGTTTGGATGATTTTAGAAACCATACCATAGTCTTTTGCTTCTTCTGCTGACATCCAGAAATTACGATCAGTATCTTTCGCAATTTTTTCATATGTTTGTCCTGTGGCTGCAGCAATCAAACGATTTACACGTTCACGCATACGAATGATTTCTTTTGCTTCAATTTGGATTTCTGTACTTTGACCTTGAACACCACCAGCAGGTTGATGGATCATGTAACGTGTATTTGGTAAGCTGTAGCGGTTTTTAGCCTCTGCAGCTAAGTAAATTGTAATACCAGCACTTGCTACCCAACCAGTTCCAACAACGATTACTTCAGGTTTTACAAATTTGATCATATCATGGATTGTATCGCCAGCTTCCACATGACCACCTTGACTATTAATAAAGATTTTAATTGGCTCGTCACCCATTGCAGATAATAAAAGTAACTGAGATGTTACCTCTCTCGCCAAATCTTGATTGATTTCACCATAAATTAAAATTGTACGTTCTTCAAATAGTTTTTTCATAAAAACATTCGGCTGTTGCTGTTCTTCTTTTTCTTCATTTTCATCTAAATAATTCATGTCCAATGACCTCCTAATTTTAAAAGCTAAACAGGCTCGTCTAGTCTTGATCGAAAAATAGGAAAAATAAAGGTGGTGTTTTTTGCCATAATTATTTTTTATCTTTTTTCTGAAAGACTAGCTTGTTAAGCTAGATAATTTTTAAAGCTAAATGAGCTTGCATAATGCCGACTGGAAAATAGGAAAAATTAAATGCAGTGTTTTCTGCTGCACGCAATTTTTATCTTTTTCCCGAGACATTAGCTCATGAAGCTAGATAATTTTTAAAGCTGAACAGATATCAAGTACTCTCAACAAAAAATAAGAATACTGACCTTTACAGTAACTAGTTTCTGAAAAGCTAGCCTGCTAAGCTAATTCTCTATACTAATAATACCTTATTCAGAAAATTTGTCCACTTTTTTGACTTGTTTTGACCTTAAAAATTTCATTAACACTTTTATCAAGAAAAAAGAAAGCCACTTCATTCGTGACTTTCTTTTTCAGCTATCCTTCCAACTTTTCTCCATTAGTTTCAATGACTTTTTTATACCAATAAAATGAATCTTTTGGTGTACGTTTCAACGTTCCATCGCCTCGATCATCTTGATCTACATAGATAAAACCATAGCGTTTTGACATTTGTGAAGTTCCACAACTGATGAGATCAATACAGCCCCATGTTGTATACCCCATTAGATCTACACCATCTTCGATGGCTTCTTGCATTTGTTCAATATGCTTTTTGATGTAGTCAATACGATAGTCATCATGAATTTTTCCATCAGCTGCAATAACATCCTTTGCCCCTAAACCATTTTCACAGACAAATAATGGTAGTTCGTATCGATCATAAAGCTTCATAAGAGAAATTCGTAAGCCAATTGGATCAATCGGCCAATCCCATTGCGACAATTCCAGATACTCATTCTTAATCGGGCTATCAAACGTAACGGCTAATTCAGAAGCATCTTCACGAGCTTCAGTTACATGTGACATATAATAGCTGATCGCCACAAAGTCAACTGTGCCTTCTTTTAGAATTCGTTCATCGCCAGCTTCCATTCTAATCTCAATATCGTTTTCAGAAAAATATCTTGCCATATAGCTTGGATAAGTGCCTCTTGCTTGAATATCAGGGAAAAACATATTTAACTGATTTGATTTAACTGCTTGTAATTGATCTTCTGGTTTAGTTGTTTTTGCATACGCTTCAATTTGGTTAATCATACAACCGATTTTTGCATCTGGGATGATTTTGTGTGCTGCTTTTACTGCCAATGCGCTCGCTAAAAATTGATGATGACTCGCTTGATATGCTGCTTCTAGTTTATTTTCAGCTAGATCCTCTAAAATACCAGATCCTGTATATAAACTATTCAATGTCATATTCATTTCATTAAAGGTAATCCAGTACTTCACTTTATTTTTATAGCGCTCCAAGATAACTGTTGCAAATTTTTCGAACAATGGAATTAATTCACGACTTAGCCAGCCATTATATTTTTGAGTCAAAGTTATAGGCATCTCATAATGAGACATAGTTACTAAAGGTTCTATACCATATTTTAAACATTCGTCAAAGACTTTATCATAAAATGCCAGCCCAGCTTCATTCGGTTCTGTCTCCAAACCAGTTGGAAAAATTCTTGCCCATGAAATCGACAAACGAAAAACTTTAAAACCCATTTCTGCAAACAACGCAATATCTTCTTGATAACGGTGATAAAAGTCAATCCCCCAACGTTTTGGAAAAAGATATTTGTCTGGATGAACAAGATATTCCTCTAACTCACTTGAATTAACATTAAACGTAAAATTATCAACTGTACCTTTAGCATATGGATCTTTATAAGCAACTAAATCAGAGGTTGAAAGTCCTTTACCGTCTTCTAGATAGGCGCCTTCTATTTGATTGGCTGCCGTTGCACCGCCCCATAAAAATCCTTTTGGAAATCCAGTTTGTTTTGTATCCATGTTTGTTCCTCCTAAATTTTATTTATATGATTAATTGTTAGATAATCCCTTTTTTAATTGACAATTGTAATCAATTCATCCCCGGCAACGACTTGTTCATTTGTAGTCATAGGTACAATTTCAAAATAGTTAGCAGTATTTGTTACAATTATTGGAATTTCTATTGAATACCCAAGACTTGCAATCAATTGACGGTCAAACATTACTAACTTCTGACCAGAAGTAACCGTATCCCCAATAGAAACAAATGTTTTGAACCCTTTCCCACCCATTGCAACCGTATCAATTCCGATATGAATCAGTAATTCCACACCATCTTTTGACGTAAGGCCAATTGCATGTTTTTCCGGCATAAGCGCACTGACTACACCATCGAAAGGGGCAAAAAGTTGATCTTCTTCTGGTAAAATAACAATTCCTTTTCCTAACAAACCTTCTGAAAATACGCTGTCTGAACATTCTTCTAAATTCTTAATTGTTCCTGAAACAGGTGCTAATATAGCAGGAATATTTTTTTCCGTTTTGGCTTGATTGCTCGCTTCAACTTGCTCTTTAGTAGAATTAGGATTAAAGTCTATTTTTGCCAATAATGTAATGAAGAACGCCAAAAGACCGCTTATAGCAATACCAATCAGTGCTAGAATAAAATTATTGCTTGTTCCATCTGGATTTACAAAAACGGGTAATGATAAAATTCCTGGTGTTAAGAACGAAAACATTTTTACGCCTAGGGTTATCATGATTGAACTCGTTATTCCTCCAGCAATCATTACAGCATATAACGCTTTTTTATATTTTAAGATTACGCCATATAGTGCCGGTTCTGTAATACCGAAGAAAGCTGATACAGCAGATGAATAAGAAATTTCTTTCATCTCTTTATTCTTAACTTTAAAAGCGATTGCTAATGTTGCAGCAGCCATCGCAATGTTGGCAAATAAGCTAATTGGTAAAAAGCCATTTTCATATCCTAATCGTGAAACATTTTCCAACATCATTGGGAAAAAGGCATAATGCATACCTGTCATGATAATCAACGGATAAAAACCACCGATAACTATTCCATAAAGAAATGGTACAGTCTCAGCTAACCATAAAGAAACTACTGCCAAACCTTTACCAATATAAAAGCCAATTGGTCCAAATACAGCTAACGTAAGTGGAATCATAATTAATAACACCAATAACGGCGTAAAAATCATTTTCACAACACTTGGAACAATTTTATCAACTGCGCGGTACACGTAACTCATCACCCATACGCCTAAAATGATAGGAATAACCGTAGAAGTATAACTCATCACGGGAATAGGAATTATATTGAATAAATAAAGCGTACCTTCACCATTTAAAATTGTAGGATATAACAAAGAACACGCCAATGTCACACCAAGAAACTCATTTACTTTAAATCTTCTGGAAGCCGAAACAGCAATTAAAACAGGTAAGAAATTAAAACTTGTATCTGCTACAATTGTTAAAATCTGATACGTATCGCTGCCTTCTACAATTAGTTTCAGCATTACTAATAGAGGCAGTATTCCTTTCATTAAACCTGCTCCAATAATTGCTGGTAAAATCGGTGTAAAAATTGCTGCGATTGTCGTAAAAACAGTATCTAAAATACTTTGTTTTTCTTTGGCTGGTTCATCTGAATTCGTTAAATAAGGACTAATTTTTTCAAATACTTTTCCTACATTGTTGCCAATAATCACTTGTAGTTGTCCACTTTGAAATCTTGCGTCAATCACACCATCAATTTTCTTCAATTCCTCTAAATCAACTTTCTTTTTATCATTAATAGCTAAGCGTAAACGGGTAAAACAATGGGTGCCATCTTTTATATTTGTTGCAGAACCAACATTTTTAATGATTTCTTGCGCCATTTTTTCGTAGTTCATTCTTAATTCCTCCGCTCATTTTGATAAAATAAAAACCTAGGTGATATAAATAACCGTCCATATTTCATGGCTCGTTTACGTATATCACCTAGGTTAATGCCTACTTGTTACACACCTAGAACTGATTATTTACTTTGCTTCAGATACTACTCGTTCGATATGAATAATCAGATAAATCATTTCATCATCACTGATTACTAAATTGTATTCCTTCTTTAATAGCTCTCGGATCATCAATGCACAAGCATAGCTTTTCTGGTATTGTTCTTGAATAATCAGATAAAGTTTCCCATCACTTTGTTTTGCCTCAACCTTATTATGCAGCTGACGATTCATAAAATAGCGAATATGAGTGACAAAACGCGAATAATTGATACTTTCTTTATTCAAAGAAACATTAAATAACGATTGGATAATTTTCACCATACTTTTGGTAATCTTTGCGATCAGCAAGGTTTCATTTTTTGATTCTTGATCGTCTTGAGCATTCACAAAATGCAGTGCAATAAAAGATGCCTCAGCCTCCGGCAAATCAATTCCTAGCTCTTCTTTCACCAGTTCTAATGCTTTTTTCCCCAACTCGAATTCTTTATAATACAAAAATTTAATTTCCCATTGCAGCGTATTTTCACTTAGCTGTGTATTCATTTGGTTTCTTTCAATAGCAAATTGAAGGTGATCTGCTAGAGAAATCAGAATTGTCGAGCTTAGTTTTTGATTCAGTCCTTCTTCTCCTAATTGAATGATTTTCCCTGTTACAGAAAGAACTTCAGGCGAAATCTCATCCAAAATCGAAACAGGTTGACTCCCTTTCATTTGATAAATCTTTACAATTAGATCAGAGGTTATCGCATCGCCTTTTTTCTTTTTAAACCCAATTCCTTTCCCAAAAAGAATCAACTCTTCTTGGTGCTCATCAGTAACTAAAACTAAGTTATTATTTAGTGATTTAACCGTTGTATACATCGTCATCACCTCTCAAAAAACAAAAAAACACCAAACTAAAGTAGCTACTACCTACTATAGACTTGGTGGTGCCTGATCGTATCAGTTACACTCCTGTTGTTCTATGGCACTAATTTAACATAGAAAGATAGCGCTGTCAATAATTTTTAAAAAGAATTTTTACACAAAAAGAGGCTGAGACAAAAGCGTTTAGCTCCGAGAAATAAGAAGGGATTCACGAAAATTGCCAAGAATCACCATGAGCTGGCAAATGGATGATGATTGGTACCTACTAGGTGCTTTTCAAATTTTTGTGAATTTCAGCTTATTTCCGAAGCCTTCAATTCTTAGAGCTTTAGCTCTTAGAAATTGTTGTGATCGGAACGAAGTGCAGTAGCTGCTTTTTTCTCGCCGTTTATTTGGATCTATTGAGTGAAACAAAACTGATTTTTAGTTTTGTCCCACTCAATAGATATTTTAACTTATTAACCTTTACCCATTCTACGTTGAACAAATTTTACAATCTCAACAATTGGAATAATCGCAAAGGATGTTCCTGCAACAATTGCCCATTGGTATGCATCTAGCGATGTTACACTGAATAGATCATTGAATCCTGGAATGACAATCGTTGCTGCCAATAACAAGAATGACACTAAAATTGCCCAGTTAAATGATTTATTTCTAAACAAGCCAACCTTGAAAATAGATTGATAAATTGATTTAACGTTAAACGCATGGAACAACTGGATCAATCCTAATGTCGCAAAAGCCATTGTCAACGCATCGCCATGCTGTAAATCGTACAAGGCAGATGCTGATAGGTTTGGCATATTTGCTGCTGTATGGGCTGGGAATTCAATTGCCATTTTATAGACAATTAAGGTCAATGCACCTTGGGCAATCCCTTGATAAATCACACTGCTTAACACACCGCCAGAGAAGAAATTAGATTTTTTCCCACGTGGTGCATGGCTCATAACATCACGTTCAGCAGGCTCTACACCTAAAGCAATCGCTGGGAAGGTATCTGTTACTAAGTTAATCCACAATAAGTGAACAGGTAATAAGGTATCCCAAGCCAACATCGTTGCAATAAAGAGCGTCAAAACCTCACCTAAGTTGGCAGAAAGTAAATATTGAATTGTTTTTTGGATATTTGAGAAGACTTTGCGTCCTTCTTCAACAGCAACAATGATCGTAGAGAAATTATCATCCGCTAAAACCATGTCTGATGCACCTTTTGATACTTCAGTACCTGTGATTCCCATTCCAATACCAATATCTGCTGCTTTTAAGGCTGGTGCATCGTTTACACCGTCACCAGTCATCGCAACAACTTTACCTTCTTGCTGCCATGCTTTCACAATACGAACTTTATGTTCAGGCGAAACTCGAGCATATACAGAATAATGTTCAACTACTTTGGCGAATGCTTCATCTGATAATTCATTCAATTCAGCACCAGTAATAACTGCATCATCGTCGCCTTCCTTGATAATACCAAGACGAGCAGCAATCGCTTCAGCGGTATCTCTGTGGTCACCAGTAATCATAATCGGACGAACGCCTGCTTCTTTAGCAACTTTTACTGCTTCTGCCGCTTCTTTACGTTCTGGGTCAATCATCCCAACCAATCCAGCAAAGACAAGGTCTTTTTCAACTAAATCAGAATCCATTTCAGCTGGAACAGCATCAACAAATTTATACGCCATACCTAAAACACGTAGTGCTTGTTTTGCCATTTTCGTATTGTTTGTTAAAACTTCTTTGCGCTCTTTTTCGTCTAGTGCAGTTGTCTGACCATTTAATAATACTTGGCTACAACGTTTTAATAGCTCATCCGGCGCACCTTTAACAGCTACTAAGAATTTGCCATCAGCTAATTGATGAACAGTCGTCATTAATTTACGATCAGAATCAAATGGAATTTCTGCCACACGAGGTTCAGCTGCAACTTTTTCCGTTACGTTAAAACCGTGGTCTAATCCATATTGAACTAAAGCCGTTTCAGTTGGATCACCGATTAACGTTCCATCTTGAGCAATTTTTGTATCATTAGTAAAATTCATAATTTTTAATGCCATATTATCTAATGAAACGTCATCTGTTGCAGGTGCAACTTTATTGTCAGTGAAAAGTGCTTCAACTGTCATCTGATTTAAGGTTAATGTACCTGTTTTATCGGAACAAATGATATCCGTACTACCTAGAGTTTCAACAGCTGGCAATTTGCGGACAATCGCATTTTTCTTCGCCATTTTTTGAGTTCCTAAAGCTAAAATAATCGTTACAATTGCTGGTAAACCTTCCGGAATTGCCGCAACAGCTAAGGAAATTGATGTTAATAACATGTCGATCCAGGTTCTGCCGTTCATCATCCCAACGACAAACATAATTGCTGCAATAATTAAAATTGCAATTGTCAACATTTTACCTAATTGATTTAGGTTTTGTTTTAATGGTGTTTCTGTTTCTTGTTCGTTGGCTAACATACCAGCAATTTTACCCACTTCAGTATTCATTCCTGTACCAACAACCACACCAAGTCCGCGCCCATAAGTTACGTTACTATTAGAGTATGCCATATTCACTCGATCGCCAATCCCAATATCTTCAGGCGTACCTTCTAAGACAGATGCTTCTTTTTCAACCGGAACAGACTCACCTGTTAATGCTGCTTCTTCAATCTTTAAACTGGCAGCTTCTAACAAACGTAGATCCGCTGGTACTACGTCACCTGCTTCAAGTAAAACGATATCACCTGGGACTAGTTCGTCACTTTTAACAGTAATAACATGACCATCACGACGAACATTCGCATTTGGCGAAGACATTTCTTTTAATGCTTCGATTGCTTGTTCGGCTTTCGCTTCTTGAATCACACCAAAAATTGCATTTAAGACAACCACTAATAAAATGATGATTGAATCAACAACATCATGTGAAAAGACTGCAGAAATCACAGCTGCAAAAAGCAAGACAATAATCATAAAATCTTTAAATTGTTCAAAGAATTTCACAACGATTGATTTCTTTTTCCCTTCATCTAATGCGTTTGCACCATAACTTTCTAACCTTTTCTTGGCCTCTTGATCTGATAAGCCAGCTTCAGTTGTCTCCAGCTTTTGTAAAACTGTTTCTTCTGACTGCGTGTAGAATGCTTCAGATAATTGAACCTTTTTTTCTTCTGACATGTTCTTCCTCCTCTGTGATTTGCAGCTACTTAAGTCTATTTTACTTCATATAGTACAAAACGAACACGATAATGAATAAAGTCATCCGTTTCTAGCCAAAACGAAAAAAAATAGACCTGTGTATGCTAACTAAATAGAACATACATAAGTCTCACCATTTAAGACAACACCAGAAATTTCTTTCGGAGTTGGTGATGTTGTCACGGCTATCGCCGTCAGTTACTCCCTCATGAAAATAAATATGCGGGCAATTGATTGAGTATCAATCACCAATAATTATTGCTTGAAGTTAATTATACCTGTTCTTTCATTGTTTTTCAAATGAAAGTTGTTGATTTTCAGAAAGATTTCTGTTTCTTTTGAAACAATTGCTATTCAGAAATGAAAAAGTGAGTGTGACAAAACTAAAGATCAGTTTTGTCACACTCACTAGATCCGAATAAACGGCGAGAAAAAAGCAGCTACTGCACTTCGTTCCGATTACAACAATTTCTCAGAACTAAACGCTTTTGTCTCAGCCTCCTAATTTTATAGTTATTTAGCTGGAACCATTGATTTGGTCCAAAAGTTTTCTGATAAGCCTTGTTCCATACCCATTACAAATTTTTCTCTGATATCAGGATATGTTTGGGCTAAATTACTGACGAGATGCTTAATTTCTTCTCGTTTCGTTTTTTTATCAACAGGACAAGGATTAAAGATTAGTGGTAATTCCTCACGACTTACAAACTGAATAATTTGTTTTTCTTCTACATACAGCAATGGACGGATCAATGTAATATCTGTTTTAGTCAAATGACTGCGTGGTTCAAAACTGGCTAATTGACCATGAAAAAGAAAATTCATAAAGTACGTTTCGATTGCATCATCCAAATGGTGTCCCAAAGCAACTTTATTACAGCCTAATTCCTTTGCGCGCTTATAGAGAATACCGCGGCGCAGTTTTGCACATAAAGAACAAGGTGAGCGTTCTTCACGAATATCAAAAACAACTTGAGCAATATTTGTCGGTACAATATCTAGTTCATAACCCAGTCCTTCAACAAATTCCTGCAGTGGTGAAATATCCATGTCAAATCCCATCACTAAAGTAATCGGCACGATTTCAAATTCAAAACCTAAACGCTTTTGTTTACTAATTGTGTCGAGAAAATACAGCAAGCTTGTACTATCTTTTCCACCGCTCATACCAATAGCCACTTTATCTCCCGGCTCGATCAACTGATGATTCAAAATAGCTCGGCGGATCGGATTATAATACGTTTGATTATCTTTCTTTTTAAAACTCATGAGAAACTCCTTTTTACTCATTTGGTTTTGGCTCATTTAAAAAAATCGGTTTTTAAACTATATTGATTACCAGAAACGATATCATATTGAATTAAACGGTAGGCTTCATATAATTCTTCTTGTGATTTGTTCAGCGAAAGTGTTTTGCTCCATTGTTTATCTTTATAATAAAAACCTTTTTCAAATGCTGGAACTTCTTTTTCCAGTTCAGTCAATAATTGATAAAAACCTGTTAACTGCATTCCGCTTTGGTTGAACAAGGTTGGAGCGAAATAAAATGGACTGCTGATAGCATCATGGGTATTCTTTTCGCTTAATTTATTCTGGTTATCGTACATCAAAAATTCGGTTAGATGCATTGCAACTTCTTCATTATCGGCTTTAATTTCATCTGAGTAAATACTTGGTAAGTGATCGCCCCAAAAAACAACTAACGTCCGTCGTTTCACGTCTTTTAGTGATTCAGTAAATTGTTTCAGTGCTTCACTGCTATAAGCAACATCTTGCATGTAGCTATCGATTGCTGTTTTATTCCCTTTGCTTTGAGATGAATAATCTGAACTAGTATATTTATCACTGTATGGCATATGTGTCTGCATCGTCACTAAATGAACAAACTGTGGATTTTCTTCATCATCCAACAAATCTAAGACTTCTTTATAAGCTGATTCATCAGAAATATATGGATTATTCTCAATTTTATCCGTATAGTTCATCGTACTTTCACTAAGAAATTGATCGAAGCCCATGATATTATAAACATCTTTACGTTTATACATTGACGTATTGTAAGGGTGGATTGCTGTTGTTTGATAGTCTTGTCCGTTTAACAGTGAAACAATTGAAGGAATCTCATCCATTTTAGGAACTAACATTGTATACGGTGTTGTTAATTGTGGATTAAATAGTTCCATTGAAAAACTTGTCAGTGCTTCGAATTCTATATTAGCAGTGCCGCCACCGTAATTTTGTGAAAGCATTTGACCACTGTAGGTTGAATTAGCAATATCATAGTAGTCTTTTAAAGGATCTTTATTTGCTGTTACACCATTTAAATGTTGAGGATTTGAAAAACTTTCGCTCATCACAAAAATAATGTTTGGCTGCTCTTCTTCTGTAACAGTTGTTTCTTCTGCTAATTTTGAATACTTGTCAGTAATATCTTCAATCGTTTTTTTAGAATAATTTTCCGGCTCATCCATCGCTTCGACTTTTAAGTTATACAAAAAGCCACCCATAAAACCTGTATTATAGTAATTCATTTTTTGACTATAAGGAATCCAGAGCGCTGTGCGGTCATAGGCTTTTCGCAAAAGATTATTTGGACTGTTAAAATTACTCACATAAACCAGTAGCCCAATCGTAATGACTAAACTGGAAAGACGAACAATCTGCATTTTTTTCGATAAAAGCCTACTTTTGTATATCGCTCTGCCAAAAAAGAACAGTCCGACAAGAGCGACCAGTAAAATTGCAATAAATGGAATCGTACCAATCATTTCTTTTAGTAAACTAAATTCCGTAATCATTTTTAAATCATCTGGATAAATAGGTTCTGTACGGTAATACATTTTCATATAATCAGCAAAACCTAAAATACCAATCGAAATTGCATAAAGTAAGCTTCCTAAAGCAATTGATCCAGCTAAACTGCATAAGAAAAGTAAAAAAATCAGCAGCACAAGACTACCTAATAAAAATTTTTCTGTGTGCCATGAAAAAGCAAATTTAAAAGCTAAGTCCCACGATAAATTGTTCTGGCACCATTGTAAATACAAGTTACTGAATAATACTAAGAATAATATTCCAATGATTATTAGTGGGTATTTGATTGATTTTTTACTGAATAATTGTTTTATTTTTTCCAAACTATTCTCCTTCTCTTTAACTAAAATATCTCTTTTAATATTCTATGCTTAGTCGAAAAAAAAGTAAAGCTCCGTCCAGTTAGAGCTTTACTTTCTTATAAACTATCGCTAAAAAAGATTAACATTGCAAAAAAAGAATGAATAAACAGAGAGAAAAAACACTACTTAGACTTATTTCTTGGACCTAAATACTTTTGTCTTAGCTTCACGCACATAAAAATAGATGAAGATTCCTCTTTAGTGAATTCACTTTCAAAATTCATAAAATCAAGTATCAGTAGAATTAACCCAGCAATTGTAATGCAATAAATAGCTAATTTCCAATTAGGCTTCAAATTGGTAGAATTTTTCTCATTACGATGAACATTTAAATTATACCCAACAAAAAAATGTCTAGAACAATTCTGGTTTTTACAGTATTCACAGACATCTTGAGTTGTCTCGAGATAACCTTAATGCGAAAACCTGAATAATAATATAATACAAGCGGTATTCTATACTCCTCCAAATTTATTTCAATATACTATGATTAATTTTTAAGAAAAGGAATATAATCAAATAAATTTTACTTTCACAAAAATATGTTGGCTGTCTCAATCACATTCTGTGCACCAGCAAACCGAAAGTTATCTTCATTATTCACTTTTATCATGTTATTTGAGAATATAATATGATCTGAATTTGACGTAAATGTAGATAATCTGATCATATTTTTAAACTGATTGCTTATTATTTGCAATTGCTGGCAATCAATTGCTCTAATACCATCGTTAGCATTTGGTGAAACCCCACCTTGTTCCATTAAGTTTCCTGTAATCCTAATATCTGATCCGTTCTCAATCAATACACCATATCCGCCGATGCCTAGTAATTGATTATTGTGAACATCAATATTTTGACAATCTACAAACTGCAATGAATTTCGCGTAGGATTTATTACTTTTTGTTGATCTATAAAGTTGTTGGTCACTAAAATATTTTTGCTGTTATTTACACGAATACGTTCTGTGTTCACACATACATTTCCTTGAATAATTACATCATCTATTTCTCCATTTGTTCCAGTAACATTAATCGCACGTCCTTCAGTGTTAGTGATTCGGTTATTACGAATAATATACTGTTTAATAAAAGGCAGCGGCAGTGTAGAGGTGGCTCCAGCTGAGATTCCTACACCGGTAAGATTATTAATGATATTATCTGATACGGTTACATACATTCCTCTAGCTGTTATACCACTAACGCAACCTCTTATCGTATTCGCTTTAATCGTCCAGTAGATACAAGGTTCATGGCAGTCAATAGCGTACCCAATTCGGCAGTTTGTTAATAAATTCTCAGCTATTTCAATATGATGTGGCGCGTGATTTCCACCAGCAATTCCATGTCTACAGTTATCAAATACGTTATAATATATTTTCCCATAACAAGATGTAGAAGTCACATTTACCCCATAACCAGAATTAAAATTGATACTATTTGGAGAAGTACTATTCAAAAATACACTATTTTGAATCATAAATTTATATGTTCTTGCCATATTTACCGCTACATTTTCAGCACCATTAACAATAATATTATCTAATACAATATTAAAGGCATATGAAAATTGAATCCCGCCATGAATACTGTCTTTGCCTCCCATTGTAATTTCCAGATTCTTTAAAGTAACGTTAGAGATTGGGGCTATTACATCAAATAGTAACTGACTATCTTCATGATAATCAAACATCAGGCCACCATCCACTACTATTGTTGCATTAACCTGATCTACTTCAACAATTTTTTGTAATTCTTCTTTATAAGGAATATGTGATCCGGCATTGATATATTGTCTCTCTTGACTTTTTATCGCTAATAAATCACCAACATGGACATCTGTTAAATCTCCTGAAATAGGAATTCTTGTTTGCCCTTCAACAATAGCAGAAGTTGATCTTAACGTTTTCTTGACACTTCCTATCCCTTGCATTAAATATGGTCTAGTGTTTTGGTTTCCAAGCGGTAAGGTTTGGGCATCCAACATTGTTAAGTTTTTAACACCAGCAATAGTTAAATCTGACGTTAACGTTAAAAGGCTACTTAAAATATAAGTTTCACCACCTAATTGCAGGGTTCCTCCACCAATTCGTCTAACTTCATTAATAGCTCTTTGAAACCTTAAAGTGTCATCTACTTCTCCATTCAATATTGGAAAGTCCTCTATAACTACGATATTCCTTGTATCATTAGTTTTATTACTATTCATCATCTAATACAGCTCCTTTTGATTAAATTTCAATTAATAAAAAAATTACTGAAGACCTTTGTCTATCTAACCACTGATTTTCCTAAATTAAAGCGGATTCGTCTTTTTCCATGTTGAAAACTCCTTTCCACTATATTTTATTTTTAGCCATAGACTACAGATTTACTGAATGATGCCTTAGTCTACATAAAGTATAGTAGTTATACAGGCCTATAACCTTTCGACTTTCTCTCAATAATCTTTCAACTGCTAATTATTTTTACGTTTACATGGTGAGCTACCTGTAACTATATTTTTCAATCAAAAAATCCTTCAAAAATTGTCAATTTCACGTACAATTTTTGAAGGATTCCTTATGGCTCTTAAGTAACCTTAGTTGACACAGAGCAACTTTTTCCATATTCAATTTTCTAAACATCAAAAAGTATAAGAATACTTTTATTAGCTGATTCCATAACTCTATTTTTTTCAGTGTACATACTTTTTCGACTCAAAACTGTCGAATTTACTTTACTGCTTCAAAAATTTGCTCAATCAACTCCATCACTCGACGGACTTCTTGATTTTTAACAATTGGTTCTGCTTGTTCTCTCACTACCTTGTAAAAGTTTTTATAAAATGGATCATATTCAGCTGATGCTTTAGGTAGTTCTTTGGTGATTGTAGCTTCTTCAGAAGGCGGCGCCATTGTTTTCGTTAATCCTACACCAGCTTGAATCGGTTTAGGTGCATCTATATTTTTGACTTCTGATTGAATTACCATCTCGCCATTTAAATCCCAATCTTGAATGAGAGCTGTTCCTTCAGTCCCTTTTAAATACCAGCGCGGTAAGGAAATGTAATTCGTTGTACCGACTTCTACAATTGCCCGTATACCATTTTCAAAGATAATATACGCGATAAATCCATCGTCAACTTCATCACCAAGAATGTAACTTAAATCTGCTGAGACTTTTTTGATTGGACTATCGACTAAAAATAATAGTTGGTCTAATAAATGAACGCCCCAATCTAAGACCATTCCGCCGCCGTGTTTGATTTCATGACGCCAATCTCCTGGAATTCCATTGGCACCTTGAACGCGGGTTTCGATTTGAAAAAGTTCGCCAATTTGCTGATTTTTGTAAAGTTCTCGTGTGATGAGAAAATCCGGGTCCCAGCGTCTGTTTTGATGAACCATAAATGTTTTCCCTATTTCTTTAGCAACTGCTATGATTTCATCTAATTCTTGTACGTTCATTGCTACTGGTTTTTCGCAGACCACATGTTTACCTGCTTTTAATGCTTGGATAGCTAAGTCTTTATGGGAATCGTTGGGTGTAGCTATTAGTACAGCTTCGATCGTTTCATCTGTTAAAACTTCTTCAAACGATTGATAGATTTTATGATTATGCTGGCTGGAAATTTTTTGGCGTTCGCCTGACACATCGTATGTTCCAACGACATGGATTCGCTCATTTTCATTCGGCATGATGTTGTGAACATGGTAAGAACCCATTCCTCCATAGCCGATGATGGCAAAATTGATTGCTGTCATTTAGAAAATCCTTCCTATACTAAAGATTTTTATTATGCCCACCACATATCAGCAGGCTGTTCTTTAATCATAATGCTCTTAAGATTGGTGATCGCTCGGTTTAAGCCTTCGTCTGTAGACATGATCGGATCTTCATGTTCAATACTTAAAACATAGTCATAACCGTAGATTCTGAGTGCGCTAATAATATCCGACCAAACTTTTACATCGTGTCCGCAACCGACCGAACGGAAAGTCCACGCACGTGTTTTCACATTACCGTATGGCTGCATATCTGTCAGTCCATGCATATTGATATTGTCTTGATCTAAATAAGTATCTTTAGCATGAAAATGGTGAATCGCATCTGCTTCACCTAAAATTTTGACTGCCGCAACTGGGTCAATACCTTGCCACCATAAATGGCTCGGATCTAAATTACAGCCAATGGCTTTTCCTGTTGCTTCACGTAATTTCAACATAGTATACGGTGTATGACACAAAAATCCGCCGTGCAGTTCAATACCAATTTTTACCCCAGCATCTTCTGCAACTGTATTAATATCTTTCCAATAGGGGATTAGTTTTTGCTCCCACTGATAATTATAATTATCATCATATTCGGTCGGCCACGGTAAAACAGGCCAGTTAACTTGGGTATCAGTTGGATTACCAGCAGATATGCCAGAAAAACCATTTACCACAGAAACATTCATTAATGAAGCTAATTTAATCGTTTTGCGTAAAAGCTCATCAGCTTCTTGTGCCGTTTCTTTTACTGGGGAAATCGGATTATTGTGACAGCTTAAAGCACTGATCGTTAATCCTTTGTCGGCTAATTTTGCCAAATACTCTTTTCTAGCCTCTGAATTTGCTAATAATTTATCAATATCTAAATGGGCATTGCCTGGTGATCCGCCTGTCCCAATTTCTACTGCTTCTAAACCAGATTTAGCAACTGTATCAATCATTTCTTCAAAACTTAAATTATTGAATAATGGGGTAAATACACCTAATTTCATGCTTCAATTCCTCCTAATTTTTCTAATGGTTCGTGATGACCATATTTTGGGTAGACATTTCTGGTTGGGCAGCACCAACGGATACTATTTTTAATCACTTTTTGAACATCTTTATTATAATAAGATGGATAGGTTTCATGCCCCGGTTGGAAGTAAAAAATTTTCCCATTACCACGACGATACGTGCAGCCACTGCGGAACACTTCGCCTCCCGGATACCAGCTAATAAAAATCAATTCATCAGGAGCTGGAATATCAAAATGTTCACCATACATCTCTTCTTTTTCTAATTCAATATATTCGCCAATACCTTCCACGATTTGATGGCTGGGATTAACGGACCAAATTCGACAATTTTCGCTTGCTTCCCGCCACTTTAGATCACAAGATGTGCCCATTAGTTTCATAAAAATTTTTGACATATGCCCAGAATGTAGAACAACTAAGCCCATTCCTTCCAACACACGTTGGTGTACTCGTTCAACAATTTCATCAGAAACTTCTTGATGGGCAACATGTCCCCACCAAATTAAAACATCTGTATCTGATAAAACTTCCTTTGTCAAACCATGTTCTGGTTCATCCAATGTTGCTGTACGAACGGTAAAATTATCCTCTTTTAAAAATGCAGCAATTTGTTGATGAATGCCCTCAGGATAAACTTTTCTCACAGCTTCATCCGTTTTTTCATGACGATATTCATTCCAAACGGTTACTTGAATCATACATATACCTCCTCAACAATAGTTTTTAGTGCTTGAATATTTTTAGCTGCGCTTTCCATTGGTGTCAATCTTTGAAAAGCTTCTTGTTCAACGACTAGCCACGGAATATCTGCTGATTTTGCCCACTCAACATATGAACGAATCGGTAAAATACCTGACAAAATTTCAGTACTTTCTTTTTCTCCATCACTCATTATAAGCATGTCTTTAATATGAAGTAACGCGATCGAAGAACGATGTTTTTCTAACCAAGGAATCACTTGTTCACCCGCATTTTGAACCCAGTACGTATCTACTTCTAACTTAACATTAGGGACAGTTTGAAGCATTTCATCTAAAATACTAACCGTTGGAATTTCTGTGAATTCATGACTATGGTTATGATAAATCAGCGTCATTCCAACTTCGGCTAACCTTTTTTGTATGCTGTTCATTTTTGAAAAAAACAGCTGCCATTCTTCTAATGTTTTAAAGCTTGCATACGGACAAATAATTCGTTGATTCCCAATTTCTTTTTCAAAGGCAACGACTTCTTCTAAACGATGTTCCAACGCTTCAAAGCCAATGTGTGATCCAGCTACTTTTAAGTCAATTGTTTTTAAAAATTCAGCAAGTTCTTTAGCTTGAACACCTTCATAACCAGCAAACTCAACGCCATCATAGCCCATGTCTTTGACTTGCTTTAAAGTAGCAAAAAAATCTTTTTGCATCATTTCTTGAATACTCCATAGCTGTAATGCTATTTTAGCTTTCATCATTGTTTGCTCCTCTATTATTGATTTAAAAATACTGGTTGATTGGTTTGAGATGCTTGATAAATCGCTTCAAGAATTTCCGTTACAACTAATGCTTCTTCCGGTTTCACGACTGGATCTGTATCATTTAAAATAGCATCGATCCATGATTGGGCTTCGAGCACTTCTGGTTTATCGCCTGCGCCATCATAAAAATCAACCCCACCAGGTTCAAGCTCAATTTTCTTCTCAAACAACATACTGTGATCTTCACCATTAATCGTCAATCCATCGTTCATATCTGCTCCACCTTTAGTTCCGGAAAGTGTAGTTTTTGCTTCTTTAACATCTAAACTATTCAATGCCCAGCTTGATTCTAAGAAAATTGCTGCACCGTTTTCCATTACAATGTAGCCAAAGGCAGAATCTTCAACCGTAAACTCTTTTGGATTCCAAGGTCCCCATGCATTCGCTGCATTTTCAGTTTCTGATAATTTATGATAGGTATTACCGACTACATATTTTGGTTTGTAATTGTTCATCATCCATAGCGTTAAATCTAGTGCATGCGTCCCAATATCAATCAATGGTCCGCCACCCTGTGCTTCTTCATCAAGAAAAACGCCCCAGGTCGGTACGGCACGACGGCGAATCGCGTGAGCTTTAGCAAAATAAATATCTCCTAGCTCTTCTTCTTGACAAATTTCATGTAAATACATTGAATCTTTACGGAAACGATTTTGATAACCAATTGTTAGCTTTTTACCTGTTTTTTTCGCTGCTTCAATCATACTGCGAGCTTGTTCAGCAGTTTTTGCCATTGGTTTTTCACACATAACATGACAGTCCGCTTTCATTGCGGCAATTGATAATTCCGCATGTGAATTATTTGGTGTACACACATGAACAATATCTAATTCCACATCTTTTAACATTTCTTGATAATCTGTAAATGTTTTTGCTGTTAAAGTACCGTAATGCATTTTCGCTTCCTCAGCTCGTTCAACGATTAAATCACAAAAAGCTACTAATTCAACTTCTTTCACTTCAGCTAAAGCTGGTAGATGCTTTCCATTCGCAATTCCACCACAACCAATAATTCCAACTTTTAACGACATCTGAAACCCTCCTGTAATTTGTACCTATTTTTTGTGGATAAATAAAACGTTTCCACTTCTACAGTACAACTATACAAAATTTTGAAAGAGCTTTCTTCCTAGTTTATAGCTGAAAAATTCCTGAATATTGCTGTGAATTGTTATGAATGACTTCACTTTAATAGAATTTTCTCAATAGCTACGACTACGACAAAAAAGCCCTCCCTCAATTTAAAGGAAGAACTTTATTTTTTATTAACATTATCCAATTCAATCAGCACTAGCTGACGCTAAGACCCGACTTCTCTTCTCACGTTTATATTGCTGAATAATTTTTAACGCTCGTTTTCTCGTCTTACGATTCGCACACTTTAATCGTCTGCGGGCACTTGAAATATCCTGTTTTTCCATCAAATCACTCCATTAACTTAAGATTATTTCCTACTACCAACTGGCTTTGTGAACTCCAGGGATTTTCCCTTGATGTGCTAAAGTTCTAAAATTGATCCGAGACATACCAAATTTACGCATATAAGCTCTTGGACGTCCATCAATTAAATCACGATTTTTTAACCGATTTGGGTTAGAATCTTTTGGTAGATTTGCTAGTGCTTCATAGTCATTATTTGCTTTTAATTCTAAACGAATAGCTGCATATTTTTCGATTAAATCTTGTTGACGTTTTGCTTTAGCAATTTTGGATTTTTTAGCCATTTTTTCACCTCCTGATTGTTAAGCTTAAATCGTAACAATTACGTTTTAAGAGGACTAAGGATACCATTAAATCAAAAAATTGGCAAGTCTTTAAAAAAAGAACTGTAAAAAAAATAAATCTCGTAGTTCATCTTCTTAAACGAACTAAAAGAGTTATTCTTTTTCGTTATAGAGTTCCAGTAAGAGTCTTCCGATATTTCAGCGGTGAGATCCCCATTTGTTCTTTAAACACATGATGAAAGGTCTTCACACTAGCAAAACCAGACTTTTCAGCCACTTCAACCATTGGGACATTTTCATTGGCTAGAATAAACTTGGCTTGATTAATGCGATATTCCGTTAAAAAGCTCATAAATGTCGTACCCGTATTGGCTTTAAAAAATCGCGTAAAATAGTAAGAACTAAAACCGCTGAACTTAGCAACATCTTCCAACGTAATTGATTCTTCATAATGGTTTTCCACATAGGTAAAAATTTTATCCAAATGCTCTAAATTTTCCTTATACTTTATCGTAGAAGCTTTGGCACCTTTTTTTATCTTCGTTTGTGATTGTGGTAAGCGTCTATAAAATAAAATGACTAGCTGAAATAATGAACTCATAATAGCGTAGTTTTTGCCAGAATTATTTTTTTCATATTCTTCAGATAGTTGATGCAGCAATTTTCTAACATCCAATATTAAGGATTTCGACCAGTTTGAACTATGCTTTTGTCCTCTTTCGAATAGTTCGGTCAATGAAATATCAGCAGCTACTTTCAAATTCTGCTCGTCAAAAATACTCAGATCAAATTGATAAACAATCCGCTCACTATCAGGTGACGCTAAAAAATAATGCGGCTCACCACTAGCAAAAAAATAGATTTCCCCTTCTGACACATGAACAATTTCGTCACCCACACCTATATTAACTGTTCCACGAATAGAATAAATGATTTCAATTTCTTTATGCCAATGAGGATAAACGAGCGTCATCCCATCATTGATAAACGATCTAAACAGAAGATTATTGTCAAATTCAGGCATTTCAAGATACATACTCATAGCTTTCCTCCGATGATTTCTGTTACTTCTTACTTTAACAAAAAACAGCCCAAAACTAAAGGATCAGTCTTGGGTCAAGTCTAAACTATTCTTCTATTTTTTCATACCATGCAGTTGCTGTTTCTTTTAAAACCTTATTCAAAACCTCAATATTTGTTTTACCTAAAGTTCTCATCCACTTTTCAGTTGCTGCTTCCCCATCTTTGGCAAATGTACTTACGCCATCTTTCCAAGTAGCTCGACCACACAGCACACCGTTGAACGTTGAGCCAGATTCTTTGGCAAAATACAACGTTTTTTGGAACATTTCACTACTTACCCCTGCACTTAAAAAAATGAACGGCAGATTGGTTGCTTCGCTTTGTTCTTTAAATAATTGCTGTGCTTCGGCTTTCGAATAACAACTATCTTGTCCAAAACCTTCTACATACGCCATATTAACTGGTACTTCAACTTTTAAAACATCAACATTATAACGTGGTTTACTAAATTCTTTCATCATATCAATTACTTTATGCGGTTTTACTTTAGCATATTCTTTGCTGGAAACATCTGCTATTTCTGCGTCATAGGAAACCAGTTCTAAGAAAAAAGGTAATTCTTCTGCTTCACATTCTGATCCGATCCGCTCAATAAAAATATGCTTTTGTTCATTAATTTCTTCGCTTTCATCTATATCATAGTAAAGTAAAAATTTGACAGCATCTGCACCCGTTTCTTTGATTCGTTTAACTGACCAATCTTTTAGTAAATCGGGCAAACGTCCCGGTTCATTAGCGTCATAACCAGTCTTTTCATAAGCAATCAGTAAACCAGCTGAGCTATCTCTGACTTTTGCTGCGGATAGTCCATATTCTGGGTCTAAAAGAATCGCAGAAGCATACGGTGTTAACTCACGAGAAACGATTTCCTTAAAAGAAATGACCTCATCTGCTGTAACTTCTCCTATACTTTCTTTGGCGATCATTTTTTTTAGGGAACCACGTTGATCGATTGCGAGTGCCGCGATTACGCCATTTTCATTACTTAATTGTTTTAGTGCTGCTCGTTTTTTTTCAGATAGTTTCTTCATATTTTTCTATTCCTCCGTTAGTTTCTGATTTACATAATCAGCTAATTCTTCTGCTGTTTGCTGACGTTCAAGTTGTTCTTTAAATTCACTTTTCATTAATAAGCGAGCTATTTTTGATAGTAGTTTTAAATGGGTTGTACCAGCTTCTGTTTCTGGAATTAAAAGAGCAATGATAATTTTTATTGGTTGACCATCTAAGCTATCCCATTCAATCCCTTTTTTAGTTTTAACAATCAGAATACTCGCTTCTTTAATTGCCGGACTTTTCGCATGAGGAATCGCAAAGCCGTCCATCATTCCTGTGCTTCCTTCTGCTTCCCTTGCTTGAAAACTAGCAAAAACTTTTTTAGAATCGGTTGTTACTTGCAAGCTCTGTGCTGCAGCTACTAAAAATTCAAGTGCCGCTATTTTCGTTTCGATTTCTTTATCAATAAAAACATGATTGCTATTTATTAAGCTCATACAAATTCCTCTTTTCATGATCTAAGCTATTGTTTTCTCTATTTTTTCTACTCTTTGCTTTTGGATTATCCCTAAGATAAAACCACCCACGATAGATCCTGCTAAAATCGCAAGTACCCATAACAAACCATGGGTAACCACTGGCAATACTAAGAAACCGCCATGAGGAGCTGGCACTTGAACTTTAAACAAGTATGTTAAAACCGCCGCAATTGATGAACCTAACATCATGGTTGGTAAAACCCTTAACGGATCTTTTGCAGCAAAGGGAATTGCTCCTTCCGTAATATGAGTAGAGCCTAAAATAAAATTAACCAAACCAGCATTTTGTTCATTTGTGTCAAAATATTTTCTGAAAAATAAAACGGCAAATCCTGTAATCAATGGTGGGGCAATACAGGCCGCTGAAACACCTGCCATAAAGCTTGTATTTCCTTGTGCTAAAAGAGCTGTTCCTGTTACATATGCCGCTTTATTAACTGGTCCTCCCATATCAAAAGCACACATACATCCCACAATAATCCCTAAAACTAATGGACTTGAATTTTCAAAACCAGCTAGAAAACTCATCATCCCTTCATTGATTGAAGACATTGGATCAGATATGACATACATAATCAAACCTGTGACAGCTACTCCTAAAACTGGATATAGGAAAATTGCTTTCAAACCATCTAACGATTTTGGTAAAATTTTGAACATATAACCTAATCCAAGTACAACATATCCTGCTAGAAAACCTGATACAATTCCACCTAAAAAACCTGTTCCGCCGTTACTAGCGACTAATCCACCAACAAAACCAACGGCTAAGCCAGGACGTTTGGCAATTCCTTCAGCAATATACGCGGAAAGAATTGGAACCATCATCCCCATTGCCAAACCGCCAATTTCTTTTAACGTAGCAGCAAACTGATTAAACTGAACACTTTCAGGATCAGCTGAATAAATTCCCCACAAAAATGAGATCGCTATCAAAACTCCGCCACTGACAACAAATGGCAACATATGAGAAACACCGTTCATTAAATTTTTATAAATGCTATGACCAATTCCTTTAGTTTCACTTTCTTTTTCTTCTAATGCATCAACGTTGATTTCCTTTGTACCGCCTATAATTTTTCCTTTCCCTGCTAACGCATCATCTATTAATTGACTTGCTTCTTTAATCCCTTTACTAACGGGAACTTCAATCACTCTTTTTCCTGCAAAGCGTTCTGCATGAACATCTTTATCTGCCGCAATAATTACTGCATCGGCTGCTTGAATTTCTTCTTTTGTTAACTCATTTTCCACACCAATTTGTCCGTGGGTTTCAACTTTGATAGTAATATTTTTTTCCTTTGCTGCTTGCTCTAATGCTTCTTGCGCCATGTACGTGTGTGCAATTCCTGTCGGACATCCTGTTGCTGCAATAATTTGATATTTTGCCATGTTAGTTCTTCCTTTCTAATGGGGTAATGACAATTTGTTTTTCCAATGTTTCACTATCACTAAAATCGGTTAATCCTTTTCTAAATGCAGTTGAACTTCCCGCAGCAATGCTTTTTCTTAAGCAGGTTTCTAATGATTTCTTAGCAATTAATCCGTGAATAAATGTCCCTAATAACGTATCACCCGCGCATGCGGTATTGACTACTTCACCTTTAGGAGCGTTACCATATAATAAAGTTGATTTATCAGCGTAAATACAACCTTGACTACCAAATGATAATAAAACTCGTTGCGCACCTAAAGCAATTAATCGGTCCAAATAAAGCGGACTCTCATCTAATGAGATTTCTTTTTTCCCAAACCATGAGGCTAACTCTTCTTCATTTGGTTTCAGTAAATACGGCTGATAATTTAAACAATCCAACACACTTTGATAACTACTATCTAGTATTAAATGAAATTGTTTTTCGTTCGCAATTTTACTAATTTCAACTAAAATTCTTTCATCAATTCCTTGTGGTAAACTTCCTGAGACGCAAAGAAAAGCTCCTGTTTCAATTCTTTTTATGACATTTAATAATGCGTCAATTTGTTCTTGAGAAATTTCCGGTCCTTTGTTGACTAACTTATATTCATTTTTTTCTTGAAGCACCTGGGTAAAGACATTAATGCGGGTATTCCCTGAAACAGTGATAAAGTTTGTTGCAATTTCATTTTCATGTAAAAAAGTTTCAATGTATTTTCCAGTAAAACCACCACTAAATCCTAATGCCGTACTATCTGTATGCAATTTTTTTAAAATCAATGAAACATTAACACCTTTGCCATTTGCCTGAATATCGTCATCCAGCGTTCGATTAACTACGTTGGGTTTTAGCGTATTTGTTTCAATAAATAGATCGATGGCTAAATTCATTGTACAGGTATAGACATTTGCCATGTTCGTCGCCCCTTTCCTTACAATTCTATTATCGACTATTTTTCTATGTAAATGTTTTCATAATTCTGATAATCAAAAGTAAATTGATACAACCTTTGTTTCTGCCTTAGAGAAATGCTATGATTTAGAAAAATAGAGAGGCGGAATATTCATCATGGAAAAACCATTAAGTGAGTCTGAAAAATATTTGTGGTCCTTTATTGATAAACATCTTGGTGACATTCCTCATTATTCGATTGTTAAACTTAGTGAAGAAGCGAATGTTTCAACTGCGACAATTGTCCGCGCCATGAAAAAGAAAGGGTATGAGGGATTCACTTCCTTTAAGCATCATTTAAAAGATCAGTCGAATACTTCGGTTAACTTTGCAGGTGTGGAAAAAATCGATGGCGAAATTAAACGGGCTATTTTGAAAAATGAGCAAGAGGTTATTCGTACGATTAATAAATTAGACAGTGGCAGCATTGAAGATGCCATTCAAAAAATAAAAGCAGCAAATAAAATCGTTATTTTCGCTCGAGGTTTTTCGGAATTGATCGCTCAGGAGATGACCGTGAAATTTCAACTTTTGGGGAAATATTGCGAAATGCATGCTGACCCTAATATTATTACTAGTATCAGTAAGAAGATTGATAAAAAAGACATCGTTCTTTTAGTTTCACTAAATGGGGAGACACCAGAACTTGTGACTGCTGTCAATAATTGTTTAAAAAATGAAGTCAGCACGATTACATTAACTGCTAATTCCAGTAGTCCTTTAGCACATTTATCTGAAATTGTTTTTACTGGTTTTAAATCAGAAGGTTCTTATTTTCCCGAGTACGAAGTACGATCGCGATTGCCTCTTTCAGTGATGGCTAGGATTTTACTGGATTCCTACGCAATTCGGACCAGTCAGGAGTTATAGTAACGAAGAAAAATAAAAAAAGCGGTCGTATTATACCAAACAAAAAGTGAGTGAACAAAACTAAAAATCAGTTTTGTTTCACTCACTAGATCCGAATAAACGGCTAAAAAAAGCAGCCTCTTTTTTGAATTACTAAATTACTAATCGCTTTTATTATTTAAAAATCAGCAAATCCTGCTTCTTTTTCTTCTGAAAATAAATGATGTTTATCCGCAATTATTTGATCGAAAAATAAAGCTTCAGATACACCAGCATAAGGGATCACATATACACCTGCTAAGCCAAAACTAAATGTCATTGCAAATTGCCAAAGAATAAACGAATATGAAAAAATTAGATATTCAAGTTTATACCCACGCATCAATTCTTGACTAAGCGCAATCGCCTCTTTAGCAGTTAAATTAGGGTCTTTTTTAAGTAAGTAATTTGTCATGCTGTAAGATAATTGCTTAATAACTCCGGGAATAACGAACAATAACGACCAAAGAAACGTATACAGAGTAACTAACAAGTTCGCAACCACCGTACGTTTCCCATTCACTTTGATAAAATCAATGAGAACTGTTTTTAAACTAAACGAGCGTTCTTCAACATTATCAATAGCTGCCCATTGAATAATTCCTCGATACAAAATCGCAACCGCCATTGCCGCCACTCCTAAAATGAATAAAAAGAAACTAGCAATAATTCCAGTTGCACTACTCGTATGTCTGTAATTAACTGACCGAGATGAATTCTGTAGGGGCATCATATTAGTTGTAGTCACTGGAGAATGAAGATTTTTTTCTTCGTATTCAAACTCATCATCATAAGTATCATCTTCAAACAAACCATCATCGTAACCTTCATTATATCCTTCGATATAGCCATCTTCGTAGCCTTGTTGATAATCAATAATCGCTTGATTTGCACTTCCAGAGTAATCGTCATACAAAGATAACGAATCTGGTTGCTGCATCACACTAGCTGACAATGAAGATAGGAAAATTACAAAAAAGAAATAACAAAACAATGCAATAGCAGGTAGCAACACGATCCAACTCCAGTTTCCATAATTCCCATGTAAATAACGCTGCGCTGTTTTCTTTAACTCACTTCGAATCATATTTATTCTCCTTTTAGCTACATAAACAATCTGTTTAATGCCGTTTATCTATTTCTTTTTATTATACCCCGTAATGTAGATAAAATGTTAGAGATTTTTAAAATTAGTAATCTCAAAAAAAGAATGAAGAAGTCCCGCTCTTATACTAAAACGGAATAGGAAAATAAACCACAGAAAATACCCAAACAGCCTAAACAATTTCAATCCACTCACTCAAATAAAGTAAGACAGCAAAAAATAAGCTTATTTCATTAAAAATAAACCAATGATTACAAAAACTTGTAAAACAGTTTTGAATTATTCTTTTTCCAATAAATTTTGGTACGAATCTTTTAATGATTTATTTTTCACCTTGAATTCGTACCAAATTACCTTTGTTGAAATCACCTTACATCCCCATCATTAATTTCTTTACAACATCCGAAAGAAAGGTACTGGCACAGTTACTAAACACATCCGAAGTAAATTGCGGAGCATATTTCTTCAAAAATGTCGTTACTTTATTCTGATCTTTTGAAGAAGATTCCATTAACAGTTTAGAACATACTTGAAACTCTTCACTCACTTGTGGTAATTTTGCTAAAATATTTATGATTTCAGCAGAAAATTTATCCCAGTCAATCTCCTCATTTCCCCCATGAGTGACTTTATTATTATTCCCAATAACTACTGTTGAATGATTAATATTGCTAAAGTCATTTCCTGTTATTTTCATTTTTTCACCTCATTATGATCGCCAGAAACTACTGTGCTATCGTTAATGTTAGTACTTTGATCGATAGTTACAATCTGCTGACCTATTTTAATTACTTCTTGATTCATATTTATCGTGACGTCTTGTTTATGATAGATATCATTGATACAGTTTTCGATTACCTCTCGTACTTCTTCTGCAAATTGTCTATTTTGACAACGGATTAGATAAGTAAATCCTGAATTTAAATTAAGATAAATAAAATATCCTTTGGTTAAATTATCCATAATCACTAAATAAATATAAAAACCCGCAAAGACCATTCCCAACAAACTAAAAAAAGCAAAGATGCTTCCCATAAAATAGAAACCTACAAACACAAAAAATAATATGATAGCAATAACTGGTATTTTGGAAGCTGGTTCTGCTACGTAGATCTGAGAAACATTACTAATCTGCAATGTCCGTTCATCTAAGGTAATAACGTTCTTCTTTACTGAAATTCGTTCTGTATTTATTTTATTCTTTCCGCCTGAATTTAAACCAAACGTTTCGAGTACATTATTTGCTATTTCCATTGATTACTCCTTTTATCCTTTTTTCTCAACTATATTTATAGTAACATAAGTTAAAACCTTTTAGAACAAAATACCAAACTTAAAGAAAAAAAAACAAGCTAATTAACTTGTTTTTTGGTTAATATTAATTTTCAGTCAATGACTTCACTACAATCAAATCCGTTTGTTCATCGTCTCCCATAAAAAATGAATGCGAATCAGTATAAACAAATCCTAGCGTTTCATAAAATTTACGGGCATTTTCATTATATTCCCAAACACCAAGCCACACATTTTCGACTTGATATTCATTTGCTAACGATAGTGCTTTTTCGATGAGACGTTTGCCTAAACCCATTCGCTTAAAAGCTTTGTCTACATAAATCCGTTCAACTTCTAACGCATTAGCTATTTTATCTTCGGTTTGTGCTGCACCTGTATTTACTTTAAGGTAACCTGCAAGTTGCTCGTCAACATACAAAAAGAAAAAGTGTGACTCTGGATTTAGCAACTCTCGTTTTAATTTGTCCGGTGCATAGGCTTCGGTTAAATATGCGTGAAGATTTTCAGCTGTATTATGTGCGCCGAATGTATCTGTATAAGTCTCAATACTAATTTTTTGTAATAGATCTAAATCTTTTTCAGTACATGGCCTAATTTCTACGTTCAACAATTCCCAATCCTCTCAATTTTTACTCGCTATTTTCTTAAGATTTTCTCCATAGATTTTCCTTTAGCTAATTCGTCTACTAGTTTGTCCAGATAGCGAATTTTTTGCATTAGCTCATCTTCTATTTCTTCTACACGATAGCCGCAAATTACGCCAGTAATCAATGATACATTGCTGTTTAATTGAGGTGCTTGTTCAAAAAAAGTTTCAAAATCGACCTTTTGATCAAGCTGTTTTTGTAAAGATGATTCATCATATCCTGTCAGCCAAAAAATAATTTCATCAACTTCGGCTTTAGTACGTCCTTTTTTTTCAGCTTTTTGAATATATAATGGATAAACACTGGCAAAAGACATTGTAAAAATTTTCGGTTTTTTCGCTTCCATTAGTTTCATTCCTTCATTTTTTTAATTTATTGTTTCCTATCATTATACAATTAATTTAGATCCCGTTAAACTTTTCCGCTTTCTTATTTATCAGGAACCTTTTCATCTGATTTCACTTGTTCTATAATTGCTTTAACTTCATTAATAGACTTTTGTTCAATTTGAGCAATTACTGAAACCAATTGTTGAATAATTTCTGTTTTCTCTAAATTTATTTTTTCATCCAACGTCAATGACTTTGTTGGTACTTTTTTTTGAGGTTCAGAATTACTTTTCGTCTGCATTTTTTTATCAATTAATACTACACATAATACAAATACAACCAAAACAATTACACTAACTATCATCACATTTCTCCTCTTTACCTTTATAAAATAAGTGTACCGTTAAGATTCTATTCTGCCAAGAGGAATAAATAAAAAAATCGAGCCTTAGAACAAAATGCGTTCTAGGTTCTCGACTTTTTCGCTTTATTTCATTAACAGTTCTTTTTTATTCAAATATTCTTCTTCAGTCAAATTTCCTTTAGCAAATTCTTGATCTAAAATTTCCAAGGCTGAAGGAAGTTGGTCAGTATTTCGTTCAGGGCTATTATTTCTTATTCCTTGTTTGGTTGTACTATTTCTCATTATATAAACAACACCGACAATAGCTAGAGCAATTACAATCCACCATAGAAAACCCATTCCAAACATTCCACCGCCCATCATTCCGCTACCACCTCTATTAATAAAATTTGAACAATGACTCATACTCTCTCTCCTAACTAAATCGTTTGATTAAATTATAAAAGTAAAATATGGCGAAATTGTGTCAAAATTCTATTTTGATGAAAAAGCTCTTTATAGTTGAATATGTTCGATTAGTCGTTGATAGGTTGGGAAAGATGGATGTTTTGTTAGTTCGTTATTTTCAATCGTTAAGCTTTGGTTATCCACAATCATTTTAGTTAGCGCATCGGAAAATTGAATAAAATCATTGTTTGTTGCTTGATTATAGTTTAGAGAATAATATTTTGATTGACGATAGTATTCCTTTAATTGATTATCACTGATTTTATCCGGCTGGTCGGCAAAGTATTCATCGTAGCGAGCTGTTTCAATTTTCCCATTCGTTACAGTCAATTGGATGCGACCAATTAAGCCATTACCTAAATCTTCTGCATAGCCAATATACTTAGTATTTGAGGGTTCACGTATTTGATCTGATAACTCAGCTGCAATTGCCATTAAGCCTTCTCTAGCAGTCGTTGACGAACCTTTCACTGTCTCAAAATTTCCATCAACACGATTTTCTTCACGCATTTGTTTTTCTACAAAAGTGATACCATTCACCACAGTCACTAAAGTTGTATCTGTTCTGGGATTTTGTGCTTGGAAAAAAGCATAATCAGAAAGTCGTTTATTCGCACCAGCGTATTTTGATTCATAATAATTTTCTGCTCCAAACTCATTAAACTCCACATTAATAATCTTACCATCCGTATCCGTAACAATTTCTACAATTCCTTTATTTCCAACATCAAAATAGCCTTCGTTGGTAAAATAATTCCCTTCCATCAATCCTAACGGCGGTTGATTTGACCAAAACATTTTGGTTAATTTTTCCTCGTATGTATAAAGGGGTTTTGGATTAGAACCAAAAGTCGTTTGAGTAGCTCCAGTCACAACATCATAATTATAAGAAGTCTCTTCAAACGTTAGCTCATTTGCCTGCTTTGGTTCAGCTTCATTTATCGTTGAAGCCGCCGTTGTTTCTGAAGTAGCTGGATTAAAAATTGGTGCCCTAGATGAATGTTCTGTTGCTTCCTTCGTGACTTTTTGATCTGGTTTACAAGCTGCTAAAGCAACCAAACTAACCAAAAATAGGCCGACAAGTATGTTGCTTCTTTTCATAAAAATGCTCCTTAAATTTTCTATTTACGTATTAAAACGATAACCGCTGCCCCAAATCGTTTCAATCGGAATTTCTGACAGCTTCGCTTTTTTCAGTTTTTCTCTAATTCGACCGACATGTACAACAACAGTATAAATATCGCTATCCAGCTCATCCATTTCCCAAACTTGACGAAATAATTGTTCTTTCATCCAAACACGATTAGGATGTTCAATAAAAAATAATAATAAATCAAATTCTTTGGTTGTAAAAATAATTTCCTGACCTAAAACAAAAACTCTGCGGGCACTTTTATCAATCATGATTGCTCCTTTTTCAATCTTATCGTTAGACTGATCGGAACCTGTCAACATTTGATAGCGTTTAATGTGTGCCTGGACACGGGCAACTAATTCACTCGGACTAAACGGTTTGGTTAAATAGTCATCTGCACCTAAACCTAGACCTCTAACCTTATCAATATCTTCTTTTTTAGCGGAAACAATCATCAAAGGAATATTTTTCTTTTCTCTAATACGGCGGCAGATTTCAAAGCCATCCATTGAGGGCAGCATAATATCAATCACAATTAAGTCAAAGGGTTCGTTCAGTGCTCGGTTTAGACCTTCTAAACCATCACTAGCAATTTCAGCGGTCATTTGGTTAATTTCCAAATAATCTTTTTGTAACTCAGCAATACTGGTATCATCTTCAATCAATAAAACATGTGCGTTTTCAGTTTGCATCTAATGTTCCCCCTTTAACTTTGTTCAAGATAATTGTAACTGTTGTCCCTTTAGTGTACTGACTTTCAATCTGCACTTTACCTTCATGTCGTTCAATAATCTGTTTCACAATTGCTAAACCTAATCCGCTACCTCCAGTTTGAGTTGACCGTTCTTTTTCACCTCGATAAAAATGATCAAAGACAAATGGTAGCTGCTCTTTAGGAATTCCTTGTCCATTGTCCGTAACCGAAACAGCTACCGTATCAGCATTTTCCACGATAGAAAGCTCAATTATCAACGGACGGTCAACAGCTTTAAATTTCAAGCTATTTTCAATCAAGTTAATAAATACTCGATTTAATTGTAAACGGTCCGCCCAAATGTAGGAGTCCAATAGTTCAGGTGAAATTAAATGAATAGCAACTGTTTGATCTTGTAAAGAGAACTCTTCAATTCTATGTTTTAAAAATTCAGTTAAATGGATTTGTTCAAAATGGAAAGGCACTGCATCTGCATCCAACTTCGAATACAAAAATAGTTCTTCAATTAAATCGTTCAGTGATAAGGCTTTGGAATGGATCGTTTCTAAATATTTAGCTTGTTTTTCCGGCGAGTCAGCAACTCCATCAAGCAACCCTTCAACATAACCGATAATAGATGTAATCGGCGTTTTTAAATCATGGGAAATGCTTGCCACTAATTCCTTGCGGTTGTTTTCTAATTTTTCCTGTTCTTCTGTAAATTGAATTAAGGCACTTCGCATTTTTTCAAAATCATCCGTTAACTGTTTTACTTCTAGAGCTGCTTGATCTGTGCGGTGTGGTACCACAACTTCTAAATGACCTTTCCGAATCTCCGCCATCCCTGTTCCTAAATCTTCCAAAGGATAAATCACCGTTTTCCTCAGAATATAATTTAAAAACAAAACTGCACTGACGGACAGAAACAAAATAGCAACGATAATCAAAATTCCCCACTTTGTCATAAATTCCAGAATATTGTTTTCTTGTTTTAAAACCAATAAAGTGCCAGGAACTTGGTCACTAAAATGAAAATCAAATTTCATATAGCGATATAATCGTCCAGCATTATCAATCGTTCCTCGTGTTTCTAAGTTATTCTCATCGAATTTTGGAAAATGTACAACGAGGGATTTTTCGACTAAATCTTGAGAAAAATAAGTGATTTCTTCTTGTTTACGAACAACAATTCCTAAAGATTCAGTTTCAAATTGCTGAATCGTTTCTGCTAACTCACCTTTGGGATCAAGTAGCTGATCTGGATTGCTTTTTGCTATGTTCCTTAGCTTAATATAAGCTAACTCTTCTTCTGGACTAAGTGAACGTTGCTGTGTAAATGTTCGATATAATGATCCCGGACTTGGAATTTTTCCAGTTGTCACATAAAGTACAATACAAATAATCGAAATTAAAGACAGACACGCGATAGCTATACCGCCAATATATGAAATAAGAAATCTTTTTTTTATCGTCATAATTATTTCTCCTTTGTTTCATTTATAGCGGAAAAACCTAGTTTAATCAACGTATCTGCCCTTTTATTTTTTTAGTAAACTACTTTTTAGAAGGTAAAGTCAGGTTTGAAGTTACCTTTATATGGTTCATGTTCGACAAAAATTGAAATTTCTTGCCCAGATTGGTCTTTCCCCATCCGTTTGTAAGTAAATTTTTTAGCATCTAATTCGGTTAATTCCAAGGCTGCACCATACTTATTCTCTCCAATTGAGACATGAGCACGAATTTTATTATGATCTAAAACATCAAAGTAACCAAAATCACCACGACTTTCTCCTGTTTCTAGATTAAAGAATTCGTATTTGTTATTCATTGCATCAAATTTAGCTAAACTAATAAAATTTGCGTTATACTCTGTTACATCATTTCCCTTTTCATCAAGAACTTTAGTACCATTCCAAAGTGTTTTACTTAAGATTTCAGCGCCGCTTTTTTTCGTATCAATTTTACCAGTCGTTGTATTTAAATCTTTTTCTGGTTCTGTAAAGGTTAATTCTTTTTCTTTATAAGGAATATGTTCTACAAATACCTCTACTTCGTTACCGTCCTTAGCTTTTCCCATTCTTTTATAAGTGAACTTATCATTTGTTAATTCTGTTATATCTACTACAGCTTGGTAATTCATTGTTTCTGAAATTAGAATTCTTTTTGCTCCATCATTGGTAATGAAGAATGTTCCTAAATCACCGCGACTTTCACCTGTTTGTGCATTAAAAAACTCATATCTACCTGTTTCAGCTTCATATTTCGCTAATCCAATAAAGTTTTCATTTTCTTTTGTTAAATCATTATGATCCTTGTCATAAACTTTTGTACCTTGCCAATTGCTTTCACCTAAAATTTTAGTAAGCTTATCTCCTTTTGTTGTTTGCTTTTTATCAGTTAGTTGTTCCGTCTCTGGTGTACTATTATCCTTTGTACTAACACTTTCTTCAGCCTCTGCTCCACAACCTGCTAGTAGGATAGCTAAACTAGTAACTCCTACAATCATCATTTTTTTACTCATAATATTTTGTCACTCCTTAATTAATTATTGTTATCTTTAGTATAAGGAGTAATTCTAAACAGAGGCTAACAAGAAAATAAACAAATTATAAACAATTGAATTCCTTTTAGAACATACAAAAAAACTGGGACATAACTCTAATTAAAGAATTACATTCCAGCTTTTGATTTTTTTAAACAGTCGTTGCTTTAGGTAAATTTTCATAAAAGGCTGCTTTAGTAGCACTAATATATGGTGTTAGCCATAAATAGCCAATCCCGAATGTTAAAAGTGCTAAGATATGCCAGCCAATGAAGCTTAAGTCCAATACGAACAAATGCCCTTTGTGACCTTTCATCAAATGTCTACTCTGAGTGATACAACTTAGAAAACCAGGTCGTTGCCCAGTTTCTTCGAATTCATCATAAAAAATAAAATATGCTTGTGAATAAGAATATCCCTTGATAATCCCTGGGATAACTAATAATAATAACCATAAAGAAATGAAAATAGTCATTAGTAAGTAAATACAGATTACAGCTAAAATAACTGGACCTGCAAAACCGCGAAACGCATCTGAAAATGGGCGAATTTCTTGTCTTTTACCTCTTAATAGATCAAGAAATGTCCAAGAAATACCTACACTAAACAAAGCCCCAATGATTCCTCCGACAAAACCGCCGCTGCCACCGCCTGAATTTCCGTCATAGCTTGCAGTACTGTTCATTATATCAGAGTTATTTTGTAAAAATGTAATAGCAGGTAATAACAATAAGAAAAATAAAAGCAGTCCAATTGCAATTGCAACCAATGTTGGTACCAAACACATTAATACACTATCTTTCCAGCGTCCACGCAGGATTCCTTTAGCTTCACTTTTCAATTCAGCTGTTGTTTTCATAAAATGTCCTCCTTTCAATTTGTTATAATCAGTATAGCAAATATATTGTTTTTGAAAAAAACATATGCGTTTAAAGTCACTCTTTATTTGAGATATCTTCATTTATTGAGAAAAGAAGCGTGTAAACAAACCAAAAATCTGATTTTCTCCACACGCTGCATCCAAATAAATAGTTGAACGAAAGCATCCACGATTTAATTATAATAAACGTTTTAACCAATCAAATTTTTTCTGATCATACGGTGGATAAACCAGTTTAGCCATAGAATCTTTTCGACCATAAACGATTGATTTTTTATGGGAGAATGTTTCAATACTGTATTTCCCATGATAATTGCCCATTCCTGAAGCGCCTACACCGCCAAAAGGCAAATCATCATTCGCAACATGTAAAATTGTTTGATTAATACCACCGCCACCAAAAGAGACTTCACGTAAAATCTGTTTTTGAACCTCTCTATCGTCAGAAAATAAGTATAGTGCTAATGGTTTCTCACCAGCTTTAATAAATGAAATTGCCTCTTCCAAATTATTGTACGTACAGATTGGCAACAGTGGACCAAATATTTCTTCTTGCATTAAACTACTTTCACGATTCAATTCGATATCAAACAATGTTGGTGTAATAAACCTTGTTTTAGTCTCGTACTCACCGCCATAAATCACTGATTGACGGTTTTCTTCAATTAACTGAACTAGTCTTTCTATAGCAGGACCTTGGACGATTCGACCATAATCAGAGTTATTTTGAATATCTTTTCCATAAAATTCAGTAATTTTTTCTTTTAAGGCAGCTAACAATTGGCTTTTAACTTTTTCATCGACTAGAACATAATCAGTTGCAATACAAGTTTGTCCGGTATTCAGCAATTTACTCCAAATAATCCGTTCCGCAGCCAATTCGATATCTGCTTGTGCCGTAACAATCGCAGGGCTCTTACCACCCAGTTCTAAAACAACTGGCGTTAAGTTTTTAGAAGCAGCTTCCATTACAATTTTACCAACGGTCGTACTTCCTGTGAAGAAGATAAAATCCATACGTTCTTTCAAGACCGCAGCGTTATCAATAGAATTAGGCGAGAGAACTTTAACGTATTTTTCATCGAAAGTTTCACCAAGGATTGTTCCTATTACTGCAGCAACATTTGGTGTTCTTGATGAAGGTTTTACAATCGCACAATTTCCAGCAGCTAGTGCACCAATTAGCGGAACTAATGTCAATTGAAGAGGATAATTAAAAGGACCAATAATATAAACTGTTCCAAACGGCTCTAAAAAGACAGTATTTTTATTTAATAAAGATGAAACAGCTCTAGGTTTATTAGCAGGTTTTGTCCATTTATCGAGATTTTTAAGCATATCTTTAATAGCTGATACAACTAACCCAAACTCTGTCGCATAAACTTCTGCTTTAGGTTTTTTTAAATCTTTTTCAAACGCCCAATAGAAATCTTCTTCATGTTTTTTTACATTTTTTAATAATTGCTCAAGTTGCTCTTTTCTAAAAGAAATAGATTTTGTTTGATTGGTATTGAAAAAAATTCGTTGTTTTTTCATGATAGTTTGGAGATCTGATTGATTCATTGTGCATCCTCCTCGTTTTCTTTTTAGTATAGCACCGATTTTTTCTTTTGAATAATAGAAGCAATGTTCGTAAAATAAAAAAATTCCTCTTGCTTTCACAAGAGGAATTCACGTTTGAGTATAAGGAGAAAAGATCAAGAGATCAGTTGTCCCTTTTTGCTTTATATTCAACTAAATTATTTGTTTTTTAAGTTGTAGAAAGATTTCAAACCTTTGTATTCAGCAACTTCGCCTAATTGGTCTTCAATTCTTAATAATTGGTTGTATTTAGCAATACGGTCAGTACGGCTTAATGAACCTGTTTTGATTTGACCAGCGTTAGTTGCAACAGCGATATCAGAGATTGTTGAATCTTCTGTTTCACCAGAACGGTGAGATACAACTGCAGTATAGCCAGCTTCTTTAGCCATTTCGATAGCTTCGAATGTTTCAGTTAAAGTACCGATTTGGTTAACTTTGATAAGGATTGAGTTAGCAATACCTTTTTCAATACCTTCAGCTAATTTAGTTGTGTTTGTAACGAATAAATCGTCACCAACTAATTGAACTTTGTCGCCTAAAGCAACAGTTAATTTTTTGAAACCATCCCAGTCATTTTCATCTAATCCATCTTCGATTGAGATGATTGGGTATTTCGCACATAATTCTTCGTAGAATGCGATCATTTCTTCAGTAGTTTTTTCGCCTTCGCCTGAATCAGCTAAAACGTAAACACCTTTTTCTTTATCGTAGAATTCTGAAGAAGCAGCATCCATAGCAAGAACGATATCTTTACCAGGTACATAGCCAGCTTTTTCGATTGCTTCGATAATTACTTCAAAGCCTTCTTCGTTAGAACCTAAGTTAGGAGCGAAACCACCTTCGTCACCAACTGAAGTAGCTAAACCGCGAGCTTTTAAGATTCCAGCTAATGCGTGGAATACTTCAGCACCGTAGCGTAAAGCTTCTTTGAATGTAGGTGCGCCTACAGGCATGATCATGAATTCTTGGAAGTCGATACTGTTGTCAGCATGAGATCCACCATTGATGATGTTCATCATTGGAGTTGGCAATACTTTTGTATTGAATCCGCCTAAGTAGTGGTATAAAGGAACTTCTAGGTAATCAGCAGCAGCACGAGCTACAGCGATTGAAACACCAAGAATAGCGTTTGCGCCTAATTTACCTTTGTTAGGAGTTCCATCTAAATCGATCATTGCTTTATCAATCGCCATTTGGTCACGTACATCGTAGCCAATGATTGCTTCAGCGATGATGTTATTAACGTTGTCAACTGCTTTAACAACCCCTTTACCTAAGTAACGAGATTTGTCGCCATCACGTAATTCAACCGCTTCGTATTCACCAGTTGAAGCTCCAGATGGAACCATTCCACGGCCAAAAGCTCCGCTTTCTGTGTATACTTCTACTTCGATTGTTGGGTTACCGCGTGAGTCTAAGACTTCGCGTGCATAAACATCAGTAATAATTGACATGTTTTGTCTCTCCTTTGAGTTTGTTTTATACTAAGGGGATTCGATTTCCCTTAATTATGATTGTAGTGAATAAACGCGTCCTATGCAAACATTTTTTGCATAATTCATAGAATATTCGATGATTCTTCTTTTTATTGCGTATATTGTTATAAGCGTGTCTTATTTAACAGCTGCTAACAATGCTAAGAATGACTCAGCTTCAAGGCTTGCTCCGCCGACTAAAGCACCATCAACGTTTTCTTTTGCCATATATTCAGCAATATTTTCAGGTTTTACAGAACCGCCGTATTGGATACGTACAGCTTCTGAAACTTCTTTACCGTATAATTTTTCGACTGTTGAACGAACAACGCCGCAAATTTCATCAGCAATGTTAGCATCAGCTGATTTACCAGTTCCAATTGCCCAGATTGGTTCATAAGCGATAACCATAGAAGATACTTGCTCGTTAGATAAACCAACTAAACCATTTGTGATTTGACCTTCAATCCACTCAGCAGTTTTACCAGTTTCATAAGTTTCTAAAGATTCACCACAACAGAAGATTGGTGTCATGTTGTTAGCAAAGATTGCTTTAGCTTTTTTGTTGATATCTTCATCTGTTTCGTGGAAATACTCACGACGTTCAGAGTGACCGATAATAACATATTCGATTCCTAAATCTGCAATAGCAGCTGGTGAATTTTCACCAGTGAATGCTCCTGAATTTTCCCAGTAGCAGTTTTGTGCAGATAATTGAACTTCTGAATCTTTAAGGTTCCAAGCTAATGGAGCTAAGAATAAAGCCGGTGATCCGATTACTGAATCAACTACGTCTTTTGATGGAACAGCGTTTTTAACTGCTTCAGCGAAGCTTTGAGCTTCTGCTAAGGTTTTGTTCATTTTCCAGTTACCAGCGATAATTGGTTTACGCATGAAAGAACACTTCCTTTTCTATTTATGTTGTGTATTGATTTAAAAAATTGTTCAAAAGACAACTTTTGTTTTTAAACATCTTTTTATCAATTTATTTATCGTTGATTGCTGCCAAGCCAGGTAATGTTTTACCTTCTAATAATTCTAAGCTTGCACCGCCGCCTGTTGAGATATGTGTAAATTTGTCAGCAAAACCTAATTGAATGGCTGCTGCTGCAGAGTCACCGCCACCGATGATTGTTGTAGCATCTTCTAAGTTAGCGATTGCTTCACAAACACCGATAGTCCCTTTAGCAAAGTTACTCATTTCGAATACACCCATTGGTCCGTTCCATACAACCGTTTTAGCACCAGCTAATTCTTTTGTGAATAATTCAATAGATTTAGGACCGATATCTAAGCCCATGTATCCTTCTGGAACAGCTTCGCCGTCAGTTACAACAGTATCAACATCGTTACTGAATTCGTTGGCACATACTGAATCGATTGGTAAAACTAATTTGTCTCCAGCTTTTTCGATTAATTCTTTTGCCAAAGCAACTTTGTCTTCTTCAACAAGTGAGTTACCGATTTCGATACCTTTAGCTTTATAGAATGTATACGTCATTCCTCCACCGATAAGAATTTTATCTGCTTTAGAAATTAGATTTTCGATAACACCAATTTTATCTGAAACTTTTGCTCCACCTAAAATAGCGATAAATGGACGTTTTGGACTTTCAACTGCTTCACCGATAAATTTGATTTCTTTATCCATTAAGAATCCTGCAACAGTTGGGATACCAGTTGATGCAATACCAACGTTAGAAGCATGTGCACGGTGAGCTGTACCAAATGCATCATTGACAAATACGTCGCCTAATGAAGCCCAGTATTTACCAAGGTCAGCGTCATTGCCGCTTTCTTTTTTACCATCAATATCTTCAAAACGAGTGTTTTCAAAAACTAAAACATCGCCGTCTTTCATATTGTTTACAGCTGTTTCTAATTCAGAACCACGAGTTTCAGGTACGAAAGTTACTGGTTTACCCAATAATTCACCTAAACGCTCAGCAACTGGTTTTAAAGATTTGCCAGCTTTATCTTCTTCTGTTTTTACACGGCCTAAATGAGAAAATAGAATTGCTTTTCCGCCATTTTCGATAACGTATTTAATTGTTGGAAGAGCCGCAACAATACGGTTATCATTAGTGATTACGCCGTCTTTTAAAGGAACATTAAAGTCCACACGTACTAGAACTTTTTTGTCTTTTAAGTCAACATCTTTGATAGTCTTTTTAGCCATTAGAAGTTACTCCTATTCTAATAAAATTTAATAATCAATAGTTTCTAACGAAACTTTTTTAAATTGTTCAATTCATTTACTGTATTTCATAAAAAAAGCGGAGAAGCGCGTTGCTTCCCCGCCTAATATTTCACAGTTGTTCAAATTTCACTAATTATAAGAATATCTTATAGGTTAGCGAAGTACTCTAAAGTACGAACTAATTGTGCAGTGTAAGACATTTCGTTATCGTACCAAGCAACAGTTTTCACTAATTGTTTGTCGCCAACTGTCATTACTTTTGTTTGTGTAGCGTCGAATAATGAACCGAAAGTCATACCTACGATATCAGAAGAAACGATTTCGTCTGTGTTGTAACCGTAAGATTCGTTAGCTGCTTTAGCCATAACTTCGTTAACTTCTTCAACTGTTACGTTTTTGTCAAGAACTGTTACTAATTCAGTTAATGAACCAGTTGCTACAGGAACACGTTGAGCAGCTCCGTCTAATTTACCGTTTAATTCAGGGATAACTAGACCGATTGCTTTAGCAGCACCAGTTGTATTAGGAACGATGTTTTCTGCTGCAGCGCGTGCACGACGGAAGTCTCCACCTGGGTGAGGTCCATCAAGAGTCATTTGGTCACCTGTGTAAGCGTGGATTGTAGTCATAAGACCTTCAACAACACCAAAGTTATCTTGTAAAGCTTTAGCCATAGGAGCTAAACAGTTAGTAGTACATGAAGCACCTGAGATAACTGTTTCTTTACCTGTTAAGATATCATGGTTAGTGTTATAAACGATTGTTGGTACGTCATTTCCACCAGGAGCAGAGATAACAACACGTTTAGCACCAGCTTTTAAGTGTAATTCAGCTTTTTCTTTTGAAGTGAAGAATCCTGTACATTCAAGAACGATATCTACACCTAATTCGCCCCATGGTAATTCTTCTGGGTTACGGTTAGCAAGAACTTTAACTTCTTTACCGTTTACGTTGAAAGAACCTTCGTGAACTTCAACAGTTCCGTTGAAACGTCCTTGAGTTGTGTCATATTTTAACAAGTGAGCCAACATTTTAGCATCTGTTAAGTCGTTGATTGCTACTACTTCGATTCCTGCTACATCTTGGATACGACGGAATGCTAAGCGTCCGATACGTCCAAATCCATTAATACCTACTTTAACTGTCATTAAAGATTTCCTCCTTATGAAAATCAAAAATTTTTTTATTTTAAAGGGTTGCCCCTTTTAAAATCTCATTTGCGGCAGCTTCATCAGTGATGAGCCACGTTTGTTTTGGTGCATTTTTCATATAGGCGCGGATTGCCTTGGCCTTTGTTTTACCGCCTGCGATTGCAACGACATTGGGAATTTTTTGAACATCCTTTAATTGAAGTCCGATCCGAGGAATCTTGTAAACGACTTCGCCTTCTTCATCAAAAAAGTATCCGAAAGATTCTGCTACAGCATTATTTTGCTTTAACATGACCATTTCGTCATCAGACATTTTACGTCTAGCCGCCATATGCAATGCACGACCAATGCTATGAACAACACAATTAGATTGTTCAATCAATGTCAGTACTTCCTGAATGGATGGTTCCTGTAATAAAGAATTATATGTCTCACGACTTAATTGTTCCGGTACGTATAACGCCCGATGATGTCCGCCGGTCTTAGTAGCCATTACTGCACTTACTGAATTTGCTTGAGCAGTCATTGCTTCGCCAATGCCGCCTCTTGCTGGTACAAATAAGTTATGACGTTTCTCAGTTTCCAACGTTCCCATGTGTTCTGCGGTCAGTGCCATTGTGGTACCGCCCATTACAGCAATAATATTATTTCCTTCAGGTAAAAGCAAATCAAGTGAATCGGTCAATATATCCCCAAATTCATAAAGTACTTTTTCTTGACTATCACTATTGCCAGCAACTACGATACAACGCTTAATTCCAAAATACTGACTGATTTCTTTTTCGATCTGATGCATGCCAAGTAATTGATTCATTACTGTTTCTAATCCTTGATAAACAGTCAAACCTTTTTCAGTTAGTGTCATTCCGCTTTTTGAAGTCTGAATTAACTGTATGTTTTTTAGAAAATCTGTCTCAGTTCTTAAGACACGTTCTGTAATTCCCATACTATCAGATAGACTTCGACGTCCAATAGGCTGCATCCAGTAAATATTACGAAGAATATGAAACCTTTCCTGCATTATATCAAGCAAATCTGGAGCAACAGCTTCAATCATTTTTAATTCATCCAGCATGATGCGCTCCTTCGTTGGTCTAAATATGTCCAAGTAAGACTAAAAACGACCTATGAACTTTAAAAAAATAAAATTGATGTTCTCTTTTGCCTTGTTAAATTCTATTAACAGTCTTAAAAGCGTCCCTCAATCCTACAAAGTAAGTTTACCAGTTTTTGTTCTTCTTTTCAAGAAAAAGAGATTATTTTTTTAGCTACATATTTTACTATTTAGAAACTAACACCTCACCTAACTTAATCTACTGCCTTAGCATTTTTAATTATCATACTTTTTCTGTACTAATTTCAAGATTTTATCATATAGTTTTCGTACTTCTAGCACTTCTATTTAAAGAACTTAATGAGGAAATACAACGATCAAGATAATTCAATTACTGATTCAGAACAGAATGAAAACATTAAATAAACTTCAATCTTAAAAAAAATAAAACCAATAAAAGATTGATGTTTTCCATCAAAATCGTATTGGTTTTATTTTTCACTACTATTTACCAGCAAACCCTTGAATTAATGCAACTAGAATCGGAATAAGATCCCAGAATACATGAGTTGTATATGATGCCCAAATATTTTTATAACGCAAGTAAGTGAACGTTAGGAACAAACGAGAAACACCAATTACTAAGATTGCTTGTGCTATGTTTCCATCATATGATGGAATATGATACAGACCAAAAATTAGAGAAGATATTAGCCAAGCAATGACAATACTTGACTTTCTACTCATAGAAAAAGATTTATAACAAACCATTAGGACAAACAAAAACGGTACAATTGCCCACATTTCTTCCGCAATAAGTTGAATAACAATTTCAATGAAATTAGAAAGATGAATTCCCACAGCACCTGCATGATTTGTCTGAACTGCAGAATCAGCAACCGTTTTGATATGGAAAATATCGTTCAAAATAAATCTAGTATAAAGTACTACAATAATCATTCCAATGATCCCTAACAACGCTGAAAATCCAAACTCTTTAAAGTTCATTTTCTTAAATAGAGCGTTCCAGCGATGTCCACTAATTATCCAATAGGTTAAAAAAATAATTAAAAAGACAATTGCTAATATTCCAAAAGTGATTAACATTACCCTAAAAGGATGCTCTGCAGCTACATTGGAATTTTCTTTCAAATGTAATAAATCGATGATCGGTTTTAAAATCATACCGCTAAATACGAAAAACGACCCGATCGTGATAATCACCCAAGCAAGCCATTTTCCCCAAGATAAGGCGATCGGTTGACCTGCATAAAATGGGAAATCTTCTCCGTTATTTTTCTCAAACCAAAAACGATCATTTGCAACTTCTCTTCGTGCCACCATTTCCATACCTCCCTATATTATAATCAATTTAAAAATAGCTAGATTATATTGAAATTATACCAAGCGTGAGATTTCCCGTACATTTTTACGACTCGAAAACGAGGATTATTTTCATTTTATTATCGTTAAAATTTCTTTTTTACATAAAAACATTTAATATAATAAAAAAATCCAGAATTAATCTGGATTTTTTACATCTATAGATCCTCTTCATAAAATCGTCCAAGGATTTTCACATTATCAGATATACTGACAAAAGCTGACGGGTCAGCATCTTTCATAGCCGCTTCGAGCGATGGAAGTTCGAAACGAGTCACTACTGTTAACAAAAGTGTTTGTTTATCGTGGCGATAAGCCCCTTCAGCTTCATGAATAATCGTAATTCCACGACGCATTTTGTTTTGAATCCCATTAATCACCGCATCTGGATTTTTAGTAATAATCATAACCTGCATTTTCTTTTGTTTCGTATAAACAGCATCTGTTACCTTACCACTTACAAAAATTGACAACGCACTATAAAACATATACTGCCATCCAAATAGATAGCCTGCTACAAAAATAATCAAGCCATTAAAATACATTGATATAGATCCGATAGAACGACCTGTTTTCTTACGAATAGTGATACTGAAAATATCTAAACCACCTGATGACAAGCCGTTTTTCAAAGCAAAGCCAATCCCTGAACCCATTACTGCTCCACCGAAAATTGCACAAATTATTGGATCATCAGACATAACTGTTTGTGGTACAATCTGCATAAATATGGAAGTTAAGGTTACTGTTAAAAAAGTAAAAATAGTGAACTTTTTACCAATTTTTTTCCATGCAACAAAGAATAAAGGAATGTTTAAAGCGTATAGTGTAACAGAAACCGGTATATTAAAACCTACAATTCTCGTTGACAATGTAGTAAGAATCTGTGCCAGACCAGTAATCCCACTGGAATAAATATTTCCTGGTTGGTAAAAGAAGTTCATCGCAACTGATGCTAAAATAGCGTAAACAATGGATACTGAAAGTTTTGTTGTGTAATCATGGATAGGTAAACTTTCAAAAAATTTTTTCATATGTAAAAGCCTCACTTTGTTTGTCTGTTTGTTTTGTTTTTTATTATACGTGCTTTATGCAAAGAACAAAAGGAGAATCTTTTAATATTTAATGAAAAAATTGTTGTTTTCAATTTTAATTGTAAGAATTCAAAATTTTAGCCATTTCAACATAGCCTAATTGGTTAGCGTAATCTGTCGCTGTTCGACCTGTGTTATCACGTAAATCTTTTTCTGCCCCCGCATTAAGCAAGACTTTGATAATCTCCTGATAAATTTCTGAACCATCTCTCAAACCTACAGCTTCGATCAAAGCAGTATAACCAAAATTATTCTGATGATTAATATCTACCCTTCCATCATTTAACAGTAGTTTAACATTTTCAAGATGCCCTTTTTCTGCTGCGGGAATCAAAGCATTGCCACCATAGCGGTTTACTTTTCGTTGATCTGGTACTTGTTTCTCCAACATATATGCAAGAATCTCAGTTTTTCCCTGGGCTCCAGCATAAAGATAGGGACTATCAGAAATTTGATCTTGTTGATTAATATCAGCATCTGCGTCAATCAAGAGCTTAGCAATTTCAATATAATTCTCATGTGTGGCAATCAAAAGAGGCGTTTCACCTTGAGCATTTGTTTCATCAACAACATAGCTTTTGTCTTGAAGAATTATTTGAACTTGGTCATAGTCGTTATTTGTAACTGCTTGAATTAAAGATCCTGCTGGAAACACTTGACTGTTTTCTGTTTGCGTAGTTGATTGAGTCTCTTCAATTGTTGTTTCACTTTCTTTGGCAGTTGATTTCTCCGTATTCATTGATAAACTCTCCTTTGTTGTTTGATTTGATTGGTCGTCCTGTTCTTGGCAGCCGGAAAAAATAAAGACTAGTATGCTGCTTAATAAAAAAACTCGGAAAATTTTCATCCGTATCACGTCCTTTAACTATGTTTCTGATATCAGTATAAAGGATAAATATAAACAAATTATAAATTGTAGGTCATGTTCTTTAGAACTTGTTTTTGGACTTATGTTACTATTTATATAGTAAAATAAAATAAATTTTGAGTAAAAAGATTGAATTTAAGGAGACATGATTATGCAGACAGTTCTTGTTTTAGATATCGGAGGTTCATTTATAAAGTTTGGTTTGATGACAAATGAAAAACTAGGAACGGTTGATAAGAAGAAAACACCTCAAACGCTGGATTCATTTAAAATTTGTTTAAAAGCTATTATAGATGGATTTTCAGAAACTATATCTGGTGTTTCTATTTCGATGCCGGGAATTATTAATGCAGAAACTGGTTATGCGATTCATGGCGGCTCGTTAAAGTTTATCAATCATATGAATATACTTGAGTTTTACCAATCTATTTTTAATTGTCCAGTTGCTGTTGAAAATGATGCCAGATCTGCTATTTTAGGTGAACTTCATCAAGGTCAGCTCAAAAAAACATCCAATGCTGCAATGATCGTCCTTGGAACTGGGGTTGGCGGAAGCCTAATTATAAATGGCAAAATAGTACGCGGAGCCCATCAAGCTGCTGGTGAATTATCCTTTGTACAAACGAATGAAACTATGTTAGCTACTAATCTTTTTGGTGTAAAAAATGGCGTCTACAGCATACTTAAACCTTTTGCCGCAGCTTGTGGGAAAAAACTAAATGACGTTAGCGGAGAATTATTTTTTAAAGCTGTTGTTAGTGGAAACTTAGCTGCTCAAGCTATTTTACAAGAGTATTGCGATTCTTTGGCTATTCAAATCTGGAATTTACAAACCATTTTAGATCTAGAAAAAATTGTTCTAGGCGGTGGCATTAGTAGTCAATTAATTTTATTAGATTATGTAAAACAAAGCATTGAAAGAAACCGAAATCAATTAAATCTCGGTCCTTTTTCAGAAACTATTTTGCCAAATGTCGTTTTAAGTACTTTAGGAAATAACGCAAACTTGGTCGGCGCATACTTTAACTTCATACAGCGACATGCTTAACTAATTTCACTACACAAAAACAGAGTAACCAAAATCACCCTTGGTTACTCTGACTTTTTTTATTTATTCATCAACTGCTGTTACATCGATGTTTAATTCAAACAATTGTAATGGTGAAACGGTGCTAGGTGCACTTGTCATTGGATCAGCTGCTTTTCCGTTTTTAGGGAAAGCAATGACTTCACGAATATTGTTTTCACCTGCTAATAACATAACTAAGCGATCAAGTCCTAATGCAATTCCACCGTGTGGAGGGAATCCGTAGTCTAATGCATCTAATAAGAAGCCAAATTGTTCTTGGGCAGATTCTTTGGTAAATCCAAGTGTTTCAAACATTTTTTCTTGTAATTCACGTTTATGAATACGTAATGAACCTCCGCCAAGTTCATAGCCGTTTAACACAATATCATATGCATCAGCATAAACTTTTGCCGGATCGGTTGAAAGTAATTCAACATCAGATTCTTTTGGTTGTGTAAATGGATGGTGGGCAGATACAAAACGACCTGCTTCTTCATCGTATTCAAACAACGGCCAGTCAACAACCCATAAGAAGTTAAATTTAGATTCATCAATTAAACCTAATTCTTTACCTAAACGAGAGCGAATTGCTCCTAATGCTGCTGCTACAACTTCTGGTTTGTCAGCACCAAACATTAAAATATCGCCAACTTCTGCGTTAGTTGCTTTAATCAAATCATCTGAAACATCTGTTAAAAATTTCGCAATCGGACCTTTTAGTCCATCTTCTTCAACTTTTAACCAAGCCAATCCTTTAGCTCCAAATTGACTAACATAGGTACCCAAGTTATCCATGTCTTTTCTTGAATATTTATCAGCGGCACCTTTAGCATTTAAGACTTTGACTTGTCCGCCGTTTTCAAGCGCCATTTGGAACACTTTAAAATCAACGTCTTTTACAACATCAGCAATATCTATTAATTCCATGTCAAAACGGGTATCTGGCTTATCGCTGCCATAGCGTGCCATTGCTTCATCATAACTCATACGTGGGAATGGTAATGTTACTTCGATCCCTTTTGTTTCACGCATTACTTTGGCTAACATTTCTTCAGTCATCGTTTGAATTTCTTCGACTGTTAAGAATGTTGTTTCAATATCCACCTGCGTAAATTCAGGTTGGCGGTCTCCACGTAGATCCTCATCACGGAAACAGCGTACGATTTGATAGTAACGGTCAAATCCAGCATTCATTAATAATTGTTTGAAGATTTGCGGTGACTGTGGCAAGGCATAAAAATGACCAGCATGGACACGAGAAGGAACTAAATAATCGCGAGCTCCTTCAGGTGTTGATTTACCTAAATATGGCGTTTCGATGTCCATAAAATCAGTATCATCCAGATAATGACGAATCGATTTTGTCACTTGATGACGCAACTTCATATTTGCTGCCATTTTTGGACGACGTAAATCTAGATAACGATATTTCAAACGTAATTCGTCTCCAACATTGTTTTCATCTTCAATTAAAAATGGCGGTGTTTTCGCTACGTTTAAAATTGTGATGTCGGTTGCCATCACTTCAAATTCACCAGTTTTCATTTTAGGATTGATTGCTTCTTTATCGCGGTATGTCAATTCTCCTGTAATTTCAATTACATATTCGCTACGACATTTATCCGCAATTTCCCACGCTTCTGTAGAGTGAGCTGGATTGAAAACAACTTGAGCAATTCCTTCACGGTCACGTAAATCAATAAAGATTACTCCGCCTAAGTCACGGCGTTTTTGTACCCATCCTTTTAATGTAATAATCTGTCCTACCAAATCTGCCGATACTTCTCCGCAGTATGCTGTTCTTTTTGTCATTATTTTACCCCTTTTCATTTTTTATTTAGTCAAACATTACTGTCATCATTTCATCATAAACTTCATCAAAGCGATCATAAATATCTGCCAGTGGAAATGCTATTTCATTCCGGTTTGCCATTGATTTAACATTGACGATTCCTTCATTTAATTCATTTTCACCTAAAGTCAAGACTAGTTTTGCATTGACTTTGTCTGCTGTTTTAAATTGAGCTTTTGGTTTACGGTTCATAAAATCTCGATCTGCTGAAAAACCAAAGTTGCGAATTACTTGAACCAGTTTTAATGTTTCAATATTGGTTTCCGCACCAATTCCTACAACGTATGCGTCGATTTCATTAATTGCCGGAATAACGACTTCTTCCGCTGCCATTGTAATTAAAAGCCGCTCAATTCCCAATGCAAAACCAAAACCTGGAGTTGCTGGTCCGCCAAGTTCTTCAACTAATCCATCATAGCGACCACCTGCACAAATTGTCGATTGAGCCCCGATTCCTGGTGCTTCACTCATAATTTCAAAAATGGTATTTGTATAATAATCCAGCCCGCGAACCATATTGCTATCAACTGCATAAGGAATGTTTAATTCATTCAGCATTATTTTAACCGTTTCAAAATGTGTCTTAGATGATTCACTCAAATAATCTAAAATTGAAGGTGCCTCTGCTACGATTGCACGATCTTTTTTATCTTTACTATCAAGTACGCGAAGTGGATTTTCATGTAAACGACGTTTTGAGTCATCACTTAGTTCATCTTGTTTTGGCTCTAAATAATCAATCAACGCTTGACGATAAGCTGCTCTGGTTTCTTTATCACCTAAAGAATTAATTACTAATTTAAATTTTTGAATCCCTAATTGTTTGAAAAAGTCCAGCGCCATTGCCATGCTTTCTACATCTACAGCGGGATTCTCACTGCCAAAAGCTTCTGCTCCGATTTGGTGAAATTGTCTTAAACGGCCTGCTTGCGGGCGTTCATAGCGGAACATGGGTCCCATATAATACGTTTTATAAGGTTTAGCAAACTCAGGTCCGAAAAGTTTATTCTCAACAAAAGAACGAACAATTGGTGCTGTTCCTTCTGGGCGCAATGTGACATGACGATCACCTTTATCATAAAAATCATACATTTCTTTTGAAACGATATCTGTTGTATCTCCTACGCTACGCGCAATTACTTCGTAATGTTCAAAAATTGGTGTACGAATTTCTTCGTATTGGTAATCACGAAAAATTAATCTGGCTGTTTCTTCAACAAATTGCCACTTTTCTGAAGTTCCCGGCAATAAATCGTTGGTACCTTTTGGTTTTTGATAACGCATTGGTTTCATCTCCTATTTATTTTAGCTTTTTTAGAGAAATTATTTTGGAAAAATCCACTTTTTTGTTAGTAATTAATTGCTAGTCAGGTTTTCAAACATTCACTTTCATATTTTAAAAAATTTGACTTGTTTTGGCAGCTAAGTATTGTTCTCCATTTGCTTTGACTTAAATCGTAGTCCTTAAATTATTAAAGCTTTGGCGCGTAGAGAAATTGATTGGAGCTTAAATTCAAAACAAAAACTCGCCCTTGTATAAATACAAGGGCGAGTGAATAGACACACGCGGTACCACCTAAATTCGAAAGATTGCTCTTTCCTCTAACGATTAACGCTCGCAACGGAACGGCTTTTCCTCCGTTCATCTCCAGAATGTCTTTCGATTTTTCTAATGAAGCTGCTTTCAGCCAAGGCAACTTTTTCTTCTACGCTTAGAATAAAACCTACTCGTTCTTTCATCGATTTTAATAGATAATATATATAAACTACTAAAAATTAGTACTAAAGTCAAGGGAAAATCAGATAAATCATTGGTTTTTCTGTTTTCATTTTTTAAAACGAAATACTTCACGGATTTAAAAATATCAACTAAACTAAATACAAAGAAAAAGTTTGGAGGAATTATGATGCAAAAAAATGTACAAATTGGTCAAACAACGGTTTATTCAACACCTTTAGGTTTAGGAACCAACACTGTTGGCGGTCACAATCTTTTTCCAAATTTAAATGATGAAGTTGGGAAAGAAGTGGTTCAAGCTGCTTTGAAAAACAGTATTACGATGCTGGATACAGCTTTCGCTTATGGTTTAGGGCGTTCAGAAGAATTGATTGGAGAGGTATTAAAAGATTTTGATCGAAATAAAGTAATTATTGCGACTAAAGCCGCTCATGATCCAGCTAAAGACGGTGCATTCAACAATACGCCCGAATTTTTAACACGTTCAGTTGAAGAGGCTTTAGTTAGACTACAGACCAACTATATTGATATTTTTTATATTCATTTTCCAGATGAAACTACACCGAAAAATGAAGCTGTGGCAGCCTTACAAAAATTAAAAAAAGCCGGAAAAATTAAAGCTATTGGGGTTTCTAATTTTAGTTTAGCCCAAATTAAAGAAGCCAATTTAGATGGCTTTGTAGACATTGTTGAAGATGAATATAGTTTAATTCATCGTGGGGCTGAAAAAGAACTACTGCCTTATTTACAAGAACATAATATTTCATTTGTACCATATTTCCCTTTGGCCTCTGGACTTTTAACAGGTAAATACGAAAAAGATGTGACGTTTCCTGCTGATGATTTACGCAGTAAAAAACCTGATTTTCAAGGTGAACGTTACAAACAAATCCTTGAAAAAGTCGATCAACTGAAACTAATTGCTGCCGACTATAATGCAACTGTAGCTGAAATTGTTTTAGCTTGGTACATTAAAAATCCTTTAGTTGCAGTTGTAATTCCAGGTGCTAAAAAACCAGAACAAGTGAAAGCAAACGCCAAAGCAATGGCAATCACACTGACAAATGAAGATTATCAAAAAATTGATACTATTTTTCGGTAAATAAAAAATCAGCGAGCAGTTAGGTAAAAGATTGTCTAAACCTTTTACCTAACTACTCGCTGTTCAATTATTTTTCTCTAGTATCAATAATAATCGTAACGGGTCCATCATTGACTAAAGAAACGGCCATGTCAGCGCCAAACTCACCCGCTTCAACAGGAATTGCTAAATCTCTAAGTTGCTGATTAAATGATTCATACAGCGGAATAGCTTTTTCCGGTCGAGCTGCTTCAATAAAACTAGGACGATTGCCTTTCTTTGTATCAGCGTACAAAGTAAATTGCGAAACGCTTAAAATACTGCCATTAATTTCTTGAATGCCTAAATTCATTTTTCCAGCTTCATCTTCAAAAACACGAAGTTTACTAATTTTACGAACAAGATAAGCTGCGTCTTCTGGTCCGTCTTCTTCATGAATTCCTACTAGAATCATGAAACCTCGCTCTATTTTCCCTACACTTTGATTATCAATCACAACTTCAGCTTGTGAGACTCTTTGAATAACTACTCGCATTACTTTCTCCTTTTAGCCATTCGTTCTACGAACATTGTATACATCTGGTACATTTTTAATTTTGTCTACAATCGTTTTTAAATGGGCCAAGTTTTGAATTTTTACCGTTACATGGATCATCGCCATTTTATTTTTAGTCGGTTTCGCTTCTACACTGACAAGATTTTTAGTCATTGAACTAATAACTTGTAAAATGTCATTTAATAAGCCGCTGCGATTGTAGCCATAAATTTCTAAGTCCGCATCATATTCTTTATTTAAATTATTCGAATCTTCCCATTCGACTTCAATTAGACGTTGAGCAAGCTCTTCTTGATGTTGGACATTCGGGCAATCTGCCCGATGAATTGAAACACCGCGGCCTTTTGTAATATAGCCGACAATTTCATCTCCTGGTACTGGATTACAACAACGGCTAATCCGCACAAGTAAGTTTTCAACACCTTGAATGACAATTCCGCCTTCATGACGAACTTTCATTTTTTCTGTTTCTTTTTTGACTGGTTGAGTCATTAGTTCTTCTGCTTCTTGTTTTTGCCGCTCAATTTCTTGTTCCTTACGTTCTTTTTCGGTTAAACGGTTAAACACAACTTGGGCACTAATCTCACCATAACCAACGGCTGCAAATAAATCATCTTCAGTTTGAAAATTAAAACGATCCAGTGCTTCCGCCATTTTTGCTTTACCTAAAAACTCTTTCGGGGCAAAACCATGATCCAAAAGATATTTAGTTACTGCATCGTGTCCTTTGATAATATTAACTTCACGATCTTGTACTTTGAAAAATCGTTTAATCTTATTTCGAGCTTTACTTGTCGCAACCATTTTTAACCAGTCACGACTTGGACCAAACGAATTCGGAGAGGTCAACACTTCAATGATATCACCGTTTTTTAATGTATAATCAAGCTGAACCATTTTTCCATTGACCTTAGCACCAGTGGTTTTATTCCCAATTTCAGTATGCACACTATAAGCAAAATCCAGTGGACCTGAACCTTTGGGTAATTCTGTTACGTCACCAGTTGGGGTAAAGACATAAACCTTATCACTGAAAATATCCCCTTTAACGCTTTCCATAAATTCAGATGCATCATAACTTTCATCTTGCAATTCAAGAATTTCACGGAACCAACTTAATTGTTTGGTATCCGTATCTTCATCTACTTTTTCGGTTTTCCCCTCTTTATACGCCCAGTGAGCCGCAACCCCGAACTCAGCAATTTGATGCATTTCGTGTGTACGAATTTGAACTTCTACCGGATTTCCTTTTGGACCGATAACCGTTGTATGGATAGACTGGTACATATTTGCTTTAGGCATTGCAATGTAGTCTTTAAAACGTCCTGGCATTGGTGTCCACTTGGTGTGAATGGCACCTAAAACTGCATAACAGTCTTTAATTGAATCAACAATTACCCGAATCGCTAACAGATCATAGATTTCATTAAACTGTTTTTTATGATCTTTCATTTTACGATAAATGGAATAAATATGTTTAGGCCGTCCATAGATTTCAGCATAAATATCTAAATCTTCTGTAGCTAAACGAATATCTTCTACTGCTTCTTCAACATAATCTTCCCGTTCATCTCGTTTACTTTGCATCAAATTAACAATACGGTAATACTGATTTGGATTAATGTAGCGTAATGCTGTATCTTCTAATTCCCACTTGATTCGGCTAATCCCTAAACGATGTGCAAGCGGTGCATATATTTCAAGCGTTTCTTGCGCAATTCTACGTTGCTTATCTTCTCTTAAATGTTTTAAGGTACGCATATTATGAAGTCGGTCAGCTAATTTCACCATGATTACTCGTAAATCTTGAGCCATCGCTAAAAGCATTTTACGATGATTTTCAGCTAATTGTTCTTCATGGGATTTATATTTGATTTTACCCAGTTTGGTCACACCGTCGACTAGCATAGCAACATCTGCACCAAATTCTTCTTTTAGATCTTCTAACGTTACATCTGTATCTTCTACCACATCATGTAAAAATCCAGTTGCAACTGTATGTGGGTCCATCCGTAATTCCGCTAAAATCCCTGCAACTTGAATAGGATGAATAAAATAGGGTTCACCAGATTTTCTGACTTGGCCCTCATGCGCTTTTTCTGCATAGTCACACGCTTTTTGAACAAAGGCAACATGCTGAGGCGCCATATATTTTGATACAAGCTTAATAACTCCTGGTCCGGTCATAATTTCTTCTTTTGGCATAACGATCACTCCTTTCGCTTCTGCGTTGCTTTCTCGCAGTCAGCATAGCTATGAATACGGTAAATAGTGCTTAAAATGATTCACACATAGCAATATTTTCATTTCCGTATAATAATTTTATGTATATGGACTATTTTAAAAAAAGAAAAGTACCACTTGAAACAGTAGCACTTCCAACATATTTATTATACTAGATTTCTCTAGATTTTCAATTCTCGGTACTTTAATTCCATTTTGAAATCAAAGGTAAAACCTCACGACCATTGCTAATACCAATTTGAGAAACTCCAGCTTGAAATAACAACTCAATTTCCAGTAACGTCGGTGCCTGAACATTTACTTGGAAAGCAACATTCTTGAGATGACCTATACGGAAAATACTCATATCATAAATTGCTTGTTCCATCGTTAAATTCAACCCTAATGCAAGACTTGGAATATTCAAACCAGCCAGATCAGAGGCTAGTTTGTTTTTTTGCCTATCCGTCATTTTGCTGCTATCCAGAAAAAATCCCAGTGCATTTCGTCCAAACGATAATTGCTCCAGCACCTGATATTTCTGATTCCCTTCAGTCCTCAATTGTTCTGGTGCCATCGTCACAAAAACATCGGAGGCTCCTTCTCTATACATTTGTCCAGTTTCAAAAGCTTTTTTGGCTAACATACCGTTACCTAAAGGAAAATCAACAAAACTGCTGACTCGAATCGTCGTACCTGTTAATAATTGTTTTGCTCGCAATACATTGTATGGTAAAACAAAAATAGAACGAACTGGAAACTGCTTAAAAAATAGAATTTCTTCTGTAAACTGTTGATCTGTCATTGATGAATCAATTAACATGATTGAAAGTTTTTGTAACTTTAACTCCATAAATGGCCCCCTAAACCTTACACTAATTCAAATTGATAACTAATCGCACTCAACACGTATAGTGGTGCTGTTTCTGTTCGTAAAATCCGCGGCCCCAATCCGCAGAGAATTGCTTGGTTTTCTGTAAATACCTTAATCTCTTCTGGTGAAAAACCACCTTCCGGTCCAAAAACAATTAACAGTGTTTCACCTACTTTTAATTCAGCTAATGTTTTTGCAAAACTACTTTGTTCCCCTTCTTTAGCAGATTCTTCATAGGCCACTAGAACCTTATCATAGGAAGAAAAAAGCTCAATTAATTCCTGCACTTTTTCTAATAATGCAATACTCGGCGCAAACTGACGATGAGACTGTTCTGCTGCTTCCGTGGCAATTTTATTTAAACGCTCTGTCTTTTTTGCCAACTTTTTATGATCCCATTTAACAACTGAAGCTTTTGCAGGAAAACCAATAAACTGATGGCTGCCGAGTTCTGTCCCTTTTTGTACAATCCACTCTAATTTGTCGCCTTTTGGATAACCGCTGGCAATGGTTACATTAATTGGCAACTCTTTTTCTTTTTGTTCCTTACTAATTTCTTTTAACAGTACTACCGAATCCGTAATCTCAGTGATTTCAGCAATAATTGCTAAGCGATCACTAAACGCTAGAAAAACTTGCTGCCCCGGTTCCATCCGCATCACGCGGACCATATGATGATAATTTTCACCACTAATTGAATAAGTTTCTTTTACTTCGTAAGCTTCCTCTATAAAATAGCGCTGCATTTACTCTTCCTCAGTTTTCTTTAAGATAATCGCGTACCAGTCACCTTGCTGAAAAACTTGATCTACGAGAAAACCAACTTCTTTCATTTTCTCGATAATCATTGCTTTTTTCTCATGAATAATACCGGAAACAATCAACGTACCGTCATTTTTTAATAAACGATAGGCATCTTCAATCATTAAAACAATGATATCCGCCAAAATATTAGCAACAATCACATCGGCTTCGATTGTTACCCCTTTTAGTAAATCATTTGCCGAAACTTGAACATCAGCAGCTATTGGATTCATATCCATATTTTCTTTCGCTGCTGTTACGGCAACATCATCTAAATCATAAGCATAAACATTTTTCGCACCTAGATATTTACTAGCAATACTCAACACACCCGAACCAGTACCAACATCAAGTAATGTTTCGCCGCCACGTAAAACTGTCTCCAACGCTTGTAAAGTTAAGCGAGTAGTTGGATGTGTCCCAGTACCGAAAGCCATACCGGGATCTAAAGTGATAATTTTTTCTGTATCATCTTGGACTTCATATTTTTCCCAACTGGGTACAATTGTTAGAAAACGAGTAACACGAACTGGATGATAATATTTTTTCCAAGCGGTCGCCCAATCACTTTCCGCAACTTCACTAACCGTCATTTCGTTTTTACCAATCCTCAAACCAAATTCAGGCAATCGAATGATACTTTCTTTAATAAACGGTAATATCTCCGGTAAAAATGTTGTCTCAGGAAAATAGGCCATCACTAACGCACCATCTTTAATATGAGTAAATTGTTCTTTATCTAATAATTCACCATAAAGATCACTTTGAAAATTTTCTACATCTAAAGAATCCTCAATAGCAACACCACTAGCACCGGCTTCCATCATAATATTGGATATTGCTTCAACCGCTTCACTGGCTGTTTCTACTTTTACCTCTGTCCACTTCATATCGTCACCTCTTCCTTAATAACTTGGATAAGCGATATATTCGTCGCTATCTGCTTTTGTGTATCTTTCAACTGCTATTTCAAATGCTTCATCTGACCATTTTAATTCAAACAACTCTTGTTCTTCATCAGTTAAAAAATCTAATAAATCACTTTGTCCTTCAGTTAATACCTCGTTTAAATATGCAACAAAACCATCTAATACAGCTTTTTTAATACCTTTTTTTCCTTCATATGGAATTACAGCCAAGTAATCTTCTTTATCGATTGTAGATTTTTCAGGGTTGTAAAATAAGACACCATCCTCAAACTCAATAATTTCTTCTTCTGAGATAGTTCCTTCCACATCATCAATTTGTTCTCCATCCGTATTTTCAGCAAACAAACGGAAAACGACTTCGATTGAATGATTTTTAGCATTCCAATCTAGTGCTACATCATATTCAGTAATTTCTTTGGTAATACGTTCGTCTAAATAAGTCAACATCGTTGCTTTTTTCATTAATTTTCTTCCTTCCAGCCAAAAGTTTTTTGATCTATTTCACTTCTTTTTTGTTTTGAAATATAGGGATTACCTGCAACCACGTAACGTAAGGGCAACTCTGTCCAAATACCTTTATTAGGAATTCCGATTCGTGGTAAAGCAACTATCTTTTTCGGTACTTTTCTTTTTTCCGGTACAATTCGCAAAGTGCTATTGAAAATGGATTGGCCATAAAGTTCTTTGGTAATGCCTAACGCTGTGACTAATTTACCGGGACCGTTTGATAATTCGCTGCCTTTTCGACCATTGCGATTTACTTCCATTTTCTCAATTCCTTCGACCGGTTCGATCGCCCGAATCATAACTCCTTGAGGTTTGCCTTTTTCTTGTGTAACCATATTTAAAATTAAATGAGTATGCATCGTATATAAATAAATTGTTCCAGGTTTTTCATACATAGCCTTCAACCGCGGTGTATTTCTTAAACCAAAACTATGTGCAGCTTCATCTTCAGGGCCCAGATAAGCTTCAGCATCTACAATATAGCCTGCCAATATTCCTTCAGTCGTCTCATGTTCTAAATACATTCCCAATAAAAACTGAGCGATGTCTTCTGTTGATTGTGTATTAAAAAAATTTATCGTCTCATTCATTATTTTTCACCACTTTCTATCATACACGAAATAAAAGCGATTATCCATTGAAAATAACAATCCTTTTATACAGTAAAGTATTGATTTATCTATCTTTTGTTGCCTAACTAGCTCATCAAACAAACATACGTTCTTTATGGTATACTATACTTATGAAATAGAAAGAAAAAGGAGGTCCAACGATGCAACAACCCTTAGCTTATCGGATGCGACCACGTAATTTAGATGAAGTCGTTGGGCAGCAACATTTAGTTGGTCCTGGTAAAATTATTCGGCGCATGGTTGAAGCACATATGCTTTCTTCCATGATTCTGTATGGTCCACCCGGCACTGGAAAAACAAGTATTGCCAGCGCAATAGCCGGATCAACCAATTATGCTTTTCGGATGCTTAATGCCGCAACGGACACTAAAAAAGATTTGCAAATTGTCGCAGAAGAAGCCAAAATGAGTGGTACAGTGATTCTCTTACTGGACGAAGTCCATCGACTAGATAAAACGAAACAAGATTTTCTTTTGCCCCATTTAGAAAGCGGCAGAATTATTATGATCGGTGCAACGACAGAAAATCCATATATTACTATCAATCCAGCGATTCGCAGCCGAACTCAAATTTTCGAAGTAAAACCATTATCGGAAACAGACATTCAAACAGCGATCAAAGAAGCTTTATCTGATAAAGAACGTGGATTAGGCGAATATTCTGTGATTTTAGAAGAAAAAGCTCTCCAGCATTTATCACGTGCTACCAATGGAGACCTGCGAAGTGCCTTAAATGGCTTAGAGCTAGCTGTCAAATCTACTCCTGAAAATGAAGAGAAAGAAATAGTCATTACTCTTTCAATTATTGAAGAATGTGTTCAGCGTAAAGCACTAACTCATGATAAAAATGGTGATGCTCACTATGATGTCATTTCTGCCTTTCAAAAGTCGATTCGTGGAAGCGACGTGGATGCTGCTCTTCACTATCTTGCCAGGCTAGTTGAAGCTGGTGATTTAACAATTATTTGTCGCCGTCTGATGGTCATTGCTTATGAAGATATTGGTTTAGGCAATCCGCCCGCTGCAGCCCGAACTGTAACTGCTGTTCAAGCAGCAGAAAAACTAGGCTTCCCTGAAGCGCGTATCCCACTTGCGAGTGTTGTCATTGACCTTTGCCTTTCACCTAAATCTAATTCTGGAATCAGTGCAATTGATGCTGCATTAGCCGATATTCGTGAAGGAAAAGCTGGCGATGTACCAGATCATTTACGAGACAGTCACTATTCAGGTGCAAAAGATTTAAATCGAGGTATCGGTTATCAGTACCCTCACAATTTCGAAAATGCTTGGGTAAATCAGCAATACTTACCAGACAAAATTAAACATGCTCACTACTACGAACCCATTGATACAGGAAAATATGAACAAGCATTGCACCAACAATATCAAAGAATCCAAGAATGGAAAAAAGAAAATAAATCTAAAAAATAAAACACTATTCACAACAAAATATGAGCTATTTAACCACTTTCGCTCAGTAAAAATTGTTATACAATTACTATTTCGATTCTATCAAATTTTCAAGTTTTTACGACTTTCATTATCCTTCAAAAACTGAGCGCTCTCATTGCCGTTTATTTGAGATTGTGCTATTATAAAGGTGGTAAATCTGTGATGTACGAGTTGTCTTCTTTCTGTGTTGACCGAACATTTTATTGATATCTTGGGATCCTTCTGGTACCTAAGCTGGTAACATGCCTTATCATTTGGTAGTTCAAAGCTGATGGTCGTGGAACCCACCTGCTTTGTTTGCGGGTTCAATACTACAAGACGAATAACGGCATCGACGGATTTTACCATTTTTATTCGACTACCTAACAATTTGCTACAGGCAAATTGTTTTTTATTTGATGGAGGTTTATTTATGGTTCGGATACTAATTTTTTTATCAGTTGGATTACTAGTTATTATTGGCATTTATTTATTAAAGAAAACAGAAACCTTTTTGCCATTGCTGCATAAAGGAGATCCAGATGAAAATACGCAGTTTTTACACCAATTTGGTTTCTTCTATTTAATTTTGGCTGGGATTGGTGTAGTTGTTGGACTTTTTAATTTGACATTTTTTTCACTATTTTACATTTTTAGCTTATTGATTATCTCAGCTGTATTCAGCATAATGTTCGCCAAGAAGATTCTGTAAATGACTCTTCTTTTTTATTTTGCTTTTTTTTGGTTTTGTTTTACAATTGAGGTAGAAAGAATAACACCATGTAAGTGTTATGTTAATTAAATATGTAGTTCCTTAAAAACGAAAGGAGTGTTTATTATGTTACAAAATTATCGAAAAATTATGGTAGCCGTGGATGGATCTTCTGAATCAGAATTAGCTTTTCAAAAAGCCATGAATGTTGCTATGAGAAATGACGCAGAATTACTTTTAGCTCATGTTATTGATACGAGAGCTTTCCAATCTGTTTCTTCTTTTGACGGGGTATTAGCTGAACAGGCAACTGAAATGGCTAAACAAACTTTGGAAGGTTACAAAAAACAGGCAAAAGAACATGGTTGCGAAAAAGTTTCTAGTATCATTGAATATGGTTCACCAAAACCTTGGATTGCTAAACAACTTCCTAAAGAACATGATGTTGACTTAATTATGTTAGGTGCAACTGGTTTAAATGCAGTGGAAAGACTATTCATTGGTTCCGTTTCTGAATATGTTATTCGTAATGCAGCCTGTGATGTCTTAGTAGTAAGAACAGACTTGGATAACAAAGTACCAGTTATTGATGAAGATGAATAACATAATAAAAAGCGACCCGAATAAAATCGGATCGCTTTTTTAGTTCTTATCTTAAACGCTCAACATCACGAGCAATCATTAATTCTTCATCAGTTGGAATCAATAATACTTTAACTTTTGAATCTTCTGTAGAAATAATTGATTCTTTTCCACGTACATTGTTTTTATCAGCATCTAACTCACAGCCAAACCAAGTCATGCCTTTAATTACTTCACTACGAACGTGTGAATCATTTTCACCAATTCCTGCAGTAAAGACAATTGCATCTACTCCATTTAAAACTGTTACATAACTACCAATATATTTACGGATACGGTCAGTGAAAATGTCGTAAGCAACTTGAACTGCTTCGTTGTCCATATTTGCTTCTAAATCACGCATGTCACTTGAGATACCAGTTAAACCAAGTAAACCAGATTTTTTATTTAAAATATCAATCATATCTTTGATATCTGTTAATTCAAGTTTTTCCATTAAATAAGCTAACAATGAAGGATCAATGTCACCAGAACGAGTTCCCATCGTTACACCAGCAAGTGGTGTGAAGCCCATAGATGTATCAACTGATTTACCACCATCTACGGCAGTAATTGAAGCGCCATTACCTAAATGACAAGTAATGATTTTTAATTCTTCAAGCGGACGACCAAGCATTTCAGCAGCACGTTGTGAAACATATTTGTGGCTTGTTCCGTGTGCGCCATATTTACGAGCAGCAAATTTTTCATAGTATTCAGTTGGGATACTGTATAAATAATTGTGTTTTGGCATAGTTGTATGGAAAGATGTATCAAAAACAGCAACACTGACAATATCTGGTAAGATTTTTTTGAACGCTTTGATTCCCATTGCGTTAGCTGGGTTGTGAAGCGGTGCAAGTTCTGATAGCTTTTCAATCTTTGTTAACACTTCATCATCAATGACAACAGAATCTTTAAAGTCTTCACCACCAGCAACTACACGATGACCAACACCTGTAATTTCATCAAATGAAGCTAAAATGTTTAATTCTGTTAATTTATCTAGCAACATTTTTACCGCTACATCGTGATCGTTAATATCGATAATTTCTTCATATTTTTCATCGTTGCCATATTTAATTGTAAAGATTGAATCATTTAAACCAATACGTTCAACGATTCCTTTAGCAACTACTTCTTCTGATGGCATTTGGTATAATTGCCATTTTAAACTTGAACTTCCAGCATTAATTGCGATTGTTTTAGACATAATACTCTCCTCTTTATCGGTTAGTTTTATTTTAAATTTGAAGACTTCCAAGCCTCAAATTGTTGAAAAAATTGTGTGACTTTAGCAGGATCTTTTAGTGAACCTAATTTTGCGACTAAAACTTCTTTCGCTTGTTCGCTATGTTCACCCTTATTTTGGACAAATAAAATGCTTTTTCTTGATTGAACTGATTTGAACAACTCATCTGGTAATTGAATCATTCCTTGTAGGTAAACATTTTTTTGCAGCCAATTTTTAAAGAAAGAACTTTGCTCTGTCTCCAAAATATTGGTTGGAATTAAGAATAAGCCATAGCCATCAGGTTTAACAAATTTCATCGCTTGCTCCATTAACAGGTGATGCGCATAACTGTGCCCTTCATCAGCAGCTGAATCAAAAGTTTGCGCTTTTTCATCATTTGGATAGAAACCGATTGGTAAATCACTCACCGCTACATCAACAGGGTCAAGCAATAAATCTTGCAAGCCATCTTGATGGAATAAATCAATTGCAGCATGTGTCCATTCATTATTGGTTGCAGAAACTGCTAATAATGTGTCATCAATATCTACACCAAAACCTTGAGCTTGGTATTCAGCTAAATTCAAATTAAGGATAATCGTTAACAGTAGATTCCCCATCCCAGATGCAATATCCAAGATCTTCAATGGCTGCTCTTTGGCATAAAGCTGCTCAATAAGATAAACAAATAAAAATCCTATACTATCTGGTGTTAACTGATGATTCGCCTGTAAAGACTCAGCTTTATTCCCTTTTAGTAAAACTAACTGCGACAAACGACGAATTTCTTCCGGCTGCAACTCGATTGCTTGTAATTGCTGATAAATGGTTTTTAGCTGCTGAACTGTTTGCTCATCCGGCACTCCATCGAGCACACGTACTTGATAGTTATCAATGATATTTTCACCATTTTCCGTATACGCATCTAAAAAGGAAGTATCTAGAGATTGTTTAAGCAATTGAATTGACTGCTCCATTAAATCGAAAGCCTTTTCTATTTTTTCAGGGAACAAAAAAACACCTCAATTTCCATCAATAATATAACAATTTTCATACCTGTTCTATTTTAACGAAAAACCAGCTAATAATCAATCAATTTCCTAACAATATTTATAAAACAGTAAACTATTCTCATTTTTACCCATGAGCTTATGATATCTTTAACAAATCTATTTGTCCTTTCTGTACTAGTTTTAATAAAAATTCTTTGATACACATTTCACAAATTTTTGATTATTGTTAATTCTTATGACTAATCATTCTTAGCAATTGAATAGTTTTCCTGAAAAGTATAGCTCTGCTGCTGTAGCTCGACAGTGAAATAAATTGTTCTTTCATCACACTTATAATTTAAGACACCTTCAGAAAAAACTTGTTGTCCCTCTTTTTCAAGTGAATGTTGCTCTTGCTTCACTTCAAAAAGAAACATACTTACCATAATTTTTGCAGCATAATAGTCTTTGGTGTTTTTCGAAAAATATTGCGTCGCTTTAAAATCTTCAATAACTAATGTAAATAAAAAGCTAAATAAAAAAATGAAAAGCAATACAGTTAGTAAAATACCGCCTCTATAGTTATATCTCATTCTCATGCTCCTGTATTATAATCCATTTTGCTTCGGTAGATAGTTGATTTTCAAAGGTTACACTAATTTTTACAGAATTGTTCTCCTCGATAAACTTTGCATTTGCTACTCTTGTTAGTAAAGGCTGATAACCGCCATTTTCTACTTTAACAATTTTTCCCAATTTAAATTCAATCCAGACAGCATTCGCATTTTTGTTGTTTTTTAAAATTATTTTATTTTCTTGCGTGCTTTCATATTCGCAATTTTTCAGTTCATTTTCTAGTTGTATGAGGAAAATTTGCCAAGCTTTATCAGTTTCATTTTCTAGTTGCTTTGTTACAATAGATACGTTTTTGACAACTGCTGTAAAAAGTAAACATACAGTTGAGAGTATGAATAATGCAAGCAAGCATTCCAACAAAGTAAATCCGTCGTATCTACTTTTTATTAGTCGCTTTTTTGATTGATAAAAATTCTTTTCCATCTGTGATTTCCACCTCAAGCAGTTCCTGATGATTTTTGTAAAAATGTAACTGATAATTAATTCCGTTTACAGGTATTTCTGCTTGTAATTTCCCACCATAATTTTCGTAACGTTTTATTTCTTCATACAACACTCTATACAATGATAGCTGGTCTTGAGCTTGTCGATTTTTTTGTAAAAGAAACTGATTAAATGAAACATAACTGCCGATAATCAAACATAATAATCCTAAGGAAAATATCCCTTCAAGCAAAATATAGCCTTTATATGTCTTTGATTTTTTTAACATAACGACCGCTCCCTAGCTGAAATTGGAATTCAATGACTTGCTGCTTTTCCTCCCACACAAAGGAGTATTTAGCTAAATTCCCGTTATTACCAGAGCCTTTCTTAAATGTAATTTTCCCGGGCCCATCTGCTAGCAAAGAAGATGGAATAATTAACTGGTATTCTTCCAAATTAGCGGAAATTTTAGGCGAAATAAATGTAATTCGATTCCCTTGGTCTGAGAATAAAATCTGCGTATTAACACTATTTACTATCGCCATCTGCTGTGTAAGAAGGATCCGTTTTTCAAAAGATGACAAAAACTGTTCAACTTCCAAAGTACGTTGCCATTGTTTGATAGAAAGTGTTGGTAGCAGTAAAAAAATACTGCATATGAACAAGACGAGAAGAGACTCAATTAAGGTAAAACCTTTCATAAAGCAGCTCACTTCTTACTCGATTGATATTTATCATATTGTTCTTGGGTAATGTATTGTTCCTTCAAAAGTTCCTCTACTGAGGGCGTATGATTTTTTTCCATGGTATACAAATCAATCTGTGTATCAATAATTTTAGCAATTGCTTCATTTCCTCGTTTATCAACACCTTCTTTGTGTTTTGACAGGTTGGGGACAAATAATAAAATCAACACAGAAATAATCAGCAGCACTACTAACATTTCCAACAAAGTGAATCCAGAATAGTCGATCCGTTGTTTTTTCTTCATTATTTTCATAAAAATTCCTCCATTCCTCCATAGATCGGTAATAGCATAGCAGCATAAATACTTACGACTAACAAAGCAACAATTAAAAAGATCAACGGCTGAATCCATTGAATTGTTCGTTCCATTTTTGTGAAGAATCGTTGCCAACACAATTCACTATATAAAATCAGCTCTTTACCTAAATTTCCTTTAACTTCCCCTTGTTGAATAATTAAAGCAAGTTCTGGAGCAAAAAATGGAAAGGCTGGCAGTTGTTCATAAAAGCTATACCCAAGTAATGATTGTTTTTCGATTGCTCCAGCTAGCTCACTAAATAAAGAATCTTGAGTTGATAGCTGCATTAATTTAATGACTGTTTTTATTTCCATTCCCTGAGCAAATAATTTCCCCCACTCAAGTGCAAAAAAGGCAGAATTATATTCTTTATAAATAATCCTAAATAGGGGTATTTTTGCGAGTAGTGTTGCTCTTGCTAATGGCTGTTGCTTCTTTAAGAACTTAAAAATAGACAATCCTAAAACTAAAGAGATGCTCAAAAAGATTACTAAATAATATGGACTTTTTTGAATAAATGATATTCCTAAATTACTTGCTTGAACAGTCCCATTAGCCATTAATTGCGGTAACAATATTTGTCGAATACTAATTAAAACAACCAGCAAAAATAGTAGTAATAATAAGGGATAACTCAGTACTTTATATAAACTCTGTCGTTGTTGTTCCACAATTCTCAGATGTTGCTTAATTTTTTTCAATGTACCAGCTAAATCTCCATGTATTTGAGCAAATTCAATTTGTGTCACAATCATTGGCTTAAAACCAAGTTCAACTAATCCGCTATTTAAATTTTCTCCACGCTCCATCATTTGAAGTAAAAAATCAATGGGTTGCTTTGAGATTGACCGAGATTTATGCATGAACAATAAACTTTCTTGAATTGTAAAACCATTAAACAGTAAATCAGCCAGTAATTGTATAAACAAATGTTGTTGCTTTTTTGATAATTTAAGGTTCTTTTTCTTTTTCAAATGTTTGATTATCGATAAACCCATATGCCCAAACCTTTCTTAATTCTTGTAACCACTTTGAAGTTTTTAATTTTGAAAAACTATAATCCATCAATAAACCGTTCACTTCTTCTCCTGAAGTTGTTATAAAAGGTAGTAGTCGTTGATAGATAACACCAGATACACATTCAGTAATTTCTCTAGACTCCACTCCTAATTCGACCAATCTTTCATAAACACCAAGAATACTTCTAGCATGAATTGTTGCAAATACAGTGTGACCTGTAAGAGCTGCTCTGATAGCTGCTTGTGCAGTGAGCCCATCTCTGATTTCACCAATAATTAAAATATCGGGTCGGTGGCGTAAACAAGCCTTAATTAATGCATCGTAAGTTAAATTAATCTTAGGGTTTGTCTGTAATTGTAAAAAACGCTCTTCTTCAATTTCCACTGGGTCCTCTATTGTGATTACTTGCTGAAATTGATCTGTTTCTTTAGCAAGTTTGTACATTAAGGTTGTTTTCCCTGAGCCAACCGGTCCGCAAAATAAGTGTAAACCTCGACGCTTGACCTGTTTTTGAATAATTGATAATTGTTTTGGCAAGAAGTAATTTTCTTGGCTAGCTCCAAATTTATGCAAAAAGCGAATAACCAAACTTTCTCTTTGTCTAAAATCACCTACAGTTGATAACCGTAACCGCTTTTCTTCATTATTCACTACGTACGTTACTGCCCCCACCTGAGCTTTACGTTTTTCTCCAATATCCATTCCACCAATAAATTTAAAATGAAAAATTAACTTTTCGCCTTCAATTTCGCTTAACTCTTTAAAAAATACTCGCTGGTCTCCTTTTCTAGTAAAAATTTGAACGCTATTTCCTTTCGGCAAAATATAAATATCTTGTATACATAAGCCTGACCCCCATTCAATCAAATTTATAGAAAGTTGCTTTATATCCATTTTTTACCTCCTTAAAATAATCTACGCAATTAAATAAAAAATCATTGAAAAAAAAGAAGGAGTAGAAAAAAACTAAAAAAAGTTTTTCTACTCCTTCAAATAAATAAAAAAATTTGTACAATTTACACAAAGAAAAGCCGCAAATGCTGATATCCAACATTTACAGCTCTATCAAGAGTTCTGACGCACTATCTTCCCCAAAATAGTTTATCGTTTTGATATAACTATTATACTAAAAAAATAATGCTTATGTCTTTCAGAAATTGTGAATTTTATTAAAATTTTTGAGAAAAAAGAAACTCCCACTTATAAAGGGATAAGTAGGAGTACTTGCTTCATCTAATGACAAAGACTTAGATCATATCTATTATACCAGATTAGTATTTCGGTTGCCATCAACACGTTACACTAAACTAAACAATACAAACAAATTGCACATTTAATCAATCTTTTCCTACTCTTATTCTTTGATGTATCAAGTAAACTGGAATACCTAATAATGTAATTCCAATTCCAATGCTAGCTAAAATCGTTTGCGTAAATAATGTTGTGACTAAAATAAAAATTCCACCAATAATACCAATAATTGGAACAACAGGGTATAAAGGTACTTTATACGGACGAACTAACTCTGGTTCCCTTTTCCTTAAAATAAACACGGCAACAAAAATTAAAATACTAAACAACCACATTACAAAAATCAACATATCCGTTAACAAATCAAAACTACCTAAAAACATCATCACCGCAGCAATACTAAATTGAAAAATTCCAGCAACGTATGGTGCTACAAATTTTTTAGATAGCTTTTGAAAATGTTGACTAAATGGAATCATATCTTCTAATGCCAAGGCATAAGGCACCCGAATTCCAGTCATAGTGTAGCCATTAAGAGCACCATAAACGGAGATTAGAATTCCTATCGTAACCAATTTGCCACCCATAGAACCAAAAATTTGAGTCGAAGCTTCTGATGCTGCGTTTAAATTCCCAGAAAGTTGTTCAATCGGTAATGTTTTTAGAAAGACATAATTAATTAATACATAAACAATGGTAATAAACGTTAGACCAAGAAAAATAGCTTTAGGCAAATCTTTTTCCGGTCGTTTCATTTCTCCAGCAACTGTCCCCACACCTAACCAGCCATCATAAGCAAACATCGTTGCCAACAACGCACCACTCAAAGCTTGAATGAAACTGCCATCTCCACTCGTTTTAACAGGAAATAAAGAAACTTCTACATTTGCCGGCATGAATAATCCAAATAAAACAATCAAAGCGATAGGAATCATTTTTACAACTAATGTTAATGATTGTAAATTAGCCGCTGTTTTTGTTCCCAATAAATTAATTAACGTTATACTTAAACCTGTAACTAAAGCAATCGGCAAAATAAATGTTTCATTTAAATGAAATAAATTTATAAACTGTGTTCCGAAAATAATCGATAGCGCCGCAATGTTTGCAGGAAAATAAATCACACTTTGAGCCCATCCAAGTAAAAAACTAGGAAGTTTTCCGTATGTATATTCAATATATTTTACTGCTCCACCCGTTTTAGGGATAGCAGTGGCTAATTCAGCACTAGTCAAACCTGCACAAATCGTCAAGATTCCTCCCAATATCCAAGCAAAAATTGTTAAACTAGGCGATTGAGCGAAACTTACAACACTTGCAGTTTTAAAAAACACTCCTGCACCAATAACAGTACCCATAACTGTCGAAAAAGCGCCAAACATCGAAATTTCACGCTTTAAGTGATTCTCCTCCATAATCGTCCTCTTTCTATTTTTTAAGTTACGTTCTAGTATAACTTTTCTCAAATTAAATTCAAGTACTTCCTAAAACGCTACTTAAGGCAAAATAAAAAAATAGAATGTGGAGCAAAACTAAAGACCAGTTTTGCTCCACACTTTAAATCCAAATAAATGACGAGAAAAAGGGAGTTTCCTTGGAAACAAGAAGAAATTCTAGTTTTTACAACTGACCATAATAGGCATTCTCACCATGTTTTCTAAAATAATGTTTGTTCAAAAGATATTGCGGAATCGGTTGGACTTTATGATTTACTAGTTCTGTTACGCTTGCCATATCGGCAATTTCATCTAAAATGATACTGTTTTCTACTGCTTTTTGTGGTGTTTGTCCCCAAGTAAAGGGACCATGACCATAAACCAACACACCAGGAATAGCTAAAGGATCAAGGTTATTTTCTTTGAAGGTTTCTACGATTACTTCACCTGTTTCCACTTCATAAGCAGTTGCTACTTCTTCTGGCGTTAATTGTCGTGTACAAGGAACGTTTCCAAAAAAAGTATCTGCATGTGTCGTTCCATAGGCTGGAAGTGATCTACCTGCTTGTGCCCACATCACTGCATTTTTTGAATGTGTGTGTACGACTGCATTAATCCCTTCAAAATCCCGATATAATACTATATGTGTCGGTAAATCCGAGGAGGGTTTCATTTCTGATTCTAATAAATTACCTTTTAAATCTGTCACAACCATATCTTCAACCTTCATTGAATGATAAGGTACACCACTTGGTTTGATAACAATTACACCCAACTCACGATTGATTTCACTCACATTTCCCCATGTAAGCTTGACTAAACCAGCTTTAGGCAGTGCTAAATTTGCGTCAAAAACTCTTTTTTTCATCTCATTAATGATTACTTCACTACTCACAATAGCCAGCCTCCTTCAAATAAGGCATTAGAAACTCTTTTGCTTTTTCAATATCATGTTCAGGAGTGGCACTTGTTTCACTCCACATTTCGATCATAAATGGTCCGCTATAACCTAGCCTTTTTAAGGTTTTTAAACAACCTTTAAAATCAACACAGCCTTTCCCAAAAGGAACTTCCTTAAACTTACCGGAAAATTTTTCAGTAACAGCTATGGTGTCTTTTAAATGGATTGCTGAAATCTGGTCAATTCCTAATTCCAATTCATAGCCAATATCATTTTCATTCCATGCCGAAAGATTTCCTAGATCAGGATATACTTGTAAATACGGCGACCGAATTTGTTTTTTTAATTTCAGAAACTTAGAAATGGAATTCATAAATGGATCATCCATAATTTCAATAGATAGTACAACCTCTTTTTTTGCCGCCATTTTGACCGCTCGCTTTAAATTCTCAATAAAGTATTCTCTTGAGGTCACTGTTTTTTCTTCATAATAAACATCGTAGCCAGCTAATTGAATTGTCCTCACACCTAAATCTGAGGCGAGATCAATGGCTTTTTTCATGATTTCTAGTGCTATCGTTCTCTTTTCTTTATCTTGTGAACCAAAAGGAAAACGTCGGTGTCCACTCAAACAAATAGATAAAATTTTCACTTCTGTTTCATGAATTGCATCAATAACCGTTTTTCGTTCTGCTTTTGTCCAGTCTAATCGTGCCAGCCGTTCATCCGTTTCATCAATAGACATTTCAACAAAATCAAAGCCTAATCTTTTAGCCATTAGAAGCCGTTCTTTCCAACTGATATTTTTCGGCAAGGCTTTTTCATAAATTCCTACTGTCGCCATTGGCAATTACCCCCAAATATGCTTGATTTCATCTTGAAAAGCTTGAGCTGCTCTTCGTGGATCAGCAGCTGCAGTTATGCCTCGTCCGGTAATAAAAGTGTATACTTCAAGATTTTTGAATAAAGTTAAAGTTTCCACATCCAAACCACCAGTCACTGAAACTCGAAATCCCATATCAATTAATTTTTGAACTTTGTTTAAATCTTTCTCGCCCCATGTTTCTCCTGCTAAAAGTGCATCCCGACTTTGATGATAAATCGCTTGCGTTATGCCAGCGTCTAGCCATGTTTGAGCCTGTTCAAATGTCCAATCACCATAAAGCTCAACTTGAACTTCTTCAACTTCTTTCGCAGCAGCTTTCATCGTCGGAATGGTAGCGCAACAAATAACTGTCATCCAATCCGCTCCCGCATCATGACAATTTTTGGCAACCGTACTACCTGCATCAGCACATTTTGTATCTGCGACAATTTTTTTATCTGGATATAACGCCCGGATACAGCGAATCGCTTCTTCACCGGCCTGTAAACAAAGAATAGTCCCGACTTCTAAAATATCTACAATATCTCCAACTGCCGCTACATCCTTCAATGCATTAGGCAAGTCTGACTGATCCAGTGCTACTTGTAAATTAGGTCTTTTCATTAATTCGTCTCCCTTTATTTGAATTTAGCCGCTAATTCGGTTTCTTGGACACGTTCAATAATCTCCTTAGCAGACATAACATTTTTCACACCGACAACCGTAATCCCTTTTTTCTTTGCATCTTCAAACATATTTAAAAAATTCATTGGACAAAAAACAACATCATATTGTCCTGCTGTACTTTTCCCTTCTGAAATAGCACAGTGATGAATATTGGTAATCGTAAACCCAAGTTCTTTCAACGCTTTTTCCACACTTTTTTTCATCATTAAACTTGTTCCTGATCCATTTGCACACGATACTAATACTCTCATCTTCAATTCCTCCTAAATAATTTATGCTTTATTTTCACTCATTGTTTTAACGTATTCATCATAGTCTTCGGCAATTAAGAAATATCCTTTTGGATTTGCTCGGTATTGCAGTTGTGGAATAGCTAATAACAGCACGACCACTAAACCAATTCCCACATATCCTAAATATTTCATCATTAACGTCATAATCGGCCAAACTGTCGCCCAGTCAAACATACCAATGTAACCGCCGTATTGAGAGAGCCCGATAAATGCAGCAATTAAAGCTGATCCTAATACTTGGATAATGCCAGAGATAAATGGGAAAATACAGGCAGCTTTAAACCCGCCGCGATTATTCGCATAAACCGCAATTACCGCATTATCAAAAAACAGTGGAATAAAACCAGCAATCACAATTGTCGGAGATTTAAATAATATTAAAAGCCCAATCGTGATAAACTGTCCTAATGCACCAAATAAAAAGCCGATTGTTACAGCATTTGGTGAACCAAATCCAAAGGTAGCCGCAACGTCAATCCCCGGAACAGCTCCTGGCAATAATGTATTAGAGATCCCTTGAAACGACTCCGTTAATTCCGAAACAAAAGTTCTAACGCCTAATTGTAAAATCGCTAAGTAAACGGCAAAGTATAATGCTGTTTGTAAAATATAAAATAAGAAACTTTGTCCTTCTACCATAAATCCTGCTTCAATCAAATAATCAGGACCCAATACAACTAAGATAATCCCGAAGAAAAACAACATTAAAATCGAAGTGGCTACCATATTTTCATTAAATATTGATAAAAAGCCTGGTAATTGCACATCTTCCAATTTTCGATTGTTCTTATTTTTTTTCATTTTTTCTGCTAAACGAGCAAAGATATAGACACCAAACATTTGTTGATGAGCAATGGCAAAACCAGCTCCTTCAGTCAAATCTTGTGTAATATCCACTGTTAAATTAGATCCCACAGCCCAATAACATCCTAGAATCAAACCCATAATTAACAAAATCTGAATTTGACCTAAGCTTGGAAAACAAAATAGTAAAATCCAAAAAGCTGTTGCCGCTTGCTGAATCTGAACATTCCCTGTCGTGAACACTGCTCTTAATTTTGTATATTTTTTAAAACGAACTAGTAGAATGTTCATAACAAAAGCAATCAATAATAATATCATCGTATCACTAAAAGTTCGGCCAAAAGTCTCTTCAATCCCAGCAGTTACAGCATTTTGACCAAAATAAGGATCTATTACCATTGCGTCTAAATCAAAACGTTCTTTTAGACCAACTAAGATCGGACGGAAGTTATTCACTAATCCGCTGGAACCAACCGTTAAAATCAAATAACCTACAGTCGCTTTAAGAAACCCGGCAATACTTTCGTATAACGGTTTTTTCAGCAAAATATACCCTAAAAGAACAATAAATCCAATCAAAAATGCTGGCTGCGTCAAAATGTTTGCAGCAAAATAATCCCAAATTCCCATCAGAAAATCTAAAATTTGCATCTCTTACTCCCCTTCTTTCTATACGTCAAAAGTAGTCATCACCTGTCGATAATCTTCCATCGTTTCCACTGTCATAAGTGCTTCAATTAACCCATCAGTCATTAACATTTCCGATAGTTTTGAGATATTTTCAACATGTTCATCACTATTTTTAGCTGCTAATGTAAAAAATAAACGCGCATTCTTCTCAGTATTCCCCTCTTCAAAAACCACATCTTGATTCATTTTCGTAAATGATATCGCAGTTCCTAAAACACCTTGGCTCTCTTCTGATGAGTGAGGCATGGCTACACCCGGCACAATTACGATATACGCACCATATTTTTGAACACAGGCGATAATTTCATCTATATATTGCTGAGTGATAATCTTCTTTTCCAATAAATTTTGACAACTAAGGCTAACGGCTTCTTCCCACGTATCAGGTGTTTTTGAACAAATCCGAATTAAGTCATTTTCATAAAAATACTTTAACATTAGCAATCCCCCCTCTTATAAAAATGATGGAAACGGCGTATCATTATCCGTTGTAAATACATCATCAAAGCCTCGATAAAAATTAAATTCCAAGTTATCTTTATCGTTTGGATACGTAAATTTCCCGCCAACTTGCCAAATAAATGGCTTAAATTGATAATCTAAACGGTCCTTTTTGAACTTCCAAATCTCAGTTATTTCTTTAGGATCGGCCATAAAATTCGCCCAAATATCATAATGAACCGGGATGACTACTTTCGCATTTAATGATTCTGCCATCCTCAACATATCAACAGAAGTCACTTTGTCAGTAATTCCACGAGGATTTTCACCGTAAGCACCTAAACAAACATCAATTTTGTGCTCATTTCCATGTTTCGCAAATAAGTTAGAGTAATGAGAATCACCTGCATGATAGATATTACCACCACTAGTTTCAAACAAATAATTCACTGCAATCTCATCCATATCCTGCGGTAATTTTCCTTTTAGGGTTACTTCTGGATCTTCACAAGTTACTAAAGCCGTACGATCAAAAGCTTCTAATGCAACAATCTCAATGTCTTTCACTGCAATCCGATCACCTGGTTTTACAACAATAGTCTTCTCTTTGGGTATTCCCCAACTCAACCATGTATTTACAACTTCTTTAGGACCAATAAATTGTGCATCTGGACAATTTTGATGAACAGCTGCAGCAGTATTAATATCCAGATGATCTGAATGGATATGTGTAACCACCAAGGCATCTACGTTTTTCACTGCAAAAGGATCAATCACAAATGGTTGTGTTCTTAAGTTTGGCTGCATGTTTTCACATCCACTCATTCGCATCATTTGATGACCTTTTTTCATTTTGCCATTGCCATGAGTTCTTTTTCCTGTGCCACACCATAAATCACATAAGATATTAGTTCCCTCATGAGATTTCAGCCAAATACCAGTACAACCTAACCACCATAGCGAAACCGTTCCAACTTTTACTTGTTCCTGCTCAATTTCCTCATTCAAATAAGTTCCCCATTCTGGGAAAGTACTTAAAATCCAGCTTTCTTTTGTCACATCATGAATTGTTGTCATATGATCCCTCCGTCGTTATCAATATCTCAATTACACTTTTCATTTTACAACAAAATAAACCGTTTTCAATCATTTTATAAGATCGTTTCACAATTTTAAGATCAATTAATGGATGTAAAAACAAAAAAACGATCTTAATAATCATTTTTTATGTTCACTAAATATTTTTTATGGTATAGTGACCTTGAGGTGATAATGATGAAATCAATATTTTGGAAAAGTCTCTATTTGGGTAAAAAAAGTATTTTGTGGCTGGTTTATCTTATCTTTGCATTTTACATAGGGCATTTAGTATTTACAGTGCCAGCGTTTGGGACAAAAGTTATTTTTGGCAGTATCGGGATTATTGTTTTAAGTATCGTTTTACTTTTTGAGTATCTAAAGAACAGCTATGAAAAAATGATTTATGCATTAACGATTGAATGTGATTTAACTAAAGCTAAACAAAGAAAACTTGACTTGCAGAAAAAAGATTTGTTTAACGGCTTCAAACAGTCTATTATTATTTTTGACAGCTTACTTTTATTGGACGAGGGAAAATATCAGGAATGTTTGACACATTTAGAACGACATCAGCGTTTTTTCCACGGTACTTTAGATTACCTCTTCATCTATTATCATACGCAAATGTACTGCCATTATTTTTTAAAAGATCAAAAAAACTTACACATTTCTTTAGAACATTTAACAAAACTTCAATCAGCCAATAAGAAACAAATGCGTGGGTTATTTTCCTGGCATGAAATCATTGGGATCAACTATCTTTACCAAAATAGAAATCAAAAATGTTTACAAGAATTAGAATTAATCAATCAAAATAAATTAAATAATCGAGAGCTAACCTATCTCCTATATGTAAAAGGTCAATGCCTGCTAAAATTGGAACAAAAATCGGAAGGTTATCGATTGTTAAAAGAAGCGAAGGTTTTAGGAAATACGCTTGCGATTACTCAAGTGATGTAAAAGTGGAGGAATTGAGATGAAAAGTTCGCATAAAACTATCAGGGATCGTCGAGATAAAATCATTGATTTACTGAACACAAAAACTAGTCTTTTAGTAAAAGAAATCAGTAACGAGCTAGATGTTTCAGAAATAACCATTCGACGTGATTTAACTGCCTTGGAAAAAATGGGATTAGTTCGACGAGAGCATGGAAAAGCTATGATTATCCAAAAAACAGGAACAGAAGATTACAATGAAGAAATTGAAAGTCTAAAAAATGCTATAGCCAAAAAAGCAGCAGAATTTGTTAAAGATGGCGATACTTTATTTATCAATACTGGTTCAACCGCACTATCTTCATTAAAGCATTTAGAAAATAAACGTGTCACAATTGTAACGAATAATGTTAAAGTTGCCAGCCTTGATCATAATCCAAATTCAACAGTGATCCTGTCCGGCGGTGAAATTCGTTTTCCTAAAGAGGCTTTGGTCGGTGACATCGCTATTGAATCTTTTTCAAAGATGTCTTCGGATATTACAATTATCGGATGCTCTGGTTTCAGCATCGAAAATGGGATTACCACGCCTGTTTTACATGAAGCTAAAATTAATTCTTTAATCATTGAACGAACAAAAGACTTAGTAATTGTAGTCGCAGATTATCGGAAAATTGGCTTTTCCTCAAATTTTACTAGCGCTAATATAAAAGATATAAATTATTTAATTACCGATACTTTTGCCTCGCCGGAAGTGATTCGTAAAATTGAAGAACAAGGTGTTCAAGTGATTCAAGTGGAAGTTTAACTGTTAGATAAGCTGTTTTTGCCTTAGTGTGATATAATCAGTAACAAATACATGACACTGATTCATTAGAGGAGGAGCTTATGCGGATCAAACAATTGGATTACATCGTCAAAATTGTTGAGTTAGGTTCAGTTAACGAAGCGGCCAAGCATCTTTTTATTACACAGCCCAGCCTTTCAAATGCGGTGAAAGAATTAGAATCAGAGATGGGAATTCAAATATTTCAACGAACACAAAAAGGGATGGTCCTTACAACTGAAGGAACTGAGTTTTTATCTTATGCTCGTCAGGTCTTAGAGCAAGTCGAATTAATGGAAGAAAAGTATAAAGGAACCAAAACTCGTCGCAGACTCTTTTCCGTTTCTGCACAGCACTATGCTTTTGCTGTCCATGCGTTTGTTCAATTAATCAAGTCTTATGAAAAAAACGAATACGAATTTACTTTTCGCGAAACACAAACCAACAACATTATTGAAGATGTCAGTACGTTTCAAAGTGAATTAGGGATTTTGTACTTAAACTCATTTAATGAAAAAGTTATTCGTAAGCTTTTAAAAGAGAAACAGCTGACCTTTCATCCTTTATTCACTGCTCATCCTCACGTTTTTGTTAGTAAAAAGAACCCGCTTGTCGGAAAAAAATCAGTTTCCTTAAGCGACTTAGAAGACTTTCCTTACCTTTCATTTGAGCAAGGACAGTTGAATTCGTTTCATTTTTCAGAAGAAATTTTAAGTACTCTTTATCATAAAAAAAGCATCCGAGTTAGCGATCGAGCTACTTTGTTTAATTTTTTAATTGGGCTTGATGGCTATACAATCAGTTCTGGTGTGCTAAGCCGAGAGCTAAATGATGAAAATATTGTTGCATTGCCTTTAGATGTCAGCGAAACTATGGAAATCGGCTGGATCCATCCCGCTCAAATGTGGTTATCTCCTATGGGAGAAGAATATTTACGTTACTTAAAAGAACATATTATTGATTATGGTTTTACTATTGCTCATGAAGAATAAAAACCAGTCTAAAATGAACAGCTTGCTCATTTTAGACTGTTTTTTTTGATATTAAGCTTTCTGCTCTTCTTTTTTAATTTGCTTACTTCTTAATTGTCCGCAAGCTGCATCAATATCTGTACCATGTTCTTTTCTAATAACACAGTTGATGCCGTTTTTCTTCAATACATCATAAAATTTCAACACATCTGCTTTATCACTACGGCTATATTGATCGTGTTCACTTACTGGATTGTAAGGAATCAAATTGACATAAGTCAGTTTTTTCTTATCTTTCAATAAGTCCGCTAATTGCTGTGCATGTTCTGGTCGATCATTCACATTGTTGAGCATAATGTATTCAAAGGTTACGCGACGATTGGTTTTTTCAATATATTCATCCACAGCTTCCATCAGTTTTTCGATTGGGAAACTACGATTAATTCGCATAATTGATGTACGTACATCATTGTTTGGTGCATGAAGCGAAATCGCCAAATTAACTTGTAAGCCATTGTCAGCAAATTGTTTAATTTTAGGAACTAACCCACTAGTCGACACCGTAATATGACGCGCACCAATTGCTAATCCTTTGGCATCGTTAACTGTGCTTAGGAAATTCATTAGATTGTCATAGTTATCAAACGGTTCCCCAATTCCCATCACCACAATATGGCTAACTCGCTCACCTTCTCCGCGTTGATCAAAATAATGCTGCACTAACATAATTTGGGCAACAATTTCACCGGCTGTTAGATCGCGTTGTTTCTTCAATAGACCACTGGCACAAAACGTACAACCAATATTACAACCAACTTGAGTAGTGACACAGACAGACAAACCATATTCTTGACGCATTAACACTGTTTCAATCATGTTTTTATCCGGTAATTCAAATAAATACTTCACAGTACCGTCTTTGGCTTCTTGAATAATCACTTGACGCAACGGATTGATAATAAAATTTTCTTCTAATAAGCTAATTGTCTCTTTTGATAAATTTGTCATTTCGCTAAATTCTGTTACTCGTTTGATATACAGCCATTCCCAAACTTGGGTGGCACGGAATTTTTTCTCCCCATGTTCTAAAAACCATGAAATAAGTTCTTCTTTTGTTAGTCCATAAATGGATGCTTTTTCCACTGATTTGTCCTCATTTCTACTTAAACATTCGCTTCATACTATAACTTATTGTATCCGATTTGTCCATATGGTATTGCATTTATTAAACACTTACAGCTAGCAAAAAGTATCCTCAAAATCAGACAATTTTGTCCTACTTTTAAGGATACTACTATTATGGTTAAGCTTGAACTAAACGATAGACTTTCTTGAAATAAAAGACTCGTGCAATCAAATAGTACAGTACTTGAATTAAAACAAACACACCTAATACTTGCCAACCAGCTGATTGCATTCCTTGATTAAACAAATGATACATCGCCGTTAAAGCAACCGCTCCATGAATAACAGAAACAATAATTGGCGTGAAGAATAAAATACCAACTTGTTGATAAATCATTTTTTTCAATTCTTTTTTACTCAAACCCATTTTGTATATCATTTTAAATTTCTCAACATCAACATCCATGTCACTATACAGTCTAAAGTATAAGAAACTTCCTGCAGAAACAAAGAATACTATTCCAATAAAAATTCCTACGAATAAAATTGGAGCAAAGTTATCAATAATTGATTGTTGGGTATATGTTTTTGCAGATAATAACATATTTTTTTCTTGGAATTTACCAATTTCAACTAACTTGTCATAACTTACATTTTTAGGTTGCCAAATTGTCGTAACAGTACTTTCTAAACCAGAAAGCTGAGTATCATCTGGAACCACTGCAATCATGCCAAAAGCCGAAACAACAGCCGTTTTTTCTTCCTTATCAACAGGAATTTGAGTCCCATCTGATAAGGCAATTTGTGTTAGTTTGGAAACTTCCATCCCACCGCTATTATTTGCCGGACGTAATTGGACAGCTTCCCCTTGCGTTTGGATTGCTGGTTTTTTTGCCATTTCTGCAACCTTATTATAGTCTGATTCTTTAATAAGACTCACGTGTTCTGCATTTGTGTAAGTCGTTAATTCACCTTCATCGACTTGTATTCCTTGACTAGCAAGTAGTTGGTTAAAGTCCTGTTTGACCTGAGCTGTATCTGCTGGTGCTCCTGAAACCTCAAATTCAAAAGGCATCTGATTCATTGCATCTAAAATCATATTTTGAAATCCATAAAGGGTCCCAATTGCTGCAAAAGCAACCGTCGAAATAATTGAGACTAAGAAAAATGAACGTGCGTTATCTTTCATACGAAAAGCCAAATCTGACAGAACCACCATATTGGTTTTTTTCCAAAAAATTGATTGTTTCTTTTTAAGACGTTCAATAATTGATACACTTAATTGGTTAAATAAAAAACGTGTTCCCAAAACAACGAGAAAAATAACAGGAATCATAACGACTGGCACCATAGTTCCTTTAACTAACAATGCTATTGCGTAACCACTACCTATTAAAAGAATCGCTAAAATCGTTTTAAGATGCGAGCTCTTAAGCGTTCCTTTACCTAAGTCACCAGCTTTAAGCAGCTCCTGTAAACTTAATTTCGGCAAACGAAACTGAATGAAAAAGGAAATTGCTAAGAATAACAAGATAAATGAAATAATAGTTATTACTAATGCCTGTGTCGGGAAATAAAAACCGAAATTTACATGAATCAGTTTATTGCTAACCAATAAGATTATTTGAGAAAAACCAATTCCTGCTATGCTCCCAATGATAGTCGCAAAAAAACCAATCACTAAATTTTCAATAAAAACCATTTTTTTCAATTGTTTCGGACTCATTCCTTGAATCATCAATAAGCCAAATTCTTTTTTCCTGGACTGGACAAAGACATCCATTGAATACAATACAAAGAAAAAAGAAAAACCATAGATAATAATTGCCGCTGCCAACATACCAATCTGGGCATTTTTATTTAACCCATTAGCCAAAGCTGGATGAAAAGCAAAAACTGTAAAAGTGAAAAAAACCATCACTGAAAACAGGGTACTTAAAAAATAAGCCATATACAAATGCTTATTTCTTATTGTATTTCGAATAACAAACTGCTTAAAATTCATTATCGACACCTTCAATCTCAGATAGTTTTACCATGATCTCATCATAAAACATCTTTTGATTTCCATTATGGTGAATTTCATCCACCAATTCACCATCTTTAATAAATACAATTCTTTTACAATAACTTGCCGCTAACGGATCATGAGTCACCATTAAAATAGTTGCTTGTTCTTCTTCGTTTAATTGCTGCAACAATTTCATCACGTCTTTAGAAGATTTTGTATCTAAGTTTCCTGTTGGTTCGTCAGCCAATAACAATTGTGGTTGATGAATCATCGCACGAGCAACTGCTACACGTTGGGCTTGCCCACCTGAAATCTCAGCAATTCTCTTCTTTAATAATCTGCCAATCCCCAAACGATCTGCTAAAATATTCAACTGCCGTTTCATTACAGAAATTTTTTCGCCATCTAGTGTTAGGGGTAAAACAATATTTTCTTCAACTGTTAGAGTTGGCATCAAGTTGAAACTTTGAAACACAAAACCTAATTCTCTACGTCTAAATTTTGCTACTTCTTCTTGATTTAATTGATTAGGATCTTTGCCATTTAATAAGATTTGTCCTGAAGTTGGTTGATCGATTGTTGCTAGCAAATTTAAAAAAGTGCTTTTCCCACTACCGGAAGGTCCCATAATTCCGATAAATTCACCGTCATTTACAGTAAGATTTAATTCATTCAATGCTTGATATTTAATCTCTGTTCCATATGTTTTAGATAAATTTTCAACTTGTAACATTTATTCTCGCTCCCTGTTGCTGTAAAATACAGCAAATATTTTATATTTTTCTCAAAATTCTTCATAATGTAAATATGACTCTTAACTTCTACTTTAGTCTAAATGAAATATCCTATAACCACCATAGAAAAAAATAACAGATCACTTACACTTTTGTAAGTAATCTGTTATGCGCTTAGGCTTCATATTCAATGACATATGGATAAAGGGCTGTATTGTATATCGCTTCAGAAAATTCAACAAGTTGACCACGTAAATCCACTGACTTACGAATTCGCTTTAAACCATTTTTTTCCGAAGTTTCTAAAATTTCTTGTTGATCGGCTGTTAATTGAACCGTTTGGAAACTATCTTCAAATTTTAAAATCTCTATTTTGTGCTGATCCATAATACGATACAGTGATTCATTCTCAAAATCTTTTAGTGGTACGTTTGCCAAATCAATAGGTAAAAAGTAATTAAAATAAATATAAGGCTTGTCATCTAATATATACAGTCGTGAGAATTTCACAACCTGCTCACCAAAATACTCAAATAATTCAGAGTCTGGAGTTAAGGTAACTTTATCCAAACTTAAAATTTTCTTTGTCACTTTCTGTCCTGAATCGTTTAGATATTCCGTAAATGTGCCAGCTTTAGATAATTTATTATACGGTCGATTGCTTAAAACAGTCGTGCCTTTGCCACTCTTTTTTTCTACAAGTTCTTCTGAGGATAATAATTCAATCGCTCGACGTACAGTAATTTTACTTACATCAAATAGCTGCTCCAGTTCCGTTTCCGTTGGTAATAGTGATCCTACTGGGTATTTACCATTCATAATATCTGATTTGATCTGCTCGGCAACATCTAGATATAATACGCTTTTTCTTCTCATTTTAGCCATCCTTATATTTTTATTAAACACAATTATCTTAATAGTAAACTGACCTACGTTACGATACTCTAATTTTAATCGCATTCAGAATTAAATTCAACTTTTCATCCATCATTTCCAACATATTTCATACATTATACCAAAATATCATGTTCTAAAATAGTTTTAACTCTTTTCAACAAAAAAGTGAGACCAGCATTTACACCTGTCTCACTTAAAATTATTCTTATTCTTCAGTATAATTCATGTCTTCATCTTCCGGCATCGGTTCAAGAAAGACTTTTCTTGGTTTGCTTCCTTCTGAAGGTCCGATTACCCCATGATCTTCTAACTCATCAACTAAACGAGCTGCTCGATTGTAACCGATTCTAAAACGTCGCTGTAATAAAGAGATACTTGCCGTCTGCATTTCTACTACTAAAGCTTTAGCTTCTTCATATAGTTCGTCTTGCGGCGCTTCTCCGCCTGTCGTTGTTGCTTCTTCTTCTGTCGGCATCATGCTTTCCTGATAATCCGCTTCTTGTTGTTCTGTTACAAAAGCAACGATCCGCTCAACTTCATGATCCGAAATAAAAGCACCTTGGACACGAATTGGTTTATTTTCACCCATCGGTAAGAAGAGCATATCGCCTCTACCCAGCAACTTTTCTGCTCCATTACTGTCAATAATTGTCCGTGAGTCTGTCCCACTTGAAACAGCAAATGCCATTCTAGAAGGCACATTAGCTTTAATAATCCCTGTAATAACATCCACACTTGGACGCTGAGTCGCTAAAATCATGTGGATTCCAGCCGCCCTAGCCATCTGAGCTAAACGAATAATTGCATCTTCTACTTCATTACTGGCAACCATCATCAAATCCGCCAACTCATCGACAATTACTACAATGAAAGGTAAGATTGGACGGTTTTCACCATCTTCAAGATTTCTCTGAATGACTAAATCATTATACCCAGAAATATTCCGAACACCAGCAGCTGCAAATTTCTCATAACGAAATTCCATTTCTTGAACGACTTTTTGTAAAGCTTGTGCCGCTTTTCTAGGATTGGTTACCACAGGTGTTAATAAATGAGGAATCCCATTATAGACATTTAACTCAACCATTTTAGGGTCGATCATCATTAATTTTACTTCATGCGGTTTTGCCCGCATTAATATACTGGAAATTATGCCATTAATAGCAACGGATTTACCACTACCAGTTGAGCCTGCAATTAACAAGTGAGGCATTTTAGCTAAGTCTGCTGACTGAACCATCCCCGAAATATCCCGTCCAAGCGGAACTTCTAATAACTTATCTGGATGACTCGGCTGAGCTTCAATAATATCTCTAAATGAAACCGTGCTAACTGTGCTATTCGGCACTTCTATTCCAATCAGTGATTTACCAGGAATCGGCGCTTCCATCCGAACGTCTTTAGCTGCCAACGCTAAGGCGATATCATCTGTCAGACTAACGACCTTACTGACTTTTACACCAACAGCTGGTTGAATTTCAAATTTTGTCACGGCAGGTCCAAGACTCGCTTTAACAACTTTAGCATCTACACCAAAGCTTTTAAACGTCTGTTCAAGCACACCGATATTTTTCTCAATTTTTTGATATTCCCCACTTTGGTCTGCCGATGGAATTGAATCTAATAATGTTGACGGCGGTAGTTCGTAATCACGATCTTCTGCTTCTTCTGAAATTTCAAAATCTAATTCTCCGCCTTCGTCCGCTTCTGTTTCTTCTGAAATCACTTTTGCATGAAGTGGCTGAGCCTCCGCTTGACTTTGGAAACTATCAATTGGAACTAAGGTTAGCTGTTCTGGTTCTTGAACTTCTTTTTCTTCTTGCTCCCACGCTTCTTGGGCTAATTTTTCTCCTGGCGTTAATTCTCGCACATCGTTTTTCAGACGCTTAAGACGCTCTTGAGCTTGCATTTCAGCCTTGGCTTGTTTGGCTGCTTTTTTCTCTGCCCGTTTAGCTTCTCGCTCAGCTTGATTTTCCTGATTTCGCATAGTTATACCGCTAAGTTTCTCACGAACAGTCTGCAAACCATTCATTACCTGTTGAAATTCCAACATACTCATTAAGAATAATCCAAATACAATCAGTAAAATAGCAACCAGATAACTACCGAACTGCGCAACTAAAAAAAACGTCAAACTATACAGAGCTGCACCAACCATACCGCCTCCGACATTTTCAGTAACTGTATTGCCTTTTAAATCCATCCGTAAAAAATCCCATGTTGTTCCTAATACATTAGGATCTTGTGTCCCGACGTTTCGAAACATATGAGCTTGTATAAATAGCAAAATACCTAAGTATAAAAAAATTGCGCCAATCCATAGTCGACTTTTTTTAAAAGGAAAATCTTTACCATAAATAATTAACATCACACCATACAACATTAGTAAGATTGCTGCTATAGGAAAGGTATTACCTATTACCACACGTAAACCGTTAGCAAATAAGGTTCCTAAAAATCCTAATTTTAATAGGCCAAATAATCCAAAGAGGATAAAAAAGAGCCCTAGAAATATGAAATTAAGATGTTCCTGCTGTTGTTGTTGCTTTTTGGTCTTTTTCTTTTTTGTTTTTTTCCGTTGTGCCATTTAACATCCCTCTTTTCAATCAGTATCCATTATACCTAAAAATCGAGCCGAACAAAAGTACCCCCATTGTTTCTGTTGAATTTTTAAGAAAACTGATACATTTAAACGGACATTTATTTATGCTCACTTTACCACAGTGCCTGAGAACATTGAAATTTTAACTCTCTAACACACATCAAAAGCTCTCAAAAGCTGCCTAGATATGACAACTTTCAAGAGCATTTAAATGATGATTAATTTTCGTTAGTTTTAGCGATAAAAATCAAAACGACCTTTTGCTAAGACTTCTTTAATGCCGCCAGTTTCAAATAAAGAACGATCCATAATCGCTTTTTTGATGAATGAAGCTGGGTACCCTTTAACTTCCATTTTACCAACTTCACCAAATGCATGACTATTTCCAATTGACGCAACTGATCCTAATGATTTAAAAGTAAATTCTTTTGTTGGTTGACCATTTAATTGCGCTTTAATATTTTTACCTGCATGTTCACCCATTTTTAGTGAAATTTGTGCTGTAGTTGGGTATGGGCGGTTTGACTCTTTGTCCATAACTGCCGAACAGTCACCGATAATATACACATTTTTATGCTCTGTGTCAGTTAAATCTGATTCTACCATCACTCGGCCACGTTTCGCCGCAAAACCTGAATCGCCAACTACATGGCTACCACTGACACCTGTTGTCCAGATAATTGTTTTAGCAGCTAATTCACTCAATTCGTTGGTTTCTTGATCGTCCAGGTACACAACTGTATCTTGTTTAATTTCTTTGATTGGTTTTCCAACTAGGAAATTTACGCCCCATTTTTTCAAATGATCGATACCGTATCCGCCAAGTTTTTCGCTAAACATTGGTAATAGACGAGTCACAGCTTCAACACAGTATAATTGAATTTTTTCTGGTTCAACACCCGCGATTTCAGCCAATTTCTTCCGTCCTTCTACAAGGGAACCTAATAACTCGATTCCAGTAAAACCAGCACCACAAACAACGATCTTCAAACAATTTTCGTCTTTTGTTTCTTTGTAAGCTTCCATTTGTTCAGTCAAATGTTGGTATACTTTTTCTGAAGTTGGAATATCTACCATTTTTAGTGAAAATTCTTCAACACCGGGAATACCGAAAGATTCTGACTCATAACCTAATGCTACGATTAAATAATCATAAAAAATAGGTTCTTGATCTTTCAACTGAACTAATTGTTTTTCGCTGTCAACTTTTTCTACCGTTCCCTGAACGAATGTTGTGCAACTTGTTTTGACAACATCCTTGATTGGGTATGTGATTCTTTCTGACGTTTGAATTCCAGCGGCTACCTCATGGATATCAGTCGCTTCAAAATGATAATCATTTTGGTCTACTAACGTAATTTTTATATCGTTTTTCCCTTTTTGAAGTTCGTGTAAGGCTCTCAATCCGGCATAACCAGCGCCTAAAATAACGACATGTTTGTTCATTTAAATCCCCTCTTAACCTTTTTATTTATTAATTAAGCCATAATCCTATGGCAAAAAATACAACTTGTGCAAGTGCACCAACCGCTAAAATTTTTACGGCACAGATAAATGTTTTGGCTTTAACTTGTTCTTTCAAGAAAAGCTGAGTCTGTTTCCAAATAAACGGTAGCGTTAGTAGTGTCAAAAGCATCGTCCACGGGGCTAATTGCAATAACACACTTAAAATGATTGATACAAACGCAATTATAATCAATCCAACGAACAAATTAATAGATGCTTTTTTCCCTAGATAATGAACTAAGGTAAATCGATGATTTTTTTCATCTTCTTCCAAATCACAAATATTATTGGCCAACATCAAATTAGCAATCAAACATGTATTAGGTAATGAAATCAAGAAAACACTGCCTAGATTACTTGCTGTCCATTGAAAAGAATCAAAGGTATTGATATACACACAAATCAGCGTAATCATAAAACCCATGGTAAATCCTGAAAAAACCTCTCCTAATGGCAAACTAGACAACGGTTTGGGTCCAGAAGAATAGAAAATACCAATCAGATAACAATAAAGCCCCATCCACAACAACGGCCAGCCAACAATTACTGAAAGAACAATACCCATTAAAGCAGAAATCACAATCATCCAAATAATCCAGCGACGTAACATTGCAAGAGATAAATTTTCTCGTCCAATAATATTCGTTTTTTCTTTGTAATCATGACCTTCTTTTGCGTGGAGATAATCGTTATAATTATCTAGAATATCAACAGCCATGTTAAAAATAAACATTGCAATAAAATAAATAAGGACATATACCAAATGCAGCTGTTGATAATGGTACCAACTAAAACAAATACCTAAAAGAAAAGGCAAAACACTGGCAGTCTTCGCTTTTAGCTCTACTAACTCAAAAAATACTTCTCGATTCAATTATACTCCCACCTCCTCTTAAACTTGAATTTAATGCTCATAAAATAATTTACTGTATTTCTTTCTCAAATTCGTATACAATCAATAGTATTGAATTACTGAAAGGATTATTGTGTTATGAATGATTTTTGGAAAGAGTTTCCTACTGTCCAACAACAATTAAATAAAACATGCGAATTAATTAAAAATCAAATAAAAATACGCAACAAAGATATTGAAGAAGCGATCGTTGAATTAACCTATTCTGGCGGAAAACTCTTACGTCCTGCTTTTTTCTTTTTATTCGCCCAAATTGGGGATCAAAATAAGCAAGATGAACAACAGTTAATCAAAATAGCTGCCTCAATCGAAATTTTACACATGGCAACACTCATCCATGATGATATTATTGATGATTCTCCCTTGCGCCGTGGAATAATTACGGTACAGTCACAATATGGTAAGGATATTGCAGTTTATACAGGTGATCTTTTATTCACAGAATTTTTTGAACTGCTTGCTGATACCATGAATGGATCAACATTTCTACACACGAATGCTTCTGCAATGAAACGTTTACTGCTGGGTGAATTAGATCAAATGCATACACGCTATAAGAGCGATATGACTGTTTGGGATTATCTGCGCAGTGTTAATGGAAAAACCGCTGAATTGTTCTCTCTAAGCTGTTTAGAAGGTGCTCATTTTGGTTATGCCTCTGTAGAAGTTCAACGCTTAGCTACACGGATTGGTCGTCACATCGGAATCGCTTTTCAAGTCTATGATGACATCTTAGATTATACCGCAGATTCTGAAACATTGAAAAAACCTGTTTTAGAAGATTTAGCACAAGGTGTCTACACATTACCATTGATTTTCGCTATGCAAAAATCACCTGAATCATTCTCTCACTACTTAGCTAAGGGCGCAGAAATCACGCCTGATGAGGCTTTAGAAACAGCTCAACTAGTTCATCAGCTAGACGGCGTTAATGATGCGAAAGCTTTTGCTAAAAAAGTAACCGAAAAAGCGCTGACTGATATTGAAAAATTACCTGAATGTTTAGCAAAAGAACATTTACAGCAATTAACTCAATTATTATTACAACGATCTTTTTAGAAAGAGGGAGAGCTTGGGACATAACTCAAAAAGTTATGTTTCAAGCTCTTAGTTTCCGAATAAACGGTGGGAGCAGAAGCAACGCCTTCGGAAATAAGCTCAAATTCACAAAAATTTAAAGAGCAATTTTCGTGAATTTCTTCTTATTTCTCGGAGTTAAACACTTCTGTCCCAACCTCCTACTTTTTCATTTTTACCTCGTTTACTTATCCATTCCACGGTCAATTGCATATAGTTGTTGATAGTGTTTGTTTTCTGCAAGCAATTCTTGTGGAGTCCCACTCATTTCCAAATGTCCATCTTCGATAAAGATAACACGATCCATCATATGAACACCCTGTAGATGATGGGTAATCCAGATAATCGTTTTATCTTCCAATGTTGTGAAGAATGTTTCCAATAATCGTTGTTCCGTAATCGGGTCTAAACCGGTTGTTGGCTCATCTAAAAGTACAACTGGAGTATCTTGCAGTAAAATCCGTGCTAATGCTAAACGATGACGCTCACCGCCAGAAAAACGTAAACCAGCTTCATCAACCATAGTTTGTAACTCTTCTGGTAAGCCTTCCACCATTTCCTTAAGCCCAACTTTAGCTAAAACTTGCCAGACTTCTTCTTCTGAAGCCTCTTCTTGTCCAAGTCGAACATTATTTAAAATCGTTGTTCTAAACAGATACGGCGTTTGATGAATCACACTAATATATTCAGTAATCGTATCACCAAATTCTTCTGTAGGCACATTTCCTAAAGTGATTGTTCCTTTATTCGGTTGTAAATCCCCACGAATCAAAGTTGCCAACGTACTTTTACCAGAACCACTGCGCCCTAATATTGCTAGCTTTTCTTTTGGCTTAATTGTCAGATCCAAATCTTCCAATACATTTTTAGCAGTATGCTCATAAGAAAATGACAGATCATTAATTTTAATTGTTGTATCTGAAACTACAATATCTTTTTTTACAACAACGGCTTCTTCTGGTTCAGGTAAATCATTTAAACGTTTAATCGAATCTTTATAGATATTTGTTTCTTGGGCTGCATCCGGTAATGGTGCAAACGCGTCAATCAGTGGAAAAACAGTCAACACAAACGCCGCAATCCAATTAGCTGCCCCACCATGATTACCAGGAAAACGAACACTAGTCCAAGCCAAAAGTGCTACCGTAATAACGCCAAAAGCTACTTGTAAAACAAAATCTCTAAAACGATTAAATCGCTTGATTTTTTCATCAAGTTGACGTAATTTAGCTTCCTCTTGCTCATATGTGTGGACAAATTCCTGTCCTCTTTGACTAAATACCCAATCAGAAACACCTAAAATATTATCCGTCAATGTTTTATATAACTCATTTTTAGACACTTTTTGCTTTTCTTGACGAGCACCATTTACTAAAACTGAAATTAGCGGTAACAGAAAAACCACTACACCAAGCATTAGTAACATGCATAAACCAAACCACCAAGAAAACAAACCTAATCCAATAATGATAAAAACATACAAAATCCAAGCAATAATCGTTGGAAAAATCGTCCGCAAGTACAAATTCTGTAAATGATTTATATCTTCAGAAAGCAAACCTAAAATGTCACCTGTTTGGTATTTCGATTTAAAGAAAATCGCATCTTTTTCAAGGACTAAATATAACTTCAACCGTAAATCAGAGGTCATTTTCAATACCCAATTATGACTAACTAAGCGTTCAATATAACGAAACACTGGACGACTAATCCCAAACGCACGTGTTAAAACAATTGGAATATAAATCATTAAAATATTTTCAGGAAGCGATGCAGCTCTACTAATTAAGTAGCCTGAATTAAACATTAACGCTCCCGCACTGAAAAAGGTTAAAAATCCTAAAAACAACGCTAAGTACAATAAACCTTTATACTTTTTTAGAAACGGTCTAACCCATTGATCTTTTTCGTATAATTCTTTATTTGTCGGGGTATTTTCCATTAGTTTTCTCCCCTCATTTGATTCATTAAATTCACATAGTAACCATTTTTCGCTATTAGTTCATCCAAGGTACCCATTTCAACCACTTGCCCTTTGTCCATCACCAAAATATAATCCATTTCAGCCATCCAATGTAGTCTATGAGTTGCAAAGAAAACTAAATGATCCTGCATCAATGGCAACATTCTTTCTTTTAATTCTACTTCCGTTTCAATATCTAAATGTGCTGTTGGTTCATCAAATAGTAAAACACGTCTTTGTTGGTCCAAAAAAGCTCTAGCAAGCGCCACACGCTGTGCTTGACCGCCACTTAACATCCGACCGCTTTCGCCAATCACTGTATTTATACCCTCTGACAACTCGTTTACAAGCGGTTCTAAACCGACTAACTGGATCGCCGCTAAAACTTGCTCATCCACGGCTTCTGGTGTATAAAAACGAACGTTGTTTGCTAAAGTATCTTGGAAAATGTACGGCGACTGCGGAATATACAACACTTGTTTTTGCCAATCTTTTTGTAAAAAATGTGGAATTTCTTGTCCATCAATCGTGATTTTTGTGCCTTCAGCATCAGGTTCTAAAAAGCCGCTCAAAACATTAATCAACGTTGATTTCCCGGAACCGCTAGCACCGATAATTCCAATTTTTTGATACCCTTTTGCACCAAACGTTAAATCACTTAATGCTGGTTTTCCTGCATCTTCATACGTAAAACTTAAACCATTCATCGATAATTCAGTTGAGGTTGCCCAATCTTCCAACAACAAACGATCTGTCTCTGACATTTCCGGCAAATCTAAAACAGCTTGAATCGCTTGAAATGAATTTTTCCCATCCAATGTTGCATGATAATCACTAGCAAAATCACGAACAGGTAAAAAGAATTCCGGTGCTAAAATCAATGTCGTTAACGCTGGAAATAACAAAATCCCGCCGTTCAATAAACTCAAACCTAAAAAGACAGCCACAACAGCTACTGACAACGTTGTAAAGAAATCTAAAGCAAACGTTGATAAAATCGCAATTTTCAAGGTACTCATCGTCGCCATTCTAAAACGTTCACTCGTATTATAAATACTACCTGCATACTTTTTACTTAAACCAAACAATTTCAGCGTGTCTAAACCTCTTAACGAATCAATAAAGTGGTTAGACAATAATTGAAAAGCTTTGTATTGTTTATCTGCTTTACTTTGAGCAGCATACCCTAGAACAATCATAAAAATAATAATTAACGGAAATACAATTAGCAAAACAATACCCGAACGAATGTCTTGTGTAAAAACAAAGGCCAGAATAATCCACGGAATAATCATCATATTCATGATTTTCATTAAAATCAAATGCAGATAATTCTCTGTTTGACTAATTCCTTCAAGCGCCATCGTAATCATATTCCCTGTACCATTTTTTTGAACAACAGTCGGACCTAATCGGAAAATCTTTTGCAGCAACGCTTCTCTTAACTCACGAGAACGTTCATAACTAAATTGATCCAACATTTTCTCCCGAAGATAGGTCACCACATGCCGTCCAGTATAAAACAAAAAGAACACCAAAATATTCAACAGCTGGTCTTTTAAAAGGCCACCACTCCACAACCCAACTACGGCTTTAGATAAATAAAATGCTTGTCCTATAATAAATACTGCTTGCAGGAAAGAAAAACCTGCAAGCAAGATCATAATTTTTTTGATTTTCGGCATTTTTAAGATGGCTTTATCAATCATCCTTCATACCCCACAGCAGCGATTGCTGGATGTTTAATACGTTTTCTAAAGATATAGTAAGACCAAGCAGTATAAGCTAAAACAAATGGCAAGATTGTTAATGATAACCAAGTCATTGTTTTCAACGTATAAGGGCTACTTGATGCATCTTTAATTAAAATATCGTAATAGCCTTCACTACCGATCATAACACGCGGGAATAAACCGCTAAATAATAATGCCACTAAAAGAATCAGAGTCAAGCCGCTAGCAATAAACGCCAACATTTCTTTTTCTTTAAAGACACTAACATTGGCAACAACTGTTACTGCAACAATCCCCACAACCAATAATAAAGTCAACAAGAAATGATTATCGAAGAAATCTGTTTTAAAGTACAACAATGCTGCAAAAACGACTAACCCAATGTATAAAATCCAGTAAAATAATTTTGCATAGTTACGCGCACGTTCCCGAACAGGACCTTCTGTTTTTAACGTAATATAGTTTAAGCCATGTAAATAGCATAGTAATGCTAAGGCAACACCGCCAACAACTGAAAATACATTAATATAATCTGTAAAAGTCGCCATCATATTGCCATCTGCATCAAGCGGCATTCCTTGAACTAAATCAATGAATAACACACCAAAGAAAAACGGCACAATAAAACTACCTATCGACAATGTCCAGTTCCACATTCTACGTCTTTTACCATCCGGCATACGGTGACGGAATTCAAAAGAAACCCCACGAATAATCAAACCGACTAAAATAATGAACAAAATCAAGTAAAAGCCACTAAATAATGAAGCATACCAGTATGGGAAAGAAGCAAACATTGCGCCTCCTGCAGTTAATAACCAAACTTCATTACCATCCCAAACAGGTCCTATTGTTTGGATGATTTGTTCTTTTTCTTCTTCGTCATGTGCTAATGTTTGCACAGACATTCCTACACCAAAGTCAAATCCTTCTAAAAAGAAGAATCCAGAGAATAAAATACCAATCAAGACAAACCAAAGTAATTGCAATGTACTCATTTGCTGAAGACCTCCTTATCAAATGGATCTACATCAGTAGAATTTTCTTTTGCTAATTTCTTTTCTTCATAATCAGGTCCTTTTTTCATCTCTACGGTAATTAAATAAACCATAACGGAACCTAAACCAGCAAATAAGATAAAGTAAATAATATTAGATGTTAATAATGAAGCCACGGATACGTTTGGTGACACACTGTCTTCAATCGTAAATAGACCATAAACAGTCCAAGGATAACGTCCTAATTCAGTAATTAGCCAACCAGTCGTATTTGCTAAAAATGGTGCGAATGTACATAAAGCAACAATCCAGACCATCCAGCGTTTTTCGTAAAGTGAAGGTTTTTTCTTACGCGAAAAGAATAGTCCCAATGCTGAAACTAACAACATCAACGCACCAAAACCTGCCATTACTCTAAAGCTCCAGAATAATGTATTAACTGGCGGATAATAATTTTTATCATCGCCGTACTCTTCTTTCAAACGTTCGTTAACTGTATCCATACCATCGACAGAACCAGATAAGCTATTATAAGATAAGATACTCAACATATATGGAATTTGAATCCCAAATACTTGTTTGTGCTGAGCTTCATCAGCCCATGCGATCAATGTCCAAGCAGCTGGATCACCAGAATCTTCATAATCGCCTTCCATAGCTGCAAATTTCATTGGTTGATCGTTAATCAATGCTTTCATTTGTAAATCACCTGTGAATAACACAGATAATGACCCTAATAGAGCAATCCATAATCCAACGCGCATAGATGTTTTGTGAAAATCAATATCACGTTTTTTCAAGATTTGGAAAGCAGCTAACCCAGCAACGATCATTCCGCCCATCACAATTGCGCCGGAAAGAACATGGGTAAACTCATACCAAACTTTCGGGTTACCAATTACTGCACCAAAATCAATTAACTCTGCACGACCATTGTTTAATGTATAACCAACTGGATGTTGCATAAAGCTGTTTGCTGCTAAAATCCAGAAAGCTGACATCATTGAACCGACAAATACTAACCAAATAAAGGTCAAATGTAATTTAGGATTCACTTTATCCCAAGTGAAAATCCATAATCCTAAGAAAGTTGATTCTAAGAAGAATGCAAGTAAAGCTTCGATGGCTAAAGGAGCGCCGAAAATATCTCCTACAAACCGTGAATAATCAGACCAGTTCATACCGAATTGGAATTCTTGAATAATACCTGTTACTACACCTACTGCAAAACTTAATAGAAAAATATTTCCCCAAAATTTCGCCATTTTACGATAACGTTCATCTTTTTTCACGACGTACATCGTTTCCATCACTGCCACAACAAGTGCTAATCCAATTGAAAACGGTACGAAGAAATAATGAAAGACTGTCGTCATTGCAAATTGGAACCTTGCTAATGTTACAATATCAAACATTCATAATCCTCCTTGTTTTTACTGCCTCCACAAAAAGAAAGAAGCCAATTTTATTCCAAAATGATTCATTTATTTAGACAGTTGGTCGGCACTGTAAAAATGAGTCAAAGATACAGAATAAAACAAACTTTAAACTAAAACATTTGTGAAAACTCTTTTTATTAATTTTAGAATGATTCCAATTTAGAGTATACTCCTTTATTTAGAAAATACAAATGTTTCTTTGCATTTTTCATTAAAATATTGCCCAATTCTAGCATAAAAACAAAAAAACAATTTCAATTAAATTTAAATAGCATTTCTCTCACTGAAAATCCACCTATTTACGTTTTCTATTTTGCTTTAAACCAGTCTTTTAGTTAACCAAGTCGCACTGATTTTCCAATAAGAATTCCTTCACATTTTTTTACTTAATTCTGCGCCAAATAAACAAAAAGATCCACGCCGAAATCAAGACACACAGACCAATAATTTTTAGCCACGAGTCGCCACCATCGATATAGGGAATGGCAATATTCATTCCAAAATATCCGGTAATAATTGCTGGAACTGTTAAAATAATTGACCACAGCGTTAGGACTTTCATTGTGTCATTTAAATTGTTATTCAGTAAGTTATTATACGTATCGGAAAGTTGTTTCAGGACATCCGTTGCTAACTGCGCCATTGCTACTGCTTGATTGGCTTCAATAATCGCATCTTCAAACTGTTCTTTCTCTTCTTCTGTTAATTGACGGTATACTTTCACCGCTTTTAATGAAGATAGCAAAACACTATTTTGACGAATAGCCGTAGTTAAATAAACTAAACCTACAGATAAATCAGAAAGTGCCAATAATTTTTTATTCGTGATTTTTTGCTTAATATCTTTGTTTAACGTATTTCGCTCACTATTTACTTCTTCAATTAAAGGAATAAATTTATCTGAAATTGCAAAAATTGTATTAAATAAAAGACTATACTGACTTTGTTCTCGATCATTGTGAATTAGCGTTTCAATCATTTTGACCAAATAAGCTGTATTCGTTGAAGTAAATGTAAAAAAATGATCTTTTTGAAGGATAAACGTCACAGGATTTGTAATAAAATAATTGTCCTCTTTTTCCTCAAGCGGGGCATTATACACAACTAAAAGTGATTCAGTTAACGGATCAAACTCTACTCGCGCACGTTCGTTCTGATCGAGAGCATACTTGATGAACTCTTCATTCAATTGATATTTTTCTCTGATGCCAGCAACACTTGTCGGATTGTCACTATTGACACTGATCCAAGATGTTTTGCTATGATTAAATAGTACTTGTTGATTTTCCATAAACTCACCCTTTGACAGAGCTGGATTACGCTCTTTTTTAATCTAAACGAGAACAGCATACCTTACTTTATAAGGCTTTGGCAAGAAGGATTTTAAAGAACATTTTCAACTAAACACCGTGTCTAACTATTTCCCAATTGTTCAAAAAATTATTCTTTCTTAGAATCCACATCCAATTAGTATAGTTTGCCCCTGACATAAAACCTGAATGATTATTCTCCTGCAAACTAACATCAAAATCAGAATATAGCACAATGTACTTTTCCTGATTTAACGTGTGTGATTTCTTATTCTCTATAATATAACGAGCGATTTCTTGATTTGATCGTTCTTCATCATAAGTATTCTATTAAAGTACATTATATATTAAGTCTGAAAACGATGAAAAAGTCCGCTTCATTCAGTCATTGACCATTTGTTTAAATGTGATCTTCTTGGTCAGTAGAATTTATCCGCTTAAACACAATGACTGCCAGCGTCTTAAGCCGGTGTTTACTAAGAAATTACTTGACACTATTCACCTATTTTCAGACTATCTGTGGATACAAAAGGATTTTTTTGTAGCACAGTTCTCACAGAACGCAAAAAAAACGGTACTGGACACCTACCAGATACCGTGCAAAAGACAACTAAGAGCATTAACCACTTTTTTACAGAAATGCAGAAAAAGACTAGTATTTTCCTGACATTTTGAGTAAAATAAAGAAGGTCAATGAAAATTGACTCGGGCAACTTGTACATTCAGGTGTTCTCTGATGTATAAGGCTCTGTTGGAGGATCGCCAAATCTTCCGCAGAGTGCCTATATTTTTATCGTCCTATTTATTACTATTTTATATAAATAATTTACAATAGTCAATTGAAACTTGAAGATAAAAAGCAAGTTTATGGAGATTTAAGAATGTGTTCCTGACTTGAAGACGTATGTGGATATATGATACAATAAAAAATGAAAAGAGAGATATGCGTCAACATACCTCTCTTATGTAGAACCGTTAAAGACGGTGACATTTTTAATAGACTATAACTATCTAAACCTTGTCAAAGTTTAAAGATAGTTATTTTTTTGGTCTTTTTTCGTCAACAATCAGCAAAACTAACGTTGCAAAAGCAATCATTAGTGATAATACTTCAAATACTGACATTGTTATTCCTTTCTAGGAGTAATAACTAAGTCCATAGGCAACACTCCTTTATTAAGAGTTTAGCCACATAGAAAAGTTTGATGGACTTGCTTAGCGCCTAAACAATACTGGCAGCAAATATAGCGATGCTTTTTATCGCGGATTTGCTGCCAGTATTGTTTAAAGGCGTTTGTCCAGAAAACTAGACACCATCTTTTTACTTTTCTACATTTATTCATTGTAACATAAAAAAGTTTTTTTCATTCTTTTTGTTATTTATATCTTGAATTTTATTTTTCTTCCAACAGAGCTTTTTCTTTTGAATAGTCCATATATTTATAAACTTTTTCAATTTTCTTTCGTTTTACGTCTTCAATTTGATCTTGCGTAAAGCCTTTAATCACTCCTTGCTTCTGTAGTTCTTCCATCATCGCTGTTAGCTGGTAAAACTCTGTCAGCAGTTGTTCTTCATTGGTTTCATTTGCTCTAGCTGGGTGATGATCGTCAAATCCAAATCTAAGCGCTTTCGATATTGCTTGTTGGATTTCAGCACATTCTTCCATTGCTACTAAAGCTAAGTATTCATTTTTTCTCAATTTAATCGTTCCTTTTTATTCTAATGTTATTTTTGAAAGTAGTTTGTGTATAATGGAACAGCTTCTTCTTGTAAAATACCTTTCACAACTTCAGGTTGATTTGGGCTTTTTGCAAATATTTCTTCACTTCCAATCATTATATTAAACCCTGCAATCTCTGCTAATTCATCATGAGATAAACTATAAACCATTCGTCCTAAATTGCTCCAAACCATTGCTCCTGTGCACATGCAACAAGGTTCGCAACTTGTATATAACGTGTACTCCGCTAAATCAGTTATTTTTTGAGTAGAACAAAATTCACGGATAAGCCCGAGTTCTGCATGAAATGTGGGATCACTTTCGGTATGAATTTGATTTTCTCCAGTTAAAACAACTTGATCTCCTTTGACCAATAGTGCACCAAAAGGTTCGTTGCCATTTTTTGCTGCTGATTGCGCGAGGTTTAAGGCTTGTTTCATAAATTCAATGTCTGTTTTTTTCTGTTCTGCTGCTCGTTCAGTGTGGTTTTCCATTGTATATCGCTCCTTCATTTTTCTTTACGTTAAGTATAGCACGGTTTTGTTTAGGACTGTGACTATCTTAAAAAGGGTCGCTTTATCAGCTGTTTAAAGTAGCTTTAAACATGAAAATACTGATTTGATGATTTGGAAGAATTTGAGAACTAAGAATTTAGAACTTTCTACTCTTTTTCTGGATGTTCCTTTTGTTGAATCTTCTCGATTTCAGAAACAGAATACGTTTTTTCATTCTCAAATTTAGCATTCTCTGTATCAAATGTGCCATTAATTGTAATATTACCTTCAAATTCTTTTTGATAAGGCATAACATCTGCTGTAAAATCATTTTCTTTATCATCATTAAAATAACCAGAAAAAACTAATGTCCCCATTGGATTTTTTTTTGTTTTAGTAAAGGTAAGTGAATCAATATTGTTGTAATTATAGTGAAAGAATAACTCGATTCGCATCTTTTGTTTTGCCTTGTAGTTATTATAGTTGTAGTAATTTAATCCCTTTATCCCGAGTATTATAATTCCTAACCCAATTAAAAATTTATACCTAGTTTTCATAGTCTTCGTGTCCTTTTTTAGCATAATAATATAAGTATAACATAAAGATAACAATAAATTAGTAAGACGGATAAAAATGGGTAGACAAAACTGCTGTTGGACCTATCGTTAATGGAATCTCTGATATTTCCAATATTTCTGTTTTATCTGAGTAACTAAGGTTGATACTAAAAAAGAGCACTAGGCTCTTCAAAATTTAGTTAAGTAATTATCCACACCTGATGCTTTGGAAGAATCTGAGAACCAAGAGTCAGAACTTTCTTCTCTTTTTTCTCGACGTTCCTTTCGTTGAATCTTCTCTATTTCAGAAACAGTATACGTTTTTCCATTCTCAAATTTAGTATTTGCTCTTGCAAACTCACCATTCATTACATTATTTCTTTCAAATTCTTTGTCATAAGGCATTACACTTCCTATAAATCGATTTGATTTGTCTGAATTAAAATAGCCGTAGAAATCTAGTGAACCCATAGGATTTTTTTTTGTTTCAGTGAAAGTAAGTGAATTAATATCATTATAGTTATAGTTAAAGAATAACTCGATGCGCTCTTTTTGTTTGTCCATGTAGTCCTTATAGCTGTAATAATTCATTGCTGCCACTCCTATTAATATTATTCCTATCCCGATTAAAAATTTATACCTAGTTTTCATAGTCTTTGTGTCCTTTTTATTTCATAACTAAACATAAGTATAACATAAGGAGAACGATAATGAGCAAGAAGGATAAAGATTTTTTTGAAATAACTACTGGAGCTTACCAAGGATTAAAAATTGGAGAACAAATTGAAGGGTTTGGAGGAAAGCAATATGAAATTGTCTCTGTGCTAAACAATCCAGATAAAAATGGAGCAGAAGGGATTGCTATTGCCCCAATCGTCAATGGAACCCCTGATATGTCCAATATCACGATTTCGTATAAAGGAACCAATCTTGCAGATCTGGACGGAGATTTAAGTGCTGATATCCAGCAAGTTACCTTAGGTCAAAAAAATAAATTCAGCACAGTAACCGTTCCAGGAACAACGATACGTTTTCCTGTTCAAGTTAAAAGCCAATTTGATACCGCTTTAGATTTTGCGGAACAAGTAAAAAAAGATCCTCGATTCAAGAATGCAACCTTTGATTATACTGGCCACAGTCTAGGTGCTGGCTTAGCTTCTTATGTCGCTGCTGAATTTGGAGAATATGCCACCGTTTTTTCTGCGCCTAATATTTATCGCTTATTAAGTGAAACAGCCAAAAACTGGGTTGATGCCGGACATGCTACGGATAAAATTACCAACTATACACACATGAATGATAGTGTCGGAAACTTCGATCAATTTGGTATGCCTTTAGTAGGCCGAAGAGTGTACACAAAAAGCAATAAAGAATTAGAAACGTTTATTATGAGTTTATTAACGTTAGGTGGGCACCCTACGGATACTTTTCTAGAGATGTTTAATGGAGATGGGAGTATTATGCTCTTGTTTGCTCCAACCTTACTCCGAGCTACAGCTGCGCAGTATGACGATATGAAAAGTACAGCATTAGGGATCAAAAAAACAATTGAACAGTATGAGTGGGACGAAGGAGAAGAAATAATGGCGTTACAAAAACATATCCGAAGTGAAGCCAGTGGCGGTGCTTATTCTGAATTGGAAGATCATGAAATTCAAGATATTTTAAAAGCGGTTGCGCCATATTCCAAAGGAGATCAGTACTACGCCCACAATCCAGAAGTTGTCAGCGAGTTAAAGTCAAAAATGGTGTCAATTGGCGATAATTTAGGGGAATTTGCTCAAAGTTTACGCATGGCAGCTGTTAAAGCTAAAGCTTCAGATGAACAAATTGCTACAAGTTTTTAAATAAGGAGAGATAAAATGAATTTACCCGGTATGGATTTAGCTATTGGCGGTGAATCTTCCAGTGATGTTATTTCAAATTTACAGCAGAAAATTAGTTTTGAATCCAGTCTAAAAGAACCGAGCACCGCTACAATTACACTTTATAAGATTCAACTAGAACAATACCAAAAATTAGAGAAAAAAAGACTACAAAAAATAGCATTACAGGCAAAATGCGCCAGTGTAATTAATCCTCTAAAGGAAGAAGCCGCTCAAATGCAAAATAAGATTATAAGTGAACAGTTTGAGCTAGGGAGCAGTGTGGAAACATTCGTTCAAAACGCACCTGATATGGTCAAAGGTCAAGCAGGTACTTCCTTTTCTCATGAAGTGTCTGTAATGAGAAACAGTGTCCTCGAAGCAAGTGGTATGTGTGAGGCTGTTACTTAATTTTGGGGCACATGATCTATAGTAAAATAGCAATTTTCTCTAATCAAAACAAAAAACCGAAATCTTGAACTACTAAGATTTCGGTTTTTATTTAGATGTCTACTTCTAAGTTGCATGAATTTTTATAGAACAAAAAACTTAAGCAGTACTGCCGAACACTTTATTATTGCGTTAGTAAATTATATTATTTGCTTTAGATTACTTACATCCTTTTTTTTCACACGTGATAGATTGAGCTGTTGATACCCAATCTTGCGGGTTATCGTCTATTCGAGCACCACATGCAGTATAATTCCCATTTCTAGTATGAATCTTTCCTTTTTCTGATTTTTTGGTATCATTTCCAATGTATTTTACATTTGCCATTATTGTTCCTCCAATAAAATTTTTATTTTTCACTAACTAGATATATCAAAAAACATATTGACAATACTACTTAATTTTTTTGTATACGTAATTAATTAAATAACTATTGAGCTTTTCCATAAATTTCTCTTCTAAACGGAAGCACACTCTTTTTTAACTTTTTATTTTGCATTGCTTTTCTGAAATAGGGTCGATTAATTCCATGTTGCTCCAATAAAGTTCTTGTATAAAATTTCCTTTTATTTGGTTGCCATGCCCAATACCTGTAGTAATACTCTTCTCCACCACCAACATTATTGCTAAGAGTACGGTAGTAAACCTTGTTAACCTTATACTTGTCTTTTCTGAAGTGATCAATTATAAGACCAGTAACAAAAATAGTGATTGTCAGTACAATCAAGAAAAGAATAGCGTAAACCAAAGACTCTACTTCAAAAGGTGTCTTATTAAAAATTCTCTCCAAAATATTCACTCCTTTAAAAATAAATTATAGCACAAAAGTTCGTTATATAAAACATTTAGTTTTATATAATTACAAAAAACGAATCCAACAATAACTCATAAATTGGAATACGGCTGGCTTTATGGTAATTTTTAATCACTGATTTACTTAACTTCTATGATGATATATTCAGCAAAAAAGGAGATCATCGTGATTCGTTTGATTTCCCTATTTGACGTCTTACTTGGAATCTTTATCAATTTAATTGTCTAACGCATTAATAAATAGCTAAATTCTAAGGACAAAAAGACAGCTAGCTTCACGTTTATTTTGTAATTTCCGATAAAAAAAGAGTCAGCTCGGTTGCCCCGATCTGGCTCTTTTGGGTCTTGCATTTGGCTTCTCTACTTGTAAAATTTGTACGGCACAAATTAATTAATGAAGAAACAGATAACGAATCTATACCATTGAAATTTGCTATTAACACTCACTTAATCGTTCATGATTTTTGTAAAAGCATTCGAAACAAAGTATAGGAGTTGCTTCTTCTCCCGTTTATTCGAATTTAAAGTGCGTAGCAGAAATAATTTTTAATTTTGTCCCATATTCATAAAAATGAAAACTAATACTACATAAAAATTCCATTTCTCTAACGTTCCAGTTTAATCTTGCTTCATCGCAGCTTTCAGTGCTTGTGCTAATGCACTTTCTTCTGGTTCATTTTTTTGGGAATATTTTTTCATTAGTTTACGTTCTTCATGCTTGGTTAACTTTTTACTACGCTCTTTTTTATCTTGGACTTTTTCAGTGATTGAGCAGTACTTACATTTAAAGTACGCGCCGTTTTTACCGTCGATAATTTCCATTTTTCGATGACATTGAGAACAGCGATGGTTAGAAACTTTCGGATCTTTTCTTCTGCGGTAATTACAATCTTGATTGGTACAAACATAGATTTTGCCATCTTTGGTATTTTTTTCACGTAAGTTTGACCCGCAATCTGGGCATTTCTTTTGTGTGATTGAAAAATCTTGGTATTTGCTTTCGCTTTGTTTGATTTCATTTACTAATTTTTTCGTGTCTTGCTCGATTTCTTTTAGGAAAACAGTACTGCTTTGTTTTCCTTTAGCGATTGCTTCAAGTGTTTTTTCCCATTTTTCGGTTAGTTCAGGTGTCACTAATGAAGGATTAACTAGTTCTAGTAATTGTTTTCCTTTTGGTGAAACCATTAGTCCACTTGTTGTTCGTTCCATTAATTCTGATTTAATCAGTTTTTCAATGATTTCTGCACGAGTGGCAGGTGTTCCCAGACTGTGTTTTTCCATTAATCCTAGCAAACTGCCTTCTGTTAAAGGTTTTGGCGGTGCTGTGAGTTCTTTATTAATGGTAAAATTAGGTGCGACAACCATGCCCATTTTCCAGTCAATCGTTGAAGCAATCGCTTCTTTTTCTTGCTTCCAGCCAGCAACTTCAACTTTACTTTGACGGAAAATAAATTGTTCTTTGCCAAAGCTGACCGTTACTTTCGTTTGTTTGGTTTTATGCGGTTCAGCAAATAAACCTAAAAAGCGGGTTACAATCATATTGTAGATTTTTTGTTCATCCCCACTTAGTTTTTCATAGCGTGGACGTTGCTCTGTCGGAATTAAAGCATGGTGATCGGTAACTTTTTCATTTTGGAAAACCTTCGTTAGTTTGACTTGTCCGCCATTTTTAATATATGTTTTAACTTCTGGGGCAAAATCACTAACTGCCTGTAAGCGTTCTTTCATGGTTGCACTCATATCGGTTGTTAGATACTTGCTGTCAGTTCTTGGATACGTGACGATTTTATGAAATTCATAGAGACTTTGCACCAATGATAATGTTTTCTTAGCTGAAAATTGATAGCGTTGGTTCGCCTCTCGTTGAATTTCTGTTAAATCATAGGGTAACGGTGCTTGCTCAGATTTTGCTTTTTCTTCAATATCGGTAACTTTCCCTTTTCCTTGGCTAAGTGTCTTCACAAATACTTCAACGTCATTACGTTCTTTAAAGGCATAAGGATTTTTTTGTACTAGTTTTGCTTTTTCTTTTTCTACATGTAAATCAACTGAAAAATAGGTTTGCGGGCGGAAGCTCTCGATTTTCTTTTCTTGTTGACGAACTAAGGAAAGCGTTGGTGTCTGTACACGTCCAGCAGAAAGGCTATCTTGATATTTGACTGTTAACGCGCGGGTCACATTTAGCCCTACCAACCAGTCAGCTTTAGCGCGAGCCAATGCGGAATAGTATAAATTATCGTATTCTTTCGCAGGTTTTAATTGTTTGAAGCCGTCTTTGATGGCTTTATCTGTTTGCGAAGAAATCCACAGACGTTTAACTGGCTTATTGAAATGTACGTACTCTAAAATCCAGCGAGCAACTAATTCCCCTTCACGTCCTGCATCAGTTGCAATAACAGCTTCTGAAACATCTTTTCGGTTAGCTAATTGTTTGATCGCTTTTAATTGATGTCCGGTTTTAGGTAATGGTTTAATTCCTAAATTTTTAGGCACCATCGGTAATGTTTCCATTTGCCATGATTGCCATTCTTTATTGATATCTTCCGGCATTTTTAATCCTAACAAATGTCCCAATGCCCACGTAACAATTACAGTGGGTCCTTCATAATAACTTTTATTTTTTTGATTAGCTCCCAGTACTTTGCTTAAATCTTTGGCAACACTAGGTTTTTCAGCAATTATCAGCTGTTTATTCGCCATATTATTCACTCACTTTCAACTTGTTTCATATGTAAATTTCAGTTATTTCATATTCAATGTCTCTATTTTACCATATTCTATTAGGTGATTGCTGCTTACTTAAGCCATTCTTATTGAAATATCTATTCAAAAACTATATACTTACTATTAGTAAGTTAAATACTTAATAAAAGGAGAAGTTATGATTACTATTGAATTTTTTCACGATGTGATTTGTAGTTTTTGTTTCCCTATGTCAGACCGTATGCGTCGAGTTCAAGCGGAAATGCCAGATATAAACATTGTTCATCGTTCATTTGCACTTGCTTGGGAACCTGAAAACCTTGCTCAAATGTTTGGTTCTAGAGAGCAGGCAAAAAATGAAATATTATCTCATTGGGTTCACGCCAATCAAAATGATGAGCGCCACCGTTTTAATATCGACGGAATGAAAGAAGCTGATTTTCTTTTTCCTACGTCGAAGAATGGGTTACTTGCCGCTAAAGCTGCGGGTGTGGTAGCTGGAGAAAATGGCTATTGGGAAGTCTTTGACGCTTTACAAGAAGCTTTATTTGTTAACAGCCAAAATATTGAAGACTTAAATGTAATAAAAACGGTAATCCAACATAGCTCGATCGATACTGAAAAATGGCAGCAGGCGTTTGATGATCCAACTACACTTAGCTTGGTTGAAAAAGATTTTCAGCTTGCAAATGCTTATCAGCTAACTGGTGTTCCAGCCTTAATTGTTAATGGCAAATATCTGATTAACGGTGCCCAACCTTACGAGCAAATTATCCAAGCGATTCAGACAATTCAAGAAAAAGAATCACCTGTCATCGAAATTATTGAAAATAGTCAAGCTGAAAATGGTGCTTGTAATATGGAAGATGGTAAATGGGTGTGTGATTAAACAAAAAATAGAAGAGTAAGTAATTAGTTGAACCTAATACTTGCCTCTTCTATTTTTGACTTTTCTAAACAATGCTCGTTTTACAACATTTTGGTTTTGCACAATCATTATGACGTTCATGGAAATCATCGCCACTTTCAAACGTAACTGCTTGATAATCTTTCAAAAGTGCTAATCCTTTGTACTGTTGCAAATCTTCATCACATTCTTCACACCAGCGTTCATCGCCTTCATTCCAAAAAGCCGCCAAATAATTTACTTTTGTATTTATGTACTTGTAAGTAGAAGAAAGTTCTTGCCATTTTTTTATGTAATAACGTTCTGCATCTTCGAGACAGTTAAATGTTTTTTCTTCCACGACGTCTTCCTGCCAGTCTTCAAAAAACCACCAAGGCTCATTATCGCCGTACATGGTAATAACTTGATACATTTACAGCTCACTCCAATTCTTTATACAAGAGTTATTCTAGCTACTTAAGTGAAAACTTTCAACATAAGTGCTTGTGAAATAATTCTGAGGTTCATCGTTGTTTATTCTAACATAAAATTAGTGGATCTGAAGATTAAATTTATTCACATATAATTCATTGCTTATCGAAATTGCATTTGCTAAAATATGAAAAGAACAGAAAGGAACGTTTCTTACTTATGAAAAAACCTGTATTTTGGAATTCAATTGCGATTTATTTTTTGCTATATAATAATATTTTAATCATTATTTCTTTAATTATTGCCTTAAAAACGCTGATCAATGGTGGCGGGACATTTGGTGCAGATGTTTGGTATCAAATTTTAATTTTTCTTATCTATATCGTGCTAATTGCCGGCTTGATTACTGGTGGGAAAAGAGGCTATTATTTAGCTATTCTGTTTATTCCTTTTATTTTTATTCAGTATTTTTATCCGCCAATTATGGTTAGTATGTTTCCAAAAATGATTATGCTGGCTTTTCGGGTACTTGAATTTGCTGCGCTTAGTTATTTGATCGTATCGCCAGAATCACGGGCTTATATTCAACAGTCCGATAAAAAAACTGAGTAGGAAAAATCCTACTCAGTTTTTTTAGATATATTGCAAAACTTTTTCTTCTTGGTAAGCTTGGTCAATCAGACCGCCGCCTAAACACTCCATGCCATCGTAAAAAACAACTGCTTGTCCTGGTGTAATCGCACGAACAGGGTCTGAGAAAATAACTTTCGCTGTTGTTCCATCTCCTGTTAGAACGACTTTTACCGGCACATCTTGTTGACGATAGCGGAATTTTGCCGTACATTCAAATTCTTTTGGCATATCTGTATCTACTGTAAAGTGAATTTCACTTGCATCTAAATGCGTTGCATATAATTGTTCATGATGAAAGCCTTGACCTACATACAATGTATTCGTTTCTAAATCTTTACCGACTACAAACCAAGGTTCTTGAGAGCCTTTGCCTCCGCCGATACCTAAGCCTTGGCGTTGACCGATCGTATAATACATTAAACCATCGTGTTGACCTTTGATTTCACCATCTAATGTAACCATATCCCCTTTTTTGGCTGGTAAATAGTTACTTAAAAATTGTTTAAAGTTCTTTTCGCCAATAAAACAAATCCCTGTTGAATCTTTTTTCTTAGCTGTTGCCAAGTCTGCTCTTTCAGCAATGGCACGGACTTCAGATTTTTCCATACCGCCTAATGGGAACATAGTTTTAGCTAATTGTGCTTGTGATAGTTGACTCAAGAAATAGGTTTGATCTTTATTATTATCCACACCGCGCAGCATCCGCACAGTGCCGTCTTCTTTTCTTTCAACTTGAGCGTAATGTCCAGTTGCTACATAATCTGCTCCTAGTTGCATGGCATAATCTAGAAAAGCTTTGAATTTGATTTCTTTATTACACATCACATCTGGATTTGGCGTTCTTCCACGGCGATATTCTGCTAAAAAGTACTCAAATACCCGATCCCAATATTCCTTTTCAAAATTTACTGAATAATAAGGAATACCGATTTGATCTGCAACTTTTGCTACATCTTTGTAATCTTCGGTGGCTGTACACACACCATTTTCATCCGTGTCATCCCAATTTTTCATAAAGATACCCACGACATCATAGCCTTGCTCTTTTAAAAGCAACGCTGTGACAGAAGAATCCACACCGCCGCTCATGCCCACAACGACACGAGTTTTACTGTTATCTGTCATTTGATCACCATCATTTCAATTTAGATTCTGAACTCATCTACGATTTGAAGGTCGTAACTTTTCAGTGATACTTATTATACTAGGATTTTAGAAGATGTAAAGGGGTTGAAATCGACTGTCAACTTCACACACAATCAAAGGTAAAAAAATAAGACCCGCTTACTGAAAGCATGAGTCCTATTTTTCATTATTCAATTACGCTTTTTCTAATACATCGCGGCTAATCATACCGTCCATTAAAAAGTAAAATTTCTCTTGGCTCATTGCATGGTTTTCACTTTTAAAAATATTCATGGATTTTAAACCATTGGCTGTTGTTACTGACATTTTTAATGTTTTTAAATCGCCAGCAATTGTGATTTTTAATTTAAAGCCTTCTTTACTTTGGGGTGTTGCATCCAATGGACGAATTAATTGGAAGTTTCCTGAATTTGTTTCAGTAAATCCATTATCTTTCAATGTGTATTTTTTTGCTTTTTCATTCACTTTATAAAATATTTCAGAACCTTCTACTGTTGCTTTTTCTTTAAATGCCATTTTTCCACCTCTTTTTTCGTTGTCTCTTTTATTATAGTAGTTCCATTCGTTTTTGGCTAGTTCTAATCTTTTTTTCTTTTGCTTAGTGCTTGATCTTTTGAATTGTTTCGATCAAGATTGTTGAAAATTGTTGAATTTGCTTTTCATCGTTATTTAAACCAAAACTAATTCGGACCGATTCTTTGATTGCCGGATGATTCTCGCCATAGATTGCTTCAAGTACATGGGAAGGTTCCACTGTTCCGGCTGTACAAGCTGATCCTGTAGAAATTGCCACGCCTTTTAAGTCTAAATGCATTAATAATAAATCGCTGGACACTTTTGGAAACCATACATTTAAAATATGTCCTAATTTATTTTCCGGATTGCCGTTAATTTTGTAGTCAATTTGAGCTTGATCTAATTGGGCTAAAATAAGTTCTTGATACTTAGTATATTTTTGTTGGCGTTCGTTTTTTTCGTCTTCAGTCAAAAGTTCAACAGCTTTTCCCATACCAGCAATTCCAGCTAAATTTTCTGTACCAGCACGGCGTTTTTCCTCTTGCTCTCCACCATGTAAAAACGATGGCAGTGAAATCTCATCACTCTTAAATAAAAAGCCGACCCCTTTTGGTCCGTTAATTTTATGGGCAGAAATACTCAATAAGTCTATGCCAAATTCATGGGGTAAAATCCGTTCTGAACCATATGCTTGCACCGCATCGGTATGAAAAACGGCTGGATGATCTTGCAAAAGTTCACCAATTTCTTTAATCGGCAATAGATTGCCAATCTCATTATTTCCAAACATCACAGAAACCAGAATGGTGTCTTCACGCAACGCATTTTTCACATCTGAAGCTGCTAGCTCACCTTTTTCATTCACAGGTAGATACGTCACGTCAAAACCCAGTTTCTCCAAATATTTCATCGTTTCCAAAACTGCGGGGTGTTCGATAGCTGTTGTAATTAAATGCCGCCCTTGGTCTTTTCTAGAAAGAGCTGTTTCGATAATTGCCGTATTATCCCCTTCTGTACCACCGCTATTGAAAATTATTTCATGAGGTTTTACTTGAAGGCTTCTTGCTATAATTTGCCGGACATCTTCCAGTTTCCGATGCGCTTGACGCCCAAAATGATGAATGCTTGATGGATTTCCGAAAGTTTGACTCATTTCATCTGTTACTACTTTTATGACTGCCGGATGTGCTGGTGTAGTTGCAGCATGATCTAAATATATGGATTCCACTGTACTCGCCCTTTCTCTTTCATTAATGGGACTATTTTAACATAACTAAAAAGGTTCCTCAAAGAATGATTCTTCATTTCCTTACTTAGAAAAACGCTTCTCTTTTCGATACATATAAAAATTTCCATAGGTAAAAACAGCAATTGCCAGCCAAATAAAACCAAATGCGATAAACTGTTCTGATGTATAGGGTTCATGAAAGATAAAAATAGCGAATAGCAGCATGATTGTCGGATTAATATATTGAATAAAGCCAAGAATAATATAAGAAATTCGTTTTGCTGCTTCAGAAAACAATAAAAGTGGAATAGCTGTCACAATCCCGGCACCCATTAGTAATAAATTTGTCGATACCTCGTATGTCATAAAACCATGTTTAGAGAAACCAAGCAAATAAATTAAAGCTACTGGTAAAATGACAAATGTCTCTATTGTCAAAGATGTATATGAGCTGACGGATATGCCTTTTTTGATTAATCCATACAGACTAAAAGAAAACGCCATAATTAATGATGCTACAGGAATCACACCTGTCTGAAACGTTAACAGCAGCACACCAGTTAAAGCCAAACCACAGGCAATCATGCCAAAACGACTTAGTTTTTCTTTCAACACGATTGTTGCTAATAAAACATTCACTAACGGATTCATATAATACCCTAAACTAGCCTCTGTTACATGCCCTTGACTCACTGTATAGATAAAAGTAAACCAATTAATAGAAATTAAAAATGATGCACAAATAATGGCAATTAATTTCTTTTTATCCCGATAAACACTTTTGGCTTCACTAAAAAAAGCTGTCCCTTTTTTCGTAACTAAAATATAAATAATCATAAATAAAAATGACCAAACGACACGATAACACAAGATATCTAGTGGATCGACCGTCGGCAGCAATTTCCAATATAATGGAATAACTCCCCAAAAAATATAGGCTATAAATCCGAAAATTATTCCTTTTCTTTGCTCTTCCATACTTCTCTCCTTACTTTGTAAAATTAGATAACTAGTGAAAAAAGAAGTCCGGCAAACCGGACTTCTTACGCTACGCAAACATTGATTTTCTACTTAATCATCCTCTAAACGAAACAACGGACTCATTGGCGTATTTTCATGAATTCGTTTGACTGCTTCACCCATTAACTCAGCACATGAAACAATTTCCAACGCATTCGGTTTACGGTCATCAGAGATAAACACAGAATCTGTTACACAAATCTGTTCTATCGGCGCAGCATCTAAAGTAGCTTTAGCACCTTTTGAAAGTAAACCATGTGAAGCACAAACGTAGATATTTTTTGCTCCATTATCCTTTAAGATTTTAGCAGCAGTCGCCATGGTTTCACCTGTATTTAAAATATCATCTACTAAAATACACGTTTTATTTTTCACTTCACCAATAACATAACCTGATCGTACACCATCAACTTCGTCTTGATCGACGATAGCTAACGTTGCATCTAGATATTCTGATAAACTTCTCGCTCGCTGAACACCACTATTTTTAGGCGAAACAACAACAATTTCTTCACCAGTTAGCTGCTGCTGACGATAATTATGCGCAAATAACGGCATTGTAAACAAATTATCCACTGGAATATCAAAGAATCCCTGTACTTGAACTGTATGTAAATCAAGGGTTAACACACGAGTTGCCCCAGCTTCTTCCAATAAATTAGCCACTAATTTTGCAGTGATCGGTTCTCTTGGCTTTGCAGTCCGATCTTGGCGAGCATAACCATAATAGGGTAAAACGACGTTAATTGTTTTAGCACTTGCTCGTTTTAATGCATCAATCATAATCAATAATTCCATTAAATTATCATTAACCGGCAGATTAGTCGACTGAACTAGAAAAACATGGTCCCCACGAATACTTTCTTCAATGTTTATTTGAATTTCTCCGTCGCTGAATTGGCGAACCGTACTCTTGCCTAATTCTGTGCCGACAACTTCAGCAATTCTTTCTGCTAACGGACGATTAGCATTTAAACTAAAGATTCGTAATGTTTTATCCTGGTATTTTTGGGTCATGATTTCCTCCGTGATCTAGGTATTTTTTTCGATACGTCTAAATAAAAATTTCAATCTCTATTCTACCATTGATTCTCAAAAAAATCATGAATCTTTTGCTTTATTATGACAATTAATTGACCTTTTAATGTCTTTTAAACGAAGAAAATTGTACTTACAAAATTGTTCGCGGAATCTTACAAGATCAGATTGTACTTCCTTTTTTGATGAGTAAAATGAAAATAATCGGAGGTGTGATACTATGCATCATGGAAAACATCAAAAAAGGAACAAGCGGCGGCGCCAATTTTTGTTTACGCTATTTTTACTTACTTTAATTAGTTTCGAAATTTATCTTCTATTTTTCAAAGAAAAACAGCAAAATATTTTGCCTCAAACATCTACGGAGTCCTCTGAAATTTCAAAAGAAAAAACAGAGGATACAGAACAGATTAAAAATTTAAATCAAGACGTTCTGCCAAGCTCAAATCTTGCTTTGGATATTAATCAAAAATTAACAGATGCTTCTTTTATTGGTTCCGCTCTTGTAATCAAAGATAATCAGATTATCATGCAAAAAGGCTTTGGCTACGCAAATGCCTCAAAAAAGATAGCTAATAATAGTCAATCAGTCTTTCAAATTGGTTCCAGTCAAAAAGGTTTAACTGCTGCTTTAGTTTTACAGCAAGTTCAAGCGCAAAAACTTTCTTTAGACGAAACATTAGATCACTTCTATCCAAATATTCCGGACAGCTCAAAAATAACGATACGGCAGCTTCTTTCAATGAACTCTGGATTAGTTCAACAAGAAAAACCAACAGCAATGATGTCTGATGAAGAGTTTCTCCGATTTGAAATAGCTCACGCCCAAATGGGAACTTTTGGTGAATTCAAATACGATGCCATTAACTACTATCTACTAGTTGGAATTTTAGAAAAGCTGACAGGTTCTACCTATCGAACACTACTTAATCAACAAATCATTCAACCTTTGCAATTACATCATACCAGCTTCTATGATGACTTTTTACAGCTAAAAAATCGAACCTTTGCCTATGAAAAAAAAGACAATACAGATTATGCTGCAGACATTGCTGATGATCCTTTACTTTTTAATCAGGAAGTTGGCACTGGTAGTTTGGGTATGACTGTGAGTGATTTGTATACCTTCTATGCTAATCTATTAGCTGAAAAGCTAGTAAATAAACAGACAATGGATTCCCTTTGGACTGATGATAAACAAAATAAATTTATTGGCGGTTTATACAATTGCGGGAACTTCATCCGTGGTCACGGAATTGAAGGTGGCTTCGAAGCGGTTAGTTATGTTTCTAAAGATAGAAAAGATGCGATCATTTTACTTACTAACCAATATCCTAAAAATGCCTCATACGATCAATTAACAGCAACTCTGTTCAGTCAATTAGGTCCGTATAAAACAAAATAATTAAAAAAAGATTGCTAGGAATCAATAATGTAGTTTCCTAGCAATCTCTTTATTTTTAGGCGCACCTAAAAAATAGATTGATTTTAATTCAAGTTTAACTTATACTATTTTTAGGCAAACCTAAAAAGGAGGTTTCTTTATGTCTATAAATAATAATCTTTCAATAGAACATCTTACTGTTAGTTACCAAGGACAAAAGGCCTTGATTGATATTTCTTTACAAATTCCAGCTGGAAAAATTACTGGGATTATTGGTCCAAACGGCGCAGGTAAATCAACCTTTTTAAAGGGCATGTTGAACTTGCTTAAAACCGATTCAAGAGCCGTTAAGTTAGGTCAGACACCAATTGACCTACAGAAAAAACGCGTGGCTTATGTTGAACAACGCAGTGCATTAGATTTGTCGTTTCCAATCAATGTGTTGGAAGTTGTTCTTTTGGGTACCTATCCTAAACTTGGTCTCATGAAACGACCGAAAAAAGAGGATAAAGCTAAAGCACTAGCTGCATTACAAACGGTTCAACTAGAAGCTTTTGCTAAGCGTCAGATTGGCGAGTTATCAGGTGGTCAGCTGCAACGAGTCTTTATTGCACGAGTGCTGGCACAAGATGCAGATGTTATCGTGTTGGACGAACCTTTTGTAGGAATCGATATGACCAGTGAAAAAGTAATTATGGATATTCTTAAGCAACTAAAAGAAGCTGGCAAAACGATCGTTATTGTCCATCATGATTTGCATAAAGTAGCTCATTATTTTGATGAAATCATCATTTTAAAGAAACGTTTAATTGCCGCTGGTCCAGTCGCTACAACGTTCACCAACAAAAATATTCAAGCTGCTTATGGCGAAACGATGGGCGACATTATTATCAAAGGAGTGGCTGACGCATGATTGCAAATTTTATTGATGGATTGGTTCGCTACCAATTTTTACAGAACGCTTTGATTACCTCAATTATTGTAGGTTTAGTTTCAGGAATCATTGGATCATTTATCGTATTACGAGGAATGTCTTTAATGGGCGATGCGATTTCTCATGCAGTGTTGCCGGGAGTTGCTGCCTCTTATATGTTTGGGGTTAACTATATCTTTGGCGCTTCAATTTTTGGTATTATCGCGGCATTATTAATCGGATTTATTACACAAAAAAGCCAACTAAAAAATGATACAGCTATCGGTGTTGTCTTCAGTTCTTTCTTTGCTTTAGGAATCATTATGATTTCTTTCGCTAAAAGTTCTACTGACCTCTACCATATTCTTTTTGGGAATGTTTTAGCTGTTCGAGATTCAGATATTTTGATTACTGTCATCGTTGGCATTATCGTGATCGTTTTTGTTGGCATTTTTTACAAAGAGTTACAAATCACTTCATTTGATCCAACTATGGCGCAAGCTTATGGGTTAAATGTACAATTTTTCCACTATGCGTTGATGTTTTTACTAACTTTAGTGGCTGTTTCATCTTTACAAACGGTAGGAACTATTTTAGTGATTGCCATGCTGATTACTCCAGCTGCGACCGCTTATCTGTTAACAAACCATCTACCTAGTATGATTGGCTTAGCTTCTACTTTTGGTATTTTAAGTTCAATTATCGGTTTGTTCTTTAGCTACTCGTATAATTTAGCATCCGGAGCAACTATTGTATTAACCGCTGCAGCATTTTTCGTTTTAGCATTTTTATTCTCACCAAGAAAAGGACTATTTTTTGTCAATAAACAAAAACAGGAGGAATCAATATCATGAGAAAAAAATTACTTTTTATTACGGCATTAGCGGGGCTATTCTTTCTAGCTGCTTGCCAATCGAACACTTCAGATTCAGCAGATAAAGAGAAACTAGACGTCGTGGCGACAAATTCCATTCTTGCAGATATGGTCGAAAATGTTGGTGGTGATCTGGTTAATTTACACAGTATTGTCCCTGTCGGAACTGATCCCCACGAATATGAACCTTTACCAGAAGATATTGCGAAAGCTTCCGAAGCAGATGTTCTATTCTTCAATGGTTTAAACTTAGAAACTGGTGGTAATGGCTGGTTTAAAAAGCTAATGGAAACGGCTAATAAAAAAGAAAATGAAGACTATTTTGCCGTTAGTAAAAATGTTGAACCGATGTATTTAACTAGCGCTGGACAAGAAGATGAACAAGATCCCCATGCTTGGTTAGATATTCAAAATGGCATTTCTTACGTTGAAACAATCAAAGACACATTAAGTGAAAAAGACCCTAACAACAAAGAAACCTACGAAAAAAACGCCTCTGCCTATATTGAAAAACTAGCAGCTTTAGATAAAGAAGCAAAAGAAAAGTTTGCTGATATTCCAGAAGATCAAAAGCTACTAGTTACGAGTGAAGGAGCCTTTAAATATTTCTCAAAAGCTTACGGTGTAACAGCTGCTTACATTTGGGAAATCAACACAGAAAGTCAAGGAACACCCGATCAAATGAAACAAATTATCGATCAAATTAAAGAAACAAACGTTCCAGCTCTCTTTGTTGAAACAAGTGTTGACAAACGCAGTATGGAACGTGTTTCTAAAGAAACAGATCTGCCAATCTACAGTACGATCTTCACTGACTCTATTGCTAAAAAAGGCGAAGATGGCGATAGTTACTACTCTATGATGAAATGGAATCTAGACAAAATCCATGAAGGTTTAACAAAATAAAATAAAAACTAGCGTCAAAATCAAGTCGATAAAATGACTATCGAATCCCCTGATTTTTTGGCGCTAGTTTTTTGATTGCTTTTGCTAAAGTCTACCTACCAAATTTTAATAGCAAAAAGTTCTTTTATTCCAGACAGGATAAAGGTTGGCAACGCAGGAATAAAGATCACTAATAAATAGACATGAGCAGGCAGTGAAACTGTTCCCATCACTGTATTAAAGAAAGGAATAATCGTAACTAAAAATGAAGAAACTGCTGCAAATGCAACCGCTGCAACTAAACGTGGATTGCTAAATGGATTTCTCCTGTACAACGTTTTTGAACTTCTAGCATCGAATACATGCCATAACTGACCATATACAAGAGTTAAAAACGCCACGGTTTGCGCCTGATTACTCGACATACCACTATGAGCAGCTAAAACAAAACCGCCATAAACCGTTAACCCCATCACAATTCCTCTAATCAAGACTCTAGACCAAGTATAATTTGCTAAAATTGATTCTTTAGGATTTCTAGGCTGGTCTTTCATAATATCTGATTCAGCCACATCATAACCTAAAGAAAAAGATGGAACAGCATCACTGACCATATTTACCCAAAGCACCATTAATGCAGTTAGTGTTGGTGTTGTTGCCGAAACCGTTCCAATTGATTTTGTAAAAAATAGCAAACCGAAAAGTAGAGACAGTACTTCAGCAACATTTGTGGTTAACTCATGACGCATAAAATTTTTAATGTTGGCATAAATCGTACGGCCACCTTGAACAGATCGTTCAATTGTAGTAAATTTGTCATCCAGCAAAATCAAATCGGCCGAATCTTTTGTTACTTCTGTTCCCGCAATTCCCATGGCAATGCCAATATCTGCTGCTCGTAAAGCAGGTGCATCATTAACACCGTCACCTGTCATCGCTACAATTTGTCCATGCTTTTGAAGTTGTTTTACAATCCGTTGTTTATGTTCCGGTGAGACTCTGGCATAAAGTTTTGTCTGTTTCACTTTTTCGAATAATTGTTCATCTGACATGGCTTCAATTTCTATTCCTTTAATGACAGCTCCATCTTTTGTTGGCGTGATTCCTAAATCGTAAGCAATCGCTTGTGCTGTTTTTTCGTGATCTCCTGTAATCATTACAACTTCGATATTCGCTTCATGAAGGGTTTTAATTGACTCTTTCACTTCTTCTCGCGCAGGATCAATAATGCCAGCCACACCAGAGATTAGCAGCTCTGTTTCTAATTCTTCAACTGAACCATTTAAAGCTTCTTCTTTCGTCAATTTACGATAACCAACAGCAAGTGTCCGCAATGCTTGTTCTGCATAGCTATTTACAATAGAAGTAAAGTGTTCTTTGGCTTTGTCTGAGTCATCTAACTGATTATCAACGACTATTCCTCGACTATGTTCTACCAATACGTCCGGTGCACCTTTTGTATAAATAAAATAGTTATCAGAATTTTTGACTATAACGCTCATCATTTTTCTATTGCTTGTAAATGGTAATGTACGAACAATCTCCATAGATTCAAGTAATTCTTCTCGAATAATACCCGCTTTTTGTCCAAGAACAGTTAACGCAACTTCAGTCGGATTTCCAAACGGTTTAAATTTCCCCTCTACTTCTTTAACCATCGCTTCATTACACAAAACTGAACCAAGTAAAAATTCAGAAGACTTCTCAAAATTTTCTTGCATTTTTTTATTAGTAATCGAACCTTTTGGCGAATAGCCTAGACCAGAAACTTCATATTCCTGACCATTATCGTAATATTTAACGACGGTCATTTCGTTTTTAGTCAACGTTCCAGTTTTATCTGAGCAAATATAAGAGGTTCCCCCAAGTGTTTCTACACTAGTTAATGATTTGACCAACCCTTTATTCCGAGCCATTTTTGCAGCGCCAATCGTTAAGACAATCGACAAAACAGCTGGTAATGCGTCTGGTATGGAAGCAACTGCTAATGCAATCGATGTAGACAATACTGAAGTGATCGAATCCATACTTAGTTCACCTGCTCGGATAATCCCAATCAAAAACGTTAGAACAACAATTCCGCCAGAAATTTTCATCAATGTTTTTGTTAATTTATTGACTGTATATTGTAGTGGTGATTTTTTTGTGCCGACTGCTTGAATTAATTGTGCGATATTTCCCAGTTCTGTATCCTTGCCTGTTGCTACAACAATCCCAATCCCTTGTCCATTGGAAACCGTTGAACCGGAAAAGCCCATATTCACTCGATCACCGACCTCAACAGTTTCATTAATCGGTTCGATCATTTTAAGAATCGCATCTGCTTCTCCTGTTAAATGAGATTCTACAATCTGTAATTCATTGACTTCGATCCAGCGAACATCAGCTTCAACAAAATCACCAATCGCAGATTTCACGATATCACCAACGACTAATTCTTTGACTGGTATATTTTCCCAGTGCCCTTCTCTCAATACAGAAGTAGAGCGATTATTCATTTCTTTTAAAGCATTTAAACTTTTCCGCGCACTGATCTCCTGCCAAAATCCTAAAAAAGCATTTATGATAATCAGAATTAAGATAGCAATCGCTTCGTACAACGCTTCTTTTCCATGTTTTGAATTCTCTTGAAACTGAAATGAATAAAATGCACTGATAAAAGACAAAAGAACTGCTCCTAATAAAACAATAACGATTGGTTCTTTAAAATTTTTCAAAAAGACTTTCCAATACGGATCTTCTTTTTCTTCCGGCAGTCTATTTTCACCGTATAACCCCCTATTTTGAAGGACCTGCTCTTTCGTTAAACCAGTCTCCAGATTAAGCGAGAATTTTTTTAAAATAACATCAGTTGTTTCTTGATAAAATTTCATCTTGTCATCCTTTCATTTAATACAAACAAAAAAAGCGCAAGTTCAAGACACTTCCTCACCCTTGGAAGTTATGTCTTGAAGCTTGCGCTCAACCTGTTTAAATATTTTATTAACCATAGTATAACAAAAATCCACTAAAATATCCAGCAGCTATTGTACTATCGCCATCATTTTCTAACCAATCATTTCTTCAATATTAATCACTCGATCTGTAATATCCGCGTAAAACTCTTCTTCATGGGAAACTATTACTATTGTTCCTTCAAAATTTTGGATAGCTAAGCGTAAACTTTCTTTAGCCGCTGCATCAATATGATTCGTCGGTTCATCTAAGAAGATAAGATTACTGGAGTCCATCGTCAACTCACAAAGTTTTACCTTCGTTTGCTCACCACCACTTAGTAAACGTAATTGTTGATTCACCAATTTATCAGGCAGTCCACATTTTGCTAAATACGTACGGATTTCTTTGACTGTTTTTCTCGGAAAGCAATCACTTAAATAAGCGATTGGGGTTAAATAATCATTTTCCCATGTTAAATCTTGAGAGAAATAGGCAATTTTTGTATTGGCAGGATATTGATAATCACCGCTAATGGGTTTGATTTTACCTGTCAGTGTTTTAATTAACGTAGATTTCCCGATACCATTAAAACCTTTAATTGCCACTTTTTCACCACTATGAACAGATAAATTAATGGGCGCCAGCAAAGGTTTATCATATCCAATCACCAACTCGTTTGTCACTAAAACCAAACTAGCGACAATTCCTTGATAAGGAAATTGAATTTGCGGTCTAATCAAGCTACCCGGAGGTGCCATTCTTTCGACCCGATCTAATTGCTTTTGCCGACTTTTAGCCATTGTAGCTCGATTACCTGCTTTGTATTTCCGAATATACGCTTCGGCCTTTTCAATTTTTGCTTGTTGGGCATGGTACTGTTTTAGATAAGTTTCTTTGTTTTGTTCCTTTTGAGCAAATGACTTTTCTACATTTCCTGTATACTTCGTTAATTTCCCAAATTCAATATCACAAATACAATTGGTAACTGCATTTAAAAAATGGAAGTCATGGGAAACCAGAATAAAAGTACCTGTAAAATTATTTAAGTACCCAATCAGCCATTGAATATGTGTGTCATCCAAATAGTTTGTGGGCTCATCTAAAAGTAAAACATCTGGCTCTTCTAACAAAAGTTTAGCCAAAATTACTTTCGAGCGTTGTCCGCCACTTAATTCTTTCATTGGACGATTCAGACCAATTGCAGTAATCCCCAAACCATTAGCAAGATCATTGATAATCGTATCAATTTGATAAAACTCACCTTCATCCAGCTGGGTTTGTAAATTCCCTGCACGTTCTAATAATTTATCCTCACCTGTTTGTCCATACTCCTCATATAGATCATTAATTTTTCTTTCTAGTGCATAAAGTGACTCGTAGGCTTGATGTAAAAATTCATTGATTGAAAAATTGCCAACTACTTCTACATACTGATCCAAATAACCAATTTTTGCATTATTTTGCCAAGTAATCGTTCCGTCATCTGCTAAAATTTCACCCGTTAGAATTTTAACCAAAGTAGATTTTCCAACGCCATTTTGACCTGTTAAGCCTAGATGATCGCCTTTATTCACTCGAAGAGATGCATCTTCATATAGAATTTTTTCTCCAAATCGTTGGGTTAAGTGTTCAATTGTTAATAAACTCATTGTTTTTTCCTCATTTCTATCATTCATTTGTTGTAAATTGAATTCGTACCTAGATTGTTTATTCTGTCATTTTCATTATTTTAAACAACCGTTTCGCACATTGGATCGATACTATTTACGCTTTAAATCTGAACAAAAAAACAAGCGATCAAAATAGGCTGCCCCATCTTATCCCTTGTTTTAGCGCACAAACAAAGGACAACGTGCGAAACACGTTGTCCTTTAATCAGCGCTATTTAAAAATCATGATCCATCGCAAAAACAACACTAAATAAGACTATCTTGTTAGTCTAAAAAATTTAGTATTCGTTTAAACGATGAAGCTTCTTTTTATTAGGCTCCGCAACAATGCTTCATCACATTTAACTGTTGGGAGCTGATTCTTACTACAAATTTATCTGAAAGAACAAACATTCTTGATCACCTTTCTTTACAGCAAGTAGTTTAACATAGAATTTAAATAAATGGAACCAAGATAGCTGAATTCATAAGCAACAGCGACAGTCACAAATAAACACTAACAGGAAAACCACATATTTTTTACTGATTCAAATATGCCAACGCATAATTCACATGAAATTCTGTTGCCAATGCTAAACCCGCTTCATCAATATCAAATTTTTCATGATGATGTCCGTAATGCGTTTCCGGATTGTCTAAATTTCGTGTACCCACACGACCGTAAACACCAGGCGCTTTGCTTAGAAAATCGGCAAAATCATCTGCCCCTAAACTCTTTGTATGATCCGTCACTACGTTTTCAATACCAACAATTTGAGCAGCAACTTTTTGAGCTAATTCTGTTGCAGTATCGTCATTAATAAGTGGACCAGCTGCATCATGGATATGGAAAGAGGAAACCTTTGTCCGATGTGCTTCAGCAACTTGGTTAGCAATTTCTTCTACACGTTTTAACACAAATGCTCGTGTTTCATGGCTAAATGCACGAACGGTGCCTTCAATAACAGCATGATTTGCTACAATATTATACCGCGTACCGGCATCTAAAACCCCAATCCCAACTACTACCGGATCAAGCGGACTCACTTCTCTTGCAGCAATTTTTTGTAATTCAACAACAATACTAGCTGCTGATAATAACGCATCACGACCAACATCCGGCTGTGCCACATGACTGCTTAACCCTTCCACTTCAATTTTAAAAATATCACAAGAGGCATTAGTTGGGCCTTTTGTCGCTACTAATTTGCCAACGGGAACACTTGAATCTAAATGAATTCCGAAAACTTGATCGATATTTTCAACAAAACCGCCGTTCACAAATTGACGGGCACCTGCACCAATTTCTTCTGCTGGTTGGAAAGCTAATTTGATCGTTCCTACAAAATCACTCGTATGATTTTTCAAAACTTGAGCAGCACCTAATAGAGCTGCTGCATGACCATCATGGCCGCAAGCATGGTTTAAACCAGGATTTTTCGATTGATACGATTTACCTGTCGCATCTTCTAATTCTAAAGCATCAATATCTGCTCTTAAAATAATCGTTTTTCCAGTCCCTTTTGTGCCTTCAATAGTTGCTAGTACGCCAGTCTCACCAACTTCTTCAAAGGGAATATCTAACTTATTTAGTTCCTCTTTTATCTTTTTAATTGTTTCAAATTCTTTCAAACTTGCTTCTGGATATTGATGAAAATGACGTCTTAACTCGATCACCGCTTGTGCATTTTGTTGAATTTCTTCTTGAATTGATTGCTTTGTCGTTGTTGTCATTAAAAATTCCTCCTTTTATTTTCTCCCGAATGTTTCCCACGCTGGAATACTTGAACCTTTAGATGTTTCTTCGATTACTTTTTTGGTTTCTTCTTGTTGGTAAGCATCTACTACTTTATTGTAAGTTTCATTATCTTCATCTTCTTTGCGCGCTACGATAATGTTCACATAAGGTTTTGAGGTTTCATCCACTGGTTCTAAGAAAATAGCATCTTCCGTTGGTACAAAACCTGCATCAACCGCCATTCCGCTATTAATCACAGATGCATCGATGTCTTGCAATGCTCTAGCTGTTTGAGAAGCATCTAGTTCTGTTATTTTTAAGTTTAACTTATTCTCGGTGATGTCACTGACTGTTGGCGTTTGTTTTTTAGCTGGATCAACTTTAATTAAACCGGCACTTTGGAGTAACAACAATGCACGTCCGCCATTTGTCGCATCATTAGGAATCGCAATTTCAGCTCCGTCTTTAAGTTCTTTCACATCTTTAATTTTTGAAGAGTAAATTCCTAAAGGTGCACTGACTGTATTCCCAATTGAAACTAAATCGGTTTTATGTTCTTGATTATAATTATCTAAGAAAATTTGATGTTGGAATGAATTTAAATCAATTTCTTTTTCCGCTAATGCTGCATTTGGTTGTGTATAGTCAGAAAATTCGATTAGCAGAAGATCAATTCCTTCACCTTTTAAACGCTCCTTAACTGATTCTAAGACTTCATTATTTGCCCCAACAACGCCTAGTTTTACGACTTCATTTTTTTCACTTTTGGCACTTCCTGCTGAACAACCTGCTAATACAACCCCAATTGCTAATGCTAAACCAATAATTTTTACGACTTTCTTCATTCTATTTCCTCTTTTCTGTTATTATTTTTAATGTGATGTTTTTTTGATTAAAGTGTTGCTGATAAACTGGCTGGCAAATACTAAAACGAGAATAATCAATGTCGCAACTAAAGTGACATCTGTTTGAAATCGATTATAGCCTCGCGTGATGGCTAAGTTTCCTAGACCACCAGCACCAATTGCTCCAGCCATTGCAGTTAAGCCTATTAAATTGATAATTGTTACTGAAGATACGCGGATAATACTCGGTAAACCTTCAATTAGGTAAACTCTAAAAATAATTCCTAATGGACTAGTGCCCATTGATTCTGCAGCTTCAACAACGCCAGGATCAACTTCTAATAATGCATTTTCAATTTGTCTGGCAAAAAACGGAATTACCCCTATCACTAGCGGCACTAGCGCAGCCGTTGTACCAATCGTTGTTCCTGTTAAAAAACGAGTGATTGGCTGAATTAACGCCAGCATAATGATAAATGGGATGGATCTACAAACATTGATGACCTTTTCCAAAATGCTGTAGATTATGCTATTTTTCAAAATCCCTTCCGGACCAGTAGCAACTAAAATGACACCTAATAATGTACCCAAAATACCTGCGATAATTGCTGTCCAAAAGACCATATATAATGTTTCAATCGTACTATCGACAAATTCTTGTTTGAGCTGTATAACGTTTGGAAAATAGTTTTGTAAAAAATTCTGCATCATTTTTCACTCCTTTAATCTGAATTATTTAAATCACGTGTAGTGGAATAATCGCTTTTTGTTCGTCATTTGTTTTTAAAACCTTGACTTGTACTCCCTGTTTTTGTAAAAAGTTTAAGGCTTTTGCTCGTTGTGTTTCTTCTCCCGAAAGAATCACAATTAAGTTACCAATCGGCACTTGCTGTAAAATTTCCACATTACCATACAAAATATTGGTCACTACATGATATTTGCTGTAAAGCTGAGCAATCAACGGCTCACTCGTTTTTTCTCCTACATAAGAAAATTCCACTAACTCTTCATTTCCACCTAAATCGGTTAAGCTAGGATGTTGAATAATTGTTTCCAATGCTTGATCGATATGTGTTGCTGTGCGGATAAAGTCCTTCGTCAAGGCTTCTTTAGGCTGGCTAAAAATCGAAACAATATCGTTTTGCTCAATCACACGCCCAGCTTCCATCACAGCAACTTTATTACAAATTTCTTTTACTACCTGCATTTCGTGTGTAATCAACACAATCGTTAAACCCAATTCTTTATTTAATTTTTTTAATAAGTCCAAAATCTGAATGGTTGTTTTAGGATCTAACGCACTAGTTGCTTCGTCACAAAGTAAAATTTCGGGATCGTTAGCTAACGCTCTGGCAATCGCAACTCGTTGTTTTTGACCACCGGATAACTGGCTAGGATACGCTTCTTTTTTGTCAGATAATCCTACTAGCTCTAGTAACTTATCTATTTTTTCTTTGCGTTGTTCTTTCGTTAACCCAGAATATTTAAGCGAAAAATCAATATTACCGAAAATCGTACGTTCTTTCATTAGGTTAAAATGCTGAAAAATCATCCCAATTTTTTTGCGTTGCCCACGGAGCTCTTTGGGGGAAAAGCGTAAAATATTTTTCCCTTTAATCAATACTTGACCTTCAGTTGGACGTTGCAGCAAATTAATCACACGAACCAAGGTACTTTTCCCAGCGCCTGAATAACCAACTATCCCAAACACATCTTTTTCTTCAATCGTGATTGACACATCTTTTACAGCATCAATTTGTTTTTTCTTTTGATAAAACGTAACATCTATATTTTTTAATTCAATCATGATTTCTCCTCCTGAAATTTTTTTATAAAAAGAAAAAGCATCCTCAAATGCATAATCTACTTATACATTTGAGGACGCTTTTGCGTGTTACCACCTCTATTTTAATACCTACTCACGTAAATATCCTTATCAAGTACGTCAATAAATCATTGATTATACTCTAGCATGGTAACGGATGCGTCCGTCGCTGTCTTATGAATACTCACTCGAAGCGCTGCTCAATGGCCATTTTCCAGATTTCATCTATCGCTTGTTTTCAGCTACCCAAGCTCTCTGTTAGATAAAATTCCATCTGTACTTTCCATTTCATTGCTTTATTTATTCAATTTTTTCATGGCATGTAGTAAGATTACAAAAAAGCCCTTTACCAGCATTTTGCTAGTAAAGGGCGAATAATCGCGGTACCACCTTTGTTTTAAAGTAATTGCTTACTTTTCTTAGATCGAGTCTATAAAACTCGCTGCATTGATAACGGACGCTTTCCCGTTGCTGCTTACCTATCAACAGCAAATCCTCAGAGGCCATCTTCAATTCTTTTGCGCCTGTCTCTTTTCACCAACTGAGACTCTCTAGTAAAGCACGTCCAAATTTACTCTTCTCTTCAACGGAACATTTATTTAATTCTAACTTGATTTGTATTTTACTGGATAATATAATCAATGTCAAATCATTTTTTAATTTTTATTCAGCCACGGTATCATCTGAACAAACTAGATATTGCTCCAAAACATTTTTAGACAATTCTTTCCCGTAGCCACAAATCGGACATAACAAATAATGGCTAGATGAAGTTGTAAACAATGGAATCCAAAATAACGTAAACTTCCTTCCGATTAGCTTCCCTTGTATAACCACTTCATTGTTACAATGGCTACAATCACATTGAATTACCGTATCCCCCAAATCTCTTTCAAAACCAGCACTTCCCCAAACAATAAACATATTTTTTCTTCCCCCTTTTGTTCTAGTCTATCAATTCTTTTTGACGTATGTCAATACCAACAACTACTTTTTGATAGGAATTATATAACAAAATTTATTTACTCGTTTCATTGATAAAGAGCGCTGATAATTTGATTGACAAACATCACTTTCTAAGGTAATCTGTAATCTATAATATCTATTTTGCCGCCTTAGCTCAGCTGGTAGAGCACCACCATGGTAAGGTGGGGGTCGCCGGTTCAAGCCCGGCAGGTGGCTTAATATAAAAATACTGTATTCTTCTTATTTGTAAGAGAGTACAGTATTTTTATTTAACTATCAGGCACACGATGCAACAAACTTCAAATTAAAGTACTATATTGTCAGTACTAAGAGTTCTATTCTCTGTCTAGTTTTTTAGACTTATTTCTTACCAGTCTAGGAATGATTAAAAATAACAAGCTATTAATTATAGCTCTAGTAAACTTTACTCCAACTATTATAAATACGCAGAAAGGTGATTTGATCAATGAAAAAAATAAATACTTCCCATTCCAACCTGACATTTGAATTTTATAATAATAACGATTTTCAACTTTATTCAATATTAACAACAGATATTCGTGTAATGCGTTACATTACAGAAATCGCTGAAACCTCAGCCGAAGCTGAGGATAATTTCAAAAAAATTCTTACCTATAATAACAGCCATAGTGATCAAACTGGTTACTATAAAATTTTTGATAATGAAACCTATATTGGATTTGGTAAACTTTCTTGGGATGATAAAAACAGAATTGAAATTGGCTACATGCTTTTACCAGACCATTGGCAAAAAGGATATGCAACAGCAATTGCTTCGAAGCTCTTACAGATAGTTAAAAATTCAGAATTATTATCAAAGCATACTGTTTTTGCAATCATCGATCCTAAAAATAGTGCGTCTAAACAATTACTAAATAAGAATAATTTTGTTTCTGTTTGGCAAGGAATTGAAGAAGGATTACCTTCAGAACATTTAATTTGGCAACTTTAGTTTATAAGGTTTTATCAGACATTTTAAATCTGAATACACGGCGAAACAAAAACAGCTCCGAGAAACAGATCGAAATTCACAAAAAATTGAAAGGTTCCAAGCAGGACCCGATCACCAGCCATTCATAAGTTCATCATGATTCTTGGCAATTTTTGTAGATTTCATCTTACTTCTTGGAGCTGATTACTTTTCTATCAACTTTCTTTAATCATATCTCTTTCGTTTAGATGACGCTGGGATTCCTAAAGATTCTCGGTATTTCGTTACCGTCCTTCTGGAAATTTCAATCTTTTGTTCTTTTAATAAATCCACTAATTTTTGATCTGATAACGGTTTTGCTTTATTTTCATTATCAACCAGCATTTTCAATTGTTTTTTAACACTATCTGTAGAAGTTTCTTCTCCAGTATTATCATTTGAAAGTCCGTAAGAAAAGAACGAACGCAGTTCAAAAATGCCAAATTCTGTTTCTAAATATTTACCATTAACGGCTCGACTAACTGTGGATTCATGGATATCCAGCGTTTCAGCAATTTCTCTTAAAGTCATGGGTTTTAGTGGACGATCATCTTTAAAAAAGAACTCTTGTTGACGTTGAACAATTTCCGTTCCAACTCGTAGAATAGTATCTCCACGCTGGACAATCGTTTTTTCCAACCACTCAAATTCATTTTTCTTTTCCTTAATGTATGCTTGAACTTCTTTATCATCCGTGGCTTCCATCCGCTCAAAGTAAGCTTGTTGAAATTGAATCTTCGGAGTACCTGTTTTATTAGATACAACAATCAATTGATTTTCTTTTATACGTAATGTTAAATCAGGTCGGATATATAGCCCTGTAGTAGACTCAAAAATACTGCCTGGAGCTGGTGACAAAGTTTGAATATAATCAAAAATCGCCTGAATTTCTGAAAGTTCTACCTCAAATTTTTTGGCAATCAACGTCCATTTGCGATTGGCTAAATGATCAAATTCCTCTTCAATCACAATATATGCCAAGTCTGGCGCTGTATCATCCCGCTCAATTTGCAAAAGTAAGCATTCTTTTAAACCTCTTGCACCAACACCAGCCGGATCTAATTGCTGAATCAAGATTAACGCATCCAGCATTTGAATTGATTTTGCACCAGTTTTTTCCGTAGCTTCCTCAAGATCAATCGTCAAGTAGCCATTTAAATCAATATATTCTACTAAGAATAGCACTAATGTTCGTAGATATGTATCTCGATAATTTAAATGAATCTGATCAATCAAGTATTCAAAAAGTGACGTATGATTATCTGGAATCTGGTTCAAGTAATTATTTGAATCATTTGTATATGTTTGGCTACCCATTGTTGGGTATTCACTGTAGGTTGTTTCACTTTGAATATCGATAAGTGGGTTTTCTAACGATTTGGCTTCTATGTATGCGTAAAGTTCTTCTGAATTGTATTGAAGGATCTGAATTGACTGTTGTAATTGTTGGGTCATGGCCAGTTTTTGAACTTGTTTTTGCTGTTGAGATAAATGTTGCTCAAATTTCATTTTTTTTGTCCTCCCCCTTGTATTTTATGTCATTATCAGCTAAACTAATATTCGTGCTTGCGCCCTTAGTGTAGTGGATATCACGTAAGATTCCGGTTCTTGAGACGGGGGTTCGATTCCCTCAGGGCGCGTTACGTTTCATTGTGCTTTTATCGTGATTATTGTTGATATATCAGCCTATAGACGATTATAGCATAAATTCATATTGAAGATAAATTTATTTTCCCGAATAGATTACAGCTTATTGTTACTTAAAATATTACCGCCTCACTTATTTTAAGTGATTTTTTTTGTATATAAAAAACACCGATCCACTAGGACCGGCGCATCGCTTGTTTTGCTAGTTATTAGGTTTCATATGGTAAGCTAGAGTGATGAATGTCAATCTTTAATTTCCCGTCCTCAGCCCTTGTATAGCCAAATGTATACTCTACTTTGGTTTCTTCCTCAGTTTCTTTAGAAGTAAAATAGTAAACGCCCGCAACTGAAGCAGTATTATCCCTTAAAATAAAATTATGGTTATCAAACCTGATTTTTGTCCAAGGTTCTAAAGCAAATCCGTCATCTTCTTGGATCGCTCCGCCCACAAAATAAGAAAGTGCCTCTTCTTTTGTTGCCCTAAACGGAATTTCAGAAGCTTTTGTCGGTTTAAATAATACTGTACCTTCGTCATAATTATATAGTTCATCAATTACTTCCGAGGCTCGCTGCTCCGGATTTTCTGACTCCCCAATACTAATCAAGCCTTGCGCCCAACTATCTTGTGCCTCTTCAACTTCTTCTTGTGTGATAGCTTGAACTGGGGGTGAGTGTTCGTTTGAAGCGTTATTGTCTTCAGATGACTGAGCTGTTGAAGTGCATCCAGACAAAATCCCTAGAAAAATAATTGGAACAAGTAATTTTTTAAACATTTAAATCTCCTCCTTCTTTCTGAAAATAGTATATCGAAAATTTCTGTTATATTTCATCTCATCCAGTGAAATTAATAGAAAATATATGTTATTTAACTTTTCTTAATCAGTAAAAATATATTATTAGATTTTTTATCAACCTACATGCTGAATTTCTTTAATTAAATAAAATGTAATTACAGATAGTTTTTATTAAATATAATTACGAAAAAATAAAAAAACGATTTTTAAATCGACGTTAAATAAAAAACTAGATAAAGAACCTATCAATTAAGCAATAACAATAATTTAATTCCATTTAAAATAACTCTCTATTTATCATCTATATCATACGATAAATATATCATTAGTTTACCATCAAAATAAACTAATCCTCTATATCATCTCGTCAATTACTATATTTTCTCAGATATCTTAGATTCCATCATAAAAAATGATAATTAAAAAAAGCACTTTTATGTTATTATATACTTCTAGAAAAAAATCTGAATTTGAGGGGTAGTTGATTGTATTGAGCCCACGTCATTCACGTTTATTAGTCCTATCACTTCTTTTAGTTTCTACAGAAATTATATTTTATCGGTACTTAGATTATTCAAATGAAATTGATTATCAACTATTATTTTTGATTATTACTATTATCCAAGGAATCATTCTTTTATATTTTATACTCTCTTTTCTAGTACTACTACTTATGAAAGGTACAGCTAAAAAATAAATTCTAAAACAATAGTGTCATTCTACAAAAAAAGAGTAAAGGGCTTATTTCCCCTTACTCTTTCTCTCATATAAACATCATTTCTAATTCAGAACGAATCTCATTTTGAAGTTTCTGAATCTTCTTCAGTTCAGGCTCATTTTCTTCTAAATGGTATTTTTTTGCAAAAGATTCATTATAGGTAGTAATATAGCTGATCGCCCACATTTTAGGATTATCTATAATTTCATCCGCTAAAGGATACAGGACAGCAGAATGCAAACGTATTTCTTCTATAATTTCTACCAATAAAATAGGATCATCATTAATCAATTCCTTTTCCAAAAACAGTAACATTCTTTGATAAGCTGCACTATCTACGGGAGTCCCTACTACTGCTGGAACTATTGTATGTATTTGATTATCTCGCCATAAAAACTCAATTTCTACTTTTACATGTAAATTGGCCAATTCTTCTAAGACCCAGGATCTCACTAAATTGTGCACCTGATTATCCAGCAAAATCTTTTTGCTCACCGACATAAATTCATCTTGCGGTAATTGTCCAGCCTTTTTAACAATAGCTAACTGCTCGTAATAATTGTGTTCACACAAGTGGCTTAGCTCTTCTTCTAATTCAACAATTTTTCTAACTTCAAATTGGCGATACATTAATTCTACGTGTCTAATTTTCTTCTTTAATGAAATTAGTTTTCGCAATTCGCCACTTCGTTCCAACAAAATCCGCTCGTTAATAATGCTATGCGCTTGGATAAACAGATGGTTTTTAATTAATAGCTGAATATAAAGCTCTAAATAATCCAAGGAAGCAAAATAGCTCTCTTTCATTTCTGAAGCTAAAGACAATGCTTGCTCATTTTCATCAATTTCTAAATACGTACTGACTAGTAAATGGTTTAAGGAAAAATTTTGTTGAATTGCGTAAGCTTGCTCAAAAAATTCTACAGCCTTAGTTAGTTGATTTTTTTGCAGCTCTTCTTGTGCCAATTCAATAAATCGTTCATAATTCTTTGGAAATGGAATTTTATTTGTCAAAAGAAACACCGCCTTTCTAATGATTATTTCCCTTATTGTTCTTTATAGTCAATCAAGGGAACTAGTGTGTATACGTCAAAAAGGATTCAATATTACTTTAAACCTAAGAACTAAAAACTGCTAGATTAATATAAATTTCGAAGAATAATAGCTGTCTCTGCTTTACCTTGTGCCTGCATTTTTTCAGCTTTTTCTTCTAAAGTAAAACCATAATAAAATTCTTTTGTTAATTCATCCTGAACTTTAAATTCAGTTACTTTTTCCACATGAAACGCATTAGGTTCAACTTCTTGTACGCTATCCCAGCCAGTGTCTATAAAAACTTTTGTTTCATCATTCACCGCTTCAATTTCTGCTAACTCTTCGACAATTTTTTTTAGTTGCGAAAATGTCATTACCTCTACTCGATTATCCATTCGAATGCCTCACTTTCTACTTATTATATTTATTAATCTACTCCTATATTATCATAACCTAAAATCGTTTTTTATTATACTTAAAATTATAAAGTAAGTCGAATTAACAAAACTTTTATTTTCTACTTTTCATAAAAATGTTTTTATTTACAAATAGAAAAAAATAAAAGACTTAAAAAAACAAAAAACATTTGCTAATGAAATCTAATACCGTTTACATTACAAAAAACAGAAAAAATGAAATAAAAGATCGTTTTTTGTAAAACTGGAAATAAACATTTAACCTTACTTTTACAGACTTTTCGTAGCTAACATGTTTTAATACTAATTGGTTTAAAAATATAAATCATAAAAAAAAGATCAAATAAACAAAATTTTAACTTCTAAGGAGCGTTTTTTTGAAGAAACATATATTTATTTCAAAATTATTGATTAGCTGTTTAACATTATCTGCCAGTTTATTACTAGCCGATCAAGTATTTGCAACTTCTGCCGATACTCAAGAGAAGATCATCACAGAATCTACTCAAAAACTTTCCCAATTAAAAGATACAAAACAGAAATATTCAGAACAAAAAAATGAAAATACCATTACATTAACTGATTTAAACAAAGAAATTCAAGATACCCAACAAAGTCTTGAACAATTAGAAAAGTTCGATTTAGTTGGAAAAGTTAGTGAACGTTCTGAAAAAAATATCAACACTACAGAAAGTCTTTTATCTGGTTTACCAGTTACTCTTTCAAATAGTCAACAATCAAGTAATCCTATTACTGATATAAAAGAAAAATTAACGGATTTAAAGCAACAACATCGTTCATTATTAGAAGAAACAACTGAAATTTCAACAAATCAAAAATCACTTCAACAAGAAGAAGTGCAATTATCTGAAAAAATAGCAGAAGCAAAACAACAAAAATCTGAACAAACAAAACAAATGGATACACGTTCTGCTGTTGTGGCTGCTGCAAAAACACATTTAGGAAATCCATATGTTTATGGCGCAGCAGGTCCTGACTCATTTGACTGTTCTGGATTAGTTCAAGTAGCATTTGCAGCTATCGGGCATCCCGTAGGTCGTACAACAATTAACCAAGAATCAGCTGGAACAACCATTTCAGTTGCAGAAGCTCAAGCTGGTGATCTTGTATTTTGGGGTAGTCATGGCGGAACGTATCATGTTGGAATTTCAACTGGTGATGGTTCATATATTCATGCACCAGTTCCTGGCGATGTAGTCCAAATTGCGACTGTTGCGTCTTACTCTCCTGATTTTGCTGTCCGAGTATTATAAGTTTCATGAGGTTATGACAAAAGTTGTTTAGACTTGAGCAATTTCCTAAAACCCGCACAATGCAATAAAAATGCATTGTGCGGGTTTTAGGAAATTGTCGAAGCCCTCAATTCTTAGAATTTTTAAAAGAAGCAAGCCCCACACTGTGCCTTGTACTGTTCATCATTTAAACAAATTATTTTACTGATTCTGTGACAAAAAAACAATTTGTTTTAATCACTGATGATTTAACACTAAATTTATTCTCATTTTTTTATGGATATGTACAAATCGTTGAGAATTATGAGAAAGTATGCTATTTTAGTCTTGTGTGTAATTTGATTTGTGTTCCCTCCATCCTGCGATGGGGGAATTTTTTTTATTTTTTTACATAGTTAATACTGATCGTCTCTACAAGCGTGCCTTCTATTATCCAAATGACTGTTATTACCGCTCATTTGTCTATTTCTACGCCTGTTCAATTCTCGATTACTTGATCTATCTCTTACAATTTCATTATGATGTAGTCTCTGTCTTCCCATCTTATGACCAACAACGTTGTCCTCCACTGCTTCAGTAAACATCACCAATCCAAATATACCCACAAATAGCGTTACAATTAGTCCACTCATTACTTTTTTATTCATTTTTATCCCTCCTTATTTTATTTAAGCATAACAAGCAATTGTGTCGAATATGTGTCAAAAAAACTTTCCCTTTTCTAATCATTCTTGATTATAATAAAGACAGAAACTGGGAGGAAATACCATGAAAAATATTTTGATTGTAGATGATCACCTACAAATTACAGAGGTTTTAAAAGAATATGCCCTAAAAGAAGGCTGGAATCCATTTATTGCTTCAGATGGTGAAACAGCACTAGAACTATTTTCTAAACAACCTATTGAAGTCGTTTTATTAGATGTCATGCTGCCAAAACTTGACGGCTTTGGTGTTTGTAAAATGATTAGGGAAATATCCAATGTTCCAATTATTATGGTTACTGCAAAAGGAGAAGATTATCATCGGATTATGGGGTTAGATATTGGCGCCGATGACTATATTGTAAAACCATTTTCTCCGAACGAAGTCATGGCTCGAATACGAGCTATTTTAAGACGAATTGAACGAACTGAAGAAAACCAACATACAATAGTTCGGTTAACTTATGATAATTTAATTGTTTACTTGGAAGAGAAAAGAGTAACCATTGATGAACAAGAAATCTGTTTAACCAAAAGAGAATTAGAATTACTTTGGCTATTACTATCAAATCGGGAAAAGGTGTTTTCTAGAGATAATTTATTAGATAGTTTGTGGGGAATTGACTATTTTGGCGATGCTCGGACAGTTGATACCCATATTAAACGCTTGCGGGCAAAGTTAGATGAAGTTAATCACACAAATTGGGAAATTGCGACTGTTTGGGGTCAAGGCTACAAATTTGAGGGGCGCAAATGAAAAATAAACTAACTAGAAAACTTGTTTTGTATTTTTCGCTAACGCTGTTACTTTTTTCAATAGTTATTGGTGTAGCATTTAGTATTTTGTTCTCTAGACAGACAATCACCATTCATACAGAAGAAATGACACGTCGGGCGGTTGTTATTGCAAATACCTTGGATGATTATTTTGCAGAACAAGAAACTACTACAGAAAGTTCCTCTTCCATGCACGGAATGATGGGGTCAAATTCTTCAATGAAGATGTGGATGGGATATTCTGCTTTTATTCAATTTATGGATCAATTAGCGCTGGATGATATTTGGATTGTTGACGAAAATGCCAATACAATTACAGTTGGCCACGGGATGCACAGCACCGAGTATAACGAATTACCCACCAATGCACGTGATGTGATTAAAAAGGTTTATACCGGGAAAACAGCAACCAGCGATGCTTTTAGTAATGTGATTGGCGAACCAACTGTTACTGTTGGCGCTCCAATAACCAATGATAGTGGCGAAGTATTAGCGGTTGTCCTACTGCATTCAGCCATTTCCAGTGTTCATAAAAACGAAAACCAAGGATACTTACTGCTTTTCATTAGTATTTTAATTGCTTGGATTATCGGATTGCTTCTTTCTATTTTGCTATCGAAAAAATTCATTGCACCAATCAATCAAATGAGTACCTTCACTGAAGAATTAGTCGTTGAAAATTATAATAATTCATTAGATATTGCTACAAAGGATGAAATTGGCCAGTTAGGAAAAAAATTGACTGTTTTAAAAGATCGTCTTGCTGAAGCAAAATTTCAACGAGAAAACCGTGAACAAGCTCAAAAAAATTTCTTATCAACCATTTCCCATGAATTACGTACGCCAGTTACTGTTATACGCGGATCACTGGAATCCTTAAGTGATGGCTTGATTAAACAACCGGAAAAAGTGGAACAATACCATCAGCAACTATTAGCTGAATCAATCGTTTTAGAGCGCTTAATCAATGATTTACTAGAATTATCTCGATTAGAAAATCCGGAATTCACCATCACGATGGAGCCAGTGAATCTCAATGATATTTTATCGGACAGCTTAAGAAGTTTACGAGTAACAGCATCTACTAAAAATCAAGAATTACTTCTTGAAAATCTCATAACTGAACCTATAATTATTACTGGTGATTACGGTAGAATTCGCCAATTGTTTGTAATCTTGATTGAAAATGCCCTCAAGTTTTCACCTAATCAAAGTCAAGTAGTCGTGCAAGCTAACCAAAAAGCAGATCATATAATTATTAGCGTACAAAATTTTGATTCTTATATTTCACCTAAAGAGCAAAAAAATATTTTCCAACGTTTTCACCAAGCTGATTCTGATGTCCCGACAGATGGCACTGGTTTAGGTTTAGCGATTGCCAAAGAAATTACTGATAGACATCACTTCGATTTGAGTGTCACCAGTAACAAAGAAACAGGCACTATTTTTTATGTCAAAATAAAATTGAATAATCAATAGATAAAAGGAACTCTTAGAAAATTGTCAGTAGTTAAAACAACTTTTAAAGAGTTCCTTTTATCTATTGATTACTCAATTTTATTCAACAGTAACACTTTTGGCTAGATTACGAGGTTTATCCACATCATAGCCTCTTTGCAAGGTTGCAAAATAAGCAATCAACTGTGTTGGAACAACACTGACTAACGGTGTTAAAAGTGGATGAACATCTGGTATTACAATCTGATCGGTTTCTTTTGCTAGTGATGCTAAGGCAATTACAAAATTATGTGCACCACGACTTTCCACTTCTTTTAAATTTCCACGAGTATGAGCTGCTGTTTTTTTATCAGTAATCACACCAAAAACTGGTGTTCCTTCTTCAATCAAAGCAATTGTACCATGTTTTAATTCTCCAGCTGCAAAGCCTTCAGCCTGAATATAGGAAATTTCTTTCAGTTTCAAGGCAGCTTCCATTGATACATAATAATCAACGCCTCGGCCAATATAAAAGGCATTTCTAGTATCAGATAAATAATCTTCCACCAATTGACTAATGACCATTTTTTCATCAATTATCGTCGCCATAATCGCTGCAATCACGCTTAATTCATGAGCAATATCAAAATCAAGTGAAACAGGATTTTTCTTATTGTCCCCGATTGCTTTCGCAAGTACTGCTAAAACAGCAATTTGGGCGGTATAGGCTTTAGTTGATGCGACAGCAATTTCTGGTCCAGCATGCAGTAATAAAGTATAATCTGCTTCTCTGGACAACGTAGAGCCTGAAACATTTGTTAGCGTCAGTGAAGGTAATCCAAGTTCGTTCGTTTGAACCAAAACTTGACGGCTGTCAGCTGTTTCACCACTTTGGCTTAAGAAAATGAAGAACGGTTTTTCAGAAAGCAATGGCATATTATAGCCAAATTCACTTGAAAGATGAACTTCTACCGGGATATTTGTCATTCGCTCAAGCAGCGTTTTGCCAACCCAACCAGCATTATAGCTAGTACCGCAAGCAATGATATAAATACGATCACTAGCTGTTATCTGTTCTACAATTTCATTATTGATTATGGTATCGCCTTGACTGTTCGTATAAGCTTGAATAATTCTACGCATCACTGTTGGCTGATCGTCGATTTCCTTTAACATATAATAAGGATAGGTTCCTTTTTCAATATCGCTTAAATCTAATTGAGCTTCATATGATTCACGGTAAACGGTATTGCCTTTGGGGTCTTCAATTGTGATTCCATCAGCTTTAACGGTAACCATTTCACCATCAGCGATTTCTACAAAATGATTTGTTTCAGACAACATTGCCATTGCATCACTACAAATAACATTGAAATCTTCACCTAAACCAATTAGTAACGGGCTTTTGTTTTTTGCTACATATATTGTTTCTGCATCTCTTTTATCAATTAAAGCAAATGCATATGAACCATTAATTACTGCTAAAGTTTTTTTAAAAGCTTCCTTCGTCGATAAGCCTTCCGCTGCAAAATGTTCAACCAGATGTACAACAATCTCAGTATCTGTTTCGCCATTCAATTGTTTTCCTTGAAGAAATTCCTGTTTTAATTCTTCAAAGTTTTCAATAACGCCGTTGTGGACTAGAATAAATCGTTGATTGCTTGATGTATGCGGATGAGCATTACGTTCACTTGGCTTACCATGAGTTGCCCAGCGTGTATGTCCAATTCCAACAGTTCCTTGTACTTCTGGACTAATTTGCGACTGTAGATCCGCAATTCTTCCTAATGATTTAACTAAATAATCTTGATTATCATTTCCTGTTACAAAAATTCCTGCTGAGTCATAACCTCGGTACTCCAACTTTTCTAATCCTTGGACTAAAATTTCTGTTGCGTTATTTTTTCCAATAATTCCTACGATTCCACACATATAATGATTTCCTGCCTTCCGATTGTCTTGAGTGATGGGTCAAAAATAATATGATGACAAATTTAAAAAGTTTCTTGAGATGAATTCCTGTTAAAATCATCCATTAACAGTTTAATTATCATTCATATATTTTCTATCCGTTTAAATTTCGTTTCTATTCTGCTTAGTTGTTTTTCTGTTATAATCTCACAATTATTTTTTCTTCCAACTTTTAGAGTGCAGTCCCTAGAGCTATCCGCCGAATCTTTCGATAAGCTCTTTCCTCGTCACCTGAAAACACAGGCCTGGCGCTATCCCTGAAATGGTCTATACGATCCTCCTTTTATATTCGTTAACAGAAACTGCAATAATCATATACCATAACGAACACTCCTGTCAATAACTTTATGTAATACGAAAATTGGTATAGTCTAAAAACAGGATAAAAAAACAAAAAGAGCCTACTAATTACTAGTAAACTCCTTAAATCTGCTATTAAGAAAACGGATTATAAAATCTTCCACCATTCACTTTGAACAACATAAAACTAATAATTGTTAAAACAACTGCTAATCCCATAACTAGCCAATCATAGATCTGAAACGGTTGCTGTGCATACCATGTCCGCTTTTTCTTCTCACCAAAACGTCGTAATTCCATCGCTGTGCTTACAGTTTCAATCCGATCTAAGCTAGAAAAAATCAACGGAAAAACAATTTGAGCAGTCCCTTTTAAACGCTGTAAAAGTTTTCCTTTTTTCGACATTTCAAAACCACGTGCTTGTTGAGCTAAGGAAATATTAATAAAGTCTTCTTGTATATCCGGAATATAACGAATTGCTAGTGCTACAGCATAACTAATTTTATAACTAACACCAATTCGATTTAAACTGGATGCAAACTCGCTTGGATTTGTTGTTAGTAGGAAAATCAACACTAACGGTATCGTACAAAAGTATTTTAAAACTAAATTAAATTCATAAAATAACTGCTCTTGCGTTAAGGTAAACCGACCAAACCCTTCCCAGATCACCGTTCTGGATTGATACAATTCAACACCATACTCGGGAGAAAAAATATAAACAGCAATAATATTCAGCAACGAAAAAACAAAAATAAATTTCACTACAAAAGAAATCTGATGCCATTTTATATTTGACAGTTTAAATAAAATCAAAGAAAAAATCGTCATTCCAATTAAAAATCGCGTGTCATACGTGGTCATACAAGCAATTGATAATAAAATCAAAAAAACTAATTTGGCTGTTCCATTTAATTTGTGGATAACCGTATTATCAGGAATATAGCCTAACATTTGATGCTCATTCATTTCAAACGCACCTCCTGATCGTAACACATAAAATATTCTGTAAATTGAAATGGATCTTCCAACCCTAAATGTTTAGCAAATGTAAATAAACTTGTTTCTTTCAAAGAAGCTTGATCTACTAATTGAGTATCAGTCAAAACATTCACAGGAGTCGTATCTGCAACTATCTTGCCGTCAAGTAAAACTAATGCTCGGTCAGTATATTCAAGCATCAGGTACATATCATGAGTAATCATCGCAATTGTTACACCCAGATTATTTAAATCCTTTAAAAAGCTCATCATCTCCGTATAATGCTTAAAATCTTGTCCAGCAGTTGGTTCATCTAAAATAATCATCTCAGGTTCTAAAACTAAAATAGACGCAATGGTCACTCGTTTCTTTTGACCAAAACTCAATGCAGAAATCGGCCAATTACGAAACGAATAAAGTCCACAGATTTTCAAAACTTTCTCCACCCGTTCTTTGATTTCTACTTCTGGCAAACCTCTTAAAATTAAACCTAAAGCTACTTCATCAAAAATCATTTTTTTAGAAATCATTTGATTAGGATTTTGCATGACAAAACCAATTTTATCTGCTCTCTCTTTAATTGAAAAACGACTTAAATCTGCTTCTTCCCAAATCATTTCCCCTGACTGAGGTGTAATAAATCCACAGATTGCCTTGCTAAGAGTTGATTTCCCTGCACCATTTTTTCCAACAATGCTGATCATTTCTCCACGACTAAAGGAAACAGATACGTCGTTTAATACCAATCGGTCATTTTTTCTATACTGATACGTCACATTTTTTAATTCTAAAAGTGATGACCGTGACGTAGATTTTATATGCTGATCTTGTTTTTTTAACCATTGCTCCATTTTTTCTTTCAGATTTGTTCCGCGTACGTTCTTTATGTCAGCTAAATGCTCAACTTTATCTAAATTAACATCCGCGTACTTCATCGCTGTAATATATAAGGGCTCTCGAATTCCTTGCTCCGTTAATATATTCGTTTTTAATAGCTCATTCGCAGGTAGATCAGCTACCACCCGACCTTCATTAAAGACTATGACCCGATCCACTGACCGATACAAAACATCCTCTAAACGATGTTCAATAATTAAAATTGTTGTTTCTGTTTTTTTGTGAATATCGTCAATCAAAGCAATTGTCTCTTTTCCCGCTAAAGGATCTAAATTAGCTAATGGTTCATCAAATAATAAAATGGGCGACTCATCAATTAAAACACCAGCCATTGAAACACGCTGCTTTTGACCACCGGATAAATCTTGAGGACGATGATGTAAAAACTCATTTAACTCCACTAATTCAGCCCATGATTTTACTTCCTGCTTCATTTTTTCTTGCGGAATTTCATCATTTTCCAGAGCAAAAGCAATATCTTCTCCTACGGTTAAGCCAATAAATTGACCATCTGTATCTTGCAGTACAGTCCCAACGTCAAAGGAAAGTTCAAATAGACTAGTGTCAACTAAATCTTTCTCTCCAATAGTGACGTTACCAGAGATTTCCCCTTCATAACTATATGGAATTAAACCATTGATACACTGAGCAAATGTAGATTTCCCACTTCCACTTGGTCCAACAATCAAAATTTTTTCCCCTTCATAGATAGTCAAATCAATATTATACAACGTAGGTTCAGCCTGACTGTGATATTGAAATGTAAAATTATTAAAACGAATTAGTGGTTTTTTCATTTTTGTCGCTCCTTTATTTCTATGTAAAACAGACCAGGACAAGCCTTAAAATTCTTACTAGACAGGCTTCTCCTCGTCCTTTATACGTTCTATGTTTTGATAAAACTGTTTAATCTTTTGTTAAGCTACCTTTTTTTGTTCGAGTTGCAGCATAAGCAGCCATCAATAACGTCCCAATGACACCGACAGAAATAATATTTAACACAACCGCAATAACGCCTTGTGTATATACTTTACTTGCTGGTTCACTATAAATTAACACGTCCAAGGTTGGAGCGATTAAGCCCCAAACAACAGCATTACCGATGACTTGATAAATATTAAAACGAATAATGTCTTTTTTAGTAAATTCACCATGCTGAAGATCCATTTTTCGACCAGCTAAACCATAGACCACTCCTATGATACCAGAACAAACAATCCAACTCCACCATGCACTGCCATATGTTGTAAAATCTTTTAATGTATGACCAATCAAGCCGATTAAGCCACCTGCAACTGGTCCAAAAATAGCTGATATTAAAGCAAGAAAAGGATACGCCGTTTCTAAATTAGTATTAGGAAATCCTGTTGGAATAACTACAAAACGTCCCAAAATCACAAAAACTGCTGAACCAATACCAATTGCTACAATTGTTTTTACTGAAAAATCTTTTTTCATTTTATCTGCCCCTATTCAAAAATAATTTTTGGTGCTTTTCTTAGCTGAATTGTCCAATCTGTTCCTGTTCCAATATGATATAATTTCGAAAAAGAATCTTGATTGACTGCTACCCCAATATTCACCAATGAATTCACATATACCAATGGTTCTCCAATATTAACATCCGCAAATGATTTAGCAAATCTCATAATATTTTGGTAAACTTTTTTCCCTTGATGATAAATTGTTACTTGTAATTGATCGCCATGATTGATTGCTTCTTCTTGCAAAAAAGCAAGTGGAATATTTGTCCACAATGAGCCAAATCGTATATCCAATACATCAATACTGCCTTTCAAAACATGGTGTTCCTGTTTCGCCTCAATCAAAGGTAATATTTCAACAGATTCTTCAGAGACAATTTTTCCTAATTCTTCAAAAGAAATTTCATCACTTGCTAATCGCGCACCATTGTATGCATAAATATCCCGACCATGGAATGTATGACTTTCTTCAGAATGAGGTAATCGGCTTTTCACTTCATCTATTGTTCGTATTTCTTCGATTCCTTGATAATGTAAAACATGAGTCAACGAACCATTATCTGGTGTAATAATGTAATGTCCAGATTTTGTCTTAGCAACAATACTTCGTCTAGCACTCCCAACGCCAGGGTCAACTACTGAAACAAACACAGTTCCTTTAGGCCAATATTTTACTGTCTGATACAAACGATACGAAGCCGCCCAAATATCATAGGGAGGAATCTCATGAGTCAAATCTTCAATAACCACTTCGTCACTTACCATATGGGCTACACCATACATTGCGCTAACCGCTCCATCACCTAACCCAAAATCTGTTTGCAAAACCAAATACTTTCCCATCTAGAAACTCCTCTCCTCCACTTTTAAATGTTTTGAATTTTCTGAAAAAATAAAATAATTTATCAACTAACTACCTTATTAATTCTCAAATATCGTACCCTTTTCTTTTCATTCTGTCAATGTAATTATCGAACAAATAACAATGAAAACTAATACATATTCGTAAATAAAAATAACCCGCTGCTTTTTACGCATTACGGGTTATAGCTTAATAATATTTCTAAATCACACCAATTTCAGCTTTGACTACATCAGCAATTTTATCTACATAATAATCAACTTTTTCTTGTGTAGGTGCTTCTGCCATCACTCTTAGCAATGGTTCAGTTCCGGAAGGTCGAACTAAGATACGACCATCACCATTCATTTCTGTTTCCATTTCCTCGACAATCGACTTGATTGCTGGAACATCCATTGCGCCATGTTTATCTGTTACACGGATATTTACTAATTTTTGCGGATATACTGTTAATTCAGCAGCTAATTCAGATAATTTTTTACCTGTTTGTTTCACTACATTAAGTAGCTGAATACCTGATAACATACCATCACCTGTTGTATTATAATCTAAAAAGATCATATGACCAGATTGTTCTCCACCAAAATTATAATCATTTTTACGCATTTCTTCTACAACATAACGATCTCCAACTTGAGTAATAACGTCTTTAAGGCCTGCTGCTTCCACAGCTTTACGGAAGCCTAAATTACTCATAACAGTCGTTACTATTGTATCTTTTTTCAACCGATTTTTTTCAGCTAAGTATTTAGCGCAGATATACATGATTTTATCGCCATCAACAATATTACCAAGCTCGTCTACCGCAATAATACGATCGCCATCTCCATCAAAAGCTAGTCCTACATCAGCACCTTTTTCAACTACCATTTCTGCAAGTTTTTCCGGGTGTGTTGATCCAACACCATCATTGATATTTAAACCATTTGGATTAGTTCCCATCGTAAAGAAATCTGTTTCTAGATCCGCAAATAAGCGATTAACAGAAGTTGCTGTTGCACCATTTGCCGCATCTATACAAACCGTCAAGCCTGATAAATCTCCTGGAATTGTTTGCACTAAAAATTGAGAATATTTTAACAAACCTTCTGGAAACTCATCTAAAGTTCCCAAACCTTCTGCTGACGGTCGTGGTAAGTTATCTTCTGCTGCATCTAATAACGCTTCAATTTCTAATTCTTGGTCATCAACTAATTTAAAACCATCTGAACCAAAGAATTTAATTCCATTATCCTCTGCTGGGTTATGAGACGCTGAAATCATAACACCCGCCGAAGCTTTTTGTAGTCTAGTTAAATAAGCAACACCAGGCGTTGAAATTACCCCCAGTTGAAAGACTTCAATACCCACAGATAGTAATCCTGAAATCAATGCTTGTTCAAGTAATTGTCCAGAAATCCTTGTATCTCGTCCTACTAAAACTCGTGGACGACGAGTTGAATCTTCGTGCTGACTCAATACATACCCGCCATAACGTCCCAATTTAAATGCTAATTCAGGTGTCAATTCCTTATTTGCAATTCCTCTGACACCATCTGTTCCAAAATATTTACCCATTATGACTCTCCTTCTACTTATAGGTCCGATGTCCCCTATTTCTACGTCTGCTTTCAGCTTCCTTGAATAGCGGCTCTCCTTCTACTTATAGGTCCGATGTCCCCTATTT
>NZ_AMDP01000020.1 GCF_028128615.1 Enterococcus sp. 5H | reverse complement strand
GGGCCTATAGCTCAGCTGGTTAGAGCGCACGCCTGATAAGCGTGAGGTCGATGGTTCGAGTCCATTTAGGCCCATTATCTATAAGATTTATTTTTCTTGGGGAAGTACTCAAGTGGCTGAAGAGGCGCCCCTGCTAAGGGTGTAGGTCGGGAAACCGGCGCGAGGGTTCAAATCCCTCCTTCTCCGTTTCATAAAGGCCCGTTGGTCAAGCGGTTAAGACACCGCCCTTTCACGGCGGTATCACGGGTTCGATTCCCGTACGGGTCATGTATCAATTATTATTTTATATTACGGAGGATTACCCAAGTCCGGCTGAAGGGAACGGTCTTGAAAACCGTCAGGCGGGTAAAACCGTGCAAGGGTTCGAATCCCTTATCCTCCTTTGTTGATAACCACAGTGCTTTAGCACTGATGCTTATCAATACTTGGCGAACAAAGTGAGCGAAGTATCCTTACTAGAAATCACCAAGAATAACACCTTTCTATAGTCAATAAAGACTATAATTATCGCGGGGTGGAGCAGTCAGGTAGCTCGTCGGGCTCATAACCCGAAGGTCGTAGGTTCAAATCCTGCCCCCGCAATTGCTTTAAAAAGCAAACAAGTTATTAGTGACGCAACACAATAACGAATGGTTTGGTAGTTCAGCTGGTTAGAATGCCTGCCTGTCACGCAGGAGGTCGCGGGTTCGAGTCCCGTCCAGACCGTTATCTTTAAATATTTATTTTTTGGCTCGGTAGCTCAGTTGGTAGAGCAATGGATTGAAGCTCCATGTGTCGGCAGTTCGATTCTGTCCCGCGCCATTTGAAAGAAGAAACATGCGGGTGTAGTTTAGTGGTAAAACCACAGCCTTCCAAGCTGTTGTCGCGAGTTCGATTCTCGTCACCCGCTTTTTTTCTTTAAGGGCCTATAGCTCAGCTGGTTAGAGCGCACGCCTGATAAGCGTGAGGTCGATGGTTCGAGTCCATTTAGGCCCATAATTTCATGATGGCCCGTTGGTCAAGCGGTTAAGACACCGCCCTTTCACGGCGGTATCACGGGTTCGATTCCCGTACGGGTCATATTTAAAAGACATTTAGTTAATAGCTAAATGTCTTTTCTTTTTATTATAAAAATATTTTATGAAAACGTTGACAAAGTTAATTTAATGAGGTAATCTATCAATGTAAACAACAAGTAAATATATGGATAGTGATTGTTTAAGTACAAGCTAAACCTAATTTTTCCAATGAAGAAGACTGTCTTCTTTTTTGGAAAGGTTGGGTTTTTCTTTTTTTAAATAAGGGAGTAGTCATAGGAAGAAGGGAGTGAAAAAATGATTATTCAAAAGATTTTGAATAATAATGTTGTGATTACGTTGGATGGAAATGAACAGGAACAAATAGTTATGGGACGGGGAATTGCATTTAAAAGAAAAATTGGAGATTTTGTTGCGGAAGATCAAATCGATCAAGTATTTCGTTTAGCTAATCATGATACATCATTAAAGTTTCAAGAATTGTTAGAAGTACTTCCTTTAGAAGTAATGCAGTTGTCAGACGAAATTATCAAATATGCTAAAACAAAGTTAGGAAGAAAGTTGAACGATACGATTTTTATTTCATTAACAGATCATTTACACACAGCCTTAGAACGAAGTAAGCAAGGAATTGAAGTTAAAAATTTTTTATTATGGGATATTAAGCGTTTCTTTTCAGATGAATATTTTATCGGGAATAAAGCTCTTGAGATGGTAAAAGAAAAATTTGATGTTCAGCTTTCAGAAGATGAAGCCGGTTTCATAGCGTTGCACTTAGTCAATGCAGAGATGGAAGAAGAAGTCGGAAATGTATATGAATTAACCAAAATTATGCAAGAAATTACTAATATCGTAAAGTATTATTTCAAAATCACTTTTAATGAAGACTCTGTTTATTTTTATCGTTTTAGTACTCATTTAAAATTTTTTGCCTATCGTTTATTGAATCATAAAGAATTTCATGATGAAGATGACGGAGAATTATATGAAGTGATTAAAAAGAAATACCATAATGCTTACACTTGTGTGAATAAAATTGCTGATTTTTTAACGGAAAATTACCAATACAATATCACTAATGAAGAAAAGATGTATCTAATTATTCACATCGCTCGAGTGATTCAAACAAATAATTAATTAACATGCTATTAAATCTTAGAGAAGATTTTTTATAAACCTTAAATAAAAGGAGGATAGCTTAGATAACCGTATAAACCCTTTGGATAGTGACATTAAGTTGGCTAAACCTTCAAAAGTATTAAACAAAACTAAACTTTGGAGGAACAAAAAATGGGAAAATATCATGATTTAGCAGAGAAAATTGTAAATAATGTCGGTGGTAAAGAAAATATCAATAGTTTAACACATTGTATTACACGTTTACGTTTTAAGCTGAAAGATGAGTCAAAAGCAAATGACGATGTTTTGAAAAATATGGATGGCGTCGTTACGGTAATGAAAAGCGGCGGACAATATCAAGTTGTTATTGGGAATCATGTTCCTGCTGTTTATGAGGATGTTTTAAGCATTGCTGGAATTTCTGCTGATTCCGAAGAACAATCATCAGGTGGAAATATATTTAATCGTTTAATCGATATTTTGAGTGGCTGTTTCCAACCATTCTTGGGTGCATTAGCTGCTGCTGGTATGGTTAAAGGCTTAAATGCCTTACTTGTTTTCTTGAAATTATACTCAAATACTTCTGGAACTTATACTATGTTAAATGGAATTGGGGATGCAATTTTCTTCTTCATGCCAGTTATCTTAGGATACACAGCAGCTAGAAAATTCAAACTTAACCCAATGGTTGGGATTGTTATTGGTGCGGCCTTATGTTATCCAGCAGTACAAGGCGGAGCACTTCAAGCAACTTTTGAAACCACTGCCGGAGCCGGAGCTGCAGCACCATATAGCTTACTTGGATTACCAGCATATGACACATTTCTTGGTATTCCGTGGGTAGGTGCAACGTATACAAGCAGTGTTGTACCAATCATCTTTATTATTGCATTTGCTGCTCAGATTCAAAAGATCTTCAAGAAAATTATTCCTGAAGTAGTTCAAACGTTTTTGGTACCATTTTTCGTATTATTGATTGCTTTACCTATCGGATTTTTAGTAATTGGTCCAATTATCAGTATGTTAACTGATCTTTTAAGTGCTGGATTCCAAGCATTAATGGGCTTCTCACCTGCTTTATATGGTTTAATTCTAGGCTTCTTCTGGCAAGTATTAGTAATCTTTGGTCTACACTGGAGTGTTGTACCATTAGCAATTATGCAAATTACCCAAGAAGGATTTAGCCAAGTTCTAGTCGGTTCGTTTGCAGCAAGTTTTGCTCAAACAGCAGTAGTTATGGCAATGTTCTTTAAACTAAAAGACCAAAAAATCAAAGCTTTATGTCCGCCTGCAATTATCTCTGGTATTTTCGGGGTAACAGAACCAGCGATTTATGGTATTACACTACCTAAAAAGACGCCATTTGTTTTTTCAATGATTGGTGCGGCTGTTGGTGGTTTATACTTAATGATTAATGGCGTGACTTCATACACAATGGGTGGTTTAGGAATCTTTGGCGTTTTAAACTTTATTAATGGTGATGATGCAAGCGGAATGATTCATTCATTTGTTGCAATTGTTATCGCAATCGTTATTGGTTTTGCTTTAACATTCTTCTTCTGGAAAGATGATACTGTTGTAGAAGAAACAAAAGAAAACAGCCCAGCTCAAAAAGCAATGAAAGAAGCAGTTTTAAGCCCAGTTAAAGGTCGTGTGTTACCTCTAAACAAAGCAAGTGACCAAGCATTCGCGCAAGGCGCACTAGGAAAAGGTGTTTTGATTGAACCGACTGAAGGTGTTGTTAGAGCACCATTTGATGGAACAGTTATGACTTTATTCCCAACAATGCACGCGATTGGGTTGATTTCAGATCAGGGAATGGAATTGCTGATTCACATTGGTATGGATACGGTTCAGCTAGATGGTAATGGATTTGAAGGAAAAGTTGTTCAAGGCGAAAAAGTGAAAAAAGGCCAAGTGCTAGTAACATTTGATATCGATGCGATTAAAGCCGCTGGTTATAGTGTGGAAACACCAGTCATTGTGACGAACAGTGGAGACTATTTAGATATTGTTGAAACGCAAGATCGTGAAGTAACGTCTGATGATACATTAATTACTGGATTAGCTTAAATATACAAATAAATTAGAGTAAAACAAAGTTGGGCTGATAGGGAAAAAGCAGGCAGTTCTCAAATTGCCTGCTTTTCTCCAAAGCTCATTTAGATATGGAAAAGGTGGAATTTTGATATGGCATTTAGAAAAGACTTTTTATGGGGCGGCGCAACGGCAGCCAATCAATGTGAAGGTGGCTACAACGAAGGTGGACGCGGTTTAGCAAACGTAGATTTAGCACCAGTTGGACCAGACCGTTTCCCAGTCATTACCGGTGAGAAAAAAATGTTTGACTTTGATAACGAGCATTTTTATCCAGCACAAGAAGCAATTGATATGTACCACAGTTATAAAGAAGATATTGCTTTATTTGGTGAAATGGGGTTTAAAACCTACCGTCTATCAATCGCATGGAGTCGTATTTTCCCCCTAGGAGACGAAACAGAACCGAATGAAGAAGGTTTGAAATTCTATGAAGATTTATTCAAAGAATGTCGTAAACATGGAATTGAGCCGCTGGTAACGATCACACACTTTGATTGTCCAATGCATTTAGTAGAAAAATATGGCGCATGGCGCAGTCGTGAATTAGTTGGTTTTTATGAAAATTTATGTAAGGTGATTTTCAATCGCTATAAAGGATTAGTGAAGTACTGGTTAACCTTTAACGAAATCAATATGATTTTACATGCACCATTTATGGGGGCTGGTTT
>NZ_AMDP01000019.1 GCF_028128615.1 Enterococcus sp. 5H | reverse complement strand
TCTATCTCTAGAGTGGTCAAAGGATGTCAAGACCTGGTAAGGTTCTTCGCGTTGCTTCGAATTAAACCACATGCTCCACCGCTTGTGCGGGCCCCCGTCAATTCCTTTGAGTTTCAACCTTGCGGTCGTACTCCCCAGGCGGAGTGCTTAATGCGTTTGCTGCAGCACTGAAGGGCGGAAACCCTCCAACACTTAGCACTCATCGTTTACGGCGTGGACTACCAGGGTATCTAATCCTGTTTGCTCCCCACGCTTTCGAGCCTCAGCGTCAGTTACAGACCAGAGAGTCGCCTTCGCCACTGGTGTTCCTCCATATATCTACGCATTTCACCGCTACACATGGAATTCCACTCTCCTCTTCTGCACTCAAGTCTCCCAGTTTCCAATGACCCTCCCCGGTTGAGCCGGGGGCTTTCACATCAGACTTAAGAAACCGCCTGCGCTCGCTTTACGCCCAATAAATCCGGACAACGCTTGCCACCTACGTATTACCGCGGCTGCTGGCACGTAGTTAGCCGTGGCTTTCTGGTTAGATACCGTCAAGGTAAGAGCAGTTACTCTCCTACTTGTTCTTCTCTAACAACAGAGTTTTACGATCCGAAAACCTTCTTCACTCACGCGGCGTTGCTCGGTCAGACTTTCGTCCATTGCCGAAGATTCCCTACTGCTGCCTCCCGTAGGAGTCTGGGCCGTGTCTCAGTCCCAGTGTGGCCGATCACCCTCTCAGGTCGGCTATGCATCATGGCCTTGGTGAGCCGTTACCTCACCAACTAGCTAATGCACCGCGGGTCCATCCATCAGTGACACCCGAAAGCGTCTTTCAAATCAACACCATGCGGTGTCGACTATTATGCGGTATTAGCACCTGTTTCCAAGTGTTATCCCCCTCTGATGGGCAGGTTACCCACGTGTTACTCACCCGTCCGCCACTCCTCTTTCCAAGTGAGTGCAAGCACTCGGCAGGAAAGAAGCGTTCGACTTGCATGTATTAGGCACGCCGCCAGCGTTCGTCCTGAGCCAGGATCAAACTCTCATAATAAAAGTTGAACACAATCTTGCGATTGTTAAGCTCATTTGTTTGCTAGCATATTGCTTCGCTTGTTAAAAATTGTTGGTTGTTTTTACCGTTGTAAAAACAACCTACACATTTGGTTCGTCTTACTTTGTTCAGTTTTCAAAGGTCTACGTTGTTACCTCGCAGTAACTTTTATATCATATCAAATCTTCGATTTGATGTCAACACTTTTTTAAAAAAGTTTCAAAGTTTTTTCTGCTTGATGTTGTCGAATGTTCCGCGACAACTTCATTAGTTTATCAGGTTGTTTGTTATTTGTCAACAACTTTCTTCCTGATTTTTCAAGTTTTTTTGAAACTTGAAATGTTATTCTATTTTCATCACTCGGCATGTTTCATCAGTGCCTTGCGACAAGATATAATATACCAAGTTTCTGAGCTTTGGTCAACTAAAATTTGCATTTTTTTCAAACTTTTTTTCGTTACCGATTATTTTATTACTTTTGTTGTTTATTGTTCGTTTTTACCGCGAAAACTGATTATAATTATTTGGATTTTCTAGTGTTTTTTCAGAAATAAAAAAGAACAGATTATACTTAAATAATCTGTTCTCAATCTCTTTATCTCATCGTCGGGAATAATAATACATCTCGAATTGATTGTGCGTCAGTTAAAAGCATAACTAAGCGGTCAATTCCGATGCCTAACCCTCCGGTTGGTGGTAAACCATACTCTAATGATTCAATGAAATCTTCATCTACACCATGAGCTTCGTCATTTCCTTGTTCACGTTCTTTCTCTTGATCTTCAAAACGTCCACGCTGATCGATTGGATCATTTAACTCAGTAAAGGCATTAGCAAATTCTTTTCCTACTATAAATAACTCAAAACGATCTGTAAAGCGCTCATCTTCCGGATTTTTCTTCGCTAATGGAGAAACCTCCACTGGGTGTCCGTAGACAAAAGTTGGTTGTTGCAAGGTTTCTTCTACAAATGTTTCAAAGAATTCATTTAAAATATGACCCACTGCCATATTATTATTAATTTCTACATTATGTTTTTTTGCTAAATCACGTGCTTCTTCAACTGACATTTCCTGCCAAAAATCCACACCTGTTTGCTCTTTGATTGCATCAACCATATGCACACGTTTAAATTCAGAACCTAGATCAACTTCTTGTCCATCATAAGTAATCGTTGTTGTTCCTAATACTTTATCTGCTGCATTACGAATAATACCTTCAGTTAAATCCATAACATCTTTATAATCTGTATATGCAGTATATGCTTCAAGCATTGTAAATTCTGGATTATGAGTCGTATCAATTCCTTCATTACGGAATACACGACCAATTTCATAAACTTTTTCCATTCCGCCAACAATTAGACGTTTCAAATGTAGTTCTAGTGCAATACGCAAGTATAAATCCATATCCAGAGCATTATGATGTGTAATAAACGGGCGAGCTGCTGCTCCGCCAGCATCGTTATGCAGTACAGGTGTCTCAACTTCAACGTAGCCATTGCCATCAAGATAGCGGCGGATTTCACTAATAATTTGGCTTCGTTTCATAAAGCGGTCGAAACTGTCTTTGTTACTAATTAAATCTAAATAACGTTGACGGTACCGTTGTTCAATATTTGTCAGTCCATGATACTTATCTGGTAACGGACGCAAAGCTTTTGTAAGCAAAACAATTGTTTGAGCTTTAATAGTGACTTCACCGGTATCAGTTTTCATAACTTGACCTGTGATTCCGAAAAAGTCTCCTAAGTCAGCTTGTTTAAATAGCTCATATGACTCATCACCAACTTGGTCTTTACGTACATAAACTTGAATTTGACCTTCGCGATCTTGTAAATGAGCAAAACCTGCCTTACCTTTTCCGCGCTTCGTCATCATACGACCTGCAACACTAGCTGATAAATCCATATTACTTAATTCTTCTTTTGAATGTTGGTCATATTCTTCATGAAGTTCTTTTGAATTATGTGTACGGTCAAAACGCTTCCCGAAAGGATCAATCCCTTCTTCACGTAGATTTTCCATTTTTTCACGACGCACAAGCATTTGATCATTTAACTCTTCAATGTGCGCTTGTTGTTCATCTGCCACTTTATTTCCTCCATTCTGAATTCACATACCCTTATAATGCCACAGCAAAACAAAAAAAAGCAAGCCGAATTTTGATTTCAGCTCGCTTTTTTTCTCAGTTTGTTTTGATTGTTTCTTTTTCAGCATGTTTTTCTGCTTTTTCAATGAACGCTTCCAGTAAATCAATCATTTCTTGTTGAGTTTCTGATTGATTAATAGCTGCTTTTACTTTCGCTGCACGGGGAATCCCTTTTAGATAGTAAGCTGCATGTTGACGGAATTCTCTAGCTGCAATTTTTTCACCTTTTAAATCAACTAAGCGCTGCAAATGGACCTTAGCCGTTTCGATTTTTTCAAACGGCGTTGGCTCCGGCATTAAATCACCTGTTTCAAGATAATGTTTTGTTCGTTGAATCATCCATGGATTTCCTAAAGCAGCTCTGCCGATCATTACACCATCAGCCCCCACATATTCCAGCATGCGTTTGGCATCTTCTGGCGTACGTACATCACCATTTCCCATAAAAGGAATTGTTAAATGTTGTTTTACTTCTTTTAAGACATCCCAGTTAGCTTTGCCTTCATACATTTGGACTCTTGTCCGACCATGCATAGCAATCGCAGCAGCTCCAGCTTTTTCTGCGGCCAACGCATTTTCTACTGCAAATAGATGATCTTCATCCCAACCAGTCCTCATCTTAACTGTTACCGGTAATTCTACTGCTGATGAAACGGCTTCAACCATTTCATAAACTTTATTCGGATCTAAAAGCCATTTTGCTCCAGCTTCAGCTTTGATAACTTTATTTACAGGACACCCCATATTGATATCAATAATCGCCGCTTTCGTGTTTGCTTCAACGAATTTTGCTGCTTCGACAAGTGTCTCTTTGTCTCCACCAAATATTTGTACACTTAATGGGTATTCTTGATCGTCAATATATAACATTTCCAAAGTTTTCTTATTTCTTTGATGAATTCCTTTGTCACTAATCATTTCGCAAACAACTAGACCTGCGCCGAATTCTTTTACCGTAACACGAAAAGCTGCATTACTAATACCAGCCATAGGTGCTACAACAACAGGATTAGGAATTTCGATGTTGCCTATTTTCCACATAAGGATTTCCTCCTAGTTTTCACGAGTGTTTTTAAGGGCTTCATCTCTTAACTCGATTAGGTCCTCTTCACTATATTGATACTTATTTCCGCAGAATTGGCAAACTGCTTCGGCCCCGTGATCTTCATCAATCATTGCATTAATTTCATCTAGACCAACAGCGATAATCGCCGTACCAAATTTTTCTTTTGAGCAATCACATTTAAACTGCACTGGCATTTTTTCAAGAATATTGATTTCGTCTTTACCTAATAAGCGCTCTAAAATCCCTTCAGGTGATTCACCTTCATCAATCAAACGTGAAATCATCGGAACTTCTTGCAAACGTTGTTCAATAAAATCAATTGTTTTTTCATCGGCTCCTGGCATTACTTGAATCATAAATCCGCCAGCAGCTTTAACACTTTCATCTGTATCTACTAGCACACTTAAACCAATTGCTGATGGAATTTGTTCTGAAACTGCCATGAAATACGTAAAGTCTTCACCAATTTCTCCAGATACGATAGGTGTTTGACCAGAAAATGTTTCTTTTAACCCAAGATCTTTGATAACTGTAAATACGCCCTCAGTTCCTACGGCACCACGAACGTCGATTTTCCCACTTTCATTAAGTGTAAGACTTACGTGAGGATTTTTTATGTAACCTTTAGTATTTCCACTACCATCACTATCCACAATGATTGATCCCGCTGGTCCGTTTCCTTGAACTTTTACAGTTAATTTATCATCACCTTTTAGTGTAGCTCCTAACAACAATGCACCTACCATTGTTCTACCTAATGCAGCTGTTGACGAACTCCATGTATCATGACGTTTTTGTGCTTCTGAAATTGTATTTGTTGCGCAAACGGCATATGCGCGAATTGATCCTTCATAACATAATGCTTTTACTAAATAATCTTCCATTTTTGTTTCCTCTTCTCACTAGGACTTTTTCTGACTCATTATCAGATAATACTAGGATTTAGCTATTTTTTCAACTAAATAATTTTAATAAGCTATTTCAAGCAAGAAATACAGCATACTTATTGACAATTTCAGTACCTAGCATTATTATGTACATGTACTTAGCATTACATGGTACCTTGTGCATAGTAATGATTGGATGTGATAAAGTGGATAAATTAAGCGAAATGTTAAAAGGTGTTCTAGAAGGAATGATGCTTCAGATTATCAGTGAAAATGAAGTTTATGGTTATGAAATCGTACGAAAACTTACGGCTATGGGGTTTACTGATATGACAGAGGGAACAGTCTATACAATTCTTCTGCGCCTTGAACGAAATAAGATGGTAACTATTACTAAAAAACCATCCGAGCTCGGACCACCCAGAAAGTTCTACAGTTTAAACGAAAACGGAGAAAAGGAACTTTTAGAATTTTGGGATAGATGGCAATTTTTATCTGAACGAGTGGAAAAATTGAAGTATGAAGGGAAGAAGAACAATGACAATTAATCAAAATACACAACAAAAAATCAATAAATTCGCAAAAGAACAATCAATACTCTATTTAAACAACGCTGAGATGACCTATATGGAAAAATTACGTCGAAAGGCTGGAAAAAATCGAGATAAGATGGGACAACGATTATCACGTTTTAAAAATACTTCTATTAAAAGCCGTGAAGTCCAAGATGACATGATTCTATATATGAATGATTACATCAACGATTTAGTAGCAAGCGGTATGACGGAACAAGAAGCTTTTGAGAAAGCAAGCGCAGAGCTTACATTTTCAAGTCAGACAGATCAATCAGATAAGCTACAAGAACAATTCGCTCAATACTATGCAACTATCGATCCTGCTGATTATGAAATTATCGGTTTATTTTATGCAGGTTTTGTTCTTTTAGGACTTACCCTTGGTGCTTTAATCGGCTTTTTAGGCGGTGGCGGTGTTGGAGAATTTATGAATGCAGGGTGGATCTATACGTTGGTAGGTATTGGTGTCGGCATATTAGTTGGAACAAGCTTTGGCTTACTCGCTAATGCGTTGCTTACACCCTCTTCAAGAAAATAACATACTTAAAAAATTAATGCTTACGTCAAAAAGGACCGAAACATTAACTCTGCGAGTTACGTTTCAGTCCTTTTTATCTATTTCTTCTTATTTATAACGATCTTCAAAGTTGTTGCGATCGTAATCAGAATCTTTTTTATCTTCTTCAGCTTTTACTTCAGATTGAACTTCTTCTTCAGTTTTTTCGCTTTCTGATTTCACTTCTTTTGATTCGTCATTTAATTCTTTTTTATCTTCTTCAAAATCGTGTTTTTCTTCAGCTTGTTTTTGTGCATCTTTTTCTTCTAATGCACGTTTTGCTTCTTCGAAAGTTTGAGCTTTTTCACTTGGGAATTGGCTGTCAATGACATCTTGCGGCATTACACCATCTTCAAACAATGATTTAATGCTACGAGCATCTAATGTTTCAAACTCTAATAGTTTTTCAGCAATTAATTTATGCTGTGCACGATGTGTTTCAATAATTTCACGTGCTTTATCATGAGCTTCCATCAAGATACGGCGAACTTCTTGGTCAATTTCAAACGCTACTTGTTCAGAGTAAGCTTTGGTTTGACCGTAGTCACGACCTACAAAGACTTGGTGATTTCCTTCATATTGAACTGGACCTAATTTGTCACTCATTCCATATTCAGTCACCATGCTGCGAGCAATACCTGTTGCTTGTTCAAAGTCATTTGAAGCACCTGTAGACTGTACGTCGAAAATAATTTCTTCTGCTGTACGTCCACCAAGCAAACCAACGATTTGTTCAAACATATCTTCTTTTGTCATTAAGAATTGATCTTCTTTTGGTAAAGCAATCATATATCCACCTGCACGTCCGCGAGGGATAATAGTTACTTTATGGACGATGCGGGCACGGCTTAAGACTAAACCGACAATTGTATGTCCAGCTTCATGGTAAGCAACCATTTCACGTTCTTTTTTGTTGATTACGCGATCTTTCTTCGCTGGTCCTGCAATTACGCGATCTTCTGCTTCATCCACGTCAGATGCGTCAATTTTCTTTTTATTACGACGAGCTGCTACTAAGGCCGCTTCGTTTAAGACGTTTTCTAAATCTGCACCGGCAAAACCTGGTGTTTGTTGAGCGACAACTTTCAAATCAACGTCATCAGCTAATGGTTTGTTACGGGCATGAACTTTAAGAATCGCTTCACGACCTTTAACATCCGGACGACCAACTAAAATTTGACGGTCAAAACGACCTGGACGTAATAAGGCTGGATCTAAGACATCAGAACGGTTAGTTGCAGCTACAACGATTACGCCTTCGTTACCATCAAATCCATCCATTTCAACAAGCAATTGGTTAAGTGTTTGTTCACGTTCATCGTGTCCACCACCCATACCAGCGCCACGTTGACGACCGACTGCATCAATTTCATCAATAAAGATAATCGCTGGTGCATTTTTCTTCGCTGTTTCAAATAAATCACGGACACGGCTGGCACCGACACCGACGAACATTTCAACGAAATCAGAACCAGAGATAGAATAAAACGGTACGCCTGCTTCACCGGCTACAGCTTTTGCAAGCAATGTTTTACCTGTTCCTGGAGGACCTTCTAAAAGAACACCTGCTGGAATACGTGCGCCTAGTTCAACAAAGCGTCGAGGATCTTTTAAGAATTCCACAACTTCGACTAATTCTTGTTTTTCTTCTTCAGCTCCGGCTACGTCAGAGAAGCGTACGCGATTAGCTTTTTTATCGGCTTCTTTGGCTTTTGATTTACCAAAGTTCATCACACGGCCACCACCGCCACCGCCGCCACCTTGTTGTCCCATCATCATGTAGAACAAGAAGATAAATAACACGATCGGTAAGAAGCTAAATAAGATAGAAAGCCAAGCTCCACTTGTTGATTGTTCTTTAACGGATAATTTCACATTATTTTCTTGGGCCATATCTTGAATGCCGGATAATGTGATATCACTTGGTAAAACAATCGTTGTAAATGATTTTGTAGATACTTCAGTTGATCCCCATAAAGACAGACCGCCTGTATTTTGGATTTCTTGTTTTTCTTTGTACTCACCTGTAATTTTGTAAACACCATTTGTTGGTTGAATTGTTAATTCTTTTACTTTGCCTTCATCTAATTGAGTATTGAAGGTCGAAAATTCAATGTTTGGCGACTGGGGATTGTTATTTCCGAAGATGAAATAAACAACCATGACCATTGCCAAGATAAGTAGTACATAATATAGGCCATTTTTCATGCCGCTATTCTTTTTATTCATGCCTGTCCTCCTTTGGCTATTGTTCGTAATTTAATTTACGTTTTTTTATCAATTCTGACCATTACATTGTAACATAACTATTTCCAAGAGAGATATTAATTTGATTCGTAGATTTCAGGTTTCAAAACGCCTACATAAGGCAAATTACGATATGCTTCTGCGTAATCTAATCCATAGCCGACTACAAATTCATTTGGTACATCAAAACCTACATAATCAGCTTTAATATCAACAACACGGCCTTCTGGTTTATCCAACAAAGTGACAATTTTCACAGATGCTGCTTTTCTATATTTAAATAGATCTACCAGATAAGCTAATGTACGACCGCTATCAATAATATCTTCAACGATTAGTATGTCGCGCCCTTCCACGTTTGTATCTAAATCTTTAACGATTTTAACTTCACCAGAAGAAACCGTGGCATTTCCATAGCTGGATACATCCATAAAATCCATTTCTAAATACGTATCAATCGAACGTACAATGTCAGCCATAAAAGGAATCGCACCTTTTAAAATACCAATAACTAAAGGATTTTTGTCTTTGTAATCTTCTGTTAACTGTTTTCCAAGTTCTGTAGATTTTTCGAGAATTTGTTCTTTTGTGATCAGGATTTGCTTAATATCGTTCTCTAACATATGATTCTCCTTTTCTTTTGTAGGCTCAACCTCAATTTTTAATATTTTCTTAAGATAGAATGCTGTAATCATCTTGTTTTAGTTATCCAAGAATTATACCATTTTTGTACTTTATCACAAGATAAAACATCTGTGCATCCTGCTCACTTTAAACGAATATAAGCTATCATATGCTTATCGTTTACATTTTAATTTTATAAAGGAGCCTGTAGAGTATTTTATCAGTTTCTTTAGGAATACTCAAATAGGAATTAGCAAATTTTGGCACCCAAATAATATTGTTGTCCGCAGACAGAATAACCCACGCTTGCTCTCTCTGTAAATTAGGGATTTTTTGATCGATAAATAGACGATTGAGTCTTTTGGTTAAATCAGGCGTTAGTGAAATTCGATCCCCAGCTTTTCTATGACGAACCATTAATGGAAGTGAAGTTTCTTCGGTTATCAGAAGAGAAAACTCTTGCCAGTTCTTCACCTTATCTGGCTGTTCCAGCTCATTTTTAGAACTTTCCAGACCCAGCCATTCGCTTTCCGAAAGAAAAACCTGTTCGTTTGCATATAAATAGAATTCTAGCTCTTCTTGAACAGATTGTTTATTCGTTAAATAGGCTACATCATATTCTTTAATAATCTGCCAGCCTTTTTCTAGATCCATGGTCAATTGAGGTGCTGATTGATTTAGTATTGTTAAAAACTGCTGAATCTGTGCTTGGTTGATTGTTACCCCTTCTGGTATTAATGTTTTTTGAAATAGAGTCATTAAGAAAAAGGTCTGGATGCTTCTCTTTTCTTTTTTTAAATCCAGTAACTGAATCGACCAGCCAGTTTTTGTTTTCTCAACCCAACAATTATATTTAGGTGCAATAACAGACTGTATAATATCGTCAGCTAGATGTATTTGTTCACTGAAATCAGTGATATGCTGCAGAAATTGCGGATTTTCTTTTTTTAAAACAGGGACAACTTGATGTCTCAAACGATTTCTAACATATTTATCACTCTGATTCGACTGATCTTCAAAGTATATGATTGTTCTTTGGTTGGCATAGTTTTCTAATCGTTCTTTTGAAAAAATTAGAAATGGACGTATTAACTCTCCTGAGGCAAATGGCTGTCTATCCTTAATTCCAACTAAGTTTTTTAGCGAACTCCCTCGGGTTAACTTCATTAGAATAGTTTCTGCCTGATCATCACCATGGTGTGCTGTAAATAGACTAGAGAAACCTTCTTGGTTCATTGTTTCAGAAAAAAAGTCATAACGGAATTTACGCGCTCGAGCTTCAATATTTGTTGTTTTATCTATTGTTGTCCACTCTTTGTAATAGTATGGTATTTTTCTTTCTTGACAGTAATTTTTCAAATATTCCGCTTCACTTACAGACTCTTCACGTAATTGATGATTGACGTGAGCTACTGCTAAATTAAGTTGATTTTTTTTTGCAGCTGTCTGCATCAAGTCTAGCAGCACCATTGAATCTAATCCGCCTGAAACTGCCAACAAGATTTTCTGATCTTTTTGCCAAAAATTATTGCTTTTACAGTGATGATAAAATTCTTGAAACATTTGCTCACCTCACTATCTCATTCAATAATCAATCTAAAAACAGAAAAGCCGAGCTTACGCTCAGCTTCAATTATCTATTAGTTACGACGTCCGCCGCGTCCACCACGTTTACCTTCTGTGTTTCTCTTTAAAGAAGATAATCGATCATCACTGTCTTTCAAAAATGAACTCATTAATGAATCAAAATCTTGTTTTGAGTTTGTTGGCTGCGCACGTGTAAATTGCTTCTTAGGCGCTGGGCGTTGACCACGGTCTCTATTCCCTTGAAATTCTTGATTCTCGCGACGTTGAAATTCGCGTTTTGGTTCTGCTGGTTGTTCTTGTGCTTTACGAATCGATAAGCCAACTTTGCCGTCATCACCAACAGAGGTAACTTTAACTGTTACTTCATCCCCTACGGTTAAGACATCATGAATATCTTTTACAAATCCGTTTGATACTTCACTAATGTGAACCAACCCTGTTTTTCCTTCACCTAAATCGATGAAGGCACCAAAATTAGTGATACCTGACACTTTCCCTGGCAACTTAGCTCCTACTTCAATTGACATAAAAAAAATGTTCCTCCTATTATTTACCCTATTATATCTGCAGTTATTCGCCCGATTATTGTTCAGTTGAATTAGACTGTGATTGACTCTCTTGTGAAGATTGTTTTTGTTCATTGCTTGAGCTAGTTGTTGATCCGCCTAACTCTGGAATATTGTAAATTTGCTCGCCTTCTTTTGAGACATAAAAACGGCTGCGTGCCAGTTTGGCTACATAATCATCATCTCGTAATAAAGCTACGTCTTGTTCTAAACGCTGTAACTTTTTATCCGCTTCTGCTGATTCTGCGACAGCTTCTGTCTGCTGTTTTTTAAACGCATTTAATTGTTGGTAATCCTTCATCAGCTGAATACCGGAAACAATAAAAATTACAAATGCTACGAGAAAAACAACTGCTAAACGTCGGCGTCTAAAAATCAACTGTTTTTGCTGTTTTTGAAACTCTGCATACTGTTCTTTTGTATACTCGTTATCTAAGGCAGCAACTTTCTCCACGTCTTTTTTCTTTTTTCCCATATTTTCCGCTCCACTCATTTTTGGATTGTCTGCTTTATTATACCAACATCTAAGATGCTTGTCTAATCTAAATTATCACTATTTTCGACTCTTGTTTCTGAAATGATTTGATACATCTTTTGTGCATCTTCTTTTTTTGTCGAATCATGAAGCTCAAGGACTTCAACTTCTAGGATTTTATTTCCGAATTGAATCTTAATTTTATCACCGATTTTTACATTGCTTGATGATTTTGACAAGATTCCATTAATTTGAATCCGCCCTTTATCGGCAACTTCTTTTGCAACGGGTCTTCTTTTAATGATACGCGATACTTTTAAAAATTTATCTAAACGCATAATCTTACCTCTTCATTCTTAATATTTTTGCTCCAAATGGTAGTGTTAGCCATTCTCGAACGGTAAATAAATTTAGTTTTATGATTGTTAAAATAAAAGCTGCTCCACCAATAACAACTCCAACAATACTGATGATTAGAGCCTGACCACGATGCTCAACTGTTCCAAGGAAGATTGAAATAATCCCTTGATAACAGAGTAACACAATCCCCATTATTGCTAAACTACTAGTCAACTTTCGTAGAAAATGATTTTCCACAACAAAGCTGTTTATTTCTTTTTTCGAAAAAACAACTAATAAAAGTAACGTTGTAATTAAACCTGCGATAGTTGAAACACTCGCACCAAGTGTCCCAAAAGCTTGCGTAAGTGGGCTTGTAGAAATCAGCTTCATAAAAATTCCAGAGACTGCTGCGACCATCGATACTGAGAACTGATTACGACTTTGAAAAATACTTTGGTAGGCATGGATAACTGCCATAAAGGCAATTGAACAAACATAGATTCCCAAGACTCCATTTCCCTGATAGTCTTTAAACAAAGCAAAGTTGATATATGGTAATAATAAGACCAGTCCGATCGAAGCCGCAGCCGCACTCGTTGTGGTTAGGCGTAAAAAAATCTTTGCTGCTTGTAAAAATCGACCTTGCTCAGAACCAATAAAATATTTGGTCAAGGCTGGTAAAAAACTTGAACTTAATGCTAATGAAACTACCAGACCTAATTGTACCAAAGGCTGTCCACGATCATAAATCCCTTTATCAACTTTCGCAGCAAAATCACTCATTCCAGAAATAACTAATGCATTTTTCACAAAAAATGAATCAACTAACTGAAATAAAATCAGGAATGCACTATATAAAGAGACAATCCCACCTTCTAACAGCAAACGACCAACTAAAGGTTTTGTTTCATCCGTCAGCGCCCAACGTGTTAAATACGCCGAACTTCCTACTCGAATTTTGCGATCATAGTACCAGAGGATGCCAGCTGCAATCAGACCGCCCAATAAAGCTCCACCCATCGCTACCGTTCCCGTTTGATAGACTGACCACCCAAATTGAGTAAACGAGTAGGCAGCAACTAAGATTACACCAACTCGTACGATTTGTTCCATTACTTGTGAAATCGCACTAGGAATCATCAACAGATGTCCCTGAAAATTCCCACGATAAAACGATAAAATAGGGACTAATAAAAAAGTAAAAGAAACAACTTGGATCAATGGAGTTAACTTTTCATCACCCATCATATAAGCAATTTCATGACTTCCAAAAAAGAAAAAAGCCCAACATAATCCAGCAATAATTAACACGAATGGAAACAGTTGCTGTAATACTTTCTTTTGCTTACTAATGTCTGATTGTTCTGCCACAACTTTTGAAATAAATTGCGGCAATCCTGACAACGCCAAGGTCATCGCAATTCCATAGATAGGATAGACTTGTTGGTAAACATAAAATCCTTCATCACCAACTAAGTTTTGAAACGGCACACGATACACCGCACTTAATACTTTGGCGACAAATGATGCAATCGTCAATACAAACGCTCCTTGCATCATCGTCCTCATTTCCTTATGCGCCATGGTGTTCTGTCCTCCTGATTTAAAAGCTGAACGAACCCGTTAGTGCCTTATGAAAAATAGGGAAATATGATTGTGACGCTTTTGGTCACAGGCTGATTTCATCTTTTTTCCATGGGACTGGTTCGTAAAGCTGGATACATTTAAAGCTGCATGGGCTCGTTTTATTTCGACTGAAAAATAGGGAAAATTGACTGTGGCGCTTTTGGTCACTTTCTTTTTTTCTGAGAAATTTGCCCATGAAATTAAGTTCTGGTTACTCTTCTTTTACAGTTGCGCTTTTGTATTTTTCTTGTCTTAAAGCTTTAGTGAACAAGGCCACTTCTTGTAACCATGCTGCTTCTTTCATGTCTTTTGGTACTTTTAAGCGTACAGACATTTTTTCATTATCTACTGCAAGATCAGCTTTTAATTGTGTTTGTGACAGTGCTTCAAAAATCTGTTCAACACTATATGTCTTCGTACCAATTTTACTTAGCGTGAAGGTAATTTCTTGTTTTCGTTTACGGATCGTCTCAATTAAAGCACGATCACCGTTCATTTTGATCTGTCCAGTTGTTAATAAGTGGGCCACTTCATCTGGATATTCACCAAAACGGTCCAATAGATCTGCTTCTAACTCATCGTACATATCCATATTTTCTAACTGACGAATTCGCTTATAAATTTCAATTTTCTGACGTTCATCTGAAATATAGCTAGTTGGTAGATATGCATCAATGCCCAGATCAATCTCAACAGACGTTTTCTGATCTTGAATATTTTTTCCTTGTTTTCTTGCAACAGCTTCCGCAAGCATTTGAGAGTACATATCAAAACCGACTGAATCAATAAAGCCGTGTTGTTGTGCTCCTAAAAGATTTCCGGCACCGCGAATGGATAAATCACGCATTGCAATTTTAAATCCTGAACCGAGTTCCGTAAAATCTTTGATCGCTTCTAAACGTTTTTCACTAACTTCATTAAGAATTTTTTGCTGCTCATACATAAAATAGGCGTAAGCCACGCGATTACTTCGTCCAACTCGACCACGCAATTGATACAACGTAGATAAGCCCATATAATCTGCATTTTCAACAAATAGCGTATTGGCATTGGGAATATCAACACCTGTTTCAATAATTGTCGTAGTAACCAGAACATCATACTGACGTTCAATAAAGTCAAATAAGGTATTTTCCAATTGAACTTCTGTCATCTGTCCATGTGCATAGGCAATTCTAGCTTCCGGTACAAGGGCTTGAATTTCCTCAACTTTTTTCTCAATTGTATCGACACGATTATATAAGTAAAACACTTGACCATCACGTGCCATTTCTCGTTCAATCGCTTCTCTAATTGCCCCAGGATTATGTTCCATTACATAAGTCTGAATCGGATAACGATTTTCGGGTGGTGTCTCAATGACAGATAAATCACGTACACCAAGCATCGACATATGCAAGGTTCGTGGAATTGGTGTCGCCGTTAAAGTTAAAACATCTACTTGAGAGCGGAGCTGTTTCAAACGTTCTTTGTGTTTTACACCAAAACGTTGTTCTTCATCGATTACAAGTAAACCTATATCACTAAAAGTAATATCTTGCGAAAGCAAACGATGTGTTCCAACGACAATATCAATTTGCCCACGCTTAATTTTTTCGATGGTTTCATTTTGTTGTTTTTTCGTTCTAAAACGGCTTAACAAGCCAACTTCTACTGGAAATCCTTCAAAACGATCCAGCATGGTTTCATAATGCTGCTGCGCTAAAATAGTTGTCGGCACTAAAAAAGCTACCTGTTTGTTGTTATTGATTGCTTTAAAAGCTGCACGTAAAGCAACTTCTGTTTTCCCATAGCCGACATCGCCAACTAATAAACGATCCATTGGGCGTGTTTTCTCCATATCGTGTTTGATTTCCGCTGTACTACGTAATTGGTCATCTGTTTCACTATATGGAAAGGCATCTTCAAATTCTTTCTGGTAGGCATCATCTGGCGGAAATGCGTAACCTTTTTCTGAATCTCTATCAGCGTAAAGTTGGATCAAATCATCTGCAATATCTTCGATTTTCGAAGATACTTTTCGTTTTGTTTTACTCCACTCACTGCCGCCTAGTTTATTAACTTTTGGTGTTTTAGCTTCAGATGCAACAAATTTTTGAATTAAATTCAGCTGAGTAACCGGAATAAATAGTTTATCGTCATTTTGATATAAAATCGTGATGTAATCTTGATGCACACCATCAACTTCCAGTGTTTCCATCCCAATATATTTCCCGATCCCATGATTTGCATGGACAACGTAATCGCCTGTTTTTAAATCGCTATAACTTTTTAAACGTTCAGCATTTGAAACCGTCTGGCGACGTGCACGCTTTTTCGTTGTTGTATGAAAAATCTCTTTTTCAGTAATCGTTACAAGTTTTTCAGCAGGTAATTCAAAGCCTGACTGAAGTGCTCCTTCAACGATTTGGATTTTTCCTTCAATTAATTTGTTCGGCGAAGCTGTAACACTAGTAATATCAAAATCACGGAACAACTCTTCTACTTTTTGGCTACGCTCTTTGGTTGGAACAAAGACAATAACTGTTTGCTCTTGTTTTTGCCAACGATCCATCTCTGTTTTTAACAATGGCATTTGACCGAAAAATTGCTGCATCGAGCGATATTGGAAATTATGAATCGCTTGAAAGCGTAAATTCCCCATTCCTTTTTGAAATAAAGAAAAGAACGTTGTGGTAAAAGACATTTTTCTAACTTGATCGTGGAAATCCAAACCGAATGTTTGCTCTGGGAAAACGCGCATTTCTTCTAATTTTTGGACTTGCCACTCATTTTCTTCTCGAATAATCTCACGTTCTGCTTCTAAAATCCGGGCATAGTCATCAATAAAGATAATACTATCTTCAGATAAATAATCGAGTAATGTCGTCTTTTGTTCATAAAGAAAATCAGTATAAAAATGTGCATTCTCGGTTGGAATACCTTGTTCCCAAGCTGTTGCTAGTTGACCAAAATAATCTTGCAAGAATCCTCTTTCCGTCGCCTCTTTAGTAATCGCCAATCTTTTTTCCAATGCATGTTCCAGTTGCTTTTCACCAAAAGCTAAATCTGCTTTTGAAAAAACTAAATCAGTCATTGGCGAAAGGTTTACTGAATCAATAGTTGCAACAGAACGCTGTGTATCAGCTTCAAAATAACGTAAAGAATCAATTTCAATATCAAATAGTTCTGCCCGAACTGGATATTCTGAATTTAACGGATATACGTCAACAATGCTGCCGCGAATACTAAAATCTCCCGGTTTTCCAACTAAGGATTCCCGTTCATAGCCCATCAATACAAGTTCTTGTGCTAATCTGTCCGGATCAATTTCACTGCCAATTTCCCAGTGTAATTGCGCATTTTCCCAAGTTTGTTTACTTGGCAAATATTTTCTTAGTCCAGCAACTGGTACAACTACAATTCCCGGATCATCTGTCAATAAAAAATTCAACGCTGCTACTCGTTCTGCTCTTGCTTCTGGTGAAGAAAAGGCCATTTCAGCAGATAAAACTTCATCTACCGGGAATAAATAAACTGCTTCATCGGGTAAAACGTTGCGAAAGTCTTCAACTAATTGATTACCGTAATATAGATTGGGAACCGCAACAACTATTTTTTGTTTTTTTTGTTTAAAAGCACTGGTCATCACCAGTGTCTTGGCTGAGCCGGCTAAGCCTGTAATTAACTGGCGTGTGTTAGCAGTTAGTTGTTTTTGCCAGTCTTGGACTAGTTCACTTGCACCAATTCGTTCAATGATGTTCACGTTTGGCTCCTCCTTGTTTCCTTTTTATTTTCCATTAAACTGATTCATCGTATCGACAAAGCTGTGTCCTTCACAAGCGTAAATTGCCGCATCAGCTGCCGTTTTAACTGCTAGTAACATCTCTTCGTGGCTCTCTTTTGGGAAAGTACTCAACACATGGTGGACAACTGTGTTATTTCCTATTGGGCGACCAATACCGATTTTAATACGTGGAAAAACATTCGTACCTAAATGTGCAATTAAACTTTTAATTCCGTTGTGTCCGCCTGCTCCGCCTTTTTCACGTAAACGAATTTTGCCTACTTCTAAATCTAAATCATCATAAATAACAATTAATTCTTCATCTTCAATACCAAAATACGTCATTAGCGGTCCCACTGAACGCCCAGATTCATTCATAAACGTAAGTGGTTTAACTAGCATGACTTTTTCCGTTCCAATAAAAAATTCCGCAATATCTGCTTCAAACTGACTTTTATTAAAAACAGCATTGTAACGCTGCGCAATTTCATCAACTGTAATAAAACCAATATTATGTTTTGTTTCTTGATACTTAGTTCCTGGGTTGCCTAACCCGACGATCATTTTCATTTATATTCTCCTTACGTAAAGTATCTCATTCTCCAACACAAAATACCCGAGCAGTAGTATCCTCTGCCCAGTTTTTTTCAATTATACCACAAAATATTGCGTTGCTGAGTCTTTTAAAATCTTAAAAAATAGATAAGTTCTGTGAGACCTTTTTTCAGGTCAAATTTTATTATAAAACAGAAATAGTGAAATACCGCACATGAAAGAGTTTTCTTATGAAACACCTTGAAAAACTGTATTAATACTTCAAACAAAAAACGTGACAAAAATCACAATTGGTGGTATTATCATTGTGATAAAACAATTATCTGAAAGGAATGATACACATGACTGCAGCAGTTGGGAATAAAGATCGCCAAAAAGTAATTTTGGTTGGAGATGGCGCTGTCGGATCTAGTTATGCATTTGCCTTAGTCACTCAAAATATTGCTCAAGAAGTTGGTATTATTGATATAGATACACAGAAAACGGAAGGTGACGCGGCTGATTTATCTCATGCTCTAGCATTTACTTCACCTAAACGAATTTATGCTGCCACTTATGACGATTGTCATGATGCTGATCTTGTTGTTTTGACAGCCGGTGCTGCTCAAAAACCTGGAGAAACAAGAATTGATTTGGTTCATAAAAATTTAAAGATCAACAAACAAATTGTAACAGCTATCGTTGATTCTGGTTTTAGCGGTATCTTTTTAGTTGCAGCGAATCCAGTTGATATTTTAACTTATTCTACATGGAAATTCTCAGGATTTCCAAAAGAACGCGTTATTGGTTCAGGAACGTCTCTAGACTCTGCTCGTTTCCGTCAAGCAATCGCTGAATTAGTCGATGTAGATGCTCGTAACGTCCATGCTTATATTTTAGGGGAACACGGTGATACTGAGTTTCCAGTTTGGTCGCATGCGAATGTTGCTGGCTTACAAATTTACGAATGGGTTAAAAATAATCCAGATGTCGATGAAGAAGCAATGGTCAATCTGTTCTTTAGCGTTAGAGATGCTGCTTATTCAATTATCGAGAAAAAAGGTGCGACATTCTACGGAATCGCAGCGGCTTTGGCCCGAATCACAAAAGCCATTTTAGATGATGAAAATTCGGTTTTCCCACTTTCTGTTTATTTAGATGGTGAATATGGTCAAAATGACATTTATATTGGTGCACCAGCCGTTATCAATCGCCAAGGAATTAAACAAGTCATTGAAATTCCCTTAACCGATTCTGAAATGGATCGTATGAATGCTTCTGCAAATGCTTTAAAAGAAGTCATCAACTCTGCATTTGAAAAATTTGAAGCAGAAGATAACTAGAACTTACAGGCTTCTTTGAACATTTTCTATCTATATTTAACTAAAAAATCGAGTTATACCTAGATTCTTATCAACAAAAGTTGGTAAAGAATGGGTATAACTCGATTTTTCCCTCTTGCAAAGAACCTCTACTTATTTTATCCTTGCTTTTTTCTTAAGTCAGCTCAATCCCCACTAAAAGTTATTAATGAAGAAAATATTCTGTTCATTAAAAACAGTATCGAAGCTGATCTTGTTATTTCTGATTATTCAGAGCCAGATACTCCAAAAGAAAATCTCTTCTTTATGGAAAATATTTTCGATCAAAATTTATGGTATTCACTATTTAATTATCTACAAAAAAAGTTATTCGATAAGGATTTTTTATAATAATAAACAAAAACAGAGACTAACTTAAAACGAGGATGTTTTAAGTTAGTCTCTGTTTTTACTTTAAAGAAACATTAGTCAATTAACCTTGATATAAAATTCCTTTTTTTGCTAAAGCTTCTTTTATTCTTTGAGCACTTTCTTCATCCGCACAACGAATTGTGTGTAAATGAATTCCTGATGTTAAAGAAGCTAATAAGGAAGCGCTACTTTGTTTATATGATTTTATAAATTTATCTATATCTTTTGCTGTTTTAATGTGTAGCCCAGCTGTTAAGTCTCCATAAATCGGATGTTCTACAATCACATCAATGATTTCTCCCCCTAGAGATACAATCGTTGTTAATTCCTCTTCAGTTTGTTCTAAAGTATGTTGACAAACAATTTTAAACACAATTCCTTGGCGATCTCTATTTATCTCAAGTAAATAGCCTCTAGCCGTTGCTAGAATTTCAGTCCCTTGGGCTCTTAACAGCGCAACATCTCCTACAACAATTTGACGACTAACCTTGAATTCTTTAGCAAACCGACTTGCACTAATAGGCTTCGTAGCTGTTTCCAATTCTCGTAAAATTACTTCCCGTCTTTTTACACCCTCCATGAGCTTTCCTCCTAGCACTTTAATCTAGTTGTTGTTGTTGAAATTGTTTTGATGCATCCATAATTCCTTGATATGTTTCTTTGATTGCATCATTATACGTATCATTTTTGATATAAGAACCGATTTTAGCCAACACTTCTTTCTCTCTTGATGTATCAAGAATTGGTTGATCTGTTGTTTTCTTGATTGCAGCAATTGCAGTCACAACGTCCATCCGTTCTTCTAACAACGCTACGATTTTTTTATCAATATCATTTATTTTATCTCGCTGAACAGTAAGCGGGGCACGTGTTTCTTCCAGTTCAATTTCTTTAATAATTCTTGCTGGATTACCGCCGATTACACAATTTTCTGGGAAGGATTTAGTTACAACCGAACCCGCAGCTACGACAACATTATCACCTAACGTAACTCCTGGAGTGATAACAACATTGCCGCCAAACCAGACGTTGTCGCCTATTGTAATTGGTTTTCCGTACTCTAATCCGCTATTTCTTTTAACCGGATGCAGTGGATGAGTGGCTGTATATAATTGAGCATTTGGACCAAACATGCAGTTATCGCCAATTGTAATTGGGCAAATATCCAGAAAAATGCTGTTGAAGTTCGCGTAAAAATTTTTTCCAACATGAATGTTAAAGCCATAATCAAAACTAATAGTTGGTTCAATATAGCTCCCTGTTCCAGTTGTACCAAAAGTTTCTTCTACTAATTGGCGACGAATCAAGGAATCTTCCTCGTGATTAATTAACTTCATTTGTTCTCGCGCAAATTTTCTGGCTGTCGCTAATTCCGGATCTGCTGAAAAGTACAGTTCCCCATCAATCATTTTTTGTCGTTCTGTTTTAAATTCTTCCATGCTGCTGCTCCTCTATCATATATTTTCAAAAATCTTAACCGCATTTTCTTGTAAAAAATACGCTTGTCTGTCTATTTGAATTGGCGTTTGATTAATAACTAAAATCTTCGTTTCAGGTGATGCATAATGGATTAAGTCACAAAAAGGGTGAACTTGAAAGCTAGTTCCTACTATAATAAGTAGTTCCGCCTGTGTTACTGTTTGAATCGATTTTTCAATAGCTTGCTCATCTAAACCTTCTTCATATAATACAATGTTTGGACGTATTTGTCCCCCGCATCGATTATGCTGATCAGAAATCAGATACTCATTTGCGGTAACTGTTTTTCCACACTTTCTACAGTAACAATCGTAGAGGTTCCCATGAAAATTGACCAAGTGCTGACTTCCGGCTTTGGCGTGCAGTCCGTCAATATTTTGTGAGATCACCCAAGTGGTCTTAACTTTTTCTAAATCAGCAATTTTTTTGTGAATAATATTCGGTTTTGCTTTTGGATGATAGAGCGTTTTAACGAAAGAATAAAATTTTTCCGGCTCTTGCAACATACAAGTATGACTCAATAAGTATTCTGGTTGGTCAAATCCTTGATAAATACCAGATAAAGAACGATAATCCGGCACACCAGAAGCTGTAGAAATTCCAGCTCCAGTTAAAAAAGTAACAATTTTAGTTTCATTAATTAAATCAATTGCCGTCTGATCGTCAATTTCTTCCATCGTCTCATCTCCCACTCATTTATTATAACGTAAATGCTCCATAGAAAGAAAATTATTCGTACAAAATAAAAAAGTACTGGTTTTTATTCATTTATAGGTAGGAGGAAAAGTCCATTTTTCACTGTCTTTTCATGACAAACAAAGGAGAACGTGATAAAATACTCTATGTATAAAAGTGAGGTGAAACTTTCATGGTAGCATTTATTATTTATTGGGCAGCAATTTTAGTCTGCATCGCTTGGGGTGTTTTAAGTTTATGGTTTTCAATTTACTATCTTTCTCGTAAAGAAAATGGAAACTTATGGGCTTTCGCAGCCTTCAACGTTCTTGCAGCGATTGTTTTAGCAATTGTTTTAGTTATTTACAAAACGTGGGATTTCGATATTACAACTTATTCAAGCTTGATTTATACAATTTTAGCTTCATATGGTGTTTTAACTGTCTTACAAGCAATTTTAGGACGCGAACCAAAAGAAGCTGCAAAAGCTTAGACATTACTTATAAGGTAAAAAGCACTGAGAATATTTTCTTTTCAGTGCTTTTTCTATTTTCATACTATAGAGCTACTAGTTTACCTTCCTGAGAAGGACTGCCAGTTTTTTAATCTCTTATTTGTGATAATCCGTCTGCTAAAGAATCCTATATTAGCTAGCACTTGGTTTGTTCACTTCCTGTTTTCACAAAGAATTGACTTTTTCGAAAAAATAACGTACACTTTATACTCGAATCTGATAATTAAATAGTACCTCAAATTGAGGTAGAGGTTGCGGTTTTTATTAAGCTTGTGGAGTGAGAGGACACAGTGAGACAAGTCTAGGAAAAATCGCCGAAATGCATAACAGCCTCTTCTGTTATGTGTTGGGACGCAAGCGAACAACTTGCGGACTGTCTTAGTAGTGATGCTAAGTTGCGCTATGTTTTGTTGAGAGTACCTAACGATAGTAGGCAGCCGTGCATTTGTATGGCTGTCTTTTTGCGTAAAAAGCGAAATCATTCAGCAAAAATAATATTATCTACAGATACAAGAAAGGAAGTAAATCATGAACAAAAAATCATTGTCATTTAGCTTGCTGTTTGCAATTTTATTAAGTTTTTTCGTTGCACCAGTATTCAGTCAGGCAGAATCAACTGGCGCCAACGGTGAATTCCGTGTCGGTATGGAGGCAGGTTATGCACCGTTTAACTGGTCACAAAAAACAGATGCCAACGGTGCTGTGCCAATTCAAGGAAACTCTTCGTACGCTGGCGGTTATGATGTCCAAATCGCTAAAAAAATTGCGGATGGTTTAGATAAAAAGTTAGTAATCGTTCAAACAAAATGGGACGGACTAGCTCCTGCCTTACAATCTGGTAAAATCGATGCTATTATTGCTGGGATGAGCCCCACGGCTGAACGTCGTAAAGAAATTGATTTTACCGATCCATACTATGAATCACAATTAGTTGTCGTTGTACAAAAAAATGGGAAATACGCAGATGCGAAAAGCTTAAAAGATTTATCAGGTGCTAAAATTACGGCACAACTAAATACCTTCCACTACAGTGTAGTCGATCAAATTCCCAATGTCGATAAACAACAAGCAATGGATAATTTTTCGGCTATGAGAACCGCTTTAGCTTCTGGGATGATTGATGGTTATGTCAGTGAACGTCCTGAAGGTGTTACAGCAACTAGTGTAAATAAAGATTTAGAGATGTTAGAATTTTCTCAAGAAAATGGTTTCCAGACCAACCCTGAAGACGTGCAAGTAGCTGTTGGTATGCGTAAAGCTGATCCGGAAATTGCTCAAGTTAATCAAATTTTAGCGGGTATTTCTTCAGAAGAACGAACAGAGATTATGGATCAAGCAATCAAAGATCAACCTGCTGCTGAAACAAGTGACAGTGAAAAATCCGGCGTTTTAGCTGATTTTAAGAACATTTGGGATCAATACGGCGGTATGTTCCTGCGCGGTGCAGGTTTAACCTTGTTCATCGCCTTAATCGGTACAGTTGTCGGAACAGCTTTAGGATTACTAATTGGTGTGGTTCGAACGATTCCAGAATCTGAAAACAAATTAACACGCTTTTTCCAAAAACTTGGCAATGCCTTACTTTCAATCTATATTGAAGTTTTCCGTGGTACTCCGATGATGGTTCAAGCTATGGTTATCTTTTATGGATTGGCTTTAGCTTTTGGAATTTCTTTAGACCGAACTATTGCAGCATTGTTTATCGTTTCTATCAATACAGGTGCTTATATGTCAGAAATCGTTCGTGGTGGTATTTTCGCTGTCGATCAAGGTCAGTTTGAAGCTGCTCAAGCGATTGGTATGACTCATGGTCAAACTATGAGAAAAGTTGTGGTTCCTCAAGTATTACGTAATATTTTACCTGCAACTGGGAATGAATTTGTTATCAATATTAAAGATACCGCAGTCCTAAGTGTTATCGGCGTGGCTGATTTGTTCTTCCAAGGAAATTCTGCTTCAGGTGCGAACTTCCAATTCTTCCAAACATTTACAATCGTCGGTATTATGTACTTGATTATGACTTATGCGATCACACGTATTTTACGTGTCGTTGAGAAGAAAATGGACGGACCTTCTGCTTATGTTAAAGTTGAAGAGTTAGAAAACGTAAAAGAAAGCTAGGAGGAAACAAGAATGAGCTCAATTATTGAAGTCGAGCACTTAAGAAAAAGCTTCGGTGAAAATGAAGTATTAAAAGATATCAATGTGACTGTAAATAAAGGAGAAGTTGTGACGATTATCGGTTCTTCCGGCTCGGGTAAATCTACTCTTTTACGTTGCATTAACTTACTGGAAAAACCCACTGGCGGAAAAATCATTTACAATGGCGAAAATGTCTTGGAACGTGGCTATAATTTACCGAAATATCGGACGCATTTAGGTATGGTTTTCCAATCCTTTAACCTATTTAATAATATGAATGTTTTAGAAAATTGCACTTCTGGTCAAATTACTGTCTTAAAACGAAGCAAAGAAGAAGCTAAAAAAGTTGCCTTAGAAAATCTTGAAAAAGTTGGCATGGAACGTTTTATTGATGCCAAACCAGCACAACTTTCCGGTGGACAAAAACAACGGGTCGCTATCGCTCGTGCATTATCTATGAATCCTGATGTAATGCTATTCGATGAACCAACCTCTGCTCTTGATCCTGAAATGGTAGGAGAGGTTTTAAAAACGATGAAAGATTTAGCACATACAGGTTTAACGATGATTATTGTTACTCATGAAATGGAGTTTGCTAGAGAAGTTTCTGATCGTGTAATTTTTATGGACAAAGGTGTTATCGCTGAAGAAGGTACTTCGGATGATATTTTTGTTCATCCAAAAGAAGAACGTACGAAAGAATTTCTACATCGGATTTTATCTAAAGCTTAATACAAAAAATAGAGTGAACGGACTATTAGTGATTAATGTCCATTCACTCTATTTTTATAAATTTTTAGTAACACTATGCCTCTTCGTTAGTTGATTGATACGAGACATCGTTAAACGAGGTTATTGTATAAACTGATTGTTCTTGATTTTTTTCTAAGATACTAATACTGGTATTAGCTAAAGGTCCACCTTCACGCCATTTTGATTTCTCTTTTCCAGCTAAAGCGTTAATTAACGTTATTAATAAAACACCATGAGCTACAATCAACACTTTACCGTCTGGATAGTCCTCACTTATTTTTTCAATAGTCTTCGTTGAACGTGTCACTAAATCATCAATCGTTTCCCCACCAAATACTGATGGGTCATATAAATCCGGACGGTTTCTTAAATAAGAGGTTTGTTCGTCGGTATGATCGATTTCCATTCCCTCACGCTCACCAAATTTTATTTCTCTTAAACTGTCGTAATAATGCAGTGTTAAACTATCCAAATGATTATTCTCTTTCAGAATATAGTTTGCTGTATCCATCGCTCTTTTTTGTGTACTCACTGCAACCATATCAAAAGCTATATCGCTTAAATACCGTCCAGCTTGAATAGCCTGCTCAACTCCGATTGGTAATAATGGAGAATCGATCTCTCCACCTTGAAACCTTAAACTTAAATTCAGTTCTGTTTTTCCATGTCGGACAAAATAGAAAGTTGTCATTTACTTACCTCCATAGTTATTTTAGCACCTACAACTCTTTTAAAAATTTATTAGGTAGATTGTCAACTGCTAGCTTATTTCACTGTCTTCATAAGCCCATTTAATATCACCGATAAAGTTTACATTTAACCAAAGTGAATAAGTGCCTATCTGATCTCGAATAATATCATCCAACTGTTCTCGAATCATGTCTTGCTTTTGAATGGCATCTAATTCACTATTTGGCCAAATAACAATATCAACTTCGACTATAACTTGATTTCCAACTTTAGCTACACGTAACAAATACGTTTCAATTTCTTTTGATTCAAAAATTTTGTCAATACTTAATAGAAGTTTTTTTCGTAATTCATATTTCGGTGTAGAAGAAGTTAACTCTAAAATTGCTTGCTTCAATTCCCTTAAAGAAAGATATATAAAGTACAATGTTATCCCTATTGAAATGACAGGATCCACATATTTAGCTAATAGTTTATACTCACTTAACTGGATAAGTGTCGAGAATACTACTGATGCGAAAACACCTAGACTAAAGTAAAATCCAAATCTCCATTGTTCCAACTCTATTTGATAAAATGAATGCATTAATGGCTGACGCTTTAAATAAAGATAAAATAGTAAGCAGTAAAACATACCTAATATAGAAAAGTAAAAAACTGCACGGTTATCTTTTATTTCTCCTACATAGATTAAACTCATGACTGATTCGATAATACCATATATAGAAATCAATAAAATTATGCTATATTGAATAAAAACTATTAAAGGTAATAATGCTTCTTTTCCAAAAGGGAATCTTTCAAAGTCCTGTGTTTGAATGTATTTCGCAATATATAAGGACAAAAAAGACATTATCGCTCCTATCAATGTATAGACTCCATCTAAAAGTAAAACATTATACTGCAAGAAGATACCAACAAGTAATGCCGCTCCTCCATATACCCCACCTGCTATAAGTGAATTAAATAGTAATTTTCTGATTTTAACCATCTCATCCATTTATATGCTCCTCTCAGCCTATCATATGTTTATCCATTTAAGCTCTATTCCTAATTCTAACACAGGTATTATTCTTTTCTAAACAATTCTATACTGCTTGAAAAAAGACGTTCTAACTTAAAATCCCTAACAATTACATCCAGAAATAAAAAATAGTCTTCATTCTCCTCTTTAGCTTGGTATACCTATTACTTTAGATGGTTCATATCACTAGCTGCCCCTGTTTATAAAATTTTGAGTTCTTGAGTTTGAATTGACGGTAAAATAGTAATAAACGTGGCCCCTTCATTTTCTTTGGATTTCACATTGATTTTACCGCCATGAAGTTGAACCACACGAGCAGCAATCGTTAAACCTAAGCCATTTCCCAAGCTATGATGAGAAGCATCTCCCTGATAAAATTTATCAAAAACATGTTTCCGCTCATAGTCGCTCATGCCAATCCCAGTATCTTGAACAATCACTTTAATATCGTTGCCGAAAAAATAGCAGCTAATTGAAAGTTTTTCTCCAAAATCAGAATAGCTAATCGCATTTTTAATCAGGTTTAACCACAATTGGGTCAACAGCTCCTCATCAGCAGTAATAAGCATATGTTCTAAATTCAAGTCTAATTCAATCTGCTTTTCTTCCCATAAATCTTGCAAAAGTAAAATGCATGTCCGTAATTGTTCATCTAAATAATAGGAAGAACGCTTCAACATAATTTTTTCTTGATTTTCTATTTTTGAAAGCAATAAAATGTTCATCGATAAATTACTTAAGCGTTCTGTTTCTTCAAGAATAATCGCGATGCTCTCCTGTTTTTCTGCTTCTGAAAGTTTAGGATTCTCTAATTGCTTGGCAAAGCCTCTAATAGAAACAATCGGTGTTTTAAACTCATGAGAAAAGTTTGTAATAAAATCACTATGAACCATATCTACATTTTTCAGTTCAGAAGCCATCAAGTTAAAACTATCGATTAAGGCACTCAGTTCATTATTAGGTGCAGTATTATCAACTTGTATATCAAAATTTCCTTTAGTAATTTCTTTCGTTCCTTTAACTAGTTCATTAATCGGTTTTAAAATCTTTTTGCTAACCATAAACGAAATAAAGGTACCGATAATCGTACATGACAACAGTAGCAATACCAGTCTTAAAAGCGGATGTCCTTCAAAAGAATCCACAAATCCTAATTTCATCAATATCAGGTTAAATGTGCCAGCAATCAAGCTAGTAGATACTAAAATTAAAAAAATTGTCCAAACAAATTGAATTTTAAGTGATTTATTTTTCTTCATGTTTTACCACCTTATAGCCTAATCCGCGAATCGTTATAATTGAAAAATCGTCATTCTCACTAATTTTTTCCCGCAGTCGTTTGATATGAACATCTATCGTTCGTTCATCGGCTACACTGTCAATTCCCCAAATATCATCTAGTAATTGTTGTCGTGTAAAAATCTTATTAGGATATGAAATTAATTTGTACAATAGCTGAAATTCTTTTTTCGGTAATTCTACGTAAAGATCTCCTATTTGAAGCGACAAACTATCACTATCGATAATCGTTTTTCCTATGCGGATTTTTGTATCAAAATCATTTTGTGTACGTCGTAATAGGGCTTTCACCCTTAACAAAAATTCTTCTTCATCAATTGGTTTTACTAAATAATCGTCTGTTCCTGAATGAAACCCTCGCCGTTTTTCTATTGTTTGTCCATTAGCTGTAACCATAATAATCGGCAATTGAGTATTCGTTTCACGGGTTTTTTCAGCGGTTTGATATCCATCAAGTTTTGGCATCATTACATCTAAAACGAGCAAGTCAATCTGTTCTTCTCCCAATATTTGTAAAGCTTCTATCCCATTTTGGGCCTGCCGCGTTTGATAACCCTGCTGTGTTAAAATAGTCATCAATAATTTCCGAATATTCTTATCATCTTCTACCACTAGAATTGTAATCATCTTTTAGCTTCTTTCATTTCATTTTGTCCTTAACTATAGCATAAAAGCCAAAAAGTGTGGAAGCTTTTCTTTTGTTCATACTGAGTACATAATTGATTGGTAGAATAAAAACAAAGGAAGGGGATTAAGTAATGTTACAAGTCAAAAATGTCAAAAAAAGCTACACAACCGGAGAATTTACTCAAGTTGCCTTAGATGGCGTAAATATTAATTTCCGTGAAAATGAGTTTGTTGCCATCCTTGGTCAAAGCGGCTCTGGAAAAACAACCTTATTAAATATTATCGGTGGTCTGGATCAGTACGACAGTGGTGATTTAATCATCAACGGTAAATCGACAAAAAATTTCAAAGATGCCGATTGGGATGCTTATAGAAATAATAGTGTTGGTTTTGTTTTCCAAAGTTATAATTTAATTACTCATTTAAGCATTCTAGATAATGTGGAAATGGGAATGACCTTGAGCGGTGTATCCTCAGATGAGAAGAAAAAAAGAGCCATAGAAGTTCTTGAACGAGTTGGTTTAAAAGAGCATCTACATAAAAAACCAAACCAACTATCTGGTGGTCAAATGCAACGTGTAGCAATTGCTCGCGCTTTAGCAAATGATCCCGATATCATCTTAGCCGATGAACCTACTGGTGCTCTAGATACTACAACCAGTGAACAAATCATGGATTTAATTAAAGAAATTGCAGATGATAAATTAGTTATCATGGTTACCCATAACCCGGAATTAGCAGAACAATATGCAGATCGTATTGTTAATTTTAGAGACGGACACGTGATTAATGATTCAAACCCATACTCTGAAGTTGAAGACAGCAGTCATTACGACTTGAAAAAAACGAGTATGAGCTTCTTTACTGCACTAAAATTATCAGGAAAAAATATTGCTACTAAAAAATGGCGTACTGGACTTACTGCATTCGCAGCAAGTATCGGAATTATTGGTATTGCGTTGATTTTAAGTTTATCAAACGGATTCCAAAAACAAATCGACTCATTCCAAAGTGACGCTTTAGCTGAATATCCGATTACTATTTCTCAGCAAGCAGTCAATATGGATGAAGAATCTCTGTCGGAATTACGATCTGAAGGTCCAATGTCGAAAAAAGAATTTGTTAAATCAGATGAAGTTTTCTTATATAATCCTGAAGAAAGCAGCATTACACACAAAAATGACATTAATCAGGAGTATCTAGATTACTTAAACAAACTTGATCCTGATTGGGTTCGCAGTATTGGGTTTACACGTATTGTCGGAATGAATCTTGTTCGAAAAGTAGGCGATGAGGTTAAACCCGTTTCTGTTTCTAGCGGCATATCTGGTCAAGGTTCATCTAGCGGTGGCATGACTAGTATGAACGGTGTCGGACTCTCTTCTTATCCCGCACCATTTAGAGAAGATACTGAAAGTTATCTTGAAAAAAATTACGATGTATTAGCTGGTTCTTATCCTAAATCTGATACTGAAATGGTTTTAGTTGTTGATAGTAAAAATCGAATTGATGAAGCAACCATGAAAAACCTCGGCTTTGATATTGAAAAAGCTGATGCAATTAAATTTGATGATATTGTCGGTACAGAATTAAAACTAATTGACAACAATCAGTACTATGAAAAAACGAATTTAGGAAACTTTGTACCTAAAACAGACTACACAGAAATGTATGATAATTCTGATATGAGTCTAAAAATTTCAGCTGTTGTTCGCCAAAAAGAAGATGTTCAAGTCGCAATGCTGGGCTCAGGAATTGCTTATAGCGATAGTCTTGTTGAACAAATTATCGATCGAGAAAAAGACTCTGAAATTGTTAAAGCCCAAAAAGATTCAGATGTAAATATAATGACAATGGAGCAGCTGGATAGCGACTCTAAACAAACTTTACTAACTTATTTAGGCGGAGATTCTGCGCCGATGATGGTTTATATTTATCCAAAAGATTTTGAAACAAAAGATAAAATTGTTGATTACTTAGATGCTTATAATGATGGCAAAGATAATAAAGAGAAAATTGTCTATACAGACTTAGCTAGTACTGTTACTGAAATGACTGGCGGCATTATGGATGGGATTACACTTGTCTTAATCGCATTTGCTTCTATCTCTCTTGTTGTTTCATTAATTATGGTTGGGATCATCACTTATATTTCCGTTTTAGAGCGCACTAAAGAAATTGGTGTTTTACGAGCTTTAGGTGCTAGGAAAAAAGATATTACCCGTGTATTTAACGCTGAAACGTTGATTATCGGGGCTTGCTCTGGATTGTTAGGAATTGCTATTGCTTATGCTTTAACCTTCCCAGTCAACCAAATTATCGAAAATATGACTGGTTTAGCAAGTGTATCTCAGTTAAATCCAATTCATGCTTTACTGTTAGTTGCAATTAGCATTATCTTAACGTTAATCGGTGGATCAATTCCCGCGAAAATGGCAGCGAAAAAAGATCCTGTTGAAGCTTTAAGATCAGAATAATAATTATATCTCTTTAAAATAAGAAGCATCATACAAGTAGCTATTAAAGCGAAAAGTTATGATGCTTCTTTCTTGTTTTAGAAAAGTTCTCAAATGTTCTTTTTTCTTGCTATGTGCTAACATAGGTAATAGAACATAAACGAAAAACTCACCATTAATCTGTAGAAAGAAGGCTCCTTATGAATACTAAAATAACCATCCGACCAGTTGAAGAAAAAGATTTCTCTGGACTACTTGAAATAGAAAATTCAATCTGGACCAATGAAAATTCACCAGTCCTCCATTATTATGCTTCCTTAGATGAATACAAAGAAAAAATAAGTGGGCGAACTATTTTTGTTGCAGTCGATAATCAAAAAGTACATGGCTATATCGATGTTCACCATCCAACTCCACTACTTGCTCATAAAAAACAATGGATGCTCGGTATCGGCGTTCATCCTGAGAGTCAATCATTAGGAATTGGACGACAGTTGTTAGATTATGTAAAAGGAGCTGCGACAGAAAACAACATCCACAAAATCTCCTTACGCGTTATGGGATCAAATACAAAAGCGATCCAATTTTATCGAAAAAATGGTTTTATTCAAGAAGCGTTATTTAAAGATGAATTTTTTATCAACGATCATTATTGCGACGATTATCAATTTGCCTACTTTACTAATTAGGTCTAGTTTTTAATTATTTTCTAAGATCTTTATACTCTAATGACAAATTTGCTTGCTGTGATCTCTATATTCTGTTATTTTAATTAAGAAGAAAAACAGAGGAGTTGTTTTATCGTGACAAAAAAGTTATCTTGGCGTGAGTACCTTTATGTAGGGTCCATGCTGTTTGGTTTATTTTTCGGCGCAGGCAATTTGATTTTTCCTGTTCATATGGGTCAAGAAGCTGGTGCCAACATTTTTATGGCTAATCTAGGCTTTCTAGTTACTGGTATTGGTTTACCTTTTTTAGGTGTTATTGCTATTGGTATTTCAAAAAGTAATGGTGTTTTTGATTTAGCTTGTCGGATAAACCGACGCTATGCCGTTATTTTTACCGTATTATTATATTTGACGATCGGACCATTTTTCGCTTTACCGCGATTGGCTACGACTTCTTTTGAAATTGGCGTGGCACCGTTTATTTCCGGCGATCAGTCCAAATTGTTTTTAGCCATCTTTTCAGCATTATTCTTTTTAATCGCTTGGGCTTTTTCCCGTAAACCTTCTAAGCTATTAGGTTATGTTGGCAAGTTTCTAAATCCTTTATTTTTATTCTTATTAGCTATTTTGATTTTATTTGCATTTATTACTCCTTTAGGAGACATTTCTACTGCTTCTGTTGGTGCAGCGTACGTTGAAGATCCTTTTTTTAAGGGCTTCACTATGGGATACAATACACTTGATGCATTGGCAGCGTTAGCTTTTGGAATTATTATCGTTTCAACAATTCGTGGTATGGGTGTAGAAAAACCAAATGATATTGCCAAAGATACTATTAAATCCGGAGCGGTTAGTATTATTTTGATGGGAATCATTTATACGTTGCTGGCTTACATGGGAACAATGAGTTTAGGTAAATTCCCTATTAGTGAAAATGGCGGAATTGCTTTAGCTCAAATTGCTAACCACTATTTAGGAAATTTTGGTAGTATCCTACTCGCTTTAATCGTTATTTTAGCTTGTTTAAAAACAGCCATTGGCTTAATCACAGCATGTTCGGAGACATTTGTTGAATTGTTTCCCAAACGTTCATATGCTTTTTATATTGCAGCAGCAAGTATTTTACCTTGTTTGTTCGCCAATGTTGGGTTAACGAATATCATTCAATTTTCGATTCCTGTTTTGATGTTCCTTTACCCGCTAGCAATAACCTTGATGCTTTTAGTGATTATTAGTCCTCTCTTTCAACACCGTCAAGAAGTCTATCGCATGACGACCTATGTAACTTTAGTTGCAGCATTGCTTGATGCTTTAAATAGTGCACCTGAATTCATTCAAACTAACTCAGTTGCTACAGCTATTTTAACAACAGCAGATAAGTATTTACCTTTGTTTTCTATTGGAATGGGTTGGGTGGTACCAGCTGCTTTAGGTTTTATTATCGGATTGATCTGGAGCAAGTTGAAACAAGAATCTGTTCAATGATAACTATGTACTTAAAGAAGACAGGAAAAGCTGATAAAGTTTTGTCCTGTCTTCTTTTTGCTAAATGAAAATAGTGGAAATATCTTTATTTTAGAACTCAAAAAAAGCTACTTTATTTTATTCAGCGTTCATCTTAGCTGACAAGTCCCTATGAAGTACAGTAAAATAAAAATAAGGAAGTGATTATTATGCTATATGAAAAATTAATGATGGATTCTGGAATGCTGACAAAGTTTACACTTTTTAAACGAATCACTCAAATGAACCAAGCTGACCTGTCCATCACACAACTAGCTGAAGAATTTTCTTTAAATTATCAACAAGCATCAATTATTTCCGTTGAGATCAATAATGATCTAAAGAAGATTAGCGCAGCACATCCTTCGATTTTACATAAAGCTGGTAAAATTAACAGTGAAAAATTGCTTGTTACAATTGATGAATATCGCTACTTTCTATTAAGAAAATCCGTCCCATTTCAATATATACTTTATTTTTTAAATCATGATTCACCCAACATAGATGATTTTTGTCAACGATATTATGTCAGTCGTTCGACTGTTTCAAGAAAAATGCTGCCATTAAAGAAACATGTGAAGCAATTTGATTTACGTTTTACATACACTGAAGCTAATTTAACTGGGGATGAACGCTCGGTACGAGTTGCTCTTTTTGACGCGCTTTGGTTAGGAACTCGTGGAACAGTCTGGCCTTTTGAGAATGTTTCTCTGGAAGAAGTTGAGAGACTTACGGAAGCATTTGCAGAATATTTTCCTTTGTCTAGAACATATTTAGGTGCAAAAGAATTAACTTACTTTGCTGCAATTTTTCTTTGTCGCACACGCAAAAAGATTTTTGTCCCTTACGATGAACGTTATGATTTCCTAATGAAAGGTAATTCTTATTACGATTTCGAACGTCTAAATAAAGAACTTGGACCCTTACAATCTTTATCACCTGAACACAGTAAAGGGGAAAGTAGTTTTATCTTTTTCCTAGCTCATTATGCACCTTTTTACACACTAGATGACGACCCATCATTACATCAGACATTACATGATTTTTCTGTACGTCCTAATCCAGTTTATGAATTAGTTCAAGATTTTATCACCTACGCTAAAATAAATATTTTTAAAAAGGAGCCGGATATTCTTGATAAACCAATTATAATAGGAAATCTTATCAACATTAGCTTCACATTCTATGTACTAGGCAAGCCATTTCCGAATTTACAAAACCTAGTTGAAGTACCGGATCAAAAGAGAAAAGCCGATCAGTCATTGGAATTGAAACTTCAAGAATTCTTTGAAGAAAAAGCTCGAGAGAAAGAGTATAAATTCATTTATACAATCAAAAAACCACTAGTAGCAGCTTTTAAAAGTGTCTTACTGCCTACTTTCGATAAGCCAAAACATTCAGAACATTTAAAAGTCGGAGTTGCTTTTGAACATAACTTTACTTTGGTTCGAATGATCTATCAATTTTTAAATGATTTGGGCTTTGTTGATGCTTCACCTTATCAAGAAGATTTAAATGATAGTTACGATTTAGTTATCAGCTCCTCTTTATTACCACGCAAAAAACATCCGGATATTCCTTTGTATTTTTGGGATTTATCCTATGGACATAAAGATCTAGGTGATTTGTATAAAATTCTTCAACAGTTACTTGAGAAAAAAAATATTGTGCAGGATTAACCTAAAAAGGTGAGTGGGACAAAACTAAAGATCAGTTTTGTTTCACTCACTAGATCCGAATAAACGGCGAGAAAAAAGCAGCTCCTTCGGAAATAAGCCGAAATTCACAAAAATTTGAAGAGCAATTTTCATGAATCCCTTCTTATTTCTCGGGGCTAAACGCTTTTTTCTCAGCCTCTTTTTTGTATACCAAGGTCTACTCATATTTTACTTCAACTAAATATAACCCTTCTGGATGTGCTGTTGGTCCAGCTAAATTTCGATCTTTAGCAGCAATAATCGCTGGAATAGTTGTTTCATCCATTCGTCCATTGCCCATTTTCAACAATGTACCTACTAAAATTCGAATCATTTTATACAAGAACCCATCACCCCGAAAGGTAAAGAGTAGCTCATCACCTGTCTCATTTATCTGTAAACTCGCTTCATGAATCGTCCGAACTTTATCTTCAATTTCTGTACCAGATGCACAAAATGACGTGAAATCGTGGGTTCCAAGCAAATCAGACAACGCACGTTCTATCTTTTTAGCATCAATTGGATAAGGAAAATAACTAGCATAAAAACGTCTGAACGGACTTCTTGGTTTACCAATATCTACCCGAAACTGATATGTTTTTTCAACAACATGATAACGGGCATGAAATTCATCGGATACAATTTCTACTTGCTTAACTGCAATATCTTCAGGTGTTTGCGTATCCAAAGCAAAACGCATTTTTTCTAAATCACGCGCTTGAGGATAATCAAAATGAATCACTTGCCCTTCTGCATGAACACCGGCATCTGTTCGACCTGATCCAAAAATTGTGATTGTTTTACCATTATTCATTTTTTTTAACGTCTTTTCAAACTCTTCTTGAACCGTTCGTCCAGTTGGTTGAGCTTGAAATCCATTAAAATTTGTTCCATCGTAAGCAATAATTGCTTTATAACGCGGCATTTCTTTTCCACCTTTACTTCTAGCTTCTTACAAAAATCAATATTACTGTTAAAAGAGCAAAAGCAATCATTGCTTCTGTATCTTTGACATGCCAGTGAAGAACCCGATACTTCGTCCGACCATCTCCACCTTGATAGCCTCTCGCTTCCATAGCAGTCGCCAAATCTTCTGCTCGATTAAAACTACTAACAAACAAAGGAATCAATAGTGGAACGACTGCTTTCATTTTTTGGATTAAATTACCTTCACCGAAATCTACACCTCTAGCACGCTGAGCATTCATAATTTTTTCTGTTTCATCCATCAAAGTTGGTACAAAACGCAAAGCTATGGATAACATCAATGAAACTTCATGAACAGGAAAACGAACGACTTTTAACGGTCGTAATAAATACTCAATCGCATCTGATAAATCAAGCGGCGGCGTCGTTAATGTTAATAATGTGGACATAAAAATAATCAGCACAAAACGACAAAAAATGAACAGCCCGTTAATCACCCCATATTCAGTGATTGAAAAAATACCCCAATCAAAATAAACTTCTCCGCCTTGGGTAAATAGCATCTGCAAAGCTACCGTAAATAAAATTAACCAGATTAGCGGTTTAATTCCACGAATAAAGAACCGAATATTTACTTTAGATAAAAAGATTGCAAATAATGTAAATACAGCTAAAACAGCATAGGTCTGCCAGTTGTTTGCTAAAAAAATAATTCCAATAAAATAAAAACTAGCAATTAATTTTGCACGTGGGTCCATTGTATGAATAAATGAATCTCCAGGTATATAACGACCAAAAATCAATTTGTTCATCATTGGTCTTCACCTGCTTTCTTAGAACCTTTTAACAATGCATCTGCTAACTCATCTGCAGTTAGTGGTAATTGCTCAAAATTAATGCCTTTAGCTATTAATTTTTCTGCGAAAGCTGATGCAGTAGGCACTCCTAATTGTTTTTCTTTTAACCAATTAATATCATTGAACACTACTTGAGGAGTTCCAGCTTTAACAATTTTCCCTTTTTCTAACACAATTACATGATCGGCATAATTAGCCACATCATCCATTAAATGCGTTACTAAAACAATTGTCATTCCACGCTCATCGTGTAAATGTTGAAACATTTCCATCATTTCTTTGCGCCCTTGTGGATCTAATCCAGCTGTTGGCTCATCCAGCACTAAAACTTCCGGTTCCATCGCTAAAACTCCAGCAATCGCCACCCGTCGCATCTGACCTCCTGACAACTCAAAAGGAGAACGTTCCAAATAACTTGGATCTAATCCAACTAGACCGAGCATCTCAGCCGCTAATTTTGCAGCAGCTTCTTCAGAGACACCAAAATTCTTAGGCCCAAAAGCAATATCTTTCGCAACTGTTTCTTCAAATAGTTGTGCTTCCGGGAATTGAAAAACAATCCCGACTTTTTTACGAATTGGTTTTAAGTTTTTATTATTTGTTTCTGGTGTAATCGTACGATCACCAATCGTTACTGTTCCTTTAGTTGGTTTAACCAAAGCATTCAAATGTTGTAATAAAGTCGATTTCCCACTACCAGTATGTCCAACAATCGCAGTGTAAGAACCATCTTTTATTGTCATGTTTAAATCAAATAATGCCCGTTGCTCAAAAGGTGTATTGGGTTGGTACGTAAAATCTACTTGGTCAAAACAGATGTCCATAGCCAATCCACCATCCTTTCCTCAGTCAAATATTCGTTTGGAACGTCAATTCCACGTTGTTTCAAAGCAATTTTAAGTTTTTCAGGAAAAGGCAGATCTAAGCCCATTTGAACCAATTCAGTTCCTGCAGAAAAAATCTTTTCAGGTATTCCCTCATCCACTAGTTCACCTTGTTTCATCACTAAAATCCGATTCGCATTCGCTGCTTCATCGATATCATGAGTAATTGAAATAACGGTTAAATTACTTTCTTCTTTGATTTTCTTGATTGTCGAAATAACTTCTTCCCGACCTTCAGGATCCAACATACTTGTCGCTTCATCCAAAATAATAATATCTGGACGTAAAGCTACAACACCCGCTATTGCTACACGTTGTTTTTGCCCACCAGATAAACGAGCTGGTTCACGTGTAGTAAAAGCCGACATACGAACTTTCTCTAAAGCATCTTTCACCCGTACAAGCATTTCTTCTCTAGGTATTCCTTGATTTTCTAAACCAAAGGCAACATCATCTTCAACTGTTGATCCGACAAACTGGTTATCAGGATTTTGAAACACCATTCCAACCATTCGGCGAATATCCCAAACATTAGCTTCATTCAGTTCTTTACCACCGACAGCAATGCTGCCTGAATTAGGCAATAACAATCCATTGATCGTTTTTGCTAATGTAGATTTTCCAGAACCGTTGTGTCCAATTATCGCAATCCACTCACCTTGCTGAATGGAAAAAGATACATCTTTCAAAGCGGGAGAAGCATCTTCTGGTTGATAGTTAAAATGGATATTTTTTAATTCAATTATTGACTTCATCGCGTACTCCCTCAATTAATTATTCCTACTAACACTAACAAAAAATCAGTGTTTTTTCAATTATCTCTGCTTTATTTTACACTAATCCTTATTATAACAAATTAAGCGCTGGAATGGGTAGTTTTATCTGTCTTGACAGTAGATATTTTGATTTTATGAAATCAGCTTATCTTAATAAGCTCAAAAATGATAGTGAGGTGAAATTTGAGAAATCGAATTGTTATTTTGTCATAATTAAAACAAAAAAACCTAAAGGAATTTTCCTTTAGGCACAAAAAAACACCTTATATATGATGAGTGCTCTCTTGCCGAAAATCGGCAAGAGAAGCGTTGAGCTAGACTAGGAGTCGCCTCCAACATCATAACACTCTAAGAAACATCTATAAAGTGACGGTATAGTTTTGATTATTTAACAAATTCGATAATTACCATTGGTGCTGCATCTCCGCGTCTTGGTTCTGTCTTCAAGATACGAGTATAACCACCTTGGCGTTCAGCGTAACGAGGTGCAAGATCATTGAATAACTTTTGTAAAGCTGATTCAACAACAATTGCTTCGTTTTCTTCACGTACACTAGCAACTTCATTGCGAACAAAAGTAGCTGCTTGGCGACGAGCATGAAGGTCTCCGCGTTTGCCTAAAGTAATCATTTTTTCTGTTGTAGAACGAATTTCTTTTGCACGAGCTTCAGTCGTAACAATACGTTCATTGATAATTAAATCAGTAGTTAAGTCACGCAACATCGCTTTACGTTGGCTTGAAGTGCGTCCTAATTTACGATAACCCACGTTGGTATTCCTCCTTCGTTCTTTCTACTAACTTGAAATCTTTTCAAAAATGACTAGTCATCTTTACGTAAGCCTAAACCTAAATCATGAAGTTTAACTTTAACTTCTTCAAGAGATTTACGACCTAAATTACGAACTTTGATCATTTCTGGTTCAGATTTATTTGTAAGTTCTTGTACAGTGTTAATACCTGCACGTTTTAAACAGTTATATGAACGAACAGACAAGTCTAGTTCTTCGATGGTCATTTCAAGCATTTTTTCTTTTTGTGTTTCTTCTTTTTCGACCATGATTTCAGCGTTTTTCGCTTCATCAGTTAGGTTTACAAAGATGTCTAAATGCTCCGTCATAATCTTAGCAGCTAGGCTAAGAGCTTCTTGAGGAATGATTGAACCATCAGTCCATATTTCCATTGTAAGTTTGTCAAAATCATCACGACGTCCAACACGAGTGTTTTCTACTTGGTAGTTTACACGACGAACTGGTGTATAGATGGAATCAACAGGGAGAACACCGATTGGCATATCTTCCTTTTTATTTTCGTCTGCTTGAACATAGCCACGACCAGGTTTCACTGTTAAGCGAGCATGGAAAGTAGCTCCTTCAGAGACACTACAGATAATTAAATCTTTATTCAAGATCTCAACATCGCTGTCAACGATAATATCGCCAGCAGTTACTGTAGCAGGTCCTGTAATATCGATCTCAAGGGTTTTTTCTTCTTCAGCGTAAAGCTTTAATGCTAAACCTTTGATATTCAAGATGATTTGCGTTACGTCTTCTCTTACACCTTTTATGGTAGAGAATTCATGCAGCACGCCATCAATTTGAATATTAGTAATAGCAGCTCCTGGTAAAGAAGATAATAAAATACGACGTAGAGAATTGCCTAAAGTAGTCCCGTAACCTCTTTCCAGTGGTTCAACGACAAACTTGCCATAATCTCTATTCTCATCAATTTTTTCGATTCTTGGTTTTTCAAATTCAATCATTCTTATCTATACCCCTTTCAAAACGAAAAGTGTCTTGTTCAATGACGTTCTTAATTCAAACTCAGAATGAGTGGCGCTCATTAAACACGACGGCGTTTTGGAGGGCGGCATCCATTATGAGGAACTGGAGTCACGTCACGAATTGCAGTCACTTCTAAACCTGTTGCTTGCAATGAACGAATCGCTGCTTCACGTCCAGAACCTGGTCCTTTAACTGTTACATCAACAGTTTTAAGTCCGTGTTCTTGTGCTGCTTTAGTAGCAGCTTCTGCGGCCATTTGAGCTGCAAACGGTGTTGATTTTTTACTTCCTTTGAAACCTAATGAGCCTGCTGATGACCATGCTAATGCATTACCATGACTATCAGTAATCATTACAATTGTATTATTGAATGTAGAATGGATATGTGCAATCCCTGTTTCTATATTCTTTTTCACACGGCGTTTACGACTAACTTTTTTTGCTGCCATGAAGATCTAACCTCCTTCACTTAGGAATTATTTTTTCTTGCCTGCTACTGTACGAGCTGGGCCTTTACGAGTACGTGCATTATTTTTCGTGTTTTGTCCACGAGTTGGTAATCCACGACGGTGACGGATACCACGGTATGAACCGATTTCCATCAAGCGTTTGATGTTTAAGTTCACTTCACGACGAAGATCACCTTCAACTTTTAACTTATCAATTTCCGCACGGATAGCATCTGTTTGTTCGTTTGTTAAATCACGAACGCGAATATCTTCAGATACGCCAACGTTTGCTAAAACTTTTTTAGCTGTAGTATTACCAATACCAAAAATATAAGTAAGAGAAATTACTACACGTTTATCACGAGGGATGTCTACTCCTGCAATACGAGCCATTCTACGTTACACCTCCTATTATCCTTGACGTTGTTTATGTTTTGGATTTGCTGGGCAAATGACCATAACACGTCCTTTACGGCGAATTACTTTACAATGTTCACACATTGGTTTTACTGATGGTCTTACTTTCATGATAATACCTCCCTGATTTTACGGAGTACAATTATTTAAAGCGATAAGTGATTCGACCACGAGTTAAATCATATGGCGATAACTCTACAGTCACTTTATCCCCAGGTAAAATTCGAATGTAGTGCATGCGGATTTTACCGGAAACAGTTGCAAGAACTTGGTGTCCATTTTCTAGTTCAACTTTAAACATTGCATTCGGCAAAGTTTCGACGACTGTACCTTCGACTTCAATCATATCTTCTTTTGCCACGCACAGTACCTCCTTGTACTTGTTTCGCATTTTCACACGATAAAACGGCGGAAACTTCAGCTCCCACCTAGAATTTTCAATTAAACTTCTTTCTAAAAAAAAGATAGAAGTCGGACTGATATATTCTATCATAAACTATTCTATTTGGCAAGAGAATCTGAAACCAACAAAATGGTAGACTGCGGGCAATTCAAACAACTATTTTTTTTCGATGATTTCTTTCACTTCAGAAAAAACAGTATCGATTTCGCGATTCCCATCTATTGTATGCAACAAGTTTTTATTCTTATAAAAGTCTAAAATTGGTGCACTGCTTTTGATGTTGACTGCCAAACGATTTTTAACCGTTTCAGGCTTATCATCTTCTCTTTGATAAAATTCATGACCGCCGCAACGATCACATGTTCCTTCAACAGTTGGAGGATTGAAGATTTTATGGTAAGTTGCTCCACATGTTCGGCAGATAAAACGACCGGCCAAGCGCTCAACTAAAATATCTTCTGCTACATGGATGTCAATGACAGCATCAATTTTTTTATTTAATTCTGTTAACATTTTATCTAATGCTTCTGCTTGATCCAAAGTCCGTGGAAAACCATCTAATAAAAAACCTTTATCAGTATCAGGTTCAGCCAAACGTTCTTTGACAATTCCATTCGTTACATCGTCTGGAACCAAAGCACCTTTATCGATATAAGATTTCGCTTCTAAGCCAAGAGCAGTTTCATTTTGCATTGCTGCACGGAACATGTCTCCAGTAGAAATATGCGGGATACCGTAAGTATCAACAATTTTTTCTGCTTGCGTCCCTTTGCCTGCTCCAGGCAATCCCATTAAAATGAGGTTCATTTCTTTTCCTCCTAATTTTAAAGGCTGGCTTATGAAGCTAGCCAACTGTGAGAATAGTGGTAGAGAAAAACTTAAATAGTTTTATCTCCTCCACATGATTCTTACTTATTGATAAAGCCAACATATTGACGTTTCAACATTAAACCTTCTAATTGTTTAGCTGTCTCTAAAGCAACACCAATAACAATTAGTAAGCTAGTTCCTCCAAGGCCGATAGATTGCGGTAATTGCCAGATCATTTGAGCAATGATTGGTAGTAATGCAACTAAACCTAGGAATATAGAACCGACAACACTTAGTCTCATTAACATTCCAGAGATATATTCTTCTGTCCCTTTACCTGGTCGTACACTTGGAATATAACTTCCTTGTTTTTGTAAGTTTTCCGCTAATTTCTCAGGGTTAACTTGAACAAAAGCATAGAAGAATGTGAAAGCTACGATCAGTACAGTATAGATAATCGCACCTGGAACGGTATTGTAACTAAAAATTTGTGTCATTATATCATACCAACCTTCACCAGAATAATTCTTAGAGAAGGCTTGTAAAACAGCGTTCGGTGTTGCAATTAATGAACTTGCAAAGATAACTGGGATAACACCGGCAGCATTTACTTTTAAAGGTAAATAACTACTTGTTGGTGCACCAGATACACGTTTTGTATATTGGATTGGAATTTTTCTTTCTGCTTGTTGGAAGAATGTCACTAAAGTAACAATTGCTAAAATAGCGATAATTAATACAACAATAAAGATCACGGATTGCCAAATTCTAGAAGACTCAATATTGATAAAGTAATCGTCAACGATTTCTTTGATTCCTTCAGGTAAACGAGAAATAATCCCCGCGAAGATAATCATTGAAACACCGTTCCCAATTCCTTTTTCAGTAATTTGTTCTCCTAACCAAGTTACAAACATAGTACCACCAGTTAAGATTACAGCGATCATTACAAATGTACGTAAGCTAGGATTTTCTACAACTCCAACTGAACTTAATTGTTGGAATCCAGCAGTAATCCCCATTGATTGAGCAATACCCAAGACAATCGTTAGATATCTTGTTGCTTGGTTCAATTTTTTACGTCCTACTTCACCTTGTTTTGACCATTCTACAAACTTAGGTACAATATCCATTTGTAATAGTTGGATGATGATCGATGCTGTAATGTAAGGCGAAACCCCCATCGAGAAGATAGAGAAGTTTTGCATTGCACTACCGCTGACCATATTCAACATATTTAAAAATGGTAAATTGCTTAAATCCTGTAAACCTTTTGCATTCACGCCAGGTACAGTAATATGTGCACCTAAACGGAAAACAAACAGGATAAATACAGTAAACAAAATTTTCGATCTAATGTCTTTGACTTTAAAAGCGTCTTTTAATAGTTTAAACATTAGATCACCTCGATTGTTCCACCAGCTGCAACAATTGCGTCTTCTGCTGCTTTAGAGAATTTAGCTGCTTTCACAGTTAATTTTTTAGTTGTTAATTCACCGTTAGCAAGAACTTTAATCCCAGCTTTTTCGTTTTTCACGATTCCAGCTTCGATTAAGCCTGCAGGTGTAACTTCAGTTCCATCTTCGAAACGATTTAAGACATCTAAGTTGATGACTGCGTAATCTTTACGGTTGATGTTAGTGAAGCCACGTTTTGGTAAACGACGGAATAATGGAGTTTGACCCCCTTCAAATCCTAGACGAACACCACCGCCTGAACGAGCTTTTTGCCCTTTTTGTCCACGGCCGGATGTTTTACCATTACCAGATGAAGTACCACGTCCAACACGGTTACGTACTTGGCGTGAACCTTCAGCAGGTTTCAATTCATGAAGTTTCATTGGTTTGGCACCTCCTTAAACAATGTACTATTGCAAATTAAACTTCTTCAACGTCCACTAAATGTGATACAGTGTTGATCATACCTTTAATTGCTTCGTTAGCAGGTTTCACAACAGAGCTGTTTACTTTTCCTAAACCTAATGCTTTTACTGTATCTTTTTGGTTTTGAGGACGTCCGATAATGCTGCGTTTTAATGTTACTTTTAATTCAGCCATTCTTATGTCCTCCTTATCCTAAAATTTCTTCTACAGATTTACCACGAAGTGCTGCCACTTCTTCGGCACGTTTTAGTTGTTTTAACCCTTCAACTGTTGCGCGAACAACGTTGATTGGTGTGTTTGAACCTAATGATTTTGATGTAATATCTGCTACACCAGCTAATTCCAATACGGCACGAACTGGTCCACCAGCGGCTACTCCAGAACCTTCTACTGCAGGTTTCATAAGAATACGGCCACCACCAAATACTCCGATCACTTCGTGAGGGATAGTAGAACCAACCATAGGCACTTCAACTAAGTTTTTCTTCGCGTCTTCGATTGCTTTACGGATAGCTTCAGGTACTTCTTGAGCTTTACCAGTACCAAAACCAACATGTCCGTTTTTATCTCCCACAACAACTAAAGCAGCGAAACGTAGACGACGTCCACCTTTAACAACTTTAGTTACACGGTTGATCGCAACTACGCGGTCTTCTAATTCCAAGTGTTTTGGATCAATATAAACCATGAATGGTGTTCCTCCTTCTCCTAAAATTCTAGTCCATTTTCACGAGCTGCTTCGGCTAAAGCGGCTACGCGGCCATGGTAAAGGTATCCACCACGGTCAAAGACTACTACTTTAATGCCTTTTTCAGCGGCACGTTCAGCGATTAATTTACCAACAGCTGCTGCTGTTTCTGTTTTGTTTCCACCTGAAATTTCTTTCTCTAAGGCAGAGGCACTTGCTAGCGTTACACCCGCTACGTCATCAATAATTTGAGCGTAGATGTTTTTGTTAGAACGGAAAACGTTCAAGCGTGGGCACTCAGCAGTACCAGAGATTTTGTTACGTACACGACGATGTCTCTTTTGACGTGTTTTGTTTTTGTCTGGTTTTGTAATCACAATTGTCACCTCTTTGTATTTGCTAGCTATTAAGCTGCGATAAACAACGGATCGTTATTTTCCAAACAGTGTTGAAAAATAACTCTCAAGCTGCTATTATTTACCAGTTTTACCTTCTTTACGGCGTACGAATTCACCAACATAGCGGATTCCTTTGCCTTTATAAGGTTCTGGAGGACGAACGCCACGGATGTTTGCTGCTAATTCACCAACGTGTTCTTTGTTAGCGCCTTTAACAACTACTTGTGTGTTCGAAGGTACTTCTACAGTTACACCAGCTGGTGGTGTGATTTCTACTGGATGAGAGTACCCAACGTTAAGAATTAATTTAGTTCCTTGCATTTGAGCACGGTACCCAACCCCGATAAGTTCAAGTCCTTTTTCAAAACCTGTGCTTACGCCTACAACCATGTTATTGAAGTTAGCACGAGTTGTTCCGTGGATTGTTTTCATGTCTTTGCTATCGTTTGGACGAGTAAATGTTACTTCGCTTCCTTCGATATTCATTGTAATATCTGAAGAGAATTGACGAGTTAATTCACCTTTAGGTCCTTTTACAGTAATGTTGTTTCCTTCTTGTTTGACTTCAACGCCAGCAGGAAGTACAACGATTTTATTACCAATACGGCTCACTTAGAGACACCTCCTTGTGTGTTTTTTTAAATTACCATACGTAGGCGATTACTTCGCCGCCGATGTTTTTAGCTCTTGCTTCTTTATCAGTGATAACACCTTCAGAAGTTGAGATAATCGCGATTCCTAGACCATTTAATACTTTAGGTACTTCATCAGATTTGACATAAGCACGTAAGCCTGGTTTAGAGATACGTTTTAAGTTAGTGATAACACGTTCTTCGTTTTTACCGTATTTAAGGAAAACACGAATCACGCCTTGTTTGTCATCTTCAATATATTCTACATCGCGTACGAATCCTTCACGTTTCAGGATTTCAGCGATATCACGTTTGATTTTTGATGCAGGCACTTCTAAGCTTTCATGTTTAACCATGTTTGCATTACGAATGCGAGTTAAAAAATCTGCAATTGGATCTGTCATGACCATTGAACTATTTACCTCCTTTATGCGAGTTTACTTGTTTACCAGCTAGCTTTCTTCACGCCGGGAATTTGACCTTTATAGGCAAGTTCGCGGAAGCAAATACGGCAAAGATGAAATTTACGATAAACTGAATGTGGACGTCCGCAACGTTCACAACGAGTATACGCTTGTGTTGAATGTTTTGCAGGGCGTTTGTTTTTAGCAATCATTGATTTTTTAGCCACGTAGTTCGCCTCCTTATTTTATTTTTGGAATGGCATACCTAATTGTGCCAACAACTCACGAGATTCTTCATCTGTGTTCGCTGTTGTAACAATAACGATGTCCATGCCGCGTACTTTATCTACTAAATCGTAATCAACTTCTGGGAAGATTAATTGTTCTTTAATACCTAAAGTGTAGTTACCACGTCCATCAAAGGCTTTTTTACTTACACCGTGGAAGTCACGTACACGAGGTAGAGAAACTGATACTAATTTATCTAAAAATTCGTACATTCTTTCTCCGCGTAAAGTAACTTTCGCACCGATTGGCATTCCTTCACGAAGACGGAATCCAGCGATTGATTTCTTAGCTTTAGTGATTAATGGTTTTTGACCAGTGATCAAGCCTAATTCTTCAACAGCTTTATCTAAGTTTTTTGCGTTTGATACAGCGTCACCCACACCCATGTTAATAACGATTTTATCAACTTTAGGTGTTTGCATAACTGAACTATAATTAAATTTTTCCACTAATGATGGAGTAATTTCTTTAATATACTTTTCTTTCAGGCGGTTCATTTAGTAAGCCCCTCCTTCCTTTTAATCTATTTATCTAAGACTTCACCGGTTTTTTTAGAAACACGGACTTTTTTACCATCGACTTCTTTGTAGCCAACACGACCAGCTACACCTGTACCGTCAACTACCATTACATTAGAAACATGAATTGGCGCTTCGACTTCCAAGATTCCGCCTTGTGGCGCTGCTTGGCTAGGTTTTTGGTGTTTTTTCATGATGTTGACACCTTCAACGATGACTTTGTCTTTTTTAGGAAACGCTGCTAATACAACGCCTTCTTTATTTTTGTCTTTACCAGTGATAACTTTTACTTTATCGCCTTTTTTAACAAACATTACGGTTTCGCACCTCCTTTGATACGTGTCCTGATTATAATACTTCTGGTGCTAGAGAAACGATCTTCATGAAGTTGTTTTCACGTAATTCACGTGCAACAGGACCGAAGATACGAGTTCCACGTGGGCTCTTATCATCACGGATAATCACCGCAGCATTTTCATCAAATTTAATATAAGAACCGTCAGTACGACGAGCTCCTGATTTTGTACGAACGATAACGGCTTTTACTACTTCACCTTTTTTAACAACTCCACCTGGCGTTGCTTGTTTGACCGTAGCAACAATCACGTCACCAATATTAGCAGTTTTACGTCCAGAACCACCTAGTACTTTAATCGTTAAGATTTCACGAGCACCTGAGTTGTCTGCAACTTTTAATCGGCTTTCTTGTTGGATCACGATGTGTATCCCCCTTTCAGATTTTATGTTTCAATCTATATAGGAAAATCTCGTTTTATTAGATAATAACTGCTTCTTCGACTACCTCTAGTAAACGGAAACGTTTTGTAGCTGATAATGGACGAGTTTCCATGATTCTTACGATGTCACCAACTTTTGCAGTGTTGTTTTCATCATGAGCTTTGTATTTTTTAGAATATTTCATGCGTTTACCGTAAATAGGGTGGTTTTTCTTTGTTTCTACGACAACAGTGATAGTTTTATCCATTTTGTCTGAAACAACACGACCTTGGTAAACTTTGCGTTGATTTCTTTCTTCAGTCATACGCGTTTGGCCTCCTTCCACTATTAGTTAGCTTGTTCACGCAATACTGTTTTGATGCGTGCAATCGATTGACGTACTTCTTTAATACGTGCAGTGTTTTCTAATTGACCTGTTGCTAGTTGGAATCTAAGATTAAACAATTCTTCTTTGAATTGCTTTTCTTTTTCAAGCATTTCGGCAGTGGTTAATTCTCTGATTTCTTTAACCTTCATTCGATTCACCACCCATTTCCTCACGTTTTACAATCTTAGTTTTGACCGGTAATTTGTGGGATGCAAGACGAAGAGCTTCACGAGCTACTTCTTCAGGTACGCCTGCGATTTCAAACATGATCTTGCCACGTTTAACTGGTGATACCCAGCCTTCAGGAGCCCCTTTACCTTTACCCATACGAACACCGATAGCTTTACTTGTATATGATTTATGAGGGAAAATTTTAATCCATACTTTCCCGCCACGTTTCATGTAACGAGTCATCGCAATACGGGCAGCTTCGATTTGACGGTTAGTAATCCAGTGAGATTCTGTTGCTTGTAAACCCCATTCACCAAATGCTACTTCTTTTCCGCCTTTGGCTTCACCACGCATTTTACCTCTAAATTCACGACGGTGTTTTACACGTTTAGGTACTAACATGATTATTTCCCTCCTTTCTCAGTGTTTTTTTTCGCTGGAAGAATTTCTCCACGGTAAATCCACACTTTAACTCCTAATTTTCCGTAAGTTGTGTCTGCTTCTTCCCATGCGTAATCAATATCTGCACGCAAAGTATGAAGTGGAACTGTACCTTCAGAGTAACCTTCTGAACGAGCGATATCAGCACCGTTTAAACGACCTGATACTTGTGTTTTGATTCCTTTAGCGCCTGAACGCATAGTGCGTTGGATCGCTTGTTTTTGAGCACGACGGAAAGCAACACGGTTTTCTAATTGACGTGCAATTCCTTCGCCTACTAATTTTGCATCTAAATCTGGTTTTTTGATTTCAACGATGTTGATGTGAACTCGTTTGCCAGACAATTTGTTTAATTCTTTTCTTAGGTTTTCGACTTCAGATCCGCCTTTACCGATAACCATACCTGGTTTAGCTGTGTGGATTGAAATGTTCACACGATTTGCAGCGCGCTCGATCTCAATTGTAGACACAGCGGCATCAGCAAGTTTTGTCGCGATAAATTTACGGATTCTTAAATCTTCGTGTAAGAACTCAGCATACTCTTTTTCAGCATACCATTTTGCATCCCAGTCGCGGATGATGCCTACACGCATTCCAATTGGATGTACTTTTTGACCCACTGATTGTCCCTCCTCTTAATCTCTTGAGGTCTGGTTCTCATTATTCTTAAACGTTAAAGTAAAAGACTAATGATCCTTCCTCATATCTTGATCTGTTTTAAAGACACAGATTATTTTTCTGATACTACTACTGTAAGATGACTTGTACGTTTGTTAATTGGTGATGCTGAACCTTTTGCACGTGGACGGAAGCGTTTCATTGTTGGTCCTTCGTTAACAAATGCTTCAGATACTACTAAGTTTTCAACGTCTAAGTCAAAGTTATTTTCAGCGTTAGCAACTGCTGACATTAAGACTTTCTCAATGATTCCAGCTGATTTGTTTGGAGTGAATTTCAAGATTGAAATTGCATCCGCAACGCTTTTACCTCTGATAAGATCGATTACTAAACGGGCTTTACGAGGTGAAGTGCGAACTGTTTTTGCAGTTGCCTTAGCTGATGTAATTTGTTCTGACATTTGCATTTCCTCCCCTCAAAATTAACGTCTAGTTTTTTTATCGTCGGCAGCATGGCCACGATAAGTTCTAGTTGGTGCAAATTCACCTAATTTATGTCCTACCATATCTTCTTGGATGTATACAGGAACGTGTTTACGTCCATCATACACAGCAATTGTAAATCCAACAAATTGTGGAAAAATTGTAGAACGGCGTGACCAAGTTTTAATTACTTTTTTCTTTTCGGCACCTTGTTGAGCTTCGACTTTCTTCATCAAATGATCATCAGCGAAAGGCCCTTTTTTCAAACTACGACCCATGGTGAACCTCCTCTCAAAATGTACGACACATGGTCAAAAAAATTATTTAGTACGACGACGAACGATAAGTTTGTCTGATTTAGCTTTTTTATTACGAGTTTTCAAGCCGATAGCTGGTTGTCCCCAAGGTGATACGGGCGCTTTACGTCCGATTGGTTGTTTACCTTCACCACCACCGTGTGGGTGATCGTTAGGGTTCATTACGCTACCACGAACTGTTGGGCGTTTACGCATCCAACGAGAACGGCCGGCTTTACCAATGTTGATTAATTCGTGTTGTTCGTTACCAACAGCGCCGATTGTTGCACGGCAAGTTGCTAAGATCATACGAACTTCGCCAGAGTTTAAACGGATTAATACGTATTTGCCTTCTTTACCAAGTACTTGAGCACTTGTTCCAGCTGAACGAATTAATTGTCCGCCTTTACCAGGTTTCATTTCAATGTTGTGAACAACAGTACCTACTGGAATGTTTTCCAATGGTAATGCGTTCCCTACTTTAATATCTGCTTCTGGACCAGAAACAAGGCGCATGCCAACTTCCAATCCTTTTGGTGCTAAGATGTATGCTTTAACTCCATCTTCGTAGTGTACTAACGCGATGTTAGCAGAACGATTTGGATCATACTCGATAGTTTTAACAACTGCTACGACGTTGTCTTTATTACGTTTGAAGTCAATCAAACGGTATTGACGTTTGTGACCGCCACCTTGATGACGAACAGTGATACGACCGTTGTTGTTACGACCGGCATGGTTTTTTAATGGCGCCAATAACGTTTTTTCTGGTGTTGAAGTCGTGATTTCTGCGAAATCAGACGTTGTCATATTACGACGGCCATTTGTGGTAGGTTTGTACTTTTTAATCGCCACGTCTTTTTCCCTCCCATTTAGTAATTAAACATGGTCTGCTTATTCAGCAGCATCGAAAATTTGAATTTCTTTTGAATCGTTTGTTAAAGTCACAACAGCTTTGCGACGTTTTTTAGTATATCCTGCATATTTACCCATGCGTTTGAATTTTGGACGCACGTTAATGATGTTTACGTTTTTAACTTTAACATCAAATGCTGCTTCAACAGCTTGTTTTACTAAAGTTTTGTTTGCGCGAGTGTCAACTTCGAAAGTGTATTTCTTTTCGTCCATAGCAAGCATGGATTTTTCAGTGATCACTGGGCGTTTGATTACGTCTAGTAAGTTCATTATGCAAGCACCTCCTCAATTTGAGTAAGAGCAGTTTGTGTTGCCAATACCTTTGTATTAGAAACGATATCTAGAACACTTACGTTATCAGAAGTTACTACAGAAACGTTTGGTAAATTACGTGCAGATAATGCTGCAAAATCATTTCCAGTTTCTAGAACAACTAATACTTTCGTATCAATAGATAAGTTTGTAAGAACTTGTTTAAATTCTTTTGTTTTTGGTGCGTCGAAGCTTAATCCTTCAACAGCTACCAAGTTACTTTCAGCAACTTTATCTGATAATACAGATTTCATTGCTAAGCGACGAACTTTTTTAGGAAGTTTGTAGCTGTAAGAACGTGGTGTTGGTCCGAAAACTACGCCACCTCCACGCCATTGTGGTGAACGGATTGAACCTTGACGAGCACGACCAGTACCTTTTTGACGCCATGGTTTACGGCCGCCGCCACGAACTTCTCCGCGGTGTTTTACTGAGTGTGTTCCTTGTCTTAATGAAGCGCGTTGCATGATGATTGCATCGTAGACAACAGTTTCATTTGGTTCAATTCCGAAAATTTCTTCGTTTAATGTGATTTCACCATTTTGAGTTCCATCTTGTTTAAATAATGCTACATTCGGCATTCCTTAGTTCCTCCTTCCCCTATACTTATTTAGCTTTCACAGCTGATTTGATTGTGATTAATGATTTTTTCGCTCCAGGAATGTTTCCTTTAATTAGGATTACATTTCTTTCAACGTCCACTTTAACAACTTCAAGATTTTGAATTGTTACGCGGTTGCCACCCATACGGCCGGCTAAACGTTTATTTTTAAATACACGGTTAGGTGCTACTGGACCCATTGACCCAGGACGACGGTGGTAACGAGAACCGTGAGACATTGGTCCGCGGCTTTGTCCGTGACGTTTGATAACGCCTTGGAATCCTTTACCTTTTGTTGTTCCTGTAACATCAATAATGTCTCCTGCTTGGAAAACATCTACCTTAATTTCTGTTCCTACTTCGTATTCTCCCAGCTCAACATTTTTGAATTCCTTAATGAAGCGCTTAGGAGCCGTGTTTGCTTTTGCAACATGACCTTTCGCAGGTTTGTTTGATAAAACTTCACGTTTGTCTTGGTAACCAACTTGAACAGCTTCGTAACCGTCAGTTTCAACAGTTTTTACTTGTAAAACTACGTTTGGCGTAGCTTCAACTACTGTTACTGGAATTAATTCACCAGACTCAGTAAAGATTTGTGTCATTCCCACTTTTTTCCCTAAGATTCCTTTGGTCATGAGTACACCTCCATCATCTTAATTTTATAGTTTGATTTCAATATTTACACCAGACGGTAAGTCAAGCTTCATTAAAGCATCAACTGTCTTTGGTGTTGGGTTCACAATGTCGATTAGACGTTTGTGAGTACGCATTTCGAATTGTTCGCGAGAATCTTTGTATTTATGAGTCGCACGAATAACTGTGTAAAGCGAGCGTTCTGTTGGTAATGGAATCGGACCTGATACGTCAGCTCCAGTTCTTTTTGCTGTTTCCACAATTTTATCCGCTGATTGATCTAAAATACGGTGTTCATACGCTTTTAAACGGATACGAATCTTTTGTTTTGCCATCTTGTTCCCTCCTTCGCCTATTTTGAAAGTAGACATAGCTCCACGAAAATTTTTCCGTCACGCTCGTTCGTGGCAAAGCGTCCGGGCGTGTCGCAACCTCTCGTTTCTTAGCCGATAAACCAAAACCTTGATTTATCAATGCTTTTCACACTTCTGTAAACAGCACCTTTGTAATTATATTACAGAAACACAGCAATAGCAAGGTTTTTTTCACTTTTTTTCAGAGTTTCTTTCATTAGTTTCACTCAAGTCAAAATACTCAATTTTTCCTTTATTATTTTTCATATAATTTTTAGCGCAATAAATAGTAAAAAGCGAATTACACTTTGCATTTTTGCCATCCGATAACGAAACATAGCAAAAGCAAGCGCATATTCGCTTTTTGAACTTTTTCAAAAACTACTATCAAAAGAATTTAACTGTTACTCACTTTTCGGCAATGAGAAACTCGCTACAAAAAAACCAGATTCTAGATCAAAACCATAGGAAGCTTTTCGATACTGTTTTAGTAACTTAGTAAAAATATGAAGTCCTTTTCCTTGATGGCCTTTTTTTGTTGTAAAATTATTTTTAAGCAATTGGCTAATAGAAAGGCTGCCTTCATATGCATTTCTGACTTCTATCAAAGTCGATTGTTCATGAATATCTAACGTCACTTCGATTAACGGTCTTTCAACACCCTCAGATGCTTCCACTGCATTATCCAATAAAATTGAAAAACAACGAATAAAATCCAATAGATTAATCGTAATATCAAACTCAGATATTTCTTGTTTCACTATAAGTTGTACGGGAATTTTTTTCTCACGACAACTTTCCAGAAACTTAATCAGCAATCCTTGAATCGGCGGACTCTTTATCGCTGTCACCTGAGAGAAGTCATCTGATTCCGTGAAAGAATTAGAATATTCAACAATTGAAGAAACATACTTACGAGCCTCCGCAATTTGATCTTGTTCCAAATAGGTTGACAGACTTACTAGGATATTTCGGTAATCATGTCTAAATTCATTAGCCAAATGCAGTTTTTCTTCTTCTTGAAAGGATTTTTGTGAAAGAAGTCGAATGCTTTGCTGCTGTTGATAAAACTGACTAATCAGATAGATAATGTAACAAAAAACGGCTGTGAAAGCTAAAGACATCACAGTTAAATACGCGAACTTAACAATTTGTAGTTGCACTAAGCTAATCGTCCGAATCACGTTTAGCGAATAGAGTAGCGCAATACATAGAATAGATTGTGTAATATATTTTTTCTGCAACTGAGAAACAGATTCAAAAATATTATACTTAGCACTTATTTTTTTCGTAACCATAATGAGACCAAATAAAACAAGTTGCTGCAAAATCCACGCTGCGTCATCAAAAAGTTTATATTGTTCTGTCGTAATCGCTTGTCTGATCCATAAAATAAAAAATGAATCCCATGTAATTAACCCTGCAATAAGCATCATCGTATTTTGCAAAAGAAAATATAATGCTGCCAATATCCAACTTTGTAAAAAACGAATAAGAAAATAAAACTCAAGAACTACAAAAAAGATCAGCAGATTAACTGCTCTAGTATCTCTAAATACATAGTAAACAACTAATTGAACAAAAATATAAGCTGTCAGAAAAATCACTTGTCGAAAACTAAAATATTTTTTATACCCTAACAGCCACAAAACCTGAATATAATTCAAAGAGAGCAACAATACTTCCAGTGGTAACCCCATGATTTCCCTCCTTTTATAGAGCACTTTTCAATTTATTGATAATTCTTGAACCGACTTCTAATTCACTACCTTCATCAAAAACAATCAACCCTTCAGAACGGCTTAATGACGAAACATGAGTTAAATTAATAATATACGAACGCAGATCTGTGTATAAATAACGAACATCTATCTGCTCTTTCAATTTATTGATAGAGCCTTCTATTATTTGTTCAGATTGAACCGTCTTAACCACTAACATGTTTCGCATACCAGAGGCAGATTGAATATAGAGAATGTCTTTATATTTTACAAAGACTGTTTTTCCGAATTTTTTTAAAGAAATGTATTCTTCCGTATCTTGGGTTCTGTTTACAATTTCTTTTTTAATAGTAGAAAAAAGATTTTCTACCATTCGCTGATCCAGTCCCATGCCTTTGATTAGATAAGAAGTAGCATTAATATTTTGATTAATAATTTCAATGCCTTTGCTTTCTAAATTAGTTAAAAAAACAATGAAGCTGTGTTTGTTTTTTTGTCTAATCTTTTTAGCCATATCAATTCCTGAAAAATGTGTGTTCAAGTCAATATCAATAATAAAAACATCATTGTCATCAATAGTTAGTTCTTCTATCTCTTTATTAAAAAAAGCATCTAGTTCTTCTATTGAAATAATATGCAACGTAGACTGAAAAGGCGTTTCTTGAAGTGAAAAAATATAATCATGAAGTTTTTTTCTATAAACAAACTCATCTTCTATTAGATAAACACGTATAATATCAGGCATATTGTATCAACTCCTTTAATTAATTGTACAAATTCTGACCTAAATAAGAAAGTAAAAGTGCTTAGGAAGCTAATACATTCAACATAACACCTCTAGCTATACAAAAAAAACACTAGATAAAACTATTGAACTGTTTTATCTAGTACTCTGTTTAATTAACTTCATTAAAGCAAACAACACTTGGCAGTTACTTCGTTTTTACTTTTTTTCTGAAGTGCTTTTTTTACTGCCGTTTAATTGTTCTCTTTTTCTGCGAATACGTTTAGCTTTTTTGCGAGCTTCTTGTCTTCTTAATTCTTCCAGATGTTTCTTTCTTTGACGCATCATCCAGATTACTAGCCCAATAATCACTACTAATAAGATAGAGCCACCGATAATGAAGTACATCATGTAGTCATTTTGCTCTTCTGCCAATTCTACTGCTTCGTCATTGAACTTTTTCGCTTCATCAGCTTTAATTTCGAATTCTTTTTCAAATTCCCATTTTTCTCCGGCTGCTTCAGCAGTCATTTTCAGCACATATTTACCTGTTCTAAATGGTTTGTTTGCTGTTGGAATACCGTAATCAAAACTAGAATTAGGTGCCATGTTTAAGTTTTCTTGTTTATTATGGTAAATAGGTGTTTCTTTATTATCCGCGGCAAAAACATCTGCTGTTACTGTGATGTTTCCTAAAATACGGGTTGTCGGGTTTTGCAATGTTCCTAAAACGGTATTACGGTAATTTCTTTGACCTGCTTTAGCATCAATTAATTGTAAATCCGGCGTTACTGAATCATCGTTTTCTGACAAGCGAACACCGACCACGTAAGCAAATTTATTTTCAATTTGTACACCAGATTCTTTACTACCTTCAGCTTTGTCTTCTTTCTGTGTAAAATGTAAGCCCCCCAAGATAATTCCGCTAAACGACTCTGTTGGAACATCAACTTGTACATTAATCGTTTTGACTTCTTTTGCTTCAAGTTTAACTTCCGGCTCTACTTTTGATATTTTTGAAAAAGGATATTTTAAAGTACTGTCCAGTTTAGGATCTTCTGCGCCGTAGTCAATGACACCATTGTCGTTTGTAATTGCAGTGTTTGAGTGAATTAGCACAGTTACTTCTTTATCTGTATTATTTTTCAACTCAACTTCAAGTTGTTCCACTTCGCCTGGTTTAACACTTAAATCAAAATATGTTTTTGTTTTATCTCGTTGATTTTCCGGGATTTTTGCTTCAACAGAAAAACTCATTTCTTCAGCAAAAGCATTATGTCCTCCTCCAAACCCAATTGAAATAACGCCAATAATCATAAAAATAGTAGGTATTAATCGTTTCATACTGTTTTCTCCTTTTCTTATCAAATTAAGCTTTCCATAGTTAGCGTATGTTTTAGTTATGTTCACATAATTTTTTTGTTTATTTTTAAAAATCAAATTGTGTATGTATTGTTTAACTATTAGAAATGGTCGTCTCACTCCTTTTATATAAAAACAAAATTTTTAACAACCTAACAATGAAGTTCTATTGATATTTCTTTTAAATATTTAACTTGTAAAATCATATTACTATATTCTAAAAACTGAAAATGAACATTACAGCGTTCTCATTTCACTTTAGTGTTTTATTTATATTTTTATCTTCGTTTTCTGTGATAAATAATAGATAAACATGAATGTTTAAACAATATTGGTCAGCACATATTTTTTTGTTAGTGTTCTTGATTTTTTTCAAAAACAAATTGAAATTCACGAAAGTTTGATAAACAATTTTCGTGAACTTCTGCTTATTTTTCAATAAATCGAACTATAAAACAAATTAGAAATAATTTATCCCGTTAATACTAACTAAATGTTTACCAAATCCAGCTAAAATTTTATTGTTTGTAGATTGATATTCAATAATGAAGCCTTCGTTAAGTTTGATATCTTGTTTACTAATCTCATACTCATACATTCCTGCTTTTTTAGGTATTTCGATGATTCCTTTGTCGGCAAGTATTTTTCCTTGTTGACTCATGATTGACAGATGAATTGAAGCCCCTGTTTGAACCTGCCCGACATTGTAGCGAACAACATAGCCATCTGAACTTTCTTTAACAGTCAAGTTGCTCAAATACGAAGCTGCCTCTGTTTTTTGTCCCCCTGTAAACATCAAACTTACCATAGCTAATAACGCTACCACTCCTAAGAAAACACCAGATACTTTGTTACTTTTTTTCATAATAACTTTCCTCCATTTTTGTTTTATTTTATAGCACTTATATTTAAGCGCTGTAAAACCTTTCTCTTTTACTCGTGAGTCAATTCCCCTTTAAGTACAAGCTTCTATAAAAAAATGTATGTATCCACTTGTACAATAACTACGAGTTTATTTAAATATGAACTTATTGAGTGTGAGGCAAAACTAAAAACTAGTTTCGCTGCACACTTAAAATCCGAATAAACGGTGAAAAAAGCAATCCCAGCTTATTTCCGAAGCTTTCAATTCTTAGAGCTTTCACTTTTAGAAATTGGTGTCATCAAAACGAAGTGTGGTTAGTTACTTCTGCTCCTGCCGTTTATTCAGATGTATTTTCGTGACACACTATTTATTGCTGGGGACTGTCACTTAGCGTCCACACAAGGCTTGTTTTATACAATCCTGCAACTTTTTTAGAATCGCCAGGAATTTTTAATTGAATACTACTTTTAGATTGATTGCTGGTTTCTCCAAAACGGTCTACCCAAGTCCCCATACCGTGATCCGCTTCAGCATTCATTACTAGCGCTTCTTGCCCATCTGCCGTTAAAGTGAAGGTCGAAGCCGCAATTGGTGCAGTTTCTGTTTTCCCAGATTTGGCACTTAACACAGGATTTGTGAAGACTAATTCAGTTCCAGCTAAATCGTTACTACCATTTTTAAAAGCACCATTTTGCTTAACTGTTAAACGCCAGCCTACATTCGTTCCGCGGTTATCCGTAATTTGGATATAGTTAGGCACTTCAATAACGTTTTCCTCATCATCCATTACTTGATCCGGTTTCACTTGATAGACAGCATCATTTCCTTGAGCTTTTTGACTTCCAAAGCGTAGATTAGAAACATAATTAATACTCAACGGGCCTTTAGTACTAGGCGGATGCGGGTTTTCTTCTCCATCAATTTCCGGTACTGGTTTGACTGGTTTTGTTGGATTAACAGGATTAACAGGTTTTTCGATTTCTGAACCATCATTTTTTTCAATACTGACATAAGCATTTGATTCAATACTGCCACCATCTTCTGCCGATGCTGCGATAGGAAGCATTGCAATAGCTAACAAACACGTACTAAATAGAAATCCTTTTTTCATTCTTTCACTTCCTTTAAATAGAGAAAGAATAGAATTTACATCCTATTACTTTCTCCTGAATAGTCAATCATTTTTTAAACAGTTGGTGTATTATATAATGTCCATTCGATTTCAGCCGTGTATAGTCCTGCTTCTTTTTTAACTGATCCTGGAATAGTTAAGTGAACACTATTAGCTGCATCACCTAATGTAGTTTTATCACTTTCTAAAAGAGTTCCGTATAAGATATTCCAAGTTCCCATACCTTTATCTTTATCCGCATTTGCAATCAACGAAGCATTGTCAGCTGTTAAAACAACTGGTTTAACAACATTTGGCTTAAATTCAGCATTATCTGCTGCTTGCGCTTGAGCCCAAGCATTTTCTAATGTAATAGTACTTCCGTTCAAAACAGATAAATTATTTGTAAATTGTTTTGAAATTTTCGCTGTTAATGCCCAGCCAGCGTTATTACCACGGTTATCCGTTACTTGCGCAAAGTTTGGACGAGCTTTTTCTCCAACTCCTTCAAAATTCGGCGTAGGTAATTTCGCTGTGTAATCTTGTGTATTACCTGACATTTTAATTGTACCGAAGTCAAACGCTGTTAATAAGCTCAAACGTAAAGATGTATTTTGACCTGGATCAACAACACCTGGTCCAGGATTTTCTGGATCGATTTCACCACCATTGTCACCACCATCACCGCCGCCAGGGCCTACAGGCTTCTCACCTTCGTCACCACCATTATCAGCTTCTAAAACAACAGTTGCATCCGTAGTTGCTCTTGCCGGGTAATCCTCTTCTGCTTGAACGCTATATCCACCTAAAATACTGGCACTAATTAATCCGATTGCTGCAATTCCTAGTTTTTTCATTGTTTGTTTCCTCCAAATTGTTTAGTTGAAAATCAGGGTAGAGATTCAACCCTGATTTCTATTTTTCCTACTATTGCATTATTATGATGCGGGTCCGTCAGACAAGATCCACGTTAGAGTTGATTTGTATGGAACACCTGCTTTAGGTTGGGCTTTCGCCGGGATATCTAGTTTAACCCCTGTTCCATCTACTAATGTTTTATACGCAACTGATGTCTGCTCTTCTTCACCAAATTTCATTGTCCATGATCCTGTCCCAGCTTTTAATGCTGCATCTGCACTCATTAAAGTAGCCGCATCCGCGCCTAGTTCTAACTTATTCGCAAATGCGCTAGGTGCTGCGACACCTTCCGGTCCACTCAATACTGGTTGATTCAAGCTTAAAACAGCACCATTTAGTGTTGATACAACATCATTTTCATCCTTGCCAGTAAAGTTTGATGCAGAAACACTAACGTTCCAGCCACTTAATTTACCGCGGTTATCCACCACTTGGATAAAGTTTGGAATATTTTCATAGACACTATCTGCTGCATCTTTATGCTTCAACGTTAATTTTGTTCCTTTAGCCCATAATTGCATACCATTACCATTTAACTTAATCGGTACATCTTGTCCCAAGTCATTTTTTTCATTGAAACGGAAATTTGACACCCAAGCAATATTAAAACTAGCATTTCCATCTCCATTATTTCCATCGCTGCCTTCTGGATCAACAACGCCACCTTCTCCACCACCTTCAACTGGCGGTTCAACAACTTCTTCACCATCATCATTTGCACTAAATAGTACGGTTGCTTCTGATTCGGCTTCTGGCGTTGTTGTATCCGCAAAAGCGGCTGGTGCTCCTAATGTTAGTGCGCTAAAACTGATAATTCCTAAACTTAATAGAGTCATTTTTTTCATAATATTCTCTCCTATTTCTGTTCTTTAGTTTGATTTTTAGTTAGTTGGTGTAGCTGCTAATGTCCAAGTTAATGTTGAACGGTAGCTTTTATCTGCTTTAGGTTGTGCTGTAACTGGTACAGATAATTGAACACCAGCATTTTCTTTTAATGTCGTTTTATCCGTATCTGCTCCCCAAGATACTGCCCAAGTTCCTTGACCTTTACCAGCTTCTGCATTCAAGACAGTATATGGTGAACCAGTTCCTAAAATATCCACACCTGTGCTTAAAGCAGTTGGCGCTAAAGCAGCAGCTTCTGTTGTAGTTGTATCACCAATGATTTGCGCTTCATTTAAAGTAATGCTTGCACCATTCAATGTTACTTCTGGTGAAACTTTTTCTCCATCTCCATCTAATTCATAAAAAGGAGTTCCTGCAACTGCAACATTCCAACCTGCGTTTGTTCCACGGTTATCTGTTACTTGTAAAAAGTTCGCTAATCCAGTTGTTGGAGTTGTTCCGTCTTTCCAAGTTAATGTTGTTGGAGCTGAGAAAGCTGTCATTGTTGAGCTGCCGATTTTAATTTCGCCAAATTTGAAATTTGACACCCAATTGATATTGAATGATTTCGTTCCATTACCACCGTTACCGTTATCGCCAGGTTCTACTTCTTTTCCAGGTTCAGTTGGTTTCGTCGGATCTACAACTTCGGGAGTTTCTGGGTTTACTGGGTCTTTATCTTCTACAAATTTTACATCTGCGTCTGTAGAAGCTACTGGATCAGCAGCTTGCGCAAATGGCGCTCCTAAAGTTACTGCACTAAACATTACTAAACCTAAACTCATTAATTTGATTGATTTCATTATAATTATCTCTCCATATTCTTTTTTTATTTATTTTTGTGTTGCTCTTTCCTACGTTTGTAATAAAACAGTACAAGTACTGCACCGATTAAGAACATCCCCGTCAGACTAAGTCCAGCAGTAACAAGTTCTCCGGTATTCAATAATTTTCCTGATTGACCGCCAACAGGTTTTATTGTTGCTGGCGGTACTTTTTCAGGGGTTTTTCCTTCAGGTATTTCTTCTGATTCGCTAGATGACGTTGGTGTATAGTCGTTTTCAAATCTTATACCTACTTGACTATCCATTTCTGCACTTTCAGCTCCTAACACCACATTAGGCGTTACAAGAACGAGAAGGAACGTACTAAGGAAGACAATTACATACTTTATTCTTTTCTTCATCCCATCGTCCCTCCTATTCTGTAGGTGCATTCGTTAAAATCATGTCTACTCGGCTGCTATAGGTCGCATCTTTGTCAATCGCTCCTGATGGCACTTGCAAGAAGAAACCTTCATCCACGTTCCACGACACGAGATTATTCGCACTTGGAGTATCTTTTTGGTAAATCGTTTGAAAATCTTCATTTAAGGTTAAGTTGCTACCTGTTTGTTTCAATTGAAGAGCAGCTCCTTTAAGCTCTTTGACATTTCCTTCGCTACCTGTCTCGAACGGATTTTCCATTTTAGCCTGGATGACCCAGCCATTTTTAACTAAGCGGCTATCAAGTACTGTAAAGCCCCAATTTGGATCTGTTCGTTTAATTTCTTGTGTGTGCGACTTAATTTTTTGCGTTCCAAAACTCAATGGCGCAAGTGGTTCAACAATTTGTAATTCTGGTCCTGAACCGATGAATGTAACATCATAAGCGTATTTCAAGTATTTATCACTTGTAGTAGTTGTTGATTCAGTTACGTAAACACTACCTGTGTCTTCTTCACCAACTGCTAAATTCAACTTAGGATAGGTTTTAAACCCAGCTGATGTTACTCTGGTATAATTTGTTCCTGGTACACCGTTTGGCAGAGTGAAGTACGAACTAATGCTTGGGTAGCTATCATCATATCCTGTTTGCGTACTTGTTAATTCAGAAGAAATCGAAATATCTTTTGCATCTAATTGATTGAAGTACAATGGAACAAATCCTGTTTTTGTTACAACCACAAAGATTGTTTCATCATTAGGTACTCCACCTAATAATTCTGTTGGACCGATATTATTTGTATACAAAGCACGCTGCCCATCTTTCACATAGAGACGAAGAATATCACCATAGTTGACAGCCAACTGACCATCAGTTCCAAATGTATCCACTAATTGGGCTGGTGTATTTGTTCCTAAACCTTGGAAAGTCACATCTCCTGCAATATTTGGTCCATCGGTTACTTCTTTGGCATTGTTAACACCCGTTCCTTGTGCTGACAGATCATAATGCGTAATTTGATAATAAGGTTGTGCTCCCATAGCGCTGGATAATGGTGTTCCTTCATTTGCTTTTGGTAAATTTCCATATCCAGAGACAAGTCTTGGCGTTCCAGCACTATCTTCATGAATTGATAATGCGAAACTTGATTGCGCATTTGGTGTGTTCACATTTGTATTACTACCACCAAATGCAATTGCATTCCCCCATGTCACCATAACTGGCACTTCAACTTCTACTGTATTAGATGGATTTTGATTATCTGTGACTTTCACCAGCATTGGTACTGTTGGTTCCGGTGCTTTTGTTATGCGCTTCGTCGTTGGCGCCTCAAGCAGTGTCACAGAATAGTCAGTGATCTCGGTATCATCTACTCGTACTTGATTAACAGCTGTTTTTAATCGTGCTGCTGTCCAGTGCTCTGCTCCTGTTCCTAATGTCACATTCTGCAAAACTCCAATAGCATCTAAGCCAGAACCAACTGTAATATTGATTGTTGTCTGGGCCGTTGTTGAACCTTTCGTTGCACGTATTGTTGCTGTATACGTACCAGAATCAGACATTGGCGTTAACGTAGTAGCTGTAACAGAGAGTGTGATATCGGTTGTTAATCCAGTGGTATTGTCCCAGCCGATAGCATTTGAATTTTTTAAAATCATTTGCTTGATTTGCTCTTCTGTCGCATTTGTTAGTCCACTTTTTCTTATCGTGAAATCATTTGCAGCAACGGTTAGACCAGTAGTTGGCGGCACAACTGTTGTAACATTTAATGGTACTTCAATAATTTTTGTCTGTGTCGGTTCATCGCTATCCGTCATGCGAACTTTAATGTATTGCAGGCCAGCTTTAGAAGTATCTGGTGTACCATCTACAAATTCATATACTGCTGTATGCCCCGGTAGAATGATTGGATCTTTGACTAATGAAGCAGCTGTTTTTGTCCAAGTTGCATCTTTTCTGATTGATTGAGCAATTGGTGTAGCACCTAAGTTATAAACTTTAACATTCACTGTATAGTCGACAGAAGGTAGACCTTGCATTGGTCCAGGAGCTTCATTAATCGCGACCATCCCTGTCGTATAGGTTTTGATTGACCCCGACACATCATTCAAGACAGATGGTAAGGTGTCTCTAGGAATAGATAAGTGCCCTGTTGCTGTTTTATTTGCAGTAGAAGTAAACGGCATGGTTGCTTCTTGCCCATTCGGATACGTTACATATACTGTTCCGTAATCCGTAGCGGTTGGAATCTCACTTAGCGTATAGTCTGTTTCAAAACTACTGCGACTATCGTCTTGATAAATATTCCAGGTCTCTGGCGTTGCCTTCAGTTGCATATATGGTAATTCATTTCCAGCAAATACTTGATAACCGGTTTTTAGTGCGCTATCTTGCGGGATTGATTTCCACGGTGCACCTAACTGATAGGCTGTATCCACACCAGTAGCGATGGGAACACCTGCAGCGATATTTTGAACCTCAGTTCCGGTTTTAGCAAAATCATTTCCGAAATAGTTTGTCCCTGCACTAACCCCAATATTGCCATAAGCTCCTGCAATATATTTCGTATAATCAGATAACCAATTCCCTTGAGCATCTTTTAAACGAATCGTAAATCGCTTACTAGCGTTTGGCTGCATATAAAAACCACTATTATTTCCTAATGAATAAATAGGTACACTATCATTTAAATAGTCTGTATCCACACTTTCTAACATTGAGAAATTGCGAGCACCTGTTTGTAAGTTATACATTTTCAGTTCAATTGAAAAATTTAGGTTTCGAGCTAAACTCAAATCATAGACATACATAATTTGATTAGCGGAGTCTAATAGTATTTGTTTCAACGAATTGCCTTTACGTAGAAAATATTTATCCGTCAGTTGAGTAAAATTGTTACGTCCTAATCCATTGTTTCTACTCCAAGCTTTATCACCATATAATGCTGTTGAACCAACACCAGGAATATCAGCAATTCGACCATTACCAGCACTAAAAATATAGCCTTTTCCATCACTATCTCGAATAATAAATCCGTCATTAGTTGTTGCACCATCAATTCCTCGTCCTGGAAAGCCCATTTTAGACTGGTTAATTGGATTGGTAATCGTCCCTTCGGCTGAGCCTAGCGGAATATTTTTCCACTCATCGATACCTTCTCCAGCGAACACATCATCTGGCGCTACTAGAACTTTGATGACAGACGTTAGCGTCTCTGCACCTCTCGTAATAGTAACCGTTATATCGCCAACTCCTCGGTAAGCTTGAGAAATAGTAGAACCTGTTACTCTGACAGCTAAATCTTCTCCAGTTGTCAGTTCCCACGCTTTAGGACTCAATTTACTGGTAAGCAAAGATATAATCTGAGGTACTGTTTTCCCTTTAATCTCAGCGGTACTAAGTGCAGTCGGATTATAGCTCAACCCAACTTTCCCATCAACCGTTAATGCTTGGTCAGGTGCTGTTACTGTAATCGGTAGTGGAATAATCGTATTAATTTGCGGATTAGCTTTATCCGTCATTTTTACATAGCCCCAATGGAAACCTATTTCACTGGACTTAAAAGTATTGACTGGCTCAGTCTGTTCACCATCAATTGTCACCCATTCATAGGTTGCATTAGCAGCTATGGCACTAGTTACCGTTCGATATCCACTAAATAAATTAGCAGCATTGGTTCCCATATCTGCTGGAAAATCTATCCCTACTGTAAAATAATAGGGGGACTTAATATTAGCACCAAAAACAATCACGTTTTTATTCGTTGTCCCTGCTGTACCTTCAAAATCTACGCTGAATGTCGCTGTATACGCACCAACTGCATTATTTTTAGTTGTTGTAGCAGTAACAGTCGTTTCAACAGGTTCGCCTGTGCTTAAATCCCAAGCATGAGCGTTACTCTTTGCTTTGATCAGCTCTTTCAACTCATTATCGCTTTTACCAGCTGTTTCATTTGGATATAGAATGATTTGTCCGTTGAACATATCCGTTTGAAGGGCAACTTTATTAGACACTAGGAGAGTTGTATCACTATTTGTCACAGTTACTGGAATCGGCACTCGAATACTAGTCAAGTTATACATTTCAGTAATCTCAACATAGATCGTTTGAAAACCAGCTTCAGCACTACTTGGTATGACTGGTTCACCAGCTTCCGTCACATAGTCCCAAGCAATCCCAAATCCTGGTTGGGGAATTACCAGACCTGTAACTAATTTGTTCAATTCCGTTTGCGAACTGCCTGCTGCTGGAAACGCTGCATTTTGCTGCATTGTGAAAACTTTCGGTTCAGCGGTCAGACCTTCTTCATTAGAAACAAGCGGCATTGGTTGAGCTGCACGATTAATAGGTGCGGCAACTTCATCATTCTGGACCGGTTGCTTTTCCTCAACTGGCTGTTCTTTTGCATCACTTTTGTTTTCTTGCTTCGGCGCAGCTGAAAGGTTGGTTGTTTGCCATTGCCAAGTTCCAACTACTGCTAATACGATTGCCAATGTGCTTATTAGTAAAAGAGTTTTCTTAAATTTAGGATTATTTTGTTTTAATTGCTTCATTATTTTCTTTCACCTCCATTATTTTGATATTCCTCATTGGACAAACCATTTTATAGGTCACCTCCTCAACGTAAGGTGGTTTAAATTTGATCAATCGTATCTCCTCCTCAAATGTGTTTCATTAAATCTACTAACCTCACTTTTATGTAGTCGTCAGCATATATCCTTTGGAGCGAACAGTTATCACATCTACAGCACTTTCTTTTACTTTTTTTCTTAAAAGAAACGCTAAGTTGGAAATTCGATATTGTTGATCGCCAACGCTATTTTTCCAGATATATTTACGAATTTCTTCATAACTGACTACATTTTCAATGTTTTGATGCAAAAGTTCGATAAGTTGAAATTCTGATTTTGTCAATCGAATCGGTTCATCATTGACGATCACGCTTAAGCTATTTGGATCAAGTTCAACTGTTAGCTTATGATCTTTAGGTCTGTTATTGATTCTCTTTAGTCCGTTTAAAAGTAAGGAAGCTACCTCATCTGGTTCACTATCTTTTCCTACTAGACCATCAATACCAAGCTTCGTATAAATTTTTCTATTTAGTTTTGGCAACTGTTCAGAAACGATCCAAATCAGTGTCTCAGACTGATTTCGAACATAAACTAGTAACTCACAAATCGTTTCTGTAAATTTATTCTCATCATCTTGAATAACTATTGCATCCAACTGACTTATTTCTTTAAGATCTATTTGGTCATAATCAAATATTTGTACATCACGAAAAGTAAGTTCTAATGCACTAGCATGATCTTTATCTAAATTAGTACTTAGCGGTAAATACCCAATTGTATACATAAATTTTTCCTCATTTCGATTCCATTGATTATTTTTTTCAATTATTTATTTCCTATGTTAAAATAGAGTTGTGCGTGTATTTGGCGCTTTTTTTCTTTTAAAATCCTCGCTAATAAATATCTCAAATGCAATTAATTCAAGATACTATTCGCCTCACCCTATATTCCATCTACGTTTCATTTATTGTTGACGGCTTTGTTGACGGCTTCTCTTTTGAAAAATTTAAACGCCCAAGCTTTTGTCAACTTTTTTTAGAGCCGATTGTCTGCTTTCCCACAAAGAATCTGTGTATGTGTCGAGTGTCATTTTTACCGAAGAATGTCCTAATATTTTACTTAGCGTTGCAATATCCGCGCCTTGTTCAAGACATCTAGTTGCGAATGTGTGCCGTAAGCTATGAAAACTGACTGGATTAATTCCAGAATGTTTAAGAACTTTTTTAAAGCGGTAGCTGATAATTCGTGGTTCAGTAAAATCTCCTTTGCAATTGACTACATAATTTCCTATCGCAGCTTGTTTCCTTTTATGAAGGTACTTTTTAAGATTTGTTGCAAGCGGTATTGCTCGTAATGACGTTTGTGTTTTAGGTAGATCAATCAATATTTCTGTTTTCCCTGCCATTGTGGTTGAAGGAATTCTAGAGATCGTCCGGCGAACATAAATAATATTTTCGCTCCAATCTATATCCGTCCAGCGTAACCCGCTAATTTCACCAATTCTCATTCCTGTGTACAGAGCAATAATGATTGCTGAGCTTTCTTCTTCTAAAAGAGCAGCTTGTTCTAGTTTTTTCTGATCTTTTGCAGAAAGTGCATGGACTGATGATTTTTGAGCGGACGGCAATAGTAGATGTTTACATGGGTTTTGATAAATTTTCTCTTCCCGAATCGCTTCTTTAATAGCGCTTTTCAGCAAATTTACTATATTTTGAATAGTGCTGTTTGATAAATGATTTGAAGCCAAGTAGCGAACAAAAGCTTCTATATCTTGTCTTTTTAAGTCTTTCAATTGGATGTTTCCGAAAAACGGGATGATATGCTTTTCTGTTTTCCCTCTATAATTAGAGTATGTTGACAATTTAATCGTGTCTTTTATTGAATGTTCTAACCAATAAATCATCCATTCGGCTACTGTACCGTAGTAGTTGTATTCATCTTGACTCAAAATAAGATATTGCGCTTTTTTAATGGAAAGTTTTTCCTTTACTTCGGAATAACATTTTCCATAAACATAACCATATATGATACGGCCTTGCTCATTTCTGTTTTTTGTAAAACGTCCTTCCCAGCGTCCATCTTTTCGTTTATAGATGTTTTCGCCTTTTTTTACCAAGATGATCCCTCCAATTCATATGAAATTTGACGGTTATGTTGACGGCTAATAGCTCCTCGTTGAAGCGAATAAATCAAGTATCGACCTAATATATCGTATTTTTTTATTTTTTTTATCAAAAAATTTTAGTTTTAGTGAAAAACATGATAGAAAATAAGCTAGACTAGCATATATAAATAGGGTACAATCAATTCAATCAAATATTGTTATATATTTTATATCTTGAATTAATTGCATTTGAGATATTATTCCTTTATTTACCCTACTTTATTTACAATCATCAATTTCTATTACAAGCTTTTTTTGATGGATGATCGTTATTTTTTTCGAGATGTTTTTATGTAAATCAAGCTTGTAAAGTAATATTACTATATTAAAAAAAAGCGCATCGGACATTAAAACGCTTTCATTTAACATTAGATCTTTTTTTGTATAAATCTTCATTATAATTTATATATTGCTTGCTAGATCAAAGATATTAGTACTTTTTAAATAACTTATATAAGAAAAAAGCAGTCCCTGTTATAAGAGCTTCCAAAAATCAGATTTTTGGCGTTATTACAACACAGACTGCTTTTTTATTTTGATATTTTTATATGTACAAAAAAAGACGAAGGGAAATCCCTTCGTCTTACGTCCGAGTACGCCAGTTGTTTAGACTGGTTTTGTTGCTTTATATTAATCTGTAATTATTTAACGATTTCAGATACAACGCCTGAACCAACAGTACGTCCGCCTTCACGAATAGAGAAACGAGTTCCGTCTTCGATAGCGATTGGGTGGATTAATTCAACGTCCATTGCAACGTTATCACCAGGCATTACCATTTCAGTACCTTCTGGTAAATCAACTACACCAGTAACGTCAGTTGTACGGAAGTAGAACTGAGGACGGTAGTTAGTGAAGAATGGAGTGTGACGTCCGCCTTCTTCTTTAGATAAAACATAAACTTCAGCTTTAAATTTTGTATGTGGAGTGATTGTAGCTGGTTTAGCTAATACTTGTCCACGTTCAATATCTTCACGAGCTACACCACGTAATAACGCACCGATGTTGTCGCCAGCTTCAGCGTAATCTAATAATTTACGGAACATTTCAACACCTGTAACAGTTGTTTTAGATGTTTCTTCTTTGATACCTACGATTTCAACTTCGTCACCAACGCGAACTTCTCCACGTTCAACACGACCAGTTGCAACAGTACCACGACCAGTAATTGAGAATACATCCTCAACTGGCATCATGAATGGTTTTTCAGTATCACGAGCTGGAGTTGGGATATACTCATCAACAGCTGTCATTAATTCCATGATTTTTTCTTCATAAGACTCTTCGCCTTCTAAAGCTTTCAAAGCAGAACCAGCGATAACAGGAGTGTCATCACCTGGGAAGTCGTATTCAGATAATAAATCACGAACTTCCATTTCTACTAATTCTAATAATTCTTCGTCATCAACCATATCCATTTTGTTTAAGAAAACAACGATGTATGGTACACCAACGTTACGTGATAACAAGATGTGCTCACGAGTTTGAGGCATAGGACCATCAGCAGCAGATACTACTAAGATAGCTCCATCCATTTGTGCAGCACCAGTAATCATGTTTTTAACGTAATCCGCGTGTCCTGGGCAGTCCACGTGAGCGTAGTGACGTACGTCAGTTTCATATTCGATATGAGAAGTGTTGATTGTGATACCACGTTCTTTTTCTTCTGGAGCGTTATCGATATCAGCATAGTTTTGAGCTTCACCGCCACCGTGTTTAGCTAACACAGTTGCAATTGCAGCAGTTAATGTAGTTTTACCATGGTCAACGTGTCCAATAGTACCAATGTTTACATGGGGTTTAGAACGGTCAAATTTTTCTTTAGCCATTTTAAATGTTCCTCCTAAAATATATGAATTTTATTTTATTTGATAGATAGTAACAACTACCTGATCATCTTTAACTATTTTAACCGAAATCCTCAAAAAATCCTAGTCTTAGATAAGTAAATACTTACTTTCTTAACTATTAAGCGTTGTTGCCGCCATTTTTCTTGATGATTTCTTCTTGTACAGATTTTGGTACATCTTCATAGTGGTCAAATACCATCATAAACGTACCGCGACCTTGTGTTGCTGAACGTAATGTTGTAGCATAACCAAACATTTCAGCTAAAGGAATCATCGCATTAACGATTTGTGAATTACCGTGTGCTTCCATTCCTTCAACACGTCCACGACGACTTGTAACGTGTCCCATGATATCACCTAAGTAATCTTCTGGTACAGTGATCGTTACTTTCATCATTGGTTCTAAGATAACTGGATTAGCTTTCTTAGCAGCCGCACGTAGAGCCATAGAAGCTGCTACACGGAACGCTGTTTCATTTGAATCGACATCATGGTATGAACCATCATAAAGTTTTGCTTTAATATCAACTAATGGGTATCCAGCAAGAACACCGTTATTCATTGATTCAGCTAAACCTTTTTCAACCGCTGGGATGTATTCACGTGGAACCACACCACCGACGATAGCATTTTCAAATTCAAAACCTTTTCCTTCTTCGTTTGGAGTAAATTCAACCCAGACATGTCCGTATTGACCTTTACCACCAGACTGACGTACAAACTTACCTTCTGCCTGAGTAACAGGAGCACGGAAAGTTTCACGGTAAGATACTTGAGGTGCACCAACGTTAGCTTCAACCTTGAACTCACGTCTCATACGGTCTACTAATACGTCTAAGTGCAATTCGCCCATACCAGAGATAACTGTTTCACCAGTTTCAACGTTTGTTTCAACGCGGAATGACGGATCTTCTTCTGCAAGTTTTTGCAAAGCAATACCCATTTTATCTTGGTCAGCTTTTGATTTTGGCTCAACAGCAACTTGGATAACCGGTTCTGGGAACTCGATTGATTCAAGAATAACAGGTGAGTCAATCGCACATAAAGTATCCCCAGTTGTTGTATCTTTCAATCCAACAGCTGCTGCGATATCTCCTGAAAACACTTTGTCAATTTCTTTACGTGTATTCGCGTGCATTTGTAGAATACGACCGATACGTTCTTTTTTGCCTTTAGAAGCGTTCAATACGTATGAACCACTTTCAAGGACACCAGAATATACACGGAAGAAAGTTAGACGTCCAACGAATGGATCAGTCATAACTTTAAATGCTAAAGATGCAAAAGGTGCCTCGTCATCAGCAGGACGAGTAGTTTCTTCGTCTGTTTTTGTATCGATCCCTTTAATTGCATCAATATCAAGTGGTGATGGTAAGTAATCAAGAACAGCATCAAGCATTAATTGAACACCTTTGTTTTTAAACGCAGATCCAGCCATAACTGGGAAAAATTCAACATTGATTGTTGCTTGGCGGATACCCGCTTTTAATTCTTCGATTGAGATTTCTTCACCATCAAGATATTTCATCATTAGGTCTTCATCAGTTTCAGCAACAGCTTCAACTAATTTTTCACGCCATTCAACTGCTTGATCCATATATTCTTCTGGAATTTCAGTTTCTTGGATGTCTGTACCTAAGTCATTTGTATAAATTTCAGCTTTCATCGTAATTAAGTCGATGATCCCTGTAAAGTTATCTTCAGCACCAATTGGTAATTGGATTGGATGAGCATTAGCTTGTAAACGATCATGTAATGAGTTTACAGAGTATAAGAAATCCGCACCGATTTTGTCCATTTTATTACAGAAAACAACTCGTGGAACTTTATATTCAGTTGCTTGACGCCAAACTGTTTCAGTTTGAGGCTCCACACCTGATTGTGAATCAAGAACGGTTACTGCACCATCTAATACACGTAGTGAACGTTGAACTTCAATAGTGAAATCCACGTGCCCAGGAGTGTCGATGATATTTACACGGTAACCTTTCCATTCAGCAGTTGTAGCTGCAGATGTGATAGTGATACCACGTTCTTGCTCTTGTTCCATCCAGTCCATTTGTGATGCACCTTCGTGCGTTTCACCAATTTTATGGATTTTACCAGTGTAATATAGGATACGTTCTGTTGTTGTAGTTTTACCCGCATCAACATGAGCCATGATACCAATATTACGAGTTTTTTCTAAAGAAAATTCTCTTGCCATTCTAGGTTGTTCTCCTCTCTTTATTTAAATCGATTGTAAAGTGACTGTCTGTTGTAAATTTAAACTACATACAGAGAGGATCTTACCAACGATAATGTGCAAACGCACGGTTAGCATCAGCCATTTTATGTGTGTCTTCACGTTTTTTAACAGAAGCACCAGTGTTATTGGCAGCATCCATGATTTCTTTCGCTAGACGTTGTTCCATAGTATGTTCACCGCGTAGGCGAGCATAGTTAACAACCCAACGTAAACCTAAAGTTGTACGACGTTCTGGACGAACTTCAACTGGTACTTGATAGTTAGAACCCCCAACACGGCGAGCTTTTACTTCTAAGACAGGCATAACGTTTTTCATTGCTTGTTCGAAAACTTCCAATGGATCGTTACCTGTAGATTCTTTGATGATATCAAATGAATTATAGATAATATTAGCAGCAATCCCGCGTTTTCCATCAACCATTACACGGTTGATTAAGCGAGTTACTAATTTTGAGTTATAAATTGGATCTGGTAAAACATCACGTTTTGTAACAGGACCTTTACGTGGCATCCGTAACTCCTCCTTCCGAAAATTCTTTATTGTATAATACCTTAGTGATTGTCAAATTATTTAGCTGCTTTAGGCATTTTAGTACCATATTTAGAGCGGCTTTGTTTACGATCTGTAACACCGGCTGTATCAAGCGCACCACGTACGATATGATAACGTACCCCTGGTAAATCTTTTACACGTCCACCGCGTAATAATACCACGCTATGTTCTTGTAAGTTGTGACCAATACCTGGGATATAAGCTGTTACTTCGATTAAGTTAGACAAACGAACACGGGCATATTTACGTAAAGCCGAGTTAGGTTTTTTTGGTGTCATAGTTCCCACACGCGTACAAACCCCACGCTTTTGTGGTGAGTTTACGTTAGTTTGAGATTTTTTAAAGCTATTATATCCTTTGTTCAACGCTGGTGAATTAGATTTTTCCACCTTTGATTTACGAGGTTTACGTACTAATTGATTAATTGTAGGCATTCCTTGTTTCCTCCTTCCTCATTTCGCATCTAGTCCCACACATCCAGGTGGTTCTTTTTTTGCGATAAAAAATAATGCAGTCTCTGCACTCTTTATCAAATATGCTTTGATAGACAGTCAGCACGTCTCTATAGAGAGACCTGTAGATAAAGCACCTTTGATAGAATATCATATTTACACTGGAGTGTCAACCGTTTTTAGGGAATCTAACGTATTGATGTTCGCACATTTTCTCATACAAATTCATTCCATTTTTTGTAGACTATTTTTAATTTCTACTATTATAAGGAATTATCGCTATATCCTCACTTTAAAAAGCCTAGTTTCAAGCTAATAGAACTCTATCTTTTTTTCTTATTAACGTGTAAAATGTGTATGAGAATTGAACAGGAGGACGAACAAAATGAACCTTAAGCAACAAGCAGGTATTGAAGCAGCTAGTCATGTCAAAGATGGGATGATCGTCGGTCTTGGAACTGGCTCAACTGCCAAATATATGGTAGATGAAATTGGTCGCAGAGTGAAAGAAGAAGGACTTTCTATCATTGGTGTTACCACGTCAAATGCCACAGAAAAACAAGCCTTAGAATTAGGAATTCCGCTTAAAGGTATTGATGAAGTACCTTATGTTGATTTAACGATTGATGGCGCAGATGAGATAAGCGCTGATTTCCAAGGAATCAAAGGTGGAGGGGCTGCATTACTATTCGAGAAAGTAGTTGCCTCATATTCAAAACAGTGTATTTGGATTGTCGATCAATCTAAACTAGTAGAAAAATTAGGTGCCTTTCCATTACCGATCGAAGTTGTACCTTATGGTCATCAACAATTAGTTCATTTATTTACCAAAAAGGGCTTCGACCCAACTTTACGCTTAGACGAATCAGGAAATATTTTAACAACTGATGGTGGTCATTATATTATCGATTTGCATTTAAAAGTTATAGAAGAGCCGATTGCTTTTGGTGAATATTTGGATTCACTTGTTGGAGTTGTTGAACATGGATTATTCTTAAATCTTGTTTCAACAGTTATTGTTGGTAAAGAATCCGGTGTGGAAACAATCCAAGCCTTAAGATAACTTTCCGTTTTCATTGCTTTTCAATTAAAAAAAGATGAAAAAGTGCTATCATTCTATTCATTTTTGTGCTACATTTTTAGTAACTTATACTACTTTTTTATTGAAAGGATACATCATGAAAACAATAGGTTATGCACGTACTACAATCACTGACAACGATTTATCTTCGCAGATCAACTGTTTGACTGATTTTGGATGTGACGAGATTTTTCACGAGGCTTATGAAGTTTCTACCAATGAACTCGTTACTTCAGAACTCGAAAATGTTTTATACGGTTTAGATAGCGGCGATACACTTGTCATTTGTCGTCTGAATCATTTGGGAAGATCCACTCGACAACTTACGGAGTTAAGCCAAAAATTTAAAGGTAGCGGCATTCACTTGGTTAGTCTTGCGGAAGAAATCGATACTCGCCAACCAATGGGGGATATTTATTTTAAATTAATGAATGGTTTAGCCACAATGGAATGTGACTTAATCAAAGAACGCACCTTAGTTGGTTTAAATAATGCCCGTAAAAAAGGGAAAATTGGCGGACGACCTAAAATCGACGGCCGAACAGTAAAGAAAATTCGCCACTTATATCATGAAAAGAAAGAAACAATTCAGTTTATTTCTTCAAAATGTAATGTCTCTGTCGGTACTTGCTACAAGTATATCAACCTATCTGAGGCAGAGGCTGCTAAGTTTTAAGCTTTAGATTTAATTAAGACCTGCAACAAAACTAACGCTAGTTTTTGTTGTAGGTCTTAAATTTATGTTCAGAAGCATACTTTTTACTTCCCACTAATTTACAATGGAAATCTATTGAAAAACGGTGTACAATAGAAAAGGAAATGAAAGTTTCAGAAACTACAACTCAAAGGAGAGCTATACATGCCAAAATTAGTTTTTTCTCGTCATGGACTTAGTGAGTGGAATGCGTTAAACCAATTTACTGGATGGGTTGACGTAGATTTAGCACCTGAAGGAATCGAAGAAGCCAAAGAAGGCGGACGTAAAATCAAAGAAGCTGGAATCGAATTTGATATTGCTTTCACTTCAGTTTTAACACGCGCAATCAAAACTTGTAACATCCTTTTGGAAAACTCAGATCAATTATGGGTACCTCAAGTAAAATCTTGGCGCTTAAACGAACGTCATTATGGTCAATTACAAGGTTTAAACAAAAAAGAAACTGCTGAAAAATACGGAGATGACCAAGTACACATCTGGCGTCGTTCTTACGACACACTTCCTCCACTATTGGAAGTAACAGATCCAGGTTCAGCAGCTAACGATCGTCGTTACGCAATGTTAGACAAACGTGATGTTCCAGGCGGAGAAAACTTAAAAGTTACGCTTGAACGTGCACTTCCATTCTGGCAAGACGAAATCGCACCTGCTTTACTAGACAACAAAACTGTTTTAGTAGCAGCTCACGGTAACTCTTTACGTGCATTAGCAAAACATATCGAAGGTATCTCTGATGAAGATATCATGGATCTTGAAATCCCTACAGGTCAACCACTTGTTTATGAATTAAACGATGATTTAACTGTAGCTAAAAAATACTATCTATAACATTAGATAGCAAAAAGCACTCGCCAATCTTCCGATTAGCGAGTGCTTTTTTATTATTTCGAGTTCAATTGCTTTTCTAAACGATCTAACCAAGTAGAAATTGTTGCTCGTTGTACAACAAATTCAAAGTCAGACATATTATATTGAGCATCATACTGCCCATCAGCAAACCTCACCATAATAGAAGATCTAATTTGCTCATCCAACGCATCTTTTTGCGTATCTTCTCGATAGAAAATCCAACTAGTCGCTTCGACATCGTTAGCTACCTCTAAATCCGTTTGAATAATTCCTTCGATTTCTTCTATTAAATCAGCTTGCTCTAAATCTTTAAAATAGCCATACCAAAGTGTACGGTTTTTCGAAAAAGTTTCATCAAATAATTGTTTCATTACTCAATTCTCCTTTCTTGAACATACGAAGTTAAATAAAACTTGATTCTGTTAATGATGCATGATAGATTGCTTCAACGTCTGCTTCTGTCAAAGGAACAAAAGCATCTGTTTTAATAGTGCTGTGGGCAACTGCTTGTTTCGCCATTTCAGCAAATTTTTGTTCATCAATCCCAACTTCTGGTAACGTCATCGGAATTCCACAGTTTTTAAAGAAATCGTATGTTGCTTGAATCCCTTTTTTAGCAGCAGTAAACTTATCCGAATCATTAATTCCCCAAACGTTTTGCGCAAACTGAACAAATTTGTCTACGGTTTGATCGTTAAGTACATACTCCATCCAGCGTGGAGTTAAAATCGCCAATCCAACGCCATGAGTAATATCGTAAAAAGCACTCAATTCATGTTCCATCGCATGACATGACCAAACACCATGTTTACCATTACGTGTTAAACCATTCAATGCCAAACTACTTGCCCACATTAGGTTTGCACGCGCATCATAATCGTTTGGTGTTTCAAGTGCCACTGGACAATTTTTAATCACAGCCCGCATGATTCCCTCTGATACAAAATCTTGAATATCCGTACCTTCTGTTACATTAAAGTAACTTTCAAACAAGTGACTCAAAATATCTGCTGAGCCTGCTGCGGTTTGATAAGCTGGTACCGTAAAAGTATTGGCCGGATCAAGGAAGGAAACTTTTGGCATCATCGCTGGACCGCCCACACCTAATTTTTGATTCGTCGCCATATTTGAAATTACAGCACCTGCATTCATTTCACTACCTGTTGCTGCTAAAGTCAAAATCGTTACTAACGGTAGAGCATCTCCTTGATAGCCTTTTCTACCTATGATAAATTCCCATGGATCTTCTTCACTATAAAAACCTGCTGCAATCACTTTCGAACAATCAATGGTCGAACCACCGCCGACTGCTAAAATGACATCAACTTGATTTTCACGACATAATTCAACACCGCGACGAACTGTTTCAATCCGAGGATTGGGTTCAACACCACTTAGTTCGACAATATTATTTTGGTTTTTCTCAAGTAAATCAATCACTTGATCATATAAACCATTTTTCTTGATACTACCACCGCCATAAACAATCAGCACTGTCTTTCCAAAAGTATCCAGCACTTGTGTTAATTCTGAAGCTAAACGATCTTTCCCAAAACGAATATCTGTTGGCACATAAAATCTAAAATTATCCAAAACGATTCCTCCATTCAAATTAGTTCTTCTACCATACTTTATCATAGATCAATGTTTTTGAAACGGTTCTTGATCTGCTATTGCTGATTGTTTGTATTGATTCTTTGCATCTACTAAGTATTGCGTTTATTAATTCTGTTGGTACTCGTTGTGTTTTTGCTTGTCTAGTATTGGTACGTCATCAGCTCTGCTTGGGCAATTGCTGTGATTTTTGGCGTAGGACACTTCGCTCGTTTCTCTCGCCATGTATTGCGCATCATCAGCTCTGATTGGGCAATCGCTGTGATTTCGGACGAAGGACACTTCGCTCGCTTCTCTCGCCAAGTATTGCGCATCATCAGCTCTGCTTAAGCAATCGCTGTGATTTGCAATAAAAAGAGATTGAAAGTTTGTACTCTCAATCTCTTTCAATTATTACCCGTGAAGTGCTGTTTCTAAACCAACTTCAATCATATCGTTGAATGTAGTTTGGCGTTCTTCGGCGGTTGTTTCTTCTCCAGTAACTAAGCTGTCACTAACAGTCATGATCGCTAATGCTTGGACATCGAATTTAGCAGCTAAGTAATATAGAGCTGCCGCTTCCATTTCGATTGCTAAAACACCTAGTTTTCCTAGTTTGAACACTTCATCCATGCTGTCTTTGTAGAAAACATCATCGGATAAAACATTCCCTACATGGGTAGTAAAGCCTTTTTCTTTCGCTACTGTATACGATTTTAAGAGTAAATCAAAATCAGCAATCTGTGGAAAATCGTATTTTGGAAAATCATTACGGATCATTGACGATGGTGTTGCTGCTGCTTGAGCAATTACTAAATCTCTTACACGAACTTTTTCTGAGATTGAACCACAAGTGCCGACACGAATTAATTTTTTCACATCATATGAATTAATTAACTCATGAGCGTAAATCATGGCAGATGGCATCCCCATCCCAGTTCCTTGTACGGAAACACGTTCACCTTTATACGTACCTGTATAACCTAGCATTCCTCTGACTTGATTATAACAAACAGGATTTTCCAAAAATGTTTCAGCAATGTATTTTGCTCTTAATGGGTCTCCGGGAAGTAAAATCTTGTCAGCAATTTCGCCTTGTTTCGCTTCGATATGAACACTCATTTTTTTCACTCCTTTTTTATAATTCAGCTAATGTTGCTTTTACCAACTCTTTAAATTGAGCTTTCACTCGTTCTGTAGTTTCGACAACTTCAGCGTGGTTTAAACTACTTTGCATACCGGCCGCTAAGTTGGTAATACAAGAAATACCTAGAACTTTCATACCGCTATGGGCTGCTACGATAACTTCTGAAACGGTTGACATTCCCACAGCGTCAGCTCCCATCACACGAGACATACGGATTTCAGCGGGTGTTTCATAGGTTGGACCAGAATAGCCCATGTAAACACCTTCTTGTAATGGCATAGCTTGTGCTTTCGCTACTTTTTTAGCTACTTCGCAATATTCTGGTGTATATGCATGACTCATATCAGGGAAACGTGGTCCCATTTCGTCTTCATTTTCACCAATTAACGGATTATCACCTGTAAAATTAATATGATCCGTAATTAACATCAAATTACCTGGCGTAAAGTTTTCATTTACACCACCAGCTGCGTTTGTAACGATAATCGAATGTGCACCTAATGCAGACATTACTCGAACGGGGTAAGTTACCTTTTGCATAGAATGTCCTTCATAATAATGAAAACGTCCTTGCATTGCTAAAACTTTTTTCCCAGAAAGTGTCCCGTAAACTAGCTTACCAGCATGACCAACTACTGTCGATACAGCGAAATGAGGTACTTCAGAAAACGGAATAGCAATGGCATCTTCCACTTCGTCCGCTAACTCACCTAAACCAGAGCCAAGAATCAATCCAAAATCAACTTCGCCTACACCTTTTTCTTTTAAAAATGCAGTTGTTTCTTTTAATAATTCGCTTAATTTCGCCATCGTTTCTCTCCTATTTCAATTTAGTTAAAAAGCTTTCGCCATTTTCTGTTTTTGGTACAGCAAAGTTTTCAGCAATTGTTGCCGAAATATCTGCATAATGACCTTGTGCTAAACTGCCTTGCCCAGCCATTTTTTTGCTATAGACTAACAATGGAACGTATTCTCTTGTATGATCTGTTCCCGGGAAAGTCGGATCGTTACCGTGATCGGCTGTTATCATCAGCAAATCATCATCCGTCATTGCCTCAATAATTTCCGGTAAACGTAAATCAAAAGCTTCAATGGCATGTGCATAACCAACCACGTCACGGCGATGTCCGTATAACGCATCAAAATCAACTAAGTTAGTGAAACTCAAGCCTTCAAAATCTTGTTTCATCACTTTCAATAATTGATCCACACCATCCATATTGCTCTTCGTCCGAACTGACTCAGTGATACCTTGACCGTTAAAAATATCGTTAATTTTCCCAACAGCGATCACATCTTTACCATTTTCTTTTAAAGAATCTAAAACAGTATGACCAAACGGATCTAAGGCATAGTCATGACGATTACTTGTACGAGTAAAATTACCAGGTTCACCAATATATGGACGTGCAATAATCCGACCAATCATATATGGTTCATCTTTTGTGATGTCACGTACATATTGGCAGATACGATATAATTCTTCCAATGGAATGATTTCTTCGTGCGCTGCAATTTGCAATACAGGGTCAGCTGATGTATATACGATTAAATCGCCTGTTTCCATTTGATGTTTACCGTAATCATCAATAACAGCCGTACCACTGTATGGTTTATTACAAACTATTTTACGACCTGAAAAGTCTTCGATTTGCTTTAGTAATTCATCTGGAAATCCGTCAGGAAATACGCGGAATGGTTTTTGAATATTCAAACCCATAATTTCCCAGTGACCAGTCATTGTGTCTTTTCCAACTGAAACTTCTTCTAATTTTGTCGCATAACCTTTATGATCGGCAACCGCTTCAACATTATGAAGTGGGGCAATTGTTCCAAGACCTAAATTTTCTAAATTAGGGATCGTCAAACCAGCTTCTTTAGCAATATGACCTAGTGTATCGCTACCCACATCACCAAATTTTTCAGCATCTGGCGCTTCACCGATTCCAACTGAATCCATTACAACTAAATGTACACGTTTAAACATAATCATCCTTCTTCCTTCAAATTTTTATTTAAAAATAGTAGTAAGTGTTGATTTAGGTATATAAAAAGGGCATGACTTAAGATAGTGTCCCATAGCCCCGCCCTTTTATACTAACGTTAATTATTTAGATTTGATATAGTTTTGTCCGTTTGCTTTCGGTCCAGAGGCTTTTCCTAAGAAAAGAACTAGAACGATGATTGTTAAAACATACGGTGCAGCTTGTAAGTAAACTGCTGGTATTGAAGAAATGATTGGTACACTTGAACCGGCAATACTGATATTTTGTGCAAAACCAAAGAATAAAGCCGCGCCCATCGCACCTAGTGGATTCCATTTACCAAAGATCATCGCTGCCATCGAAATGAAACCTTGTCCGGCAATCGTAGTAACGGCAAAACGTCCAGCAATTGATTGAGCAAAGACTGCTCCACCGATTCCACCTAAAAATCCAGAAATCAAAACGCCTGAATAACGCATAACATACACATTAATACCTAATGTATCCGCGGCCTGAGGATTTTCCCCTACAGAACGTAAGCGTAAACCAAAGCGCGTTTTAAATAGAACAAACCATGCAATAATTGATACGATAATTGCCACAAAGGCTGGTAATGTTGTTTGTTTAAAGAACAGATCTCCTAAAATCGGAATATCTTTTAAAATCGGGAACGAGAAGTAACCAAATGATTCTCTGATTGTATCTGTTTGCCCTTTACCATAAATTACCTTAATTAAGAAAATACCTAAAGCTGGGGCCATCAAGTTGATAACCGTACCACTAATAATATGGTCAGCTCTCAAGTTAATTGTCGCAACAGCATGCAGTAATGAGAACAGCATTCCAACTAAACCGCCGACTAAACAAGCTAGCCACGGTGTTGCAGCTCCAAATGTATCCGCAAATGTCAAGTTGAATACTACTGAACTAAACGCTCCCATAACCATGATACCTTCAAGACCAACGTTAACAATCCCGCCGCGCTCAGAGAAAGTCCCGCCTAAAGCTGTAAAAATCAAAGGAGCAGAATAAACCAATGTTTGAGTAATAATTGGCGCTAATGCAGCGATAAATGCGATTTCCATTAGATTTTCCCTCCTTCTTGACTGTTAAGGTCGGTTTGTCCATCTAATTCTTCAACAACAGCAACTTCTTTTTTGTTTCCAGAAGCTTTTGCTAATAAGAAGCGAATCAGGTAACTGATGGCCACAAAGAAGATAATTGACGCAATAACAACATCTACTAACTCAATCGGTACACCAGCACGTAACGGCATTCCTTGACCACCTAACTTCAAGATACTGAAGAGAATTGCGGATAAGAAGATTCCGACAGAACTTCCTGCCCCAAGTAACGAAATCGCCATCCCATCAAATCCAATACTTAATGATGAACCTTGTACAAAGAAGTTTCCAAATGTCCCTAACCCTAAAACAACGCCGCCTAAACCGGCTAGTGTTCCTGAAATAACCATTGACATAACAATCGTCCGTTTGCTGCTCATTCCAGCATATTCAGAACCATAAGGATTCAATCCTACTGAACGGATTTCATATCCTAAAGTTGTTTTCTTCATTAAGAACCAAATTAAGACTAAGAAAATAAGTGCAAGAAAAATCCCAATATTCAAACGAGACCCGCCACTGATTTCTTTCAAGAAAGCCGTTCTCAAGCTGGCATTTTCACCGATAACTTTAGTAACACCTTTGTTGCTCATTAAATCTTCTGACATCACATTATTAACGATATGCGTACTTGTATATAAAAATACATAGTTCAACATAATCGTAACGATAACTTCACTGGTTCCGAAAAATGCTCGAAGCAATCCTGGAATTGCTGCAGCCACTGCGCCAGCTAAAGCCCCTGTAATAATAGCAACAGGCAGCACGACCATTCGAGAAGCATCCGGCATAGATAAAGCTACCCAAATACTTGCTACCCAACCGCATAAAGCTTGACCTGAAAGCCCGATATTAAAGAATCCAGCTGAATTAGCGACCGCAAAACCTAATGCTGTAAAAATTAACGGAGCCGCAGTTACAAAAATTTCACCGATACTTTTAGGACTTTGAAAAGCAGTCTGAAGCATCGCTTGATATCCGGCAATCGGATCTTGTCCTGAAATCAACATAATAATTGCGCCAAGGATAAATCCCATCAACACAGATAAAATAGGGACTAGAATATTACGTAATCGTTCTGCCCGATTATTCAACTGCCTCACCTGCCTTGTTATTTAGTTCTGCTCTTGCTTCTTCTAATGAATAACCAGCCATTAATAAACCTAGTTCATTTTCAGAGGTCTCTTTTGGATCAACGATTCCGACAATTTTCCCTGCGTGAATTACAGCAATTCGATCAGAAACATTTAAGATTTCATCTAATTCAAAACTAACTAATAAAACTGCTTTATTTTTGTCGCGCTGCTCGATTAAACGTTTGTGGATATATTCAATCGCCCCTACATCCAGACCACGAGTTGGTTGTGAAACGATTAATAAATCCGGATCACGATCGATCTCACGAGCAATGATCGCTTTTTGTTGGTTCCCACCAGATAAGGCTTTAGCTGGAACTAGCTCATTTGTTGTCCGTACATCGTATTCTTCTATCAATTTACGAGCATATGAATTAATTTGATTGTAGTTTAAAACACCGCTATTACTTAATGGTTTTTGATAGTACGTTTGTAAAGCAATGTTTTCAGCCAATGTCATTTCTAAAATCAAACCATATTTATGACGGTCTTCTGGCACATGACCCACACCAGATTCTGTTATGGCACGTGGATGTTTATTGGTAATTGCTTCACCATTTAATTCCACTGCCCCGCTTTCTGATTTTCGTAAACCAGTTAACGCTTGAATTAATTCTGTTTGTCCATTACCGTCAATTCCGGCAATCCCAACAACTTCACCAGCACGTACATCTAAACTTAAACTTTTAACAGCTTCTAAACCGCGACTTTCTTTAACAACTAGATCTTTAATTGAAAGAACAATTTCTTTAGGTTCAGCCGGTTTTTTCTCCGTTTTAAATGAAACTGAACGACCAACCATCATATCCGCCAATTGTTGTGAAGATACATCTTTTACGTTAACTGTATCAATACTCTTCCCGCGACGAATAACAGTACAACGATCTGCCACTTTTTTGATTTCATCTAATTTATGTGTAATCAAGATAATTGATTTACCTTCTTTTACCAAACCACGCATAATCTCGATTAACTCGTCGATTTCTTGCGGTGTCAAAACAGCTGTCGGTTCATCAAAAATTAATACGTCTGCTCCACGATATAAGGTTTTTAGAATTTCAACCCGTTGTTGTGCTCCTACAGAAATATCACGAATATATGCATCTGGATCTACTGATAAGCCGTATTGTTCCGAAACTCGTTTGATTTCTGCTTTCGCTTTTTTGCGATCCAATACACCACCGTTTGTCGGTTCACTGCCGAGTATAATATTTTCCGTCACAGTAAAAGCATCCACCAACATAAAATGCTGATGCACCATCCCGATTCCTAAACGATTAGCTGCCGTCGGTCCGTTAATGATTACTTTTGAGCCGTTCATAAAGATTTCACCTGAAGTTGGTTCTAATAACCCAGACAAAATGTTCATCAACGTGGATTTCCCTGCTCCGTTTTCCCCTAGCAACGCATGAATTTCTCCAGGACGGACAGTTAAGTTGATATTATCATTGGCCTTAAACGTTCCAAACTGCTTAGTGATATCACGCATCTCAATTACATAGTTTTCCTGAGCCACATTTTTCACATCCTAACGATTTAATCACTTGCATCTTACTTTTAATATAATAATTCCAAAAACAAAGCAGCTTTTAAGCTCCTAAAGAAAATAAACGACTGGGTCATTTTCTTTCCTTAACGGCTTAATAAAACCTTGACGCTGCTGTTTTAGCAGCGCCAAAGGATAAAATTTATTCTTTAACTTCTTTAGGTGTTTCTGGAACAGTGATATCACCAGCAATGATTTCTTCTTTAGCTTTATCAACTGCTGCTAGTGCATCTTCTGACAAGTATCCTTTTGTCAAATCAACACCGCCGTCTTTCAAGCCATATACTAAGTGTTCGCCGCCAGGGAATTTATCTTCTAATGCACGATTAGAGATATCTTGAACAGCTGCACCCACACCTTTAAGTGTAGATGTTAATGTAAAGTTATCTTCTTTACCGTCTTTTGTTTTGTATTCGCCCTCTTTTTGTTGGTCGCTATCTACACCGATAACCCAAACTTTATCTTTAGAGCCAGATTCGTTTAAATCTTTTGCTTCTTGGAAGACACCTTGACCTGTACCGCCAGAAGCGTGGAAGATGATGTCTGCACCTTTTTGATACATAGAAGCAGCTAGCGCTTTACCTTTAGCAGGATCACCAAATGATGCAGCGTATTCTACTGAAACAGTGATATCTTTGCCTAATGCTTTTGCACCATCGATAACACCTTGATGGAATCCAGCTTCAAAACGGTCAATAACGGCACCTTCTTCACCGCCAATGAAACCTACTTTGTCTGTTTTTGTTGTGTATGCTGCAGCAATACCAGCTAAGTATGAAGCTTCTTGGTCTTTAAATGTAGCAGATACTACATTGTCTTTATCTTCAATAACACTATCAATGATACCAAATTGTGTATCTGGGTTTGCATCAGCAGCTGTGCTGATCGAATCAGCTAGCAAATAGCCAATACCAAAGATTGTTTTAAAACCATTTGAAACGGCTGTATCAATATTTGTTACATATTCTGAAGCATCGTTTGACTGGATATAGTCATAACCATCTGCTCCTTTTTTCAAGTCATGTTCTTTCCCCCATGCTTGTAAACCTTCCCAAGCTGATTGGTTAAATGAACGGTCATCAACACCGCCAATATCAGTAACGATAACGACGCTGTGATCTGCATCCCCACCTGCTGAGTTACCACCTGTTGAATCCGTTGAATCTTTTTTACCTCCACCACACGCTGCTAATGCAACAGTAAGTCCAAGTACAGCTAAGCTAAAACCAAATATTTTTGCTTTTTTCATCTCTGTAAAGCCCCCTAAAATAGTTTTATATTTTCAACAGCCGGATGACTGAATGAAACAATAGAAAAGTCTAACAAGCTCGATTAGATTTTGATTATCCAATTCATAAGCTTGTTAAATAGTACAGCATAAAAGACAACACTCGCAACAAAAATGCAACTGTCTATAAATCTTTTTCGGTAAATGCATACGGTAATAATTCTGCAACCGTTGTTTCTTTTGTTACACCATTTTCACCGACTAAAGTCACCGGCATATCTGGTGCGCAAAATTCAGCCATTACTTGACGACAAGCGCCGCATGGCGAGATTGGTTCAGGTGTATTTCCAGCAATAACTAAATGTTGAAAGTCACGTTCACCTTCTGAAACAGCTTTAAAAATCGCTGTCCGTTCCGCACAATTGGTCAAGCCATAAGAGGCGTTCTCAATATTGACACCTTGATAAGTTTTGCCTTCCTTTGTGACTAAACATGCCCCAACTGGAAAATGAGAATAGGGTACGTAGGCTTTCGTCAGCGCTTTATCTGCGACTGTTAGCCATTCTTGTTTCGCGGACATTTTCCCACCACTTTCGTTTTTAGTAACCAACTCCTGTTGCACCTTCCATGATTGCAACTCCTGCGCTAGTTCCAATTCTAGTAGCACCGGCTTCGATCATCGCTTTGGCTTCTGCTTCGTTATGGATGCCTCCAGAAGCTTTAACACCCATATCAGGTCCAACTGTTTCACGCATTAATTTAACATCTGCGATAGTTGCCCCGCCTGTAGAAAAACCAGTAGATGTTTTGACGAAATCTGCGCCAGCTTCTTTCGCTAACTCGCAAACTTTGACTTTTTCTTCATCTGTTAGTAAAGCTGTTTCGATAATCACTTTAACTAACGCTTTACCTTTAGCTGCTTCTACAACTGCTTGAATATCTTTCAATACTTTTTTGTATTGTCCTGATTTCAACGCGCCAACGTTAATAACCATATCTACTTCTGTTGCACCATTATTGATGGCATCTGTCGCTTCATAGGCTTTAACTTCTGACGTATTTGCTCCTAATGGAAAACCAATAACGGTACAAACGTCTACTGAAGTTTCTGCTAATTGTTCTTTAGCTAAAGCGACCCAGCAAGGGTTAATACATACTGAGAAAAAATTGTATTGCTTTGCTTCCTCAATAATTCGTAAGACGTCTTCTTCCTTTGCATCTGCCTTTAAAATAGTGTGATCAATCATTTGATTTAACTCCATTATTTTTACACATCCTTTATGTGGTTATTATATCATGAATTAGCTCAGGCTCCGATCCAGAACTGCCGATTTCGATATTTTTGTATAGAAGTTCCTGTACCTCTGTAATATCTTCAGTATTCGTATAGATGGTTAATAAAGATTCACCAGCTTCGACTGGCATACCGACTTTTTTATGAAGCTTAAGTCCAACCGCATAATCAATTTCGTCTTCTTTGGTTGCTCTGCCAGCACCTAATAGCATTGCTGCAATCCCAATTTCGTTGGCAACTATTTTTTGGACAACACCTGATTTCTTAGCAGGAAGTTCAATTTTGTACTTAGCTGTCAATAGACGTTCAGGTTCATCGATAATGCTGTCATCGCCTCCTTGGTTGCGAATCATTTCACGAAACTTATCTAAAGCTTTGCCGGATTCAAGTGCTTCTTCCAGCATTTTTCTAGCTTCTTCTAAAGTTTCAGCTTTTTTCGCCAGTACAACCATTTGGCTGCCGAGGATATAGCACATTTCAACTAAGTCTTCTGGACCTTGACCTTTAAGTGTATCGATTGCTTCAACAACTTCTAAACTATTACCAATTGCTTCTCCTAAAGGTTGGGACATATCAGAAATCACCGCCATTGTTTGACGATTTGCTAAGTGACCAATCCGAACCATCGTTTCAGCTAAACGGCGGGCTTCATCGATATTTTTCATAAATGCACCTTCGCCTGTGGTTACATCAAGAACGATTGCATCCGCTCCAGCTGCGATTTTCTTACTCATAATCGAGCTGGCGATTAAAGGTATCGAATCAACTGTTGCGGTAACGTCTCGAAGTGCATATAGTTTTTTATCTGCCGGAGCTAGATCACCAGACTGTCCAATAACCGCGACATGGCTCTCATTTACCAAACGAATAAATTCATCATCAGGTAATTCAACATGAAATCCGGGAATCGCTTCCAACTTATCGATTGTTCCGCCTGTATATCCAAGACCTCGACCAGACATTTTCGCTACACTAACACCTACACTGGCAACTAGAGGCGCCAAAATCAAGGTTGTCGTATCGCCGACACCGCCAGTAGAATGCTTATCCACTTTGATGCCTTGAATTGATGATAAATCAATCATTTCACCAGAATTTGCCATAGCCAACGTTAACGTCGTAATTTCTTCATCCGTCATATCTTTATAAAAGACAGCCATCAAAAACGCGCTCATCTGATAGTCGGGAATTTCTCCTTTGGTATACCCGGAAACGATGAATTGAATCTCATCATCCGTTAAAACGTGTCCATCACGTTTTTTTTCGATCAAATCTACCATTCTCATGCTTTTCTTCCTCCAAATTAATCCCCAAGGATGTATTATACACTAAAATTGTTCAGGTTAAAACCATTTAGTAAAACAGTTTACTAACGCTTACATAACATAAAACGCTTACAACACGAACATTAAATCATATTTGCTAAATTGTCAATGCATTTTGTGCTATTTCTTAAAATAAATGTCGTATCAAAAATTTTATTAGGTATTTTTTTCTCTGGATGATTAATTGATTCTACTAAAAATTTTGCCGCGTAAAAACCAATATCAAAAGTTGGTTGATAAACAGTTGTGAGACCCGGAACGAGATATTCAGAAATTTCCAATCCATCAAAACCGACAATTGAAATATCTTCTGGAATTTTTTTCCCACTTGCCTCTATTGCCTGATACGCTCCCATTGCCATTTCATCATTACCGCAAAAAATTGCAGTGATTTCCGGATTTTCCAAAACTTTTTTAGCAGCTTCATAACCGCCGCCTAAATTCAAATCTCCACTGGACATGTATTCTTCTTTAACCGGAATTCCGTGATCTTTTAAAGCATGTTGATAGGCCGTTACTCGCTCAGTTAGCTTGTAGTAACCTTCGTTTTCCTTCAGCATCGCAATGTGTTTATGGCCTTGCTCGATTAAAAAACTTACAGCTTGGTAAGCGCCCTCATATTCTTTCACAATTAAACGTCCATTTTCACGAGTATTGATGCCTCGGTCAACTAAAATTGCTGGAACTTTACGCTTATTGGTATCCCTCAAAATATGGTCAGCAGATAAAATATTTGGTGTAGCAAAAATAATTCCATCCACCGAGCGATGAACAAGTTCTTCGACGTATTTTGCTGCTTGCTCTTCATCATGTTTAGAATTACACAACAAAATCATATATCCCAACGAATTTAAATAAGTTTCTACTCCTTCAATAACTTTGGAAAAGAAAAAATCTGTCACATCCGGCACTACCATCCCAATTGTTTTTGAATGCCGCGTAATAATGTTTGAAGCAAAATAATCTGGCTTATAATCATACTCTTTAACTACAGCCTGCACTTTTTGTCTGGTCTGTTCACTAAAACGACTGCCCTTGTTGTTTAAAATTTGAGACACCGTCGTCACGGACACACCAGCCATATCTGCAATTTCCTTAATGGTCAATTTCATCATTCATTCTCCCCTTATTGACAGGTCACAGTTGACATGTTAAAGTCTTCAAAATACTTATTGAACGATTCTAGTTTATCAGAATTGTTCGGAATAGGACAGTTCAAGATATTCTCACACAGAAAGAAGAGGTTGATAACGTGCGCCGTAATCTTGTAAAAAAGTTGCCAAAAGTAGAGCTACACTGCCATTTAGATGGTTCTATCCGTCCTCAAACACTGCGAAAAATAGCTGACCCGCAAGGAATTCCTCTGCCAACAGATAACGAACAATTAAACGCCTTATTAGTCGCACCAGAAAACTGCCAAGATTTAAATGAATACCTCGAACGTTTCGACCTTGTTTTAACTTGTCTACAAACCGAAGCAGCTTTACAAACTGCTGCTTTCGATATCATCAGCCAAGCGGCAGAAGAAAATATTAAATACATTGAAGTCCGCTTTGCCCCATCGCTGCATACCGAAAAAGGCTTATCTCTACCCAAAATTATTACTGCCGTGTTAGCTGGACTAAACGAAGGTGAGAAACAGTTTGGCGTAAAAAGCAATGCTCTATTATGCGGAATGCGCCACGAAGAACTACAGTCAATCGAGCAAATCGTCCACTTAGCTGACACTTTTAAACAATCAGGTATCGTTGGCTTTGACCTAGCAGGAAATGAAGTAGATTTCCCCCCATATACTTTTGAAGAAACTTTGGATTTGGTTAATCATTTGGACATTCCGTTAACGCTGCACGCAGGTGAATGCGGCTGTGGAAAAAATGTTGCAGATGCAGTAAAACTAGGTGCAAAACGAATCGGACATGGTATTGCATTAAAAGATACACCTGAATATTTTTCTTTACTTCAGCAAAACAACGTGCTGGTCGAAATGTGTCCAACGAGTAATTTCCAAACAAAAACTGTCACTAGTTTAGCTGAATACCCATTCAAAACATTTCTTGATGCTGGAATAAATATTTGCATTAATACCGATAACCGGACTGTATCAGGAACTACCTTAACAGATGAATACATGAAACTTCATGAATGGTACGATATTACTTATCAAGATATGGAAACATTTAATCATCACGCAGTAAACGGTGCTTTTATTCCTGATAGTGAGAAGCAGTTATTACATGATTTGCTAAGCTCAGGTTACCGACTAGCAGAAAATTAAAAAAAGTGAACAAAACTGATTTTCAGTTTTGTGTCACCTCCTATATCCAAATAAACGGCGAGAAAAAAGCAGCTACTCCACTTCGTTCCGATCACATCAATTTCTAAGAGCTAAAGCTCTAAGAATTGGAGGCTTCAGAAATAAGCCGAAATTGCTATGAAACACAGTGAGGTACGAACGGATGTAGAATAGTACCTACTTGGTTCAAAAATTTTAAGAGCACCGAATAGGTACCAAGAATCATCCATTCGCAAGCTCATGGTGATTCTTGGCAATTTTCGTGAATTCCTTCTTATTGCTGTAAAATACAACGAGAACCGATTTGGTGTTGCACAGTACCTACCCGGTTCTCGGAGTTAAACGCTTTTATCTCAGCCTCTTTTTATTCCTTATTGATTGATAATCCCAGTACCATTAACACCAATAATCTGCCAATCATAAATTCTTGCAACTTTACCATTTTGCTCGGCCTTTTCTAAAGAAAGTTTGACATATCTAGCTTCCACCAATGCAATAGCATCCTTGCTACTATTTTCTGTATTACCTCGGCGTTGGACAATATTCGTCCAATTAGTTCCATCATTGCTAACTGAAATATCGTAGTCTCTGGTATTCCATTCTGGGCTTTCACCACCAGCTCCAGCGTGGAAAAGTTCAAATCCGGCAATTGTTTTTTGTCCACCTAAATCAGCGATCATCCACGGTTTTTCACTACCATTATCACACCATTTTGTTGTTAAATCTCCATCTAACGCATAGCGGTAGCTTTCGCGCTCATTCGTATATCCCGAACCTTGTGTTGCTTGGGTTGAAGGAAGGATAGAAAGATTTTCTTTTTTAATTCCTGCATTTTGATCATAGATATACAAATAATTTTCTCTAATGACCTCAGTCTCACCTGAACTATTCACTGCAGTTGCTTTTACCGAATAATTTCCTGGTGCATCGAAAGTAACGGTTATTTCTGTTCCAGATTGAGTTTGTGGCGTTGCACCAATAATTTCCCAGTTCACTTGTTCTGTCGATTTGGAAACATTCGCTGACAAAGTAATTGCTTCGCCAACTGCACTTAACGTACTGCTAGCGTTGATAGAAATTTCTGGTTTTTTTAGCGCTTCAAAAGTATAGGTTGCTACAGCGCTGCTCTTTTGATTTTCTCTGCCATATTGATCGACAGGAACCATCCGATAATTTGTTGTATCACCTATTCGTTTTTGGTTCAATAAAGTAAATGCTGTATTGGCTGTTTCACCTTCAAATGTTGACTGTCCACCCTCTTCGCGATAAATACGGTACGATGTTGTGTTCTTGCCTTGGTGGTCCCATTGAATCCGAACACTTTCTGTTAAATCATCTACGATAGTTTTTCCCGGGAAGCGGACATTTTTTACTTGAGCAATGGATGTTGTTTTTTCTTGTCCTGCTAGTAGTTGACCTAAATAAATAGCTGCAGGTCCTGTCTGTTGATTTTTCACATTCAATCCGATTGATGTGATTGTTTGACAAGCGGCTGATTTTAACGAGTAAGTTGTTTTTACCCAGCCATTTTCTAACGCTTGTTGGTCACCTTGGATTACTAAAGGAGCTTGTTTACCCTTAATACCTAAAACGAGGGAAGTTTGGTCTGCGCCTTTCGTTACAACACTGACTTTTTCAGATGCACTTGGTTTAACTTGAGCTGCGTATAATTTAATAAATGTTTCTTGTCCAGCAGTCATTTGTCCGGATAATCCAATAGAAGAACCGCCATTGAATGCATCATCGTAGTTAATTGCAGCTTCCAGTTGGTTACCTTCCTGATTATCAATAACCCAACGATACGTTGGCATAACATCTTGAATACTCCGATTATTAAACGTACCTTCTTTGACTTTTGTACCATTTTGATAGATTGCGTCTCCGTTACCCACATTGAAATTTGTTAAGAATGGAAATGCAGTAACTGGCGTCTTCTCAACAAAATAGCGTGAAACTCCCTGCCATTCATTTTTTGTACTAGTAACATCACGTGGATCACCTTGGGCATTAATCCAAAATAGTTTTTCATTTTCCCAATAACGATCAACATCGTATTGCCCACCATCGCGCAAGGTCCAATCCGGACAATATAATCCTAGTGAAACAAGGGGTTGACTCGTTGAACCTAGAATACTGCTTGGTTTCCGGCTACTATTAATCCCATTTGCCTGAACATCGATTCCAGCATAAAGATCATACGGATCACGTTTTAACTCTTCAGCTTTAGCTTTTGAGCTTGCTAATTCACGCCAGCGAAAATCGATAAATAATTTATCTGATACGCGCTGTTTTCCGTCTTGGAAATAGCCTTTATTTTGGTCGTTCAAAGCTCCTTGCCAGTTCACACTACCGCTAGGAATCATTGAATCATACCAAATAATTTGCTGATTCTTTGGTTTTTTCGTTTGTAAATAAATCAGCAATTCTTTCATTGCAGCAGCTGTTTGGGCATCTACATTAGTTTCTTGATTGATGAACCAACCGTCAAATCCATAAGCAACTGACATTTCTAATAATTTATCTGCCATTGGAAAATTGCCTTTAGCATCTTTTTGGACAAACTGTCTTACCCATTCTGCTTTCCCGCCGTATGCTTCTGGTGGAAAGAAAACAGTTCCGACAACTGGCACTCCATTTCGATGTGCTGAGTCGGTCACATCCCCACTTGGCGGTACAATAATTCCTTCACCTGAAGAACCAGCCCATGCAACTAGAGTATCTACGTATTGCCAGTTGGTAAAATTGTAAACAGCTTTGTCTGTATCACCTTGCGATGGTGTTCCTTTAGTGTGACGGTTAACAATAGCAATCGACAAAACTTTCGCTTCAGTACTTTGGTCGGCATTTGTTTTCTCACCTTTTATGCGATCTGTTAACGGAATACGTGAGACATTGAAAGGGGCATCGGGATCAGTTTTAGCACTCCAGTTTAATAATGTTTCTGGAAATAATGCTGTTGATTCTGGGATATGATCGTAAATCGGAATACCACTTTCTGATTGAGCAGAAAACTCGCTTTCAGCATAAACCGGTGACATCGATAGTAAACTCGCTCCCATAAAAAAAGCTGCTAAAGCTGTCGAACAACAAAACACTTGTTTCAATTTTTTTCTAGCCACTGAATGAACCTCCTCTATTATTTGCCAAAATTCAGCTTTATTCATTCTCATTGAAAATGTTAACGCTTTCTTTCTTGTTTATAAATATAAAAATTATAGTATTTATGTCACAAAGTATAGGTTACTTATGTTATTTTCAGAATTTTCATATAAATAATGTGAGGCTTTGACAATTTACTAAAACCCGCCCAATGCGTTGTATGCATTGGGCGGGTTCTCAAATCTAAACGACTTTTGTTACAACCTTATCAGCCATATTCAACTGATTTTTCATTTATAAAAATGTGTAGCGAATCCCTGCATTAGTTTTTTGAGATCGTTCAAGATCTCATTTTCACTCTTAGCTTCTGGCAGATCACACCAAACAGCTAATGCAGATCCTTTGACTTGCTCCATCTCTTTTTCAGTCACTAGTTGATTTGACGCAAAAAGATTCGGTTGCCAGCTATTCTTGATTTTTTCAACAGTAGGGTACGTATAACCAGCGTTTTCACCCAATACATAATACAAGTAATTGTCATTAAAATTCAGCACTGAATAGCCTTGATCTAAAAACGTTTGAACAGGAGCCATGTTCTTGTGCCACTTCGTCCAATAAGTGATTTCAATTTCCTTTGAAAGTTGACTCTCTCGACCATCCCTAAAAAAAGCATCATTCCAAACTCTAGGGATAAATCCACGCGCTCTAACAAATTCAGCCACTTTATTCACATAATTTTCAAATTGTGCCAAACCATATGATGCCAACATCGGATAATTTTCAATTTGATCAAATTCAACAAACTCATCTGCTCCAATATGAAAGTAGCGACTCTTACTAAACAGATCCGTATATTCTCCATAAAGTGACAATGCGAAATTAACTGCTGCTTCATTTGTAATATCCAATGCTGAAACAAGCTTTTGACTATCACCATTCGCTGTTTTTCTCGTTAATTGCCATTTTGGTTTTCCCTTCAACAAGTGGGCCATATGTCCTGGTGTATCCAAATCTGGGATAATCTCAATCGATAAGTCAGCGGCATAATCAATCAGCGTTTGAACTTCATTCCATGTTAAAAATTGCTCCGAAACTAACTCAGGATATAAATGAGACTCAATCCGAAATCCTTCATTTTCAGAGAAATGGAGCTGTAAGTAGTTAAAATCATAAAGTGCCATTTGTTCGATTAACTGCTTTAATATTTCCAGCGAGAAATATTTTCTACCAATGTCCAGCATGAGAATCCGCTCTTTAACTAACTCCTGTCTCACTTTAAGCCCCCTGCTCTTTTGCTAGCAATAAACAACCTAAAGTTCCACTATTATCTCCTAACTCACAGCCAACTACATATTCGTCTAGAGGCGGCAAAGAAACATAACCGCCTAATTGTTGTTGTAAAGACTCTCGGATTTTTGGAAATAGCTGTGTTTGTTTCATGACACCTCCACCTAAAATGATTTTTTCTGGTGAAAGAGTCAGCGTATACGTCATTAGTGCTTGAGCTAAATAATAAGCCTCAATCTCCCAAACCTCATGCGTTTGCTCTAAAAGTTGACCTTTAATACCCGTTCTTTTTTCCAATGCTGGACCCGCAGCTAAACCTTCTAAGCAATGATCGTGGTACGGGCAACGGCTTATCAAAGTATCTTCTGGATATCGCTGAACAGGAATATGCCCCATTTCAGGGTGACTAAAACCTTGTAAAACGTGACCATTTACAACCGCTCCGCCACCAACACCTGTACCGACCGTCAAATAAATGCAGCTTTGCGTATTTTTCCCTGAACCGAGATGCATTTCACCATACGCAGCCGCGTTAACATCAGTTGTCCAAGCCATCGGAATATTGTAGCGTTGCTTTAATTTCCCTAAAAAATCGATATTTTTCCAACCTTGTTTCGGTGTTGAAGTGATATAACCATAAGTATCTGAGGTTTCATTTACATCAATCGGTCCAAAAGATCCTACGCCCAAAGCTGTTAATTGATATTCATCGAAAAACGCAAACACTTTTGCCAGCGTTTCTTCCGGAAATGTTGTGGGAAGACTGATCCGTTCTAAAATAGTCAAATTTTCATCGGCAACGGCACAAACAAATTTTGTTCCACCTGCTTCGATTGATCCATAATACGTCATACAATGTCCTCCATTTCCTAACGGTTAAAACCGATTGTCCGAATTTCGTAAGCACCTAGTTCACTTGAAACTTCTGCTGATTGTTTTTCTTCTAGTAAGTTTAACAAGTGTGGTGAGTCATTCTCTTTTTTGGTTATTGTAACTTCAGAAGCGCTAGCCCCCATATTAAATCCGCGAACGACTAATAATTCGTTATCTTCACTATTTTTCATTGCCGTTATCGCTAATGTTTCACCTTGAACCGTTAAATAGCCAGCTTGTGGCTGTAAGGTTCCACTATGCTTTGTTGTTTGTTTTACACTAAATGGAATCTGATCGGCATAGGCTGTTTGATAGGTTGCATAGCGCTCTTCTTTTGCTCCATGGAAATCAATTCCATATTCGAACTGATGGACTCCTAAACATTGTGCTTCCGGCGTTGGAAAATAGCCCCAATCGCCAAGTTCTCCCACCGCTCTTAATAAGGTCAGTGCAATCGTATTATTTTCAGCTAAAATCTCGTATTCATTTAAGCCATAATTTGAAACAGTTACCCCAGCATTTTCTTCGTGAATATTGACAAAGGCGTGCTGATGTTGCGGGTTCGTTGGGTTTTCCCAACTTTTACTTACTTGATTTGGACGTGTCACCACTTCATAGATACTGTCTGCTTCATGGGTTGTTGCTTCGAGTCCAGTTGGAAACAGCATCCGTACACGGTGATCTTTACACTGATTATCAATTGTTGTTTCAAAACTCAAGCGTGAAGAGTCTTTTTCCATCGTAATAATGGTTTCAACAGTCATTTCTCTTAGTTTATTTGATCTGCCAGCTTTACGGTAACGGAAATCAACAACCGCTATTTGTTCCTGTTCCAATAACTCATCTGCTGCTTCTGGTATCATCAATCGTTGCACAATTTTTAATTGAACTTTAAATGATTCATCCATTACTACAGAAATATCGGCTTGTTGAGTACTTGATAAAATAGGTTCTGTTCCTTCAGGTTGCTTAAAAATATATTCATTGGCAATATCCCCTGTGTCTTCAATTGTCAATAATTCTATATATTTTCGGTTTGTTTTTTTATCTAGCACATCCAGAGTACCGTCATTGTTTATTTTTACATTTAAGAGTTCATTTTCTAACACATAGTTTTTGTTATGCATAATCATAGACTCTACGGTCTCTGTCTGTAATTGTGCTTCTTCCAAAGCAAACGTTGTCCAAGAAAATGCTGGTAAATCTTTCACTTGAAGCGTAACTTCTACATATTTAGCCATATAGGGAACTCTGAAACGGTCTTTGGGTAAATCATAGCCAAAACGAACTTTTGGTGCTGAAATAGCTGCAGTTATTGTTTGCCCTTGACTATCAATTACTTCAAAACTAGGCGTAGGCTCATCTTCCAACTTTTGCCATAATTCATGCGGAATACCTTCTTTAAAAGGTTTTCGATCAATTTCAACTGTAATCGTTACACAATCTGTTTTTTGATAGCCTGATGTATTGAAAACCACAAACGGATAACTAGCTTCAGAAAACTGAGTTGTATCGACTGCATCAACCAATGTTGTTAAGGCATCTTCTGCTAAAAATTTTCCAACTTCGCTAGCCTTTTCGAATCTTGGCATCATTTCTCGATGGACTTCATCGACAGAACAACCACAAATACTATCGTGTGGGTGATTTTGCAGCAATAATTTCCAAGCATAATCTAATTGGTCATGTGGGTAATCTTGCGTTAAATCATAGGCCATCGCCGCTAGCGGTTCAGTAATATTTTCTAATTGGCGTTGTACTTTAGTATTCCATTGTTTCAAGAACACTCTCGCCGAAGCAGTATTCGCTAATGTAAACCAGCCGTCCGTTTCTTGGCTTGTTAATTCGCCGTGAACTGTACCTACTTTTTCGGGTAAATCTTGGCGAACTGCTTTTAGATAATCTTCAAAATTTGAATGAATAAATTCATAGTCCGGGAATAATTCATTAGCCAAAGCAATTGCTTGCCCTACATCTTTTTGAACGGGTTGATGATCGACGCCATTCATCATTAATAAATGATCCGTAGAGGCAAATTTTTCTGCTTCCGCTAATTTTTGGGTCCAAAAAGTGATTGCTTCCTCTTTTTGAGCTGGAATTTCATTACCATTGCTGTACCAATTAGCAAAAAGTAATCCTAAAATTTCACTGCCATCTGGACCTTGCCACCACATTTCCGAAAATTGAGATGTATAATTTTCGTCATCCAACACTTCGTTATTAAAGCCGACTGGTTTAACCCCTCTTCCAAATGCCGCCACATCAAGTCCAGCCTGTAACATCATTTGCGGTGTCTGTCCCATATTGCCAAAAGTATCCGGGAAATAACCGAGTTTAACCGAAGCTCCCCATTTTTCACATTCCTTTTTACCAATCAACATGTTGCGCACATTGGATTCTGAACTAATCAAGAAATCATCCTGCAAAATGTAAAACGGCCCAATTCGAAGTTTCCCTTCTGAAATTGCTTTTTGGACATCTGCTTTGCGCTCAGGGCGAACTTCTAAATAATCGTCTAAAATAATCGTCTGCCCATCTAAGTGAAAACTTTTAAATTCTGAATCAGTTTCAAAAAGTTCCAGTAGATCATCCATTAATTCAACTAACCGCATATGATGTTGCTCATATGGCATGTACCATTCCCGATCCCAATGTGAGTGAGAAATAATATAAACTTTTTTCTTCATGTTTTTTCCTCCAAACTGTTTATGTTAACGTTCTACTCGCAAATCAAAATAATCCATCACTAGTTCACAAAACATCATATTTGCCCATGAAAACCACTCACGAGTATATTGATTCGGATCATTTACATCAAAACCTTCATGCATTAAATGAGTCCCGCCATCATTTGTCACCAAAGAATCTAAAATACGTTCTTTTTCAGCTTTATCTTTTGTTGTCATACCCTCCATAGCTAAAGCAATCGGCCAAACATAGTTTTCTGGTGTATGAGAACTGCCAATTCCTCTTGCATACTGTCCTTCGTAAAAATAAGGATTTTCTTTACTTAAAATAGTTTTTCTTGTCATTTGATAGACAGAATCTTGTTCAGAAACGTAACCTAAATAAGGTGCTGAAAGTAAGTTGGGAATATTACTATCGTCCATGATGCTGGCATTTCCTAAACCATCCACTTCGTAGGCGTAAACATTTTCACCACTTTGATTTTCCGTTTGGCCGTATTCTTGAATTCCTTGCTCGATTTCTTTTTTCAACTTAGTTGCTGTTTTAACTACCTGATTATTCGGCAAAATATCGGTAAAAATTTCTTCAATATAGCCCAAAATGACCACCGCAAACATATTCGACGGAACCAAGTAACCATAACGACAAGCATCGTCGCTCGGACGGAAACCAGACCAAGTCATACCTGTTGGTTTCACTGGGGAACCGTTACCATTATTCGGCAGCGTATCTTCTAAGCGAGTTGTATCTCGTTCAAAGGTATATGGAGAAGTATTGTGATCTTGTTCGGTAATAAAAACCTCTAGAATTTTCTTCACACCAGCGATAAAGTTGTCATCAAATTGTTTGGTATAACCAGTATTTTTAAACAACAGATAAGCCAATTGAACTGGGTAGCATAAGGAATCAATTTCATATTTACGTTCCCAAATCCATGGATTCATCGTTGTATGATCGCTTTGATGCCCAGCATTATTGGCTGTTTCGTTAAAAGCATTAGCATATGGATCTATATTAATATAGAAAAACTGACGTTGGACTAATCCTGCAATCATATCTGCCAATTCATGATCTTCTTTAGCAAGTACTAAATACGGACGCACTTGCGCCGTTGAATCTCTGAGCCACATAGCCGGAATATCTCCCGTCAGTAAAAAGGTTGTGCCATCTGCTTGTTTACGAACCGTTGTTGTTAGGGTATTCGCAAAAGCTGCACGGAAATTTTCTGCCCATCCAGCATGTTCTTCACCACATAGTTGTGTAATTTTATCCATAAAATCTTTTACTGAGTTTGGTATATTATTCTTAGTCATAAGAACCTCCTAAAGTTGATATATCATTTCACGATGCAAGTATATGCTAATGAAAGCGTTTTGTCTACTGTTTTTTTCGACTTAATCCGATTTAAGTTTAAGTTGAGCTCTTTTTAATTTTATGGTACACTCTCAATAATGATATATCATTTCACATCTAGGAGACCTATTATGTCAAAACCACTATATAAAAAAATTATCGACGACTTATTAGCAGCGATGGACAATGGACAGTTAGCTGAACACGCACAGTTGCCCACAGAAAAGGAATTGTCTCAAACTTATGGTGTTAGTAGAATCACATCAAAACGTGCACTAACAGAATTGGAAAGTCTAGGATTAATCTACCGTACTCAAGGAAAAGGCAGTTATGTTCAAACGAAAAAAAAGCAGCAGAAAAAAGTTTCTCGTATTCTGTTTTTAATTCCTTTTGCAAACGATCTTTCTCTAGGAAATTTTAACGAAGGTTTGGCCCCAGTAACTAACGCTCACCAGTATGAAGTAATCATGTCTTCAGCAGAGTTTTTAATTAATGAGCAAGCAACAGATATTATCGAAGATTTCGACGGAATGATCTACTATGCGCACAATACCGAAGATTTTCTAGATACGTTATTTGAGTTATCCATTGCACAGTTTCCTGTTATTATTTTAGATAAAAAAATTCATGATCTACCTTATCCAACCGTTCAATCTGATAATTTTTCTGGTGGAGAGATGGCTACGAAGTCTTTAATCGCTCAAGGACATCAGCGGATTGCTTATATTTTCGGCGAACCGACATTACCTCAGTCCGTCCGTCAGCGTTATTTGGGCTACCTCCATGCAACAAAAGAACATAAGCTAGCATTTCATACAGCAATCACTGATAAGCTGGCTTTTTTAACCAATGATGTTATTACTTATCTTAATGAAAACCGTATTACTGGTGTTGTTTGTGAAAATGATTTAGTCGGCATTTCTTTAATGAATCAAGCGAAACAAGCCAACATTGATATACCAACTCAATTATCCGTAATCGGCTTTGATAATATTCAAGCAGCAGCTCTTGTTAATCCTGCTCTCACAACTATCGCTCAGGACTTCGAAGGAATGGGTAAGTTAGCAGGAGAAATGCTGATTAATTGGATTGAAAAACAAATCGTACCAACAGATCAACAAATACCAGTTCAACAAATTATCCGAGACTCAACAAAGGAGAACGAATAAATGACTCTTAACTTTATTGATACAAGACATGGTACAAATAATCGCTATTCATTTTCAAACGGTAATTGTTTACCGTATACTGGTGTTCCTTTCGGCATGAACTACTTTGCTCCTCAAACCAATGGTGATAACGGCAGTTGGTGGTTTAATCCTGATGATCGTGTTTTCCAAGGATTCCGCTTAACGCATCAACCTAGCCCTTGGATGGGGGATTTCAGTCATTTAGTTTTACTGCCGTTTAATGGAGAACTAAAAGAGGAAACCTTATTTCATGCTCAATCTTCTTACCGACCAGATGAAAGCGTTTTTATACCCAGTTACTTAAAAATTACTGAACAACGCTATCAATTAACGACTAAAATGATCCCAAGCATGTATGGTGGCGCACTTACTATAGATTACACACAAAAAACGGCTGGATTAATGCTTTCACTTCCTGGAAAATACGAATTAACGATTGAAGATCCTCAAACAGTTTCAGGGAAAATTATTAATTTTTCCGGCTGTGAAGACCCTAATTTTTCATTTTATTTCACTTTACATTTCCAGCAACCATTAACGATAGAGAATTTTGTGAAAAAAAGCGGAGAAAATGAATGTGTGACCTTTTCTTTTGGGGATATTGCAGAACAAATCGTCCAATTCGGGACTTCTTTTATCAGCGGTGAACAAGCGAAACTGAATCTAGCTCGTGAAATCGAATGGCAGCCGCAAGACTATTTGACTAACTCTGAACAGCAATGGGAGGACTATTTAAGCAGAATCGAAATTCACGACAAAAACCAAGCACGACGTTCGACTTTTTATCATAATTTATATCGAACCTTTTTATTTCCACAAACCTTTTATGAAAAAGATGCCGATGAGCAAATTATCCATTATGATACATTGGCGAAAGAAGTCAAACCGGGTTATCTGTATACCAATAATGGTTTTTGGGATACGTATAAAACAGTGTACCCTCTTTATTCCTTAATTGCTGAAGAAAAATACGCGGAAATGTTGGAAGGATTTTTGAATAATTATCGGGAAAGTGGCTATCTACCCAAATGGTTATCACCTGATGAACGCGGTTTAATGCCGGGAACCTTGATTGATGCTGTAATTGCCGATGCTGCGGTGAAAAATATTCGCCCTGATTTGATGCCTGAGTTGTTAGAAGGAATGATTACTGGGGCTACTATTCAAAGCGATAATCCCAATTACGGACGCCAAGGAACCAAGGATTATTTAACGTACGGATATGTTCCGGAAAGCTACCACGAATCCGTCAATCATACGTTAGACTATACTTACAGTGACTTTTGTATTAGCCAAGTAGCAAAAGTTTTAGGCAAAACAGAGATCGCCAAACATTATCAAACACAAGCGAAAAACTACCTCAATATTTTCGACTCTACAACTGGATTTATGCGGGCAAAACAAACGGATGGAACCTTTAAAGAATCGTTTAATTGTCATCAATGGGGGGAAGATTATGCAGAAGGCAGTGCATGGCAAAGTAGCTTTGCAGTTTACCATGATTTTGCTGGGCTAATTCAAGCATATGGCGGAGAAAAAACTTTCCAAGAAAAACTAATTGAGCTATGTAATCAAGCACCTACTTTTGATGTTAAGGGCTATGGTTTTGAGATTCATGAAATGAGTGAGATGGCGGCTACTGAATTTGGTCAACTGGCGATTTCCAATCAACCAAGTTTTCATTTTCCTTATATGTTTAACTATATTGGTAAACCAGAATTTGCTCAGCCGTTATTAAAACAATTGATGACTCAAGAATTCAATGATAGTCCAACTGGCTATCCCGGTGATGAAGACAATGGTAGTATGGCTGGCTGGTACATTTTTAGCTCCCTAGGACTCTATCCTGTTTGTCCAGGTTCTGGAGAGTATGTTGTTGGTATGCCATTATTTGATAAAGCAGTGATCCATCTTTCAAGTGGTAAAAAATTAACTATCACAGCAAAACCAAATCAGGAACAACAGCAATTTGTCGATCATATAACTTATAATGATTCGATTTACGAAAACTTATTTTTTAATCATGATGAGTTAATCAATGGTGGAGTAATTGATTTTTCTCTAGGCATCGTGCCTCATCCGAGAGAATATATGAAAGAACAATTACCGTTTAGCATGATATAGACAAAGAAACCACAAGTTGAGACACTTGTGGTTTCTTTGTCTATACCTACTCATCTTCTCCAACGGAATGATACTGATTCTGGTATTTTTCACGAAATTCTTTTGGTGTTAAATCATTCATCTTCTTAAAAATCTGAGAAAAATATGTGCTATTGTTAAAGCCAATTTTATCCGCGATTTCATTCACGTTATCATCTGAATAAAGAAGTAGATTCTGCGCTTTTTTCATTCGATATTGATTTAAATATTGAGAAAAACTCTTTTTGGTTTCTTTTTTAAAGAGCTGACCCAAGTACATCACATTTAAATGCAGCGATTGTGCCACACATTTTAACGTCAATTCACTTGCATACTCCGAACGAATTTTGTTAATCACATTTTGGACATTCTCCGAATAATCATAGGATAGCTTTTCTTTGGTGATCTGCTTAATTGTAGTCGTTAAAATCCCCTGCAATTTATCAGCATTCGACGAGTGGTTGATATCGTCTAAAACTTGCTGATACTCACTTTCATCTAGATGATTAAAACGTCGATAAATGTCCATGAATAGCATAAAGGTAATGTGTCGAACATCTTCTGGGCGTGCACCAATCTTTTGAGTTTTGTTAAAAATCTCCGCAATTGTTGCTTCAATCGTGGTAAAGTCCCCCACCATCAAGGTTTTGTTAAAATTGATAATATCTGCAGATAAATCAAAATCATCTGAAAAAACCGAGTACAGTAAATTGCTTCCGCTACTTTCATAAAATTTATAGCGCTGTAACGTTTGATTCGCTTTCTCAAAGCTGTCAGGAACATCTTCCCAATCATTCACCGTTTCTCCGATACTCACCAGCCAATTTTCATCTTCACATGACTGAAGTTGGTTACTTGATAACAATTGGTTTAGCTGATACTTCCCCCCTTTAAAAATATGTACAATCAAACTCTTATCTCCTAAGTTTCGAGAAAAAAAGAGGTTTTGCTGCTGTTCTTCCAGCCATCGAATTGCTTGTATTTTGTTCTCACGCGTGACCTCAATCACTAAAACCGTCCATTCAGCTTTTTCTGTGGTGTTTACCAGTTGATTTAATTCTTCGTAATTATCTTTATCAATCTCACCATTGACCCATTGAGCTAGCAAAATTTCACTATACAAACCATCTCTGGTTTCCTGCTGACTGCGACTGTCCAATCTTTTTTTCGCCTTCCGAACACTCTTTAGTAGTTCTTGTTTATCGACAGGTTTCATCAAATAATTGATTGCACCAAGCTGTAGACCACCCTTTAAGAAATCAAATTTTTGGTAGCCGGAAAGAATCATAAATTCAAATTGATTCGCTGCTTTTTGCGCTGCTTCAACAAATTCTAATCCAGTCATTTCCGGCATCGTAATATCTGTAATCACTAAATCAATGGCTTCTGTTTCCATCACCGTCAGTGCTTCTTTAGCATTTCTTGCCGTTCCTTTAATCGTAAACCCTTCATCTTCCCAAGAAATAATTCTCTTCAAGCCATTCACAATCATATATTCATCATCAACTAACAAAACATTATAATTCATTCTTTTGCTCCTTTTTAAACGAAAGTATAATTGAAACACCATTTCCCTCATTCGGATTAATGCTCATCAAAAAAGAAGTGCCGAAAAAAGCGCGCAATCGTTCGTTGACATTTTGCAGACCAATCGAGTCATGTAATTCAATTTGAGTGCTGCTTAACTTCGTTCGAATCAATGCTAATTTTTGCGGCGAGATCCCTTTACCATTGTCACGAATCATAATTTTTACTGTATTATCAACTAAGTGAGCTTTAACACTAATCGCATTATCGTTTCTTGAGAAATCAATCCCATGAACAAAATAATTTTCAATCAAAGGCTGAATGGTAAATTTAGGTATTGTCAATTTTTTCAGTGCATCGTCTATTTCAAAGTGATAAGCTACGCGATCTGGATAACGCATTTGATACAAGTAGACGTATTTTTCACAGAAGCTTAACTCTTTTTCCAACGTAGTTGTTTTCGCTTGATCGGTATTATTTCGCAATAACGTTGAAAAAGCATAAACTACGTCAGCCAATTCCTCGCTGCCTTCACTCAACGCATACATCCGAATATACTCTAACGTATTATAAAGAAAATGCGGGCTAATTTGTGCCTGTAACGCCCTCATATGCGCGTCCTGCTGCTTGATTTCCAGTTTATAAATATCCGCGATATATTGTTCGATGTTATCTAACATCGTATTGATCCCTTTAGACAACTCTCTTAACTCAAATTGAGTTGCTTGTTGATCAATTCGCGTATTTAAATCGCCTTGTGAAACCAGTGCCATCGAATCCATAATAATATCAACTTGCTGAGAATACTTGGTAAATGTCCGATACAATAAATACAACAATAGTAAAATTAATACAATTCCCCCTACTATTAAGATACGCAAATCCCAGAAAACATGTTGAAAAATTTTTTCTTTTGAAACAGTCACTAGAATATCAAATCCGCTTGTAGTTTGAAGATGTTCCAATTGATTATTTTCTTTTAGTATTTGGATTGGCAATTGAGAGTTCTTTTTCATTTCTTGCTGGATTAATTGTAAATCATTTTGCTTAGGGAGTTCTGAATAGACTAATAATTGATAGTCTGTATTTGAAAAAACATAGGCAGATAGTCCGCCGAAAGAAGTCAAATTGGCCAAACTGTCTAGCATATCTTTTTTAGAAAATTCAACATAAAAACTACCCAAAACCTCAAGTGTCACCGGATTGGTAATCGGATATGCCAAATAAAATTTATTATTTAACTGCGGTGACCCACTCTTTTTCACACCACTTTTATTAGACAAAGTTGATAGATAATAACCATCATAATTATTCAGCACCATTACAATTGATTCAATATTGTCGTACATTGTATAGAAATTTTGCACTTGTCCCGGTAAAAATAAATAATTTCCTGTTTCCAATTGTTGATCATAGGAATAGTTTAAATAATTAGAAATTGACGAGTCCATATAGCGGTTCAAGTTATTGATTTTCTCTTGATTGTCGGTCAGATTATTCAACATCGTTTTTCCCTGCATGTTCTTATCATTAATTGAACGACTAATCATATCAACTGCCTCTTGGGCTGTAATTTTCCCTCTTCCCATTGACTGCCATAACGTATTCATTCCAATACTAAACATGCCAAATAAAATCAGTACAACTAAAATCAACGCATAATTTTTCAACAATCGGTTCAGCAAGGTTTTTTCATTTAGAGAAGAAGGTTTCGTTTTACGCATGTAGTCCCAATCGCTCATCAATCGTTTCTCGCCATGATTTTGTTGCAGTAAAACTCCACAGCTGAATCATCGAAAATGTCCCAAATAAAATTAATCCTTTAAACTTCCAGGTAATAAACAAAATAACCCCTATACCGATTGCAATTTTCAATAGATTCGTAAAATTAGATAACGTTGAAATAAATGCTAGTTTCAATAAATTTTTTAACCCGATTTCATAAGAGCTGTCCAACAATAACGCATATTGAAAAGTAACAAGTCCATAAATCATGGCAAACACTAAGAGAAAATCAATAGCTAAAAAGAGCAATCCTTGGATTTGAACAGATAAAAAAAGGTTATACGTTAAGAAACTTAGTAGTACGACAACTCCGTAAAAAAGGATATTCCCTCGAATAAAATTCTGCTTAAACCGCTCCCAGCCTTCTTTTAACGTGATCTCTTTATAATTAAACTCATGGGTAACAAACAAATCGTTCACTGTTTTTAAAGCCGGACCGACGCCAGCGACTAATAACCCACAACAGCTAAACAACCAGAAAAATAAATTCAGTTTTATGATCACCCAGATTTTTATGAATAACGTTTCTAAAGCTTTTCCAACCATGTGTCTCTTCCTCTCTTTGTATCTATTAACATCATAAATAACTATTGCTCGAAATCCAAATAAAAAACACAGCGAAAACGAGTATCTGTTTTCGCCGCGCCTCAAAAAATCTGAATAAACGGCGAAACAGAAGTTGTTATTATAAAATAATCACTTCTGTCTAACCTTTTAACTATTGTTTATTTTTTCAAAAATTCATCGTATTGTTTTTGCATTTCAGTTAACACTTTATCATAACCAGCACCTTTTAGTGCTTCTTTTAATTTTGGTACTGTTTCTTCTGGATCAACAGTTCCTGTGTTTAAGCCATCTAGATACTGATTCATCACGTTTGCAATATTACTTAGTTCTGTTTTCACACTAGATGTCACAAAGTTAAACCCTAAGATTGGTGATGTTTCAGCATCAGCGATTGATTCATCACGTTCTTTAATCATTTCATCAGTAATGCTGTCTTGCGTGTACAAAATTTTGTTATTCCCTGTGTTCCAAGCAGAAAAATGGGTATTTGGTTTGTAGCCATCAAGTAGTTTGATTTTATCTTCTTTACCTTCAATTTTTTCCCAAGCTTCGCCTTCAATACCCCAAACTAAACCATTTAACAACTCAGGATCACTATTGATTTGACCTAAAACTTCAACAGATTTTTCCTTATTTTTAGACGTATTAGAAACAACGAAGTTTGCCATTTGTGCTTGAGCTGTCGATTTTAACGGAATCGTGAATGCTTTAGAAACTAATTCTTGTCCAGCTGCATTACTTAAAATTGTATCACCATAATCGTAAGGTCCTTGTGTTTCTTGGCGAATAAACCAAGTATTTCCTTCAAGCGGATATTCTGTGTTACTTGTTGCTGCATCAGATGGAATATAGCCTGCTTGATACCATTTGTGCATGATTTTTAGAGAATCCATAAAGTCTTTATTTTCATATTGATTGATAATTTTTGTCGGATCGCCATTCAAATCAACTGCAAACGGGTAGTTATTCCCAATTGGAAAATCAACATCTCCTTGAACTTTAAAACCTTGACCAATAGCAAAAGCTGCGATGTTTGGTTCTTTTTCATGGAACGTTTTTAGAACACTTTCAGCATCCTCATATGACTCAATATCATCAATAGATAAATTATATTTATCTAAATATTGCTTGTTAAATGTTAACACTTGTTGAGAATAAACATTTCCATTTACCGGAAACGCATACAATTTACCATCAACTAAATTCCCTTTAATGTACGCTTCATCCAACTGGTCATAAGCATCTTTAGCATATTTAGGCGCTAACTCAGTTAAATCAGCAAAGGCACCTTTTTGTGCATTTGGTACATAATTATCAGCAAAAGCAATATCATAATTTTCACCTGAAGAAACGATAACGCTCATTTTCTTCTGATAATCTCCCCAGCCGATATATTGAATATTTAACTTCACACCGGTTTTTTCTTCAATTTTTTTATTAGCAATGTCCATTAATTCATCATAATTATCCGGCTTATCACCAATTTGGTACATTAACAACGTATTCTCATCTGCATTCTTACTACTACCGTCCGTTTTGTCCTGACTTCCACCACCGCAAGCTGTTAAAGCACCTAAAAGAACAACCGCAGCACTAACACTGACCACTTTTTTCCAGATTTGCATTTGAATACCTCCTAATTTTAAAAGCTGAATGAGCTTGGTAGTATCGACGAAAAATAGGAAAAGTTGGATGTGACGCTTTTTGTCACGAACAACTTTTATCTTTTTTCCGAGATACTGGTTCATGAAGCTAGATAACTTAAAAGCTGAGCAGGTTGTTTAACCTTGATGAAAAATGGGAAAACATCACAGAGGCGTCCTCTGCCTCATTTAGGTTTTATCTTTTTTCCGAAAGGTTGACCTGCAAAGCTAGATAGATAAAAGCTGAATGAACCGATTAGCATCGACGAAAAATAGGAAAAGTCAGGTGTGACGCTTTCTGTCACAAACTACTTTTATCTTTTTTCTGAGGTGCTGGTTCATGAAGCTGGATAGATAAAAGCTGAATAATTTCTATTCTTTCACTCCGCCAATCGTTAATCCTTTGACAAAGTATTTTTGGAAAAATGGATAACTAATGGCAATTGGCAATGTTGAAATGACTACAATTGCCATTCGAGCTGATTCGCCCGGTATAGATGCCATACCACCAGCTAACTGACTGCTGGCACCTGCATTTTGCGTTAAATATTGAATATTATTTTGGATCTTCATCAATAAGTATTGCAACGGTACTAAGCTATCTTTTTGAATATACAGTAACGCGTTAAACCAATCATTCCAATAACCTAAAGCTGCGAATAAACTAATCGTTGCAATTCCGGGAACTGCTAACGGCAGCACAATTTGAATAAAAATCCGCAACTCAGACGCACCGTCAATTCTAGCAGATTCAATAATAGAATCTGAAACAGAACGCTTGAAGAACGTACGCATCACAATAATATTAAACGGACTGACCGCCATTGGCAAAATCAATGCCCAAATTGTATCTTTTAACTGCAGTAAATTCGTCATTACAATATAATTAGCAACCATCCCTGGAGAAAACAACATCGTAATTAAACAAAACACGGTAAAAAAACGACGGAAGGGAAAATTCGACCGCGAAATCACATAGGCATATAATGAAGTCGCCGTACTGTTAATCAATGTACCAACAACTGTCACAATCACAGTCACTAACAAAGCTTGAAAGATTTTTTGATTCATTTGATCAAATAAATAGGTATACCCGAAGAAACTAAACTCTTTCGGCCAAAAACTATAACCATACGTTGCTAACGCTGTTTCATTCGTTAAAGAAATCGCCACAACAAACAGAAACGGCAAAATACAAGAAAGAGCAAAAACAGCGATCAACAAATTAAAAAATATATTAACAGGTTTATTAAACGAACGAATTTCTATTTTTGAAACTGGTTTTTTCCTCAATGTTTTCACTCCTTCTTAGAATAATGCTGATTCATTATCGAATCGGCGAACAAGACCATTCGTAATCATCAACAAGACAAATCCAACCGTAGACTGATATAAACCAGCAGCTGCTGTCATGCCAAGATCACCTGTTGAGGTCAACCCATTATAGATATACGTATCTAAGACAGAAGTTACCTGATATAACGAACCAGAATTTCGAGGTACATTATAGAATAAGCCAAAATCGGCTCTGAAAATATTTCCCACTGCTAAAATTGTTAAAATCGTCATCAGCGGTAATAATTGCGGTATCGTTACATTTTTGATCTGCTGCCACTTACTCGCACCATCCACCATCGCGGCTTCATAATATGTCGGATCAATCCCCATAACTGAGGCAAAGTAAATAATGCTGTTGTAGCCAATCCCTTTCCAAGTACCAATGAATACTAAGATAAACGGCCAGAATTTCGGCTCGCTATACCAATTAATTGGTGTTCCTCCATTACTAGTAATCCATTGATTGAAAATCCCTTTATCTGGACTTAAAAACGCATAAACAAAATATCCGATAATAACCCAAGATAAAAAGTAAGGTAGTAAAGACATTGTTTGGTACACTTTGACCAAACGCTTATTCCGTAATTCACTCATCACGATTGCGAAAAATACAGAAATGACAAGGTTTAACGTAATAAATGTTACGTTGTACAACACTGTATTTTTAGTAATCAAGAACGCATCATTGGATGAAAATAAAAACTTGAAGTTTTCCAAGCCCACCCAAGGACTCGCTTTTAAACTAGCAAGAAATCCATCTGGAGAGATGTGAAAATCCTTAAATGCCACAACATTGGTCAATACTGGAATATAAAAGAAAAAAATCATCCAGACCATCGCCGGAATCGCCATAATAATCAATGCTTTATAACGCCACACATTACCCCAAAACTTGGCACTTTTTGACTTTCGTTTCATTTACTCAACTCCTTTCCTAAAAATCTCTACATTTGAATTGTAGCGCTTTCAAAAAGGAATAAAAATAAACAAATTATAGATGTTCGTATAAAAAATATAGATATTAATTAAATATATGAAAAGCACTCTATTAAAACGAATCTTCCAAGCTATGCTATACTCATAGTAAAAAAACGAGGAGGAATCCGCATGGCCATTTATCAAAATTCAAAAATCGCTGGAAACAAAACATTATATATATCTGGACAAACACCTAGCAAAGACAACTCAACACCAGATACAATTGCCGAACAAATGGATATTGTTATCGAAAAAATCGCTGCTACGCTTGAGGAATACGATTTAACCGCTGATGACCTAGTGAAAATTAATATCTACATCACTGACACAGCCTATTTACAAACCGTTAGAGAAAAGCTAGCTGAGTTTGTCGGCGATTCAAAATCAACAGCTACATTAGTCGTGGTTGCTGGATTAATTGATCCCGCATTTAAAATAGAAATTGATGGAATTGCTACTTTTTAATCATGAAAAAAGCCCCAGACAAAGTTAATCATCCTTTTGCCTGTGGCTTTTATTTTTATCTTACCAATTATTCGTTAACATCAATAATCCCGGGATCCAGCAGGTCACAACACCTTCAACAATCGCCAGATACAATACTGGTTTGCCAATTTCTTTCTTCAATACATACTCGACAAAACCCGTGAACCATAACACGCCCCATGCTAACCAAATCAAAGCAAAGCGCCAATCGCCATCTACAGTATAACTAATATAAGCTGCTGGTATGGTGTTTACCGCTACAAATAAAGCAAAAATACCATAAATCCGCATATCCAAATGAAACAAATAAATAATTCCCACCATCAAATAGGTAAACGCAAATAAATAGCCAGTTCCCGCATCATAGTACTCACCACGAAATAAATGAATTGTATTAATAAGGAAAGACAAACTTCCCGTAAGAACATTTAAAAGTCCTGTTGATTTTTTATCGACTCCCGCTAAACCACAATAACCATTACTAATTAAAGTAATCGCTACAAATAATAAACCTACACCTAACATCCAAATCCCTCCGTTACTCAAGAAAATATACTCCGATAACCGTGAACTATTTTACTTGAATTTTCATGACAGGAAAAGACTTTTTTCAATTGTATGAGGGTTTTCTAAAAAAAATGGATGCGAATAAAAATTTTTTCACTATGTATTCTAATAAAACCACACTTTTTGCACATAAAAAAGCCAAAACCATCACCCTTACTAGTGACAGCTTTTGGCTTAAATTATTATTCTGCTGCTTCTTTGACACTCTTCAAAATATAATAGCCTTTATCTTTCGTTACAATTTCCACATTGCCAAAAACTTCAGCCATTTTTTTCTCAGCACTTGGTGCACCTTGCTTTTTCTGAATAACGACGGTCAAAGTTCCCCCTACGACAAGCAGCGGATACGCTTCACTCAAAATCTCATGAACGACTTTTTTCCCTGCACGAATCGGCGGATTGCTTAAAATTGCGGCATATTGTGTTTCATGAATATCTGTATAAATATTGGATGCATGGATATCTACGTTTTCAATCTGATTTTTCTGCGCATTCTCTTGTGCCAATGCAACAGCTCGTTGATTCACATCAATCATTTCCACTGTTCTGCCGCTAATTGCTGCTAATGTCAGCCCAATCGGTCCATACCCACAACCAACATCTAACAAACGTCCTTCCGGCAACTCTTCCCATTCAAAGGCATCGATTAACACTCTTGAACCGAAATCAACCGTATTACGTGAAAAAACGCCGCTGTCTGTCAAAAACTGAAATTTTTTTCCTCTTAATTCAAACGACCACTGCTCTAGATCATGAGCAAGATCAGGATTTTCTGTATAATAATGATTCGCCATTTTCTTCGTCCTTACTATTTTTCTTTTGTCATCAGTCTACCTTTTATTTCCCGAACAATCAAGGCTGCAAGCAGATCATACCCTGTTTGTGAAAAATGCAGTCCATCTTCTTGTAAAAATTCATCTGTGCCGGGATATGCAGCCATCGCTTTGTACAAATCAATGACCGGAATTTCGTATCTCCCACCAATTACTTTTACTCGTTCAGCATATTCTTGGATGCGATGATCCTCACGATTTGGTTTGCGACCGCAATCTACGTATGGGGGTGTTAACAAAATGATTTTTTCCTTGCCGATTTTTTGGATCATGGTTTCGATATTTTCAGCGTATTTTTCTAAAGGAACTAAGTTATCACTATTCGTGTCATTGGCTCCAAAAAAGATCGTCACCATATCTGGTTTTTCCGCTAGAACTTCTTTTTCCAGCCGCTTCATACCATCATCTGTCGTATCTCCCGGCATTCCTGCATTCATAATCAGAATTTCTTCAAAATTTTGCGCGTCTAAGCCTTCAGTAATCAGGTTTTGTAAAATCGGCGTAATGGCTTCTTCCCCATACCCAGCTGTGATACTATCACCAAATAAAACCAGTTTTTTCATGCCTTGTCTTCCTTCCGTTCAACGTTTTTTCTGTTAATATGATACCACGATCTTCTTCATTTAGCTGAAGGAAAGAATTCTTTCAGGAATTGGTGTTAGGTCAAGCTAAATTGTGTTAAAATAAAAGGCGGAAAGAAACAATGCTGGCTTTGGTGGAGGTTTAAATGGACGAAAAAATGAATTACTACCCCATTTCCCGTGAGGAATGGCAAGGCTTCTATCATAACGGCAAAGCGCCGCTGACGGAAGAAGAATTAGAAAGTATTAAAGGCTTTAATGACCAGATCTCCTTGCAGGACGTTCAGGATATTTATGTTCCTTTGACACATTTAATCCATTTATATATGAAAGAATTTGAATCCTTGACTGTTAGTAAGGGCCTATTTTTACATGAATACGTACCTGTGCCGCCATTTATTATTGGGATCGCCGGAAGTGTAGCTGTAGGCAAAAGCACCACTGCGCGCTTGCTGCAGATCATCTTATCCAGAACCTTTAAACGCCGCAATGTTCAACTAATTACGACGGACGGTTTTTTATATCCTAATCGAGTTTTAGAAGAAAAAGGCATTATGAACCGTAAAGGATTCCCTGAAAGCTACGATATGGAAAAGCTGATTGATTTTTTAAATCAAGTTAAAAATGGGCAGGACGAAATCAAAGCCCCCCTGTATTCTCATAGTGTTTATGACATTATTGAAGGTGAGTACGAGATCATCCAACAGCCGGATATTTTGATTGTAGAAGGAATTAACACCTTACAACTGCCAGCGAATCAACAGATTTATGTTAGCGACTTTTTTGACTTTTCTGTTTTTGTTGATGCTGACCCAAATTTGATTGAAAAATGGTATCTAGAACGCTTCGGCGCCTTACTGGATACAGCTTTTCTTGAACCAGATAATTATTATTACCAGTATGCGATTGGAAATCGAGAAGAAGCATTTTCAATGGCAAAAGAAGTCTGGAAAAATGTGAATTTGAAGAATTTAGAAGAATACATCTTGCCAACACGCGGCAGAGCAGATATTATACTTCATAAGACTGAAAATCATATTATAGATAAAATTTTTATGCGTAAGTACTAGCTTATGAAGCTAGATCACAAAGCAACACTTAACTTGATTCTAAAGGGGTCAGAATTTTCCTAACGGAAAATTCTCCATAAACGGTGTAAAAAGAGCAGGTTTCTTGCTTTGAAACATACCAAGAAATACAACGAAGTGATGAGTTGCTATTGATTGGTACAAGGTGACTGAAAGGAACGTTGTTTCTATTTAGTGTCTTATGTTGAAAAGTACAAGACGCAACATTTGCATGTTGTTCCTTCTCGGCTCGAACCTAAACGCCGTTTTTACAACCTCTTATTAGATAAATCTAAATGAATAGGGGTAATAGATGTGACTAACGTTGCCGATTTGACAACTGTCGAAAAAATTATTGTTTTAGACTTTGGTAGTCAATATAACCAATTGATTACTCGACGTATTCGTGAATTTGGCGTGTTCTCAGAATTATTGAGCCACCGAATCACAGCGGATGAAATTCGCGAAATGGCACCAAAAGGAATTATTTTCTCTGGTGGTCCAAATAGTGTTTATGATGAAAATGCCTTCCAGATTGATCCTGAAATTTATGAATTAGGGATTCCAATTCTAGGGATTTGTTACGGTATGCAATTGATGATGCATAATCTAGGTGGAAAAGTTGAACCTGCCGGCAACCGTGAATATGGCAAATCAGAGCTATCTCTTTTGATCCCTGATTCACCTATTTTTAAAGGCACTCCTGAAAAACAAATCGCTTGGATGAGTCATGGTGACCTTGTTGCTGCTATCCCTGATAGTTTTGAAACGGTGGCAACTAGTGCAGATTGTCCGTTTGCAGCAGTTCAAGATACCGCTCAAAACCTTTACGGCGTACAATTTCATCCAGAAGTTCGTCACTCTGAGTACGGAAACGACTTATTACGTCACTTTACTTTTGATATTTGTCATTGCGAAGGCGACTGGACAATGGGTAACTTCATCGAAATGGAAATCAACAAAATTCGCGAACAAGTTGGCGATAAAAAAGTCCTTCTTGGCCTTTCAGGCGGTGTGGATTCAAGCGTTGTTGGTGTGCTTTTACAAAAAGCCATTGGCGATCAATTGACTTGTATCTTTGTAGATCATGGTTTATTGCGCAAAGGTGAAGCAGAACAAGTAATGGATAGTTTAGGCGGAAAATTCGGCTTAAACATTATTAAAGTAGATGCAAAAGAACGTTTCTTAGATAAATTAGCTGGCGTTTCTGATCCAGAGAAAAAACGTAAAATCATTGGGAACGAATTCGTTTATCTTTTCGATGATGAAGCGACAAAACTTGATGGCATCGACTTCCTAGCGCAAGGTACCCTTTATACAGATATCGTAGAAAGCGGGACTGAAACAGCGCAAACAATCAAATCTCACCATAACGTGGGCGGATTGCCAGAAGATATGCAATTTGAATTGATCGAACCGTTGAATACGTTGTTTAAAGATGAAGTTCGTGCATTAGGGATTGAATTAGGCATGCCTGAAGCGCTAGTTTGGCGCCAACCATTCCCTGGTCCTGGTTTAGGGATTCGTGTGCTTGGTGAAATTACTGAAGATAAATTAGAAATCGTGCGTGATTCGGATGCGATTTTACGTGAAGAGATTGCCAATGCTGGTTTAGATCGTGATATTTGGCAGTACTTTACTGTGTTACCTGGTATCCGCAGTGTGGGTGTGATGGGTGATGGTCGTACGTATGATTATACGGTTGGTATTCGTGCCGTGACTTCGATCGATGGGATGACGGCTGATTTTGCGAGAATTCCTTGGGATGTGTTGCAGAAGATTTCTGTGAGGATCGTGAATGAAGTGGATCATGTGAATCGGATTGTTTATGATATTACGAGTAAGCCGCCTGCTACTGTTGAGTGGGAATAATTAAAGAAACCGTGAAACCTTTGATACTAAAGGGTTTCACGGTTCTTTTTTGTTTGGTGCAACCATTTTGCAACCAATAGAGCTGACTTAAAAAGGTAAATCATCATTGTCAATATCAAATGGTTGAATTTTATTCTCTATCTGACTTAATCTACTTTTTAAGTTTTCTAGAATAATTTTTCTCTTCTGAAAATTACTATTTAAAAATAGCTCATAGAATTTCTCAACAACACTTACTGGTACACGAATTTTTATGCTATAAGAATACCCATTGTTTACAAACGCATTAATTAACAAACTGTTATTTTGGACTACCTCTTCTAAAATATTACTTTTAAGAATATCTTCCAAGTTAGTTAGTACTTCATTAGCATCAGTTACTGGAGAAAACTTACTGGTAAAATTTTTAATAATGGAACTTAAATTTTCTGCCATCGCTTTGTAAGTTCTTTTTTCAAACTCAGAAAAGTTCAGAGTTAAAAGCATACCCTTAGCAATTTCAACAGAAATTTTTTCAAAACTCTCATATCTGTTTTTTATATTGGTTTCACACATCTTCTCTAATATATTTGCAAATTTGAAATCATTAATAGAGTTTTCTTTGAGTAATTTTCTAAAAAGGTATCCTAAATAATAGATTTCCGTTTGAACAGTATAATCATTATGGCACTCAACTTCATCAGGATGTTCAGTTGCTGGCCAATTTAAAAGAATGCTATTTTCAGAATTCTCGCTATTTAAAATTTTGCCAAAACCAAAATCAATCACTTTAATTTGTCCGCTATTATCAACCATAATATTTGCTGGTCGTATATCTCTATGTAATACATTATTTTTTTCTAAACAAACAAATGCATCAATTGCACTACGAAATAAATTGTTAAGGTCAACAAAATTGTTTTCTACATATTCATCAATAGGAACGCCTTCAATGTATTCCATTTGAAGATAGCCTAGTGTACTTTGAGGATATAGATAATAATTATAAACTCTTACTATGTTTGAATGAGACAGTTGGAATAATATTTTAATTTCATCCACAAATCTATTATAGTATTCTTCCTCGTACTCTATATTTCCACCTGATGGTTGATATTTTTTTATCGCAAAAAAAGTGTCTGTGGTTTCGTCTTTAAATAGATTAGTTACTCCAGTACCACCACTACCTAATTCTCTTATAAATTTAAAATGCTTTGATTGATTAAACTTAACATTGTCTCCTGTTCTCATAAAATACCTCCCAAATCGCATTGTCATTACTATTCTATCATAAAATAGACAAAATCCATTTTTATTAAAAATATGCAATCTACTAAAAAACAAAAAAAGCTTATCTCACTATTTCTCTGAGATAAGCCATATATCAGAAAATCAGCTCTTTCTGGAAAGCTAATTCTCCTAAAAAATCAGTATTGCCGTACTGATTTTTTTACACTTTTATTTTTTCTTTTCTTTCTAAATTTGCAGCTTTTTCTTCTAACGTGTCCATACTTAATATAAAATTCATATAAAATATATTGAACACCCTAGCTTGTGCATGAAATTCCCTCATAATTTTCTTTTTGTTCAAAGGAATTGCCTGATTCTCAAAAAATTCATTCACTAATTTCAATGGCTCTTTCCAAGAAGCTAATTGTTCCAAGTGATCCCTTAAATCATAAATATCTTGCTTGGCAATCGACTTCACTGGCTGGTTTTTTTCCGTCAACAAAAGGCTTTCATTTTTTTCCTCGTTCTCTTCCATCTTAATTCCCCTTCCTTTCTATGCGTTTATCGCATGAAACAGTCCATGCGAAAATTGCATACTATAAAATAACCTTGAGGTGATTTTATGTATTATCGTATTCGTGATTTGCGTGAAGACGCTGATTTAAGCCAAGAACAACTAGCAAAGCTTTTAAACGTTAGTCAAACAACTTATTCACGCTATGAAACTGGAAAACTAGACATCCCAAGTCAATCACTGATAAAACTTGCTCAATATTATTCCACAAGTATTGATTATTTAGTAGAACTTACTAATCAAAAAAGTGCTTATCCAAAAAATAGTCTTTATTCTTAATCCCATTCTATGCGTTTAACGCATAAAAGTCAATATGCAAAAAACGCATATCGTAAAATAATTATGAGGTGATTCCATGTATTATCGTATTCGTAATTTACGCGAGGATAAAGATTTAAGTCAAGAACAACTGGCAAAACTTTTAAACGTTAGCCAAACTACTTATTCTCGTTATGAAACTGGGAATTTAGATATTCCTAGTCAGTCATTAATAAAGCTGGCTCAATACTACTCAACAAGTGTCGATTATCTTTTAAATCTCACAGATATAAAAACACCTTATGGTAAACACAAATAAAAAGTAGAACGATATCCATTTAGATACCATTCTACTTTTTTTATTAGCTTTTAAGCCTTTAAAATCTTCATGTTCTCAGCTTTAAACGATAGCGCAATAAAGCCATTTGATACATAAGGGTTAACGACTAAATTTTCAAACAAAACTTTTGTTTCTTCAACTTTATCAATTTCTGCTTGTGTAATAATAGGTGGATTTGAGTCAATATCTTGGACATATTTTAGTAGAGACGCTTACGCCATTTGTTCTTTTGCTAGCTCTTCAAACTCCTGTGGGGTTAGATAGTGTGTCGAGCTATGGATTCTATTTCGATTATAAAATCCTTCAATGTAGCTAAATAGTGCTCGATTTGCTTCTTCAAAATCTGAGTAACTAGTCGTGTAGACTTCTTCCTTTTTCAATGAGGCATGAAAAGATTCGATTCCTGCATTATCATAAGGGGTTCCTTTTCGACTATAAGAATGCCTTATTTTGTTGGTTTCAAGCCATTGTTCCACTTCGCTAGCTGTGTACTGGCTGCCTAAATCAGTGTGTAGAATCATTCCTTCCGGAATGTGATACTGTAGTTTTGCTTTATTCAATGTTTGGATGACACAATCCACAGTCATTCGTTTTGAAAAGGTATAGCTAATAATTTTTTTCGTGTGTAAATCCATGATCGAAGATAAGTAGCACCACCCATTTTTCTTAGTAGGAATGTAAGTAATGTCAGCTACCCATTTCTCACAGATCGTTTTAGTAGAAAAGTCCTGATTTAAGAGGTTCGCTTTTGAAATAATTGGTTTATTAGACCTTTGAGGTCTATATTTCTTAACTACAATTGACCTCATATTTAATTGTTTCATTAGCTTTTGAACATGTTTAAGAGAGACTGAAATCCCTTCTTTTAGTAACACTTGATGGATTTTTGTGGCACCATAGCGTTGTTTATTAGCTAAAAAAATCGTTGAAATCTTTTTTTTCATCTTATTATTTCTGATTTCCGTAGCTGTCAACGGTTTGTTTTTATAAAAATAATAGACACTTCTAGGAATTTCTAATAACCGACACAACAAAGAAACAGTGTAATCCTTACACCATTTTTCAATAAATTGAACAAGCGAATTTAGGTTTCCCGAGAGAATATGGCAGCGGCTTTTTTTAGGATTTCAAGTTCCTTTTTCAAACGGGCATTTTCTTTTCTCAGTTCAGCCGCTTCTTTTCCAGTCAGTCCTGTGGACTGATTAGGTAAATATAAATTCTTCCATTTGTAAATCGTCGCTTCAGGTAAGCCATATTCTTTCGCCAAGCCTCGGACAGAACGTCCAGTTTGATTCAGTTCAACAATCATCTGTTTAAAATTTTCTTCATAGCGGGTCATAAAAATTCATCCTCTCGTAGATAAGTTTAATTTATTTTTGTCTCTACGAAAAGTTGTCTAAGATTTGATACTAACACCATTATCGAAACCTGGTTATCCTTGGGACAATGCTGTCACAGAAGCTTTTTTCAAATATATGAAAAAAGAGGAACTAAACAGAAGAACTTTTTCTTCTCTTAAAGAAGTACAACTAGCCTGCTTTGAGTACATCGAAGGGTTCTATAATTCTAAACGTCCTCATGGCACTCTAAATATGCTTACACCAAATGAAAAGGAGGATAACTATTTTAATTCTCACTAGGTATTTGCTCTTTTTGTGTCTACTTTATTGACATTTATCCAAACTTCCACATAATCATTTTTGTCAATGTCCTTAGGTATATCGCCATCAGATATATCTATTTTAAGCTCTCCTATTTGTAAAATCTCACTGTCCTTATCTACAAGTTTTCCTTGAATAGAGTAGCTACCGTTTTTTTATCTATTACGTATTCCTTATTGAAGCTTTTCACGATATTTCTAACATTAAATCCATAAAGAATATCTAAAAATGCCTCATCTTCTGAAAGATTACAATCACTACAAAAACATTCAATGGAATATGTACCATCTGAAAGTAAAATATCTGCCTCTCTTGAATCTATATCTATCCAATTCACTTTTTTTACAATAATCATCTTATATTACCTCCTACGGTTTTAAACCTAAACTAGGTGCCTTTTTAGCAAGCTCTTTTACATATTTCAAATGTAATGTTGTTATATTACCAGTTGTCCTATCTAATCCTACAAAAGCATATTTAGCAATGCCTTCATCACTAAAAGTATTTTAAAAATCTTATTGATATCAGTATTTTGTAATCTCTGATATCAATAAGATTCTAAATTAGATGTTTATTTATTTTTCAATATAACTTTCAGCGATATCAATATCTTTAGTCATATCTAACTCAGGAAATTTTTTATCCAGTTCTTTCAAACAGTTAATAAATTGTTCACTTTGAAGCTTTTCAGATATATCTTCAAAAATTTCACTGATATAGTATAGATCATTTTCATTAACATCAGCAAGATAGCATGTTGTCTCACTCTCATTTTGAGATAGTGATTCTGTCATCTCATTCCAACACTTTTCAATTCCAAAGTCATCATTTATATTTAAGTTTTTTCTCCTTTTTAAGACTTCTTTCACCCTGATTTCTAATTTCATTCCTTTTTTTATCTGTATTCATTTAACTTCAATTATTTTCATCAAAAGAGGAATTTTTTTAAATTTCCTACTATTATTCCTTCTCTCCAAATAATTTCAAATGCTTCTGATAGTCTAAAATTATTTCCTTTAACTCTAATGTAGCAATTTTTATTGTAGGGTTAGCCTCCTCTTCTGGTACTAATTCCTCAAATAAATCATAAATTGTTGTTGTATCTTCTTTTATTTCAGCCAAACTTCTCTCTGTTCCAATTTCTTCAATCACGCTTTCTCCAGAAATGACTAATTCAATTTTTACGAGAATATCATCCAAAGTGATTGCAAACCCTTCAACATTAAGCAATTCCTCAAGTCCAATATTTTTTTTATCTGTAAAAACTATTATTAATTCAGTAGGTGACTGGTCGTCGTATCTCCATTTTTCGAAAGTATAACTTATCAATATATTTACTCCTTTTCATTTTCTTATTAATATTTTGGAAACGCTGAAATAAGCTTTCCTGTCGTTTTATTAATATACATTTCAATCTGCATTCCATTTGATAATTTTCCCACATAAATGTTTCCACTTCTAAATACTTTTTTACTATATGCTTCATTTATAGAATCTACAATTTGTTGTGAACTCCAATTGTCAGGGAAAAAGGTAGATTTACCCCCATTTCCTTTTTTTAGAGTACCATTTATTTCTACCTGAGCTTCGTAAACACCATATTTATTAGGTGCAGTTTTACTTCCATCAACAATTTTCCCGATACTACCATCTATAGTATCAACATGATATCCTGAAGTCCCTCTTTTAGTCAGTTCTCCTTCAAAAACATGCTTTAGAGACTTGTCTGTAAAAATATCTGTATTTTTCAATCGTTTCAAATCATCCAGTGTTTCAATATTTCTAATTATATTCCCTGCATCTTTCCCTCTATCAACCGTCTTAACAACATCCGCCGACTTCTCAAACTCCTTCAACGCTTCCCACTCTTTAGCAGTCAACTTGATCGCATCCAGCGTATAATCACCATTTCTAAGTAACTTAGCTGACTTCAAAATATCTTTCACTCGATCAATCGGCAATACAGCTAATAACAAGAAAACACCAGAAGATGAGCGCTGTATCGTCGTAGAATCTTTCGCAAGCAGGATCTCAATATCATCAATATTGGTAAGGATTTTAAAAATCTCTGGTCCATACTCCTTAAACAATTCAACATTATGAACACGAAACAGTTCATGTAACTCTTTTGTTTTTTGAACATCCAATTTTCCATTGCGATAAATCTGATATTCGACACCGTTCGATAATTCTTTGATGACCACATCAATTCGGTCTTTGGGTTGGGCTTCGTCAAAGTCCTTTAGTGCTTTATACCATTTTTGATTTTTAAAATCAATGGTTTTATAGCCATCTTTACCGCCTGAAAAATTTCCAGCACTGCCTAGAAAAGCTAATCCTTCGGCAATCGAAGCAATGACTGTTTGTACGTCTGAGAAATCACTCCCATGTGCTGCTTCAAAAGCGCTATATTTTTCGAGGATTTCAATTTTCTTGGCAGTTCCTAACATGCTTTGTTTATTAAAAAATTGATTGACAAACGGTACGTCTTCGAAGGCTTTTGCCAAAGCTTCCATGATCACATCATTTTCTGCTTGTAAACGACGTAACTCAGCTTTTAGACCTTCCATTTTTGCGGTATCCAAATCATTTTCTGCTGGTCCAACTTCTGAGGTAAAAGCGCTCAAATAAGAGGTGATCGCATCATCAAGGGTATTTAAGGCATTGCCCACTGTGGTTGATACTTCTGAGTAGGCATCAAAATAACTTTTAGTCGAATCCCACCCTGTACCAGATAATTTCCCTGCACTTTGAAACGCTTGTTGCGCCTCTTTAAAAGAATTTAGTTGATCTAATACTGTTAAACGTAGCGTTTGGACTTCACTGGCAACGTTTTGCCATTCCGTATATCTAAATTTAGGCATCTTCCTCCTCCTTTTGTGCTTGTTGCTTTTTTTGCAGCCATAGGAGGTCGTCTTCTGCTTGGATTTTTTTACGTTCTGTTTCACTGACTAATTCAGTTAACTCTTCTTTGCCCACATCAAAGGTTCTGAACGCTTCTGTTCGTTCATCTTCTAGCATTTCTAAATCTATCCTAGCTGAACGTTCTGCTTCTGTTCCTTTGCTGTAATAGAGAAATTCTTCTAATATCTCTGCTTGTTGTTGGTAAACACGTTGGAGATTATTGATTAGAAAATCACTTTCGGTATCTTTTTTCTTTAATTCTATTTTTCGATCTTCATATTCTTCGATTTTCACTTGTAGTTGTTTTTCTTCCATAAAGCACCTACTTTACTGCATTTTTTTCAGCCTGTTTGATGGCTTGATGTATTTTTTCTAAGTTTCCAATGTCTTTTGATGCGTTGCTTTTGAACGTTGATACGATAGAACTTAGAGAAGAAACACTGCTTTTCATCGCACTAGCTGCATTACTTTCAGAAAAACTCATACTACTTGCTTGTTTTGGTTTGAATGACAATGATGAGATACTGCTTGTAAATTTACTTGTTAAAGAATTTACTGTCGCTGCATCGGTACTGATTTTATCTGACATCTTAAACATCTCCTTTATAAGAAAACTATTGATTCTATTACGAAATTTTTTAACATTGGGCTCATATATTCTTTCCAACTTCTACGCAAACATATATGTAATTTATTATTATTAATAGGTCAAATATAACAATTATATCATATGCAAAAAATTACTTTTTTCATATTATTCATTCCCACACGAACTATTTGATAACTTTCCTATTACCTCAAAAACCTGATATAATCTCTAATACAAATATCCAGATATTTACTAACTATAGACTTAGGAGATACTTACAATGATCAAAAAAGAAGATATGCCTCTTTGCGATGTTGCGACTACAGTGGAATTAATCGGCAGTAAATGGAAAACATTACTTATCCGTGATTTAATCTCCGGTTCAAAAAGAACCTCCGAATTAAAACGTTCTCTCGTTGGTATTTCGCAAAAAGTTTTAACTGAAAGTCTGAATTCCATGATTGCAGATGGTCTGGTGGAACGAATTGATTTTCAAAAAGTCCCACCTCACGTTGAATATCAGTTAACCCCACTTGGCGAAACTCTATTACCTGTTATTGAAGCGATGAGAAAATGGGGCCAGTTTTATAAAGAACAGCTCTAAGGATAGTTACAAATTTGTGCCTACTTACCCTATTTTTGAAAATCAGCTATACTTTAATTAGCGTTATGATAGTCAACTTATATTGAGGAGGACATTTATGAATCCTGAAACAACATTAATCAAAACAGTCCATACAAATGCTGAATGGGTAAATTTAGCTGATGAAACTGTTTTAAAAGTCGTGAAAAAAGATAAACTAATGAAATTCGATGAAAATACTTATGTAAAACTGGTAGACAGTTCTTTTCATAATGGAGAAATTGAAGTGAAAATGCTTAGTCGCCTATTGCCTGATGCACCAGATTTTGCTCGTGGTTTTATTGGTATTGCTTTTCGCATTAATGAAGAAGATACAGCGTTTGAATCTTTCTATGTCAGACCTACAAATGGACGTGTGACAGATCCGATCAGAAAAAACCGTGCTGTTCAGTATTTCTCTTATCCTGACTATACGTTTGAGTATTTTAGAAACCTGGAGATAACAGATTTTGAGGGACCTGCGGATATTGGGCTTGATGAATGGATTACCTTAAAAACGGTAATCAATGGTGCGACAGCGAAGTTTTATTTAAATGATCTTACGGAACCCGTTTTAATCGTGGAACAGATGAAGCTTGGAGCAGATGCACGAGGAGAAGTTGGTTTGTTTGTTGATATTGGTACGGAAGGTTTTTTTAAGGATTTGAAAATAACTGCTGTTGATTAAACAATAGAACCATACTAAAAAAGTTCTGAACTTTTCGTTCAGAACTTTGTACTCATTTTCAATTCTCTTTCACTTCATCATCAGAAGCTATTTTATCCTCAGACAAGCGTTCAATCAATACTTGTTGTTGTTCAATCACTTCCACTAATCGTTCGTTTAACTCAATTTGACGAACTCTTTTCGTATGATGTAAGTTAAATTTATTTTGTAAATACTGACTGTCTTTTATCATGCGGATACCTTCAACCACATGTCCTACTAAGATAATAGCTACCGCGCCAATACTGCAGCCTACCAACCAATTTTTCAAAATCAAAATCTGTGCCCAGCTTTGTTGGAGCAGGTCTGGAATACCAGCAATTTTCTTTGTTTTTTGGATTAAGCCACGGATTTGATCGATCAACGAAAGAATATTGGAAACCAATTGATCCAGTGAAAATGATGAGTTCAAGAAGATTTCCGATAATTTATCTTGAAAAGCTTGCAGCTCACTCACACTCAAACTATTAATTCTATGATTAACAGTATTGTATGTTTGTGAAACCTCCATTCCCATTTTAACAAGAATCGTTACCAAGGAAATGACCAAAAACAAGTAACCCGCTATAAGCAACTTCTCACTCAGATGCCAGCGATCAATCCTCTTTAATCTCCATAACAAATATCCAATTAAAATCAAACCAAGAATAATAAAGATAATCTGGGATCCAGCAAGTATTGCTAGTTCAATCCCCATTTGTTTTGCTTGCTCCTGCAGGCTAGTCAACCAATCCTCAGAAGAAAAAAGTAGTAATACACTTTGAATATTGATTTTAAAATACTTTTGCGTAATTCCTTGAATAAAACTTTGCTGATTTACAACTAAAAAAAATAATACCGCTAAATAAAGCAAACTACTAATGTGTACAATCGGTCGTAGATACTGTTTTTTCCCGAACCACTTTACCATCTCTAACTCAGCTCCTCTTTTCCCAACTAAACAAAATTCACTTACATCATATCATTAAACCTCAAAAGTCAGTACTGATTTACCCTATAAATAAAAATGTACTTTGTCTAAACTAATGGTAGTTTCTAACAAAGTACATCTCTATTTATATTATTTCATAAAAGGTCGCGTAATTGCTTTTTCAATCTCTACAATAACGTAAACCGCTATCCCTGATAACAATGCTAAACCGATATAGTTCCAGCCAATAGCTGTTGTCCCCAGAGCCATATGCATTGGTGTTGTGAAAATTAGTAGTAATTGCAAGAAGAACAATACTAGTAACGACAACCACAATACTTTGTTCGTAAGAATACTCTTATTAATTGAAAAACGGTGAATTTCCCGACAGTTTATCATGTAGAAAACTTGCCCGAATACAATCGTCGTAATCAACGTTGTCTGCATAGCAGCTGTACTAGAGCCGCGATCAGCCAGATAGCCGTTTACTAAGAAACCAAGAGCTGCTAGTAAAATTGATACATAGAAAATCCGGAATACGGCATAACGATTTAAAATATTTTCCTTTGGATCACGTGGTGGACGAGACATTCCTTGATCTTCCAACGGTTCAAAACCTAAAGCAAAAGACAAAGTGATCGTCGTTACCATATTTAACCATAGAATTTGAACTGACGTTAGCGGTAATGGTTTATCAATCAATAATGAAACTACTACTAGCAAACCTTGAGCAAACGCGGTCGGTAATGAGAAGTAGATGGTTTTCTTTAAGTTGTCATATACTCTGCGGCCTTCTTTTACAGCACTCGTAATTGTCGCAAAATTATCGTCTGCTAAAACCATATCTGCAGCATCTTTAGTTACTTGTGTTCCTTTGATTCCCATGGCAATTCCGATATCTGCTTGTTTTAATGCTGGAGCATCATTCACACCATCACCAGTCATTCCCACGATTTGACCATTTTTTTGAATTGCATTTACTAAACGTAATTTATGTTCAGGAGTCGTTCTAGCGTAGACATCATTGTTTAACACAACTTTTTCTAGTTCTTCATCCGACAAGGCTTCGATTTCTTTCCCAACTACAGCATTTTCGTAGTTTTCGATCCCAATTTCTCTTGCGATCGCAATGGCTGTATCCTTGTGGTCTCCTGTAATCATTTTCACTGAAATACCTGCTTCACGGCTGATTCTAACTGCTTCAATCGCTTCTTTTTTCGGTGGGTCCATAATTCCAAACAAACCGATAATAATCATATCTTCTGTCAAATCATTGTGTGTTAAAGAATCTTTATCTTTGGGTACTTCTTTAAATGCAGTTGCTAAGATCCGCTGTCCTTTTTTAGCATGAACGCTGATCTGCTCTTCCCAATAAGCTAAATCAAAAGCAGTTGTTTTATCATCACTTAATTGGAATTGCATCATTTTCAGTAAAACATCTGGTGCACCTTTTAAATAGATAAAACGTTTGTCATTAATCTCAACTAAAGTAGCCATATATTTGTATGAAGAATCAAACGGGATTTTATTAATATCATGTTCTTCTTCAACTAACGCCATATGATTCGCCCAATCAAGTAGCGCTCCTTCAGTTGGATTTCCGATTACTTCACGTTGACCATTTTTGTAAGTAATTTTTGTATCATTACAATATAATGCCGCTTCAATCATTTTTCTGATAGAAAAGTTTCTTTCCGCTTGATTTAGATAGTCGGTATTTCCACTGTTTTCTTCTACATCAATGACTTCTTGGGCTGTAATAACAGCAACAACTTCCATTTCGTTTTTAGTTAGCGTTCCTGTCTTATCTGAACAAATAACGGCCATGCTTCCTAATGTTTCCACTGCAGGCATTTTCTTGATAATCGCTTTTTGTTTCGCCATTCTCGTTACACCTACAGAAAGAATGATCGACAGAACTGCCGGCAAACCTTCCGGTACAGCCGATACTGCTAAAGCAATCATTGAAGAAAGTAATTCTTCACCTGTAAGTTCTCTAAACATCACGCTAAACACAACAAGAAAAACAATTAATCCCGCTAAAATGAAGAAAATTTGTTTATTCAGTAGCTTCATCTTTTTAATTAGCGGTGTTTCATTGTCGCCAACATTTTTCAAGTGCTGACTGATTTTCCCGATTTCTGTATTATCACCAATATCCACAACGATTCCTTTACCTGAACCACTATTGACTAGTGTACCTGAAAAAACCATATTTACTCTATCACCCAGCTCGACATCTTCATCAATCGGCTGACTGTTTTTCTCAACTGGAGTCGATTCACCCGTTAAAATTGCTTCTTCTACAACTAAATTATATGCTTCAATAACACGTAAATCGGCTGGTATAATATCACCCGGATTTAAATAAACGATATCTCCTCGCACTAATGTTTCCGCTTGAACAGTTTCTTTCTCATCATCAATGAGCACAATCGCTTCTGAACTCATCATTGAATTCAAACTGTTTAACGAGTCTGAAGCTTTGGCTTCTTGGACGTAACCAATAATCGAGTTAATAACTACCACCAGCAAAATAATAACCATATCAATATAGTCACCACTGATTCCTTTTAACACGGCTGATGCAATCAGCACATAAATAAGTAAATCGTGAAAGTGACTAAAGAACTTTTTTAGATTACTTACCTCTTCTTCCTTTGAAAGCGCGTTGCTGCCATCTTGAATATGTCTGTTGTGCCTCTCTTCACTTGTTAAACCGTGTAAATTTCCATGTAAAGAATTTATTAGCTCATCTGTTTTCATTTTATACCACTTCACAAAAATCCCTCCTATTTTTTTCATATTTCTATGTAAAGATTATAAAAAGTCTATCAAAAAAAAGAGAATTATGCACCAAATATGGTTATGAAAGGCATAAAATTAAAGTTTCCTGAAACTTTTCATTCCAGATCATACATAATGCACTAAAATAAGTTCTCAACCATGATTTTACTCAAAGATTAAGAACTTTATTTTATTTTTTGTCCACAGAAGTTTTACACATTCAATTTTCTACTAGCCATCCACTTAATCATTTCCGGGTCCGCATGAGAGAAAAATTGACTTTCTCCTTCATTTAATTCTGCAATAGCCTGTTTATCCGAGTCTGTTAAACTAAAATCAAATACTGCCAAATTTTCCAACATCCGATCTTTTTTCACCGTCTTAGATAAAACCACAATTTCTTGCTCAACTAACCAGCGAATAATGACTTGAGCAACTGATTTATGGTATTTTTTGGCTATGCTTGTTAGAGTTTCATTATTAAAAATGTCTTTTTTCCCTTCAGCAAATGGCGCCCAGGCTTCTGGAATAATCCCTTCCGCTTTTAAAGCTTCGATATTTTTAGTTTGCTGATTGAATGGGCTGATTTCAATTTGGTTGATTTGCGGTATTATTTTGTTAAATTCTGCCAAATCAATTGCACGATCCACTGCAAAATTTGAGACCCCGATTGCACGGATTTTTCCTTCTGCTTGTAGTTCTTCTATCGCACGCCATGCTCCGTAAACATCATTGTAAGGTTGATGCAGTAAAAGTAAATCAATATACTCTAAATCTAAACGCTCAAGCGAACGTTGAAAAGAAGTTTTCACGCCTTCATAAGAAACATTTTCCACCCAGATTTTGGTTGTAATAAACAATTCATCGCGGGCAATACCTGAACGCGCAATACCTCTTCCTACGGCTTCTTCATTCAAGTAAGACTGAGCAGTATCAATATGACGGTACCCTGCTTCAATAGCATCAAATACTGCTTGTTCTGCTTCTTTTGGATCAGTGATTTGATAGGTACCAAAGCCTAAAATCGGTACTGCTACGCCATTATTCAAGTTAATTGTTTTCATAAATAGTCCCTCCAGTTAATTGTTTTCATATGAACAATTTTATAATAAACCTTGAAGTGAGCTCCATAGCAAGTCTTTTTACTTATTTTTTTCTTGAAAATAATTCATCTGCCAAAGTTCTTCCACCGTATCGTCTGTAATTTCTCCTGTTTTAAACTTAGCGATATGATCGTCATAGGTTTCAATTTTATATTGAAGTAATTCTTTGGTTTTAGTCATTTCCTGAAGTTTTTTCTCAATTTCTTGCAGCTGATCTTTTAAAATTTGTTTTTGCGCTTCTTCTACATCACCATCAAGTTGAGCTAAAGTCGCAAATTCAATCAAGGATTCGATTGAAACACCTGCACGCCGTAAGCTTTTAGCTAGAAAAATCCAGTTAAGATCTCTTTTTGTATACACTCGGTAGCCATTTTTATCACGTTTAATTGCTGGAATTACACCCACTCGTTCATAATAACGGATGGTATCTGTAGTTAGGTCAAACATTTCTGCGACTTGTTTGCTGTTCAATTTTTTTCCTCCTAACTTATTATTCGTTTAAAGGGTTGAATAATCATGATTAATGATCTCTTGTAAGATAAACGTATCCGCTTCAAAATCAAATTTCAGAATGCTGCAATTTTTTAAGCCACCTACTTGGTCTACATCACTGGTATGAGCCCAGCTCCGCATAAATTGACGACAAGAAGCACCATGAGATACAGCTAAAATGGTTTGATTTTTTTCTGCTCTCATCATTTCTAAAATCGTCTCTGACACTCTTTGTCTAAATTGCATTTCAGCTTCTCCACCGTAGGGAACAAAAAAATCACCATAAGGTAAACTGGGATTTAACGCTTCACTCTCTGCTTCAAAACGCCCGAAATTCCATTCTTTTAGCCCTTTCAATCTCCGATAAGGTAGATCTGTCACATATTCTAATGTATCACAAGCACGTTCAGAAGTAGACGCATAAGCGCTCTCAATTGTGATCTGCTGTTCATCAAAATACTGTCCGGCAATCTGTGCCTGTTTAATACCTTTTTCAGTAAGGGGTGAATCACACCAGCCTTGAATTTTCTTTTGTTGGTTAAAAAGAGTTTCCCCATGTCTCATCAGATATAATGTTTTTTTCATCTTTTTCCGCCCTTTCCATTTTAGTATTGATTTATCTTATCTATAGCATAAACCCTGAAGTGCACTTTAAGGCAAGGGGAAATTTAGGAATATAAATGATTTAATTTTTTAATTTCTTGAATGTGTAATTTTTTTAAGGTTTCTGGGGAAATAACCGTTACGCTATCACCAAACATTAACAGAAATGCTAGGATCGTTTGTTGCTGTGAAGTTGAAATATGAACATTTATATATGATTCAGAAATTTCAATTTCATCGTCTGTATAATAATCATACAACTTTCCAAGATCTTCTTTTTTAAAACGTAGGTGAATATGTTCATCTTTTTCTCTGGTTATTGTTTTCTCGGTGTAATTGCTTGGTAAAAATGTGGTTTGCTGGGTTTCTAACTGACGAATTCTAGTTACTTTAAAGTAGCGGAAATCTTCACGAGTTTCACAATAGGAATAGATATACCAGCTACCATTCATCAGCATTAACTCATATGGATGGATCATTCTATGCGTGAACTCGCCTTTATTATCTACATAGGTAATTTTCAGCTTACGATTTTCTTTTAATGTGGCATTAATTCTATCAATTTTTAACTTCGTCTCTACTTCAATCTCGTGTCGATGCATCGTTGGTGAAGCAAATGAAAACCGCTGTTGCGGATGCTTTTGCTGATTATCGGCTACTTGCAGCGCTGAAATTTTTTCCTTAATCGTACTTTTTTGATCGAACAACCCAAAGAGACCTTCTTTGACATTCAAGGCATTTAGTATATCTTGTTTTTCTTCACCATTGTAGGTATACGTTCGTAGCTTAAATGAATTCATTAGTGAAAAACCGCCATTACGCCCCGGCTGTGAAATAATCGGAAAACCAGCTAATTCAATCGTTTCAATATCTCTAAAAATTGTACGTTTGGTTACTTCAAAACGTTGAGCCAACTGCGTAGCTGAAACAACTTCATTATCCAAAAGCAAAACAATAATTGCCAAGATTCTCTCAATTTTTTTCATCGATACCCTCCCGTTCCCTACTAAAAAAGGATAAAACTAGTCTCTACCGCCAGCTTTATCCTTAAATTTTTTTGTTTTTCACTCACGATATTTGATAGCTAGACCTTTTAGAAAATTCCTCGCATAGCGATCGCCGCATTCTTTGTAATTTCGGTGACCTTCTTTTCGTAAAATAGCACTCAGTTCACTATCAGATACATATACACCTGCTAGTCGCAACACGTCCAACATATCATCGCTAGTAAGGGCTAAAGCAATTTTTACTTTTTTCAGCATCACGTTATTAACATTGCTTTGACTAGTAATTAAAAATGACGGTTTTGGTGCTACACCGTTTTTCATTGGCGCTTTCCCACGTTTGAAGGTAATTAATCCATTTAAGAAAGCTTCCAGTGTATGATTATCACAAACTGCATCCTGCGGTAATTCGTCCTCTTCTTTTTGCTTAGTCAACAATACGCGCAATTCTTCTCTGGAAATATCCAGATTGCCTAGTTTGAAGATTTTAATCATGTCCGTATCTTTAATGTCCAACGCATAACGCAATCGAATCAATATATCATTATTATTCATCTTTTTCCTCCAGAAAACTTGTCATCGTTTCTTTAGTATAAAGCTTTCCAGCAGATAATGCATCCATTTATTGACTCTCTTTAATAAAAAACTTGAGAAGCGGTAATTTCTACCGTTCCTCAAGTCTATTTACTTTATTTTACTGATACGTTTTTATAGTATGGTGCTCCGATTGCGCGGTAAACTAAGCCTTCCACACGCTCATTAACTAAGAATGCTTCTGATGCTTGATACAATGGTGTCACTGGTGAATTGTCCATTAATACTTTTTGCGCATCTAACAACGTATCCCAACGTTTTTCATTTTCAGTTGCATAGGTCGTTGCAGATTCCGTTAGTAGTTGATCGTATTCTTCATTACTGAATTTACCGTAGTTTTGCTCTCCATTTGATCTAAACAGTTGTAAGAAATCATATGGATCTGCGTAAGTCGCTGCCCAGCCGGCTAAAACAACATCAAAATCACCATTACTCATTTGATCTAAGCGATTTTTAAAAGGGACACTTGAAATAGTTACTTTTAATCCGCTTAGATTTTCTGTTAATAAACCTTGAATATATTCAGATAGTTTCTTCGCAGAATCTGTATCTGACGTTAATAATGTGATTGAAGCGGAATCAATGCCTAATTCTTTTTTTGCATCTTCCCAAAGTTTTTTACCAGCATCAATGTCGGTTTTCATTAGTTCACCAGCGGCTTCAGCAAAATCTTCGCCTGTTTCTTGGTTTACAATGCCTTTAGGTACAAACGCTTCAATAGCCATCGAACCATCTTTTAAGATATTCTTAGCGATTTGCTCTGAGTTTACTAATTTAGTAATAGCATTTCTCGCATTTTTATTGGCAAAGATTTGATTTTCTGTATTATATTGCAAGTAAGATGTTGATGGATAGATCCGTGTCACTAATTCTGGATTGTCTTTTTCTTGATCTACATATTCTCCTTTAATCGGTGCAATATCTGTTTCACCTGCTTTAAACAAGTTAACATTCGTACCGATCTCTTTACTTACTTGTACATTGACTTCATCTAATTTTACATTGTCAGCATCTCTATATTTATCATTTTTCATATAGTTCCAAGTAATGCTTGTGCCATCCCAATCCGCAAGGGTAAATGCACCATTATAAATCATGTTCTCGCTATTTGTACCGTAATCTTTGCCTTTTTCTTCCACAAATTTTTCATTCAATGGATAAAATGTTGGTTTAGCTAAAAGTGAAGATAAATATGGAATAGGATATTCTAAATTAATTTCCAATGTGTAGTCATCGATTGCTTTAGCACCCAAATCTGTTGCAGGCTTTTCTCCTTTTGAAATAGCTGTGTAATTTTCAAAACCATCAAAAAGATACGCGTACTCTGAACCAGTTTTTGGATCAACTGTTCGTTGCCATGAATAAACAAAATCATGAGCTGTTACTGGATCACCATTGCTCCATTTAGCATCATCACGTAATTCAATGGTATATTTTTTACCATCATCAGTCGGTGAAACAACTTCTTTAGCGATTGCCGGCGCTGATGTGCTATCATCTGCAAATTCATAAAGTCCTTCCATCACTTGACTAATTGCTGAGAAACTTACAACATCGGTTGCTTGAGAGATATCCATCGTTGGTAACTCTGCGCTTTCTAAAACTTTTAATACTTGTTTTTTATCCCCAGTTGATTCTTCTTTTTTGTCACCTGAACTACATGCAGCAAGTGCTAAAACTAACGTACTAGCTGCCAGTATTGTTACTGCCCACTTTTTGATGTTCATTTTTTATCCCCCTAATTTCTATATTTTTAAAAACTTTCGATCTTGGCTTTACTCAAGTCATTCACGATAGCGATTGCTAGTTTCTGCGCTGCCTGATAATCTTCAAAAGCAACATAACCATAATGTGTATGTGCATAACGGACAGGTACACCGATCACGATTGCAGGCACACCTTTATTCGTTAAATTAATAATTGCTCCATTCGTTCCGCCACCTTTTCTAACTGAACTTTGCATCGGCAAACCATATTTTTCAGCTGTCTCCTTAGCAAAACGTTGAAAGCGCGGATTGGTAATCATTGATACATCGAAATTTCTTAGCATTGGACCACGTTTAAGTCCAGACTGAATCATGTACTCTTCTGAAAAAGTATCATCTGCTGGACAACCTTCAAAAACAATAGCTAGATCTGGTTGGACATTATTCATCGCTACTGTTGCTCCACGTTCTCCCACTTCTTCTTGAGCTGTCATGGTTCCAATCAAATTAAAACCAGTTTCTTTTTTAGATAACTCCTGTAATGTTTCCAATAAACAAGCACAGCCAATCCGGCAATCAAATGCTTTGCCAAGCATTACATCGGTAGCTTCAAGGTATTCAAAAGTAACATCTGGAATCACGGGGTCGCCAATCGCTATATTTAGCTTTTGAACAACTTCTTCAGCACTGGTGCACCCCACATCGATAACCATGTCATCAATAGTTTGAACTTCCTTACGCTCTGCTTCTGTCATAAAATGAGGTGGTTTACTGGCGATAATTCCTGGAACTTCTTTTCCATTTGATGTTTTAATTCGTACTCGATGGGCTGGAATCGTGTTAGACACCCAACCGCCTAGTGGTAAGAAACGTAACGTTCCGTTGGGCTTAATAGCTTGAACAATAAAACCAACTTCATCACTATGAGCATCAAAAACAATTGTTAGTTGGTTTGATTTTTGTTCACCAACTTTCATATAAACATTTCTGATGTGATCCTCACTCACTTCTGCAAATGGTGCTGAAAATTCTTTAGCAATTGCTACAACATCATCTTCAAAACCAGAAACACCAGAAGCATTTGATAAACGTTCAATTAAATGTAGCGATTCTTTTTTCGTCATTTAGTCACATTTCCTCTCGATAAATTTTGCAACTATAACACTGTTTGAACGGACGTATAATCTAAATCCAAATCAGTTGCGACAGCTTGATTCGTCATTGATCCATTGATTGTATTAACACCTGCCATTAATGCAGAGTCTTGTTCAATTGCTTGTCTAAAACCTTTATTTGCTAATTCTAAAATATAGCGTAATGTAGCGTTTGCTAAAGCAAAAGTCGCTGTCTGCGGCACTGCTCCCGGCATATTTGCTACAGCATAATGAATCACCCCATGCTTGATATAGGTAGGGTGTTCATGAGTTGTTACTGCATCAATTGTTTCGAAAATCCCACCTTGATCAATTGCTATATCAATAATAACCGAATGTTCCGGCATAGAAGCAACCATTTCCTCTGTTACCAGAACTGGGGCTTTCCTACCCGGGATCAAGACTGCGCCAATCACAAGATCTGCATCTTTGACTGCTTCTTGAATATTAAAGTGATTGGAAACCAGTGTTTTAATCGCACCGTTAAATTGATTATCAATTTCTTGCAGTTTTTTGATATTCACGTCTAATATTGTTACATCGGCACCTAACCCTAAAGCGATTTTAGCCGCATTACAACCAGAAATACCACCACCGATAATTATTACTTTACCTTTTTTCACACCCGGTACGCCACCTAGTAAGATTCCTTTTCCTTCAGGAACTTTTTCTAAAAATTGAGCGCCAATTTGCGTTGCTAGTCGCCCAGCAATTTCACTCATTGGTGCTAAGAGCGGCAATTCTCCAGATGATAATTGGACACTTTCGTAAGCAAGCGTTTTAGTTTTGCGTTTCAATAATTCTTCTGCTAATGGTTTATTTGCTGCTAAATGTAAGTAAGTAAATAAAATTAAGTCTTCTCTTAAATATGAATATTCGGCTGCTAACGGTTCTTTTACTTTTAACACTAACTCTTGAGCCCAGGCTTCTTGAGCAGTCTTTACAATTACAGCTCCTACCGCTTCGTACTCTTCATCTCGAATCGAGGCACCTAATCCGGCCTTCGTCTCGACAAATACTTCATGACCTTGTGTCACTAGCTCTAAAACTCCTGCTGCTGGCAACGCTACTCGATTTTCACCATTTTTTATCTCTTTTGGAATACCAATTTTCATTTTTCAGGATCCTCTCTACCTCATTGCTTCTTAAGCTTTAGGCTTCTGTATTAAATTATAGTTTAATGAGAGTTCAACTGCAATATGAATAAAAAATTATTTTCTGCTTCTATTCTAATTTTCATACAAAAAAATACCTGAAACAAATCTTTCTATGATTTATTCCAGATATTATTAATTTTTATCCAACCTCAACTTTTGAACGCCACGAAGTTCCACAACGATCAACAATCTCATTCAAGGTTTCAACATTCTTCTTCCCATATTCAGTAAACCATTTTCGCCCAGCTTCTTCTCCATGTGCAGCAAAAGGTTTCACTCCTTCTCGCCACGTAGCGCGTCCACACAGAACGCCGCTAAATTTTGAGCCGGCTTCTTTAGCAAATTTCAAGGTTTCTTGGAACAACTCAGTTGAAACGCCAGCACTTAAAAAGATAAACGGTAATTCTGTCAAATCACTTTGTCGTTTAAAATAATCCAACGCTTCTTTTTTACTGTACACAACTTCATCGTCTGTGAATCCTTCTACATACTTCATATTAACAGGAACTTCCATTTTTAAAACATCAATGTGATAATTCGGCTTAGAAAATTCAACCATAGATTCTAAAACTTTATGTGGTTTTACTCTTGCAAAAGCCGCAGAAGAAGCATCTAAAATTTCTGTATCATAAGTAACAATTTCCACAAAAAAAGGAATATCTTCACCTAAACATTCACTACCTAAACGTTCGACAAAAACATGTTTTAAATGATTAATCGCAGTTGGTTCATCTGGATCATAATACAGTAAAAACTTAATTGCATCCGCACCAGCCTCCTTCAAACGAGAAACAGACCAATCTTCTAATAAATCAGGCATTCGACCGGGTGTTGAAGCATCGTAGCCTGTTTTTTCATAGGCCAATAGTAACCCACAGTTCTTATCACGAACTTTTGTTGCTGGCAATCCATATTCAGGATCCAGTAGAATAGCTGAGGCATAAGGCGTTAATTCTTCTGAAGCAACTTTTTTAAAATCAATAATTTCTTCACCAGTAGCGACTGTACTAGCATCTGCCAGCATCTTTTTCAAAGAACCGCGCTGATCGATAGCTAATGCTTCAATTAATCCTTTTTCATTTGATAGTCGGTTTAATGCATCCATTTTAGCTTGACTGATTTTTATCATGTTGTGGTCTCCTTTGCATTTTTGAGTATAACCTCTCTTACTTTCGAGTATACTCGCTGCTATTTATAAAAACAAAAGAGAAGCTTTTTGTTAGTTTTAAGCTTAAAAGAAACTGAAGATAGAATAGACACTATAAATACTCAAGGCAATCAAAGTAAATAAATAGCTGTAGATACTAATTTTACTTAATGATGTTTTCTTCAATTGATACAAAATAACAAACATACAGATAACTTGTGCATATAATAAAAAATTTCTAAAGAAGTGATCGTCAAATCCAAACAGGATTCCAGTCATATCAAGTGAAATCACAACTAAAATTAATAAACCGAATAAATGAAAACTCCTTTTAGAACTTGTAGTTAACTGACTTGGACTCAACGATCCATAAAGAACGATGATTGAAATATATGCAACATAAAATAAATTATTAAAAATAAGGTTCATTTTCCTTTTCACTCCTCAAATTGAATGGTTAAAAATCATTTTAACATACTACGTGAGAAATCTGATATATCATCAATTATTGCGAAGTATATATTCAAAAATTCCTGATAAATTTTACATATTTTAACCAAACCATCTCATAAATTCTTTTTCCCATTTCTTGCTTGACCTGATACGCGTTTCATACTTTATAGTTGAAGCAAAGATAGGAGGAAATAATTATGAATGGGATGCTCGAATTGACTGATCGCTTAGGTCTTGATTATTATTTTGTTTCGTTATTCACTGAAAATGGTGTGTTTGTTATCCGCAGTTTGAATAACTATTGCAAACCAATTAATAAAGCAGTAGAATTGGCTGAAATAGAAGGATTAACGTTTGGAAAACAAAATGAACTGGATTTTGTTTGCTTTGATTATGAAGAGGAGCATTATCATTTCCTCGATTATGGCAATCATTTGGTGCCTTTTTTAAACAACATTTTGCAACCTGCCAATGTTAGTTCCTAGTATTGAAAGGAGTCATTTATGGCAAACATTCGTGATATTGCCAAGTTATCTGGTTACTCAGTAGCAACCGTTTCCCGTGTTATCAATAATCATCCATATGTCTCTGAAGAAAAAAGAAAACATATTCAAAAAATCATGCAGGAACTCGATTATATTCCAAATGTCAAAGCCCGTGATTTAAGCACTGGCATATCAAAACATATTGCTGTTATGATTCCTTTTGCCAACCATCCATATACAGATAAAATTGTCAGCGGTATCTTAACTGCTGCATTCAATGATGGTTATAAAGTGACTTTACTTCCGACTAATTACAATCCGGAAATAGAAAAACAGTACTTAGATGCATTAGCTGCCAAAGCATGGGATGGAATGATTATCACTTCAAAAAAAATTTCTTTTGAGGTAATTGCTCGTTATCTAAAATATGCCCCCATCGTTTGCTGTGAAGATACTGGTCATTTCCCGATTTCTTGCGTATCGATTAATCGTGAACAATCATTTACCGAACTATTTACTAGTCTGACTCAGCAAGGTTACAAAAAAATCGGCTTAGTCGTTGGTCGAACAGAAAAAGAAAGTGCAAGTACTGGTGTTGTATTACGCGCATATGGAAAAGTTCTCGGTATGCTGGATAATTCTTTGATTATCAGAAATTGCCGAACGTATGAGGATGGACTCAAAGCTGGGAACTATTTTTCAACCATTAATGATCTTGAAGTGATCGTTACAAATGGTGATGATGTTGCCGCTGGTATTCTACAACATGTGTCCTCAGCTAAAGTAAAAGTCATTGGCGAGGAAAATTTACTTTCCAGTCAACTGCTTAATTTTTCAACTATAGATCATCGTTTAGATAAATGTGGTGAAGCAGCTTTTGCTTTGCTGTTAAAAGAACCAAATCAAACAGTCACGATTCCTTACAGATTTATAGAAAGAGGTACGTAAAAACCATCTTGCTTTGAATAAAGCTAAAGATGGTTTTTATTCTATCTATAGTAGCAATTATTATTTGCTGGTTTTCTTATGATAAGTTAGCGCTCGCTGAATGCAGTATCTTAATTCTTCTACTGGAAGTTCTTCGTTCGGATCAAGAACAATCGCTCGATTTCCAGAAAATTCCAAACGATCATTGAACAATGCTCGAAACTCCTCTATCAATGTTGTTTGACAATGGAAGAACAGAGCGATTTTGTCATCACCAAAGCGATCAATACGGATTGGGCTACCCGATTTACTAACTTTGGTTGCATACGATGGCTGATTCCATTTCAAGCTCTCTTCCAGTTCTCCAACGCCATCTATCTCTGCTGCTGTAGCAAAGATAAGTTCACGAATTTGTAGAAGCGGAATTCGATATTCTATCGGAAATTGTTCAAATCGATCAACTATAATTTTTTCCATCTGGCACCTCTTTTCGATAGCTAAAATGTATCATACAAAAGATGACAGCTGATTGTCATCTTTAATTAATTTACATTTCTGCTGAAGTAAAAACTTCTGATACGTCGTCATCTTCTTCTAATTTATCAATCAAGATTTGTAATTGTTCTTGTTTGGCACTATCCAGTTCAACTAAAGTTTGCGGAACCATCGTCAATTCTGCTTGAGCTAAAGTATACCCATCTTTTTCTAATGCATCTCTGACTGTGGTAAAATCTTCTGATGCGGTATAAATTTCAAAGACTTCTGCTGATGTTTCTAAATCTTCTGCACCTGCTTCCAGCACATTCTCAAACATTGTATCTTCATCAACTTCCAAACCTTCACGCTCGACTGCAATATAACCCTTTCGATCAAACATGTAACTTACTGAGCCTGTTTCACCTAACGAGCCGCCACTTCTAGTAAAAGCCACGCGGACATTGGTGGCTGTCCGATTACGATTATCTGTTAAAGCATAAACCAAAATCGCAACACCACCAGGTCCATACCCTTCATACGTAATTTCATCGTAATGTTCATTATCACCTGCGCTACTGGCTTTTTTGATTGCCCGATCAATGTTATCATTCGGCATATTTGCTGCTTTGGCTTTATCCATCACTAATCGTAACGCTGCATTAATTGTTGGGTCTGCTCCTCCAGCCTTTGCCGCTACGTAGATTTCTCTAGACAGCTTTTGAAAAATTTTACCTCGTTTCGCATCTTGGGCATTTTTACGTCCTTGAATATTCTTCCACTTACTATGACCTGCCATTAAATATCCTCCTTAATATTAAAGCAGAACAAATCACTTCATTTAGCATATGACTTACATTGCTCCACTTCATTCCTCTTTCTTCTTATTCTACTATTGTTCGCAATAGTTGCAACCTTTACTCTCCTTCTAGCAGTTTGCTATACTAATAGAATGAAATACCTGTATAAAGGGGGAAACATAGTGAATGTGTTTTTTAAAAAGCTGCAAAAATATCGGGACCAGCTAAGCCGATTAGAACAACAAGTGCTAGATTATATTATTGATTACCCTAAAGAATTCTCACAAAGTCGAATTGATGAAGTGGCGCAAAAACTTTATGTTTCAACCGCTACAATCAGCCGAACAAGTAAAGCTCTAGGTTATTCTGGATTTCAAGAATTAAAATATGCCTTAATTCATCAATTAGAAGAAGAACAACACCCAACCTATGAGCCATCACAAAATTTCGATCAACTAGCAAATCGAGTACAAAGTGAAATCAGCGAAACCCTGCAGTTGATTCAACCGAAAAATCTTGAATTAGGTGCACAACTACTTGAGGAAAGTCTGCGAGTTGAATTTTTTGGTGTGGGCAGTTCTTATTCTTGCTGTTTTGAAGCAGCACGTAAATTGACCTTTGCTGGTAGAATAGCAAATGCTCGTGAAGACTGGGATGAACTAAGAATTGTTGCGAAACACTTAACTTCAAATGATCTGGCAATTTTAGTTAGTTACAGCGGTGAAACAAGTTTACCTTTAGAATATGTAGCTATTCTAAAAGAAAAACAAGTACCTATTATCGCCATTGTTGGTTCCAAAAATAATCAGCTGGAAGAATTTGCTTCTTTAGTTTTTCATGTTAAAGTTGCTAACGGCTATTATGGTGAGATTGACATGAGTTCTAGAATTCCGATGCATCTTATTTTAGAGTTATTGATCCTACGCTATATTGAAACTTATGTAGAAAAATGAAAGACCATACATTTTTTGTACGCTCTTCCAAGGTTTATGAAAGCGCTTGTTTTCGCGATTGCTTAATCGTAAACTGAATTTAATAACAAGCTCGTTTTATTACTTAAGTTCAGTTTTTCTTAATTGGAAAGGAGAGCACTAACATGAAAAAGAAATTTAGTTTTTGGGAATTTTTCCAAGGAATTGGTAAAACATTTATGCTGCCAGTCGCTTTGCTGGCTTTTATGGGGTTAATTTTGGGAATTGGGAGTTCCTTTTCTAGTCCCTCAACGATTGAAATGCTGCCGTTTTTAGATCAACCTTGGCTGCAAGTGATTTTCCGGTTTATGACAACTGTCGGCGGATTTGCTTTTACTTATTTACCTTTATTATTTGCAATGGCAATTCCGTTAGGGTTAGCTCGTAGTGAAAAAGGCGTAGCTGCGTTTTCTGGTTTCGTTGGTTATGTGGTTATGAACTTATCGATTAATTTTTATTTAACTGAAACTGGAAAACTAGCCGATCCCGATCATTTGCGTGAAGCAGGTCAAGGAATGGTTCTTGGCATGCAGTCAGTGGAAATGGGGGTTTTAGGCGGGATTATTGTTGGGATTATTGTTTACTTGCTTCACAATAAATTCTATACGATTCAATTGCCAGATGCTTTTGCATTCTTTGGCGGTGCTCGTTTTATTCCAATTATTACTTCACTAACCATGGCGATAGTTGGTGTCTTGATCCCAATTATTTGGCCTGTTTTCGCTATGGCAATCAATAGTGTGGGATTTGCGATTCAAAAAGCAGGCATTTTCGGACCATTTCTATTCGGTGCTGGAGAACGCTTGTTGCTGCCATTTGGTTTACATCATATTTTAGTTTCGATGATTCGATTTACTGAAGCTGGTGGAACGCAAATTGTAGATGGGCAAAGTGTTTCTGGTGCTTTAAACATTTTTTATGCACAGTTACAAAGTGGCTCACCTATTAGTCCAGCAGCTACTGCCTTCTTGTCACAAGGAAAAATGCCGACATTTATGTTTGGTTTACCTGCTGCTGCTTTAGCGATGTACCGGACTGCTCTACCGCAAAATCGTCATAAAATTAAAGGTTTACTAATTTCAGGTGTGATAGCGGCCTTTGTCACTGGGATTACTGAGCCTATCGAATTTTTATTCTTATTTATTGCACCAGTTTTATATGGTTTCCATGTAATTATGACCGGTTTAGGATTTATGCTGATGGCTTTACTACAAGTTGTAATTGGTAATACCGACGGCGGTGTACTAGATTTTCTGATTTTCGGTGTCTTACAAGGTACGTATACAAAATGGTATCTAGTTTTAATCGTTGGCGCACTTTGGTTTGCTGTTTATTATTTCGTCTTCAAATTTGCCATCTTAAAATTCAACTTAAAAACACCTGGTAGAGAACTAGCAACAGCAGAGGACACATCTGATACAGAGCGGACATATAAAAAAAGTGGTAACTATGATGGTCAATCCATTCTCGCTGCTTTAGGCGGGACAACCAATATCGTCTCATTGGATAACTGTATCACCCGTTTACGGCTAGTTGTAGATGATATGTCGGTAATACAAGAAGACGAGCTGAAAAATCTAGGTGCATTAGGTGTTATCAAGCTAGATGCAAACAATTTACAGGTTATTATTGGTACTCAAGTGGCTAGTGTAAAAAATGAACTAGAAAATTTGATGGGATAGGATAAAGTCATATGAATGATAAAATAGATTTTGATACAATCGTGGATCGAAGAGGAACATTTTGTACGCAGTGGGATTACGTAGCAGATCGTTTTGGCGAAGCAGATTTGTTACCTTTTACCGTATCTGATACAGATTTTGCAGTACCAAAAGAAATCATTGCCACACTTCAGCAAAGAATTACACACCCAGTTTTTGGATATACTCGTTGGAATCATGCAGATTTTAAAGAAAGTATCCAAAAATGGTATTTAAAAAGGTTCGATTATCAAGTAGATAGTGAGTGGATTGTTTATAGTCCATCAGTCATCTATTCGATTGCTAAATTAATTGAATTAAAATCACAAATTGGCGATCATGTAGTTATCCAAACGCCCGCTTATGATGCTTTCTTTAAAATGGTTGAGGCTGAGAATCGGACGTTGATTGAAACTAATTTACTCTATCAAAATAATCACTATAGTATAGATTTTAATGATTTGGGGGCAAAATTAAAACATCCCAACTGTAAAATTTTTTTACTTTGCAGCCCGCACAATCCAACTGGGCGAGTTTGGACTGCAGCAGAGTTACAACAAATAATCCAATTGTGTGAACAATATGATGTCTTTTTGATTTCTGACGAGATCCATATGGATATTTTACGTGAAGGACAACAGCATCTACCGATTTTTAGTGCCACATCTGATTCTAAAAATATTGCATTGTGTACATCTGCTAGCAAAACATTCAATACACCTGGCTTAATCGCATCCTATTTGATGATTCCAGATTCAGCACTTCGGGAACAATTTTTGCTAACATTAAAAAATCGTGATGGACTTTCTTCTACTAGTATTTTTGGCATGCTAAGCACTATTACAGCTTATAATGAATGTGGCTATTGGCTAGATCAGTTAAATGATTATTTAGAGAAAAATGTTCAGCGAGTAGAAAATTTTATTGCAGAGTATGTACCAGAAATGATGGTTGTTCCTGCGCAGGCTACTTATTTACTTTGGATTGATTGCTCAAATTTACCTTTCTCAATGGAAGAAATTCAAGATGTTCTTATTCATCATGGGAAAGTTGCAATTATGGCTGGTGAAACTTATGGCACGACTGGCAAAAACTTTTTGCGTTTAAATATCGGTTGTTCTAAAAATAAACTCATTGATGGCTTATCTAGATTGAGAGACAGTATTCTTTTTCTAAAAAATAATAGTTGAAATTAGACTACCACCCGCTCAATGCATAAAACGCATTGAGCGGGTGGTAGAAAATTTTATAAGATTCCGACTTTTTCACACTGGCTTATTGTGGTTTTCGTTGATGAAGCTATCCATTCAAAGCGTTATCTACCAGTCACATCTTTTTTTATTACCCAACAATCGATAGACATAATTCTACATCACGTAAAGAAAAAATCTCTCCATCCTTAAATGGAATCGTACATTCTTCCTGTTCACCGCTTAACAACTGAATATTAACACATCCTACTTCAGTAAAAATACGATAAGCCAGCATACCCAAACTAGATAGTGTTGCGGTATCTCTTAATTGGTTTTTATTAATCACTAATTTTTCCATAATATCCCCTCCCCTAAATTACATTATAGAGAGAATTATTTAAAATTTAGCGAATGTTTACCTATTTTTCTCTTTTTTATTATAAAAATGGAATAATTCGCTTAGGCACATCCTGGACGCTGATTTCTTGCCAACCCTTTACCTTTTGACCTTTTACCGTTAATTCAAGGATCTTATTTGATTTCAGTTTTTTTCCAAACGAGATATAGGCCAATTTGCGCTTTTGACCATTACTTGTGTAGCAAGTCTGAACATAGGCAAAATTATCAATTTTAGTAACAGCATCAGGATATTTATGATCAAATGTTTGAGTAGTTTTTGTATAAACTTTCTCTGTTTTTACTAGCGGATTAAACTGGTCAATAATAGCTGCAGAACTTGAAAGATTATTGTACGTATAAATTCTGAGTCCAATAATAATTATGAAAAAAATGAAACTAAGAGTAAGTAGCGATTTACAAAGACATTTCATACACTACTCCTTTCTAAAACAATTAGCCCTATCCTATAATCATAATTTTTTTCTCTTGTTGTTTCATCCAGCCTAAGACTGATTTTTTCCATTAAATAAAATGTGATGAAAAGTGTAATTCCAAACACTCCTCATCACATTTTAAGTTATTATTTCCGTAACTTTTTGATTCCTATAACCACTAAACAAATGACCACTGCCGTCAATGCACCGATAGAATCTAGCATAACATCTTGAAAAAGTGGTGTCCGTCCACCTGTCATCATTTGATGAAACTCATCAAGTCCAGCATAACCTGTTGCTGTAAGCCATGCGACAACTCCCACCAACAATGGTTGTTTCATTTTTAAGTTTAAGCCTAAAAACCAACTACCGCCTAATAAAAAATACGTTCCAAAATGAGCTCCTTTACGAATAAAGAATTCAACAAATTTTATATAACCTTTTGCTTTAATACTTACTTCATCACCAGCATAGTTAAAAGATATTCCTTTAAGCTGTTCTTCGAATGGATGACTACTTAATAGTTTTCCTAATAAGCCAACTTGAGATTGCTGCTCATACGTTTGAGAGGAGCTATAAAATAAAATTGCCATAATCAAAAATGCGATCAAAATATAAAAATTACTATTTTTCAAATATTTTTTCACTTCAACACCTCGTTTCTTCTATTATATTAGCCTTTTCTTTCAAAATAAACAATCACTCAAATATTTTTTCTTATGATATACTAGAAGAAATAGTTTTTTAAGAAAGAAGGAATCGTTTATGACTTATTCGCTAGTTTGGGATTTAGATAGTATTTTTCCTGGCGGCAGCAATTCAGTTCAGCTTGAGCAGCGTATGACTGAATTAAAAGAGCAAAGCCACAATTATCATCAATTAATCGAGCAATGGACTCCAGAAGATGACACTAACTATCAAGAAATGCAGCAGATCTTAGCTTTACAGGAAACAATAACAGATGGCTTTTCACAATGCAATAGCTTTATTAATGCGCTATCTTCAGCAGATACGAAGGATAAAAAAGCCAAAATATTAGCTGGAAATCTTTTCGCCTTACTACCAGCAATCCAATTAGCAGAAACTATTTTCACTAAGAAAATAACTGAAATCTCTGATACTGACTGGCAAGAACTGTTAAACTTACCGGCTTTTGTGCCAATTGCTTTTCGTTTAGGTGAAATTCGTCGTGATGGAAAAAAATTACTTAGCGAGCAAGAAGAAAATATTATTAATACCTTATCACTAGACGGTCTTAATGCTTGGAGTAGTCATTACGATACCATCGTTGCTAGTATTACAATTCCATTTAAAGAAAAAGATCAATCAATCTCTAATCTTTCTGCGGGTCAAGCTTTTAATCGCATGATGAGTGATCCTGATAAAGAAGTTAGAGCACAACTATTTGCTGATTGGGAAAAAGCTTGGAGTGAAAAATCACCTTTACTAGCAGATACGTTGAATCATTTAGACGGTTTCCGTTTAAGCCAATACAAATTACACGGAGTTACCGACTATTTAGAGGAACCTTTAAACTATAACCGAATGAAAAAAGAAACCTTAGAGGTTATGTGGTCTACTATTCAAAAAAATAAACAGCCATTTATTGATTTCTTAACACGTAAAGCCCAGTTAATGGGTAAAGAAAAAATGGATTGGCAAGACCAAGATGCACCAATTATTTTAGGAGATCTTCAAGAAAAATCATTTAGTTTTGATGAAGCAGCTGATTTTATTTTAGAAAACTTTGAAAAATTCAGTCCAAAAATGGCGAATTTCTCGAAACAAGCTTTTGAAAAAAGTTGGATAGAAGCTGAGGATCGACCCGGCAAGCGCCCCGGCGGTTATTGTACCGAATTACCAGAAACAAAAGAATCTAGAATTTTCATGACTTTTGGTAATTCAATCAATGAAGTAGCTACTTTAGCTCATGAGTTAGGCCACGCCTTTCATAGTAGTGTAATGTGGGATCTTCCAGCTCTTGACCGAGAATATGCGATGAACGTTGCAGAGACAGCTAGTACTTTTGCAGAATTAATTGTAGCGGATGCGACTTTAAAAGAAGCAAAAACAGCCGAAGAAAAAATTAACTTGCTAGACACTAAAATGCAGAATGCTATCGCAATGTTTATGAATATTCATGCTCGTTTTATTTTTGAAAAGAGCTTTTATGAAGCACGTCAATCTGGATTATTAAGCGAAGATGAAATCACTACTTTAATGCTGGAAGCTCAAAAAGAAAGTTATCAAAATAGTTTGGGATCGTATCACCCACATTTTTGGGCAAGCAAATTGCATTTCTTTATTGATGATGTGCCTTTCTATAATTTCCCATATACCTTCGGCTACTTGTTCAGCATGGGAATTTATGCTTACGCAAATAAACAAGGTAGTGATTTTGAAGATCAATATATTGCTTTACTTCGTGATACAGCGTCTATGTCATCTGAAGAATTAGCGGAAAAACATCTTGGGGTTGATTTGACTAAACCTGATTTCTGGCAAGCTGGAATTGACCAAGTTGTGAAAGATGTAAATGAATTTATGACCTTAACTGACTCATATATTAAATAAATACTTGAAGCTTTGGCATTTTTTGTTAAAGCTTCTTTTTTCTAGATAAAAAAAGAACCAGACAATAGTCTGGCTCTTATCAATTCATTTAATTAGATTACATACGTACAGCAAAGCTTGGTGTGAATGAACCAACATTACTATACTCAACACCTGTGCTTTCATTACCAGCGTGGATATATCCACCGCCACCTGTAGCAATCGCTACGTGGTAAGAAGCGCCTGGAGCACCCCAGAAGTATAAATCGCCTGCTTGAGCTTCTCCTACAGAAATACGAGTACCAGCACTTTCCTGAGCTACTGTGTAACCACCTACGTTACGTCCAGTACCATGTAAAAATGAGTAATAAACTAATCCTGAACAGTCAAAACTGCTAGGTCCTTTAGCTCCCCAAACATATGGTTTGCCAACTTGTGCTGCCGCTACTGCGATTGCACCTTGACCAGTTGGTGGAGGAGTTGGTTCTGGTTCTGGTGTAACAATACCACCGCCACCAGTATTGCCACCAGTGTTACCACCTGTAGAACCGCCAGTACTTCCACCAGTTCCGTTATTCGAATTAGATGTAGATGATGATTGATCAGTTGATTGAGTAGTTGATTGTTCAGTAGCAGTTGTTGTAGATTCAGCAGCTTTTTCAGCTGCAGCTTCTGCTGCTGCTTTCTTAGCGTTATCTGCAACTACTTTTTCTTGTTCAGCAATACGAGCACGTTCTGCTTCTGCTGCTTCTTTTTCTTGTACTAAACCTGCTTTTTGATCTTCAGCTGTTGCTCTTTCAGCAGCTAAAGTTGTTTGCAATACTTTTAAATCAGCTTCTGCTTTAACCAAATCACCTTTTTGAGCTTCTAATGTTACTTGGTTTTCTTGAAGTTCTTGAAGTTTTGTTTCGTTTTCAGCTTTTTTATCTTCTACTGCTTCTTTATCTTCTTGTTGTTGTTTAACTAAATCGTTATTAGCTTTAACAATTGTAGACATTGCAGTCACACGAGTAATTGCATCAGAAACTGATTTCGCGTTCAAAACTGCATCCATATAGCTTGTGCTGTTTCCGTTAACTTGCACGTCACGAGCTTGATTTTGGATTGCTACTTCACGTTTTTCAATACGTGTTTTTAATTGAGAAATTTCATTTTCTAAATTAGTAGATGTTTTTCTTAATTCGCCTTGTTGAGTTAGTAAAGTTTGAGCTTTTTCATTAATTGAAGCTACTTGATTTTGAACTGTAGTCACTTGGCTTTGAGCATCAGCTTCTTGAGATTTCAATCCGCTAATTGCTTGATCTTTTTGTTGAATTTTTGAATCCACTTCATCTGCTGATACAACGCTTGGTAATGATACAGATGTAAGGGCTAATGTACAAATCATTAGTAATGGTAAAACACTTTTCTTCACTATTCATTCCTCCGACTTTTGCTTAATAATATATTCATCGTTTGAGTAATTTTCATTCTTTTATTAACAACGTTGTCATTGTATCATAGTCAGATGTCATACATATAATAATAATGTTACAGGAGTATTTCATTTGAACCGTTAAAAATGACATCTAAAATAGATGCTTATATTATACATAAATTGGCTGCTTATTGCCCATAAAAAAATAGCCTGCAATAAAATACTACTACATTTTATTGCAAACTATTTTAATTTTTTATCCTGGGAAACGCCATACTACTGCTCTGAAGTTTGCCGCATATGGGCTTGGTGTCCATCCAGTAGTTGTTGATACATAACCAGAACCTGCTGGATTATTTGACTCAACAATCTGAACAGAATTTCCATTAACACCTACTACTAAGACAGTATGAACTCCATCCATCCATGCATCGGGACTAAGAGAATTCTCATATTGAACAACATCTCCAACTTGAACATCAGACCATGAAACTTGGACTGCTCCTGATTGAGTATATCCGCTATGAGGACCACCTGGTGTAAAGCGAATGCCTGCAGCGTTCAACCAGTTTTGTACGGCAACAATACATTCACCGCTTTGACCCCAACCAGTTGGATTCGTTTGACCTACAGAATTTAAAGCAATTTGTGCTGCCTTTTTCTTGGCAGCTGACACTTCACCATTTCCGCCAATACTGCTGCTGCCTGTGTTGTTATTATTTTGTGAAGTTGAGTGTTCAGCCTCTTTTGTTGTACCGTCTGTATTAACAACATTAGTTCTTACTAGTCCAGGATTAGCTGCTTGAGCTTCTGCTAATTTCACTGCTGCTTCAGCTTCTGCTTTGCGTTGATCTTCTAATTCTTTTGCTTGTTTTGCTTGTTCTTCTGCTAATTTTTTCTGAGCTGCTTCTTTTTGAGCAACATAATCAGATTTTTTGTCTTCTTCAGTTGAACGTTGTGCTTCTAATTCATTCTTAGCTACTTCTTGTTCAATTTTCAACGTTTTCAAAGAATCTTGTTGTCTAGTTAGTTCTTTTTCAGAAGTTTCCAAGACAGAAATTTGTGTTTCAACACTGTCTGACTTTTTCTCTACATCTTCTTTGTCAGTGTTTTGTTGCTTTAATAAGTCATTATTTGCGCTAACTAGTGTTGAAATTCCTTGCACACGGCTAATTGCATCCGCAATTGATTCAGAATTAACAATGACATCTAAATAACTTGTGCTTGCTCCACTTACTTGAACATCACGTGCTTGATTGCGCATTTGTACTTCTCTTTTTTGAATACGAACGTTCAAATCAGAAATTTCATTGTATAATGCTTTGATTTCTTTTGTAAGTTCATCTTTTTTAGCAGACAATTCATCAATTTTTGCTGCTGTTGTTAACATATCAGATTCAATTGTAGCTAATTTAGCAGCGGCTTCTGATTCTTTTGTCTTCAATCCATTAATTATTTCAGTTTGCTGGTCAATCTTTGTGTCATATTCATCTGCAATTACAGTGCTCGGTAAAGCAATTGACGTCAACGTAACTGAACAAACCATCAAGGCTGATATTATATTTTTCTTCACTATTTTGTTTCCTCCGAAATTTACATTTATGTATTTAAATTGATTTTAAGTATTTTTTGATTAAATCAACAACGGCTTAATTGTAACATAGCAGTATGTCATCCAGATAAAAGGGAGATTACAAAAATGTTTCATAACGATTTTAAAATAACAATCGTCATATGTAGGGAAGTGCTTTTTTTAATAAAAACGTAAAAAAGAGATTACTTATTAGCAAATAATCTCTTTAATGGATATGAAAAAATAACAAATATTAACATATTAAAGAGCAAAGTTGGTCCTAAAACTCTCGTGATAAATAATAAAGGTGCAACGTTAGATAGATGGAAAACAACTTGTAAACCAACCGAAATCAACTCGTATGTCGTCACAAATATAATCATTCCGAAAAAAGCAGTTAACAAATTAGTGTGTACTACTTTCTGAAAGTGATACATCATCATAACCGTCGCTGTTAAAGCTACCGTATAGATGCCTATAACACCTAAATAATAACTGTCACAAATCATTCCTAGAATCAATGCAGTAATCAATAAATAACGCTTAGATAGATTTGGTATCGCCATTAAAAATGCCAGTAACATAAAATGAGCACTTGCAAAATAAACATTATCTGTTAAACGTTGTGCTGATTGGGTCAGATGTCCGTCAATCAACATCAATAAAAAGAAAACAACCGGCGCATAATATTTAACATTTTCTTTCCGTATCATTTATTTCTCAATCCCCCGCTCCAGCTAGCCTTTTGATAATCGTAACAACTGGGACATCAGATGTATCTGCGTAAGGTTTAACATAGATTTCTCTGTCTAAGCCGTAGCTGTCAGGTTTTACTTTTTGGACAATCCCAACAGGCAAATTGGCCGGAGAGTTTTGGCCTAAACCAGATGTTTGAACAACATCGCCTTCTTTGATCTCTTTTTCTCCAACTACTTGGGAAACGATCATCATATTTTCTTTGTCATCGTAACTTTTCAAAAGTCCGTACGAATCGCCTTGTTCTGAAGTGATTTTTACTGGAAAATGGTTTGAATTTTGATTTTTAGATGTTAACAATTCTACTTTTGAAGAGGCTGCGTTAACTTCAATCACGCGTCCAATTAACCCTTTTTGTGATAACACTGCCATGTTCGGCTCAATACCATCATTCGTACCGCGATCAACAATTAGGAAATCTTGCCACATATCCGGTGTACGTGTTACAACAGTTGCTGTTACTTTTTCATAATTGCCCAGCGTTTCATTTAAGTCTAACTCTGTTTTTAGTGATTCGTTTTCTTTTTTCAAGTTATCGTTTTGGATTGCTAGTTCTCCGTATCCATCAATTCTTTCTTTTAAACGTGTATTTTCATCATACGTATTTAATAAGGCGCTGATTGAAGATACCCCATTTCCAATCGCTTTGGCAGGAAATGAGACGATTTTATCAATGAAACTAACACTGTCATTCACTGCAGATTGACCAAGATTGTTTTTTCCGCTGTTTGCTCGATGGGCAGCGGTCAAACTGATAACTGTCACCACGATAATCACAACGATTAACGTAATAATTATATTTTTATTTGGATTAAATTTTTTCACATCGACACCCCGAATAATCTTTAGACTGATAGCAATAATTTTACCACTAATTTAAGGCAAACAAAAGAGCTGTGGTGCGTCTTTACATTTTTTTATTAAATATTCTTGTTTTTCACAAAAAAACAGAGCAAGATAAATCCTCACTCTGCTTTAAACGACTCTTTAGATGACTCGCAGTTTTTATTGATTATTTTTCTTTGTTTTCTTCTGTTAGCAATGCTTTGCGGGAAACATTTACACGACCTTGTTTATCGATTTCAGTAACTTTTACAAGAACTTCATCGCCAAGTTTTACAACGTCTTCCACATTATTCACACGTTCATTAGCTAATTGAGAAATATGAACTAGACCGTCTTTTCCTTTAATCAAGTTAACAAACGCACCAAATTTTTCGATACGAACAACTTTTCCAAGGTACACTTGTCCTACTTCAACTTCTTTTGTTAACTCTTCAATAATTTTGATTGCTTTTTTAATCATCTCAGCATCAGCAGAGGCGATACTTACATTACCATCTTGATCGATATCAATTTTGACACCAGTTTCTTCGATGATACCATTAATTGTTTCGCCGCCTTTACCTATAACATCTTTGATTTTAGCAGGAGCAATTTGGATCATTTCAATCTTAGGTGCGTATTGACTTAGCTCAGCACGTGGTTCAGCCAATGTTGATGTTAATTCAGCAAGAATTTCCATACGGGCTTTTTTCGCTTGTGTTAATGCTTCTGTCAAGATTTGTTCTGTGATTCCTTGAATTTTAATATCCATTTGTAAAGCTGTAATTCCGTCTTTTGTTCCGGCAACTTTAAAGTCCATATCACCTAAATGATCTTCTAGACCTTGGATATCAGTTAGAATTGTATAATTTTCACCATCGCTGACAAGTCCCATCGCAATTCCGGCAACTGGTGCTTTAATTGGCACACCCGCATCCATTAATGCTAAGATTCCGGCACAAATACTTGCTTGAGAAGATGAACCGTTTGATTCTAATACTTCAGAAACTACACGGATTGTGTATGGGAAATCTGTTTCATCTGGGATAACTTGCGCCATTGCACGCTCACCTAAAGCACCATGACCGATTTCACGACGACCAGGAGATCCGGCACGACCTGTTGAACCAACAGAAAATTGCGGGAAGTTATAGTGATGAATGAAACGTTTACTGTCTTCTACACCTAGACCGTCAATGATTTGGTGTTCACCAAGCGGCGCTAATGTACAAATAGATAATGCTTGTGTTTGTCCGCGGGTAAATAAACCAGACCCATGAACACGTGGTAAAATACCAACTTCTGATGCCAACGGACGAATTTCATCTAACTTACGGCCATCAGGACGGATTTTATCAATGGTAATTAATTCGCGCACAACATCTTTTTCAAGATCTTCTGCGATTTGTTTTACTTCTTTAGTTACTTGCTCTTCATCTTCATGTCCAGCAAATTTTTCAGCATAAGCTTCTTTTACTTGGTCTTTGACAGCGTCAATGTTTACTTCACGCGCTAATTTTTCTTCGGTCATAACGGCTTCTTTCATTGTGCCGTAATATGCATCAAAGATTTCCTTTTTCAAGTCTGCATCAACTTGTAATAATTTGATTTCCATTTTTTCTTTACCGACAGCGGCAACGATTTCTTCTTGGAAAGCAACTAATTCTTTAATCGCATCAAAACCAAAAAGTAAAGCACCCAGCATGTCTTCTTCTGATACTTCTTTGGCTCCACTTTCCACCATATTGATAGCTTTTTTCGTACCAGCAACAGTTAATTCGATATCTGTTTTCTCGGCTTGTTCAACGGTTGGATTTAGGACATATTCTCCATCCACACGACCGACATCAACACCTGCAATCGGGCCGTCAAAAGGAATATCTGAAATTGCTAATGCTAGAGATGAACCAAACATTGCTGCCATTTCTGGTGTGCAATCTTGTTCCACACTCATAACAGTGTTTGTAATTTGCACTTCGTTACGGAAACCTTCCGCAAACATTGGACGAATCGGACGGTCAATCAAACGAGCTGTTAATGTTGCACGTTCACTTGGACGACCTTCACGTTTAATAAAACCGCCAGGAATTTTACCAACGGCGTACATTTTTTCTTCATAGTTGACTGTTAATGGGAAAAAATCAAAATCACGGGCATCTTTTGAAGCAACGGCCGCACTTAAAACAACTGTGTCGCCATAACGAACTAAAACAGCTCCGTTTGCTTGTTTGGCTAATTGTCCTACTTCAACTTGTAAAGGGCGTCCGCCCCAAGTTGTTTTGAAAACTTGTTTTTCTGACATATATCTGTTCTCCTTCGATTCTTCGGAAAAGCGAGACTGCTACTAAACAAATGAAAAGATTCAAATATTTGAGTCCTTTTATTTGGTTAGTAGATTCATTCAAACTTTCCAAAGATAGTTATTTTTTAGTATTTTAAGGATACTCAACCTGCGCTTTTAAATAAGCTAAAAAGCGAGGTTCATTAAGAATCTCGCTTTTCCTTGTTTGATTAACGACGTAATCCTAAGCGTTGGATCAATTCGCGGTAACGTTGGATGTCAGTTTTACGCAAGTAAGCTAACAAGTTACGACGGTGTCCAATTTTTTTCATTAGTCCACGGTAAGAATGATGATCTTTTTTGTGAACGCGTGCGTGTTCGTTAAGGTGGTTGATATCAGCAGTTAATACAGCGATTTGTACTTCTGGTGAACCAGTATCTCCTTCATGACGAGCATACTCTTTAATGATTTCGTTTTTCTTTTCTTTAGACATTGCCATGTTTTTCACCTCTTCTTTAAGTAATCATCTCACTACTGAGTAATGCGTTGGTGACTCGCACAACCAAGTAAAAGACGGTACGTTTCCATACAGGTACACTTTACAGGAAAGCTCTTAAAAATGCAAGACCAAACGTTAGGATTTGCTTGTTTTTTGAACAATTTATCCCCATTTATAAATGTTTTATGATAAACTAAATGAGCGAATAAATACATCAACGAATAGATTGATCTTTTTGGATTCGAAAATCTGGACGTTTAATATAAGTTGAAGGAGGAACTATCCTATGATTACCATGGAGGATATTATCCGTGAAGGAAAACCTACACTTAGAGAAGTTGCTGAAGAAGTTGCGTTGCCGCTTTCTGATGAGAATATCAAGTTAGGTGAAGAGATGATGGAGTTCTTGAAAAATAGTCAAGATCCTGTCAAAGCAGAAGAATTAGCATTACGAGGCGGTGTTGGTTTAGCTGCCCCGCAATTAGATATTTCAAAACGAATCATTGCAGTACATGTACCAAGTGGAGATTTAGAAAATCCTGAACCTACTTTAAGCGCAGTTATGTACAACCCTAAAATTTTGAGCCATTCCGTACAGGATGCTTGCCTTGGCGAAGGTGAAGGTTGCTTATCTGTTGATCGTGAAGTCCCTGGTTACGTGGTCCGTCATAATAAAATTACACTTTCTTATGTTGATATTGCTGGTGAAAAACAAAAAATTCGTTTGAAAAATTACGAAGCAATTGTGGTTCAGCATGAAATTGATCATTTGAATGGAGTTATGTTTTACGATCATATTAACAAGGAAAATCCATTCGCGTTGAAAGATGGCGTTTTGGTGATTGAATAATTAAAAGCTACCCGATCTTCTACGATGTTAGAAGATCGGATAGCTTTTTTATTTAAATTGCCTTTAATTCTTTCAACGCTTTCCAAATACCATCATTATCATTCGTATCTGTCACAAATTTTGCTTCTTTTTGAATGTGAGGTAATGCGTTCCCCATTGCAACACCAATACCCGCTTCACGCAACATTTCGCGATCATTTTCGCCATCACCAAAGGTAATAATATTTTCTCGCTCAATCCCCACACGATCAGCTAAATTCAATAAGGTCGCTGCTTTAGAACCATCTTTCGGTACAATATCAACACTTTCAGCGTGCCAACGGATGAAACGGAAGCTAGAAAATTCATGGTCAAATACACCATCTGAAGCTTCATCATAAAAAGCTAAAGCTTGATAAATATCATTTTCTTTTTGGAAATTCGTATCATATTCCGGCGCTTCAAAATTAATTGTGCGCATCGCTTCAGCCATTTGTTCACGGCGGTGATGATTTTTCTTTTTCACATCATCTAAACCAACATAAGCTAAACCAATCTCTCTCTTCTCCACTTCAGAAGCGAAGCGATGTAATTCATCTTGATCCAGTAAATTCTGGAAATACTGCTCATGATCTAAAAACGCTGCTGCTCCATTACAAAGAACATAGTTTGAAAAATCTAAATCCATAATAATATCTTGTGCCATAAATCGGCTGCGTCCTGTAGCTACTGTCACTAAATGACCTTGTTTTCTTAGTGCCTGTAATGCTTCTCGTGTGCTTTCCAATGGTTGTTTGTCTGTTCCCAACAAGGTTCCATCAATATCAAATGCAAAAAGTTTTCTTTTCATCGCGTGTTTTTTCGCTCGCTTTCTATGGTTTTGGCAAGTATTTACTGCCTTCTCTAACGGCTAATGGGCTTAAAGTATTGGTCGCAATCATTTCTTTGACCCATTCAGGATCAATTTTACTATGTTGACGCAACGCCCAGCCAATTGCTTTTTGAATAAAGAACTCATCTGTAGTTTTATCATAAATGATGGCTTTTTTCAATAACGCTGTGTTTGTTTTTTCTTTATATAATAGTTGCAGATTGATTGCAATTCGGCGATGCCAAAAATCTTCTTCACCATAAAATGCATCAAATAGCTGCGGCATTTCGTCAAAGTGATACGATCCCCAAAGTCCAAAAAATTTACGCCACGAATCCACACTATCCCACCAAGCTTTTTCAACGACAAAAGGTTTAAAACTTAACATTTCATCAAAAGATAATCGTTTAACATTAACAGTTGCCAGATCAATTGCAACATATTGGTACTCACGCTCTGGTTTTTGATAATAATAAGAGATTAGCTCAAATAATTCTTCGTAAGAAAATTGTTTACTTTTTTTCAGTAACTCTTTCTGAAGTGCTGTCCTTTCGGGCGCTGGTACACCTGCAAAAGGAAATAAATTTTTCATATATGCTGACATTTGCTGGGCTTTTTCTTTATTTTCTGGAAAAATCACTTCATTCATTTCAGGTCTCCTTTTAGCTATTTATTCCATTTTACTTTATTTAGTTCAAAACAACAAAAAAGCTGAAACAAACATTCACGTTTTGTCTCAGCTTACATTTAATTAGTCTAAATAATTGGTATCTGCGTTATTTAGCCATGCATAGCCTAAGCCCATTACTAAACCACCACCGATAAAGTTACCGATCAAAGCAAAGAATAAATTATGCGCTACACTACCAACTGTCATTGCCGCCATTGTTCCATGAGAAGCAAAATACGCTAAACTAAACGCAGGGAAATTAGCGATAACGTGTTCGTAGCCAAGAAAAGCAAAGATAAAGATAATAAAAACAATTGCTGCAACTTTACCCGCATCATCTTTCATACGCATACTTACTAATACGGCCGTATTTACAACAATATTTGCAAAAATAGCTTCTACTAAAATTTGTGTCGTTGTTTTATTTAATTTTCCAGCAATAGAAGTGAAAAAGAAGTTATCTGATGCCAAGTCTTGATAAGGTACTGTTAGCGAAATCAAATAGCCGAAAAATACGCCGCCGACTAAGTTGAAGAAAATACAAGCAAATAAAATTTTAGCTGCAAAAGAGAAATTGATTTTCTTACGGTAGACACCTACTGTCATATATAACATATTCGATGTTCCTAATTCAGCATTCATATAGAGAATCATCACAAGTGACCAACTGAACATAAATGCATAAAGCATTTTGCCTAAACCATGTGAGATATCTTCACCTTTCATAGCAATAGCAAAAGCTACCGCAGTTCCTAATGTTAAGAACATACAAGCCAGCATAGCACGAAAAGCATAGCGTAAAAAACTACTTTGGAATAAGTTCATTTTTTTATTAATAGATTTGTCGATCTGTTCAAATAATGGCGATACAGGTTTCATTTTGTTTCTCCTTTTCATATCGTTTTCAACTTATATTTTCAAAAACATCCTTTATCATTTTAAAGACCAGCAAGCAATTTGTCTAGTGCTTTTTCATACAAAGTACCACTTTTTACCATTATAAGCAAAACAAGCGGTAAAGTTCGTCAAGCCCTCGCTCTTTTTCATTCTTTTCACTCACTTCATTTTTTATGAAGAAACAATGAGAAAATCATTCGGAAGACCGATGAGATTTCACACTTAACTGATAAAATAGGAGTAAGTTATCTATTGAGCAATAAAAACGGGGTTGTTTTTATGAAAAAGCTGATAACCTTTGAGACAAAATTTTACCAAACTATGGGGAAGTAAGGTGAGCGAAATGTCAAAACAAGAACAAATCAATCAAGTAAAAAAACTGGATCACCGAATCAAAAATCATTATAAAACGATAAAATTTACAAACACCGTATATTCAATCGGTATGCTTACTATTTTCTTGATCTGTGTGGGCCTTTTCAGTATCTTTTTCTTAACTAATTCGCGCTACTCAGAAAAAATGGCCGCCTATGACCAAGAACTTAACAACCTACGGCAAGAAAAAGTAGCGATTGAATCAGGAAAAATCATCACTGCTGAGAAATCTTTTGACACTATTTTACAGGAAAATCTGAATAATTTAAAAGAGTATCCTCAAACAGAAAACAACTACACCGTTTCTATTGAAGGTACAAATAGCGAGATCACACTCAACGAAAATAATATTTTTGTCTCAGATAATGCAAACATGTTAAATAACAAGACCAAACAAAAAATTTATGAGCTTAATAAACAATTAGCAGCAAGTACGAATGGCGCGCAGTTAGAAGTCATTACGGTTCCCGAACTACCAAGAGGCGAAGATATTGAATCGTACGCTAACAAATTGTTCAACCAATTAGGGATCGGCGATAAGACGGAGAATAACGGTATTTTATATCTGATTGCTCTGGACGATCGTGAATTTCGTTTGGAAGTCGGCTATGGGTTGGAAGGTATAATCCCTGACGGAACAGCCGATTCAATCATCAATGATGACGAGATCGTTGATGCGTTTAAAGATGAAAAATATGACCTGGCAGTGAATCAAGTACTCGATCAAGTATTCCCTCTAATGAATACCAAAACGGCCTTAGTCGATTCAAAGATTAATCAAGTCGAGAGTCAAAAAAGTGCCGCCAAATGGGGGCATTGGGGACTAGGGATCTTTCTGTTCTTTGCTGTATTGACGAATTTAATCCTAACGTTTAGGAGTCTTTCAGCAGGGAAAGCTTTAAAACAAACATACAACGACTATCAAAACCAGATTTCAATCTCTGCGAATAAAGAGACAGAAATTCAGCTCGCTGAAATGAAACAAACGAACTTCTACCACCTAATGTTAAGCGGCAGTTCATTGATCGCTTCAAGAAGAAAATTACGTCGCTCGATTGCCCGAGGTCGTTTACTAAAACATCCTTCAGCTCAAAAGAAAGCCTTTGGACGTGTCTTGATTGGAGACACTTTATATTCTGGTGACGGTTATGTGTTAACAACAGCCTACCTTGCCTCTAATTATAATTCTGCCAACTGGTCTGACAGTAGCAATGGTTCTGATGGCGGCGGTTCGTCTTGGGGCTCATTCGGAGGGGGTTCATCTGGCGGTGGCGGTGCATCCGGTGGATGGTAATTGCTTGGAATGATGCAAGAAAAAGCTTGAGTTATCCGCTATTCTGAGGTATACTAGTCAACGTGTAAAATAAGCAGCAGAAAAATAATAGACTCGTCAACAGTTCATTGCCTTATTGTTTAACTTCTAAGACTAAAAAGTCTTAACAGTTTTTCTGGTTCAACTGCGTAACCACGGCTGCAAAGGGTGAAGGTTGAAGAATGAACTGAACGAATATGAATTTTTCAGAAGATTATTTTACTCCAAAAAAACTTATTTTATTGGAGGAATTTTTAATGTCACGTTATACAGGACCATCATGGAAAATCTCTCGTCGTCTAGGTATCTCTCTATCAGGAACTGGTAAAGAACTAGCACGTCGCCCATACAAACCAGGACAACACGGACCAAACAGCCGTGGTAAAGTTTCTGAGTACGGTATGCAATTAACTGAAAAACAAAAATTACGTCATATGTACGGTATGAACGAACGTCAATTCGTTAACTTGTTCGTTAAAGCTAGCAAAATCAAAGAAGGTAAACACGGTGTTAACTTCATGATCTTACTAGAACAACGTTTAGATAACGTCGTTTACCGTTTAGGTTTAGCAACTACTCGTCGTCAAGCACGTCAATTAGTTAACCACGGTCACGTGACTGTAGATGGCAAACGCGTAGATATCCCTTCTTACCACGTTGAAGTTGGTCAAGTGATTTCTGTTCGTGAGAAATCTCAAAATATCGTAACAATCAAAGAAGCAGTTGAAGCGACAGTTGGACGCCCAGCATTCGTAAGCTTTGACGCTGAAAAATTAGAAGGAAGCTTCTCTCGTTTACCAGAACGTGACGAGTTATATCCTGAAATCGACGAAGCTCTTGTCGTTGAATACTACAACCAAAAACTTTAAGATATCAGAGAAAATTTTTCACGATATCTTTCTATCAAACCTTGCTCATTTTATGAGCAAGGTTTTTTGTTATAAAAAATAAAGCCTCACCTGATTAGTAGGCTGGCTTTATTTTTTACGATACTATGATGTTTGTTTTTCCAATACGCCATCTTTCATAATGAAGACTTCATCACAGTAATCAATTAAGCGTTGATCATGAGTTACCATGATCGTTGCTTTGTTTTTTTCTTTTGTTTCTTTCGCTAATATTTTTACCACTTCAAATGCTCGATCTGAATCTAAACTAGCTGTCGGTTCATCTGCTAAAATAATCGATGGATCATTATACAATGCTCGAGCGATAGCAACACGTTGACGTTCTCCCCCTGAAATTTCATCTGGATATTTTTTCTTTAAATGTTCAATACCCAATTGTGTTAATAACTCATTGACTTTATCCACATTCGCCTTTTCCTTTTGAACTTTATCCACTAAATACAGCTGTTTTTCCACAGTTAAAAAAGGAACTAAATTAGAAGCTTGTAAGATAAAGCCAATTTCAGCAAAACGAATTTTTGAGCGTTGCTTTTCACTTTCTTGGCTAAATGCTTCGTCGTTAATCTTAACTTCCCCATTGGTCGGTGTTTGCAAGCCTCCAGCAAGTGTTAAAAATGTACTTTTTCCTGAACCACTCGGACCAATCACTGCCACAAATTGACCTTTTTCCACAGAAAAATTCGTCGGCTTTAATGCTTCAATGGTTGTATCTCCATCTAAAAACTGTTTATCCACAGTTAGAAATTCAATTGCCTTCAATTTGATTCCTCCTTATATAAAAGCTTTATCCAAAGGTTAGCCAATAGATTTCAACGGATCAATTTTCACAATCGTTCGGACAGAGAATAACGCTCCTAACACTGCAATAATCACCATCAATCCTGCAATCGCTAAAAAGAACAACCAATTACTTTGGAAAGGAACGGCCACGGGCAAGACTAATGCTGTCCCCACTGTTCCAAGTAATCCAATCAAAACACCAATTACTGCCAATAAAAAGGTTTGAGCAATCACTGATCTCGAAATATAGCCACTTGAAATCCCTTGTGCTTTCATAATCCCGAAAACATTCGCTTTTTGCATTGTTAAAACATATATGAAAATCCCAATAACAATCGCTGCAATTACCACTAAAAAACCGATCATAAAGCCAAATGTCAAGACTTGAGCACTGTAACCAGGCAACTTATTAATGAATGTTTTGATCGGATAAATCTTCAAATCCTTATCATCCACCGATGCATTCTTTAGATCATGATCTTTTGCGCGAAACACAATTGCATTTACTCGAGCGTTCTCTGAGGTATCCGTTTTTTCAAAACGAATTTCCTGATATGATTCAGTTGAAACATACAAAACAGGTGATACATTAAATTTTGCATTTTCTGTAAATCCGACTACTTTTAATTTTTTGTCACTACCGGCTAATTTGATAGTATCGCCTAACTGAATATCATTTTCTTTTTTTAGACTATTATCCACAACGGTTTCATTTTCATTAGTAAATGCTTTACCTTCGACGATGTTTGGCATCAAAAATTCATTTTTATTAATCCCAAAAAAACTGACATTAATTTTTTCACTGCCTTTTTTATCCAGTTGAATGACACCAGCTGTTTGTCCAAGTACCGCTTTTTCTTTAGCTTCCACCTGATCCTTTGATTTAATCGGGATCATTGACATATTAATATTGGTATTGGCTTCATCCGACAAAACGATACCATCTGCCTGCCACTTATCCACAGCCGTTCGGTTATCTTCCGCTAAGCCATAAGACAAACCTGTTAAAAAGAAAACTAAATAAGAAATTAAAAACATAACCCCAATAATCAATACATATCGCAATTTTGAACGTAAAATTTCATTCCATGCTAAAAACATATCCATCCTCCTTATCGTTTGATAAGTTTTATCAAAGTATAACAAATTTTAAATATAGGGACAAAACATCTGTTTTAAACTAAGAATATTTCATAGAATTTTCTATTCTTCTTCTTTTTTCATAATTTTAATCTGATATACTAAAATAAACAAGTTTTTAAAAGGAGATTTATAATGGAAAAGAAAAAGAGTAATGTACTTTGGACTGTCTTGCAATTGGGTTTTATTTTATTATCCGTACTTTTGTTAAGAATGTTCGTTTTTACACCTGTTGAAGTTGTTGGAATTTCGATGGAACCCACTTATCATGAATCAGATCGTTTATGGCAATCATCATTGCTTACACCTGAACGCTTCGATATTGCTACATTTCCAAGTCCACGAAACGGTAAAAGAATCGTTAAACGTATTATTGGATTACCTGGTGATACCGTTCGGATGGAAAACGATCAATTGTATATTAACGATAAAAAATACGATGAACCTTATTTAGATGAATTTAAGAGTGAAGTATCTGACGGAATGCCTTTAACTGCTGATTTTAGTTTAGAAACGATTGAAGGCGGTGCAGCAGCTGTTGTTCCAGAAGGAAAATATTTTGTTTTAGGAGATAATCGCCGAAAAGCAGATGATAGTCGCTATTTTGGTTTTGTGGATGAAGAGGATATCGTTGGTGTTGTTTATTTCCGTTACTATCCATTGAATAAAATTGGCGTACAGTAAATAAAAAAAGTGAACGGGCTATCAAATTTTTCTGATAGTTCGTTCACTTTTTTATTGCTGTAACTCAATTGCCAATTGATACAAAGGCACTAACTCCTGATAAGTTTTCAACATGTATCCACGTGCTTTTTCCGAATCATTCAATAAAGCATCTTCTTTTTTTATAATTCGACCAATTTGAAATTCACCTTTTTTGACATCACGAAAACGGGTTAAATGCTTTTCTAAATCAGCGTCTTGCAATCGCTCGATCATTGGCTGCGTGTGGTCAATCGATAGATAAAAATCATCATCCAATTGTTCAAATAATTCTTGATTATCTAAAAATGCCTGTGCAATTTCTTTTTCATTTTTTGGGTTATCAATCAATGACAGCCACATAAAAAGATAGTCTTCCCAAATACCTAATTGGAAGTGAGCTTCCATTTTATAGCCGCGCTTTTTCTGACTTAATGCAGACCACGTATTCTCTGGTGGATAAACGGTTCTACGGCGATGCTGAGCAATATGAACAAAAAATTCTGTTCCCAATTCTTCACCTAATTTTTCCGCAAAATAATCATCCAACTCTTGGAATTTCGGCTGAATTTTTGCACGAATTTCAGCCATTCTTGGATCTAATCCCTCGATTGTAAATACTTCAAAATCTTTTTCTGTAAACATTAGCATGTACTATATTCTCCTCTAAACCGTTCTTTCCCAACGATTTTCTTCTAAAGCTATTTTTTATTTTGCCGTTGCCACTCTTCCACAGTAATTCCTCGCATAACGTCAGTGACAACTTTACCTTTACAAATTCGAGCATTAGGAACGGTTCCTTCAACTTTCATACCAATTTTTTCCATAACTCGTCCAGAATTTGGATTATCAATATCATGTTCGGCGAAAATTCGAATCAGCTGTAATTTTTCGAAACCTAATCTCAAGATCTCTCTAGCTGCTTCTGGCATATAACCCATTCCCCAGAAGTCTTTATTTAACGTATATCCAATATCACCAATCGCATGTTTTTCTATAATTCGTATTTCAATTGTACCAATTAGCTTGCCTGTTTCTTTTATCTCCATACCATATTTCCCGAATGGTTCAGACATAAAATAATTAGCAATATTTTCTTTTGTATCTCTAACTGACTGGTGCTGCGGAAAAACGAAAGTTACTGTCTCTTCATCCGAGCCGTACTCAAACATATCATCTGCATCCGCTAGTGTAATTGGGCGTAAAAGTAAACGCTCCGTCTCTAAGTATTGGTTTTCTGCAAAAATCAAGTTTCGATTGATTACGAGTTCCATAGGCCCACCTGCTTTTTATACTACTTTACAGAAAGAACGGTTTGGAGGCAAGGGGAAAATGAAAATTAAATAAATTCTGTTTTGCTTTCAAACTTTACAAATTTTAGCTATCACATGTTATTTCTTCAATAAAGACTCTAACCTCTTCTTGTTTTCCTTCACCTAACATCTGGACAATTTTACTGCCAACAATTACACCTGCACAATTTTTTCTAAAACGCTCCACATGTTCTTTGGTTGACACACCAAATCCAGCCAATACTGGTTTATCACTGACTTTTTGAATATAGGCTAAATGCTCATCTAGCGACTCTTGGTAATCTCGCCCAGTTCCCGTCACACCATTTACCGCAACGGCATAAATAAATCCCTCACCTGCTTTTGTTAACTCAGGAATTCTTTCTTTTGGTGTAGTTAAAGCAATTAATGGCACTAATGAAAGATCACTTTTTTCTAATAATGGTGTTACTAAATTTTGATGTTCATAAGGTAAATCAGGAATAATTAACCCTTTTACATTTGTCTCTGCTAGATCTTGAACAAATCTATCTAATCCATAAGTAAAAATCGGATTGAAATACGTCATAATAACTAATGGTGTTGAGGTTTTTATTTTTTTAAGTTGCTGAATAATTTTGCCTAAAGTCACTTTTTGTTTTAGCGCTCGTAAACCTGCTTCTTGAATCACAGGTCCGTCTGCAACAGGATCAGAAAACGGAATACCTAGTTCAATCGCGCTAGCTCTTGCTTGGGAAAGTAATTGGATTTCTGCATCTAATTGATCCAAACCTTGAGCACCCGCCATAATGTAGGGAATGAAAATCATTTCGTTTGCTTGTTGTTTTGCTGTTAAGTGTTTCGTTAATGATTTCATTTGTTTCCCTCCGTTTCAAAAAGTTCTTTAATTTGTTGTACATCTTTATCGCCTCGACCTGAAAGGCAGACGATAATTTGTTTTTCTGAACCTAATTCTTTGGCTAATTTTAAGGCGTGACTAATCGCATGGGCACTTTCTAAAGCTGGAATAATTCCTTCTGTTTGGCATAAAATTTTAAATGCTTCCAGTGCTTCTGCATCTGTTACAGATTCATAGCTTGCTCTATTGGTTTCATTTAAATAGCAATGTTCCGGACCTAATCCTGGATAATCTAAGCCTGCTGAAATAGAAAAAGCTTCTAAAATTTGTCCGTCAGGATCTTGCAACAGCTTCATCATCGCACCATGTAAAACACCGGTCGTGCCTTTATTAATTGAAGCAGCATGGGAACTAGTTTCCAATCCTAGGCCAGCAGCCTCCACACCAATTAAAACAACTTCATCATTGATAAATGGATAAAAAATCCCCATTGCGTTACTACCACCGCCGACACAAGCGACAACTGCATCTGGTAATTTATTTTCCTCAGCTAAAAACTGACGTCTAGCTTCAATCCCGATAATACTTTGATAATCACGAACAATTTCAGGAAATGGATGAGGACCTAAAACAGAACCCATAACATAATGAGTATCTTCTACATTGGCAACCCAGAAACGAAGTGCTTCATTCACTGCATCTTTCAATGTTTGACTGCCAGATGTGACACTTTCAACTTTAGCGCCTAACAATTCCATCCGAAAAACATTCAGAGATTGACGCACCACATCTACTGCACCCATAAAAATTGTACATTCCATTCCGAATAATGCTGCAACTGTTGCTGTTGCAACGCCATGTTGCCCTGCGCCTGTTTCGGCTACAACTTTCGTTTTCCCCATTTTTTTCGCTAATAAGATTTGCCCAATTGTATTGTTAATTTTGTGCGCTCCTGTATGATTCAGGTCTTCTCTTTTTAGATAAATTTTTGCTCCGCCAGCGTAGTCCGTCAGACGTTCCGCGAAATACAAGGGATTTTCTCGCCCGATATATTGTTTTAAATAATAATTCAATTCCGCTTGAAATTCTTCATCTTCTTTTGAAGCTTTGTAAACTTCCTCTAATTCCTTAACTGCATACATTAAGGTTTCCGGCACAAATTGACCGCCATAGTTACCGTAAAACCCTTGATTTGGTTGATTATACATCTAATTCCTCCTTGGCTTGTTTTAAAAAAGCGATTATTTTTTGAGTATCCTTTTCACCATTTGTTTCTACTCCGCTGGAAACATCCACAGCATAGGGGTGAAATTGTTTTTTGGCTTGTTGAACATTTTCTATCGTTAAACCACCTGCAATGATGATTTTCTTATGATTAATTTGGGTTAAATCCAATTGCTGCCAATTAAAGACCTCACCGTTTCCGCCAACGAATTTTTTAGGCGGTGCATCAAAGAGTAAATAGTCAGCTTTTTCTGAATCTATTCTATTCACTTGTTCTGTTCCATCAACGGCAATTGCTCGAATAAGTGGTACAGAAAATTGAGTAGCTTTCAGTTCACCATGAATCTGGACTACATCTAAACCTACACTTTGAATAATTGCTTCTACATCTGATTTATTTGGAGAAACAAACACACCAACTTTTTTGACTTGTTTAGGCACGGAAGCTGTGATTTCTCTGACTTTTTCAGGTGTTACTTGGCGTTTACTTTCAGCAAAAACAAAACCCAGATAATCGGCTCCATGCCTGACCGCTGTATCCACATGTTCTTTGGTCTTTAAACCGCAAATTTTGACCTTCATCTCTGCACCTGTAATTCTTGCACTTTTTCCTTTGGATTTCCTTGTCGCATTAGACTTTCACCAACTAAAACTGCTTGATAATTTTCTTTTATAAGCTTGACTTGTTTACTTGTTGAGAATCCAGATTCACTAATATAAACGGCTTGCGTTTGTTGCTTCTGAGCCAATTTCTGACTTACTGATAAAGAAACATCAAATGTTTTTAAGTTGCGATTATTTACGCCAATTAATTTTGCAGGCAATGCTTCGGCAATCGTTAGCTCTATTTCATCATGAACCTCAACTAGAACTTCTAAATCAAGACTTGTAGCAATTTTATACAACTCTGCTAACTTTTCTTTGGTCAGCGCTGCGACAATTAACAATACAATCGTCGCTCCTGCGTTTCTGGCTCGAATCAACTGCTTTTTATCAATAATGAAATCCTTACACAAAACAGGAATATCCACCTCTTTTGTCACCTGCTTCAAATCTTCAATTGAGCCCTTAAAAAATACTGTATCCGTCAGTACAGAAATTGCTGATACGCCTGCTTGTTGATAGTCTTTAGCTTGCTCAACAACGTTTACTTCTAAATTAATATCTCCCTTAGAAGGCGAAGCGCGCTTAACTTCACCTATAATATGAATTTTCTCTGGGTGCTCTTTGACGAATTGATAAAAAGAATATGTTTTTCTTAGTGGCAAAATTTGTTCTTCTGGCATCTGATTGACTTCTATTTCTTTTTCGCTGATAATTTTGTCTAAAAAATCCATTTAAGCTACCTCCTTTTGAATTCGAATCAGTTGTTGTAACTTATCAAACGCCGCTCCGCTGGCAATACAATCTTTTGCTAATAAAACACCATTTTCTACACTAGACGTCTTGCCATTACTGAAAAACCCTAAACCCGCATTTAATAAAACTGAATCCAAATATGGACTTTGCTGATTATTCAAAATAGATAAAAGTGTTGCTGTATTTTGTTCTGCATTGCCACCACGTATCCCGTCTAGTGGTATTCTCTTTAGCCCTACCTCTTCTGGTTCAATCGTATGCATCGTAATTTTTCCATGCTCAAGTAATGCATAGTTTGTTGTTCCAGCAAGTGAAGCTTCATCTAAACCACCGAAACCATGCACTACAACCGCTCGTTTCCGTCCAAGTTCACCTAAGGTTTTTGCAGTTTCTTCTAAAAGATCTTGACGATAGGTTCCCATTAATTGTGATTCTAGTGATACAGGATTCGTTAACGGACCAATTAAATTTAAAATTGTCGGTATTCCGAGCTCTTTTCGAACTTTCATTACGTATTTCATTTTTGGGTGCATATGTGGGGCAAAGAGGAAAGCTAAGCCGATTTCATTTAATAACGTCTCTAATTTTTCTGGTGAAAGAGCCAAATCTACGCCTAAGCATTCAAAAATATCTGCACTGCCGGATTTACTGGAGATACTACGATTCCCATGTTTCGCAACAGTTACACCACCCGCTGCTAAAACGAAAGCCGAAGTTGTACTGATATTAAAACTACCTGATTGATCTCCGCCAGTACCGCAATTATCCATCACATTTTCTTTTTGGCACTTAATGACTACTGCTTTTCGTTGAATCGTTTCCGCAATTCCAGCCATTTCTTCAGCAGTTTCACCTTTACATTTCATCGCTGTTAAAAAAGCTGCAATTTGGCTATCTGTAAGCTTTCCTTCAAACATTTTATCTGCTACTTGCTGCGCTTCTAAACGAGTTAGATGTTGTTTACTAAAAAGTTTTTCAAATAAATCATTCATTTGATCGTTCCTCCGTTAATTGAATAAAGTTTTTTATCATCGTTTGGCCTTCAAGTGTTCCGATAGATTCAGGATGAAATTGAAATCCGAAAACTGGATATATTTTGTGCTCTATCGCCATAATTTCCTGATCGTCATCTGCTATTGCTGTAATAGTAAATTCACTAGGTAATGTTTGCGGTTCAATTATTAATGAGTGATAACGCATAACAGCAGTATTCTTTTCGATTCCTTGAAATAGTTGATTCTTTTCTCTTATTGAAATCATTGATTGTTTGCCGTGTCGAATCTGTTGAGCTGAACTTATCTGAGCACCGAACACTTCACCGATTGCTTGATGACCTAAACAAATTCCTAAAATTGGTTTAATTTGATAAAATTTTTGAATAACTTTTTTTATTTCCCCAGCTTCATTTGGTCTGCCTGGTCCCGGTGAGATTACAATTGCCCGCGCTTGTTCTGCCAGTTGATATATTTTTTCATCATCATTGCGGACAACAACTACTTCTTGTTCTGTTTCGATTAATTGTGCAAGGTTGTGCGTAAATGAATCATAATTATCAATCAATAAAATCATCCCCCCACCTCCAAAAGAGCTTTTGCTTTATGCAAAGTTTCTTCATATTCTTTTTCCGGTACTGAATCATAAACAATTCCGGCGCCAGCTTGGACATAGGCTTTTTTCTGGTGAATAACCATTGTACGAATCGCAATCGCAAAATCAGCTTGATCGTTTTTAGAAAGGTAACCAACTGCTCCAGCATATATCCCTCGTTTAACTGGCTCGAGTTCATAAATCCGCTGCATCGCTCGAATTTTCGGTGCACCGCTAACTGTTCCAGCAGGTAAAGTTGCTTTTAAAGCATCCATCGCTGATAATCCTGTTTTTAACTTCCCTGTCACAACAGACACTAAATGCATGACAAAACGATATTTTTCAACGGTCATATAAATAGGAACTTCAACTGAACCAGTTTGACTGACTTTTCCTATATCATTTCTACCTAAATCAATTAGCATTAAATGTTCTGCACGTTCCTTTTCATCATTCAATAATTCTTGTTCTAATGACAAGTCTTGCTCAACTGTTCGCCCACGTTTTCTAGTCCCTGCAATTGGATTCGTTGTGACTAGTTGGTTTTTAACACTCACTAGACTTTCCGGCGATGAGCCAATTACGTATGTTTCCCCAAAATCTAAAAAGTATAAATAGGTTGAGGGATTTGTCACTCGTAAACGGCGGTAGTAATCAAAAGGCTCTTCAGTAAAATCTGCAGTTAAACGTTGAGACGGAACCATTTGAAATAAGTCACCTTGTTGGATATAATCCTTGATTTTTCTGACTGTTTGTTTGAATGTTTGTTTAGTAAAATTACTACGGTAGTTTAATTTGTTTAGTTTGATTGTTTTTTGTTCTTCTAAGCTTGGTGTTTCCAGCTCTTTGATTTTTTGCTGCAGTGCTTGTTCAAGCTGCTTTTCTGTCCGCTTAGAATAAGTATTTGCCTCTATTAATGAAATTGTTTCGCTTACATGGTCGAAAATTAAATAAGAGTCAAATAGGTAAAAATGAATATCCGGTACGTTTAATTCATCAAATGGTATAGTGCCTAAGTTTTCGTAACAGGCTATTACGTCATAGCCTACGTACCCAATGGCACCCCCTTGAAATGGTAAATCGATTAGTAGTTCTTCTTCTTTTAAAACATATTTTTCAATTTCTTTTAGTGGATCTTTTATACTAGTTGTTTGTCCATCTATTGTTAATCGGTTACCCCGGCAAGTAATTTCAGAAACGGCATCCCATGCAATGATGGAATAACGACCTGTGCTTTTGTCTCTGGGAATACTTTCTAATAGGCATTTGTTCTTTCCTTTAATTCTTAGAAATGCGGAGATTGCAGTTAGATAATCGGCTTGGATTTTTTTTAGTTGTTGCATTGAGAAACCTCTTTTCTTTGTGGATTTTTAATTTGTTTTCTTTCATCACTGAATATTATTTGATTACTGATTTTTGATTAGTTTCCTATACCTAATTTGATATTAAAATGGTGAGTTTCTTTCGTGCGGCAATTTCGCTCTATTTGGTCGCCAAGTATTGTTCAACATCTGCTCTGGTGGAGCCAATCGCAGTCCTTCAATTCTTTGAGCTTTAGCTCTTAGAAATTGATGTGATCGTAACGAAGTGTAGTGTTTCTCTAGTTCGGTAACTTCGCTCCCCTTGGTCGCCAAGTATTGTTCAACATCTGCTCTGGCAGAGCCAATCGCAGTCCTTCAATTCTTTGAGCTTTAGCTCTTAGAAATTGATGTGATCGTAACGAAGTGTAGTGTTTCTCTAGTTCGGTAACTTCGCTCCCCTTGGTCGCCAAGTATTGTTCAACATCTGCTCTGGCGGAGCCAGTCGCAGTGTTTCACAACAAAAAACCTCACAAAACAGCACAGAAATCTGTTTTGTGAGGGCGAATAGATATATCCACGGTACCACCTCATTGAAAATCATTCCTCTTAATCTTCGAAACATCCGTAAATTGATATACAAAAAAGCCCTCAAACCACATAAAACATGTAGTTTGAGGGCGAAATATTCACGGTGCCACCTCAAGTTTGAAAGAAATTCTTTCCTCTTTTCAGTCGTCTATCAACGACCTTACTCTATAACGGGAGTTCCCGAAAATGCCTACTTAATCATTCAACATTTTGCTCGAAAGTCCATTCACAACCCATCCCCTGCTGATTCACACCACCATCAGCTCTCTGAAAAGTTACTGTGTTGTTACTCCTCTTTCTCAAAGCTTTATTATTGAAGATAATACTATTAGAAAATCTTAATCTTGTCAACTACTTTTTACTAAAAAAATAAAACTCGCTTTTATTTTCCTGATTTAATAGCCGTTTCTTTAATAATTTCTACAATCGTTTTTGCCGCTGTTTCCATCGACTCTAATGTAATAAATTCATACTGTCCATGAAAATTTTCACCACCAGTAAATAAATTAGGCGTCGGAATTCCCATAAATGAAATCTTAGAGCCGTCTGTTCCGCCACGAAATGGTTGAATATCTGGCTTAATACCTAAATTTTCCATTGCCTTTATTGCCAGCTCAACGGATGTCATATCTTTTTCGATAATTTCTTTCATGTTATAGTATTGGTCAGTGAATTCAATTGAAAGTCTTGGCTTATCCAACGAATTATTGATTTCTTCTACGTGTCTTTTAAGCCGTGATTTTCTAGCTAAAAATTGTTCCTTATCGTGATCCCGAATAATGTACGTAAGTTCTGCAAAATCTAAACTTCCATTGAATTTTGTTAGTAAATAGAAACCTTCATAGCCACGTGTTTTTTCTGGAACTTCATCTTTAGGTAAACGAGCATCCAGCAATTCTCCAAGCTTAATCGCGTTGACCATCATGCCGTAAGCTGTCCCTGGATGAACGCTCGTTCCTTCAATTTTGATTACTGCTTGAGCAGCATTAAATGTTTCATATTCAAAACAACCTACCCGACCGCTATCTATTGTATAGGCGAATTTTGCAGGAAAATTGGCAGCATCAAATTGATCTGCACCACGTCCAATTTCTTCATCTGGTCCAAAGGCTAACAAAATTTTTCCATGTTCAATTTCCGGATGTGCCATTAAATATTCAATAGCAGCAATAATTTCCACAATTCCAGCTTTATCATCAGCACCTAAAAGTGTTGTGCCGTCTGTTGTTATAAGTGTTTGTCCAATATAGCCTTTCAAATTAGGAAATTCGGCTATTTCCATGATAATTTTCAATTCTTCATTCAGTAAAACGTCTTGCCCATCATAATTTTCAAAAACTTTTGGTTGGATATTTTCTGCATGATAATCGGCAGTATCCAAATGGGCAATAAATCCGATTGTTGGGATTTCTTTAGTGGTATTTGCTGGTAGGGCTGCTGTTAAAAATCCATTTTTTTGATTATATTGAATTTCTGAAAGTCCTAGTTCAACTAATTCTTGTTCAATTAATTTGGCTAGATCTACTTGTCCTAATGTTGTTGGTGTTGTTTGACTCGCTGCATCTGATCGTGTGTTTACTTTAACGTAACGTAAAAATCGTTCTAGTAATTGACTCATTTGCTCACTCCTAAATTTAGAATTAAAAAAAGTGAATGTTTTTCAGCACATTCACTTTTCTTGTTTAACAACTCTCTATTCTGCTAAATATGCATTTCTCAGATTAAAGTAATCTCCATATAAATGATAGCTGATTCCTTTAATAGATGGATTAATCAAATAGTTTGAAGCACTTTGATATAACGGAACTTGAGCTGCATCTTGTGATAATAAAATCTCTTCTGCTTCTTTGTAATTTTCAAATTGCTTGTCCGGCGTATTAGCATTAACTGTACGTGCATCAGTGATTAAAGCATCATAATCAGCGTTTTCATATGAACCATAATTGTATGCAGAATCGCCAGCATATAAATTAAAGTAAGAATCTAAATCACTACTGCCTGCGATCCAACCTGATAGTGACAATTCATAATCCTTATCTTTACGCGTTTGTAAAACGTTGTTTCTTGGTTGAGCATTGATTGTAATTTCTAAGCCATTTAGGTTTTCTTGCAACTGACTTTGAACATATTCTGAGATTTTTTTACCGTTATCATCGTCAGAAACTAATAATGATAGTTTGATTTTATCTCCTAAATCTGCCTGAGCTTTTTTCCATTCTTCTTGAGCTTTTTTCACATCATAAACAGATTGGTCACCACTGAATTCTCTGAAATCTTCAGAAGTATCCGGATTTTTATAAAGGTTTCTTGGAATCAAACCATTCAAAGGTTTTGAACCATCATTTAAAACACTTTTCGTTAAAGCATCTTTATCGATTGCTTGGCTGATTGCTTTACGCAAATGAGTGTTAGCCAACGGTGTTCCTGCTTTTTTATTGAAATCCAGATAATAGTTTGCCACATCAGAATAAGTAATATAGCCCGGATCGTCACTGTATTGCTGCACGTATTGACCACTAATTCGTGTTAAATCTAAATCACCAGATTGATATAAATTAATCCCAGTATTCTCTTCTTTAATTGTATTTACCTTAACTTCCTCAAGCTTTACTTCATCTGCATCATAATATTCAGGGTTTTGCTTTAATGTCCATGTATCAGAAGAAGCATCCCAGTCTGTTAAAATAAATGGTCCACTGTAAATCAGATGATCGCTGTCTGTAGCATAATCTTTCCCTTGTTCTTCAACAAATGCCTGATTTTGCGGCGCTAACCAACCTATAGAAACAACAGTTAAAAATGACGGTTGGGCTTGTTCCAACTCAACTACAAATTCTTTGTCACTTGGTGCTGAAAGTCCGATTTCATCGACTGGTTTTTCACCATTACGGATCGCTTTACTATTTTTTACGTTATCTAACAAGTACGCATTTGGTCCAATTGTTTCAGGCGTTACAAGTTTTTTCCAAGAATAAAGAAAGTCTTGGGCTGTAATTGGTTCACCGTTGCTCCATTCGATATCATCTTTCAAGGTAAATTTATAAGTCAAACCATCTTCGCTGATATCAACATTTTCTGCTAATCCAGGGATCGGAGTGCTGTCGTCATCAAAGCGGTATAAGCCTTCAAAAAGGTGTTGAACAATCGTAAACGTATTTTTGTCCATCGTTTGTGTCGTATCCAAAGTTGAGAGTGGTGCTGGTGAACTGATTTCAATTTTCTGACTAGCTGCAATTGTTCCCGCCTCAGTTTTAGTAGCTTCTTTTTTGTCATTTTCCCCGCACGCTGTAAGTACTAATCCCGTTAGTATTGCGCTTACAATTAATAATTTTTTCTTCATTGTATTTCTCCCTCCAATATTTTCATACATTAACTACTCCTACCATGTTTTTGTGAAATTTTGTTGCTTAGAAAGTTTGCTTTTTAGCTGTGGATAGTATTTTTTTTGAGTGTAAAAAGTGGTAACTTCGCTCGCCAAGTACTGTTCATCATCTACTCTGGCGTAGCCAATCGTAGTCCTTCAATTCTTTGAGCTTTAGCTCTTAGAGATTGATGAGATCGTAACGAAGTGAAGTGATTCACAGCAAAAAGCCCCCGTCCTATAAAAAGGACGAGAGCTATAAACTTTCGCGGTACCACCTTCAATTGACTTAAATAAGTCCACTCTGTCAGTACAAACATACTGAGGCGCTATAACAGGCGCACCTGAATTGATTTCAACGTATTCAATCAATTTGCTCAAAGGCCATTTTCATTTCCATATTCACTATCTCTTTCCACCAGCCGAGACTCTCTAAAAGTTATCTGAAAAATACTTTCCTTATCTTCACATTTAATTTTAATAGATAATGTATTACAAGGATTGTAGCATATAAAAATAATCGACGTCAATAGGAGATAAATTAAAAACAAGAGGAACATTTTTATCCCTCTTGTTCTAATACTTTAATTAAATGCTTTTTTCACATCTTCGATCATCAAATGAGTAGATTCTAACCCACCACCGCTTAAATACCACACGTCTGGTTGTAAAGAAATAACTTTACCGTTTTTCCCAGCATTTGTTTGTTTCACTAATTCATTGTCCGCAACATTATCATTTGTATCGTCTCCACCGATGGCTTTAGTACGATCTACTACAAATAAAATATCAGGATTTTTTTCTAGCACATATTCATATGAAACACTTTGCCCATGAGTTGAAGCTTCGATAGCATCATCTGCTTGTTTAAAACCAAAAGTATCATGAACGATGCCGAAACGAGAACCTGTACCGTAAGCTGAAAGTTGGCCTTCATTTACTAAAGTAACTAGCGCAGTTTGATTGCTTGCTTCTGCTTGTTCTTTAACATCAGCAATTTCTTTTTCTAAATCAGCGATCTTTTTATCCGCTTCATCTTTTTTATCAAAAATTTCAGCTAATGTTTCGATATTGTGTTTTGTTGAGTTCCATGTATCTTTGGCATCTACTGATAGATAAACAGTTGGAGCTATTTTGCTTAATTTTTCTTGGAAATCTTGTTGACGACCAGAGATAATGATTAGTTCTGGTTGTAGTTCATTAATTTTCTCTAAATCTGGTTCTTTAATTCCACCAGCTGATTCTACATCTTTGTAACTTGATAAATACTCCGGTAAATTTTTTGTTGCTGCGCCAACAATTGTATCACCAGCACCTAATGCATCAATTGTATCTAATGAGCCGTTATCGAAAACAACAACTTTTTTAGGATTTTTCGGAACTTCAATTGAACCATTTGAATCCGTTACTGTAATTGTTGTTGCTTCTGCTGAACTTGATTCTTTAGCCGCTGAACCGTCTGTTACTCCATTATTATTTCCACATGCCCCTAAAGTTAATAAAGCAAGCATTGATACCGTAGCAATAGCTAAAAATTTCTTTTTCATTTTTGTCCTCCGATTAATTATTATTTTTTAATGTTTATTCAACATTTAGATTCCTAATTTTCATGAAAATTAAGTACGTTTTTTCACTGTTCTAATTAAAATACATACAAAAACGTTTGCCCTCAATTTCACAAATTCGGATGTTCATATCGTAAAGTTCGTTTAATACTTCTGATTGAATAATTTCATCCGTTGTACCATTTGTAAACAATCGTCCATCTTTCATTGCGACAATTTCATCCGCATAACTTGCGGCAAAATTAATATCATGTAAAACAATTACTACGGTTTTGCCAAACTCATCTACTAAACGTCGTAATGTTTGCATCATTTGAACTGCGAAATTCATATCCAGATTATTCAATGGTTCATCCAGTAAAATATAATCCGTATCTTGCGCTAAGACCATAGCAATGTAGACACGCTGCAATTGTCCACCTGATAATGTATCAATCAATTCATCAGCCAAATCCAACAAGCCTAAGTTTTTCATGGCCTCTTCGACTTTTTCATGATCTTCTTTTTTCAAGCGACCTTTACTATAAGGAAAACGACCGAAATTGACTAATTCTCTTACCGTAATTTTTAAATTAATCCCGTTTGTTTGCTTTAAAATTGATAATTTTTTTGATAGCTCACTTTGTTTCCAGGTTTTCACTTCATTGTGGTCTAAATAAATTTCTCCTGTATCTTTAGGAATTAAACGGCTCATCATTGAAAGCAGCGTACTTTTCCCTGCACCGTTTGGTCCAATAAAAGCTGTAAGTTTTTGCTCAGTAATCGGTAATTGAACTTCTGAAACCACAATTTTTTCACCATATCTTTTTGAGACATTTTTTATTTCAATCATACGTGCTGCTTCCTTTCGCTAATGATTTTTCCAACAAAATATAGTCCACCGCCAAATTCAATCACAATACTTAAAGTCGTATTCAACTGGAAGACTTGTTCAACGAGAAATTGCCCTAAAACTAATAAAAGAATAGATAACAAACTCCCGCCTACAAATAATTCTCGATGCTTATATGTTCCCATCAACTGATAACTCATGTTTGCTACAATAAAACCTAAAAAAGTCACTGGACCCACTAAGGCTGTCGACAACCCAATCAACCCACTAATCACCGTTAATAAAACAAATTGAAATCTAGGAACATTAATGCCTAAACTCGTTGCCTGATCGCTACCTAAATGCAACACATCCAGCGCATGACTTTTCACCCACAAGAATCCTGCTAACAAACTAATCAAAGTGCCTGCAATCAATAAATACTGGCTATTGACATTGCCAAAACTGGCAAATAATTTTCCTTGCAGCAGATCATATTCATTCGGGTCCATCACCACTTGCAAAAACGTGCTAATACTATTGAAAAAAGTTCCTAAAATAATACCGATCATTAATAATAAAAATAAATCATTGTTCCCTCTTTTCAATAGAAACCTTGATAAAACAATACTCACCGCAACCATTAATAAAACATTTAATAAAAAAGTTCCGATCGTTTCATTACCCAACAATTGCTGCCCACCTAAAAAGAAAAACAATAATGTCTGGATAAATACATATAACGAATCCAGTCCTAATATATTAGGCGTTAAAAAATGATTCTGGGTCATCGTCTGAAAGCTAATGGTCGAAAATGTCGCAGCAATTCCGACAAAAACAAATGCTAGTAATTTCCGACCACGAAGGTCTAATGCAAATGCCCAGTTTCCATAGGTTTTATAGGTTAAGTACAACACGCATACCGCAATAACAGCGATTGAGAGCATGATAATTTTAAACGCAAATGAGTGGAAGAATTTTTTCATACTGTTTTCCTCCTCATCAATAATGCGATAAAAATAAAACTGCCGAGCACACCTACGACAACGCTAACTGGAACTTCGTACGGCGCAATTACAACTCGCGCTAATACATCACAAGCCAGTAAAAAAATACTTCCTCCAACTGCAGTAATTGCTAACGTATTTTTCATATGATCGCCATAACGCATTGACACCAGATTAGGTACAATTACACCTAAAAATGGAATGTTTCCTACCATAATCAAAACGACTGCACTGGATAATGCCACAATGCCTAAACCAAACAACTGAATCCGTTGATAATTTAAGCCTAAATTTGTCGCCATATCTTCCCCCATCCCAACGACGGTAAAGCGATATGCAAACAGATACGTCACAATTAATAACGGAATCGTCAGATACAGCAACTCATAATTGCCTTTCATCACTGTAGAAAAATTTCCCTGCAGCCATGAAGACATATTTTGTACTAATTGAAACTGATACGCGAAAAATGTCGCTATTGAACCAATGATGTTACCAAACATAACCCCGATTAACGGAATCATCACTTGGTTTTTCGCTGGTAAAAATCGTGTTAAGTAAATAAACACCAAGGTGCCCCCAAAGGCAAACAAAAACGCAACAAAAGACCGAAATAATAATGGTGCACTTGGAAAGAAAATCATCACTACTAAAATTCCTAGACGTGCACTATCCATTGTCCCGGCGGTACTTGGTGACACAAATTTATTCTGTGTTAAATGCTGCATAATTAACCCTGAAATACTAATCGTACTTCCTGCAATCACCAAACTAATTGTCCGCGGTACCCTTGTCGTTAATAATACTAATTGCTGCTGTGAATCCCATTGAAATAATTGAGTCAGAGAGATATCTTTCACTCCAACAAAAATCGATGACACAATCAAAAGGAGTAAGAGAACAAATAGGCCTATTTTTTTCATACACTCGCTCCGTTTTTTCTACTTCCTAGAATAAAAACAGCCTCTCTAATTGAGAATGATTTTCATTCTTAGTTATTAGTTTATGCGAAAGCTGTAAGAAAAGCAATACCTTTTTAGAACTTAGCTTTCACGAGATTCTTATAAAATCAGCCTTTTCAGGTGAATTAGCCTAGTTCTATGCTATAATTTAAAGTAAGAAAAATAATGGAAGCAGGTTAGATAATTAATGGCACAAGATGACTTACAGAAACATTTAGACAATGCAATGTATGGCACCCCGTTGCTTAAACCCGAAGAACAACGTAAATATATGGGTACTTTTCGAGAACGTTGTTACCTAACAATGACAATTACCCAAATGAACTCTTCTGAAAATAAAACCAGCTTTTTAACTGAGCTGAAACAACACCCAGACGCTACCGTTCTATTGAACGGTTCTATGGATATTGCCTTACAATCTAGTTATATAAAGCTAATTAATGAAAATAATACGAATTTTACTGTGGTTAACGATTTTGTCACTAATTCACCGGATGCTTTGGGTCTAATTTTAACAGCTAAAGAAGCAGTCAATGAATCGGTGATTGATATTGAGGAAAAATATGCGAAAAAAGAAGAGGAGCCTGCTACTGTAGAAACGCCGAAAAAAAGTTTTTGGCATAAATTATTTCACTAAATAGGAGGAAAAAAGATGGTAGATCAACAGTTGTTAAAACAAGATTTGGCTAATGCACTAAACACTCACATTAAATTACTGCGGGAAGTAGAATTAATAGAAGCAGATCATATGGATGCTTTTACGTTTATGATGCGCAGCTTTGGTTTTATGCTGGATCGTGCGCCAAAGGTCATGCTTGAAAATGATGAAGAAGATCTAAAATACATGATGTTCCAATACTATAGTTTATTAAATGAACTTAAGTATAATCTAATTTTAAATTTCCCTTACGCTCGTTTGCAAGGAAGAACCATGAGCGAAGTAGCAGATGATTTCCCAACAACCTATGAACGTGAAATGAAGCAATGGTGGGAAGAAAAAACTGGTTTAGAAGTAGAAGAAACCAAACAAACCATTGCTATTAAAGCTTTAGAATACTAACCTAAGAAAAAAGATACTGGATTACTGCTAAACACAGTAAGACACAGTATCTTTTTAATTTATCTAACATCAAACTTATTCAAATAACTCTGGATACAACATCTTCAAGACATCCATTGTTAGATGACGTCCTTGACCAGAATGTGGATAAGCATGCATATGCATGGCAGGATTGAAATTCGCTTCGATGATACCATATGTCTGGCTATTTTTTGTTCCTATTACTGATTTATCAGGAATAATTAAATCAATCCCGCAAATTTTGGCTCCTAATGCCTGAACAGCTTCAACGGCAATTGTTTTATAACTTTCATCAAAATGATCGGTTACATCAATGGAATCTCCGCCAGTACTGATATTAGAATTTTCACGTAAGTAAACAATTTGGTCCTTTGCCGGCACCGATGTAGTCAGTAAATTTTGCTCTTTTAACATCAGACGTTCAAGATCACCAAGTTGGATCACTTCTAAAGGAGAACGATGATGTGTCCCTCTTAATGGATTAAGATTTTTTTCAGCTACTAAAGCTTCGATTGAACGCACTCCGTCACCAACAACATTGGCTGGTATACGTAATAAAATTGCTCGTACTTGGTCATCCAAAACAAAGAAACGATATTCTGTTCCCGGTAAAAACTCTTCAATCAAAACAGCTGAATCTTCTTTGAAAGCGATCTTCAACGCTTCCGTATAATCTGCTAAAGAAGCCCCTTCTTTGAAAATCGTAATCCCTACACCGTAATTCGTTGTTTTAGGTTTGACTACAAAGGCTTGCTCTGAATATTTTACGTAGGCTTGTTCCGCCTGTTCCATTGATGTAAATTCGTCACCGCCCGGCACTGTAAAACCAGCTTCTGCTAGAACTTTTTTAGTTACTGTTTTATTTTCCATTATTAAAGGAACTATATAACTGTCTTTACTAGTCATATTAGCATTTTTAACATATTCGACGTGATTTTTGTGTTTTAGTTTTAAGAACTGTTCTTTTTCATCCAGAATCTCAACTTCAACACCTTTTTGAATTGCATCAAATAAAAGCAGCTGTGTGGATAATTCCATATTTCTAAAACCAGCTAATTGATAGGGACGTTCAAACGCCATTCCTTGATATTCTTTACCAAAGATAATACCTAGTTCATGGTTTGAGTTGCTTTCGATAATTGTCCACATTTTCCCAGCTACTGTTAGATCTGGTGTTCTTAGCTGACTGCGGTGAATTTCTACAATTTTTTGTGCTCTAAACAAACCTAGCGCTTCAATCATTTCATCCATTTCAGCAAAAATCCGATCACCTTCTGCAATCATTTTCACTTGAGCATATGGGTGTCCTAAGGCAACTTGTTCATTTAAAAATTCTCCTGTTGCTACCCAGTCATTTGGTGCTTCTTTTTCATCTGTCCATAATAAAAATAGCATAAATAAATGAATAAATTCTAATGAATCTTCATCAACACCTAACGGAGCAAACGGATTTAGATCCAGATTTCGCAATTCAATGTAGCGAATCCCAGTTTTAGGCAAATCTGACATTTGTTTACCGCCACGCATTCGAACAGCTGAATAAAATTCTTTTTCCTCTGATAAAATGCCATTTTCAACCATGCGGTGAATATCATCAATATACTGTTGTAATGACTCATAAGAAACTTTGACTTCTTCATTATTTTTATAGCCAAAAGAACTGTTACGAATACTTCTGACTGGCTCTTTTGGACGATCTTCATGCTCAGTAAAGTAACCCATCTCGCTAACTGGAGAAGCACCAAATAGGTACGTAATTAACCAACGGTAACGTAAATAGTTACGCGCTACTTTCATATAAAGGATATTTTTAAATTCTTCAATTGTTTGATACTCTGCTTGTGCTGCAAAAAGTTGTTGCACCAATTCAATCGAAAATTCAAAATTAAAATGAATTCCGCTGACCATTTGCTTGCGTTTACCATATTCTTTTGCTAAATAACGACGATAAAGAACACCTTCAAATTGCTCTAGCTTAGCAATTTTAATATCTTCATCTCTTAGTGGTAATTTTGGCGGCATACTTAAGGGCCAAAGCATTTCTTGTTTATTCATTGAACGTTGAGCCACATCGTGAATAGCAGCCAAATAGCGCATCATTTCATTGATTGAATTTGCCACAGGAGTAATTAACTCCATTTGTGTTTCACTAAAATCTGTTTGAATATATGGATGGTACGAGCGATTCCCTAAAACTTCCGGATGATCTGTCGTAGCCAATTGTCCATTAAATGTGGTGCGCTGACTTTCTTTTTCTAAACCAAAGCGTGCCGTCATTGTATACGGACGAACATTTTTTTGTTGGAGTAAACTTCTAAATTTCATACTGTCGCCTTTCTTCCCGTTATTATTCCATTACCAACCATTATATAGAAAAAGTAAGGTAAAAAGAATATTTCGGCTTACATTTTTCCAAAAATTGAAAGAATCTTTCTTAATTTCGTAAAAAAACTATTTTTTGCACTTATCTATGATGTTTATCTTCACTTCCGTCAGTTCCTCTACTATTGTATACTAAAACAAAAAAGATAGAGAGGTTCAAAAATGAAAAATAAAGCCTTAATTATAATCGATCTTCAAAAAGGATTAAATAGCTTTGGGACCGGATTATTCCAGTTACCAGAAGTTTTAAACGGCGTTAATCAACGAATTATCGAGTATCGAAAACATGATTCACCAATTATCTTTATTCAGCATGAAGACGAGGATCTAGTTTTTAATACTGATAACTGGCAGCTATTTGATGAACTAGATGATCGTGACACTGATTTTTATATTGGTAAAACACATGCAAATGCCTTTTATCAAACCTCATTAAAAGAACTGTTGGACAAACTTTCTATAACAGATCTCGAATTTTGTGGAGCTCAAACAGAATATTGCGTTGATACTACTATTCGGATGGCTCATGGATTAGGCTATACTTGTTCAATGAAAAGCGGTTTAAGTACAACTTTAAGTAATGATTTACTTGGTGCGAAAACGATTATCTCACATCACGAAAATTTATGGGATCAACGCTTTTTAACATTCATTTAACTAAACACATGTTATCCTATCGTTCCTTCTAATTTTACCACAGCCATTGCTTAAAAAATTAAAAATATCTCATGATATTGTTTAGAAATTCATGATAGTATAACTAAGGGATCATTTTCTGTGATTATTTACAGTTGTACAATGAACGTCTCAGTTATTCTTTGAAATGGAGGAAGTTATAAAAATGAAATTTTCGAAAAGACAAATTCAAGACACACTCTATGTAACGATTGGTTCTTTTATTTTAGCAGTATCGATCAATTCTATTTTACTGCCGAACAAAATTGTTGCTGGAGGGGCTAATGGTATTAGTGTTGTAATTAACTATTTATTTGGAATTAATCCTGCTATTGTATTATATGCCATTAATTTACCTCTATTAGTCCTATGTTTTGCTTTATTAGGTAAAGAAGTCGGAATCAAAACGATTTACGGCAGTTTAATTTATCCATTTTTTGTTGGAATTACAACACATTTACCTGTACTGACACATAATATTTTTCTTGCAACTTTATTCGGCGGAATTCTGACTGGGATTGGATTAGGATTAGAGTTTAGAGGAAACGCCTCAACTGGCGGAACAGCAATTATTTCACAAATCGTTAATAAATATTTTAAAATTTCTTTAGGTGTCTCAATTTTATTTGTAGATGGACTGGTAATTTTATCGGCCTTGTATGTTTTTAATACAGACACCGTTTTATTCTCATTGATTTGTTTATATATTATTGGTCGTGTGGTAGATATGGTTCAAGTCGGTTTTGTCCGTTCGAAAAATGTACTTATTATCTCACCAAAATATGCCGAAATCAAAGAGAAAATATTAATCGGACTGGATAAAGGAATTACAATGATTCCAATTGAAGGTGGCTACCAACAAAACAAAAGCATGTTAATGATGACGGTCATTAGCGAAAAAGATTTTGTTAAGATTAAAGAAAGTGTTCTAGCAATTGATGAACAAGCATTTATCGTTTCAATGAACGCTAGTGAAGTTTTCGGGCGCGGCTTTAGTTTGAAGAAAATCGCAGAAGAATACGGAATCGAAGCTGGGAATTTGTAACTGAAAATAGAACAAATAGAATACTTACCACAAAAATTAAAATTGTTATTGAAATATTTTTTACATCAAGGTATAATTGATCTATAAACTGTTAACATTAACGACACACGAAACCCCTAGAGAGGGCTAGTCTCTAGGGGTTTTTCGTTGGCTAATGTCGCCATGCTTCAACTTACTTCTTATTTTTGGTATTTAGCCAATACTCAAATAAAGCGACCAGAATTCCTACCGCAAGTGAAGAAACAAATACTGCTAACATTAACGACACCTCCTTCCAGTCGTAAAACTGTAAATAGGCGACAAATTAACATACGCAATAGTTGTTCACTTTTATTTCAATTCTATAAAAAAACAACCTTTCAAATCCCTACTTAAAAGTAGTTATCTAAAAAGTTGTTTACTTTTTAATCTTCTTCTTTCAACAAGCCTTTAAACAAACCAATCGCAAAATCATTCGCATCGAACGGTTCTAAATCGTCGATTCCTTCACCAAGTCCAACTAATTTTACTGGTAAATGCAATTCATTACGGATCGCTAAGACAATTCCGCCTTTCGCTGTGCCATCTAGTTTTGTTAAGACTAAACCAGTTACATCTGTTGTTTCTTTAAATTGTTTGGCTTGTGACATTGCGTTTTGTCCGGTGGTTGCATCTACTACAAGTAAAACTTCGTGCGGTGCATCAGGTAGTTCACGTTGAATCACACGTTTGATTTTTTCTAGTTCGTTCATTAGGTTTACTTTATTTTGTAAACGACCTGCGGTATCAACAAGTAAAATATCCGCATTTTCAGCTTTAGCACGTTCAACAGCATCAAATACAACGGCCGCCGGATCACCACCAGCATTCCCACGAACAACTTCTACACCAGCGCGTTCGCCCCAAACGACTAATTGATCGATTGCGCCAGCTCTAAAGGTATCAGCTGCAGCTAACAAGACTTTTTTGCCATCTTGTTTAAATTCATGAGCTAGCTTTCCAATGCTAGTTGTTTTACCAACACCATTCACTCCCACAAACAACATCACAGTCAATCCGTCTGTCTGAATATTTAAGGCATTATTTTCTTCAACACCTTCAGCTTCATATAAATCAACCATTTTTTCAATGATCGTATTTTGAATCGCTGCTGGTTTCTTTACATTACGTAATTTTACTTCTTGACGTAATGATTCGGTGATTTTAATAGATGTATCAAAGCCAACATCAGCTCCAATTAAGGTTTCTTCTAGTTCTTCAAAGAAGTCTTCATCAACTGAGCGGAAATTAGCAAATAATTCATTTAAACGTTGACCAAATGTTTTACGTGTTTTTTCCAAACCTTTTTCATATTTTTCTTGGATGATGATTTCTTCTTGTTGTTCTTCAATAATTTCAGGATCAACAAGTTCTTCTGCTTGTATAGCTGAATTAACAACAATTAGTGGATCAATTTCAGCTTCTGCTTCAATTTCAACTGGTTCTGCTTCTGATATTGCTGGTAGGTCCTCATCTTCTGTTGTTTCAATTTGAGTTTCAGCTTCTACAGGTTCTGTTTCAGTTTGGTGCGACTCTTGTTGCTCAGCATCGGCTGGTTCAGTTGATTCATCAAGTAATTCATCCGTTTCAGTTTCAACTGGTTTCGTTTCTTTTTCGTTCATAAAAGCTTTTTTTATTTTATCGAAAAACCCCATTTAATTTCCTCCTCTCAATGGTTCTAAAACAAATTTTTCAACGGCATGTGCAACACCGTCATTATCATTTGTATCGGTAATAACATCAGCTAAAGCTTTCACACTGGCTACCGCATTTTCCATAGCAACACCGAGCCCAGCATATTCAATCATCGGTAAATCATTTTCTTCGTCGCCGATTGTCATAATTTCTTCTTGTTTGATCTCTAAATCTCTGGCTAATAAGGAAATTCCGTAAGCTTTCGTAATTCCTTTTGGCATAAACTCCAGTAAGTTACTTCTCGTTTTGATGATTTCATAACGATCATAAAACGTCGTTGGAATTTTTGAGATTTGCTCATCTAAATAATCCTCATCAATCGCTACCACCGCTTTGTTGTAAATTCTATCCGCTGTTAAATGTTGTAATTCAGCAGCTTCAAAAGTCAATAAATTGTTTAATTGACTATAAAGTGAACGATTTTCTAGTGAAGTCGGCAACTGTAAAACTAGTCCATCCGATAAGATATCAAGCGGCACATTTAATTCAGCAGCCAATTGATACAAATCATGAACAGCGTCTAAAGGCATTAATGCTTTTTCAATGATTTCACCTGTATCATTTTTTTGGACTAAACCGCCATTAAACGTAATACTGTAATCTCCATTATCACGTAAGCCCAATGTTTCTAAATAGACTTCGATTGCCGCTAATGGTCGGCCTGTACACAAAACAATTTTAACCCCTGCTGCTTTGGCTTGAGCTAAAACGTCTTTATTTTTTTGTGAAATTTCTTTATGACTATTTAATAATGTGCCATCTAAATCAATGGCGACTAATTTAATCAAGCCGATTCCTCTTTTCTATTATCCTCCAGCAGCAATTGCACCGCCTTCTTTGACATCTTCTAAACGAACAGAAACGATTTTCGATACGCCCGATTCCTGCATGGTCACTCCATATAAAACATCAGCGGCTTCCATCGTCCCTTTACGGTGTGTTACCACGATAAACTGTGTTTCGTCTTCAAATTCACTTAAATAGTGACCGAAACGGGAAACATTAGCATCGTCTAACGCTGCTTCAACTTCATCCAGCACACAGAATGGCACTGGTCGTACGCGAATGATTGAAAACAGTAAGGCTATCGCTGTTAAGGCACGTTCGCCACCAGAAAGTAAACTTAAATTTTGTAGTTTTTTACCTGGCGGTTGAGCTTCGATTTCCACACCTGTATTCAGCAAGTCTTCAGGATTTGTTAAAATCAATTCTGCTCGACCACCGCCAAACATGTTTGGAAAGACGACTTTAAATTGCGCCCGAATTGCTTCAAAGACTTCACTGAAACGAGCTTTTACTTCTTCATCCATTTCGCCCATTGTTTCAAAAAGCTGGTCTTTGGCATCCAATAAATCATCACGTTGAGAAACTAAAAATTCATGACGTTCGTTCACTTGCTCATATTGTTCGATCGCATTAAGATTGACTGGACCTAAGCGCTCAATTTCACGTTTTAGACGTTTGACTTCTACTTTGGCCTGTTCTTTATCCATAGTTAATTGATAGTCTTCATTTGCCCGTTCGAAAGTTAAACTGTATTCCTCTTGTAAATATTGCAGAGAATTATCTAGTTTGATTTCTGCACGATTTTTTTCCACTTCGATTTGTGTTTGTTCTGTAAGCAGATGTTGCTGCTGTTTGTTTTCTTCTGCTAAACCAGTATCAATCTGATCGACTTGCTCTTGCAATTGTTGACGAGCTGTTTTGGCTTCTTGAATACTTGTTTGCAGCTGCTCTTTTTTATCAGATAATTGTTCCAGTTGTACAGCAAGACTTTCTTCTGTCACTTGGTGATCTGTTGAATTGTCATTTAATTGTTGTAATTGCTGGCGTAGCGCTGTTTCTCTGGCTAAAAATTCATCCAGCTGCGTTTGTTTTTCAGCGACTTGACCTGTTAAATGAGCCAATTGCTCTGCTGCAACTGCTTGATCTGCCTGAATTTGATTATACCGCTCAAAAGCTTCTGCTCTTAAGGTTTCCATTTGACTCGCTTCTTGATCGACTTGTTTCATCTCTTGATCTAAACGGTCTTTTGTTTGGTTTAATTCTTGTTGTTGTGCGGTTAATTCTTCTTTGCGCGTTTGATATTCTGTTAAAAATTGATGCAATTCACGTGCTTCGAATTCAAACAGGCGCTGCTCTTTGGTTAAACGAGTAATTGTTTCTTCTTGGTTGGTTTGTTTATTTTGTAATTCCAATTGTTTCAAGCGGCTCGTTTCGCCAGTTGAACGTAATTGTTCTAATTTTTCGTTTAAGAGTTTCACTTCATCCGTTAGCTGCTGAACTTCTTTTTCAGTAACGGTTAATTGTTTTTCCACTCGTTCCATTTGCTCGGTTAACGTTTGTAGTTCTTGGGTTTGTGAAAATAAGCTTCCTTGGTTACCACGTTTATTTGCTCCACCAGTCATTGAACCACCTGAGTTCATTACATCGCCGTCTAAAGAAACAACACGGTACTGATAGTTTACTACTTTCGCTAGTTGATTGGCGCTTTCTAGACTTTCGGCTAACAATGTCACACCTAAAAGATTTTGAATCACATTGCTGACTTCATTAGGAAATTGTACCAATTCACTGGCAATTCCCAAAAATCCTGATACGTTATTGACACGTTCACGGACAGCAGTAGACACAGTTCTTGGTTTTATCGTAGTCACTGGTAAAAATGTTGCTCGACCACTGTGTTGTTGTTTTAAGAACGTAATCCCAGCACGTCCATCTTTTTCTGATTCGACAACCACATGTTGTGCGGCTCCGCCTAATGCTGTTTCGATGGCGACTGTATATTCTTTCGGTACCTCAATTAATTCAGCCACAGCTCCAACAATTCCGGTTAATTGGTCTTTATGTTTTAAAACAGATCGAACACCTTGATAAAAACCAGAATAATTTTCTTGGATTTCCTGCAAGCTTTTTTGACGTGCTTTAGCTTGCTGAACTTGATTCATCGCTTGGTACATTTGTTTTTGTTTCGTTGCTAATTGTTCTTGTCTTTGATCTAATTGGTGTTTTAGCTTAGTATATTCTTCTCTTTGATCCATTAGCGATTGCTCTGACTCAGCTAAGTTGACTTCAATTTGTTCTTTTTCTTGCAAAGCTTCTGTCATTTGCTTTTCTAATGCTTCATGCTTTTGGATCGATTGTTGATTTTTCGCAGTTTCTTGTTGATATTGACGTTCTAAATACTTCAGATCATTGGTCGTGTTTGCTTGCTCTTGCATTACTTCCACGTACTGGCTACGCAACTCTTCTAATAATTCTTTGGAAGATTTACTGTATTTTTCAACTTCTTTTTCTGACGCTTGAATTGCTTCTACTAACTCTTCACGCTGAGTTTTTTTCTCTGCAACTTTTGTTTGTAATTCTTGAACTTCTTCACGATAACGAGTGATTTTTTCCGCATTTTCTTCTAAAGACTGCTGATATTCACTAGTTGTTTGCATCGTGTGTTTTGAGCGTTCGATTAGAACGTCTTTTTGTCCTTCGGTCTGTTTCAAAGCTTCTGTGATTTGTAATAGTTGTTGCTGTTGGGTTTCAATTTGCTCATCTAATTTGTTTCGTTTTCCACGTAATTGGAATAATTCATCTTCTGAATCACGAATTTTTTTGCTTGCAATTTGCAGGCGTTCTTCGATTTTGGTTAGCTCGGCTGCTTTGATTTCCCAGATTTCTTTTGCTGCTTCGATTTCAGTCACTGTTAAGCTAACATCGATTTCCGTCAAGGTTTCTTTAAGTCTCAAAAACTCCTTAGCCGCTTCGCTTTGTGCAGCTAGAGGAGTCAGTTGATCTTCTAATTCATAGATAATATCTTGCACACGACTTAAGTTATCTTCTGTTTCAAATAGTTTTTGCTCTGCTTTTTTCTTACGTTGCTTGTATTTCAATACGCCCGCTGCTTCTTCAAAAATCCCACGACGGTCTTCTGGCTTACTATTGAAAATTGCTTCAACTTTCCCTTGAGAAATAATTGAAAAAGATTCTTTCCCTAAACCGGAATCCATAAATAAATCATGAATATCTTTCAAACGGCAGGCCTGTTTATTAATGTAAAAGTCACTTTCACCTGTTCTGCGGTAACGTCTGGTTACACTGATTTCAGTAAAGTCCAAAGGTAAAAAGTGATCGCTATTGTCTAGTACAACCGTCACTTCTGCTATATTCAGCGCCTTACGACCTTCTGATCCAGCAAAAATAATATCCGGCATTTTTCCACCACGAAGACTTTTCGCAGATTGTTCGCCTAAAACCCAGCGAATCGCTTCTGTAATGTTACTTTTTCCACTACCATTAGGTCCGACAACGGCAGTTACACCATTTTCAAACTCTATCACGGTTCGATCCGCAAAGGATTTAAATCCTGCGATCTCAATTCGTTTTAAATACACGAATAAAACGGCTCCTTCCAAACTTACTCAGGATCTTTTTTCAGCGCTTTTTCGGCGGCATCCTGTTCAGCTAGCTTCTTAGATTTCCCTTGACCTTCCCCAATCATTTTTTCATCCACATAGACTTCAACTGAGAATATGCGATCATGGGCAGGTCCTTCTTCATTAACCAAGCGATACTCAATTGTGACATCCCCTTGGCGCTGTAAAACTTCTTGTAAATGTGTTTTGTGATCCATCTCATGTGAAAAAGCACCGGCATCGATTTTTGGAAAAATGACCTCTGCAATAAATTTCTTAGCAGCAGGTGCCTTTTGATCTAAGTATAACGCACCTAAAAATGCTTCAAATAAATCACAAAGCAGGGCAGGTCGCTGGCGTCCGCCAGAATTTTCTTCTCCTTTGCCTAGGAGAATATATTGGTCAAAATGACATTCTTTCGCAAATTTGGATAAACTATCTTCCCGTACAATTGCTGCCCGCATTTTTGTTAACTTGCCTTCCGGTAAGTCTGGGAATTGCTCGTATAAGTATTGTGATACTAATAATTCCAATACAGCATCGCCTAGAAATTCTAGTCGTTCATTGTCGGATAGTTTTAAATATCGATGCTCATTCACATAGGATGAATGCGTAAAAGCCTGTTCTAATAGGTTGACATCATGGAAAACAATGCCGTAACGTTCTTTTAATTCGGTAGTTAACTGATTGTCCATTTTCTACATTCCTTTAAGTTTATTTACAGCCTTCTCTATTATACTTTTTTTTGTGGAATTTTTAAATGGTTAGGGGGGAATTCCCTTGAAATACGTGCTGTATTTAACATATTTGAATGGTTTTTTCATTATTTAGGCTATTAGTATGAGATATTTTATCATCTACCATTAAAATCCCTAATTTTCTTATAGTAAAATAAAAAAACGTGTAGATTCAGCTTTTCTAAAAAAACAAAATCTTCACACGTTGTTTATTATTTAAGTTTAGTTGAAAAATCGTCTAATTTCTATTGTAGCAGCCTCTGGTGAGTCTGATGCATGAACTATATTTTGATAGCTGCTGCCGCCATAGTCGCCACGAATCGTACCAGGTTCAGCTTCTAAACAATTAGTTATGCCAATCATCTTTCGGACAGTTTTAATCACATCATTACCTTCTAGAATAATATACACTACTTCAGATGAGGTCATATAAGTCATCATATCTTCAAAAAAATCGTATTTTTTTATATGAGCATAATGTTCTTCAGCCAATTCTCTAGACATGGTAGCAACTTTTAATTGGCTAAGTTTTAACTGTTTTCTTTCAAAACGCTGAAGAATTTCTCCGACTAATTTACGTTTAACACCATCTGGTTTAATAATAATTAGTGTTTGTTCCATATTGTCACTCTCCCTATTTTATCTGATTCATTTACTTTAGCAGCGAAAATGAAAACGTTTAACAAGAGATTATCATGCCTAGATAATCGTGTCTAGTATACAACAAACAAAAAAAGTTTTCGGTTTGTGGCTTTTGATCATTCAAGCAGACGATCATCAAAATAAACACTGGGACTAGGACATAACTATCTAAATTATATCTACGTCAGCGAAAATCAGAATAAACTGTGTGAACAAGTCGGACACTCCATTTCATTTCGATCACATTGTCGGAAATCACGAAGAATATTGTGATTCGATGATGAACGGCGCAAAACACAGAATATACGTTGCTTCTTTTAAAAGCTCTAAGAATTGAAAGCTTCGACAATCTCGTAAAACCCGCACAATGCGTTTTATGCATTGTGCGGGTTTTCGTCTAATTCAATTGCCCAAGTCTAACACAATTTCAGTTTTTTAACGGCTTTCAGCTGTTAATTCAATACTATAAAAATCTCTAGTATCTTCATAATTCCAAGTAAATGATTTTACTCGATCACTGATTGGCATAATTTCATTACGGTATAATGTCGGAATAACTGGTGCTTGTTCAAACATATACTTTTGCCATGCGTCATATGCTTCTTTACGTTTCTCAGCATCAAATGACTCTTTTGAAACAATAGCATCTAGCAATTTATCATTCTCTTCAGATGAGAAACGAGAATAGTTAAACGCCGCATTACGTCCATATAAACCAACTGGTGCTGGTGCAGTACTTACACCCCACGCGCCTTGGAAAACATCGATCTCAGGATCATCATTTTTCAACTTATCATAAAACGCTTGGAAATCAATTAAACGACCAGTTGCTAATTTAACATCCAACCCAATCTCTTTCCATTGTTGAATATAGTAATCTGCTAACGGTTGCGCTGTCTCACCACCAGCCATTGAAGCAAAGTTAATAGTTAATTTTTCACCTTTTGGCGTTTCTCTGAAACCATCATCATCTGTATCTTTGTATCCGGCATCATCTAATAATTTTTTCGCTTTTTCTATATCATATGTGTAACCTTTAATTTCTGAATCGTGCAATGTTTTGAAAATTGGCGGGATTAATGTTGTTGCATTTGTCCGTAAGCCGTTATAAAATTTCTCACCTACGGCATCATTATCTAATGCGTAGCCCATCGCTTGACGTAATTTAACATCACCCATTTTAGAATCTAGGTTCGTAACAACTTCACCTTTTTCTTTGTCAAACGTACCTAAATTAAAACCAATATACGTATAAGCTAATTCTTCTCGGCCTAACATTTGGTAACCATCTGTATCTTTGTATGTTGGATAATTATCTGTTGGCATTGAGTAAACCATGTCATATTTTTTAGCATTCAAAGCTTCAACAATTGAAGATGTTGGCACATTTGTGAACACCATTTTATCTAGTTTTGGTTTGCCTTTATAATAGTGCTCATTTGGTAGGTATTCCACTGATTCACCTGTAACTACTTTGCTTACGTAATATGGTCCAAATGAAACAGGATTTTTACGTACAGCATCACTTTGCTCTTGATCTTTGATTGGAATATCTTTAAAAATGTGTTTCGGAGCTGGACGAGTGTAAACACCACCATCTAATTGAAGCATGTCAGGATTTACTTCTTTATATGAAATTTCTGTAGTCAAATCATCAATCTTTTTGATTCCAGAAATTGAATCAGCTTTGCCATCATGGTACTCTTCCATCCCAACAATGTTTATAAACTGATCGTCATAACGGATTCCTGTGTAATCTTTATTTCCGATAACTTCATACGGATAAATAACGTCATCTGCAGTCACTGGTTCCCCATCTGACCATTTTACATCTTTTTGCAAGGTAATAGTTGCTTTTTTAGCATCCACGTCTAGATCCAATTTAGCAACACCTTCATCTGTAATGACAAAATCTTCATCATATGAAAATAACGATTCATCGAAAGGTCTCATATAATAATTATCATAGGTATCTTCATAATACATGGCTGAAAATAACCCTCTGAACTGCGTATCAGACGCTACTGCAACATCTAACGTGCCGCCTTTAATTGCTTCACCGTCATTTTTAACGGTCATAGAAAACTTGCTAATATCCTCTGTCTCCACATTTTTGTTGCCGGAATCTGATTTGTTACCGCCACCACATGCAGCTAAAGTCAATGTTGCAACTGCTGCCAATGTCATAAAACCCAAAAACTTACTGTTCTTCACTTTCCTTCCTCCTATTCTTAACCTAAACGTTGTCTTGCATCTGCTGAACGCTTAAACGCTTGGCCAATATAATTTATACATAACATCATTACTAAAATTAGCAACGATGCAGGTACCCAAATCCAAGTTTTATTCGCTAAAACATCTCCATTGCTCGCATAACCAATCAAGGTTCCTAAACTAGGTACACTCGTCGGTAAACCAAAGCCTAAAAAGGTTAAGGTTGTTTCAATCCCAATATTTGCTGCAAAGTTAATCGTTAAGTTCGTAATGATTAATGAACTTAAATTCGGCATAATTTCCCGAAACATAATTTTAAAATCACTACTACCTAAAGTTTTAGACGCACTCACATAGTCTTTACGTCCTTCAGATAACGTCTTACTTCTAAATAACCGCGCTTTGGCGACCCAATAAAAAGCACTCATTATCCAAACAAATGACCAAACACTATAATGCGGAATAACGGTAACAAATACAATAATTATCATTAAAATAGGCAAAATCATAATGAAATCAACTATTCTCATGACAACATTATCAAAAACTCCGCCATAATAACCAGAAACAATCCCAATACTTACCCCGATAATTGAAGTGATAATTGTAATGGCAAAACCAATCACGACAGAATTACGGGCACCAATAATTAATTGTCCCAAAACATCGCGGCCACCTTCGTCTGCGCCTAAAATAAAGTTGCCTCCGGGTTCTGCATACTTATCTAAAATACTGACTGTCATCACTTTATCTTGGTCCACAACTATAGCACCAATAAAAACAGTTAATAATATAATAACTAAAACGATTAACGAAAATATTGCCAAACGATCTTTTTTGAATTCTCTTGCGATCATCCGAAATCCCATTGGCGGTATTGCTTCAGCAATGATTTCTGTACTCTCTACATTTTTATCCATTTAGATTCTCCTCTCCTTAAAATTGATTTTTTACTGAATACGAATTCGCGGATCCACAATACTCATAACAATATCTGAAATTAAATTCCCGACAAGCGTTGCAGTCCCTAAAATCAATACTAAGGCGGTAATCACGGCGTAATCTCTTTGTCCGATAGAATCAATAAACAATTTCCCAATCCCCGGATAACCAAAAATTCGCTCGATAACGACTGATCCGCTAATTAAAGCCGTAATTTCATAGCTTAATTGCGAGATAATTGGCAAAGAAGCATTTCTAAAGATATGTCTTGTATAAACTTTATTTGTCGGCACTCCTTTTGAACGGGCAGTCCGAACATAATCCAATGACTGAGAGTCAATTACTTCATTTCGTAAATACTGAATAGTAATCGCTGTACCAAGCAATGCTTGAGACAATGCAGGTAAAATCAAATGGTAAAACCGATCCCAAACATAGGCAGCCGTTCCCGGTGATACCCCACTGGAGACAGATCCAGTTGTCGGAAACCAATCCAGCCGATAACCAAAAACAAACAGCATAACTAATGCAAAAATAAATGGCGGTACAGCAAAACTAAAGAAATTGTAAATCACAACAAATTTATCTAAAAATGAATTTTGGTAACGTCCCGATAACACACCTAATGGTAACGCGATCGCGTACATAATTACCACTGTTAATAATGACAATAAAATAGTGTTTACTGCACGATTTCCAATCAATGTGGAAACAGGTAACTTGTAAATAAAACTTTCCCCTAAATCTCCTTGAAAGACATTCCCTATCCAGCGAATATATTGTGTCGTCCACGGATCATTCAACCCAGCTGCTTCACGCATTTTTTCAATAACAGCAGGATCAGTATTTGGATTAATCAATCCAGTAAATGGATCACCCGGCATCATTTTAGCTAGTACAAAAATCAAAATACTTAAAATAAAAATCTGCGGGATCATAAAGAGTACACGTCGTAAAATCGTTTTCCACATTAGTTTGCACCCCCATTTTTCAACGCTACTTGATGCGTTTCACTAATTTTACGTAAATCATATACGCGTCCATCCTGATCGTAATACTCTTTTTGATTCTCCAGATATTCTTTTTCTACTTGGCGCCGCTGCTTCTTATGCTCTTCACGATTTGCTACATCAATTTTAGGAATCGCTGACAATAAACGCTTAGTATAAATATGCTGAGCATTCTGATAAATATCTTCCCGTGTGCCAATCTCTACAAAACGTCCTTTGTACATAATCGCAATATTGTCACACATATGCTTTACTACGCCTAAATCATGGGAAATAAATAAATAGCTCAAACCATACTCTTCCTGAATATTTTTCATAAAGTTCAATACTTGAGCTTGAACGGATAAATCCAAAGCAGAAACTGGTTCATCAGCAACAATTAACTTAGGATTCGTAGCTACTGCACGAGCAACACCTAATCGCTGACGCTGACCTCCAGAAAACTCATGAGGATATTTGTACAATGCATCTTCCGGCATACCAACAATATCCAGCAAGCCTTTGACTTTTTTCTTTTCCTCTTGGTCACTCAAACGTTCAAAATTACGAATAGGTTCAGCGATAATATCCAATACTCGTTTTTTCGGATTTAAACTAGACATTGAATCTTGGAAGATCATTTGAACATCTTTGTTGTATTTAATCGCTTTTCGATTATGTGCTTTAGTAATATCGTTATTTTGATATAAAATATTTCCGCTAGTCACTTTTTCTAAGCCTACAATGGCTTTTCCAGTTGTTGACTTACCTGAACCAGATTCTCCAACTAAACCGTATGTTTTACCTTTTTCGATAATAAAATTAACTCCGTCAACAGCTAGTACATGGTCAGTCACTCGATTGAAGAAACCACTGCGGATTGGGTAATGCACTTTTAAATCTTTAATCTGGATTATTTCTGTCATTACGCTTCCTCCTGTTCGTCTCTAAAATGGAAATGCTGATAACATGTACAGCGAACAAGATGACCTTCTGCCACTTCATGTAGTTCTGGCGAATCCTCATGAGCTGTTGGTGCGATCCAAGGAATTCTTGGCGCAAAACGACAACCTTGTCTTGGTAACTTGCTTAAAGAAGGGACAACGCCTTCAATTACATGTAGCTGACTATCATCTGAATTTTCTTGCGGAATTGATTGTAATAAAGAACGTGTATACGGATGCTTAGGATTAGTAAATAATTCTTCCGCAGAAGCAACCTCTACAAACTGACCTGCATACATCACGGCTACTCGATCGGCCATTTCAGCCACAACACCTAAATCATGCGTGATTAAAATAATTCCTGCGCCTGTTTCTTCTTGTAAATCCTTTAGTAAATCTAAAATCTGTGCCTGAATTGTTACATCTAATGCAGTTGTCGGTTCATCGGCAATTATAATTGCTGGTTTACAAGCAATTGCAATGGCAATAATCACACGTTGACGCATGCCTCCTGAAAGTTCATGTGGATATTGTTTCCCCACACGCTCAGGGTTTGGAATGCCAACTTGAGTCAGCAACTCAATCGCACGCGCTTGTTTTTGTTCTTTATTTAAATCTGTATGATAAGTCAAACTTTCTTTGATTTGCTCTTCGATACGCATCAAAGGGTTAAGCGCTGACAATGGATCTTGAAAAATCATCCCAATATCATTCCCGCGAACTTTGTTATATAGTTGTTCATTAAACGTTGTCAAATTTAAATCTTTATAAATTATTTCTCCCGTGACGCGTGTATTATCTGCATCATGTAAACCCATAATAGTTGTTGCTAAAGTACTTTTCCCGCAGCCAGATTCACCAACAATTGCTAAAATCTCGTTTTTCTTTAAGGTGAAAGACACATCGTCTACTGCATCATAATATTCGTCCTTTAATCGAAAACCCGTATGAAGATTTACAACGTCTAATAATTGATTCTCCTCACTCACTTTAAACACTCCTTCATTGATAACTTCCAGTAAAAAAAATGTAAATAGAAAACACTTGATTCGTTACACAAAAATTACTTTCAAAATCTAATTGTAATCTTTTTTAGCAATTGTATATAATTACAATCAAAATTGCAACTTTTCGATAGAAATAGATACAAAAAAAGATCAAGATCCCAATTAGTTAAGGAAAATTACCAACACTTAGTAAAATCCCATCCTATTGCAACAAAAAAAGCGCATCGATTCAACGAATCAACGCACTTTTTCAAGAAGTTTAGTATTTTGGGTTAAACTCTTATTTCTCAATTATAAATTATTTGTAATATAATCTACAGCGGCTCCAACTGTTTCGATTTTCTCTGCATCTTCATCAGAAATTTCTGTACCAAACTCATCTTCAAGCTCTAAAACAAATTCCATTACGCTAATAGAATCTGCATTCAAGTCATCTTTAATGTTTAATTGATCTGTGACATTTTCAGGTTCAATATCAAAGTGGTTTGAGATAATCTTCGCTACTTTTTCAAGTACTTCTTCACGAGTCAACTGTATTCACCTCCACTGTTTTTGAAAAACGTAACTCCTTAAAGAGTTAAACGCTATGATACATTGTACTCACAAATGAGTAATTTGTCCATCTTTTTTTTCAATCTTATTACAAAACAGTTGCAATCAAGTTGCATAAACTGTTATTCTTTCGTTTTATAATAACTTACAAGCTGCGGAACAACGTCTGTTTCCAACATTGTATGGATTTGACGAATAGTGTAGCGAACTGCTTCTGGACCAGTTGATCCGTGTGTTTTAATCACTGGTGCTTTCAAACCAAAAAGAACTGCTCCACCATGTTTTGAATAATCCATCTCGCTTTTCATACCGCGCAATGCATCTTTTAATAATAAGGCACCCATTTTTCCTTTAAAGCCTTCTGCCAAAATGGAAGATTTTAATAAACCCATCATATTTAATGCTGTACCTTCAATTGATTTCAAGACAGCGTTCCCTGTGAATCCATCAGTCACTACAACATCCGCTGCTCCATTCAATAGATCACGAGCTTCAACATTGCCGATAAAATTAATACTTTCTTCTGCCGAAAGTAATTCAAACGCTGCTTTTGTTAATTCGCTGCCTTTGGTTTCTTCTGTTCCGTTATTTAAAAGACCGACACGAGGCTTCGTGATATTTCTAACTTTCTCAGCATAAAAAGAACCTAATACAGCATATTGAACTAAATGCTCTGGCTTATTGTCTGCATTTGCACCTAAATCAAGCATATCAAAACCACCGTCAGGCTGACCAATAACTGGTAAAGTTGACATTAAACCTGGACGTTCAACGTTTTTGATTCTTCCAACGATAAATAAACCAGCAGCTAATAATGCTCCTGTATTACCAGCAGAAAAAATTGCATCCGCTTCGCCATCTTTTACCGCTTGTGCTGCTAAAACCATTGAAGCTGTTTTTTTACGACGAATTGCTTTTACGGGCTCATCGTCACTGTTAATTTTTTCGTCCGTATGAATGATTGTGATATTTGTTTCATCAGTCACGTATTTTTTAATTTCAGCTTCTTTTCCATATAGTAAAAATTCAACTTCCGGAAAATCTTGTTTGGCTAACATTACTCCTTCAACGATAGCCTGCGGCGCCTGATCGCCGCCCATTGCATCAACTGCAATCTTCATAAATAATCCCTCCTAGGTATTTCTCAACAAGTAGTATAACATAACGAAAAGGGGAATGAATCACTTAGCATCCTTGCCTATCCGCCAGTAATTAAAATAGTCCTATTCCTGTCTAATCAAAAAATTGATGCTCAGTTTCATGCGGTTTAATTTTCTCTGCTAAACCTTGATATTCAGGCAGTATCCACCATTGACTTTTTTGCCAAATCGATGATGCTTCTTGGCGCGCAACCTCTAAAATATTAAAATCAGTTACGATATCACCAACTGCAAATTGTGGAATCCCTGATTGTCTAGCTCCAAAAACTTCACCCGGTCCACGAAGCTCTAAATCTTTTTCGCTTAAGATAAAACCATTATTCGTCTCTGTCATGATTTTCATACGTTCAACACCCATTTCGTTCTTCGGGTTGGCAACTAAAATACAATAAGAAGCTTCCGAGCCACGTCCCACACGACCACGAAGCTGATGTAATTGGGCTAAACCAAAACGGTCAGCATCCATAATTAACATAACCGTGGCATTAGGAACATTTACCCCAACTTCGATTACTGTCGTAGAAACAAGCAGTTGAAGTTTATTTTCTTTAAATTCTTGCATGATTTCATCTTTTTCCTGATTTTTCATTTTTCCGTGAAGTAATCCCACTTGATAATCAGGATTAAAGAACGCTGACATATGTTCAAAGATCTCAGTTGCATTTTTCACATCTAATGCTTCTGACTCTTCAATTAAGGGACAAATAACATAAGCTTGATGTCCTCGTGCTAGTTCTTTTTGCATCCACTCTAACACTGTATCTAGTTGCGGCGGCCTAATCCAGCGAGTTTCAATTGGAATTCGACCTGCGGGCATTTCGTCAATAATTGAAACATCCATTTCCCCAAACGCTGTAATCGCAAGAGTTCTAGGAATCGGCGTCGCTGTCATAAAGAGTACATCCGGTTTCAAACCTTTTTCTCTTAAAATCCTTCGTTGATTCACACCAAATCGATGCTGCTCATCTGTAATAACTAAGCCTAATTTATGAAAAATAACATCCTCCTGAATTAACGCATGGGTTCCTATAATAATATCGATTTCTCCTGATGAAAGTTGTGCGAGAATTTCACGTCGTTCTTTTGTTTTAGTTGAACCTGTCAGTAAAGCCGTGCGAACTTCCAGAGGATCATATAATTGCTGTAAACTTTCCATATGCTGCTGGGCTAAAATTTCTGTTGGGACCATTAAAGCACCTTGAAAACCAGCTGTCATCGTCGCGTAAAGAGCAATGGCTGCTACTACTGTTTTCCCACTCCCTACATCACCTTGTAATAATCGCTGCATATGACTTGGGCTCATTAAATCCCGACAGATTTCATTTGTCACTTTTTTCTGAGCTGAGGTGAGTTCAAATGGAAGTTTTTGCGTAAATCCCTTCAATCGCTCGACATCATATTGGATCATCAAGCCATTTTTCTCAGCTTTTTCTTGGCGTTTTAATCCTTGCATTTTCAGTTGGAATAAGAAAAATTCTTCAAAAACGACACGACGTTTCGCTTGGTGACTTTCTTCAGGATTACTTGGAAAGTGCATCGCAAATATTGCATCTTTTCTTGGCATTAACCGATACTTTTCTAATAACTCTTCTGGTAAAATCTCAGGAATTAACTCGCCATATTTTTCAAAAGCCGTACGAATCAATTGGATCAAACTACTTTGCCGAACTTTTTTATTCACATGATAGATTGGGGCAAAATCTTCTCCGTCATTTTTAGCTGCTAAAATCTTCATACCGTTAAGCGCTTTTCGTTTGGCATCCCATTTTCCATACACAGCAATTTCTTCTGATAAAACGATTTTGCCTTTTAAGTACGGCTGGTTAAAGAAAGAAACATTGATGACTGCATGATCTTGCATCATCCGAAACATTAGGCGGCTTTTTTTATATCCGTAGCGGCTGACCACTGGCTCAGAGACAACTAAACCTTTTAGCGTGACTTTTTCTTGATCTTGGATTTCATTTAGTTCCTTTTCCTGAATATCATCATAGCGAAACGGATAATAGGTAAGTAGGTCTTCAACGGTTTGAATACCCAGCTCTTTCAAGTTTTCTGCACGCTTAGGACCAACACCAGCTAACACAGCAATATCATCTGACAAGTTCATCAATTTTCCTCCTTTCATAATTAGTTACGTAATTTTTGCTTGTTTTTTTTAAACTACAAAAAAGAGGTCGGAACAAAACTAAACTCAGTTTTGCACCGCCTCTAAATCCGCTTAAACGGCGAGAAAAGTTACTGCACGATTCAACTATCAACGTCTAAGAGATTGAAAAAGTTGATTCTTAGCACATTTCACTGTTTATTCGGCATTTGTTAAATCATAAATTATTCAGCTGAAAACAGATACGGATAAACAGGTTGTCCGCCTTCATGAAGTTCTGTTTCTAAATCTTCAAATTCAGCAGTTAATGCTTCTACTAATTTCTCAGCTTCGTTTAATGTACCGCCTTCACCTACAATGATTGTCACGATCTCTGTATCTTCATCAATCATTCGTTTTAGCGTATCTAATGATGCTGCAAACATATCAGGTTCAGAAACAACGATTTTGCCGTCAATCATCCCAAGATAGTCATCTTTTTTAATTTCAACATTATCGATTGTTGTATCACGAACAGCAGTAGTTACTTGACCGCTGACTACACTTTCAATCATTTCAGTCATCGTTGCTTGATTTTTTTCCAGTGTTTGGTTGTCATTGAAAGCCAACATCGCTGTCATTCCTTGTGAAATTGTTTTCGTTGGAACAACGGCTACTGGAATATCTGCTACTTCAGCTGCTTGATCGGCTGCCATAAAGATATTTTTGTTATTAGGTAAAATAATAACTTGATCGGCATTCACTTCTTTGACAGCTTTTAAAATGTCTTCCGTACTTGGATTCATTGTTTGACCGCCGCTGATGATGTAGCTTGCGCCAAGACTACGGAATAATTCCTGTACACCTTCACCTGCTGCAATAGCAATTACGGCATAAGGTACACGTGCTTTTTTCGTAGCCGTTTGGGCTACTTGAGCATCATGTTCAACTAATGTTTCATGCTGTAAACGCATGTTATCTACTTTAATTTTAACCAATGAACCAAATTTTTGTCCGTAATTCATAACTTCACCTGGGTGTTCTGTATGAACATGGACTTTGATGATTTCATCGTCGTTTACTACAAGCAATGAGTCACCTAGTTCATTTAAGTAATTTCTAAATGTTTCATAATCGAAGTCACTGTCTACTGTCGGACCTTCTCCGATTTGAACCATGATTTCTGTACAGTAGCCAAATTTAATATCTTCTGTCGCTACATGTCCACTAACACCGCGATGATGTTCAGCATTCACCATTTCGTCCATTTCACCTGGAGTTGGCTCATAGACTTCTGTCGCTAAAAAGTTACCTGATAAAGCTTCCAAGAAACCTTCATAGATAAATAGTAACCCTTGACCACCACTATCAACTACGCCAACTTCTTTTAATACAGGTAAAAGATCCGGAGTTTTAGCCAAAGCACGTTTAGCACCTTTAACGACCGCTTCCAGTACTTCAATACAGTCATCTGTTTCGTTTGCTTTACGTTCACCTGAACGAGCGGCTTCACGAGAAACAGTCAAAATTGTTCCTTCAACTGGTTTCATAACTGCTTTATATGCTGTTTCAACGCCATGAGTGAACGCTTGTGCTAAATCTTTAGCATTTAGTGTTTCTACATCCGGAATTTGCTTTGAAAAACCACGGAATAATTGTGACAAAATAACACCAGAATTCCCTCTAGCGCCCATTAATAGGCCTTTTGAAAGAACTGCAGCCAATTCGCCGACTTTCTCAGAACGAGAATCAGCAACAGCTTTCGCTCCACTTGTCATCGATAAGTTCATATTCGTTCCTGTATCACCATCAGGCACAGGGAAAACATTTAATGAGTTGACATACTCTGCATTGACATGCAGACGACTCGCACCAGCCTGTACCATCTCTTGGAACTGACTTGCACTGATTTCTGTTACATTCACCTAAAAAATCCTCCTTTAGATTCACTGTTGCATCGAAAAGTGAAGTACATCGATTAGCTTATGAGCAATATTAGAACACAAACTTTAGCAGAGTTTATCTCTGCGAATTTTTATTCGTTATTGCCGATTGAGCTGATGTACGCAGCTAGACATATCGAAAAGCGAAGTACTATTTCTCTGCTAACAGCCGGCTACCTAATCAGGCAACACACGAACACCTTGAACAAATACGTTGACAGAATTAGCCGTTACGCCTAATAATGTTTCAAGGTTATATTTTACTTTTTCTTGGACATTTCGAGAAACTTCCGAAATTTTTGTTCCATAACTGACAATTGTATATACGTCTACCGCAACACCGTTTTCTTCTTGGCGTACGACGACACCTTTAGAATAATTCTCTTTGCGTAAAATGCCATTTAAATTATCTTTAATTTGGTTTTTACTTGCCATACCGACGATTCCGTAGATATCCGTTGCAGCTCCGCCGACAACAGTCGCAATAACCTCATTGGTAATCTCAATGGTACCTGCTGGTGTTTTAATTTTTACAGCCATTGATGAAAGCCTCCTTAAAGAGCATAATTGCCCTATTTTCTTCTATAATATTTTAACATAGCCGTACCCCAATGAAAAGGAAGTTAACCAGATTATTATAGAGCGTCTCATCATAAGTTACTAATAATTGTATAATTTACATCGTTTGTTGGTAAAAGTCAATCTAGATTTAAAATCTTCTTGCAAAGTCTTGTAAATTATGATAGATTAATCTAGTATGAGCTGAAAACTATCGCTCCGAGATCAAAGCAAAGGAGGAAACTAAAAATGGCAAAAGTATGTTACTTTACTGGTCGCAAGACAAGCAGCGGCAATAACCGCTCACATGCAATGAACGCTACTAAACGTACTGTTAAACCTAACTTGCAAAAAGTTCGTGTATTAATAGACGGTAAACCTAAAAAAGTTTGGGTGTCAACTCGTGCTTTGAAATCTGGTAAAATCGAGCGTGTTTAATAGAACGTAATCAAAAAGCTGAACGGCATGCCGTTCAGCTTTTTTTTATTTTTGTCCATCCCGACTTTGAATCACAGCAATCATTCCTGAATCAAACGAAAAACTTGCCGTTTCACCTACAAATTCATTACTAGCAAACGATGTCGGAATTGTGACATCTGTCTGATCCAGAGTATACTTACTACCCATAAGTGTCAGCTTTGCAACTGGAGTCAAACAACAATATGCCAGATAATTCATTTGAGGCTCTTTAGTGATTGTATAGCTTCCCGGAAGATAATAAGAAAGACTATTTTTTTGATCTTTTAATTGTATTTGACCTGCAAAATTTTGGAAACGGGGTTCTAAAGGCAGCCATAAGTTAGATAAAAAGTGATCTAATCTACCACCAGTTGCACCAATAATCATAATCTCAGCTTCAGGGAATTTTTTTAACGTTAACGCTAATGCTAACTGCGTATCCGTATCATCTTTTTCAGCCTGAGCTTGTTCTATTTCTTTTGCTTGCAGCTGAACTTGTTGTTTTTCTTCCGCTGTTAACGAATCAAAATCACCAACAGCTAAATCTAAACGCCAGCCATGTTCTAAAATAAACAAACTGCCTCGATCAATACCAACAAAATAATCAATTGCTTCCACATCAAATTGCGGCCATTCCTTAGGCGTGCCGCCAGCTACAAGTAAAATATTCATTAGCCCAACACAGCTTTCAATGCATCAATTCGCTCTTTTGGACTTTCTGAGTTATAGATATAAGATCCTGCTACGAATACATTGGCACCCGCTTCTTTACAACGTTTCGCTGTTGTTGGATCAATTCCACCGTCTACTTCGATATCATAAGTATAGCCTTTTTCTTCTTTCCACGCTTTTAATTGAGCGATTTTATCTAACGAACTTTCGATAAATGATTGTCCGCCAAAGCCTGGGTTAACGGTCATAATTAAGACTTGATCGACTAAATCAAGAACATATTCAATAGCTGATAGCGGCGTTCCCGGATTAATAACAACTCCAGCTTTAACACCTGCCGCTTTAATCATTTGGATTGCACGGTGAATATGAGGTGTTGATTCTTGATGAACTGTAATGATATCCGCTCCAGCTTTAGCAAAATCTTCAATATAGTTTTCTGGCTGAACAATCATTAAATGTACATCTAACGGTAATTTTGTAACTGGACGGATTGCTGATACAACGTTAGGACCTAAAGTAATATTCGGCACAAATTGCCCATCCATCACATCTACATGAATATAGTCGGCTCCTAACTTTTCGACTAATTGGATATCTCTTTCTAAATTGGCAAAATCAGCGCTTAAAATCGATGGTGCTAGTTTCATTCAAACCTCTCCTTTTTCTTTAAGGCTGAGACAAAAGTGTTTAGCTCCGAAAAATAAGAAGGAGCTGCTTTTTTTCTCGCCGTTTATTCGGATCTAGTGAGTGAAACAAAACTGATTTTTAGTTTTGTCCCACTCACGACTATACTTTAAATAACGACTATACAAAATAAAAAATTATTGTTTTTTCTTGTAAATAGGTCTGCGATTTTCTATCTCTAGTAAAAATTGAAGATAATTATCATAGCGAGTTTGAGCGATCGTTCCTTCTTCAACACGCTTTTTCACTTCACATCCAGGCTCTTTACGATGCATACATTCACGGAATTTACATGAAACGGATGCTTCAACAAATTCAGGAAATCTTTTCGGCAACTCTGTGGTTTCCATTTCTAAAAAGTCAATCGAGCTAAATCCTGGCGTATCCGCAACTAAACCATCATACAACGGTAATAATTCCACATGACGAGTGGTGTGTTTTCCCCGCCCTAATGATTCAGAAATTTCATCCGTTGCTAATTGTAAATCAGGAGAAATTTTATTCAGCAACGTCGATTTGCCAGCACCTGATTGGCCCATAAATACTGTTAAACGTTCCGGGAAATATTGTTCTAATAAATGCACAGCTTGGTCATCATTTTCTTGCGTAGCTGCAATTACAGGGTAACCAATTGCACCATAGACACTTTTGACCGCTGCCACACTGACTGCTTCTTCACCTGTTAATAAATCAATTTTGGTCAGGTAGATAATAGGTTCAATCTCTTTTTCTTCCAGAGTTACTAAAAAACGATCCAACAGGTTATAAGAAAAATTTGGCTCCACCATACTCATTACAATGACGCCTTGATCTACATTCGCTACAGGCGGACGGACAAGTTCATTATGCCTTGGGAAAACTTCAAGTAAATAACCATCAGTCAGATTATCGCTTTCAAACATCACTTCATCACCAACTAGCGGTGTAATTTTACGATTACGAAAATTCCCTCGCGCTCTTGTTTGAAATGTCTCTCCGTCTACATAGATATAGTAAAAACCACTCAACGCTTTTCTGATTTGACCTTTCAGAAATGCCACCTCCTTGTTTCTATTGGTTTTATTTTAACACAAAAAGAAGAGACAGTCAGAAACCTTATAAAATAGTTTCTATCTGTCCCTTTTCATTTATATTACCTAAAAAATTATTCTGCTGTGTTGTCTGTCGGATTAGAACTGTTTGAAAAGTTAACAGTTACTGTCGTACCTTTGGCAACACTATCGCCAGCGCTTGGTGACATACTAACAGCTTTTCCTTTTGATGTATCACCCGACCCAGCAACATATTTCAAGCCCGCACCTTCTATTTGTGACTTGGCTTCTGTTGGTGAAAGATTAACAACATTAGGAACTGTTACATTTCCTGGTCCAGTACTTACTCTTAACGTAATCTTACCACTATTAAGGTTGAAACTAGCGCCTGCTCCCGGATCTTGCGAGATAACAGCACCTTTTTCCACGGTATCACTAGATTCATCTACACGCGAAATCTGATTTGCCTTAATCCCTAATGCAGTTAACGCATTAACGGCATTATCATAGCTATAACCTACATAACTGCCTAGAACAGTTTTATCCGTTCCTTTGCTGACAGTTAACGTAATTTTCCCTGTCTTCGGATTTAGCGTTGATCCAGCACCAGGGCTTTGAGAAATGACTACGCCTGCTTCGACAGTATCACTTTCTTCGTCAGAACGAGAGATTTGATTTTCGCTAATACCTAGTTCAGCTAGAGCTGCAACAGCATTTTCATAACTATACCCAGCATAACTGCCAATATATACATCTTCTGGTCCTTCACTAACAACTAATGTGATTTCATCTGTTTTAGGGTCAACTTCTTCACCAGATTCAGGTGTTTGGCTAATAACTTTATCCTCATCAACGCTTGTGTCAGCTTCTCTTGTAATCTTAATTCTGCTTTCTTGGAAGCCTAATTTACCCAAAGCTTCAATCGCATCTTTATAGTTTTCACCTGTATAATCGCTCATCTTAATTTTTTTACTACCAGAACTGATATATAGCTCGATTTCGCGATTTTTCTTCACTGTTGCGTCAATTGTCGGGTCGGTTTTTACAACACGACCTTCTTCAATAGAATCGTCTGGAATTTCTTTGGTTTCAGCTTTAACTTTTAAACCAGCTTCTTCCAGTATGCTTCGCGCTTCTGCTTCTGTTTTATTTGCTACATTTGGAATTTTGACTTCACTGCTGCTGCTATTTCCAGCAAAATATAACAACCCGCCTACTAACAACGCAAGAAATAATAAGATTAAAGCAATCAGCCAGCGTTTTTTACGTTTCTTTTTCTTCTTGGCTGCAGCATCTTCTTGTTGTTTTATTTCTTCATGCTCATTTCGTTCTTCCGGTGGTGTCTCCATTGTATTGAATGAAGACGGCATTGGTGTCTCTTCAGTAATTGGAGTTAAAATTTTCGTTTCGCCTATTAGTCCAGTCGGTTGCCATTTTGGTTCATTCAACCGATTAGCTGCTAAAACAGTATATAGGTCACGAGACATTTCTTCTGCTGTCTTATAGCGATCAGCAGGATCTTTAGTCGTTGCGTGTAAAACAACATTCTCTAATGATTGAGGTACATTTGGATCAAAAATTTTAACGGACGGTATTTCTTCTTGGAAATGCTTCAATGCAATTGTAACTGCTGATTCACCGTCAAACGGAACATTTCCTGTTAACATCTCGTATAAAATGATTCCAACTGCGTAAACATCCGATTGATTAGTCGCCATGCTTCCTCTAGCTTGTTCTGGTGATAAATAGTGAACTGAGCCTAGCATAGTATTCGTTTGTGTGATCGATGTTTCCGTCAAAGCAATCGCAATTCCGAAATCTGTGATCTTCACAACGCCGCTTTCATCCATCAAAATATTTTGTGGTTTTAAATCTCTATGAATAATTCTATGTTCATGTGCAAGTGAAACTGCCGATAAAATTTGTTCCATGATATCAACAACTTTTGCATAAGGAATAGGATACTGTGTTTGAATATATCTTTTTAAATCCATTCCTTTTACGTATTCCATAACTAAGTATTGTAATCCGTCTTCCTCGCCTACATCATAGACACTAACGATATTCGGATGAACCAATTCAGTGGCAGCTAATGCTTCTCGTTGGAAACGTCGAATAGCAGCTTGATCGTTTTGAAAGTCAAAGCGCAAGACTTTAACAGCAACGTCGCGGTCAAGAATCAGGTCATGTGCTAAAAACACATTTGCCATACCCCCGCTACCAATATTGCCAATAATATGATATCGACCATTTAATTTTCTGCCGATTTCGATCATTGGTTTTCCTCCTTCTGTTCGTTAAAATGGATCACTAAAACAGTGATATTATCAGCACCGCCAGCTTCATTTGCGCGAGTAATTAATATATCTACTTTTTCAGATAATGTTCTTTCTGAAAGCAATACTGCTAAGATTTCTTCTTCAGAAACCATATTTGTCAGCCCATCTGAGCATAGTAAAATATAGTCATCATGAACCCAAAGATGGTTGGTTACATCAACTTCCACCATTCCAGGCATACCTAAAGAACGAGTCAAAACATTTTTACGTGGATGATTAGCCGCCATTTCACGAGTAATTTCTCCAGATTTGACTAGTTCGTTAACTAAAGAATGATCTTCTGTCAATTGTAATAGCTGATTATTACGCACTAAATATGCGCGACTATCACCAATATTAGCTAATACAAATGATTGATCTAATAAAACGGCGCTAACAATCGTCGTCCCCATTCCTAAGTATTCAGATTGAGATTGACCTTTTTGATAAATCTTCTCGTTTTCATCTTGGATTTCTTTAATTAGCCACTGTGCAGCTTTTTCAGACGTTTCAAGTGAACTTTCCTGCCAACGCTCGCCTAAATTATTTACCGCCATTTGACTCGCTACGTCACCTGCTTGATGACCACCCATTCCGTCAGCTAAAATAGCCAAAGAAACACCTGCTTGATTTTCAAATAAACCAGCATAATCTTGATTTGTATTTCGTTTTCGTCCAACATCTGTTTGAAAATTGATTTCCACTATGTTTCACCTCGTTTAACAAACTTTCTGCATACAACAGATAAAGAAGCCATCAGTTCCTAATTGATGCGGGTATAATGTTAACATTTGCTCTTTCACCGCAGACTGAACAGTTTCATTCACTGCAACATCAATTTTTTTAAATTCAGGGTGCTTCTCTAAAAAGGCTGCTACTACTTCCTGATTTTCTTCTTCAGCGATTGTACATGTGCTATAGACCATTATACCCCATTGTTTCAATGTATGTGCAACACTTTCTAGAATTTCTAATTGGATTTTTGGTAATTGAGCAAAATCTTGTGCGGATTTATGGTACTTGATATCTGGTTTACGGCGCATTAAACCTAAACCTGAACAGGGGGCATCCACTAAAATCCGGTCAAAATATTCTGCTGGGAATTCTGTTCCAACTTGTCTAGCATCTAATTTTTCTGTATCAACAACTTCTTTTACATGTAGACGTTCCGCGTTTTGTTTAATCAACTTTATTTTATGATCATGAATATCTAACGCTTTAACTCGCCCGCCTTGCGTCGAATCAAGGAATGTCGCGATGTGAGTTGTTTTTCCACCGGGAGCCGCACAAGCGTCTAAAACAACATGATTGGGTTCGATTTGCATCGCTGGGGCAACTAACATTGAGCTTTCATCTTGAATCATTAGCTTACCAGCCCCAAATAAATAGCTGCCTGCTAAAAATCCTTTATCTGCTACCACACCATATGGCGAAACTTGGCTGGCATAGGCTTCAATGTGATCTCTGTGTAATTCTTCTAAGGCATCGTCAATACTGATTTCTCTTGTATCAACCCGTCCGCTGACATGACTTTTATCAAAAAGTGATAACCCCAATTTTCTGGTTTCTTCTACGCCCATTTGTTTGATTAGTTTTTCCGTTAACCATTTAGGCATACTGATTTCTATAGACAAACGTTCAACTGGATCTTTAATTTTATCTAAACTCGGGATACCTTCACGCTGAAATGCACGCAGTACACCATTCACAAATTTACCAATGCCGACGTTTCCTCTGTGTTTACCGATTTCTACAGCTTCATTAATGATTGCATGATCGGGAATTTTATCTAGAAAAACTAACTGATACACAGACAAGCTAAGCAGATTTTTTACCCAGCTGTCTACTTTTTTAGGATTTTGAATAAAAGGTGTTAGATAATATTCTAGTAATAACTTACGGCTAATTGTACCGTAAACAAGTTCTGTAAATAAGCGGCTGTCTTTTTCTCCTAAAGCAGATTTATTAATCATTTCATTTAGCAATAAGTTTGAATATGCTCCGCCGTTATCCACGCGCTCAATTGTTCTTAGTGCCACGTAGCGTACGGAACTTTTCACTCTTGCTGGTATTTTTTTCCCCATATTAATTAGCCCACCTTATCCGCTTTTTCAACTGTTTGACCAACGCCATTTAAGAAATCTTGGATCGCTAATTTACCTTTACCTGACGGTTGAATAGTATTAATTGCTATAACAGTTCCTTCACCACAAGCAATCCAAAGTTCTTTTTTTCCACGATAAATGATTGTTCCAGGTTCTGCCTCAGTCGTTTCAGTTAAAGGTGTTACGTCCCATAACTTCCAGTTAATTTCTTTATACGTTGTAAAAGCTGTTGGCCATGGACGCATGCCACGCACTTGATTATCTACTTGCTCTGCTGTTTTATGCCAGTCAATACGTTCTTGTTCTCTCGTAATATTAGGCGAAAATGTTACTTGGCTTTCGTCTTGCGGAATCGGTGTAATCTCGCGGGCAATAATTTTAGGTAAGGTTTCTAATAGTAACTCTTTCCCTACAAGACTTAGACGTTCAAACATTGTACCCACATCGTCTTTTTTCGTAATTGGAATAGCTCTTTGAGAAAGAATGTCACCTGCATCCATTTTTTTGATCATTTCCATGATGGTCACGCCAGTTTCTTTTTTCCCTTCAATAATTGAGTAATGAACCGGGGCACCGCCGCGGTATTTCGGCAACAATGAGGCATGAACATTAATTGCGCCTAATTTCGGTGCCTGTAAAATCTTCTCAGGTAAAAATTGTCCAAAAGCTGCAGTGACAATTAAATCGGGTTTAAGCTCAATAATTTTCTCCATCTCCGGAGAACCTGAAATTTTTTCTGGTTGTAAAACTAGTAGATCATGTTTCACCGCCGCCTCTTTTACTGGTGTTGGAGTGATTACCTTTTTTCGTCCAACTGGGCGATCCGGTTGTGTCACTACGGCTAAAATCTCGTAGTTATTTTCAATTAATCCCTCTAAAATCGGAACTGAAAACGCAGGTGTTCCCATAAATATAATTTTAGTCATCAATATGTTCCTCCATATATGCTTCTAAATCTTCTGGTTTAATAGGATCGATAATTTTGTCGATAAATAATTCACCATTCAAATGATCAATCTCATGTTGGAAAGCTCTAGCAAGATAGCCGTAAGCCGTGACTTCTATTTCATCACCTTCACGATCAAAATAACGAACCGTCACTTCATCTGCCCGCTCAACTGTTCCATACGTTTCAGGAATACTTAAGCAGCCTTCTACATCAATATCTGAACCTTTTCGCTCAATGATTTCGGGATTAATTAGTTCAAACAGCCCAGTTTCTTCATCAATTTCAATCACAGCGAGTTGAACATTTTTACCAATTTGCGGTGCCGCAAGACCAATACCGTCATGAGCGACCATTGTTTCATACATATCTTCTAATAGTTTAATTGTATCGTCAGTAATCATCGTTACTGGTTGTGCTTTTTGAGTCAGACGCTCATTTGGGTGAATTACAATAGGATAACGCATAGATTTTCCTTTCTTTTTACAGGATTAAATAAAGTTCATCGGTTCTGCATCAATCGATAATTTCAAACCTTGTGCTGTGGCTCTTTGAGTATCTGTTAAAATCTTTTTCAAGATGTTTTGTAAATTAGGTTCATGCTTATATTTGATGATTACCTGATAAAAGTAACGGTTATTTACACGCATAATCGCATTTGGTGTTGGTCCTAGTAAGATACTCTGATCAGATAAACCATTTTTTAATTCTGTTACAATTTTAAACATTTGTTTCGCTGCTTGATTCTCTTCTGGATGGCTAGCGGTAATTTGTACAGTAAAATAAAACGGTGGATAGTCTCCTCTATGCCGCACGTACATTTCTTGCTGATAAAAATCTTCAAAATCTTGCGCTTTAGCCAATTGAATTGCATAATGTTCTGGATTAAAGGATTGAATAATTACTTCCCCGGGTTTGTCCGCCCGACCTGCCCGACCGCTAACTTGGGTCAACAACTGGAACGTTCGCTCACTAGAACGAAAGTCAGGTAAGTTCAGCGCTGTATCAGCATTTAACACACCAACAAGGGTTACGTTAGGAAAATCAAGTCCTTTAGCAATCATTTGGGTTCCTAATAAAATATCTGCTTCGTGATTACCAAACGAGGTTAAGAGCTTTTCATGCGCTCCTTTTCTTCTTGTGGTATCAACATCCATCCGCAAAACGCGACTTTCCGGGAACAAAGCCTTTAATTCTTCTTCAACTTTTTGCGTTCCTGTACCGTAGTACCGAATTTTATCACCACCACAATTCGGACAATGATACGGAATTCGTTCTTCATGACCACAGTAATGACATTTCATCGTTTTTGAATCCATATGCAGTGTTAAAGAAATATCACAGTTGGGACAAGGTAAAACATACCCACAATCTCGGCACATCACAAAAGAAGAATACCCGCGACGATTTAACAGTAGAACACTTTGTTCTTTTTTAGCTAATCGATCGTTGATTTTTTCTTGCAATGCCATTGAAAAGGACGAGGTATTTTTATTTTGAATTTCTTCCCGCATATCTACTACATCAATCGTTGGCAATGTAGCTGTCTGATTTGCTCGTTTTGTTAAAACCAAACGCTCGTAGACCTTTTTCTGCGCTCGTGCTCGCGATTCTAATGACGGTGTTGCACTTCCTAAAACGACAGGGCAATGGTGATATTCTCCACGCCAAATCGCTAAATCTCTGGCATGATAACGCGGTGTTTCTTCTTGTTTATAGCTCGCTTCATGTTCTTCATCAATAATAACGACACCCAGATTCTCTAGCGGAGCAAAAATTGCTGAACGTACGCCGACTACAACTTGAGCTTCTCCGCGCTCAATTTTGCGCCATTCATCGTATTTTTCTCCTTGAGATAAAGCACTGTGCATAACGGCTACTTGATCGCCAAAACGACTTTTAAAACGATGAACCATTTGCGGTGTTAATGAAATTTCAGGAACAAGCATCATTGCTGTTTTTCCTTGATTTAAGACTTCCGCAATCACTTGTAAATAGACTTCGGTTTTTCCACTTCCAGTGATCCCTTCAAGCAAATAGGTTTGACTTCTTTGTTGATTCATCGAACCTAGAATCTTATCCACAGCAGTTTGTTGTTCATCATTTAAAGATAGCGCCGTTGTTTTTTCGAAAGTGTGGTCGGCAAATGGGTCGCGGTAAGCTTCGGACTCTATAAATGTCAGCCAACCTCTAGTTGCTCCATCGTTTAAAATTGCCGTACTAAAACCTAGTTCTTTCATCTCTTTGACACTTGTCTTTTGTTCTAAGCCTAAGTGTTGCAGGTAATGAAGTAATTGCTCTTTTTTTTGCGAACCTTTTCTCAGTTCCATTCGCGCTTCTTCTAATTGTTCAAAATCTTTTAGTGCTTGAATGTAGCGGATGGTTTTGACTTTATTACGAGTATTTACTTCGTAGCGAATATCAACTTTTTGTTGCTTCCTAAGCTGCATCAACTGGGGTAAAATATTACGTTCCTCAGCATCTTCCCAAGCAATTTCATCCAGTCCATAAAACAGCTCATCTTGAACTGTTTCTTCTAACTCATCTGCTATATATATGTACTTGCGATAATCCGCCCGCATCACACTTGGCAGCATTGTTTGTAGGCAGGTAATTTTAAATGCAAATGTTTTTTCTTTCATATATTCAGCTAATTCCAGTAATTCAGTATTCAGCACTGGTTTTAAGTCCAGAACAGAAAGAATTTCTTTCCATTCAAATTTTTGTGAAGCAATCACTTCGGTTGAAACCTCATCAATCGCTAAAACAAACCCTTGCAAATGCCGATTTCCATTTCCAAACGGAACTTCTACACGCATTCCTATGCTTAACTGTTTTTCTAAGTTAAAAGGAATTAAATACGTAAACGGCTGATCCGTCTGCATAGTGGGTACATCAACAATCACTTGTGCCGCTTTTCTCATATCCAATCCTCCATTTCCATTCATCTTAATAAATCTTAAAAAATCGTCTAATTCTTTGCTTATTGTACTAAAGAATCCAGCATTTGTCTTGTTCCTCTGATTTCTGTATCGAAAAATTAACAGTTTTGATCGTCACTTTTCGATTGATTATTCTTTTTTATAATATAGCTCATACAATCCAGCAGAATTTTCATGGATTTTTTCTGTCCCTGCATTCACAGCTGTTTGATAGTAGTCGATTTTCCAGTCGACTTTTTCTAAATTTGATTCTAAAGAAGCAATTGTTGCTTCCATTTTCATCCGGTATTCTTGGTAGTACTCCAGTCTCTGTTTTAGCGTTTGATCGCCACCCATAATTAAAGCCATCACTTGTCGGATTTCTTTTGTTGATGACCCTGTATCTTTCATAAAGCGAATTGTCGCCAATAAATCTAAATCAGAGTTAGAGAAACGACGCACACCATTAGCATCTTTCTTTACAAACGGCAGTAATCCTAAACGATCATAATATCTCAATGTATGCTCTGAAAAATCAGTCATTTTTGCTACTTCTCCAATTGTGTACATCTACCATCTTCCTCCTTGACTTTGAGTATACTCAAAGGTGTAGTATAACATATATCAAAGAAAAGTGAGGAACGAATAAATGAAAAAACCATTAATCGTTATTACAGGCGCAAGCTCTGGCTTTGGAGCTGAAATGGCAAAATTATTTAATGCCGACAATTATCCATTATTATTACTAGGTCGTAGAGTAGATAAAATCAAGGCTTTACCGTTAAATTTTGATAATGTCTTGGTCAAATCTGTTGATGTTACTGATTTAGAAAGCTTTCAAGCAGCCGTCCTAGAAGCTGAAGAACGTTTTGGTAAAGTTGATTTACTGGTAAATAATGCTGGTGTTATGCTATTAGGAAATGTATGGAAACAAGACCCTTCTGAATGGCAAACTATGCTTGATACCAATGTTATGGGTGTTTTAAACGGAATGAAAACTGTTATTAACAGTATGATGGACAGAAAAGGTGGAACAATTATCAATATTAGTTCCATCGCAGGACGAAAAACCTTCGGTAATCACGCCGTTTATGCAGCCAGCAAATTTGGTGTCCATGCATTATCCGAAACTGTTCGTGAAGAAGTCTCCGGTCATAATGTTCGAGTGATGGTAATGGCTCCCGGGGCCGCTGAAACAGAATTGTTAACACACATCACAGATCAAGATGCTGTGGATACGTATGAAAATTGGAAAACTTCAATGGGTGGCACAACATTAGACCCAATTTATGTTGCCAAAACCGTAAAATACATGTACGAATTACCGCAAGAAGTTTCGATTAGAGAAGTTCTGATTGCTGCAACTAGCCAAGATGCATAAGAAAAATAAACTAAAAGCCGCTATGATCGAATAAACAGATCATAGCGGCTTTTATCTATAGTTTAGATACTTTTTTCATCGCGAATGCGATTTTCAAGTTCTTTTTGTTCTTGTTCACGTCTTATTTTTTGCTCTTCTTTAGCCATACGCATTCTTTCACGTTTTTCTTCTGGTCTAGGGTCGTTGATTACTGTTGAAGCATCAATTTCTTCTAAAGCTTGCCCTACACTTTTAACAGATTCAAAACTTTCTAACGTTGGTTGAGCACCTTCGTCTAATTCATGCGCACGTTTACTCGCTAAAATAACAAGTGAATATTTTGATGGTACTTCTTTTAATAATGAGTCAATAGATGGTTTTAACATCATAAGCCTACATCTCCTTCAACATTTTAATATATTTGCCAATTACTCGATCAACACGAAAATGTTCACTCGCAATAATATCCTTGATTCGTTTGACTGCCAATGGCACTTCGTCATTAACAACTGCATAATCATATAATGCCATCATTTCGATTTCTTCGCGAGCCACACGCATTCTTTCTTCAATAACTTCGTGATCGTCTGTACCGCGACCAACGATTCGTGATTTTAACTCAGCTAAATCCGGCGGTGTTAAAAAGATAAACACACCATCTGGCACTTGCTCTTTAACTTGCTCAGCACCTTGAACTTCGATTTCTAAAAAGACATCTTTTCCTTCATCAAGCGTTTGGTTCACATAAGATAGTGGCGTTCCGTAATAATTTCCAACGTATTGCGCATATTCCAACATTTCACCAGCTTCAATCATCGCTTCAAATTCTTCTTTGGTTCGGAAATAGTAATCTACTCCTTCTACTTCACCTTCCCGCATTTTACGAGTAGTCATAGAAATTGAGTACTGAAAATCATTTTCTTCACTTTCAAAAATCGCTTTTCGAACCGTTCCTTTACCAACCCCAGAAGGACCCGATAGTACAATTAATAACCCACGCTCTGACATGATGACTTCCTTTCGTTTAAAAGCTGAACGGACTGTTTAGACTCGAATGAAAAATAGGAAAAATTGGGTTTGGCGCTTTTAGCCATACACTATTTTTATCTTTTTTCCGAGAGTCTGGTCCGAGAAGCTAGATAATTTTAAAAGCTGAACGAATCCGATTAACTCTGACTGAAAAATAGGGAAATATGATTGTGCTGTCCTTTAGCACTAGCAGATTTCATCTTTTTTCCGAAGAGTTGATTCGTGAAGCTAGATAATTTAAAAGCTGAACGGATTGTTTAGACTCGAATGAAAAATAGAAAAAATTGGGTTTGGCATTTTTAGCCATACACTATTTTTGTCTTTTTTCCGAGAGACTAACCCGTGAAGCTAAGCATTAATAAAGTATTAGTTCTATAATGCACTTTTTTTCAGTAATTTTCAAGACCTTATTAATTAATATTTCCAAAAAAAGAATGACTCATTTTAATTTTAACATCAGGTAAACTACTCTTAAACAGCGTTCCGATTAAACCATGGTAACCATTTAATTTATTTATACAATTATTATAATTTTAACATAACATATTTTTATGATAAAAATACCAAAAACCATATACAACAACTATGCTTTTCAAGTAAAATAAAGTAACAAGCTATTTTCAGAATAACATAATCATCTTATTTTCTAGTAAAACTTGAACAAATGAAAGGATTTCAATCTATGTTCCCAAGAAATATATTTTTTAAATTAGCACTAGCTCTGTTTTTTTCTGCTTATCTATCATTTGGAAGCATCATTCAAACAGCCTATGCAGAAGAAGACTTGATGGAATTTGGTAAAAAAGCCGGTTTTCCTGTTAAAGAAACATATCGACCTAAAGCATCCATCGTTATTGATGCAGCAACCGGGCAAATCCTATGGTCAGATCAGCCAGACTTAATTTGGAGTCCAGCCAGTATTGCTAAAGTTATGACAATGTATTTGGCTTTAGAAGCAATAGAACAAGGGAAGTTCACTTTAGATACTACTATTCAAGCAACTGAAAAGGACGTAAAAATATCTCAAATCTATGCGTTAAGCAACAATAAAATTTCACCAAATGTCGACTACCCTGTCCGTGATATCTTTACGATGGTTGCAGTTCCTTCTTCAAATGTTGCGACAATAATGTTAGCTAATCTAGTTTCTGACAACGATGAAGCAGCTTTTATCCATAAAATGAATGCGAAAGCAGCGGAATTAGGTATGACCAATACAATTTATTATAATTGTAGCGGCGCACAGATAGGCGCTTTTGAAGGCCTTTATCAGCCAGAAGGAATTGACCCTAATGGTGAAAATAAATCGACTGCGCGCGACCTAGCTATTTTAACTTACAACCTGCTAAAAAAATATCCTGATGTCCTACAATTTACTAGCAAACCTGTAGTCACAACAATGGAAAATACCCCTTACGCTGAAACGTTCGAAGCTTATAATTATTCATTACCTGGGACAAAATATGGTTATGAAGGGGTAGATGGTTTAAAAACTGGATCAAGTCCCACTGGTGCTTTCAATTACATCGCTGCTGCTAAAAAAGGTGATGTACGACTTATCGAAGTTATTTTAGGTGTTGGCGATTGGTCTGACCAAGAAGGTGAATACGAACGGCACATTGCTGGAAATGCAATTTTAGATCATGTTTTTTCAACTTATGATTATAAAAAGCTACTTGCCAAAGGTACAAACACGATTAATAAAAAAGACATCAATGTAGCAAATGATTTTTACGGTCTTGTAAAAAAAGACTCTGGTCCTATTTTTACTTTAGACAATGGTCAGCTGTCCTTAAAAAGTGACTTAGGACAAGTTTCGCCTAACATTCCTGCGCAAAGCGTTAGCTTCCAAGAGACTGTTGGAACAGATGAGTCCGTTCTGCCAAAAACAAAACCGCAAAAAAGCAGCTCTCCCACAAAAGCAAATAGAAAAAGTCCTAATTATTTACTTAGCAGCATCTTGTCTATTTTAGGTATACTTTCATTGCTTTTTTCAAGAGTTTTTAGAAAACGAGTAGCCGGTGTGAAACGCGGCAGCCGCAAAAGATCAACACCAACTACCCATCTACTTTTTACAATCGGTCTTTTATTCCTACTTTCAGCTGTAGCTATTGTTATTTTTCATTAAATACAAAAGGTGAGTAAAACGAATGTCGTTCTACTCACCTTTTGTATTTTCTTTTAAAAGCCCATATTTGACAAAGTATTCACAACACCCATAATTTCATCATGCCGTTTGATTTTTTTATCCACAGGACCATCGACTATTTCAACATCAATTCTAACCACAAAACGACGATTCAATGTAACAAACGTATCTTCATTCACCTGAATATTTAATTCATCATCTGTAAATGTAACACACGCATCTTGCCAGACATCGAAAGATTCTTTATCAGAAATGATTTCTCTTTTTACTACTGATTTACCGCTTAATTCATGGAACGTTACATCATAATAGTTTGACATAATTATTCACCTCTTCGCTTTCTTCTATTTAATTATAACGTTAAAGGAGAAAATCACAAATTATTTTCTATTATTCTACGTTTTGAACTTGTTCTCGAATCTTTTCCAGAATCGTTTTCATTTGAACGACAATATTTTTAATTTCGATCGAGCTTGACTTAGAGCCTATCGTATTGACTTCACGGTTCATTTCCTGAATCAGAAAATCCAGCTCACGTCCGACGGGTTCAGCTTGAACCAATAATTCCTGTAATTTTTCCACATGAATTGCCAAACGATCTAATTCTTCATGAATATCTCCTTTTTCCAATAAAATCGCTAATTCTGTCAAAAGGCGTGATTCTTCCACTTGGCTGCCTAACCAGTCATTCAGCTTTGCTTCGAATTTATCACGATAATCTTGTTCATAAACAGTAACAAACCCCGATAAATCATTCACTAATCCAATAAAGTCCTGACTGTATGTAGCCAATACTTGTTGAATTTTTTCTCCTTCTGCTAAACGGCTGGCATCAATTTTTAAGACTGCCTTTTTCACAACATCTAAAATAATTTGACCAAAGTTTTCATCGGATTCTTGTTTCTCAGTCACTTCAACATAATCTGAATTATTCAACAGCTGATTAATATTTTGCGCTGGATCAAATGTAGCCTCAGGGTATTTTTCCACTAATTCTTGTTGTACATCTCTCAATAACTGATGTATTAATTCCCAATGGATAAACACTTCTTTGTTACTGCTACCCATTTGTTTGATATTAATATAGGCTTCGGTCCGCCCACGCTGCAAAGTTTCCTTGATTAGTTGTCGAATTGCCATTTCATACGGATTAACTTCTTTTGGCATCCGTAATTGAATATCTAAAAATCGTTGGTTAACACTTTTAATCTCCACATCAATTTGATAGGTATCATTTAAAAATGCTGCTTTCCCAAAACCAGTCATACTTTTCATTGACAGGGTGTCCCTTCTACATAGATTTTATCGTATTTGACAATATCTCAAACTCTTCATTCGACAAAGTAATCCCTTTGCCCATCTTTTCATGGTTCGGTGCCCATTCTCTTAAATCAAATTTCGGTGGACGACCATTCCAGCTGACTAAGTTAAACTCCTTACGCCAACCCTTGGGACTTTCTGATAATACTGCAATTTCTTCTACGATTTCATATGAAAATTCTTGTGCCATGTTCACTTCACTCCTTGTATGATAAATTCCTTCATTAAAATTTGTAACACTTGGACAGGTAATTTGTCTAATAAAAATGCTAATCGCTGCGGTTTTTCTTTTTCATCTGCATCAAGTATATTTGTCATCAAAGCTACTTGCTGTTTCTCCGAAAGTAAAAAATAATCCGTATAGTATTTTTTCAGCCACTCCTGAATGGAGATCATTCCTATTGTTTCTACCAAGTCCACTTTTACTTCGCTACTTCGTTGGATAGACTCAACCAGCTCATCAATTGTATATAATTTTGAAGCTGTAATCTCTTGGTTTTTCGCCAGCAATTCCAATAAAACTAAACCGATATTTTCCGAATACACCCTGTCTCTATAAAATTTACGCAATTTTTTACAAATTTTATTTTGTTGTTCAACAGAATACCATAAATTCAGCTGATATGCATCCCTGATAAAATCAAAAAAAGCTTGTTGAAACTTCTCCATCTGAGCAAAAGTTTCATCGAAAGTATACCAGTATCCAAGGTATTTTTTACTAATCGTTCTTATGGTTTCCAGATAGCCCAGTTTAATATTTTGAACTGAACGTGCGCCATCAAACAAAAGAACTGCTCCCATCGACCACGGTGTTTGTAAAAATAAATAAGACGTTGCTTCCGGTACTTTGATTGGTTTGCTTATACCCGGACCTTTAACATCCACAACAATACATTCCGTTGCGCCATGATTTAGCGCTACATCACACGGTACATTGTTGCGATAACCGCCATCTACGTATAAGTTATTGCCAATTTTTGCCGCCGCCATTGCTGGGAAAAATGAAGCCGAAGCCAATAGCCACTCTTGCCATTGATTATTTTTACATTCATTAAAATAGATCACTTTTTCCAGCATATTGGGCAATTGTGTAGTGACTAAATAAAATTCAATCGTATTCTGTTCTAGTTTCTCTTGTGAAAAGGTATCATCAATTAGATTTCTCAGAGGCTGTGTAGAAACACCTTTAGACTGGAGCGCATTCAGGGTAAACGAACCAATTTGACCAACCATACTGCCAAAAGTGTCACTAGACGCCTTGACTGTCGGAAATGCCAATATCTGCTGCGTATCTATTTTTTCCCACATATTTTTTGCTGCTTCAAAATCATCCTGTAAAATCAAAGCTCCATTTAGCGCACCTACCGAAGTCCCTGTAATAATATCAAAAGGTATCCCTAGTTCTTTCAATGCTTGCCAAACACCAATTTGATATGCCCCTCTAGCCCCGCCTCCGCCAAGTACAAGAGCAGTGCGATAAGAAAGTTTTTTAATTACTCGATTTTCTTTTTGTATAGTATAGCCTTGCTGCAGAAAGACTTCCTGTAAATGAAGTGTAAGTGATCTAGAAAAGTTAAATAAAATTTCTGGCTGAAATGATTGTTTAAACAAATTTTCGATCATAGTGAAAATAGTCGTCCAGCTAATTTTAAGGGACTCTTTAATAAGTAAATTTGTCACTTTACCATTTTCCATCAATACAAATAAACTGGGCACCTTTCCACGATAAACGACATAAGCTCCACCAGAATTTTCTCCTACTTTTTTGCGAAATACTTGCCTTGCCAACGTATGACTATCGTAAAAAGGCAGTAATTGGATACTATCAGAAACTTGTTGGGAGTACTTTGCCCATTCTGATGCAACCATTTGTTCAATCAACATTTCAATCACCTCCATCTTCTAAATTATACCAAAATTATGAAATAATTACTTTTTATAAAAATCAACAAAAAGCATACCCTTTTATTCCCTTTTCACGTAAAATAAACATGTTATACTTTATATATAAAATATATGATAATTCAATACAAAGGGGAAAATATGAAAATAATAAGGATTGATTTAGGAACATCGAATAGTCTGGTATCTTTCTGGGACGGCACATCGGTTCAACTAATAAAAAATCAGTTTGGTCAAACACTGACACCATCTGTAGTTGGTATAGATGATAACGGGGAGCTTTTAATCGGGGCTATTGCTAAAGAAAGACTAATTAGTCACCCTCAATTAACCGCAGCAACCTTCAAACGTTTTATGGGAACAGATAAACAATATACTCTTGGCAGGCATTCATTTACACCTGTAGAATTGTCTTCTTTAATCTTACGTAGTTTAAAAGAGGACGCTGAAAATTTTTTAAAGCAAACATGTGAAAAAGTCATAATTAGCGTTCCAGCTTATTTCAACAATGTTCAACGAGAAGCGACAATTGAAGCTGCGAAACTAGCTGGTTTAACTGTCCAAAATCTAATCAGTGAACCTACCGCAGCAGCAATCGCATACGGATTTCATAAAGAAGCAGATCAATCAATTTTAGTTGTAGATTTAGGCGGCGGAACTTTTGACGTATCATTATTGGAAATGTTCGATGGTATCATGCAAGTAGAAGCGATTGCGGGAGATAATCATTTAGGCGGTGAAGATTTCACTCATGTAATTGTAAAAGATTGCTTGAAAAAAAATCAATTAAGTGACACTCTTTTATCTGCTACAGCACAGTCAGTTTTATATCAAAAAGCAGAACTATTAAAACGCACAATAGCTACTCAAGAATCTTTTTCTTTTAATTTTGAATGGGAAAACAAAACCTACTCATACGAATTATCTCAAGAGCGATACAAAGATTTATGTGAACCTCTTCTAGCTAAAATGAGACAACCAATCAGCCGCGTCTTAAATGATGGAAAGATCAGTATTAAGGATATTGACCAAGTTATTCTAATTGGAGGCGCGACAAAAAATCCAATTGTCCGTAACTATTTTTCTCGTTTACTACAAACTATTCCTTATACACAAATAAACCCAGATGAAGCTGTTGGACACGGTGCTGGCATTCAAGCAGCCTTAAAGCAAGATCGTTCTATGGTCAGCGAACTGATGTTAACGGATGTTTGCGCGTATACACTAGGAATTGAAACTGTCAGTAGAACAAGTGATGGTTATATGGCTGGTATCTACTCACCAATCATCGAACGTAATACGACTGTTCCTGTCAGTAAAATAAAGACTTTTTATACAATTTATGACAACCAAACTTGTGTGAATTTTTCTATCTACCAAGGAGAAAATCCGATGGTCAAAAACAATTTAAAAATCGGTGAGCTGGAAATTCACATTCCGTCCGCTCCTGAAAATACACCGATTGACTGTCGTTTTACCTATGATGCTAATGGTTTACTCGAAGTTTTAGTTTCCGACAAAAATGGGCGTACAGAACAACTAATTATTGAAAGTTCACCTGGAAAATTATCAGAACAACAAATGTACGATAGTTTACAAAAGCTAAATGCTTTAAAAGTTCATCCAAAAGATCGTGCTGAAAATCGTTTATTACTTGCTCGCTTGGAAAGATTCTACGCCGAGACAACCGGGCAACAACGTGAACAAGTTCAATCACTGCTTTTTCATTTTAACAATATCTTGGAAAAACAAGAGGAAATATTGACAAAACGAACAGCTGTTGAAATTACTCGAAAGTTGAATGAAATTGAAAAAGGGTTGTGGTTATGAATCCTTGGAAAATTTTAGAAATAGCAGAAACATCAGATAAAAAGGCAATTAAACGTGCTTATGCCGCAAAATTAAAAACAATTTTTCCTGATGAACAACCAGAAGAATTTCAGCAACTTAAAACAGCATTCGATCTAGCTCTACATCTGTCAAAAATTAGTAAAACTGAACCTGATAATGATTATAAAATTGAACCTGTCATAATTTCCGATACAACTAATAGTACCGATTCTCTAGACTATACGTTCCAAAAAGAAAACTCATTTTCTGAAAATTTACACCAGCTAGTAGCAACTGAGGATTATTTTGATGACTTATCCGGATGGAAAAATTTAACTTCATCAATCAATCATTGGTCAATTGATGAATACATGAATAATTCATACACGATCCAATTATTTTTAGTGGAAAACTATCCTTGTTTATCAAGAAATATCATTCGTTCACTTTTTCAAACTTTTGATTTATTCGAATTAACAGATCATATTGGACAAGAGCGTTTTATATCCACCGATTTTATTTATTTAAAAAACAATATTTACAATGTACCACCATTTTCTTTCCAAGTTGCCAGTAAAATTCCAAAAGAAAATCGTAAAAGATATTTTTTCCTACGCTATAACATTTACCAAGCAATTGTTAATCGGAAATCTTATAATATGGATATTAGTGTAGAAATTAGTGACTGTGCTGAACTATTTTCTGAAGATAGTGAACTTTGGAATCTACAGATGATTGACTTATTGGATACAACAAACGGCTTGTTGAATACAACTGCAGCTAAAACACATTTCAAAATTTTACTGGATCGAACTAAATCTATGAACAGTAATCCAACAACTGTTTTCTTAAACACTTATTATGAATTACTAAATAAAGCTCCTGAAAAACTCAAAACAGAAGCCTTTGATAATTGGCATAAAGAAGAACTAACAATTTCTGATGATTTATTTTTCTTACTGCTCTCGTTGATCTTTATCAAAACCCAAAAATATTCTTATGCTTTCAACTTTTGGAAACAATTAGATAGTCCTAGAAGAAATTTACTACTAAAACAAATCAAAAAAATTTATCCTCATTTATCTAAGCAAGAAAAAAAAGAGTTTCGAAAAATTAGAAGAGAAGAGCGTAAGAAAAAAGAGCGACCTGTGCTAACAACCCTTGTACAACTTTTCTTCTTTCCAGCAATCGTAGCTTTTTTTGTACTGCTATCTAACATTAGTATGCTATTCTCTAATTCATCTGAGCAAAAAACATACGACAGCACAGATTTTCAAACAGCTCAAACTTTTTACGAGGAAGATAGTGAAGAGGAAATCGTGGTTGAAGATAAAAAAGAGCTTTATGAAGGAACATTGACAGAACGTTTTGCCCACTACTTCTATGCTTCAAATGATCCTGAAGGTAAGCAATTATTTATTGATACATGCGTTACTAACTATAGCGTTAAGGAACTCTTGCAAGAATATGTTGATAAAGATACTGCTAAATATAATGATGATTCTAATTTTAAATTTGAGTCAAATACTATCAACAATGCTGATAATATACATGCTATTTATAATAATGATGAGTTACTTTGCATTCTAAAAGCAACTTATAGTGATTCTTCACTCGAAGCTGTTTACGGAAATGACTGGCAATCATTACCAGAGGATCAGTTTCAACAATTACAGCAATCTACACTAATCAACCCAGAAAGTTCCACCTATATTTTTATTAAAAAATTCCTATTTTCAGACAAGAAACAAGAAAATCTGTTACAATATAGCGACTACCTTTCTGAAAATGTGAAAAAAGTTATAGAAAATAATTTGAATGAACCAACCTCTGGGAATTTGAAAAAAGGCTTTCTATATTTAGTGAAAGAACCCAGCATTAAATTTATCGTTTCCGATCAAGATAGTGAAAACGAAGAAAAATTAATCCTAACATTCGATGAACAAGGAAGAGTAGATCACGTTTTCGGCCCACATTGGGAAGAAGTAAAAGAAGAAATGATTCACTATCCTAACAGAGCAGCTTTTAAAAATATTCGCACTCTATTAGAAGAACCTGATTAATTATAAAGGATGTTTGCATGAAGATAAGAAATTTACTATTAAAAATCTGTTCGTTACTCCTGTTTATAAGCTATTTCTCTAGCATTTTTTCTGTTTCAACTGTTTATGCACAGGAAGATATTCTAACTGTCACTCAAAATGCCGGCTATCAGACCAGTGAATTTTATAAACCCAAAGCTTCTATTGTTATTGATGCTGCAACTGGTCAAGTTCTTTGGGAAGATAATCCGGATTTAGCATGGAATCCTGCGAGTATCGCCAAACTAATGTCTGCCTATCTTGTTTTTGAAGCAATGTCTCAAGGTAAATTTACGCTAGACACTATTGTTAAAGCAACAGAAAGTGATCAAGCTATTTCTCAAATCTACGAACTTAGTAACAATGTAATTGTAGCTGGAGTGGATTATCCTGTACGTGATTTGCTTTATGCTACACTAGTTCAATCATCTAATGTAGCAACGGTTATGTTGGCAAATTTAGTTACTGCTAATGACGAAGCAAAATTCATTCATATGATGAACGATAAAGCGAAAGAGCTTGGCATGACAAATTCGACTTTCTATAATTCGAGTGGTGCTGAATCAAGTGCCTTTAATGGCTACTACAATCCGCAAGGTATCGATCCTACAGCAGATAACGTTACAACTGCGCGAGATCTAGCTATTTTATCTTATTTTCTCTTAAAAAATTATCCTGATACATTAACTTATACAGCGCCAACTCAAATCACGATTATGGAAAATACGCCCTATGCAGAAATTTTGGAAAATCATAATTATTCATTACCGGGTCTAGCTTATGGTTATGAAGGTGCAGATGGGTTAAAAACAGGTTCCAGTCCTACTGGTGGTTTCAACTATGCTGCCACAGCTAAACGTGGGGAAACGCGCTTAATTGAAGTGGTCTTAGGTGTTGGTGATTGGCAAGATCAACAAGGTGAATTTCAACGTCACGCCTTTGGCAATGCTATCTTCGATCAGGCTTTTGCCACCTATGAGTATAAAAAATTACTCTCTCAAGGTAATAATACGATAAATAATGAAAAAATTATTTTAGATCAAGATTTTTATGGTTTAATTCAAAAAAATACTGAACCAGCCTTTACGCTAGCTGCTAATAAACTATCCTTAGATAATGGTTTAGCACAAGTTGCACCTACGATTGCAGCACCTAGTGTTGGTTATGAACCAGAAAAAATTATTGAATCCCAACCACAGAAAAATATATCTATCTTAACTAATAAAAACAGTAGCAGTATGACTGCGTTCTTTATTAATGGACTACTTGTTATTTTAGGTCTGTTGCTTATGGCAGTGGCGAAATTAATCCAAAGCAGAGCAGTTAGACGTGGGCGATCTCAAAAATCTAGTCCTGCATTTAAACTAGGGATTGTTTTGCTCCTAATTGGAATTGGTTTATCTATTTATACTTTTGTTAATGGTCCTTGGATTTAAAAGCTTTAATCAAAAGTTATTTCATAAAAAAATGAACTCCTTTTCGGTCTCACAACATTGAGCCAAAAAGGAGTTCGTTTTTATTTTGTATTTCTACATTGAACCTTTAAACACGTCTGCATTTTTTACAAAGTAATCAACACCTGAATAAATGGTAAACAATAGACAAACGTAAAGCATAATTAAGTCTACTGGTAACCCGATTGCTGTAAATGGAATATTATTAATAAATAATAAGATAATCGCGACCATTTGGGTTGCTGTTTTTACTTTTCCTGGCCAAGCTGCAGCCATTACTTCGCCGCCTTCAACCAATAACAGACGCAAACCTGTTACCGCTAATTCTCTACAGACAATAATTGCGACCACCCAAGCAGGTGCTTTATGTTGTCCTACTAATACGATAAAGGCTGTCATAACCAACATTTTATCTGCTAATGGATCAGCAAATTTACCAAAGTTAGTGACTAATCCGCGTGCTCTAGCAATTTTCCCATCTAGCCAGTCTGTAATACTCGCTACTGCAAAAATAATGGCGCCAACCAACTGTGTAACGGCTAGTGATGTGCCTGCAAATGTGATTGTTCCCCAATCCATTGGAATACTTACAACAATAATAAAAATTGGAATCATAAAAATTCTAAGTACTGTTAATTTATTTGGTAAATTCAATGTTTATTACCCCTCTCTTCTCTTCCTTATTTTACGTTATCTTATAGAGCCTGTCACGAAAAAAGATGCCTTCTTTCATCACAGTTTAAGATACTCACTTCGTCAACTTTTAAGAAATGAGCGGGAAAAAATGCAGTACCGCAGATTTTTCCCGCCCATTTCTATTTGTGAATAACTACATTCAATTTATTGTGGTTGCTGTGTTTGCTCAGTTTGTTCTGTTTGTGTATAAGCTAACGACATGTTTATATTTCTTGGACCAATCCCAGTGTTGTTCGGATTAAAGGCTGCATTTTGTCCATTCACTTTAAATTCCATATATTCAGAAGCACCTAAGCTTATCACAATTTGTGTCGTTCCTGCTGGAATTTCAACAGATTGAGGATCTCCCGGCTGAATGGTTTTTTGATAAAAATAGCCATTGTCACTATTTGCAGCAGTTGCAATATAAACACCAACCCAACACGGTCCAGTTACAGCAGAAAACTCAAGTTTAGCAGGAGATACAACATTAGTTGCGCTCATGTTTACTGTCGTTCCTGATTCACTTTCAAATTTAACTTCTGTCGGCACTTGAGGTGCAGATGACGTCGTTGTTGTTGAAGGCTCAGTAGTACTTGATGATATTTGAGTTGATGATTCACTACTTGGTTCAGTAGAAGTTTCTCTGATTACCTCTGAATCTGGAACTTGAATCATTGGACTCGATTGACGATCTTGCCAAGTAATATAAAAAACAACAATTGCTATAGCCAATCCAATTAAAGAAAAAATAATTGCCGGCAAGCTGCGCATAAAGCGTTTTGTCTGACTATTTTCATCGTACATTTGGGTCCGAGACTCATCCAGCGTTTCATATTGAATTGCTGATTCGATATCTTCCGGCTCATCTTTTCCATCATAAATATCTACTAATTCATTTCCATCCAAGCCCACTGCGTTAGCATACTGACGTATAAATGCCCGCACATAAAAGGTTCCCGGCATAGAATCAAAATCATTTTCTTCAATTGCTATTAAATAGCGTTTTTGTGTTTTCGTAATTTGCTGCAGCTCGTCCAAAGACATATTTTGCTGCAGTCGTGCATCTCTTAACTTTTTCCCTATATCTACGCTGGCCACTCGTCCATCTTCTCCAGTCTCTTTAATTTATCCATTTACCTGCTTTAATTTCTATTATAGCGAATTAATGTAAACAAAAATCCGACGTTATTCTCTGCTCTAACTCTATAAGGATACCACAAAAAAATGCTGCTGAGGATAACATTTTTGAAAGTTTTTGACTAAATATCAAAACAATTTTCTACGCTATTTCTTAGGATACATATAGAAACGACTAACTCCATCCTCTTTGATAAATGTTTGGGCAAACGTTTGAACGTCAGACAATTGAATACTCTCAATTACTTCTGGTGTATCGAACAGTGTCGCTTCCCCATATAAGGATTGTGAAAATTGATTTGCAATGTATTCTAATGAATTTAGTGATTGGAAATATTTTCCGATCATTTTTTTCTTCAACAATGACAAATTCTCTTCTGTTACTTCACTACTACCAGAAGCAGAGAAAAGGATTGCTTCAATTCGTTCAGCTAATTGTTCCGGCTGATCGCTATCTCCGCCAAAATCAGCAAAATGGAAACTACGATCTAAACTAAATTCATACCCGAAGCTATCATCCAATAGACCTTCGTTATACAGGTTTAAATAGTTTTGTGAGGTGTTACCAAACAATAATTGGAATAACAAATTCGCCGTCGTTTTATATTTTAGCAATGCTTTTCCATCTGTCGGTACTTCATCTAAACCTTTTAAGCCAACAATCACTTTGGGACGGCTGATTGCCATTTCAATTGAACTTTCTTTGACAATGTCAGCTGCTGTTTCTTTCGGAAAATGACGTTTGATTGGTTTTGCTTTTGCAAATGTTTTAGCTGCTTGATTTTCACGAATAAATGCCATCATCTCTTCTGGGTCCATTTTCCCAACAACAAATAAAGTCATGTTGCTCGGATGATAAAATGTATTATAACAAGTGTACAAATCTTCTGCGGTAATCTCATTAATACTTGCTACAGTTCCTGCAATATCAATATGAAGCGGGTGTTTCGGATACATATTCCCTAATGTGCCAAAGAACAAACGCCAATTAGCATCATCTAAATACATTTGGATTTCTTGACCAATAATGCCTTTTTCTTTATCCACAGTTTCCTTAGTAAAATACGGATCTTGAACAAAATTCAATAGTGTTTCTAAATTAGTCTCAACTTGATCTGTTGTGGAAAATAAATAGCTGGTTTTAGTAAAACTAGTAAAAGCGTTAGCAGAAGCACCTTGTCTACCAAATTGTTGGAAAACATCACCGTCTTCTTTTTCAAACATTTTATGCTCTAAAAAATGAGCGATGCCATCTGGTACTTTAACAAATTCTTCTTGCCCCAGCGGAACAAATTCATTATCGATCGAACCATAATTAGTTGTGAATAAGCCATATGTTTTGTTATAGTCTTTTTTCGGCAGCAAATAAACTGTTAAACCATTTTCCAAGACTTCTGTATAGAGAACTTCGTTGATTTGTTGGTATTCTTTCTTATTCATCAATTTTTTCTCCTTCCAAAAAGAAAATAGCTTGTAGTTGGACTAATTTTGCTACGCGCTGAACGTCAGCTAATGTCACTGCTTCCATACGGCGAAGCCATTCATCATCTTTTAGACGAAGGTGAGGAATTAAGTCGTCCAAGTATCTGTTTTCTAAAACAGCACTAGCATTATCTAATGAAAGTAGATACTGATTTTTCAACATTGCTTTCGTTTGTTGAATTTCTAAGTCTGTTACATTTCCTTGACGGATATTTTCTAATTCTGCCGCGATTAAATGTAAAACTTGATTGCGATTTTCCCCGTCAATTCCCGTTTGTACCGTTAATAGACCACGGAATGTATCAATACTGCTAGAAGCATAGTAGGCTAAATTTTCTTTCTCACGAACATTCATAAATAATTTAGAATGTGGAAATCCGCCAAATACGCCGTTAAATATTTGCATCGCAAAATAATTTTCATCACCATAATAAACATCCGTATGATAACCCAAATTCAGCTTGGATTGCGCCAAGGGTTCTTGTTCTGAGCGCTCTTCGATGACATTTCTCGAAGGTTGGGCATAAAAAATATCCGCAACTCCAGCAGCTCGATCAGTAAACGGCAGTGCACGGAATAATTCTGCAACAACAGGTTCCTCTACATCACCTAGGACAAAAATATCGACTTGATCTTTTTGGATCATTTGTTGATAGTAAGCCGCAATACTTTCAGGCGTTTCCTTTTTCAGATCTTCGATTGTTCCAAAACTTGGAATTCTTTGATCTTCAGATTGGCTAAAATACAGATTTTGTAGCGCTAAAGAAGAATAGGCTTGCTTATCTTCTGAGACACTTTCGTAATATGCATTTAGGTTTTCTTTTTCACGCTGGAACGTTTCTTCTTCGAATTTCCCATCAATAATATTAGGATAAAAAAGAATCTCTTTCACAAAATCAACTGCGTCTGCCAAAACATGACTATTTTCTAAATATCTATCGTTCACTAAATTCATTGATAGGTTGAGCCAGTGCAAGTTACCTTTCTTATTTACATTAATGCCAAAGCTCGCACCATATAATTGGGCTAGTTGCTCGCTTAATTTAACTTGGTCAGGATAATTCAAACTATTCGTTTCTAATAAGCTGGATAAAAATGTCCGTTTCGTAATAGTTTCTCTAGTTAAACGCGTATTAAAACGAACCAAAATACGCACAGTTTTATATTTTTCGGTTGGAACAACGTGTAAGTTGACTCCTTGTGCTAATGCAATCGGCATTTTGTCAGCTCCTCTGTGTGTTTTATCATAATAAAGCCTAGCATGAAATACAATCATCTGGGCACTTTTAAATATATTTTTAAGATTTTTCTGCATCTATTTAATTATAGCACAGCTAAGCGGTCTTTCCTTTATCTAAGAGTCTATCATTGTAAAATTTTTCATTTTTTCTGTATACTGAATTTGAGAAAAGGAGGAGATATTTATGATAAAAGAATTTAAAGAATTTATTATGCGTGGCAGCGTGCTTGATTTAGCCGTTGGGGTCGTGATTGGGTCTGCTTTTACTGCGATTGTTACTAAAGTTGTTGACGGATTGATTACACCGTTAGTTAGCTTAGTTTTTGTATTAACAACAGGAAAACAAAGTGCTGACGATGCATTAGGTGCATTGGTCTTTTCAGTTAAAGGTGTGCCATTTAAGATCGGTGATGTGATTAGTGCTATTATTACTTTTTTAATTACTGCATTTGTCTTATTCTTAGTTGTAAAAGCAGTCAACAAAATGCAAGCTCGCAAAAAAGTTGAAGAAGAAACTGCACCTGCAGCTCCTACAACTGACGATTATCTTGAACAAATCCGTGACTTATTGGCTGCTCAAAATGCTGATAAATCCGGCAAAAACAACACCGACAAACCTGTATAATAGTATATAAAAAGCCTTGCGACGTAAGCTAAGATAGCTAATTCGCAAGGCTTTTCTTATTTTCTCATCTGGATATGAGGAATATCATCTTCCAGATATATGTCGGAAGTTTGTTTAAATCCAAATGCACCATAAAATTCTGTTAAATGTGCTTGAGCACTAATTATAATTGGACGATCCAGATAATTTCCAGCTATCACATTCAAGGTTTCTTCTAAAAGCTTTTTCCCTAAATTTTTTCTGCGATAATCAGGATTCACTAAGACTCTGCCAAAGGTTACCGTTTCGCCTTTATCAATAATCCTTGTATAACCGACAATTTCATTATCCTCCTGTAACCATGTATGCCACGCTTGTTCATCTAACTCATCTAATTCTTGATAAGCACAGTTTTGCTCCACCACAAAAACCTTAATACGTAATTTAGCAATATCAAAAAGCTCTTTTGTTGTTAGCTCTGAAAATTTCTTAACATGATAGTCCATAAACAACCTCCACGACTATTTATTCGTTTATTTTTAATGATCCCTCGCCTGAGCGGTACATTATTTTCACACTTTCACTAGCCATTGCCGGATATAACACATCAACTAGTATGATTTTACCACTCGTCACAGATTCTTTACCTAATTGAAGCATTGTTCCCTCTGTTGATTGTTTTGTGTCTAATGTATATACGTAATTTTCTGTTTCACGCAGATAATCAATGTACTCTTGCATTTCTTTTTCACTAATACTGCCAGCTTTGTACGTCAATGTTGTTTTGCGAACTTTATTTTCAACCTCGCTATTTGTCCCAACAATTTTTTTCTCTCCAATTACAGAGTAAATCGATGGAACCTTATCATCATTAATTTCGATGTTCTCCGCTGTACTTGAAGCACATCCAACAACTAATACACTTAACATAACCATTAAACTACCATAAATCATCTTTCTCATCTTATTTCTCCTTTTTGTTTAGATTGATCCCTTTTTGATTGTATCATAAATCAGGTAACATTCTATACGTACATTGCAATAAAAATAAGACTAAGAAAAACGAATAATCCGTTCTAGCTCAGCCTTGTATGTTTAAATAAATAGTTGTATCCCATTCCAAATATTAAGCAATAATACTAATAGAATTACGACTTGATAAATTTGAGTCACTCGATCAGCAGAAACTTTTCCGCTAATTAAAGCTCCCACAAAACCGCCTATAATCGCTGCTGGAATCACGTAAAATAAAATGGCTAAATCGAATCCGCTAAAACCAGTTGTTTGAGCAATCGTCACCAATTTAGCTGCTTGCGAAAAGAAAATCGTGATAATCGAGTAAACGGTAGCTTCTTTAATCGGTATACCAAAACACAACATCAACAATGCCACATTAATTGGACCGCCGCCAATCCCCAACAGCGTGGAGATGAATCCTAAAAATAAACCAACCATCACATACCATAACGGATGGGATAAATTATACGACCTTGATTCGCCAAATTTCGTATAGAAAAAAGCAAATAGCAATGTAATCAAGGTCAAAATAATTTGAATGGTCTGAACGTATTTTTCATCTGAAAGTAGCTTGAGTAACTCATCAAATGTTGTATTTCCTATAATTCCACCAACCACCGATCCCAAAGAAACAAATATAGCAACTGGAATTTTTAATTTCAAACCGTTTTTCATTTGCCTTAAGGTAGATACAATTGACATCGTAAAAACTGCTACACTTGAGTAAAAAGAAATGGCTGCTAATGGATGAAAATGAAGTGTGTCCATAACTGGCTTAATAATTACTCCGCCACCCATTCCAGAAATCGCCCCAACCGTATTCGCTAAAATAATGACAATAAAATAAATGAAACCAACATACACACTTGTTCAACTCCCTGCTTACGCCATTTTGAATCAGGCTTTCCTTCGTCTCGCAAAATCTACAAACTTAAATTTATCCAATCTATGTCTAGATTCTGTGTATTCAAAACAACGTGTATCCTCTAAATTGACCACACTGCGAACAACAACTACATGAGTGTCATCTGAAATATCCATTAATTTTTGATCTTCTTCCGTCACTGCTTCAACCGTAATTTCTTTTTGCGCATAGCTAATCGCTAAACCTAAATCGTTTTCAAAATAATCATAGATTGAATCTGCTGCCCGCTCTTTCGGCAAATCTTGGATGATTTCTTTCAACAGATAATCAATATCTACAATAACCACTTCACCGTCAATTTCCCTTTGTCGAACTAATCGCCACACAGCATCGTCTTTCTTCCAACCAGTCAGACGTGCTAATGATTCACTAACTTTTTCTTCCTTTAGTTCAACTACTTTCGTTACGCTATGGATTTGCTGAGCATTTTGTAATTCTTTATAACTAATTACCCCAGAAATCGGCAAATCAAATTTCCGAACATTTAAAACAATCGAACCTTTACCTTGTTTCTTCTGAATATAGCCAGCATTTATCAGTAGATTCAAAGCTTTGCGAATTGTTTCCCTAGAAACTGAATAGCGCTCAACCAATTGATTTTCACTTGGCAATAATGTCCCAGGCTGATATTCACCTTCTAAAATCCCTTTTTCTAATTCCAAAAATATATCATGAAATTTATTCACTTTTACCCCTCCACCTTAGGATTCTCAAAGAAAATGATAGCACACTCTCTCTTAAAAAAATAGCATTCTTCCTAACTAAACGAGGAACTTTAGTCAATCCTTTTCTATCATCCCACTTGTATTTACAAGCATTCCATACTATAATGAAATCACTAACATGTCTATACAAGTTGCAAAAAATAACTATTGCAAGGAGACTCTACCATGAAATTTTTACTATTTACCCTTACTTCAAATACATTAGAGGTTTGCGAACAGACGCAACAACAAACTCTATCTGAACAATCTTTCTCGTTCACTGATTTTAATTTTCCTGAAACTGCTGACCAACTAATTGAACAGATTAAAGAACAGTTTACTACCGTAATTGGTGGTGTATTTAATCCAGTTTCAACTAGTTTTTACTCAGAAAATCAAAAAACTACGCCTCTGAATGCTGGTCTGGACAATCTAGTCAAACATTTTTCTGAAGCATTAAATATCCCCATCCTTACAAGGTCTGAAGCTGATATAGCCCAAGATCTAACATCTGCTTTTGATAAAAAAAGAGAACAACTTACTTGGAATCTAGACTATTACGGTTATACTCCTGGAAAAGAAGAATATTCGGTTGAATCACTGTTAACGATTGGTAACGGTTTTATGGGTTTGCGCGGAACCGTTCCTGAAATGACCTTATCTAAAGAAAACTATCCAGCCACTTATATTGCCGGACTTTATAACGAAGAACAATCAGAAATTGCTGGACAAATTGTGGAAAACGAAGATTTTGTCAATACACCAAACAATCAATATATCAGTCTGCAAGTTGAAGGAACGAATGAATGGCTAACAGTAGAGAAATCAACCCTACACTACTTACACAGAAATTTGGATTTAAAAACTGGATTGTTTACTTCTCAGATGATTATTGAAGATGAACATCAGCATCAAATAAAAATAACTGCCAAAAAAATTGTTAATATGGCCAAAATGAATAATTACAGTATCAAATACTCATTCAAACCATTAAACTTCTCTAAAAAGATTACCGTTAAAACAATAACTGACGGTTCTGTTTTCAACTTTAATGTGGAAAGATACCGCAATTTAACAGCTAAACATTTCCATGTTACTCAACTTGAAGCAGAAAAAAATCAAACTTTAATTCAGGTTCAAACGAATCATTCAAAAATAAATGTTCAGCAAACAGCAACCATTACTGGCGATTTTTTCACCTCAGCTGCTATTGAAAACGTACTATCTAAAGAGATTATTGAGCAAACTGTGACTTTTTTTGCTGAGCAAGACACTTCCTACACTATTGAAAAACAGGTCAAAGTGAAGGCATCTATCGCTACTTCTAATTGGAAAAGCCTACTTCCAGAAGCAGCTTCTTTTGATGATGAATTTGCAGAAAGTCAACAAGCTTGGTCAGCACTTTGGGAAAAATCAGATATTCAGATTTCTGGCGACTTAATGTCCCAAAAATTGTTACGTATCCATACTTATCACTTACTTGTTTCGGCATCACCAACCAATAATAATGAACTTGATGTATCCGTAACTGCCCGCGGCTTGCACGGTGAAGCTTATCGTGGTCATATATTCTGGGATGAAATCTTTATTTTGCCATTTTATATCCTCCATTTCCCAGAAACAGCCAAACAGCTATTAATGTACCGTTATAATCGTTTAGACAAAGCCAAAGAAAATGCTAAGGAAAGCAATTATGAAGGCGCAATGTATCCGTGGCAATCTGGTCTCGACGGCAGTGAAGATACACAGAAACTGCACTTAAATCCACTAAATGGCGAGTGGGGTGAAGACCATAGTATTCTACAACGTCATGTTTCTCTGGCGATTGCTTATAATATTTGGATCTACTGGAATAGCTCTGGTGACGATCAATTCATCAAAGAATATGGCGCAGAAATGCTCTTAGAAATCGCTAATTTTTGGCGCAGTGCTGCAACTTATAATGAAGCTACTAAACGCTATTTTATTGATAAAGTTATGGGACCAGATGAATTTCATGAAGCCTATCCTAATAGTACTGAAAGCGGCTTGAAAAATAATGCCTATACCAACTTAATGGTCGTTTGGTTATTTGAAGAATTAGAAACAATCCTCTCATTACTAAATACGCAAGAACAAGCCAAATTATTTAATAAAACTGGTATTACACCAGAAAATCTAGAAAAAATGGCGGAAATCCGTAATCTTTTAGCGATCGAAATCAATGAAGATGGTATTATCGCGCAATATGAAGGCTATTTTGATTTGAAAGAGATTGATTGGGAACAAGCCAAAGAAAAATATGGCAATATTTACCGCATGGATCGGATTTTAAAAGCAGAAGGTCAATCACCAGATGACTACAAAGTAGCCAAACAAGCAGATACCTTGATGCTTTTCTATAACCTAAACAAAGGAAAGATCGATGAAATTTTGGCAGATTTAAACTATGATCTACCTGTTGATTATCTTGAAAAAAATCTATTGTACTATTTAAACCGAACCTCTCATGGCTCAACTCTTTCAAGAATCGTTCACGCTCAGCTGGCAGAAGAAGTTGGTTTCCATGATTTATCTTGGAAATTGTATCAAGAAGCACTGCATTCTGACTATCAAGATATTCAAGGTGGAACAACCGCTGAAGGTATTCATACAGGTGTTATGGCAGCAACTATTTACGTTACCTTAACGACTTATGCAGGTATTGATATTAAAGAAAACATTTTAGCGATTCACCCAAATATACCGAAATATTGGCAAGATATTCACTTTAATCTTGAGCATAAAGGAATTCAATACACGTTGACTATTTCTAAAAATACTGTTCAAATCCGTGCAAGTCAGGATGCTACTATTACTATTAAAGAACATCCTTATCAACTAAAAGCAAATGAAGAACAGACAATTATCTACAAAAATCAGTTAGGAGAATAACGATGAAAAAAGGCTTTGTATTTGACCTAGACGGTGTCATTACTGATACAGCAAAATTCCATTACATTGCATGGAAAGATCTAGCAAGTAGTCTGGGAATCACGATTGACGAACAATTCAACGAAACATTAAAAGGCATCAGCCGTATGGATTCACTGGATAAAATTTTGGCTTATGGTCAAAGAGAAAATGATTTTTCCTTAGCAGAGAAGGAAGAATTAGCACAAAAGAAAAATGATGAGTACGTAAAACTTTTAGCAAATCTTTCCGAAAAAGATCTACTTCCAGGTGTTCATGATTTCTTGGTTCAAGCAAAAAAACAGCAAATCCCTTGCTCTATTGCTTCAGCTTCTAAAAATGCCCCAATGATTCTAGAAAAACTCGGTGTCCTTGATTTCTTTGGACATATCGTTGATCCGGAAAGTTTAAAAAAAGGCAAACCTGATCCGGAAATTTTTATAAAAGCTGCCAAAAGTATCAATGTTGATCCAAAAGATGCCATTGGTTTTGAGGATGCACAAGCAGGTATTGAAGGTATTAAAGCCGCAGGAATGTATGCTGTAGGAATTTCAGCAACAGAAGAATTAAAAGGCGCTGATCTTCAAGTAAGGTCTATGACAGAATTGACTTTTGAAGCATTGATAAATAATTAAAAAATAAACGATGAACCTAGCTTTCCTAATCATGCTGGTTCATCGTTTTTTTTTTTAACTCACTTTGTCTAGACACTAAACAAACTTTATATTACATTTTCATTTCATTTTCAATACTTTTATGTTACTATATCGTTATAAAAAGAATGGAATTGGAGTTATAGAAAAATGAAAAGGAAATTATTTAGCGAACTATCACCACTCACTTATGAAATCTCCGTTAAAAAGAATATTCTACAGCGAAAACTGCAAGATTTTATTCAACGAGAGCAGCTTTCTCAATCTAAGCAAGCTTCATATCTACCTGTATCCGTTTACAAACATACTTCATTGATCCGTAGACAACTAGGCAATACCGACCTAACATTACAGGAAAATAAAGCTACCAATCTGCGATTAGCTGCGCCTAAAGTTTCAAATATTTTAATTAAACCTAATGAAACCTTCTCATTCTGGCATCTAGTTGGTAAATGCTCTGCAAAAGAAGGTTATAAAAATGGGGTGACAATTTTTAACGATTCAGTACGGCCTGGGCTTGGCGGAGGTCTATGTCAATTCACGAATTTGATTCATTGGATTATTTTACATTCACCATTAGAAATTATAGAGCATCACCACCACGACGGATTGGATCTTTTCCCTGATTTCGGTCGTAAAATTCCTTTTGGAACAGGAACATCCATCGTTTATAACTATCTTGATTATCGGTTCAAAAATAATACGGAAAATACTTATCAGTTAATTATTTCTGTTAGCGAAACTCACCTTAATGGCGAGCTCCGCTCAGATAATGAACAGCTTTATAGCTATCATATTCGCGCTGAAAATGAATATTTTTCCAAAGAAAATGACCAAGTATTTCGCAACGGTCAAATTTTCAGAAAATGTATTGATAAAAGAACTGGAAATCTATTAGAAAAGAAAATGATTAAAGAAAATCATGCTCGTGTGTTGTATGATACAGCACATTTAGAGATACAGAATAATTATTAAACGTAATCGACAAAACTAAAGATCAGTTTTGTTTCACTCACTAGACCCGAATAAACGGCGAGAAAAAAGCAGCTACTCCACTTCGTTCCGATCACATCAATTTCTAAGAGCTTAAGCTCTAAGAATTGAAGGCTTCGGAAATAAGCCGAAATTCACAAAAATTTGAAGAGCCACCGAGTAGGTACCAGTCATCATCCATTCGCAAGCTCATGGTGATTCTTGGCAATTTTCGTGAATCCCTTCTTATTGCTGTAAAACACAACGAGAACCGAGTTGATGTTGCACAGTACCTACCCGGTTCTCGGAGCTAAACGCTTTTGTCTCAGCCTCTTTATTTTTTTAATTATTTGACTTCCGCAAGCTTCTTCCACTTCCTGATTTTAGTCCGAAAATTCGTAAACGGTGCAACCGTATTGATATGAACCCATTTATAGACCGGCCACATTGCTTTAGTAGTTGCCCAATTTCTTTGTCCTGCTTCAAACAATTCTATGTCAGACAAGGTAGCAACCCAATCACACAATTCATTAACCGTTTCTCTTAACATCGCTCTTTGTTTGCCCAAGCTGTAACTACCATATTTTTCATAAAACGACTGATACAAACCACCTAAATTATTCCATTTATAACCTGTTGCTGGTGTTTCCACTATTTTTCCTGCTTGTTCATCTTTTTCCCATTGAAGAAGCAAATTCACCCAACCGAGCTGATAAGATAAATTTTCTGAAGGAGTCTTGTCCACTTCTTCGATCCGTTGATCTTTTAATACTTCTGGAATTTGGTCGAATTCACTATCATATTTTTCAAAGCGAGTTTTGATTTCATGGATTAATTCCTGCTTGTTTTCATAACTTCTCACAAATTAACCTCCTTTATTTTCGCTAACTTGTTCTTATTGTAAACCTTATCATAATGTTAAAGTCAAGTGTACAGATATCGTCAGAAAATAGTATAATAGTAAAAAATCAGCGAAGGATTTCTTAAGGAGAAAAAATGTTTAAAATTAGTGAATTCTCTAAACTAACTACTATTAGTTCCCGGATGCTGCGGCACTATGACAAAATCGGGTTACTGAAACCAGCATTAACGGACCAAGAAAACAACTATCGTTACTACACACCTGAACAAATCAACCAAGCTAATCATATCCGTTCACTCAAAAATATCGGGTTATCACTAACCGAAATCAAAACTATTTTGACTGAATCAATAGAAGAATCCGAGTATTTAACCACACAAAAAAAGCAATTAGAAACAGAATTAGCAGAAAAGAAACTGCAACTTTCCTATTTGCAGCTTCTAGAAAAAAAGGCAACTGCTTCACCTGACAATCTAGTCAATTATCCAATAGAAACAAAACAATTACCTGAAATTCTGTGCATTTCCTATCGTAAAAAAGTTGACTCTTACTATCACGAGGAGCAATTATGGCAACAGCTTTTTTCCACTATTAGAAAACAAGATTTGGCAAAACTAAATCAATCAATTGCCATTTTCCATCCTTGTACAGGTAAGATTGACATTGAAGTACTGATAGAAATTCCTAAAACGCTACAATCTATTTATCCTGCGGCTAACTATTTTTTACCGGGATTAGTTGCCTCTGTTGTGGTTAGTGGTGGCTACTCTTCAATACCTAACGTTCATAAAGATCTGCAAAACTGGTTACAATTGAACAACTATGTACGTTCAGGAAATCCGTTTAACATCTATCATACCAGTCCAGCTACTGAGGAACGAGATACGTTGTATATTACCGAAATTTGTTATCCGATAAAGTAAAATAGTGATATTTATTTTCGAAAATCAAACCAATACGCTAAATTATTTTCTTAAGATTCATTATTGCTATCCCAGCCTCAAATTGAAGCCATATTTTCATTTTTGCTTAACCTTTACTTCTTTAAGTATTGTTATAACTGACAGCATAGTGATAAATAAACCAATTATTATTCCATTGACGTTTACAATTTCACCCGTTTTCGGTAGTTTAACTTTGTTTGAATTTCTGCTATTTATTGGGTAAGGATGATGATGATTCTGGTTATTATTTTGATTGCTACTGTTTCCAAGCTTTTTGCTATCAGCGGAATTATTATTGTTTTGTACTTTATTATTTCCAGCGTCGCTATCACTTTTTAATACCTTTAATGCATTCATATTATCTATAATATTTTTGGTACATTCATCCACTTGCTCTTGCGTGCAATGAGCATTGGTTAGCATTTCCTTGCCTTTTAAAATTGCAACTTCAAGATCTCTGGTCGTTATATACGTTTTTTTTTTTAGCAAATCTTCAGCACTTTTAATTGCTTTGTTAAGTTTAGAGTCATCAACTTTAGTTGCAGAGTTAACGACTACGGTTAAAGTCTTACCACTCCCACTTGTAATTGTTCTTGTACCTTCACTACTAAAACGGATACTTCCGCCATTAATAATGTCATTGGGATTTGAACTTATCAGGGATTGGGAGGTATCTTCTACATTAACTATCGTTTCTGTCTTAGTTCCGTCATTAAAGAATTCAACTTGACTATATTTATACTTTTTAACTTCTCCCACCTGAGCTGTACTATCTCCAATTACGTCGTAATAAAGGTCGATTCTTTTTAATTCATTACTATATAAAAATGTAAAAATTGTATTTTCTTCAATCGTTTGAGTGATAACTTTTTCTCCGTTCAATACAAAGTATCCATCTATTTCTGGAGCAATTTCTGTAATAGTTTCACCTTTTTTTGCTGTTTTTATCACCTCTTGGACACCAGGGATAGGGTTGCCATACTCGTCTAAATACTTAATCATGTAATTTCTGGTTTCAGTAGGTAGACTTGCATTAATGTCTTTTTCTAATTGTTGCAAATCTGCCAAAATACTCGCCAGTTCTGGTAACCAATAGTTATAAAAATCTTGATTTCTATCTTCTAAGGGTATCTCTAGAGTAGCCCAAGTGACATCGCTCATACGATCAAATAATTTATCATATCTTGTTTGAAAATTTGTATTAAAGACCTTACTTCCTAATTCATTCATGAGTGGCATTATTTTGCCGATGTAATCGTTCCACTCTTTTTCATTCTCACTTAAAATGATTCGGATATCGCTTTCTTGTGGTGAAATAGATTTATTATTGTCATTGGCAAACTGAGCATTGGAGATATCGCTATTTTTTTCATCCGCACTATCTTTTTCAACTGACGGTATCATATTCTCTGCAAAAGTTTTGTCTGTAGCCAGCATCGCCGAAAAAACAATTCCGATTAAAGTAACTGCTATGTAGATTCGCTTACTGGCATTTTTAATTTTGTTTTCATTTATTTTTATAAATTCAGCTTTCAATTCTGGTCACTCCTTTATTTCAATTAATTGTTATTACTCTTACTATATTATTAATTAGACTTATACATAATAACACAGAAAAAACATATTTTTCTCAAAAAATATAAACAATAATAATCTGTATTTTCTATATATAATATAACAAAATAAAAAAACTTAATACATAACTAATCATGTCATGTATCAAGCTCTTAATAGTCAAAAATTGAATTAAATCAAAACTGGCATCATATTTAGATGATAACTTAACTACTCAGTGATTATTTCGGCATCACTTCTGCTGGAATAGCTGATTGGTATTTTTTCCCACCTACTGTTATTTCATGCTCTGCTTTAGCTTTAGCTACTAATTCTGGATTCGTTAGTAAATCGTATGCAGTTGTTGCAATGGTTTTCCCTGCGGCTAACAATCCTTTATGTGCTACAGAAGATTTGCCATTAGCTACCCATTGCCATGAATGAGGCGGTGTTCCTTGTGGTTCACAGCCAATTAAGACTTGGGCAGTTGGACAAACCCAGCTTACATCACCAACATCCGTTGAACCTGATGTTGCATCGGTAAAGACCAAAGGACCAATTTGATCTAGTACTGGCATTGTTCCCAGACGCTCGATTTCTCCTTCGCTTGCTGTTGGATTACTTTGTCTTGCTCTAGCGATTAAGCTTTCTTTAGTCGCTTCATTTAAACTATCATAGTATCTTTGACTGTATTCTTGATCTTCTTTGGATAAATTCAGATCACCGAACACAGCTAAATTTTCATTCATTGCAGTTGTAACTGCTCGGTTTGGTAAATAATTGGCACAAGCTGAATCAAACACAATTTCTAGCTTTGTTTCGGTCATTAGAGCCGCGCCTTCAGCAATTTTATTGACTCGTTTATAAATAGCTTCGGCTTGTTCTAATTTTGGTGCACGAATAAAGTAATACAAACTCGCTGTCGGCTGAACGACATTTGCTGATTCTCCACCTGCGTCCATAAAAGCATAGTGAACTCGACCTTCGTCAATAATATGCTCACGTAAAAATTGTACACCGATATTCATTAATTCAGCCGCATCTAATGCGCTACGTCCTTGTTCAGGAGCTGCTGCTGCATGAGCTGAGATTCCTTTGAAGTTGTAATACACTTGATAAACAGCTAAACTACTTAACCCCCACGCCATAGTTGTGTCCATTGGATGCCAAGTAAGTGCAACGTCCAAACAATCAAACACACCATCACGTGCCATAAAAGCTTTACCATAGCCACTTTCTTCCGCCGGGCAACCAAATAATTTAATTGTTCCTGTTAGTTTTTCTTGTGCCATCAGATCTTTAATGCCCACTGCTCCTGCTAAGGCACCTGTTCCTAATAAATTATGACCACAGCCATGTCCGTTCCCGCCTTCTACTTCAGCTTTCTGTTCACCTAAATCAGCTACTTGACTTAGATTCCCTAATGCATCATATTCAGCAAGAATCCCGATAGCTGGACTACCACTGCCATATGTTGCAACAAAAGAGTGTTCCATATTGGCTACACCTGTTTCAATTGAAAATCCTTCTTTTTCTAAAATTTCAAGAAATGGCTTAACCGATTCTGTTGTTGCAAAGCGTGTTTCAGGCGTGCCCCAAATTTGATCTGCTGCAGTAATAAATTGCTCTTTTTTTGCTTCGATTAGTTCCGCTATTTGTTGTTTTGCATCCATTATTTTGCTCCTTTTCTTCATGATCTACTCAACCTTTTTTATCTCGTTTCCCCTTTATCTATCTATACCAAATAATTCTTTAGCGATTCTCTTCCCCGTTTTTGTTCCTGCCAAGCCGCCAATTCCTGTTTCTCGAATATCTGCCGGCATACTACGTCCAACTCGATACATCGTTTCTACTACTTCATCTGCTGGAATTTCGCTTTCGATACCCGCTAATGCCATTTCTGCTGCACTGATCGCGTTTGATGTGCCCCCTGCGTTTCTTTTAATACAAGGAATTTCAACTAAACCAGCCACCGGATCACAGGCTAAACCAATCAAATTGTTTAAAGCAATTGCAAACGCCTGACTTGCCTGCCGTGGAGTGCCGCCTGCCATTTCGACTAAAGCAGCTGCCGCCATACCGGAAGCTGAACCAATTTCAGCCTGACAACCGCCTTCGGCTCCTGAGATCATGGCATTATTCGCTGTAACAAAACCAAATGCCGCTGCTGTAAATAAAAAGCTCAGCATGTCCTCACGTGTAGCTTTAAGTTTTTCACGAAACGCGAGCAACACACCCGGAACAACCCCAGCTGAACCAGCCGTTGGTGTCGCACAAATCATCCCCATCGCGGCGTTTACTTCATTTGTTGCTACGGCATAGCACAAAGCTTTGACAAAGGTATCATCGGTTAAAACATTTTTTTGATCTAAATAAGCGTGTAATTTTTTCGCATCATAGCCTGTTAATCCAGAATGAGAACGGACACCTTGAACTCCTTTAGCAGCAGCTTGCTCCATTGTATCTAAATTTAACTCCATTTGATTCATAATTTCTAAGCGGCTGCGTCCAGAAGTTTCTATTTCTTGAGCAATCATAATTTCCGCTATTTTACATTGTTTTACTTCTGCTCGCTGGACAAGTTCTTCGATTGATTCAAACAAAAAATTCACGCCTTCCACTTTAGCCGGTTGTCGGCAATGCTGCTGTAATTCCCGGTATTTCTCTGATTTTTGCTAATAATTTTTGACTAATATCACTGACAGTTTCCACAAAAATAACCGTTTCTTTATTTAACTGTTGAACTTGGACAAAAGCTGGACTTTCTAAGGCGTCCTTCACACAAGGAAGAGCCTTTTTTGGTTGATCTGCTGTCAAAACTAGTCCATTCCCTTGCGTTTGATCCAGTAATGTTGAATAATGATTAATTTCTGTTAGCTGAATACTGCCTCCGCCAATTGAGATTGCCGTTAGATTTAGTTTTTCTTGCGCATTAATTAATTCTAAATTAACTGTATTTGCATGTTCAGTTTCCTTTGTGCTGACTAAAAATTCAATTGTTACACCTTGATTTTCCGCAATCTTAATCGCCTCTGGAATACGTTCATCATTGGTTTCAAAACCTAAAACACCAGCAACAATCGCCACGGCTGTTCCATGACCTTTATATGTTTCAGCAAATGAACCGAAAAAAGTTACTATTAATTTTCGCGGTAGTTGTTTATATAGTTTTCGCGCCATATTTCCGATTTTAACGGCACCAGCGGTATGTGAACTGGAGGGTCCAACCATAATGGGTCCGATAATATCAAAGGCGCTTTTGTATTTAAATTTTCTGTCTGACATTACGCTTATTTTTTCACTCCCAATACACAAAGCCCGCAAAGCAGACCCGCTACAGCCATAAAGCTAAAGGCTAAGGTAAATGATCCACCAGCCGCTTTAATCAATTGACCTAAGATTAACGGAGCTAAGAAGCCACCCAATGTCCCACCAGTATTAATAATTCCGATGGACGAACCAATAATTGATGGGTCCATAATTTTATGCGGCCATGTGAAAATCGCTGTAAAAGCATTGACTGAAACCATGCTAACGGCAATTAAGCATATCATTGATAAGACGAGATTATTCGATAATACAAAAGCTACAATTAGCACAGCCGACAAAATCGTTGCCCCAAGAATAAACATCCTTTCTTTACCCAAAAATAGTTTCGACAATAACACACCTGCAAACATCGTGGCAATCGTTTGGAAAATTGCATTAACCGCGAGTAAATACCCAATTGTTTTAAGGTCGATTGAGAATTTTTGCGCTAGATAGCTTGGTAACCAAGACATGTTTCCATACAACAAAAAGTTTAATAACAACATCGCTACAAATAACACTAAAACATTACGATTGGTTATAACTTGACTAAATTTAATCGGAGATACATGATTACGTGAAACTTTTTTATTCTCTGCATTGTTAGGAACGAAAATCGCTACTAACACCAATGCTCCCGCGAACAATGTCCCTAAAGCTAAATAACCATAACGCCAATTAGCATTGATTAAATTCGTCCCCAGTGTAAACGCCAAAATTCCGCCAATCCCTGAAGTAGAAAGAATTAGTGATTGAATAAACGTTCTTCTTTCTTGTGGAAAATTATCGGCAATTGATTTAGAGCAACTTGGCGGATACCCCCCATGTCCGATGCCCGCAAAAAAACGAATTGCCATAAACAACATCAAACTACTAACTGTTCCAAATGCAAATGAAAAAACCGAAATAATTGCGAGTGACAACATCAAAACTTTTTTAGCACCAATCTTATCGGCTAACCAACCACCTGGAATTTGCATCAAGGAATAACCTAAGAAAAAGAACGACATAATCATCCCTGTTTGCCCGGCATCTAAATTAAACTCTTTGGCAATTGGCAGAACAGCTGTCGAGATCATATTTTTATCCATATAGATCATCGAGTAACCAGCCATTAATGCAAAAATCAATCCAGCACTACTTTTTTTTACTGTTGTTTTTTCAATCTGTGTTTCCATTTTTCCCCTCCATTATCTAAATATAAGAAAACGCTTTCCTTATGATTTATTATATAAAAAAACAAGCAAACATAAATCACTTTAATTGCTCTATGTTGTCTTATTATTTAAATATTGGAGAAAAATAATTCGAAAAAGCAAAAAAACGGTCGCTTTTTTTGCTCAAATTAGCTTGTCTAAAAAAATTTTCTTGATCTTTAGAACTCTTGCTAAATTAAAAAATGAACATTTTCTTGTATGAAAATATACTATTCATTTTTTTCTTTTAAAAAACCAAAATTGAATTAACACTGTTAAATAAACGTTTTACCCATCACAACAATATGTTTTTTGTTATTTTTAAATACAAATATAAAATATATTTTATGCAAACGAATTATAATAAATATAATCATCATACAGATATTTTCTGGATAAACATTGGTGAAAAACATTGAAAAGCAGGTGAAAATTATGAAAAAACTTAACTTACTAATTGGCTCCATATTATTGACTGTTTCCTTTCCTTTAGCGGCTGTTTCTTCTTCAATTTACGATGGTGGTACATTTTATACGGACGTCCCTTCAGCCCAATCTAGTCTTTTAGGTGCAGCACAGTATTTTCATATTTTCGCTAACCAAGTTTATTTGAGGAGTCATACAGATGGGAATATCGCTACAAGAAATTTAACTGGACAAAATGCGGATTTTGGAACCAGCAATTATTCGTCTAAAGAATACAATTATGTGCAAATAATCACGTCTATTAATAGTGCTTCTTTTATTAGTGGTCCAAATAAGAATAAATTTGTCGTTGGCAACACAATAACTGTTGATCGTTCAAATAGTAATCGTCCTAAAGTTAATGGTACTTTTTTAGATCATTTAACTTCTAGCCAAGTTTTTCAAGACGATCAAACGCCATATATTGATTTTGATCTTGAATTTGCACGATTACGGACGGTCAATACTACTTTAGCAGGTTTATCACCAGATCTAGTTGTTAACAATAGTATGTTTTCAGATTTCAACAATCGGGTAATTGATATTTCAAAAATTAACAAATCTGTCGTAGTTGTAGATATTTCTCCTGATGTTTTAACGATGAATACTCCATTGATATTTAAAGGACTGGAAAAAGGAATAACCGGAAAAAAATTGCTGCTAAATGTCAAACTCCCATCCGGAAGTTCATATACCATTAATAGTCCCATTAAACTTTTTTATACTGACGGCACACAAAGAAATCCCCAACAAAGCGGTGGTGATTTTTCCGGAAGTACCTTCTTATGGAATTTCACTCAAAATGACACTTTGTTTTCTGGCTTGCTAACTATCACAGCACCTTGGCAAGGAACTATTTTAGCTCCAAATGCGAAACTAGATGGTACTGGTGTAAATATTGATGGATCAATTATTGTTGATACTTTTCTTGGAGCTGGTGAAACACATCGTTGGGATTTAGTTTATGGAGCCACAATCACACCTACAAATATTGTTATTTCAGACTCTAGTTCTAGCTCTACTAACAGTACTAGCGAAATATCAAGTACTTCTGAGTCTAGTATTGAAAATTCTCAGTCTAGTTCTTCTGTTTCTGATTCCAGTTCTGACTCTGTTAGTTCTAGCTCTACTTCTGATGACTCTACTACTGAAAATTCTGAATCTAGTTCTAGTTCTTCCGAGTCTAGCTCTGATTCGTCTACTACTTTTTCTGACTCCATTAGCGGAGGAGCAGATTCTACTACTTCTGAATCTAGTTCTGAACCTACAAGTTCTAGCTCTACTTCTAATGACTCTACTACTGAAAATTCTGAATCTAGTTCTAGTTCTTTTGAGTCTAGCTCTGATTCATCTACTACTTTTTCTGACTCTATTAGTGGAGTAGCAGATTCTACTACTTCTGAATCTACAAGTTCTAGCTCTACTTCTGATGACTCTACTGCTGAAAATTCTGAATCTAGTTCTAGTTCTTCTGAGCCTAGCTCTGATTCGTCTACTACTTTTTCTGACTCTATTAGTGGAGTAGCAGATTCTACTACTTCTGAATCTAGTTCTGAATCTATAAGTTCTAGCTCTACTTCTGCAAGTCCTATTAGTGAAGTAATAGATTCTAGTTCAACTTCTTCCAGCTCTAGTAGCGATAATAGTTCTACGACTAATACAAGTGAAGGGTCAAGTTCTAGCATAAGTTCTTCTAACTCTAATAGTAGTACTTTAAATCCCAGCTCTACAACTAGCAAAGTAGCAACTTCTAATTCAACCACTTCTGATAGTAACAAGAATACTAGTAGTGAAAAACAATTGCCCGGACTTGGAAGTAAACGAAGTATTCTATTAACAATAGGTGTAACCCAACTTCTTTTAGCTTTTTATTTAATTTTTACTAAAAAAAGAAACTAGATAAATTATCTAATTTCTAATTAATTTGTGAGGTATTGCAAGAAATTATTCCTGTCAACACCTCACTTTTTTATTTTCTTTAATACAACGGTTGAAACAAATACAATTTACAAGCATTCAATGTCAATGTACTTTCTAACTTATATCCATCAGCTGAAATTCTTTCTTTCTGCAGCTCAAATTTAGGTAAAATCTTTTGCTCCAAATATTTTTGCAATTCATAATCAATTTCCACTTGTCCACCAACTCTGATCCAGTCATTATAAATACCACCATGATCTTTATCCAGCACATATTCTCGAATCAAATAGTCTCCACAAGGTAATTCTTTTAAATGAATAGATACCTTTTTCGTCTGATATTGCACTTGAAACGTATCTACAGAATAAAGTGGATCAAGGTAGCTAGAATTATAAAGTAGTAGCTGAAATTGATCTTGATCTCTTGTCAAAATGTAGCCATCACCGCACGCAACAAGCTCGCCCTTTAAATGATTCAAAAAACGCAATGAAAAAAAGAGTGGCCGCCGCAATTCTTCGTATAAAAAAACCGATAAACTACTGTCTTCACGCAAATGCGTCTGGCGTTCCTTCACTTTTATATTCAACCAAAAAGCAATCCCGGAAACTTTTTCCGAAAGTTCAACAATGGATTCTAAAATTAAAGCTGAGCGGAAAAAAGTACCCGAGAATGTATTTCCTTCACCTACCAAAGTATTCCAGTCAGTCAAAAATAATTCTGGTTCCCAATCCGCTAGCAATTCTTCTTGAGTCGTTTGGATCACAGCGTTTACTCGACTTAGAATTTCTTGTTGGTATTCCTTAAAACGTACAGCATGCTCCCCTTTCACAGAGTCAGATGTATAGGGGTCTGCATGAAAACTAATAAAATCCGGTAAACAATTTTGCGATTTCTGTTCCTCAATAAAACGCTGGTATTGTAGAAACTCCCTGTCTTCTAATGAACGCACAGACATCAGCCCTAGTTTGCAGCCTTGTAGCAATTGTTTTAATCTTCGATAAAAGTAATGATAAGCCCAATAATTTTCTTCACTCCAGCTACTACTCACTTTAGGTAACGACCATTGAAAATACCATTGATTCACTTCTTTCATCCCATAGCGGTTTAGAAAATGGCGAATAATTTTTAGTTGTTTGTCACACCATAATTGCGCCTCTTCTTTCGATTGATAATTTTCAGGCAAAAATAATTGAATCATGGGTTTTAACTGGATTTTGACTAAAAAATCGAACCATTGATTATTTAAAATATACTCTGAGACTAACAAAACATCGTGATCAAAGTTCGTTTCTTCACAAAAGCCTTCAAATTGTACCAAGTCGAAAGCTAAATCCTTTTGCAAAATACAAAGTTCTCGTTGTACACCATTGGCTAAGCCTTCATTTGCTGGACCAATTTTGATAATCTTTTTACTTTGATGATAAGGCGGCTGACATTCATTCGGTAAAATAAGTTCCAATTTTTGCTGGATTGCAGCATTTTCATCATCGATATCTTTTTCAGCTAAATACTTGGCTAATTCTTGCAACGCTGCTTGCCCTGTAATTTCCTGATAGTCAGCTTTTTCAATAGATTTGCTTACTTGTTCTTGTGCCAATGAGTATTTCTTACGATAATTGGCTGGTGTTAGCCCGTAGTGCTTTTTGAATAATTGATGAAAGTTTTTAGCATTTGAAAAACCATTGTTTAGCGCAACTTTGATAATTGGTTGCTTGGTTAAGAGCAAAGATTCCGTTGCATGTACTAGCCGAATTTGACTCAAATATTCAGTAAAAGTAACCCCCAATTGCTTTTTAAACGAACGGGAAAGGTGATAATATGAAACCCCACTGCTTTTAGCTAATTCCTCCAACGAAAGTGGCTGATCGTATTCATTTTGGATCTGTTCTATTAGTTCGTTCATCCAACTATCCGTTAACGCTGCTGTAACTTGAGGCATGGGAACAATATTTTTTTGAAATGATTTTACCAAGTTAGTAAGCACTGTAAATAAATATTGATAGACTTCAAGCTCATTTTCCTGATTTTGTTTAAAATATGCTGCCATAAGATGAACTAAATTTTCTCTTAATTCTTGGAGTTTTTCACTTTCTACTTCCTTAGAATCGATTGTAGAACATTCGATATATGGCATCCAATTGTCTTTAAGATCTGGTATCAACGGTTTTCTAGAAATACGCAAAGATAAAAATAGATTTTTATCGGTACTTTTTAACTGATATTGCTGCAAGGGATTAATAACTAACAAATCGTCTGTTTGCAATTGATACTTTTGTTTTGCCGTTATGACCTGCAGACTGCCACTCAGCACAAGAAATAGCGTTAAACCTTCACTTATTTTGGGCGGAGCATAACTGACTTTAGCTAATGACAAGTGAAACGGAAAAGGATTTGATTTTACCATAGCAAGGACCTTCCTTATTTCTCAATATTGTTTAACAAAATATATCATCTAATCACTAGCTGAACAAGTTGCCCTTTTCATTAAAACATGTCTATACTATGAGTAAAATACCTGAATTTAACTCAAGATTGGAGGAAAAGGATGAAAACTAGCCAAGGCGATGTCTTTAAAAGACGAGAAAAACTAATCGAATATTTACATGAAACTGAGCAAGCAAGTGTGACTGATTTGGCTGAATTTTTTAAAGTTTCTCCTGTTACTATCAGAAGAGACTTGTTATTTTTAGAAAAGAAGAAGATGATTGAACGCTTTTATGGTGGCGTTAAATTACTTGATAATCAAACACAAGTGCCTGTTACATTTACCAACAGCTATTCATTTCCAACAGCTATTTTCATTTCAAAAATTAAACCTTTAGTAAGCAGCGGGATGAGAATTTTTATTGGAGCAGGTCTTTTTTCCACCGAAATCATCTACGGTTTGGCTCATTTAGAAGTAGAAATAGTAACCAATGACTATTCGGCATTACAGCTCAACCATACCTCAGTTAATGCCGTCATTTCCATTTGTGGGGGTGAATTAGAGAAAAATTCTAAGGCTCTTGTCGGTGATTTTGCGATTTATTCATTCAATAAAGTCGAAGCTGATCTTTGTATCATTGAAGCGGCTGGGATTAATGCTCATGAAGTCACCACTAAAACGCTGAACGAATCCTTTATCTATCGAACTATGTTGCAGCATACCAAAGGTCCAAAACTTACTTATACAGCCTCAAACAACCTAGGATCAGTTAGTCATTTTATGATCGATAAAACGTTCCTATTCGATACTTTATATACCGATTCCACCCCAACTATCTTGCTAAATAACTACCCAATCACCGTTGAAGTCTTAACTGAATAAAAAAGGTATACTAAAAGCGTTCGCTTTTTCTTAGCTCAATGTTTTTCTGCGAATTAAAGTTTATCTTGCGAACTGTTCATAAAAAAACTTTCATGAACAGTTCTTTTGATTGTATTGAATTCCAATAAGCAATCCTTTATTCTAAGACCAAAGAAAACGCTTTACAAAAAAATAACAGATTGGAGAAACCAATGACAAATACATTTCCAGAAAATTTTTTATGGGGCGCATCGATTTCCGCTCATCAAACTGAAGGAGCTTACCAAAGTGACGGTAAAGGACTCAGTGTTCAAGATACTCGCCAACGAGACAATCATGAAATTGCAGATTTTACGGTAGCCGTCGATCACTACCATCATTACAAAGAAGATATTCGTTTACTAGCTGAAATGGGCATCAAGATTTTTCGTTTTTCAATTGCTTGGACACGAATTTTCCCAAACGGACGAGGTGAGATAAATCAAGCTGGTTTACATCACTATAATGCAGTGATTGACGAGTTACTTAAATATGATATTCAACCGTTTATTACATTAAACCATTTCGATTTACCACAAGCGTTGGAAGATGAAGGTGGATGGAGTGTTCGCAGCACCGTGGATGCCTTTGTTCACTACGCTGAAACACTTTTTGAAGCATATGGTGATCGAGTAAAAAATTGGCTAACGATCAATGAACCCAATATCATGCTTTTAGTCGATAAAAAAATTCTCGGCAAAGAAATTCCATTACAGGAAAAATACCAACAATTTCACCATCTCATGATTGCTGAAAAATATGCATTTAAACGTTGTCATGAATTAATCACGGAAGGCAAAATTGGACCTGTTCCTAATATTTCTCTAGTTTATCCAGCAACCAGTAAACCGCAAGACAATCAGGCTGCACTTTATTTTAATAGTGTCAGAAATTGGGCCTACTTGGATTTTTCTTGTCTTGGACGTTATAACACTGTTTTTAAAGACTATTTAAATCGCAATAATATTCACATTACCTTTGCTCCAGAAGATAAAAAATTAATGGAAACCCATTTTCCCGATTATGTTGCAATGAACTTTTATACAACGGTCACTGTGGAAAAACCAACAGAAAAAGCTGGGATGAAAAATGGGATCAGCGACCAGCAAAGTGAAGATATTATGGAATGGGGCTTTTACAAAGGCTTTACTAATCCGTATCTTGCTAAAAATGAATTCAATTGGACGATTGATCCAGATGGTTTAAAGACGACGCTGCAAACTCTTTACGATCGCTATCATTTACCAATTATTATTACTGAAAATGGTTTAGGTGCAAAAGATGAATTAACAGCAGATGGCAAGATCCACGACAATTACCGCATTAATTATTTAAACTTACACATTGACCAATGCTTGCAAGCAATTGCTGCTGGTGTTGACTTAATTGGCTACAGCCCTTGGTCAGCTATTGATTTAGTCAGCGTTCACGAAGGTATCAGTAAACGCTATGGGTTTATTTACGTTGATCGTACTGAACACGATGAAAAAGAACTATCTAGATATAAAAAAGACAGTTTTTACTGGTACAAAACATTAATTGAAACCAATCAATTGCCCTCATAAAGGAAGGAGAAAAAAATGAATACAGTATTTATGTTTTTAGAAACAAAATTGATGCCGCCATTAAATAAGGTCGCAAACCTGCGTTTTATTCGTGCAATTATGCAAGCCGGGATTATTACAGTACCATTTACGATCGTTGGATCAATTTTTCTAATTATTAATAATTTGCCACAAATCATTCCACCACTTGCACCATTTTTTGAAAATACAATTTTAAAATTTGCGCCGATTTACAGCGTTGCAACGACTATGTCGATTGGCTCTATTGCTATTTTTTACTGTTTAGCTACAGCCTACTACTTAACGGATATCTATCGTAAAGAAGAGAATGACGGATTAAGCAGTTTTGTGGGCGCAATTTTAGGTTTGTTTGCCTTTTTGATGACTATTGTTCAAACGGATATTGTTGATGGCGGTGCGCAATTAATCCAAAATGAAAGTGAAACAGCAATTACTTATAATGGTGTTGCACTTGGAGGATGGATTACACGATTTGGCGGTGTGGGAATTTTTATCGGGATTATTACTGCGGTGATAGCGACGCAAATTTATCGTCTATGTGTGAATAAGAACATTACCATCCGCATGCCTGAAGGTGTCCCTGATGGTGTAAGTAAAGCTTTCGCTTCTTTAATTCCGGCGATTTTCATTGCGTTTGTGATGTTGTTTATTAATACAATTTTAGCCGTTTTTCATACCGATTTACATGGGTTGTTGTCAAAACCGTTTGAATTTGTAAAAGATTTAACTGGTTCTTGGCTAGGCATTATCGTGATTATGCTGTTGATTCACTTATTGTGGGCTGTGGGGGTCCATGGTACAGCGGTGATTAAAAATAGTTTTATTAATCCAATTTTATTAGTCGCTTTGACAGAAAATATTGATGGTGGAACAAATATTTTCGCTGGTGATTTTGTAAATATGTATATTTTTATCGGCGGTGCTGGCAGCACACTTGGTTTGGTTTTATTAATGATATTTGCTGCAAAATCAGACCAACTTAAGGTTTTGGGAAAAGCTGCCGTTTTACCTGGTTTGTTTAATATTAATGAACCTGTAATCTTTGGGGCACCGATTGTTTATAATCCGTATTTGATTATTCCATTTATTGTGACCCCTTTGATTAATGTGACAATTGCTTATTTTGCGACTTCTGTTGGCTTAGTTAATAAAGTAATTACTGGAATACCGTGGATTTCTCCAGTAGGAGTCGGTGCGTTTTTAGGAACTGGCGGTGATTTCCGCGCTGTGTTGATTGCATTTATTAACTTAGCGGTGTCAATTGTGTGTTATTATCCATTTTTCAAGATGTACGATGGGAAATTGTATGCAGAACAGACAGCGGGTATCGAGAAAAATTAATCCAAAAATATAACAAATTGACGTAGCCATAACTCAAAGAGTTATGGCTACGTCAATGAAAATCTGAATAATCAATATAGAGAAGTTAAGCTCTTTGACAATTTACCAAAGCCTATGAAACTTTTGTTATAATCTCTTTTTTAAATTGTGAGTTTGGTTTGTCACATGAATATCTCTACGATTTAGCATACCACCAACTAATTTTACAAATCCAAATAATAAGAAGTAAATACTAATCAATGTCGGAACCGAAGCAACCGTTGTATCACCGGCTATCAATAAAACTAGACCGATGACTCCACCGATTAAATAAATAATCAATGAAACATAATAGTAAATCTCAGATATTTTTTTAGCCAAATCCAACATGAAAAATGAAATAACCGCATCCCCTATAAACCAGATGCCAAATAGCATTGCTAAAGCTGTTAAATCCAAAGAAGTATTTACGATCATTATAATTCCGATTACAATATCAACGATACCTAAAGCAAAAGAAGAATATTGGTTATGATTCGTTCTCTTTTTGATATTCGCTCTATTCACAATTTCAAAGATCCCCTTGACTACAGAAAATGCCCCAAAAATCTGAATTGATTCTACGAGTGTATTAGATGTATATTTTAACGCCAAAATTGCCATAAAAAAGTACATTACACCTGTAACTACTTGTAAAAAACGGTAAGACTTTAAAAATTTTGTTGTGTTACTCATTTGACTCACGCTCCCTTATTTCATTCTTTATCTATATAATAGGTCCATAATGCTTTTTTTTCAAAAATTTACTATCATTATTCTAATAAAATAGTTTTATATTATTTTTTATAAAAAAATAAAAAATAGGCATTATTTTCTGTACAGTTATCTACAGAAAATAATGCCTATTTCGTTTTTATTTACCTTAATTAGCGATGTTTTGTTTCAAACAATGGACTAACTGGTTTATTTTCATGGATACGTTTGATTGCATCTCCAATTAACTCACCAACACTGACTTCATCGATTTTCTCGATTTTACGATCATCTGAAAGATAAATTGAATCAGTTACCACTAAACGTTTGATTGCAGAATCTTCAATACGTTGTAGAGCTGGTCCTGATAAAACTGGATGCGTACAAGAAGCGTAAACTTCTTTTGCACCAGCTTCTTTCAAAGCATTCGCTGCAAGTGAAATGGTTCCTGCTGTATCGATCATGTCATCGATTAAAACACATGTTTTGCCTTCTACATGTCCAATAATATTCATTACTTCCGCTACATTCGCTTTTGGACGACGTTTGTCGATAATTGCGATTGGTGATTTTAAATACTCTGCTAATTTACGGGCACGAGTCACTCCACCATGGTCAGGTGATACGACAACAACATCATCGCCTTTGATATCACGTTCAAGGAAATAATCTGCAATTAATGGGGCACCCATCAAATGATCCACTGGAATATCGAAAAATCCTTGAATTTGAACCGCGTGTAAATCCAATGTCAACATTCTAGTTGCTCCTGCTTTTTCAAGCATATTTGCGACAAGTTTCGCTGTGATTGGCTCACGGGCACGGGCTTTACGATCTTGACGTGCATAACCATAATATGGCATTACCACATTAATTGTTTTCGCACTGGCACGTTTTAACGCATCAATCATAATCAATAGTTCCATTAAGTTATCATTAACTGGACTGCTTGTTGACTGGATGATATAAACGTGAGAACCACGAATACTTTCTTCAATATTAACTTGAATTTCACCATCACTAAATTGTGTGACAGAAGATTTTCCTAGCTCTACACCGACAGCTTCAGCAATTTTTTCAGCTAACGGGCGATTTGAGTTAAGAGAAAAGATTTTCAATCTTGGATCAAAATAATGTTTAGACATGGGAACCTCCACTTTCTTTTACTGAACAATAGTTTCCTTATAAATAGTAGTCACTTTTTCGAAATAAATCAAGTGATTTTGAGGTATTCGTTAAAAATAATGAGATTTTCTAATAAAGACTGTGGAGTTCATATTTTTTAAAAAAAAGAAACTGATGTTTTTTGTCATATCTATCATTTTTTTACCCAAATTCAGAGAATTTTCTAATGACAAGGTTAAGAATATATATTACTATTTAATTGTTGCGGAAAATGAAAGCGTATTATTTCCGTTTCGTTTGTTTGATCATTCATTATTAGGGAGGAATTTTGTGAAAAAGTCAGTTTTGAAAAAAGTGCAACTTGGTTTACAGGTATTCATGGTTTCTACTTTATTGGTAAGCGCAACAACAACGACAGCTTTAGCAATTGAAAGCACGTTAAGCAGCGAAACACAAGCAACAGAAGTACCACTTTCAGAAAATGTAACTGCAACAAGTTCAACACCAGAAGAACCAGACAACATCCAGACAACTGCTCTGGAAGGTACACAAAAATTAACAATTTTAGGAACCTCTGATGTACATGGTCAATTATGGAACTGGTCTTATGAAGATGATAAAGAAACACCAGTCGGGCTTTCTCAAGTCAGCACAGTGGTTAATAATGTCCGTACACAAAATCCTAACGGTACTATTTTAATCGATAATGGTGATATCAATCAGGGCACTATTTTAACTGATGATCTTTACAATAAAGATCCGCTGATTAAACAGCCAAATCCAATGATTAAAGCAATGAACTATATGAAGTATGATGCAATGGTTTTGGGGAACCACGAGTTTAACTTTGGCTTGGATTTAATACACAAGATAAATACAGAAGCTGAATTTCCAATTTTATCAGCTAATACCTATGTTAAAGCAACAAACAATCATTTTGTTGGCAGTACTACGACGAAAGACATTGATATTAATGGTGACGGGGAAAAAGATTTAACCGTTGGCATCATCGGTTTAACTACGCCGCAAATTCCTTTATGGGACGGATCGAAAGTCGAAAGTCTTTATTTTGAACCGCTAAAAGAAGAAGCTGAAAAAGCTGTTGCTGAATTGAAAGACAGCGCAGATATTATTGTTGCTTCAATTCATGCTGGTAGAGAAAATTCAGATCCTGCTGCTAGCGCCGACCAAGTCATCAATAATGTTGCCGGTATTGATGCATTTATTTTAGGTCACGATCACCGCTCATTTGCTGAACAGCTAGATGGACCAAATGGAAAAGTTCCCGTAGCTGGACCAAAAGATACTGGGACAGAAATGGTCAGAATCGATCTAGATGTTGAAAAAACGAATGACAAATGGCAAGTTAAAAATAGTAACGCAGCTATTGTTGATACTAAAAATGTAGCAGCAGATGAAGATTTAAAAAGCGAAACCCAAGAATATCACGATACAACTAGAGCATTTATCTCTGAAAAAATCGGGACAGCAACAGCTGACTTTTTACCTCCAGAAGAAGTCAAAGGTATTCCAGAAGCCCAATTACGTCCAACAGCAATGATTTCCTTGATTAACAATGTTCAACGTAAAGCAACTGGTGCTCAATTGGCAGCTTCAGCACTTTTTAAAGCCGATAGTAAATTTAATGCGGGCGATATTTCTTATTCAAACATCTTCGATATTTATAAGTATCCAAATACGCTAGTCAGTGCCAATATCACTGGTGCAAATTTATTAAAATATATGGAAAATCAGGCCGATTACTACAACACCCCCGGCCCAGATGATCTAACGATTAGTTTTAATCAAAATATTCGGGTCTATAACTACGATATGGTTTCAGGTGTCTCCTATAAAATTGATATTTCCAAACCTTCAGGCAGCCGAATTATCAATCCAACTATTGAAGGAAAACCAGTCGATCCTGAAGCAACATATACGATGGCGATGAATAATTATCGTTATGAAGGATTGCTAGCCCAAGGCATTGTTAGTGGAGAACCCATTTATAATTCCGATCCGCAAACACTTCGCGGTCTAATCGCTGATTACATTCGTGAAAAAAATGTTTTAGATCCTGCCGAAGAAATCGAAGAAAATTGGGAAATTATCGGTTATCATTTTGAGAAAAAATGGCGGGATTTAGCTGTCGAATTGGTTAACAATGGAACATTACACACAGAACCTGCCGCAGATGGACGTACGCCGAACGTTAAACCTATTACCAAACAAGATGTTATTAACGCTGATTTTGAACCTCAATCATTTACAATTATGCATACAAATGATGTCCATGGGCGTTTAGAAGGAAACGGTAAAGATGTCTTAGGTATGGCTCGTCTAAAAACCTATAAAGATCAAATAGAACCAGGTCTGCTAATTGATGTTGGCGATGCATTCCAAGGACTGCCGATCTCTAACTTCTCTAAAGGTATGGATATGGCAGAAATTATGAATGAAGTTGGTTACGATGCAATGGCTGTCGGCAATCATGAATTTGATTTCGGCTTTGATACCGCAATGAAATACAAAGAAGTATTGAATTTTCCTCTGCTATCTAACAACACGTTCAAAGATGGAAAATTAGCATTTGAGCCTTATAAAATTCTTGAAAAAGATGGAAAAACATATGCCATTATCGGAGTAACAACACCTGAAACAGCAACTAAAACACATCCAAATAATATTGTTGGTGTAACTTTCGCTGATCCGATCACAGAAACGAAAAAATCGATCAATGAAATCAACAATAGCGGACAACAAATCGATGCTTACATCATTGCCGGACATTTAGGCATTGACGAAACCACACCGCATGAATGGCGTGGTGACACGTTAGCAGATAGTTTAAGCAAAGAATTCGCTGATTTAAATATCACTGTTTTAGATGGACATTCTCATACTGCTGTTCCTGGTGGAAAACACTACGGCAATGTCATTTACACTCAAACTGGCAACTATTTAAACAACGTTGGGCTTGTGAATGTTGATTGGGAAAATACTAACCCGAAAACGGCATCTTTAACGTCTGCAGAGTCTTTAGCAGGATTAGAAGAAAATCCAGCCGTCAAAGCTTTAGTTGATAAAGCTCGCGCTAATTTTGAAGAATGGGGTTCAGAAGTTGTCATCGATTATAATCCTTATCAGTTTAACGGCGAACGTGATAATGTTCGGACACGTGAAACTAACTTAGGTAACCTGATCGGCGATGCGATGCTTGACTATGGACAATCTGGTTTTAGTACACCAACTGACTTTGCAGTGACTAACGGCGGCGGTATTCGGGCAAATATCGAACCCGGAAAAGTAACGTTGGGTGATGTGATTGCAGTAATGCCTTTCGGGAATAGTATTTCACAGATCAAAGTAACTGGCGCACAAGTTAAAGAAATGTTTGAGTTATCTTTACGCTCGGCAGCACAAAAAGATGAAAATGGTGAAATCATTCTAGATGAGTACAACCAGCCAAAACTTGGTGCAAATGGCGGTTTCCTTCACGTTTCTAGTACGATTCATGTTTATTATGATTCAACGAAAAAAGGCTCTTTATTACCTGCAGACGAAGGTAATGGAACCGATAAAACAATCGTCGGTGAACGTGTTTTACGTATCGATGTTCAAAATAAGGAAACTGGTTTATTTGAGCCAATTAATGAACAAGCAACTTATCACATGGCAACGAATGACTTTTTAGCTGCCGGTGGTGACGGATATGATATGCTTGGCGGCGAACGTGAAGAAGGTCCTTCTTTAGATAATGTTTTAATTGATTACCTGAAGAAAGCTGCTACTTTACGCGTATATGATGCTACAACCAATGTCGATCTTGCTCAATACAAAGAACCGTTCCCAGGTGAACGAATTATTTCAATTGCTCAGGCAGACTTAGAGAAAGAAGAAGAAAAACCAACTCCGACTCCTACACCCGAACCAGTTGATCCTGACACGCCTAAAAAGCCAGATACAAATCCGGCAGACAAAGGAAAAACAGGAACTGGAACTTATCCAAAACTAGGTGCAGAAATGGCTTCTTATCTTGGATTAGGTTTGCTAGCTATTGGTACAGCGGCAGGAGTTTACTTCTATAAATTTAGAAAAGTAGGATAAAAGACATTGAATACATCGATGCTAATAGAGTAACTTTCCTATTAATTAAACTCTTTAGCTTATAGCACACTGCTGCAAACAAAAAAGACAAGCAACGCTTCTAGATACGAAGTTTGCTTGTCTTTTTTTCTTAACGTAAATCTGAAATTTCTCCGTATATTTCTCTAAGTGTTCCATCAACATCATACGATACTGCAATTATTTTAGTAAATTCTGTATCTTTGTCTATATTATTTGTATTTTGTACAACAGGTAGAAACTCCGTTGTTATCGGACTTGTTGCTTCATCCACTTGTAGCTCATATCCTGCTAAACCAGTTGCGATTGTTTCATCAGAAAATTTCATAGTTTGACCCATATTTTGAATCAACTCACCGACGTTATCATTTGGCAGTTGTCCTTTTACCTGAACTACCTTAATAGAAACGATTTGCGATCTTAAATAAGCTTGTTCTTGTTTTTTTGAAAATTCGTAGTTTAGCGTAACATCCGCCATAATCTGTAGTTCATCTTCCTCATAAAATGTATATGTTGTTTGAAAGGACAACTCTTTTTCTCTGGTAAAAACAGAGTAAAGGGTCTCTCCTTGCTTCACCTTTTCGGAAGGAATTTCATCTTCAATCAGCTTTTTGCTTTCCTCGTAATAACTGGGAATAGCAAGTTGGTATTTATCTTTTACCAAACTGAAAGCTTCTGCTTCTGTTTCTATTTTAGAATAGTCTGAATCACCAAATGAACGTTTATGTTCACCTTGCCAGCTAAGTTGTTGATCTTCTTTGGAAAATTTAGCGTAGCGATCCGATGAACCACATCCGGCAAAAATAAACAGACACATCAACAAGGCAATTCCTATATTCGTTTTCTTACTCATCATTTAGGAACCACCACCCCTATAGCCTTTTGCTCTGGAAATGCTTCTTGAGAAAAGTTCAATTCAACTGTGCTATCATCTAATAGTTCATAAAGAACTACACTTTCGACGGTTTCATTCTTCTGCACGGTTTCTATTTGAGTTGCTGCTAATTCTTTTACATCTAAAAGAGACGTGTCTTCTGGTAGCGTTCCAATAGAAAGAGGCTCACCGTTTTGTTTCGCTGTGACCAAATCCGCCCAAATGGATGGTTGGACAGGTTCTCCACTTAAATTAGTGAATGAATAGCGAATTGCTAACAAGTTTTCTCCTTGTGCTCCAGTAATTCTTCGGACTGCTGTTGTTTCCATTTTTAATTCATCATTTTCTATCGTAACAATATCGCCTTCACTTTTTTCCTCAGATTCTTGTGCAGACTCTGCTTCTTTTTCATCAAAACTAACTTCTCTAAACGTTGCAACAGATGCATCAATTTTCTCTGAGCGTTTTTCATAGGCGTTATCATCTGCAGAATAGAAGGTCATTTGGACAAAACTATCTTTGGTCCAAATATAGTAGAAATGAGCCCACACACTTTTTTCTTTGTATACTGTATTTAAAGTATATTTGTATGCTGGCGCATCACCAACTTTTAGTTCTTTCATATAAACATCTTCTAAATTTTTATATTTATAACGTTCTTGTAATTTTTTTCTCGTTTGCTCACCAAAACCGTCTTGTTCAACTTCTGCAACAGGCGTTGTGGTAATAAATAGATAGGAATTACTTTTGCTATCTTCTGCACTAAAAATTGTTTGGATGCCATAATTACTATTGCTTACTTCATCCGCTTTCCAGCCACCAGGGAGCTGCATTTCATAAGATACTCCTCTAGCAGAAAACTTTTCCTTGTTTGGCTCTAATTCTTTTGAACACCCTGCTAAAAAAAACAGAATCGCTACAAAAGATAAGAGTATTGTTCTTTTTTTATTCATCGGGTTTCTCTCTTTCTCTCTTTTTTCTGATACCAATAAGCGTAACCGCAAAAAATCAAGATACTACTGATAAACAGTAGCCCGCCCAGCTTCATTCCTTGTGGATAATAGGTCAATTCAACGGTATGTTTTCCTTTTGGCACTTTCACTGCAACCAATGCATTTTGTACTGCTTCTATTTCGACTGTTTTACCATCAACTTTCGCCTGCCAACCAGCATCATAAGGAATCGTAGTGAAAATTACTTGTTCTTTTTCCGTAGACACTTCAGCTTGGGCATGATTCCCTTTTACATCAAATGTTACTTCTTTTTCTTTAATCGCACTGATTGCGTCATCAAGCCTATCTGTTTTTAAAAGCATGACAGACGGACGTAAAACCTGTACATTTGAACTGCCAATAAATTTAGCTGTTACTTCTATTTTTTTAGCTTCTTCATAGTAGCCAAGATTGTAATATGAACCTGTTGAAGAAAGTGCATTAGTTGTTTGATAACCTCCAGCTACACTTACTTCGACAGAACCATTATCTGAGATATTCGATAAACTAGTATCTAAGGTTAAATAAGCTTGACTTTGTGCGGGAACATTAACTTCCCACGTGATACTTTTTTCTTCCCCAGCATTGTTTTCTTCTGAGAAGATGGTAAAATCATCTACTTCACGAACATACATGTTGGTTCTAGAAACTTCATTTAAACCAGTAAATTGGAATAATGTTTCATTTGCTTCTGACAAATATTGTACTAATGCCGTCTGATTACTACTATTTTCATTTTTGTAAATAGCTTCATCCGTCAATACACCTAAAGGCAATGCATGTTCATTTTCGTAAAGTGTGTAGTCACCGTGTTTTTCAATCTCTTTAAACCCATATTTATGCGGATCATTTTTCGCTAAGTTGTATTTCACACCGAGTAAATCATCCATCAAAATAGTATTATTTGCATATTGAATAATTAAATTGGTTCCTTTAGAGCGATAGCCTAGTTGATCTAAATATTGAGAAGAATTACGATTCCGAATAGATGAAAACATTGTCACACCTGAATAATTGTAATTAAAACTATCCGTACGACTAATTGGATCCAAGTTTTCTAAACGATAAAACGACTCATTTTGCTCTTTTGTTTTCTGGACTAGTGGTTCAATATCTTTATAGCCAGCAGTATACCTTTCACGGCTGGTATATCCCCATTCCCGATTAATTCCAGACATTATCTGATGAGTATTAAACAGTAGCTCACCACCAACACTTGCAATAATTACTACAGGAATAAGCCATTTATATTTGATTCCTTTTGTATTCAACACAATAAGCACCAAGTATACGATTAATAAAGCAATCGTTACAATCAACGATTCTTGAGTAATAAACCCATAACGTTTTTTGTTCGACACAATCGCCGCTAGTATAAATATACCGATTACAGATAAGGTAATATTCCCGAGTATATTAAGATCTTTTTTCTCAAACTTTTCTAAACCGAATCCCGCTACTATCAAAACTAAAGTTGAATAAAGGAAGCTATATCGGAATAAAAACATATTCGGTGAATGCATCCCTTGCCAAAATAAATTCAATGGCTGGATATAAACACTTGCAATCATAATCAACAGAAGACCACCGAATAATAGCTTATTTTTAAGTGGAATCTTTTTAGTTACAAAATAGAAAATGAAAAAGAGTAACGGCAATAAACCGATATAAATAAACGGACTGCTGCCAAATTTCGAGGTATCATAAACCCCAGACATACTTTTGACTACAAAATCCCATGATCCAACATCCTTGGTAAAGAAGTTGTTAATCGCATCTGTCTGTTCACCATTTGTGCGTAAGTCTAATACTGAGGGTAGGATAATGACCATCGAAGCCATACCTGCCAAAAGCGAAGTAATCAGATAAGGAAGGATCGCCCCTTTGTACTGTTTCCATTCCGTAAATAAACGAGCGAAAAAATACAAAAAGCTGAATAAGCCGACCATAAACGCCATATAGTAGTTTGTGATGAATAATAATAAATAAGCAATAAACAATAATACCGGTTTCTGTTTATCCATCAACCGATGAATTCCTAGTAACACAAGCGGTAGATAAATCATCGCATCCATCCACATCAACATAATCGAATATGCTACAGTAAAACTCATTAACGCATACGAAATACTCATAATTACTTTTGTCCATTGAGGTAGACGAAACGTTTGATGCGCAAACACCCAAAACGTCACACCCATTGAGCCGATTTTTGCTAGTAAAATAACATACATCGCATCAGGCATATGTAAATTATCAAAGAAAATCAGTAGAAAACTATACAAACTATTCACGTAGTAACTCATCAGTGAGACAAAATTCAGTCCCAAAGAACCTGACCACGTATAAAAGAATGACTGATCGCCATGTAAAAAATTATTAAACCCCGAGTAAAAATTAACCAATTGACCAAATGCATCACTAGCTAAAATGGTACGGTCACTTGTCGGATAAATACCAAATTGAGCATAACTGACTGCCATAACTAGCACAGGAATGAAAAAACTAAGTGCAATTGCCCAACTATTCTTTTTTAAAAATGATTTTGTCTTATTTTGCTTCATTTGTATCCTCGCTTTTCTTTAGTCAATTGTGCCAATTCGATTAAATGGATAATATCTATATTTGACCACACCTTCGATTTGGTCTTCGTTAATCAATCCCATTTCCCGACTATCCTTTGAATTTCTGCGATTGTCTCCCAAAACAAAAAATTGGTTTTCTGGAATTGTTGAAAAATCTTTTAATTTGGCTGCAACTTCCCAAGTCACGCGAACTTTTATTGTCCCATCCGGCAAATCTGCGCCTGAAAGATTTTCTTCATTTGGCGGGGTGGGATTTGTTTCAGCCATCTGTGAATTTAAGTAAACATTATTTTGATCCAGCCAGATTCGGTCACCAGGCATTCCGATCACTCGTTTTATGTAAGATTCATTCTTTTTTTCTCCAGGTTGGAATGTGATCAATGAGTATCGTTCGGGTTTTTCATTTTTGAGGACAAATAGGCGGTCTTTGTTTTGCAGTGTGGGCATCATCGATTCACCGCTAACTATGTGGGTTTTTACTTTAATCAGAAAGAGAACACCGATAAGCATAATTAGTAGGAAAACAGCATTTTTCAGGTGATTTTTGACTCTTTTTTTACTATTTGATTCATTATCATTTGTAGTTTCTTTTATGTTGTTCTTGCCCTTTTTTAATTGCTTCTTTTTTATCGGAACCATCCTTTCTTGCTGCCCATTCAATCATTTAAAACTGTTGAATTAGATGAATCGGCAAAATTCGCATTTCTACCACACCTACAATATCTTTTTCAGCTATATAGCCATATTCTCGACTATCAGACGCATAGGGTCGATTATCACCTAAAACTAAATATTGTCCTTTGGGAACTGGATTAATTTTTGGCGTCCAATCTGCTGTATAATTACTACTACTCGATTTAGCCAGCTTAACTTGCGGTTCTAGAAAACGTTCAAACACATCTTGTTCATTCACATATAATTGATCGTCTTCATAGCGGATTGTTTCACCCGGCAAACCAACCACTCGTCTGACAGATGTTTCTTTACTAACTGGATCTCTATGTAAAACTAACTTAAAACGTTTTGGTTCAGTTACTTTACTGACAAAAACCCATTCTTTATGGTTTAATGTCGGCAGCATAGAATAACCTTCTACTTTTGCAACTGTAAAGGTGAATAAAGACAGCACATACAAAATGATACCTAATAAAACGATACTGATACCAAACTCTAGCGCAACTTTTCGAAACCGAGTTTTCCAGCTCTTTTTTCTTTGTCTTTTTTTACCTTTAGACCGCAACTTCTGTTTTTTTATGTAAGTCGGATACTGCTCTTTCTTAGAAGCAACACCCGACGGTTTTTGCTTATTATTAGGGCGTGAGTGGGTAGTTTGATTCTTTTTGACACTCATATAAAAACCCCTTTGACTGTATTTATTTTTTCTGTTTTAACGCTGTTTCATCTACACCAAATTCTTCAAAGACTTTTTTTTGTGCCTGCTGAACGCGTTTTAAATCTTCTAAGTATGTTGAGACTGTTTCTTGGTTATCTAGCTGTTCTGCTGTTAATGAATAAGCATTTGTGCCATATTCCCGCATCTGGACATAATAACGATTTAACACTTTTTTACCTTCTTTAGATAAACCATTTGATGGTACTGAAGTTCCGTAAGAAGTTAATAGAGATGTAAGTTCCATCAATTTCACTTTGGTTTCTTCTACATCTGCTCCATTTTGAAGACCATGAAGGTTTTTTTCCACTTCTTGTGATATGAAGTAACCTTGAACGATGATCCCACTATCTGTCGAAGATAAGTTAGTCGTTTGATAATATCGAGCATAGAAACCGCTGCTTGCAAATAGAAGACTCAAGATAATAAAAATGATTCCCCGCTTTATTTGCTTTTGTTTCTTTTTCTTCAACTGTTGTCGTGCTCGCTGCCAACGTTTTCTCTTTTTTTCATTTTTAGGTCGTTTTTGCTTTAATTCATTAAAATTTTTGTTCGTGCCTAACGACAACATTAGCGAAAAAATACCAATAGCAACGGTAATCAGGGAAGCCGAACAACACCCAATAAAAAGCCAATCTAATATCGTCATACGCTATCCCTTTCTATTGATTATTTTTTCTTTCCCTTAGTGCTTTTCTTCTTCTTTTTTTTCTTTTTATTTGATAATGTACGTACTAGTAAGTAAATCACCAATAATGCAGCTAAAATTCCGCCAGCGATCATTGCGATAAATTGCCAATTAATACCACGGTCTTGAATTAGTGATACATCTTCAGCGTTATATTTATCCGCTTCTTTTTGAGTGATTGTGAAACCTTCTTGCCACTCCCACTTCTTATCACCTGCTGTGACAATAATATGCCCTTCGTAATCTCCTGCTTCAAATTCTTCTCCATTTAAATTTACCGGAAAAATCATTGATGTATTCGGCGCCATACGGTAGTTTTCTTTTTTCGATTCGTATAGAACTTCATCTGAACCTTTTTTGTAGATACGTGTATCGACAGTCATGCCTTCAACATAAGCTGCTACAGTATTTGAAAAATCAACCATAAACGCATTACGATAGTTTGATGAACCAGCGTAAATTTTATTAAAGGTTAAGTCAGGTTGTAATTTAGTATCCGTTTCACTTAAAAGCATCCCTACGATATACGCATACTTATTAATAACGCCTTTCGCATCTTCACTTGCTTTTTTATCCGCTTCAGTTTCAGATTTCTGTAAATAAATTCCACCTGAAACGTAACCGTCAAATTGTTCACTTGGCATTGTGATTTCAATTGGTACATTTTTTGTTTCGTTTGGTGCAAGTGTAACTTTTTCTGGTACTTTAACTAAATCAGCAATATCATAAACCAACGATGGATCATTTTTAAGTTTTGTTGGTCCATATTCAATGACACCATTGCTGTTCGTTTTAGCGCTATGTACTGACATATCTACGCCTAACTCTTGATCCGTCATATTGCTTAATTCAAGTTCAACTGTCTGTTTTTGATCTGGTGTCATCCGTAAATCAAAATATCCAGCTTTGCTGATTTGATTATCTGGCTTAATGACTTTGTAGCTGTATCCGATATCACCTAGTTCATCTTCTGCATATGTAGTTTGTGGAATGATTAATAGTAAGCAACTTATGTACAATAAAAAATATAGTCCTCGTTTAAAATAGTGTGTCATAATAAATTCCTTTCAAGTCATTTTTGATAAACGGGTGTTACCGACCCATATGGATCGGTAAGCACTCGTTAATTTAACTAAGTGTTTATTAGTTAACTGTAGCCATTACCCAAGTAACTTCACCAGAGTAAGTTCCTTCAAGGATCTCTCTGTCGCTGTTAACTGTTAATGCTACTGATTTGTTAGAGTTCTTTTCGATATCAGCTTCAGTTCTTTCACCAAAGTAAATTTTTGATTGGCCAATTCCGCTATCTGCGTTCTCATTGTTAATCATTACTGATTCTGCGCCTTCTGTAACTACAACACTGCTGCTTACGATTGCATCTTCTTGTAACGCAAGGTTAGATGCTTGGTTTGATAAAATACCAATATTTCTGTAAGTAAGTGTTGAACCTGATAGTGCATAATCTTCACCATCTACTGTAGCTGTCATTGGTTTTGTAATTTTAGCTGATAAAGTGTATTTGTGGTTTAAAGTTGTACGTGAATCTTTAATTAAAACGTAGTTTGAACCGTCAAAACCTTCAGCTGTATAATTTTTAGCCCAGAATGTACGTACATCGCCATCATTTACAACTGCATGTTTTTGGAAATCAAGTGGTGAAACTGCTTGAACACCAAAGATTACAGGATCAACTGTAATTGGATCTGATCCAGATTCAACATCTGTATTTTGTGAACCATTCGAGTCAGTAAAGATAGGGCTATCTGTATTTGTATCTTCGTCTGTGTTACGAGTAAATTCAATATCCATAGAGCCTTTTTTACCTTCAGGTTGTTCTTCGGCTTTTGTAACTCCTGGTAATGCAACTGCCATTCCTAAAGTTGCTAATAATACTGCTCCGCATAATTTGTGTGTTAATTTCATCTGTGTTTCCTCCTATAAATGTGTGTTTTTTATTTATGGTAGCTTGGATAATATCCAAGTTATCATTGTTAATTAAGTTTCTGACTTTTTCAGCCAGATAGTGGTACACGAACTGTATTATTTTCTATACAGCTTATTCATCGTTGCTTAGTTAACCCAGCAAATAACTGTGGGTAACCTATCGGGACTTACTATCGACACATCCTTTTAAGAACTATCATATGATTTCTCAAAAGGAATGGTCCATACGCCCGATCATTGCTTTATCAATTGTTACTCTCGTTACTTCGCATCTTCCAAAGTAATGATCATTTTTGCCTGATATTTTCCAAGGGCTTTAACTGCACCGGGTGCTAGATCAAGGAAAAAGCCATCGCCTTTAGACCAGTGTTCTTGTGTGACGTTATATTGTCCTGAAACTGTATTAGTGTGGCTAAAGATCACAGCATTTTCATCTGTCAGAGTGATTACCTCTTCTTGATTGCCATACTTAATTGAATCCGGGATAATCACATCATTATCATCTAAACTCATTAGCGGTTGCTCTAACTTTGCTTTCAAATTCCATTTCACTTTATTTGCTCGCGTATCCGAAACAACTAGTGCATCACCTTTAATTTCAGGATTAGTGAATTTTTCAGCTTTAATTGATACTTTTTGAATATCAAAGTCAAATGCACTTGGTGCAGAAAGAAGTTTTAATGTACCTGTAAACTTGTAAGTCACACTATTGCTACTAGCTCCAAGTAATAGTTCATTTGCAGGGCTTTCTGTTAGATCGTAATTTGCAGCTTTTAATCCATCAATAATTTCGTTAATGGCTGCCACTTCATCAAGTTTAACTGTACTTCCTGTATCAGCTGAATCCGAATAAGGTGCATGTAAAACATTATTTTTCTCATCAACAAAATTTACTGTATATTCTGAAATTGGTGGCAATTCAATATTGAGTTTGAGCTCCAATGTATCATTTGGTTCCGACAAATCAATGATTTCACCCTTTTCATCTAGCTCATAAAAATCCACACTCAGCATATTGTCACCATTATTGGGAACTTTTTCTAACAAAATACCCAGTTCTTCTTTTGTTAAGGGTTGATTATCTACAGTATTTTCAATTGTTTGGGTTGAAATAACTTCGTTACCCAATCGAATTTGAACTTCATACTTTGTTTTGTCAGAAACATTCCAATAAAATGGAATAAGTACTTCTTCTGTATTTCTATAAATAGATTCTGTTAACTCTTTTATTAAAGTTGAACTATTCCAAGATGTGTATAAAACTGTGTTCAACTTCCATACCGCATACAAAGTAACACTCTTCTTTTCCGAAGCAGAACTTCCATAGGTATCTCCAGGTCGATAAATTTTATCCGTACTTGTTGGAGCTTTCACCAGGCTCCAACCAACAAACCTAGAACCTTCTTTAGATAAAGTTGTTCCATTTGCTATTGTTATACTGCTAGATGTATTAAAAGTATCTTGTTTCGGTACAATTCCTTGTCCACCATTCGAGTCATAGGTTAAAACATAATCCGACTGAACGTTTATGACTACATTAACTGGCACTGTATTTCCAAATGTACCACTAACTAAATTAACAACCACTGTTTGATTTCCAGCTGTATTCAAAATAGTTGTTGGAACTGCATACGCTAAAGAGACTTGATCCCATCCGTAAACAGTATTTTTTTGATTTGCAACTAAGTTATCAATTGGAATATCACTTAATTGCGTACCTTTAGTGACTTTATAACCTGTCGTAATATCGGCAGTCAGTGGTGGTGTTAACGTTAGAGATACATCCTGATTTGGAGTAACTACACTTTTCTCTAATGCACTGGCATCGTCAAATTTCAAATCATATGAAAGTGCTGCAGAAACAGGCATCGTAAATTTCTTTTCGTTTATTGCATCTTTCATTGTCGTTTCATCATCGATAATCGCTGATTTTTGGTTGATTTTTAGCACCTTAGACTGCGTGTTCTTATTTAGTTCCTTAAGAAAATCAGTTTTCAAGGAAACAGTAATCGCTGTTTTATCACCTGATCTAGCAACACCCAATGTATATGAACTTCCATCATTTGCAATCGTATTACCATCAATCGAAAGAGTGAAGTCTTCTTTTTTAACATTCAAAAATTTTGTATTTTCTTCAACAATAGATAGTTCAAAACTGTCACCACTTGGAATATATGAATCTTTACTCTGTTTTGACAAGGTTTGTTCCATCGTTAATTCCATACTCTTTTGATCTTCCGACGGAGTAGCTGTCTTAGGAATAGCTAATGGCAAATAATCTACCGGTAACGGCGATTTTAAGCTACTCTGGAAAAAATTAATTGCTGTAGCAGAAGATACGTTACTTACACTTCCAAATTTATATCCAGTTGCATCCATATTTCCATATACAGTGAAGTAACCTTGACTATTCCCTGTAGATGAAATCAAATCAAAGGACGGCATTGATTTGATATCAAGATACGTACTTGTTTTTATGAAGCTATCGTCTGCGGCAATATAATAAGAATTCGTTTTTTGCTTGTCATATCCTTTAACATATTGACCTAATGGGTAATTAATACTGCTATTAAACGTTGGTAAATAGAACGTATTATTCTTAAATGTTTCACTAGTTTCATGGTCAACTATAGTCATTGTTAAGTAGTTAGTATAGTACTCAGAACTATTTTGGTTTGTTCTATAAAACGATATTGTACCTGTAGTACTTAAACTAATGGACCCTCCACTAGGTCCTGTATTTTTAAACACTAGATCTACATAACGCCCTTTGTAAATACCAGCTTTTGTAACTCTTGCCGTTTCATTTACAGCAAATGCAATAGATTTAGATTGATAGAGCGGTTCAGTTGCCTTTATGGACCCATTAGCAGTATAAACAGTTATCGTATTTTCAATCCCAACTAACCCTAAGTTAATTGCGTCTGGATCAATTGTACTTGCGCTCCCAGAATCTATTTGAATGACTCTTGGCGATTTTTCAAAAGAAGTCCATGAATATGCCTCAGAAATTTCAGTATTTGCACCGAAAAGGAGCCATCCCCACATGCATAAGGCAAGTATTCCTATTAAATTTTTCTGTTTTTTCATCATAATATTTCCTCCGCATGATGAATTAATCGTTTTACTTAGAATCACAAACACGGGCTAGCTGTTTATATCTATTCTAAGTTCGATCATTCGTTTCTTTTTACAACAACTTTGCCCTCAATTTCGTCAGTAAGGAAACTTTTATCCATGAGTCAATGCGAACAACCTTCCAAATTCTAACGTCTTATCTTTGTCTACGTTACAAATAAGCTAGGTCTTCATTTTTTATACAACCTCACATTCTCATTATAAAAGATAATCAATTGTTCCATCTTTTCAATTCTGTCGAGTGATTAGACAAAAAATACTGAAAAAACAAATTTTTTTTTACAATATGCTTAAAAACTTCTAAACATGACAACCGAGCACAGGATTTTTCTCAGCTTTAAAATTTTCTGTGAAATAGTTATTGTTAAAATTATTTTGTACCGTGTGTGTGTTAATTTCATTTGTATTTCCTACTAGATGAGTGTTTTTATGGCAGCTCAGATATAATCCACGTTAGCACAGTTGTGTATGTTCCCGGCTCTTTTGCAGTTTTTCCTGGGATAGATAAACGAACCGCATCATTCATATAAACAGCTTGATTATCATTGGTTGAGTCAGTAACTGGTTTATTACTTCTATCCAACCTAGGTTGTAGCGTTGACGTAAGCCCAAGCTTATTGTCTTGGGATGAGCCAAATGCAATACTCCACGTACCTCCGCCGGTTCCGTTTCCTGCTTGCGCTAAAGTATAGGTTTCACCTATATTGTTTAAGCGAACAACTTCTTTGGATATGGTAGGATATTGTCCAGATCCATTAACTGTATTAACCCACGATTGATCAAAGGAAAGAACTGCACCATTTAGCTGACTATCTTTTTTGCTCTGATTCGTAAATTGTGTTTCTTGTCTAACTTGTAAGCTCCAACCTGTGCGTGCCTCTCGATAATCAGATACTTGGATAAAATATCCACGAGGTACAATCACATCTTTAAACAGTAAGGCATCAGCAGAGTAAGCGATATCTCCATCTGCAATTTTATTACTATTAAAGTTCAAATTAGGAACAAAATCGATTCTTAAAGGTCCGGTTGTTTTTCCGTACTCTCCATTTGTTATTAACTCATTTTTGGGTGCTTCTGGATCTCTAATACCAAAATTCGGATCTACTAATCCATCAAACGTAATTCCCATCTCACCAGTTGCGTCTTCAGCATAAGCGGCAGTGGAACTAATCGTACTAAACAAACTAAAAGTAACTAGAAACAAGGCAGGAATCCAATGAATTTTTTTCATTCACTCGCGCCCCCTTCATTTGTTTCATCGTGATTTTTCCGTCTTTTAATAAAATAAAATAGACCCACGATTAATACGAGAATACCACCACTAATCAAACCATAATTGATTAGCTCTCCTGTTGAAGGTAGCTTTCCTTTAGGTTTTACATTAGAATCATCAGGTACCAACTCTTCTGAGCTTGGCTTTGATGAACTGGGTGTTGTTTGTTCTTCACTACTTTCTAGTTCTTCATCAAACAAAGTAATGGCTCCTTTGGTTGGAACTTCCGCTCCATCTTGTGCCACACTAGTTCTCGGATTGCTCACAACAAAGGTGAACAATAGTAGAAAAAAGAACATGATTTTTAATTTATTTCCATATATTTTCATCATTTTCCTCCATCAACCTACTTTACATTTTCTAAAGGAATTGTCCGTTTTTGCTAACTCTGAAGAAAATAGGTTGTATCCCGTTACTGTTGCCAGTACAAGAAACGTAGTATTTTGTACCAAAACTAAAGCTTTTGGAGTGAACCTCGCCCTTTTTCGTTTTCCACGAACTTTAAAACTCTTTTTCCCATAATATTTCAGAAGCGCATTAAGGGTTTCATATACTTTTTTGCTTATCCTACTTGTATCAAAAGCCCTTGTCTGAAAACAACACTAGATATTAAAAACATACCTAACAAAGAAATCCCAGTAAATATCCACAGCTTTTTCTTTTTTTACTATTCATTTATTTCTCCTTTCTTTGTGTTCAATAGAAATAATCTTTCGCTACTTTTGGCAGCCCTCCCTTCAAATACTGGGTTTATTCCTATTAATGATACAAAAATATGAACGGATGATTTCGATCAGTTAAATGAACAATTGAACCACCTGATCTTTAGAAGTCTCCAATTCTAGTTCTGTCTTTTAGTATTTCTCATATTAAACTTTAAGTTTTTTGTTAATATGGAAAAAAGATAGTTTTCCGTAATGCACTTTTTTTGCTTAGACATTGAATTAGTTATTTTTCTTATATGTAAGTTAATTGAATCGATACTACTCACTCAAAGTCTCATCAACTAAATAAAAAGATCCGTTACTCAGAAACATATAATAGATAGAAAAAAATTTCATATTAAAAAAATATTTCTCTTCTATCCATAAATTGACTATCGCTAGTAAATTTTCTGTGTAAAAAATTTCAATCGCAGCGAATCTCATTAAATGACTTTATGAAAAATGCGCAATTCATTTTTAGACTTTTTGTTGATTAAGTGTATTACCGTTTTCCCATAATAGTATATTAAAAACATAAAGTCCATACGGATAAAGCGCTTCATTTTTTTAAAAATCCAATATAAAATATAACTTTTTAGAAAAATAAATATATTTACGTTATAAATTTTAAATTTAATCGTTTGATTATACAGTTGAAAACTTTTTAATTTGAAATAACGATCGATAAAAAAAGATGTGTCTCTTAAATCAAAAATTTATATAATAATTTCACAATGAATCACAATTTTGTTATTTTATTTGGTTATAACATGCTAAAACAATAGAAACTAATTGTGAATATAGTAACTTTATAACTTAAAATAAATACTAATCACATAATGTTTATTCTTAAAAACACGACTCATTAGTCAAAAAATGTACGACTAAAATCTTAATATTTATCTGCTTTAATATAATTTTATAAACTTCTTTCTATAGTGCTAGAGAAACTTTTAATCATACATTATAGGTTTTATTTACAACACTTTTGCTAAAAACATACGAAATAAAAATATTTACTTTAAATTATATTTTATTTAAAGTAATAAAAAAATGTAGAGATTGTCTAAAATACAGAAAATAATAATTATTCGTGAAAAAAAAACTAAAAATTGACTTCTTCTTTGGAATTTTCCCAAAAAATAACCGATTATTTTTTCTGGTTTTTCAAAAATCTATTTAATTATTCAAAAAAAAGAAGTGAGTGGGACAAAACTAAAAATCAGTTTTGTTTCACTCACTAGACCCGAATAAACGGCGAGAAAAAAGCAGCTACTCCACTTCGTTCCGATCACATCAATTTCTAAGAGCTAAAGCTCTAAGAATTGAAGGCTTCGGAAATAAGCTGAAATTCACAAAAATTTGAAGAGCAATTTTCGTGAATTCCTTCTTATTGCTGTAAAACACAACGAGAACCGAGTTGATGTTGCACAGTACCTACCCGGTTCTCGGAGCTAAACGCTTTTGTCTCAGCCTCTTCTTTTTTGCTTATTTATTTATCATTCATGTAAGGCATATTTTTTCCATAGCCTTCTTTATTAACTTGCCTAGCTCGAGCGATTGCCAAGTCATATTCTGCTACATCATCTGTAATCGTTGATCCAGCTGCGATTACTGAATTAGCAGCAACTTTTACAGGCGCAATTAAGCTTGTTGAAGATCCAATAAAAGCGTGGTCGCCTACAGTTGTTCGGTGTTTGTTTTTACCATCATAATTTACAAAGACAACACCGCATCCAACGTTAATTTCTTTTCCTAAGTCTGCATCACCAACATATGTTAAATGACCAACTTTTGTATCTTCAGCAATCGTTGCATTTTTGATCTCTACAAAATTCCCAACATGAACACGCTCGCCAATTTCAGCATTTGGACGAATATGTGCAAACGGACCGATATCTGCATCTTTTCGGACAATACTTTGTTCAACAACGGATTGAGTGATTCTAACATTATCTTCTATTATACTATCCACTATTTCAGAATGAGCACCGACGAAACAATCTTCACCAATAACCGTTTTTCCTTTGATATGAACGCCAGCTTCAAGTACTGTATCTGAACCAATAACAACACCTTCGTTAATATAAGTTGTTTCAGGATCGACAAATGTCACACCATTAGTCATATGCATCTTATTTAAACGGCGATGCATGATTTTATTTGCTTCGGCTAAGGCTACACGATCATTGATGCCCATTGCTTCTTCAAAATCAGCCATTTGGTATGCTGCAACTGTTTTACCTTCTTTTTTCAGGATTTCGATAATATCTGTTAAATAGTATTCTCCCTGTGCATTATTCGTATTAATTTTAGCTAATGCCTTAAATAATTCTTCGTTATCGAAACAAAATGTCCCTGTATTGATTTCCTGCACGCGTGCTTCTTGATCGGATGCGTCTTTTTGTTCAACGATTTTCTCAACAATACCTACATGATCGCGAATAATCCGGCCATATCCCGTAGGATCTTCTGCATGAGCAGTTAAAATAGTTGCACTGGCATTTTTCCCTTGATGGTAGTCAAAAAGATTCGCTAAGGTTTCTGCAGTTAAAAGTGGCGTATCACCAGTGATGACAAGTGTTGTTCCTTTTTTTCCTTCTAATTGGGTTTTAGCTTGTAAAACTGCATGCCCTGTTCCTAATTGTTCTTCTTGTAAGGCATACTGGCTGCGTTCACCTAAATGATTTTTGATCGCTTCGGCTCCATGACCGACAATTGTGACAACTTCACTTGAATTTGTTTTTTCCACTTGATCCATAATATGCTCCACCATTGGTTTTCCAGCAACAGGATGAAGAACCTTGTATAGTTTCGACTTCATACGTGTTCCTTTACCTGCAGCGAGGATAATGACATATCTATTTTCCAATTGCTCCACTCCTAATTAATTGTTTTATTTTCAATGAGTCATTTCTAGTTAAATTAAAGCCATGTTTTAGTTTAGCTTACTCTTTCTGCTTTTTCAACTGAACCAATTCGTTTTTTTCTATACCAATTTATAATTTCGAGTGTTTGCGTTATAATGAAGGAAAATTTATATTAATATAGTAGAAAAAATAATTGACAGGTAAAAATACAAGAGTTTTTAGATCATGAATTAATTGAAGGGGGTGATAATATGATACTATTTCAAACTTGCGTATCTCAATCAAAAGCCCAGTCAGGTTTGACCATCTAATGTGCTTTGGTTGTTTAAGGATCTCCTTAGCGCAAAGCACTTTATCATTCGACTGATAGAGAGGAAATCCACTATGAATAAAAAAATACAACCTTATCAATTTAATTTTATAAGAAAACAAGGACATATCTTGTTACAAGCTCATCTATCGGTAAACGATAAACAGACAATCAAAACGTTACAGGCGATTGTTTTGGAAAAAATTAACAATCAGTTTGTGGAAAATAATGCTGAAATTCAGCCATTACTGGATGGTTTCTTAGAAGCAGCCACATCTAAGCCACGGCTTGAGCAATTTTTAGAGGTATTGAAAGAAGAGGTAATTCCATTTGATCCGCCTTCAAAACAACAATTGACAAAACTGTTCAAGAAAACGAAAAAGCTGAAAATTCCTGATTGGGACACGATGGATTTAAGAGACTATACTTTTTATAGCTGGAACGATAGTGGCAAACAGCAAAAATTTATCATCGCTTCTATTGATGGACAGCTAGTTGGGGTTCAAGGGACGATTTCTCCAACAACGCAAAAAGGCATTTGTCCGCTTTGTCATGAAACATCAGAAGTTTCTTTATTTATGTCAAAGGTTAAAGAATCAGGGGATGGACTGTATACTAAACGTGGGAATTATATTTGTTACGATAGTGACAAATGTAACCACAATATTGAACGTACCGATGAACTGAACGATTTTATTCAGAATGTAAAATATACGAAGTAGGATATAAGTAAAGGGTTGGACAATTCAATATGTCCAACCCTTTTTATTTAGATTTTATCAATCCTCAAGCCAAATAAGTTGTCGCCATTTCTTTATAAATATCGATCATTTCTAAATAGTTGTCGATATCAATATACTCATCCACTTGATGAGGAGTCATATTACCTGGTCCAAAAATAATTACTGGAAATTCTTTTTTTCCTTTCGTGAACTCAGCTGCATCTGTTGTACCAGAAATACCAACCATTGGAATCTCCTTGTTCACTTGTTTTTTCGCTACTTGTTGAGCAATTTTTGCAATGTCAGAATCTTTTTCACTCTTAACGGAAATTTTATTTGCTTCTATGCTTAGCGTTAATTTATAAGATTCTTTTTGATTTAATTCATCGATTAATTCGTTCATTTTTTTGATTACTAGGTCATTATCATAATCGGGGATAGTCCGAATATTTCCTTCTAAACTAGCTTCGCTAGGAATACTGTTAATTTGTTCCCCACCTGAAATCATCGTTACATTATAAATAAACTCACCTAAAACTTCATCCGTATGTGTTTCACTGCGGAATAACTGGTTGGCTCTTGTATAAAAATCGTTTAGATGATCGATTGCGTTTACTCCTAGCTCCGGCATAGAACTGTGCGCATTTTTACCAACAGAATCTACTTTAAAATTGATAGAACCTTTGTGAGCATAGACAATTCCTGCATAGCCAGTAGGTTCACCTATCACCATTGCAGTCACATCATCCACGTAGCCTTCTTTGGTTAACTGCTCTGAACCTAGTTCACCAATCTCTTCGCCAACTGTTGCTAATAAACGAATACGACCATTTAAGTCAGCATTTTGTTCTTTCAGCTCAATCATCGCAATAACCATCGCAGCTAAACCACTCTTCATATCACATGTGCCGCGTCCATACATTTTACCGTCACGAATTTCTGGTTTAAACGGATCTGATGTCCAATCAGCTTCATTCCCTGCCGATACCACATCCATATGTCCAGAAAAAGCCAGCACTTTTTCACTGCTTGGTGTTCCGATTTCAACAATCAGACTATCACGATCTTTGTCATATTCTAATAAGCTAGAATCAATTCCATATTTTTTGAACACTTTGCTTAAATACACAGCTACTTCTTTCTCGTTGCCATTCACTGATTTGATCGCTACAATGTCATTTAAAATTTGTACTTTTTCTTGTTTTTCCATCACAATGCCTTCTTTCATTTATTCCATTTAAACTTTTACCTTGTTCTCTATAAAAGATTAAATGTGTTTCCTTTTAAACTAACTATACACCCAAATAAGGTTTTCGTTAACCAAAAAATTCTTTTTTCTTCAACTTTTCTTACATATTTTAAATGTGTATAGTTCACTATCAAAAAAAGAGTACGGCTGCTTAGCCATACTCACGAACTATTTTAAATTATCCTGTAGGTCAAAGATTTAAACCTGATTATTCTTCCTCAAAATAATTTCCAGGTACCACGTTAATTGTTTTGGTTTGCGTGTCCACGTCTTTTACATAAAGCAATGACGTATAGTCTTCAATCGCACGTTGCCCATTAAATTTAGATTCAGCAAAAACCGTAATCCCGACAAGTTCTGCTTCGAATTCTTCGATCAGACTCTTCATCCCGTTAACTGTGCCGCCGCCTTTCATAAAGTCATCCACTACTAAAACTCTTGAACCACGTTTTAGACTGCGTTTTGATAACTCCATTTTTTCGATTCGCTCAGATGAACCCGAAACATAGTTTACACTTACAGTTGACCCTTCAGTGATTTTTGAGTCGCGACGAACAATAACGAAAGGAACATTCAAGTAGTACGAAACAGCTTGAGCAATCGGTACACCTTTAGTTGCCACAGTCATAACTGCATCAATCTGCTCCCCAAGATATTTAGAAGCAATGATACGACCAACTTGACGTAATAAATCCGGCTGCCCCAATAAATCAGAAAGGTAAACATAACCTCCTGGCAACAAGCGGTCTTGTTCTGACAAACGTTCACAAAGTTCTAAGATCAACTCTTTTGATTCCTCAAATGGCATTTCCGGGATAAATCTGACCCCACCAGCAGCGCCAGGAATTGTTTCAAGAATTCCTGTACCTCTTTGTTTAAATGTTTTCTTAACAATTGCTAAATCTTCACTTATTGATGACTTAGCTGATTTATAGCGTTGCGCAAAATGGGTTAATGAAACCAATGTATGCGGATGATCTAATAAATATTGCGTCATATCAATCAATCGTTCGCTTCTCCGAATCTTCAAATTCGTCACTCCTCTTCTTTTAATTATTTACTATTTTATTGTTAAGCCAATGAATACGTCCAGAAACTGTATTTCGTTTTACTTATCGTTCCCTATTATAAGGTGTTTGACAAAAAAATTCGAGCATTTTTTGAAAAAAATGAAAAATAGTTCGCAAATTAAGAAACAAAAAAGAAGCTAGGAGAAAAAACTTTCGTTTTTCCTCTTAGCTCCATCTTTAAAATACCTGATAATTTAGCTATTTCTTGCGCTTATTTTCTTATTTCTCTGAATGGTCATAATCAACTTACGGAAGATACTGACTAAGATAAATAAACCAATAAAGATTAATGTGATACTAGCACTTGGCGGTGTTTCTAAATAATAAGAACCTGTCAATCCAGTTAACATCCCAATTAATCCCATAATCACGCTAATAATAATCACCGTGTTAAATCCTTTACCTATCCGCATGCCAATCGCAGCCGGCAATACCATAATCGCTGAAATTAACAATGCTCCAGCTATTGGAATCATCACTGCAATTGCTACACCTGTAATAACATTAAACATCATAGACATCCAATGAATCGGTAATCCGTCCACATGTGCTGTATCTTCATCAAAAGTTAAAACATACATCGGACGTTTAAATAAACAAAATAAAACGACTAAAATGACGAACAAAACCGCTAAAATAATGACTTGCTGCCATGTAATCGTGACGATTGATCCAAATAAATACGATTGAATACTCGCCGCTGAATTTCCTCCGCTTAAGTTCATTAAAACTAAAGCTAAAGCCAATCCCCCAGACATTAAAATGGCAATCGAGATTTCTGAATAAGTACTATAAATCATCCGTAGATATTCCAAAATAATTGCTGCAATAATGACCACGACTAACGTCATAATATCTGGATTCCAATTTAAGAAAAAGCCCAGTGCGACACCAGCTAATGAAACGTGTGACAATGTATCCGCCATTAGTGATTGTCTTCTAATGACTAAAAACACGCCCAGCATCGGTGCGATTACTGAAATAAATGTTGCTGCTAAAAACGCTTTTCTCATGAACTCGTATGAAAGCATCTCCAAAACCGTTCAACTCCCTATTACACAAGGCTTTTCAAGCCTCTTATTTTTTTGAGAACAATAGATCACAGTTTATCTCTTTACGATTAAGCAACGCAAATCGTAAACGTTACACTTATTACGCAAGATATACTTTAGCAGAATAAAAAATGCTAGTCAAGGATAAATTATTACTAATTTATTTGATCTACTTTTTTCACAAGATCTAAATCTTGTTTTGGGTATAAATGAGAATATGTTCCTAACGTCATTTCTATATTTGCGTGCCCTAACCTCTCTTGTATCATTTTTGGATTTTCTCCCAAATGAACAAGCATACTTGTATGCGAATGTCTTAAATCATGAATGCTAATAAAAAAGTCTAGATTTTTAATTCCAGACTTTTTTTGGGGAAGTTAGTTTATAATTTATCCAAGCTTTTAATTCCTGTATCAACTGCGTTTTTCGCCTGTTCTATCCACTCACCTTTAGCAGAAGAAGAGAAACTACTTTTATACGCATTGCTAATACTTTTTAGAGTTTCTATTTTTTGTTTTTTATGCTCTTTAGTCAACTTCTTCCTATTTTCTGAAGTCGCATGACTTTGGCTCGCTACCCATAGACGAATTAATTGTTTTTCTGCGGTTTTCCGTAAATTTAACAGTTCTTCTTTTGCGCCCTCAACAAGTCCTTTAGCACCATCTACTAAGCTATCTAACATGTGTTTTTCTCCTCGTCTGCTTGTTCCTCATCGTATAACCGTATTTGCGCAGTATAAGCAAGCTGATTTTCTTCTACCTGTTCATCTAGCATAAATTTTGCTCTCTTGATTATTTGTTGTGCATCATCTTGCATTTCTTCTAAAATATGATACATTGATTGACGATCTTGTTCAGGATTTTCATAATTTTGTGAAGTATATTGTATTTTATCTCCCAAACTATCCAAGTATCGTTGAAATCCTCTCTGTTCATCGTTCAACTCATCTAAATGATTCTCCAACTGTCGTTGATTTGATCGGTATGTATCTTCGGCATGTTCTCGTTTTTTCTGCAATTCTTGATTCATGACAAACTCCTTAAAATAAGTAACTAGCTAATTCTTTATCTACCGAAACTTGTTTTTCTATTGCACCTTCAATATTTTTCAATAATGTTTTAAGGTCACTTTCTGACGACTGTAACACGGATAGTGATTTTTCATACTCATTAACGGGTTCTGATACAATCGACGCTTCGGTTACATTTCCAGCAGCCAATGCTTCTAACTCTTCAGAATATGTTAAATGTTCACCAAAAGTTTCCGCATCGGAACAACTTGTTTTCCATAATTCGTTTGCATTATCAATTTCTGTTTGAAACCATTTTTTTAGCTCATTCATTTCACTTTGTACTGTTTGTTGAAAGCCTGTCGTAATAGCTTTAGCCTCCATCGCGTTTAAAAAAATCTCTTGCACTCCAGACAACGAACCGCCCCCACTTTTCATCATGATCTTTTTCAAATTCGAAAGACCTGCAATACGTTGTTTCGTTTCAAATTTTATTGCATCTTTATTGCCTTTGGTATCAAGAAGCACATTGCCAAAATTGTCATATTCATATCCACCCCACATATGTTGATCTATTAAACTTACCTTTTTGGATTTCACTGGAATGACTTGTCCTACAGCAAGTTTCCCTTTGCCATAACCAATTGGAACTAAGTCTTTATCGTCTACATAATTATACAACAAGCCCAATGCTGTTAATTGATCTGCAATAGATTGTTGACCTGAATTCAAGGTAGAGTATACATTGGGACCTTGATAAAAATAGCCTCCTGATATACGACCAATATCATCTTTTGATATATCTGCTAACGCATATTGTGCATTCATTGAACCTAACGAATGACCGTAAACAGATATTTGTGCATTAGGATATAATCCCATTGCTTCTTTTAATGTACTTGCTGAGGATTTAAGTTGTGGTGACTGACCTTGATTTGGTGTTAAAATTTTATGCGCCATGTCAACATCATTTACCCACCAATCGCGGTAAACGTCTACTGGCTGTTCTAATGTTTTATCTATGCCTGTAGAACCACGGTACAAGACGGTTACTTCTTTGACTTTTTCACGTTCGGATAAAGGAGCTGTAGGTGAAACATATTTATCTGTGACAACAAAAGATTGTTCTCCTGTTGCTTTGTCATTTACTTGTGAAACATATCCTATTGTTTTGTCTTTACTTTGAGTTCTTAACTCTTGCTCTATAGTCAAATCACTGTATTCTAATTCAGCAATCTCTTTCCTCTCCTTATCATTATAATAATTAGTCATTCTTTTCCCTCTCTTTCAAGAGTTCACTAAGCTTTGGAGAAAGAGCACTAGCACCACCTTCAATAGGTGACTCACCATATTTATTTAGAGAATCTTTAATATATAACTCTTCATCTCCATTTATATAAACGGTAAACATAATTCCACCCATAGGATTATGTTTCACACTCTTATAATCGGTTTTATACGTTTGAATAATCCCATCAGGAGTCAAAGCGTTAGGATCTAAATTTTTTAATCCTTCTTCAAACACTTTTTTTGCTTCGTCGCTTTTAACAACTTCTAACATACGCGTATCCAACTCTTTTTGATCCATTCGGATTTTCCCTCCTATACCCATCGCAATTACTAAAAAAACAATTACTAAAAAAAGTAGAATCCACCATTTTTTCTTTTTCATTGCAATCCTCCGTATTATTTTGTACTAGACTAAAAAAACTAGGTTTAAAATACTCCCTAGTTTTTTAAATTTTTATAATCCGCGACCGATTGCTGAAGAAATATTTTGATCTGTTTCTTCCATAATCTCAGCAACTTGATTCAATTGCTTGTTAATTTGATCCAACAGTTCTGCAAACTCCGAAACTTTCGGCTTGAGTGCTGAAAATTGATCGTTGAAGCTATCAAATCCAGAACCTTCCCAGTTCCCTTGAATTGTATCTTGCTCTGTTTGTAATTTTTGTAAAATATCATTAACTTGATTTGAACCATCTGTATATTTTGTTGCTGAGGTACGTAACTCCTGTGATGATAATTTAATACGATCTCCTGACATTTTTCTCTCTCCTCCATTATATAATTAGTTGTACTTTTATTTTAACACAATGTGAGTTTTATTTTTATCAATATATTATTCATTTCATTAACAACTTGATAATTTAATTTCTTTATGTAATATAAACTTCTATTTCCTCCCTCAAACAGCCATCACTTTGAAAATCGATTCAAAAAAGTTATAGATATTAACATTAGAGCTAACATATTTTCGTTCTCTATTTATTTACTTAAATTTGTACTACAAAAAACCTACTGGGAACATTTGTGAGAACAGTAGGTCTTTTTTTTTAATTCATTTATACAAAATAAGATTGATAGAAACGCTTATATTACAGTGTTTTTGCTTTAATTATTGCTAATTATGAACTCATATGAAAGCATCTCCATTGTGAGTCCTCCTTCCGAACTAAACGAATTTGTCGATCTGCATAAGATTTAATATCTTCATGGTCATGGGTAATCATCAAAATCGCTTTGCCATGGACATGAGCATTATGCTTCAAAAGACGGTAAAATTCATTTCTGGATGTTTCATCCATTCCTGTTGTTGGCTCATCCAAAATAAATAAATCTGGATCTGTTGCAAAAATTCGCGCCAGACTAATCCGCTGTTTTTGCCCGCCTGAAAGTTCACCGATTCGTTTATGCCGCATTTCCCACATTCCTACAGCTTTTAAAGCTTTTTCTACGTGCTGATGGTCTCGTTTTGTTAAGGGTTTGAACCAGCGATTGCGGGGAAATCGTCCAGAACGAACTAATTCGATTACTGTACTTGGGAAACCAGCATTAAATGAAGCTACCTGTTGAGGAATGTAGCCAATACTAAGTTTTTCTCCATTGCTATTTTCTTTGGCAATTGTAATGGTTCCTTTAGTTGGCTTCAATAAACCAAGTGTGCTTTTGATTAGAGTCGATTTTGCTGCACCATTTTCACCTGTCAAAATTACAAATTCTCCAGGATCAACATGATAAGAAACATCTTCTAAAACTGGCTCATCATCGTAATAAAATGTAAGATCTTTAACGTCCAGATAATGCATCGCTTTTGCTCCTTCTTAATAAATAGCTGTTAATTTTTACTTAATACTTTTCTTTAATGCTTCCAGATTTTCTTTCATCACAGAAATATAATTTTCGCCAGCTTCTTGCTCTTTTTTAGTCAAACTTTCTAACGGATTTAATACTGCTAGTTCGACACCCGTTTCCTTCGCCAATGTTTTGGCAACTTTGGAAGAGGCTGATGTTTCAAAGTAAATCACAGATACATTATTATCTTCAATATATTTTTTCAATTCAGCCAAACGACTTGGTGAAGGCTCTTGGTCTGGAGAAATTCCTGCGATTGATTCTTGTGTTAAACCGTATTGTTTAGCTAAATAACCAAATGCCGCATGTTGTGTCACAAATGTTTTATTTTCTGCATTCGCAAAAGCTTCTTTAAATTCTGTATTTAACTCCGCTAATTTTTCTAAATACGCAGCACTATTTTTTTCAAAAACTTCTTTTTGTTCCGGGTATTTTTTAACTAATGCATCGCGGATCGCTTCAACTTCTTTTTGTGCTAAAACAGGATCTAACCATACATGAGGATCTAGTTCGTGATCATGATCATGACCGTCGTGGTCGTCCTCTTCATCATCATCATGCTCTGCTCCCGCCATTAAATCAATTGATCCTGCTGCCTCAACAACTGTAACTTTGTTTTCATCAACATTCTCCAAGACATCTTTAACCCATGTCTCTAGCTCCCCACTATTATAAACAAAGACATCTGCATCTGTGATTTTAGCAATATCTTTAGCACTCGGCTCATAATCATGAGGTTCAGTTCCAGCTGGAATCAGCAATTCAACATCGCCAGCATCACCAACCACATTTTTAGCAAAATCATACATTGGGTAAAAGGTAGTTACGACTTTTATTGTATCATCTTTTCCGCTTTTTTCCGTTTCTTTCGTCTGTCCACAAGCAGTTAGGGTAAAGACCGCAAGCATTAGCAACATGCCGACAATATATTTCCAGCTATTTTTTCTCATTTTCAATTCCTCATTTCGATTTATCTTATTTAAATCGTAACGTCTACGATTTACTCGCAAGAACTAATTTAACAGAAGCTTGGAGTCTCGTCAAGAGAAAAAATTAAAGACGAAATATTTCTGTTTCTTCTATAGTAAAAAGACGAAGAGATCAGCTATGCAATCACTCTTCATCTGCTTCATTTATTTCAATGTCCGTACTACATAAACTTCGTCACAAAAACCTTTTAAACCATTATAAATTCTTTGCGCACGAGTTTTCTTTTCGCATAAAGCAAATACGGTTGGACCGCTGCCGCTCATTAAAGCTGCATCAGCTCCATATTTGGTCATACGATCCTTGATTTGTTGAATAATGGGATGACGTTTAATTGTTACACCTTCTAAGGCATTACCAACTTTTTCAGTCATCAGCTTATAATCATTTGCTTCAACAGCTTGCTTCAATCCGGCAATATCAGGGTGCTCAATGCTATTAAATGATAAGCTACCAAAAATAGTACTCGTTGAAACACTCATCCTAGGCTTAACTAAAACAACCCAACATTGGGGCATTGGTGGTAAAAACTCAATCTTTTCACCGCGACCAGTCACAAATGCTGTCCCCCCATGAACACAGTAAGGAACATCTGATCCAACTTTGCTGCCCAATTCTACAAGCTCTTCTAAGGATAAACCTAAGTTCCATAATCTATTTAATCCGCGCAATGCAGCGGCACAGTCGCTACTACCGCCGGCTAATCCTGCTGCAACTGGGATTCTTTTTTCTATCTTAATTTTGACACCTTGGGTCAGACCAAACGTATCTTTTAGCAATTCTGCCGCTTGATAGACATGATTTCTTCTATCTACTGGTAAAAAAGAACTGTCCGTTTCGATCACTATTTCATTTTTTGACAACGGTTCAAAAGTTAATCTATCTGCTAAATCTACACTAGCCATAATCATTTCCAACTCATGAAATCCGTCTTGTCTTTTATAGAGAGCATCCAACCCCAAATTAATTTTTGCGGGTGCTTTTTCTATGATTTCCATTTTATTCACCTATCTAACTCTACAACTCTAAACAACTTCACAATCTTTTAAATTCTAACATATGTTTTTAGAGAAGTATAGATTTGTTCAAAAGTAATTAATCTAGCCCATCATACTTAAATTCATAAATCTAGAATCTATTCAACAATTTCTCTATCTGAATTAAACAAACTTTCCTTTATAGCAGGATTTTTTTTGCATAAAGTGAGTAGATAAAACAAACTCGAAAATCCATATAACGACCACGCGTACCAATTTTCAGATGAATTGCTAAATCCTTGCAATCGATAGATTGAAAATAAATCAGACAACAGCTCTTTTATAAAATATATCATTAATGCGATAATTAAAAAATTCATCTGTTTACCCCTACTTGCATATTTGAAGATATATTTATTTTACTAAAAAAAAGGATTGATGAAAACAGTTGACTAACCTATTTGAGCACAAAAAAATAGAGTGGAATATTCCACTCTATAAAAAGATTAATTTTTGGCTACAACAAAAAAGCATTCTGCTTTTTTTGAAATTATGAACTTTGCTACTTCTTTAGACTGCTTCGCCGACAAACTCAATTTCAACAGTGCGTGTTAATACATCAGAATAACTATAAGACACACGTTCAAATGAATTCTCATCCGGATCTAAATCTACAACGAAAACAGATGGATATGTTTCTGTCAGAATACCTTTACGTTCAGTTTGACGCTTTCTGCCGGTTTGAGCAACTAATGTTATTTTGCTGCCGATACGACATTCTAGATCTTTCTTTATTGACGCTAAAGTTGTTGGCATTGCATTCACCTCACACTACATCATAACATACAACAATAAAGATTACAAGTTTACCATAGCAGAAAATGAAATGCAACTATTTATAATTTATAATAGAATAATTATTTAATGTGAAAATATCGAATATTCTCATTTTAATCATAAATAATCGTTTTTAACTTCTTTTTTGCTCGATCATAGGCACTTCTGACAGCTTTCTCACGACTTTCTGTTTCTTCAGCTATTTCCTCTATTTCTTTACCATTTATATATTCTTGAAAAGTGGTTCTTTCAAACGGTGACAACATAATTGATAATTGCTCTAACTTCTCCCGAATAATCATTTGTTCTAATACATCCCCGTCTCCTGTCCCAATATAATCAAAAAAAGATTCTCCCTGTGCTTCCAATTTTTGATCTAAAGATACTGAATGCATATCAACTGTTCGCTTAGCGGCACATTGTTTTCTTATCAAACTACGAATATGATTTTCAAAATTCAACTTAAAGAACTTTCCAATTGAAACATTGTGTGTATCTTCATATTTCTCTAACGATCGATGAAAAATGATTCTGCCTTCCTGCAGCCAATCCTCCCGATCAAACCCTCTTAGATAGTATTTTTTTTGAAATTTGTACACAAGCGGATAATACTTCCGATACATCCGATCAAATGTCGCCACATCTCCTGTCAAAATATCTTCATACTTATTCATAACAACCTTCTTCTCCTTCCAAGCATTTAAAACTAGACAAAAATGCTTGGAAAAAGCGTATCACGTTCTTTTAGAAAAATAAATTTGATTCGATCATTATTTTTTCTTTTTTGATAATTCTTCCAATTTATCGGATAATTTTGACAATTGTTCTAAATTCCAAGGAGAATTTCGTCGAAAATCTTGAAAATGAATGTCTGTAGCATGAATTGCTATTGTGCGTTCTGATTTTTTTATGTTTTTATATAATTCATTAGCCGAAGTTCGCAGTGCACCTTTGGAAAAGACCAACCACTGTTCTGCTAGATCACTTGTCGCAACGGTTACTTGAGTAAGGAGATCATTTTTTTCTCCCGTAATTCGTTCAATATAACTATCTGCTGTTTCATCTTCTTTGGTGAAAACTACCGTTAATCGATATCGCTTATAAGTCTGCTGAATACCTGGAACGAGCTGAGCATCGAAAACAACAATCACTTCTAGACCTTCGTATTTGGCATAGTTAGACAAACGTTGTAGTAGAGCTTCTCTAGCATCTTCAAGTTTGTTTTGATTCTTCAATTGAACAAGTTCCGGCCAAGAGCCAATCATGTTATATCCATCAACGATCAGTAATTGTTTTTTCATTTTGCTTCACCACCTTCTTTTGGTTCTTACCAAGCCAACTTATACAATAGTTTCTTATAATGGATTTCGTCCACGGTAAACTTCATACATCATCAAACCTGCTGCTACACCAGCATTTAAACTTTGAACATGACCAATCATTGGTATAGTTAATAGTTCATCAACTTCTTTATGCAATCCTTGGCTCATTCCCCGACCTTCGTTGCCGATAATCAATGCAATCGCACCTTGTGTATTCCACTGACGATAATCCGTCCCCTTCATATCAGTTCCGAAAATCCAAAAATTATTTTCTTTTAACGTTCCGATACTTTGAGCTAAATTTGTCACCCGAGCAACCGGAATGTATTCTACCGCTCCCGTTGAAGCTTTCGTTACCACTGGTGTAATACCTACTGCACGATGTTTAGGAATAATAATCCCGTCAACGCCCGTAGCATCCGCCGTTCTTAAAATCGAACCAAAGTTATGGGGATCTTCCAAGCTATCTAGAATCAAGAAAAATGGTGTCTCAGTCTTTTCTTTCGTCTGATCGAGTAATTCTTCCAATGATAAATATTCATAGGCTGTAATCGCTAATACGATCCCTTGATGTACACCATGATCGGTCATTGTATCTAATTTTTGTTTTGGCACCCACTTGACTGGCACAGCATGTTCTTTAGCCAGCAATTTTAGATGTTCAACTTTCTCACCTTTACTGTCTTCTTGGAGAAATAATTTATTACCGCGTCCTTGTTGAATTGCTTCTACGGTTGCGTGATTTCCGAAAACAAAGTTATCTTCAATCGATTCTTGTGTAACTTCCCGTTCTCTTTTAACAGGTTCTTTTTTTGATGGATGGTTTCTTTTGGGTTTATTCCCTTTAAATGGACGTTTTTTCTCATTTTTCATTTTCTTCACCTACTTTTTTTATACACCATTGAATCAATTCTTCCAAACGTTCTGTCTGTTTGGTTAAATGTAAATAGCCCATTAACGATTCAAAACCTGTTGCAATGCGGTACGTCGTGATATCGGCATTTTTCGCGGAAGTATGACTTTTAGCATTGCGACCGCGTTTATACATTAATTCTTCACTTTCAGTAAGTAGTTGCTCTTCTTGCATCGCTTGAATCAAAGCTGCTTGGGCTTTAGCTGAAACATAGTGCGTTGCCATGCGGTGCAGAGTATTCGGTTTCGTTTGACCTTGTTCCACTAAGTAGTCACGGATATAAATTTCATAAATTGCATCACCAACATATGCTAATGCTAAACCATTTAATTGCGTATAATCTTTCATTCACTTCTTCTCCATCTTGTGCCTTGTGCCGTATCTTCCAGCGTAATGCCTTTGTCTTTCAATAAATCACGAATTTCATCACTACGGGCAAAATTACGATCTTTACGCGCCTGATTCCGCTCTTCGATTAATTGATCAATATCATCATCCAGTAATTCATCTGATAAAAAGAAAATCCCAAAAATACTCATCCATTGCGTAAATTTTGCTAACGTAGCTTCAATGACAACCGTTGAAACAGCCTCTTGTTCACTATATTGATTCAGCCATTTAGCTAACTCATAAACAACTGTAATACCATTTGCTGCGTTAAAATCATCATCCATTTCTGTTGTAAAACGTACCTCTAAGGCTTCTAATTGTTGTAATTTTTCTTGATCTTCTTTAAGGTTTGCCACTGCAGAAGCTTTTCTAAATGATAAGTTCTCAAAAGCCGTTTTTAGTTTTTGTAAATTTACACCAGCATCTTTCATTGTTGCTTCACTGTAGCGAATTGGACGACGATACTGAGTAGTTGCCATGAAAAAGCGCAATATTTGCGGATCAATCTGCTGAACCATTTCATGAACAGTTATGAAATTACCCAAAGATTTACTCATTTTTTCATCGTCTTCACCAATTGTGACATAGCCATTATGCATCCAGTAATTAGCAAAAGTTTTACCTGTTTTTGCTTCACTCTGTGCGATTTCATTTTCATGATGAGGAAACTCTAAGTCCTGACCACCGCCATGAATGTCAATTGTGTCACCTAAATGTTTTGTTGCCATGACTGAACATTCGATATGCCAGCCTGGTCGTCCCGCTCCCCAAGGAGAATCCCAAGAAATTTCGTCTGCTTTAGCAGCTTTCCATAAAGCAAAATCTAATGGATCTTCCTTAAGTGCCAGTTCTTCTCCCGTACGCTGACTTGCGCCAATTTCTAATTCGTCAATTGATTGATGGCTCAATTTACCATAACCTTCAAATTTTCTCGTACGATAATATACATCACCTTTTGATTCATAGGCATAGCCTGCATCAACTAAAGCTTGAATAAATGTCAGAATATCAGGCATATGATCCATGACACGAGGATTGCTTGTCGCTGGCATGATATTTAATGCATTTGTATCTTCTTCAAACGCTTGGATAAAACGATCCGCTACTTCTGGAGCTGTAATGCCTAATTCTTTTGCTGTACGAATAATTTTATCATCAACATCAGTAAAATTTGAAACATAATTCACATCATAGCCACGATATTCCAAATATCTTCTAATTGTATCAAAAGCTATTGAACTACGGGCATTCCCAATATGAATATAGTTATAAACAGTTGGTCCGCAGACATACATACGGACTTTTCCTTCTTCTATTGGTTTAAATGTTTCTTTTTCTCTCGTCAAAGTATTATAAATTTGAATCATATCTCTCCCCCAATTTCTTTCCCTTTATTCTTACTACTTTTGCAGGTACACCGACCGCTGTTGCATCATCAGGAATGTCCGTCAAAACAACCGCTGCAGCACCAATTTTTGCTCGTTCTCCAATAATTACTGGGCCTAAAATCTGAGCATGTGCATGAATCATTGCACCTTTTTTCACCGTTGGATGCCGTTTGCCCGTATCTTTCCCAGTTCCTCCTAATGTGACACCATGAAACAACACTACATCTTCTTCAATTTCTGCAGTCTGTCCAATCACAATTCCCATGCCATGATCGATAAAAACACCAGAAGCTATTTTTGCACCAGGATGAATTTCTATTCCTGTCAAAAACCGCCAAAACTGCGCGTGTATTTTCGCTAATAAAAACAGACGGTGCCGATATAAAAAATGCGAAAAGCGATGCCAAAACAACGCATGTACACCTGGATAGGTAAGTAAGGCTTCTAATGTTGATCGTGCCGCAGGATCATTTACTTTGACCGCTTGGACTGCTTTTTTTAACCATCCCATAGTTCTTTTCCTTTCATCTATTAATTTTTACCTGTACTTAAAATAAAAAAGCATCTTTTAAACGAAATAACTCCGTTTAAAAGACGCTTTCACGTGGTTCCACTTTTTTTCACAGGTTTCCCTGCCTCAAAACAGATAACGGTTGTTGGCCGTTTTCAACTACGTATCGCTGAAACTATTCAAAGATGCATTTCAAAAAGTATTGCCGACTGTTTACACCAACCACAGTCTCTCTGAAGACAAGCACTCTTTTACTTCTTCTTTTCAATATATTTATAATTATAAGACTTTATTTAAGTGATCTAAGGCTTTTTCTTTTCCTAATAATTCAATTGTATCGCCTAACTCTGGTCCATGCATTTGACCTGAAACAGCTACACGAATTGGCATAAATAAGTTTTTGCCTTTTACACCAGTTTCTTTTTGAACAGCTTTAATACCAGCTTTGATATTTTCAACATTCACAACATCCATCGCTTCTAATTGTGCTTTGAACGCCGCTAAAACTGTTGGAACTGTTTCACCTGATAAAACTTCTTTCGCTGCATCATCCAAAACTGGGTGTTCATTGAAGAACAGTTCAGATAAATCAACGATTTCAGCTGCATAACTCATTTGTGGTTGGTATAAGCTTACTACTTTTTTCAACCATTCAAGTTTTGCTGAGTCTGGTTGTACTTCGATTTTTCCTTCAGCTACCAGATAAGGTAAACACATATCCGTTAAGACATCAATGTTCAGCTCTTTCATGTATTGATTGTTAACCCATTCTAGTTTTTTACCGTCAAAAGCTGCTGGTGATTTGCTTAGACGCTCTGGATCAAAGATTTTAATTAATTCTTCTTGTGAGAAGATCTCTTCTTCGCCAACTGGTGACCAGCCAAGTAATGCAGTAAAGTTAAACATCGCTTCTGGTAAGTAACCTAACTCACGATATTGTTCGATAAATTGTAAAATAGATTCATCACGTTTACTTAGTTTTTTTCCAGTTTCAGAATTAATAATTAAAGTCATGTGTCCAAACTCTGGTGCTTTCCAGCCGAACGCTTCATAAATCATTAACTGTTTTGGTGTATTCGCAATGTGATCGTCACCACGTAAAACATGAGTGATTTTCATCATATGATCGTCTACAGCAACTGCGAAGTTATATGTTGGCATGCCATCACGTTTTTGAATAACGAAGTCGCCGCCGATGTTATCTGTTTCAAAAACAATTTCGCCTTTAACGATATCATCAAAAGTATAAGATGTATTTTTCGGTACGCGGAAACGAATAACAGGTTCAAGACCTTGAGCTTCTTTTTCAGCTTGTTCAGAAGGTGTCAAATCCGCACATTTACCAGAGTAATGAGGCATTTCGCCGCGAGCTCGTTGTGCTTCTCTTTCAGCTTCTAATTCTTCTTCCGTACAATAACATTTATACGCACGGTTGCCTACTAAAAGTTGGTCGATTAGTGGTTGATAAATTTCGCCGCGTTCTGATTGACGGTAAGGACCATACTCACCTGGTTTTTCTGGTGATTCATCCCAGTCCATACCTAACCAAGCTAGGTTTTCTAATTGGCTTTTTTCGCCATCTTCAATATTTCTTTTTTGATCGGTATCCTCAATACGAATGATAAATTCTCCATCATTATGACGGGCGAATAGATAATTAAATAAAGCTGTTCTTGCATTTCCAATGTGTAAATGTCCAGTTGGACTTGGTGCATAACGTACACGTACTTTTGTCATTGTGCATTCCTCTTTCTATTTATCAAGTAAAGCGACCGCGATCGCTCCCATTCCTTCTTCATGACCAATAAAACCCATTTTTTCCATCGTTGTTGCTTTTAAATTAATTTGACTTGTCTCTATCTGACAAGCTTTTGCGATGTTATTTTTCATCTGTTCCAGATATGGTTTCATTTTTGGTTGTTCTGCTAGAATTGTACAATCAATATTGCCAATAGTAAAGCCATGAGACAAAACTTTTTGATTTGCCACACGTAATAATTCAATTGAATCGGCATCCTTAAACTCTGGTGCTGTGTCAGGAAATAAGTGACCAATATCGCCAAGTCCGGCAGCACCTAAAAGTGCATCTGTAATCGCATGGAGCAACACATCAGCATCTGAATGTCCTAGCAACCCTTTTTCAAAAGGCAGCTCTACTCCGCCAATAATTAATTTGCGCCCAGCAACTAGCTGATGAACGTCAAATCCTTGCCCAATTCGTATCATTTTTTCACCTAACTTCTTTTTCGTTTCACAATTGCTTCACCAATCAGCATATCTTCCGGTGTTGTTAATTTAATATTCTCATAACTTCCTAAGACCATTGAAACAGGGAGATTGCTATATTTTTCAATCAATGATGCATCATCCGTTCCTAAATAACCAGCTTGCTGCGCACACTCATGAACTGCTAATAGGTCCTCACCATAAAAGGCTTGCGGTGTTTGAATTTGCCATAATGTTTCACGTGGAACTGTCTCTTTTACTATTCCATCAACGACTTTTTTAATCGTATCTTTAACAGGAACGCCTAGAATTGCTGATCTTGTTTCTTGAACTTTACGATGAAGCATTTTTAGCTGTAAAAGTGTGACAAACGGTCTGGCTCCATCATGAACCATGACTACATTTTTTAGATCATGCATTGCCTTCAATCCATTATAAACACTATCTTGACGCTCATATCCACCTGAAACAATCGTTATAGGAGAATGTCTGCGTTTTTTTTCTTTTCTAACTGTATCTTTCAATAAATCCTGTTCATCTGCTTGTGTAACTAAAATGATATGTTTACATGCCGGATCATTCAAAAAGGTATTTAACGAATATGAAATAACAGGTTTCCCCATTAAGTGAAGCAAAATTTTATTACGGCTGGCTCTCATACGTTTCCCTTGTCCGGCAGCTAATAAAATAACTTCATAATCTGACGCTGCGTTTTGATCTTTAGCTCTTCTCATTGGATTTTTGATCTTCTTTACTATCATCAATACCACGACCAGAATGTGCTGGTTTCGCAAAAATCATACGTCCTGCTGCCGTCTGTAATGCACTAGTAACAACGACTTGTATATGTTCATTCATATAATGTTGACCATCTTCCACAACAACCATCGTGCCATCGTCCAAGTAAGCTACACCTTGCTGACGCTCAGTACCAGCTTTAACCACCATCACATTCATTGTTTCACCAGGAATCACTACAGGTTTTACTGCGTTTGCTAAAGCATTAATATTTAAAACAGGGACATTTTGGAACTCAGAAACTTTATTCAAGTTATAGTCATTAGTCACCACAACACCATCTAAGAGCTTCGCTAATTTAATTAATTTACTATCCACTTCGGAAATATCTTCAAAGTCTCCATCATACATTTCCACAGAGATGCCATCTTCTTTTTGCAGAGCGTTTAAAATATCCAGTCCGCGACGTCCACGAACACGTTTTAGACTATCACCAGAATCAGCAATATACTGCAACTCATACAAAACAAAGTTAGGAATTAAAATAACTCCTTCTAAAAAACCAGTCTTAGCAATATCATAAATTCGACCATCAATAATAACGCTTGTATCTAAAATTTTGTATTTATGGAAACGATCTTCCACTTTGCGTTCCAAAACTTGCCCTTCATTTTCAGCAGGCAATTTCTTAGGCTTAGCTGTGAAAATTTTACGCCATTCGTCAATTCTAGTAGTCCCCATACGAAAGCCAAGATAACCAAAAATGATCATCACTAAAATCGGCAATACGCTATTTACAAAGGGGATGTTTAGGTTATACATTGGGATTGAGATAATCGCGCCAATAATCAGTCCGATAATCGCGCCGACACTCCCGAATAAAAGATAAGTTAAACTCAATTCATTCAATGCTGTTTCTAATTTTTTTACTCCTGAAACAATATACTTAGCTAACCCTAACGATAAAATAAAGAAAATAAGTGCACCAATCAAACTGTTAGTAAAGTTATTGTTCAGCCATGTATTATCTGCTTGTTTCGCCATTTCCCAAGCCATCGGTAATAACGAGATACCTAAACTTGCGCCAACAACGATCATCAGTAATGTGATGACACGTTTCTGCATAGATTCATCCTCCAATATAATCATTCTTATTTTGAAGAACAAGGAGTAAAATTGCTGAAAAAATAGTGCAACTTCTACTCCTTATTCTATTTAAATACTTTTCTTAATGTTTCTCCGATTGTAGCAACACCGACAATCTCAATTCCTTCTGGAGGTGTCCAGCCGCCTAAATTATTCTTTGGTAAATAAACTTTGGTAAAACCTAATTTTTGTGCTTCACGGACACGTTGTTCAATACTATTTACTCGACGTATTTCGCCTGTCAAACCAATTTCTCCAATAAAACACTCAGTTGGTTTTGTCCCGTTTTCTTTATAGCTGGAGGCGATACTAACTGCAACCGCTAAATCAATTGCCGGCTCATTTATTTTCACACCGCCAGCTGCTTTTAAATAAGCATCTTGATTTTGCAGCAATAATCCTGCTCGCTTTTCTAAAACCGCCATAATTAAGGAAACTCGGTTAAAGTCCAATCCAGTTGTAGTGCGCTTAGCATTACCAAACATAGTTGGTGTAACTAAGGCTTGTACTTCAACTAAAATCGGACGCGTTCCTTCCATTGCCACAACAATCGCTGAACCAGTTGCATCCGCTAATCGTTCTTCTAAAAATACTTGAGAAGGATTTGCTACTTCTTCTAATCCATGCTCCCGCATTTCAAAAATCCCAATCTCATTTGTTGAACCAAAACGGTTTTTTACTGCTCTTAAAATCCTGAAGGTATGGTGCTTGTCTCCTTCAAAATATAAAACAGTATCTACCATATGTTCCAGCATACGGGGACCAGCAATTGAGCCCTCTTTGGTCACGTGACCAACAATGAAAATCGCAATCCCATTGGTTTTAGCAATTTTTAGTAATTCAGCTGTTGTTTCCCGTACTTGGCTAACACTTCCGGCAACACTGGTAACATCCGGTTGGGTCATTGTTTGAATCGAGTCAATAATGACATAATCCGGTTCGAGTTTTTCAATTGCCCGGGAAATTTCATTCATGTCCGTTTCAGCGTATAAATAAAACTCTGTATCCGCTGAACTTAAGCGCTCTGCCCGCATTTTTATCTGCTCTGCACTTTCTTCTCCAGAAACATACAGCACTTTTCCGCCAATTTCAGCTAACTGTTGAGAGACTTGTAAAAGTAAGGTTGATTTACCAATACCGGGATCCCCGCCAATCAACACAAGTGATCCAGGTACCACACCGCCGCCCAATACTCGATTTAACTCTACCAATTTCGTTTTAACCCGAGGCTCTTTTTTGGGAACAATTTCTGCTAGACGTTGTGGTTGTGTTTTTTTACCTGTTAAAGATACTCTAGCTCTACGGTCAGATGTATCTTGAATAATTTCTTCTGTCATCGTATTCCATTGACCGCAATTTGGACAGCGACCTAAGTATTTTGGGGAAATGTACCCGCAAGTTTGACATTCAAATTGAACTTTTGCTTTTTTAGCCATGCGTCATCCCCTCGTTTCAATCTATTGCTTTATTTTATCATACATACGTTTCTTACACTAAGACCAGCCACTGAAAAAAACGTTTCTACAGCATATGTCTCTTATTTATTTCCAGAAGATCCAAATCCGCCTGTTCGTTCATTTTCAACTGTATCTTCATCGGCTAGCAGAAAAGGTTTAAAGATCCCTTGTCCGATTCGTTCACCTTTTTCAATTACCATATCTTCATAACCAAAATTTAAAAATTGGAACATGATATGTCCTTCGTTTCCATCGTTATTATAGTAATCACGATCGATCACACCCACACCATTCGCTAACATTAAAAAGCGTTTTAAGGGATTTGATGACCGACTTACTAATTCTAAATATTCATTTTCGGGCATGTAAGCTTTAATTCCAGTCTTTATTAAAACTGGTTTGGGCTCAGTTCCTTGTGCTTGTAATTTCCAAATACTTGGTACAGTCACTGTTTCAGCTGCTTCAAAGTCATATCCTGCAGCTCCTTTTGTTGCCCGTTGGGGAATTGTAATTCCTTTATCTTGATAATCAGAAATGATCTCAAATCCTCGTTGTCTCATAAAAAATCTCCTCTACTTGTAAACTATTTTTATTTTAACATATTCTATTGATTCCCAGTCTAGTTTTATAACATCTTTAATATTCTCTAGTGCTTTTTTACTGTTTTCCAATAGTGGCATTATATTTTATAACTTCATATAAAATAAACGAAAAAGCTATAATTAAGACAAAGATACTAATTACATGAGCTTGTTCAATAACATGTAGAACCGCAGGATTGCTAGAACGGCTTCCTTTGATCTGCAATATTGTTTGAACTGGTAGATTGGCTTCTTTAGACAGTATCCATAATCCACTCATCAATAATAACTGATGTGTTACGCTACCTTTCGTTTGGGTACTATACTTTGTAATTATTCGCTGATCTTGCGGTAAAATTTCATTTTGATAATAATTTCGATTTAAAAATGATCCTGTTGCACTAATACAACAACTCAGTAAAAAGATTCCGACTGGAAAAAGCCGTGGAAATAATAATAAAAATAACGAAACGATAAAACTACTAATATGAACTACTTTTGGATCCACTTTAGGAAAAAGTCGATATAAAAATTTAATAAAAAATCCTGCAAAAATAATACCTAGAATATATGGCGCATATAAATTAGCTGCCAAACGATCCGTCCCTAAGCGTAACGAAATATAAAAAGTCCCAAAAAGCAGTAGAAAATTAATACACATACCATTAGCAAAAGTTAAGACGTTCAACCATAAAGGCAACTTCCATGTTTTCCGTTGTTGATTCAAATACCACGCTGCTATCAAAAATAAACCCGAAAATCCAATAATAGCTATATCCAAAAGCTGCGGATCAAACAACAAACGTGCTGAACGGATAAATAACAACAAAGTAAAGAAAATTAAAAATAAGATAAATTCTTTTACAGATACTACTTGCTGATCTACTTCATTAAAATCAATCTCATAATCAGGGTAGTGCGTCACTGTATGATATGCCGCTATATATAACAATGTATATTCTCCTAAAACTATTGGAATTCGCCAGTCACTTCTAATTGCCAAAGATGCAATCACGCCTGCCAAAATCAATAAAATAAAGAGATATTTTTTACCTGTCAAAACTGAATAACCCTGTTGTTTTTCATGATAATTAACCGTAGTATTCGCAGCCGGAAGCCATGCTGCACTTAGCCCAAGCAAAACAGAAGAAAGTAAATACGCCGGAAAATAAAAGTGTCCCATCACTCCAATCAGACAGCCGACTACACCGATCAAGATAGATATGATAAGGATATTAAAACTTGTAAGTGTCAATTTAAAACTCTTCAATAAAAAGATCCCAGTCATCCGAAATGTATAGAAAAAAACAAACGGTAAAATCTTCTCCAGTGTTTTTCCATCATTCAAAGTCAAAAATAAAAAATATGGTACAAAAATAATTGTATTGGATAATATAAACGGCGCAACTTGAAATGCATTGCGAACGAAATTTTTTAGTTTATTCAAGAATAAACCTCCTTTAAAGCAGTTCATTATGTACGTTAGTCTACCACGTTCATGGAAAAAGAGAAATGCTTCATCTAAAGAAAAAATCTGTCTATATAATAACTACGCAATAAATTCATATTTTCCATTAATAAATTTCTTTAAAGTTTGTACTCTATGGATTAAATTTAACAACCATACCCGTGTAGTTTTCTATATTTAGGCTTATTGAAAAAATCCGTGAAAGAATTTACGAAACTTACTTTTTAATCTTTTTTTAATCTGAGCTTTCTGTTATAATTGTTTTCACATTTACTATAACAATAATTTAGTAAATGAATGATCTTATCAAAGGAGAGATAGATGTATGAAAACAGTTTACAATTTTTCAGCTGGTCCCGCCGTTTTACCAAAAAGTGTATTGGAAAAAGCACAATCCGAATTGGTGAATTACGAAAACAGCGGTATGTCCGTAATGGAGTTGAGTCATCGTTCCTCCCTTTTTGAAACGATCATCGAAAATGCCGAAACATTACTTCGAGAATTAATGAATATTCCCGATAATTATAAAGTCCTATTTTTACAAGGTGGCGCTAGCACACAATTTACAATGGTGCCACTAAATTTAGCTCAAAATAAAAAAGCTTTATATGTAAATACAGGTTCATGGTCTAAAAAAGCGATCAGTGAAGCTAAAAAAATCGATAATGTTGAAGTTCAAGTGATTGCCTCAAGCAAAGACAAAAACTTCACCTATATTCCTGAAGTTCATCTAGAAGATATTCCGCAAGATGCAGCATATGTTCATATTACAACGAATAACACAATCGAAGGCACAACCATTTACGATCTACCAAAAACAGGTAACGTACCGCTTGTAGCAGATATGTCTTCAAATATTTTATCTATTAATTACAACGTTGCTGATTTCGGTTTAATCTATGCCGGTGCTCAAAAAAATATCGGTCCAGCTGGTTTAACGGTAGTGATTGTACGAGAAGATTTAATCGGTCAAGTTGATGTTTTAAGCGCTATGTTAGATTACGATATTCATGCCAAAAACGGTTCAATGTACAATACACCGCCAACCTACAGTATCTATATGGCAAAACTTGTTTTCGAATGGATCAAAGAACAAGGCGGCGCTAGTCAAATGGAAAAACTTAATAAAGAGAAAGCCTCGATTTTATACGATGAAATTGATGCATCTGCTCTATTCTCTTCACCAGTGAACCCAAAAGACCGCTCAATCAACAATATCCCTTTCATTACTGGAAATGATGCACTGGATAAAAAATTCAACCAAGAAGCAGTAGCCGCGGGTTTTGAAAACCTAAAAGGACACCGTTCTGTCGGTGGTATGCGGGCTAGTTTATATAATGCCTTTCCTAAAGCTGGTGTAGAAGCTTTAGTTGACTTAATGAAGAAATTCGAAGCAGAAAACGGAGGAACTAAATAGATGTACGATATTAAAACATTTAACGCAATCGCCCCTGTAGGTTTAGCTCGCTTTGATGATGACAATTTTACAATTAACCAAACAGAAACACCTGCTGGAATCATTTTACGAAGCCAAAAATTACATGATTATAATTTTCCCGCTTCTGTTTTAGCGATCGCTCGAGCTGGTGCCGGAACCAACAATGTTCCAGTTTCTCAATGTACCGAAGATGGGATTGTTGTTTTTAATACACCTGGTGCCAATGCGAATGCCGTAAAAGAATTAGTCATTGCTTGTCTGTTACTTTCTGTTCGTCCAATTCTAAGAGGGGCAAACTGGGTTCAAAACTTAACAGGTGGAGATGCAGAAGAACAAGCTGAAGCTCAGAAAAAACAATTTGCCGGAACAGAGCTGGAAGGGAAAAAATTAGGCGTGATCGGTTTAGGTGCAATCGGCGCAATGGTTGCCAATGATGCTTACCGTTTAGGCATGGAAGTTACTGGTTTTGATCCATTTGTTTCAGTTGATACAGCTTGGAGCATTTCACGCCGAGTAAAACGTGCCCAAAGTATGGACGAAGTTTTAGCAAGCTGTGATTTTGTTACCGTTCATGTTCCATTATCTGAAAATACGCACCATTTAATTGGTAAAGAACAATTAGCAAAAATGAAAAAAAATGCTGTTTTACTAAACTTTGCTCGCGGTGAACTAGTTGAAACCGAAGCCGTAATTGAAGCAATTGAACAAGGAGAAATTAGTAACTTTGTCACCGACTTTGCTGATGAACGTCTACTAAATAACGAAAAGATTTTAGTGTTACCACATTTAGGAGCTTCTACCGAAGAAGCTGAGGTTAATTGTGCTAAAATGGCTGCTCGTACTTTGAAAAAATTCCTTGAAACAGGCAACATCAAACGTTCTGTCAACTTTCCAACTGTGGAAATGGCCTTTAATTCACCGTTTCGCTTTACAATCGTTCACAGAAACATCCCGAATATGTTAGGTCAAATTTCAACTGGCATCGCTAATCTAGATATTAACATTGATACTATGATTAACCGCAGCCGTGATGATTTTGCTTACACTATCGTAGACATTGATGAAACAGACGAGGAAAAAATTGCGGCCGCGGCAGAAAAAATTCAAGCAGCAGAAAATATCATTCGCGTTCGAACAATTAAAAATATTGAGGCGGTGAGTTATTAATGGTCACTATTCATCCCTTTAAAAGTATTCGTCCAAACGCTGAATTCAGCGAAGAGATTGCCACTTTACCCTATGACGTTTTGAGTTCAGAAGAAGCACGCCATTTAGGTGAGAACAACCCTTACTCATACTTACACATTGACAAGGCAGAAATTGATTTACCAGAGACACTTTCTCCTTATGACGAACAAGTTTATCAAAAAGCTGCGGAAAATTTGCAAAAATTCTTACAAAAAAGCTGGTTAATTCAGGACGACAAACCTTTACTGTACCTATACGAATTGACCATGAATGGTCGAGCTCAGACTGGTTTAGTAACATGTACTTCAATCGCTGACTATACTGATGGGAAAATTAAGAAACATGAATTTACCCGCCCTGAAAAAGAAGTTGACCGAATACGTCACATCGAAGCTTGTGATGCAAATACTAGTCCAATCTTCCTAACCTATCGTAGAAATAAACAAATTCAAGATTTAATTGATACTTGGAAAAACACGCATGATACGGTCTATGACTTTACTGGATTTCATGATGTCACTCATCGCGTTTGGTTAATCGATCAACCAGAAATCATTGAACAACTTGTAACAACTTTTACTGAAGAAGTTTCAGCATTATATATCGCTGACGGGCACCATCGGACAGAATCTGCTGTCAAAGTGGGGCAAATGAAAAATGAAGCTAGCGATACAGCCGAATCCAACTATTTCTTATCTGTGATTTTTCCAAAAGAAGAATTGGAAATTTTAGACTATAATCGCGTTTTAAATGTTCCCATCTCAGAAAACTTTTTCGATTTATTAGAACAACATTTTACGATTGAAAAAACCGAGCACGGCAAACCGACACAAGCAAAGTCATTCGGAATGTATCTTAAAGGGCAATGGTACACTTTAACTGCGAAAGATAGTATTCTATCAGATGATCCAGTTGATGGATTAGATGTTTCATTATTGCAAAATTTTGTTTTTGCCGATATTTTTGCCATTCATGATATTCGTACTGATAAACGAATCGATTTTGTTGGAGGAATTCGTGGAATGGCTGAGTTGGAACAGCTAGTTGACAGCGGCAAATGGACAATTGCTTTCGCTGTTTATCCAACAACTATGGACGATTTATTAAATGTCGCAGATGCTGGAAAAATCATGCCACCAAAATCAACTTGGTTTGAACCAAAATTATTAAGTGGATTATTTGTGCACGATTTAGAGACAAATTAGGCTGAAAGCTGTAAAATAGAAGAATCAAAATGAAGCTTGGACAAAAGCAACAATTTTTGTCCAAGTTTTCTTAATATAAGTGAGGTCAACCATGCGGAAACAATTACAAAAAGCCAATCGAATCGTTATCAAAGTAGGTACCAGTACGCTAATCTATCCAAATGGCAATATCAATTTAAGTGCTATCGATCAATTAGCTTTTACTTTAGCCGATTTACGTAACCAAGGAAAAGAGATTATTTTAGTTTCTTCTGGCGCAATTGGTGTTGGATTAAACAAACTAAATATGGATAAACGTCCGCCAACCATTCCGGAACAGCAAGCGGTAGCCGCCGTTGGACAAGCTGAACTGATGAATATTTATAATCAACGCTTTCTAACGTATAGTCAACAAATCGCGCAACTTTTGCTTACTAGAGATGTCATCGAATATCCTGAAAGCCGTAAAAATGTAACTAATACCATGGAGCAACTACTGCAAATGGGTATTATTCCTGTAATCAATGAAAACGACACAGTGGCTATTGACGAACTAGATCACTTAACAAAATTTGGTGATAACGATCAATTGTCGGCAATCGTAGCTCAACTAATCCAAGCCGATGCGTTAATTATGCTGTCAGACATTGATGGCTTCTTTTCTGATAATCCCAATACCAACAAAAATGCAACGCTATTCTCTGAAATTAATGAGATCAATGAAGAGCTATTACAACTTGCTGGCGGCAAAGGCAGCCGTTTTGGTACTGGTGGTATGTACAGTAAATTAAAAGCAGCAGAGCGTGTGTTAGATCACAACGGCGCTATGATTTTAGCTAATGGCAAACAACCAACGATTATTTTTGATATATTAGCAGGTGAAATGATTGGTACCCTATTTATCAACTAAACATTCAGAAAAAGGAGGAAACGAAAATGACTGATTTAATCCAATTAGGCAAACAAGCCAAAGCCACCGCTTATCAATTAGGTTTAATGGACACAAAAACCAAAAATGAACTTTTGTTGCATATGGCTGATGAACTAGAAAACAATTCAGAAAAAATCTTAGCTGAAAACCAAAAGGATCTCTCCAATGCCAAAGAAAACAACATAACAGATACGATGCTTGATCGTTTACGTTTAACTAAAGAACGCATCAAAGACATGGCAGACGGTATTCGACAAGTGGCAACTTTACCTGATCCAATCGGTGAAGTCGATAAGATGTGGAAAAATGAAGATGGTCTAATGATCGGTAAACAACGTGTACCAATTGGAGTCATTGGCATTATTTATGAATCTCGTCCAAATGTCACGACTGATGCTGCCAGCCTTTGCTTCAAAACAGGTAATGCTGTCATCTTACGTGGTGGTAAAGAAGCTTTTTATTCAAATAAAATCCTTGTAGCGGTTTTGCAACAAGCACTTAAACAAAAAAATAGTTCACCTTTTGCTATTCAATTTGTAGACGACACTTCCAGAGAAACGGCACAGCAATTAATGAAACTAAATGATTATTTAGATGTTCTGATTCCACGTGGAGGCGCTAATTTAATTAAAACTGTTTTAACGACCGCTACTGTTCCCGTTATTGAAACAGGGACTGGAAATTGTCATGTATACATCGATAAAGATGCTCAATTAGAAATGGCAACAAACATTATTGTTAACGCAAAATGCCAACGACCTTCTGTGTGTAATTCCGCTGAAACTTTATTAATTCATAAAGAGGTTGCTACTGAATTTCTACCTGTAATTGAAACAGCTCTTAATGAATATAACGTTGAACTACGTGCAGACGAACGTGCATCTGCTATTTTCAAACAATCTATTCCAGCAACTGAAGAAGATTGGGCGACTGAATTTTTGGATTATATCTTAGCTGTCAAAGTTGTTGATTCTTTAGACGAAGCAATACAGCACATTAATCAGTATAATACGAAACATTCTGAAAGCATCATAAGTGATAATTATTTTGCTACTCAACAATTTTTACAGCAAGTGGATGCTGCTGCAGTTTACGCAAATGCCTCTACACGTTTTACGGACGGGTTTGTTTTTGGATTTGGTGCAGAAATAGGTATCAGTACACAAAAATTACACGCCAGAGGTCCAATGGGATTAACAGAACTCACCTCAACTAAGTACATCGTCTACGGTGATGGACAATACCGAAAATAACTTATATAATTTGGCTGCAAAAAAGAGAGTGAAACAAAACTAAAAATCAATTTTGTTTCACTCACTAGATCCGAATAAACGGCGAGAAAAAAGCAGCTACTCCACTTCGTTCCGATCACAACAATTTCTAGGGGGCTAAAGCTCTAAGAATTGAAGGCTTCGGAAATAGACGCTTTTTTCTCAGCCTCTTTTGATTAAACTACTCTTATTTTTACCAAGTATATACCTTAATTAAATATTCAATACATAACCTTTTGAGCGTACTGTGCGAATCGCTTCTGAGGTTCCAAGTTCATCTTCCAATTTTTTTCTAATATGAAAGACCAAGTTACTAATTCGATAAAATTTCTTTTCGTCCGTTGCTTCACCTTTCCAAATTGCTTGATAAATTTCTTCGTATGTCACTGTTTCTCCTGCATTTTGAAATAGTAAATCCATTATTTTATACTCAAAACTTGTCAATTGAACTTCTTCATCATCAGCTGAAATGAGGCTTCTATTCCGATGATTCATAGTAACACCGCTCTTAGATAAGTTCATAGAATCAGAGTCTGCACCTTCTACTAAAACTTCTCCAGCATTTCTTTTTAAAGCATTGTCCATAATAAGCAGCCACTCTTCTTTACCTAGCTTTTCTGTTATGATGCCATCTGCACCTAATTTTAAGTAAACCATACGATTCATTTCATTTTGAGATGTTGACCAAACCCAAATTAACGCATCCATCTCTCTTTTGACTTTCATTAACTGACCACATATTTTCCCTACATATTCAAGTCCATGCTCTAATAAAATAATTAAATCATATGAAGTTTCTTGCTCAACATCTGTATGAGTTATATTCCAGTTACTAGGCACTGCCTCCTCATTTTGCCACTCTGTTAAATCACCTTCAGAATTTACTACACCTACATGATACATATCTTTTCCTCCATTAAAAAATTTTTCTAAGATGCTCTCAAATTACTATTTTTATTTAGTCCTTTTTATTATTACTCCCTTTAGTATTCTCAAAAAAACGAACTTCTGGCAAGATGAAAGTATATCGCCACATCTTAGTTTCCACTTGATATTTCTTATTTTTATTCGCCGTTAAAAGCCAGAAAATATGTATATCAATATCTTTACTATGAAACATTGATCTCTCATATTATGTGTGAATAATCCTTTTACTATCTAACATTAATAAACCAAAATTCTTGCTTATCTCCCTTCTTTACTTTTATTACAAAAACTTTTATTTTTCTTTTCCGTATAATATCTTCAAACATCCAATTACCTTTTCTTTTTGTATTATTCTGCAAATGAATTGCGGAAGAAGAAGATAAAAATGAACTAAATGATAGCTCCTTAATACGACTTATCTATAGTTATACACCTTTTATCTCAAAAAAACCGACCATTTTTTACGGTCAGATACGGAATTTTTGACATTTTTTTTGATAAACAATTAAATAACTGATATTATTTAATTATAAAAATATCAATTTTATTTACTTTTTTGATCCCTTACCACAAGATTTATTTTCACATTAAAAATATACTCACTGATTTTTCAAACTACCAGCAAAAATTTCGCCATTAATGATTATTCATTACTCAAAAATAACTTTTATAGCACTTTTAATGAATATGATCAAACAGGTCCAGCTCCTATTTCATCTCTAATTAGATCAAAAGACAAGGTGTTTCACATGGACAAATAGACCAAAAAAAGAACCTAATATCTGCTCTTTTTTTGGTTTTGAATACGTTATTTATTTTTTATGAAGGGAAAATAAGAATTAAAACATTTATTTTATTTACTATTCGAAAATTCCTATAGATTTTAAAAAAATTATAAAACTTGTGAACCAATTGTCGCTTCTACTTTAGAAGCAATAGCACCAAACATAGCATCTAAATAATGGGCATCTGAAAAAGTTGGGACATAAACTTTATTTGTAGTATTTTCCTCCATATATTCTTTATCTGAGACGAATACATCAATATCTTCGCTATATCGATCAACTATTTCCACATTTTCTAAGAACATATCTTTAATTTGCCTTTTTAATATGTCCGCTATGTATACTTTAGAATTTTGAACATAAACTTTAACTTTTATGATCTTATACTTCTTCTGTTTAGATAGCAAACTATAGACTAATAAGAAAAGTTGATTTTCAAATGCTTCCTCTCGATCAATATCTTTCACTAAAACGACAAAAGGATTATCTGGAAACTGTTTCACAATTTTCCGTATAATAAGTTTTACTTTTTCAATAATTTGCTGCTCATAATTTGTCTTAGAGTAATAAACATCAAAATCATAGATGTATAAAAAACTCCTGGAATCACAAAAACTTGAAGCTGCATATAAAAGGAACGTAGATACTTTATAATAAATCATTGGACTAATTGCTTCATTATCTTTAAAAAAGTGAGTAATTATTTCATCCGTAAGAAACTGACTACTTTTTTCAAATGCCTCTTTAAGATTCTCTATACTCTTAATTACAACAGAAAGCCCGTCTTCACTATATGGCTCCGGACTAATCATCTGATTTCTCAAGAAAAAAATAAAAAGAAATTGCGCTTCTCTTTCTTTATAATCGAAATAAGAAAAATGGTTTTCTATGTAATGGTAAGTATCATCATAAATTTTTTCGTAGCTGCTACCAGCTTTTAGGGTGATTTCTAATGTTTCTTGAATCGTATTTCCTTGACTATTTCTGATTTTGCAAATATAAATTAATAACCGTACCATGCTTTGTTGGGCAGGATCAAAACTAAAATCTTTGAAATACTCACTCTTTAAGGAAACATCAATCGCTTGATATTCTTCTTCAGAAAATAACCATTTTGAATTTGCGTTAGAAAAAAACAAAAAGAAAAAATTGCGAATTCTGTATTCTTCACCATCTAAAGCTAAATTTGATAATAATTTAAGATTGAATTGTTCAAGAATACTTTTTAACTTACTTTTATACCTAGAAAAAGTTGATGAACTAATAAAATGCTCTTCACAAAACTTCTCCATTTGAAGATTTCCATTCAAAAATAGTTCTTTAATCATTACATATAAAATCGACTGTTCTAAATAATAAAAAGCAATGTCAACCAAAGAACTGTTTATTATTCCGATAGATTTAATCTTTCCAACTTCATTATAGTTAATAACGACATTTTGTGGAGCCAGCGCTGGGTTTTTAGGAAAATCATGAATAATAGCTCGGATAGTTTTATCGGACAACCCCGTAACAGAAATTAACTCAGAAATGGTAACTTCTTTTGGTTGACGAATTAAATAGTCTAAAAGCTCTATTTTTTTATTATCCGTCTTATTGATAAACAGCTTCATAATTTTTACCTCTCTTTCAGTTTTTCAAAATTACACAATATCGTTTTAGCTTCTGCTGATTTTGTACTTTCGTTATGCCTATAAGAATAATATTAGTTCTTGAAAAAGTAAATATTTAAATAGATAATCTTCACTATAACTAAATAAAACAAATAATAGACAAAGAATCCATTATACGCTAATCTAAACTAAATCACCTACTACTGTTTAAGGAGGCTTACATATGAAACACGATGGTCACACTCATACCGAATTTTGCCCACATGGAAATGTTGAAGATACTGAACTATTGATCCAAGAAGCAATTAAACAAGGGTTTCAAAAATACAGTATCACTGAACACGCTCCTTTACCAGAACATATTGAAAAAAAAGCTGCTGGAGACTCTATTATTTGGACAACGGCTGCAATGGCTTTAAATGATGTGGATAACTATTTTAAAAAGATGGCTACTTTACGAAAAAAATATGCTTCTGATATAGTTATCCACATTGGATTTGAATTGGATTATTTTGCTGATTATGAAGACTGGACACGAGATTTTTTGGCGGAATATGGACCACAAACAGATGACAATATTTTATCCGTTCATTTCCTAGAAGGTCTCGGCGGATTACGTGGTATTGATTATTCATTTGAAGAATATAAAACAGGTGTAACAGATTATTTAGGCAGCTTTGAACAGGCTCAAAACCTTTACTATCAAACGGTTTTACGTTCTTTAGAAGCTGACCTTGGACCATGGAAACCAACACGTTTAGGTCACATTTCTTTATGTCAAAAATTCGAGAAATCTTTCAATGAATCTATTGGTTATTCCACTCAAAATGAAGCACTGGTTCAAGATCTTTTAATGCAGGTTCAAAAACAAAAATATAGCTTAGATTTAAATACCGCCGGATTTTATAAACAAGGTTATCAACAGAGTTATCCACAACCGTGGATAACTCAAAAAGCTGCCGCTTTAGGGATTCCCTTAGTTTATGGATCAGATACTCATTCTTTGGCTGATATCGGCCGCGGTTATCCACAAATAGCTCAATGGCTTTAAAAAAGCTAAGGATCGCAAAAAATTTATTTGCGATCCTTAGCTTTTTTATTTTTCTATTAATTCAAGGCTTCATACTGCTCTTGTTTTGTTAGCTCATACACTTTAATTTCTTTAGCATTTTTAATTGCTTCATCAAATTTAATTGTTTGAATCACAAAATTTTCATAGACTTTTACATACATCTGTTTCTTGCTCAAGTCATAGATAGACGTATATTGTGTATACTGTCGATCCATTCCTTTCGATTCATCTAATTTAATTACTCCTTTGACGATGTCTGATGTGGATAAAATATGAAAGGCTTTATTTACCAAATCTTTTTCAGCTACCGGATCACTAAACTTAAGTATATATGCCGCTCGAACGAAACGAGAAGTTGCTGTATAGTCTCCCGGAATCCCATGTAAACCAGAACCTTTTCCAGCTGAGAGAACTTTTGTATCTCTAAATTCTGAACCTGTTGCATTTACATCAGATAAACCAGTATAATTTTCTAAATTTGTCAGATGCCAATCAAATTTAGGACTGTTAGTCATCACACCCACAGGATTTTCATACACGTCAAAACCTAATTTTTTAGAAGGCTCCACTACAATTGTCCGACCTGCAGCATCAGTAAACATAAAATGCTGCGGCAAGCCAGCTCCTTCTTTTCCATCTGGCGAAATATCTGCAATCGCAACAGTTGAAATCTTTTCTTCGACTTCTTTAGTATCTTTACAATTAGCTAATACCCAAAAAATAAACCCTTCAGCTAATAATGGAAATTTACCAGCTTGTTTGATTTCTGCGATTGATGAATACTCATTAAACTCTGCAAAATATTGAGTAATTCCGCCCAGTCCAAATTCATTAACACCATCAATTACACTTTGAGCTACTTTATTTTGCTCTTCCTTAACACCAACACCTACAACAGAATATACCGTCTCCCATTCTTCAATGCTTTCAGTAATCTTTAGTTTTGCTGGAATTTGTACACCGATATAATCAAAATCAACATTATATTCCTGTGTTCGCCCTAAAAAATGGCTACCTTCTATTGATGCTAAACTAATTCCTGTACACATACTTGCTTCCTACTTTCCTAAAATTGATATAATATTCCTTTTCATTTTTAATTATACATCAATAAAATGGCTCAAGGAAATGAAATTACGTACGTTTTTTGAATTTTTTCGATTATTGCCATAAAATTCTTAAGAAATATACAACTAATTAATCATTACTAAAGATCATTTAAATTTTTTGAGAATTTCTATTTCTTACAATCAATTTTTTTGCGGATATGCTAAACTATAGATATTCTATTTATTACGTTGTGAGGTTAATTATGAAGAAAAAAATGAGCACATTTATCAAAGAAAACTGGCCTTATATGACCGCTAGTTTTTTCATTCCTTTTTTTATCATGGTCATTGTTTATTTAAGTTTAGGCATCTATCCTGGCAGTAGCCGTAGTGTAATGGCTAGTGATTCTTTTTCACAATTTTCCAATTTTCATGCCAGTTTAAATAATGTTTTACATGGAAAACAAAGTATTTTCTACACCTGGAATGCTTCTCTAGGTTTAAACTATCTTTCGTTGATTTCTTATTATCTTGGTGGACTGTTTACACCTATCGTATTCTTTTTTAAGAATCAAAATATTCCGGATGCATTATATCTTATTACACTGTTAAAAATTGGTTCCGCAGGTTTGGCATTTTGGGTATATGCTAAAAATACTTACAAAATACCTAAATGGGGACATGTTATGCTCAGTGTGCCTTATGCCCTAATGTCCTTTGCGACAGCACATTCTGAAATTATTATGTGGCTGGACGCATTTGTTTACCTACCGCTGGTTATTCTAGGCATTAATCGCTTAATGGATCTGCGAAAACCAACCTTATTGTTTGTTAGCTATCTGCTATTGTTTATCTCAAACTTTTATATGGGCTTTATGATCGGCGTATTCTCCTTTTTATACTTTGTCGCTAAAACCTTAACCAATTGGTCTGTCTACAAAAAACGGATCATTCCTTATGGGATTACTTCACTTTTAGCTGGTGGTGCTTCGATGATCCTCGTTTTACCCGCAGTTCTTGATTTAAGAGCAAATGGTGAGACGTTAACTCAGGTAACTCAGCTAAAAACAGAAGCAACGGCTTTTTGGGATATCGTAATGAAAAATATGATCGGCGTTTATGACACAACAAAATATGGTTCGATTCCGTTTATCTATGTTGGTTTGCTCCCTTTGATTTTCTGTATTTTTTACTTTGTAAGTAAAGAGATTCCACGGAAAAACAAGTTATTATTTGGCAGTTTGTTTATTATATTAATTGCTAGCTTTTACATTTCACCTTTGAACTTATTTTGGCACGGAATGCATGCTCCGAATATGTTTTTATTCCGCTATAGTTTCTTGTTTTCTTTCTTAGTCGTCATGTTAGCTGGTTTCGGGCTGGAAAAATTCAAGACAGATGACTTAGGGCTTTTAGCAGGATCAACCATTATGCTGATTGCTGTTTTCGCGATTGCTGAAGGAACCAAAGGCGCGACCAGTTATGATTACATTCCCTTTACGGCATTTATTTTAACTGTTCTATTTTTACTACTTTACCTTGCCGGAATTGTTTTTTATCAACTAAAAAAAATACCTATGAACTATTTGATTATCTTGCTGCTTTTACTTGTATCAAGCGAAGCGTTTATCAATACAAATGCTATGTTAAATGGTATTTTGAAAGATTGGAACTACGCATCCCGCAGCCTGTATTCTGAGCCTTACCCAGCGATTAAACAATTGGTGGATAGGACAAAAAAAGACAATGATTCATTTTATCGTTTAGAAAATCTAAACCCAGTTTCTGCAAATGATAGTATCAATTATGGGTACAGTGGTGTCAGCTTATTTTCATCTATCAGAAATCGTCACTCCTCTGCTTATTTAAATGAATTAGGTTTTCGTTCTAGAGGAACTGGATTAAACATTCGCTATCCGAATAATACACTTTTGATGGATTCTATCGTTGGAATAAAATACAATATCTCTGAAAGTGATCCACTAAAATTTGGTTTCACTCCAATTGATAGTGCTGGTAAATTCTCATTATATGAAAATAGTTACGCTTTGCCGTTAGGTTTCTTAGCGGACGAAGATATTTATTCTGTTAAACAACCAGAAAACGATAACTTAACTAGTCAAACGGAACTATTCAATGCACTATCTGGTCAAGATGAAAACTACTTTACTTTTTATCAACCAACAATCATTGATAAAAATAATGTAAAAGTCGAGCAAAATGGAACTTCAGTTACGTATCGTGAACTCCAAAATAACGTTGCCAAAGATATCACTTGGACAGTAGATGTTCCTGCACATACCCAAGCATATCTCAGCTTATTTCCAACTGATTTTAATCAATTAGAAAGCTCAACTGCTACTATGTCAGTAAATGGTGTTAGCCAAAAATCACAAATCAACATTACTGGACAATATTATAATATTGGTTATTATGAAGAAGCTACAACTGTTACTTTTTCTGTTAGCTTCTATGGCACGACTGCCGTTAGCTTTATGGAGCCTAAAGTCGTTGGTTTAGATACCCAAGCCTTTGAAACATCGCTCCAAGCCATTCAAGACAAAGGCGCGGAGTTAACAACCAGCGGGCGCAAAGCACTTGGCACAGTAACTGCAGAAAAAGATCAAGTCCTTTTAACAACCATTCCTTATGATAAAGGATGGACAGCTTATGTGGATGGCAAAAAAGTTCCAACAAAACCATTTAAAGATGCTTTTGTCAGTGTTCCTGTTAGTGCAGGTGAACATACAATTGAATTTGTCTATTTACCTGAAGGTTTCGTACCAGGTGTGATTTTGTTTATAGTTTGTATTGGCGGATTTATTCTTTATGTACGCATTACAGCTAAACCAAAATTAGCCTTAGTACCACCTAAAACAAGAAAACGAAGAAAACGTTAGTAACTAAAAACTATGTAAGTACCGCTCAAAGCCAGGTACTTACATAGTTTATTTTTTATTCTAATAATCTAGTTGTTTCAGTCGTAGCAAAAATGATTCTGCATCTACTCTCTTAATCGTATATAACTGTTCAATCTGCCGACGAACACTTTTATCGTCTTTAGACATAGGGTCAAATACATCCATTAATTTATTCAAACAATATTCCAACAAAACTCCGATCCCACCACTACCTACAGCAAAACCATATCTTTCAGTATCATTTAGCTGCCCTTTTTTAATTTCTGCAATGATTGGGCTAAAGTCTCCTCTAACAATGATTTCATCTGTTTTTTTGTTTAGTTCAGAAGCTAGTTCTGCTTTCGTCTGGACCGATACTTGCTTGATGTTCATACGAATCACAACTCCTTTTATCCTTTTGTATTTATTATACGCTACTCATTGCTTTTTTCTTATTAGACTTAAGACCTAAAAATAGACCAAGATCAAACAAAACTCCCGTTTAATCTCAGCCGTATTTTATGATTCAATTAGGACTTCTTCAACCAACGAAGCAACTTTTCCTTTACCTCGCTCAACCAACAATGCTAACTGAATAAACACAAACAACACCTTATTTTGTTTAAAATAAGCAAAGTATCGTGATTCCCAATTTGTTACATAGTTCTCTTTTTCTTTTCTTGTATCCTTAAACTGATACATCTGATCGCCATATTTATAAAAAATATTAATTAATCGTTCTTCCATGAAAGAATATTTCGTTTCACCAACATTTGATAATGGGGCAGTTCCCAGATCTATATAGTTATATCCACGTTGTTGATAATACGCGATAAAATGCGTTAGTAAAAAATGTACTGTATGTTCTGGCGCAGTATCACAATAACGTAGTAAATCATAAGACATGTTCTGATTTTCAGTAATTATTTTCGATGTGATAAAACCAACCACTTCATTTTTCTCATTCCGTAAAATACCAATATCACTTAATTCCAAGTACTCTTGATCAAAGCTTCCACTAACAAAATTTCTTTCTCTTTGACCGACCAACCATTCGTCTGATACACGCCTCAACGCTTGAAATAGCTCATCAGAAACTGGTTCATGGTACATAGTAAAGGTATAGCCTAAATTTGTTAAGTGCTTCAGCTCCATACTATCTGTTGCTAATGATAGTGGCACTAAATGACGATTAGAAAAATCAAGAATTCCTTCTTCTCCGACTTTCATAAACTTATATCCTAAGTCATGTAAAACCATTGTATACGTTTCACTGACTCGATAAAACGCTGGCTGATAACCAAGTAAATCGGCTTCATCCATAAAAGCTAATGTCGCTTGTGTCCATTTTTCTTTATTACCAATCGGATCTGCCAAAACAAAACATTTATTTGCTTTGATCTGATAACCAAACAAAACTTCATCTTGTCCATTTTCCTGATAGTAGTAATAGCCATAATCTTTCAAATATAGCAGCTGACTGCCTTCACTTCCGCCGTATTTCTGAATCAGTGCTGTCAAACGTTCTTTTTGATAGGATTCTCCTAATTTAAGATCTGTCTCCGCCAAATATTGGTAAAGTGTAATTAAACCGATCATAGAAATCCCCAAACCAATCAAACCTGAAAACCACACATCATCCGATGGAAAAAGTAAAAACATGTGAGGAATTGGACCTGATTTTTCAGGATGAGAACTATAATAACCAGCAACTGCATAGATAATAAATAGAAAACTGAACAACACGCCATCAACGGCTAAAGCTTCCCAAGAATAAACAAATTTTTCCCGATAAAACTCTTTTCTAGCTAAAAAAACCGCAGACAAAATCACCAGATAAACCACAATCAACTGCCAAGAAGCCGTTCTAGAAATTGTATTAGCGATCCCAAAAATCAATAATCCGATCGTTGGCCAGTATGCTTTACGAACCTTCATAGAAATTCCTCTAGCTAATCCTAATAATAAAAAACCGATCAGCATATTAAAGGTTTGATCTAAAAAATCAAAGGAAAACGGTAGTAGAAATTTAAATAATCGACTAACATTCGATAAATTTGTAACCGTAGATAGTAACACCATCATAATCCCAGCAAAATAAAGGGAAGCCACTAAAATCCCATGAGCCACTTTTTGAGAAAAAATTTGAGGCAGGTTATCAAAGAAGCGATTAATTTTAATACCCGTCTGATGTATAAATAAAATAATTCCCGTCATAAAAGGCAAAACATAATAGAATAAACGATAATAAATTAACCAAACAAGAGCTGTCGACTGACTCACACCTAGTTGAGACAGTCCCAAAATCATCAACACATCAAATGTACCCATCCCGCCAGGAACCATTGTCAACATTCCAATTAATGTTGCGACCACAAACATTGGATAAACTGACAACAGAGAAACATCCACTTTCATTAACGCTCCAACACTTAAAAAAACAAACATTGCTCCTAGCCATTGCCCTAATGAGGCGCCAAACAAAAGAAAAATCCCTTTTGGAAAAAAATCCTTAAATAACGTATATTTTTTGAATTGAGTAAATAAAAACAACGCAGGAGCGATTAAACTTCCCGCTAACAACCAGACCCAATACTCTCTAAATAAACTATCCGGACGTATAAAAAAAACATCAATAAATGCTATAAAAGATAAAATAGACAGCCCGGAAATCATGAATAAGGCCACTTTTGAAACAGTTGCAACAACCTTTTTACGAGGTGCATCTTTCCCATAAAAATTGGCCCGCAACGTCGCACCAACCACGCCGCCAAAACCAGCAAGGTTATTAATAGTATTAGTGACCCAAGCAGAGACAAACCATTCCCAGCGATTCATTTTGGGCTTCCCCTTAGCTTCAAGTACATGAACGACTACTAAATCATATAAAAGCATTGGCAAAACCCCAATTAAACCTACTAAAATCATGCCTAATAGCCGCCAGCGACTTTGCTGTCCCATCGTATGAAAAACGTCCTGCCAAGTCATACCTTGAACAATATGTGTTACTTGATTCGCAACGAAAATCAGAACTGAACCAAGAAAAATTAATTTTAATAATAAACTGTGCTCTTTCATCCAGTGAACAATCTGGTTTATTTTATTTTTCATTTGTTCACCGCCTTTGTCATTCTTTACTATTTACTTTTATATGTTAGCGTATATTCAGCGATTTTTCCACTTTTAATCATTCGAATTGTCACCATAAAAGGCCATACAATGCATTTAATACATCCTACGGCCTTTTTATTCTCTCGCTTTACTTTACCTTTAATGGGGTTAATTGTTCTTCAATTGCTGCTATTGGTGTTTCAACTTGCAATAAAGCGGCTGCTGTATAGGCACTCTCTACTAACGCTGTATCAAACAATCGTACATCTTTTTCAGTCATATCAATTGCTAATTCTAAGTTCATTTTAGCACTGCCTAAATCATAAAAAGCCAGCAATGTTTGCGCCGAATTTTGCTCAAATGCTTCCATGATTTTATCAAAAGATGTCCCGATTTCCCCTTGGTCTAAACCAGCAGCAACAGTGATCGGTACATCTTTTGCCACTTCTTTAATTAAACGACTAACACCTTCACCAATTTCTTTCACATGGGAAACAATCACAACTCCATTATTCATCGAAAACACCTGCTTCCAACAAAGCTTGGAAAAAGTACATACTGGACATTGCTCCTGGATCAATATGACCGACAGAGCGTTCTCCAAGATAAGATGCACGACCTTTCGTTGCTACAAGTCCTTTGGTTGCTTCTACAGCTGACTCAAGTTTCGCCTGTGTCAATGAACCTGTTTTAATTGCTTCAATTGCTGGTGCCCATTCATCCAACATCGTTTTTTCGCCTGGTTTACTATTTCCCCGTTTTTCAATACCGCCAAGCCCAGCTTCTAGAATCGGCAACGCTTCGGAAGTTGTCCCGGAAGCTTTCCCCATTTCCATCATTGCTGTTCCATAAAGCGGACCTGATGCACCGCCAACTTTGCTGATAAGTGCCATTGCCGTTAGTTTAAAAATATCTTGGATCGTTTCAGGATGTTTACTTGCTAAACTTTCAGTCACTGCATCCATTCCTCGTGACACGTTGTTTCCATGATCGCCATCACCAATCGGTGTATCTAATTCACTTAAATAGTCTTTGTTTTGGTCAATTTTTTCTTTAAATAATTGTAGCGCTTCAGTTAAATTCTCCACAGTAAACATTGCTTCTCCTCCTTATTACCAAGCTGGTGCTTCCACAGGTTCATTTAATGCATCAACCCAATCTGCTTCTACTTTCAGTAACGTTAGTGAAATTCCCGCCATTTCTAGAGACGTCATCAAGTTTCCTACTTTTGAAAAAGCAATTTCGATCCCTTCTGCTTTAAGTAAATTCACTGCATCATTATAAAAAATGTACTGTTCCATTAACGGTGTTCCGCCAAGCCCATTGACTAAAACAGCATAGCGTTCACCTTTTTCCCAGTGAAAACCTGCTTTTAATTTTGAGATTAATTCTTCAGCCATTTCCTTAGACGGCTTAATTTTTTCTCGTTTATACCCAGGCTCTCCGTGAATTCCTACACCAAACTCAATTTCATCATCTGCTAAAACAAAACCCGGTTTGCCAACTTCTGGAACAGTCGCACCTGTTAATGCTACGCCAATTGTTTTTAGATTTGCGACAACTTTTTCTCCAAGCGTAACTAACTCTTCCACCGTAGCACCTTTACGTGCTGCTGCTCCTAAAATCTTATGCACAAAAATGGTTCCTGCGACACCACGTTTTCCTTGCGTGTAGGTACTATTTTCAACAGCAATATCGTCATCAACAACAACTGTTCCAACTTTAATATCTTCCATTTCTGCTAAATCTTTTGCCATATCAAAATTCATAATATCACCGGAATAATTCTTCACAACTAGTAAGACACCTTGACCTTGATCAACTGCTTTAATACCTTCTAAAATTTGATCTGGTGTTGGCGAAGTAAAAACTTGACCGCAAACAGCTGCCTGCAACATTCCAGCTCCCACAAATCCAGCATGAGCAGGTTCATGACCGCTACCGCCGCCACTAAGTAAAGACACTTGTGAAGCTAACTTTTTTTGTTTCACAACAAAAGTTTCCGGTACTTGTTCAAGCGTTTCATGATGGGCTAAAGTAAATCCCTGTACCATTTCCGGTACGACATTTTGTGGTTGATTAATGATTTTTTTCATACTATCCCTCCTAATTGTATACGTTTACAATACTCGTTTATTTAAAAAGATGCAACGAACTAACAACTGATAAAAATAGTTAAAAAGTGAGTGGGACAAAACTAAAAATCAGTTTTGTTTCACTCACTAAATCCGAATAAACGGCGAGAAAAAGCAGCTCCTTCGGAAATAAGCCGAAATTCACAAAAATTTGAAGAACAATTTTCGTGAATCCCTTCTTATTTCTCGGAGCTAAACACTTTTGTCTCAGCCTCTATCATCATATTTTATAAATTTTGTTTTTCCAATGTTCTTAAAGAAATATAACCAAAAACCACAATTGAAACGATTGTGAGAAACAATTGAAAGATATAAATGCCTGTTGAACCAAAGTTAAAGGCAATTGACACAGTACTTAAAATCCCAGTAATAATACTATTTAAAATATTAAAACCAATAAACAGCAGAAATGAGAGATTTTTCCCTTTCATAATGATGCATGAAGTTGCAATAATCATCAACATATTTAAGTAACCAAGTAAGCCAGAGAAAATAGCTTTTCCTAGGGTCAAACCTGTAAAGTAAAAGACCGAAGCAAAACCTTCTACAAATTCATTCCAAGCACCTGACTGCATTAGTTTAATTAAACATAAAATAAAAGGAATCAAAGCAATCATCAGCATTAAAGCAATTGTGCAAATAAAAATCGCGCCAATTTTTGAGAAAAATAACTTTCTTCTGTTTACACCTGATGCTACCATCATCGCCATTACATTATTTTTATAATCCATTGAAATCATATGAAATGGATAAATATAAGCAAAAATAATATTGCCCCAAATAAGAATAAATAAAACAAATCCAAACGTCACAAACATTGATGCTGCAGCACTTGAATCATAATACGAATCTGTAAAATTAAAAATACTCAAAGCTACTAATGTTAAAATAATATTCACTACACCGATTACTCCGGCTGCAATTAAAAAGCTTTTATCTCGTAAAAATTTAAATAACTCCATTTTAAAAATCAATTTACCAGTCATTATTGTCTGCCCCCTAATTCAATTTCTCATCTAAAATTTTAACTTTAGATAGTTCAGAAATTTCAATTGATTCGTCTGTTAAACGTTGTTTTACAAGTCCCCAACGTTCATCCGAAATGTCCAGTTTAACACCGTTTTCATCATCTATTTGATAATAGTAATTTACTTCATCTAGTATTTCCTTCAAACGATCATTATTTGTCGTGTCGACACGGCGAATTTGTTTTTCTTTTTCCACATTAATATCAATCGTTTCATTAATACGACCGCGATCAATCACATACACGATATCACATAATGCTTCCAAATCATTTTGGACATGGCTTGAGATCAATAATGTTAATCCTTGTTCTGTCAGCTGCTTCAAATATTTTTTAAACCATTTTACTGTATCGATATCTAACCCTCTAAACGGTTCATCTAAAATTAAAATTTCTGGCGTGTGCATTAAAGCGATAAGTAAAATCAATTTCTTTTGCATTCCATATGAATAACTTTTAACTTTTTGATCTAAAACCGCGTATAAATCTAACTCTCTTGCAAGTTCTTTCGCTTTTTCTTCGTTAAAGCTACCACGCAATCCAGAAAAATATTCAATGTTAAACCAACCTGTACGATTTGTATAGACAGACATTCCATCTAACACAATTCCGACATTCAGCAGAACTTCGTTATGTCGTTTAACTGAAATATCATTGATTAAAACATCCCCTTGATAATCAGAGATGATATTAGTCATACACTTAAATAGTGTTGTTTTACCAGCACCATTGTGACCAACTAAACCATACGAAGTACCTTTTTCAAAATCTAATGAACGAATATTCAACACTTCTGCACGACCATAGCGCATAATTAGATCTCTTACTTTAATTTCCATAGTAAACTCCTTTTATTTTTTTATTATCCTCTTCAATAATACCAGCACCTTAAATAGTAAAAAGGACTAATAACAATAGTTTATCATGTTTCTTAATATATATGGGAAAATTTTCAAAATACAGACTAGCTTAAGGGTTACTTAAATGTTAGCTGCAAATAAAAAAGCAGATAAACGACAACTTTGCCGCACCTGCTTTAATTAGCTTTGTTACTGTTCCAATCTATCTTGTCTGGCAAGATAAATCTCCAAGTACTCACTTAAAAGCTTGTACCCTTCCATTTTTTGTTCTACTTCTTTGGGACAGTAAATCCATTTTCCCATAACTTTACGTTTCTGAGATAAAATGCTGATTTCTTCCAAAAAATCTTTCAAACCATCAATCAGTTGTTGACAGCTTAATTCATTACCTAACAAAATATCTTTTCTTTCTCGTTCAAAAACAGATGCCCAAAGATAAGGTAAAACTTCTATTTGTCGAATATTAGTATAAAAATCATCTTTCGACATCATTCCTTTGTGACCCAGTCCTCTTCCTTTTTGGAAATAAGAATGAATCTCCCATTCTAATTTTTTCAAGCGGCGTAATGATGCCCCTTGCATATCCTCATTTTGGTTGTAATTTTCCTCTACTGCCCAAGCTTTTTTTCCATCCTCCGCGGTCTGTGGATGTTTTTCTGAAACTCGATCAAGCATCTCTTCAATTGCCAATGTGACAGTTGGTCTTTCTTCTTCTGTTTCTGTTGTAGCTCGGATTGGTCTAGAAGCTTGTAAGAAAGTCTCCTTTGTAGGAAAATCTCTACTTGCTGTTATTGTCGGATTTGGTGGTGCTGTAGGTTTAACGACTGTTTCTTGTGATTCAACCATTTTATAATTCGAACGAGTCATTGGTACTGTCTCTTTAACAGCCACTGGTTCTTGTTCTTGTTTTTTTGGTACAGCTGATTGACGCATTTTTTGCTCTAATTCAGCGATTTTCTGATGAGCTTTAATTAACTGAACATCTACTTTGCTAACTGTTTGTGTCAATTTTTTGATTTCAGTAGCATTAAATCTTAACTGTTCTTGATCTTTTTGATGTGCTTCAAGCAAATTTTGTGTTGCTTTGCTCTTAGTTAATTTTACTACTGGGATTTTTTTCTTGGTTTCTTTAGTTTTTTCCAGTTCACTTTCAACAGATTCAAGCTTCAATGTTAGTTGATTGATGACTTGAGTTAATTTTACGGTTTCTGAAACTGTCTCTTGCAATTGACCTCGATCTTTCTCAATTCTTGCGATAGCTTCCAGATCTGGTTTTGTTTCATTTATATTTGTTTCAACGGCATTGAGCTTTTTATCAAATTGTTCCAGCTTTTCAGCAATAGATGTGACTTCTTCATTGGTCGTTGTAAGTTTATTCGCCAGTAAAGTTTGCTCCTGATTGACTTTTTTAGCAATTGAAAAATTTAATTTTGGTCTTTTCTCTGGTTTACTCTTCTCAACTTTTTCATTTAGGTTAGCTATTTGTTGATTAGAGTTAGTAATCTGTTTGTTTAGCGAATCTATATTTTTTAAAGCTTCTTCCAGACGTTCTTCCACAGTCGGACCCGAATCTACGCCTGTCCCAAGTACAATTTTAAACTTAGGCGGTTTTTTAGCTTTTGGCAGATTAGACAATTTTTCATCTATTTGTATTTTGAATTGAGAAAAACTTTCTGCTAATTGTTCAATTTTTTCATTAGCAGTTTGGATTTTTTGAGCATTTTCAGCTTCTTGGGCTTGTTTAGCTGCTGCTTTGCTCTGAACAACTTTAACAACAGGTGGTGTTTTTTTCCCTTTTACCGCTTGAACTTCTTGGTAGATATCATTTAGATTTTCACTAAATTGATTCATCATCTCTGTTAAAAGCAATACTTCTCCGTTTGTTTCTTGAAGCCCTCTTGCCATATCAAAGGAAGCATCATTTGAAAAATGGGATATATGCTCTAATGGTAACTCCGACACCTCTAGTCCGCTAATCCAAGTCCGTAAGTCACTGATTTGTAATTTACTAAGTGGATGTGCCAAAGCAAGGAATAATGTGATATAAACTGCTTTTTGAGTCACACGTAAATAGACATTCCTAACAATACAATCCTCAAATTCATGATTAAATTGTTCTGGAAGGTCCACCAAAAGCTCTTCAAATTGTTCTGGCTGCTCATAATCTTCAGATAGTTCAAATTTTCTTAGTAAATAAACAGAGTACTGGCTTAAAACATCTTCAGAATAAAGTTCTTCTCCTAGTCTGCTTTCATCCATTTCCTTTCTAAAGAAAACTTTTTTACTCGCTATTATATTTTTTGTAAGATTCAACTTATCCATATACTTTAACTGCCCCTTTTTACTTGTATCTTACCTTTTTATTTAGAAAACTCCATTTTAAACAATCATTATCCATTCTACACTAAAACAAACTAGAGTTTCTTTCATAAAATGATTAAATATATAAAAAAATTGATAATATCAGCGAAAAAATATTTGCTAAGAATTGAAATTAACCTATTTTTAATTTTTTTTACAAAAAAATAAAAAGAAGAACTAAACTAGCCCTCCTTTTATTTACTCTTTATATTGTTCTTCGATTCGCTGATCTGGAATAATCCACATGATTAAAATACCAATATTTACAATTAAAACTAAGTACGGATGAATCAAATATCCAAGTACTAGTCCCAAAATATTTAGAAAAATTGATAGGTAGGACTTATTGTACCGATGAAAAAGTTCATTTAAAGTCGATTCTTTCCCGTTTGCACGTATTAACTCTTTTGTTAATAGTAAATAGGCAATATTGGCAAGCAACGTCATGACACCATATGTCAACTGTGGAATTAAGCTATCAATAAAATCACCAACCCAAGCTGTAGCAAATGGCACTAACGTTAATGTAAAAATAAAAAAATTATTTGCCCATAAAACACGTCCGTTGATTCTATCAACTAGTTGAAACATATGATGATGATTATTCCAATAAATCGCCAGCATAACAAAACTGACAATATAGATAAATAATTTATGTTCAATTGCTCCTAAGCCAGCTAATGTATCTGTTTTAGGTTGATGTAACTCTAATACTAAAACGGTCATCACAATGGCAATGATTGCATCTGTAAAAGCTTCAAGTCTAGATTTTGACATAGTCCCCATCCTCTCAATGTTATTTTACGTTCTTTTTAGCCAAATGCAATGAATATGCCCGTCTTAAGGATGATGGAAAATCAGCCTCAAGGTGGATTCTTCCAGTAAAAATTCTTGCTATACTCTATTCATAGAGAACAAGAAAAAAATGGAGGGTTTAAAAATGAGACAACAGTCAATGGTAATGAATATATTAATGGTAATTGGGTTATTTTTTGTAGGTAGTATTATTTTAAGTATCGTACTTGGGATTCTCGGTGGTCTTTTGTGGTTTGCGATCAAAATTTTGATACCTGTTGCAATCGCTGTTTGGCTGGTTCGTATGATTTCAGGACCTTCAAATCGTCGTAGATATTATTAATTCAGTATTTTTGCTCACCAAGACATGTCCTTTTCAAGATTTTCCTTTTTTATACTTAGACGTGAAAAAATTCGTGTTAAACTACAATTTTTTATTATAATAAAATAGAAAAGAGAGCTATGCGCTAACATACCTCTCTTTTGTAGACCGTTTAAGACGGTGACTTAGTTTAATTACTTATAAAAAATAACCGAACTAGCCAAAGTTGACGGTTATTTTTTTGTCGTTTTTAAACATATCTACAATCAGTTTAGTCAATGTTTTGGGAAATCTAATATTTAAAAAAACCGAAATACTATTTTGTATCTTTTTTATTTTCGTTAATTTTGATAGTAACTTTTGACAACCTGATATCCTGATTCTAGCTACTCGATTATATTCGATCGATACTTATAAGTTTTGATAGTTTGAAATATGTAAAAAAATTGCTAACGAATATATAACAACTTTTTTACTATTAAACAACCAATTTATTCTCAGGTATCGAATCACTTAGACTTTAGTCAGCCCTTAGAATATCGTAGTTTATTTCTCCTTCAGATTTCGCAACTACCAGAGCTGTACTTGTATCCCCCATTACATTTAACAGTGTTCGAAACATCCCTGAAAACCAATCTATACCAGCTAATAAAGCTACACTTTCTAAGGGGAAACCTAATGCTGGAACAACTACTGTTAGAGCAACTAACCCTCCCCCTGGAACAACTACTGTTCCTAATGTCGCTAATGTACATAATAAGATAGATTGAATAATCGTTGCGAAGCTAGTTTCAACATTATAAATCTGAGAGAAAGTAATACTTGAAATAGAGAGAAACATCGCTAATCCGTTACTATTTAGCGCTAATCCTAACGGTAAAACTAAATCTGTAACCTTTTCTGATATTCCTAAATTCCTCTTCGCATTGTCCATTGCGACAGGCAATGTAATTGCAGAACTTGTTGTTGTGAATGCAACTAGCATAACATTCCAACTTTTTTTGACCAATTCAAATACACTTATTTTTGTATAAATTGAAACAACAATAAACCACAGTAATAAAAATAATAGTGAAGCAATTCCAAATGTTAATAAGAACTTAGTTAATGGTATTAGTACCTCTATACCAATCTCTCCAGTAACACCAGCCATTAATGCAAAAATCCCTATAGGAGCTAATTTCATAACTAATGTCACCAATTGAATGATTACCTGGTTCAATTCATCAATGAACTTAACCACCGTTTGAATTGTTTCTCGTTTCTTATTCGTACTGATTGCTAACCCAAATAAAATAGAAAAAAGAATTACTTGAATCATATTTCCTTCAGCCATCGATCCAACAATATTTGTGGGGAAAAATTCTAGCAACATATCACTCCAAGAAGAATTAGCTACAGAGTTAATAGTTTCATTCGGAATTGGGATATTAAGATTTAAACCTGGCTTAATCCATAAGGCAAATCCTACTCCAAAAAATGCTGCTATAACCGAGGAAACAAGAAATAATGAAAATGTTTTTGTCCCTAATTTTCCTAAATCTTTGGGATTTAAATTCCCCACCGCTTTAATAACTGCCGTCATTATAAGTAAGATTATAGGCATTTGAATCAGACGCAAAAAGATATCTCCTATAATTTTTACTTCTGTTATGTTTTCACCAAATAGAACACCAATAAATATACCTAAGATAGTTGCTAACATAATTTGATTTGTCATTGAAATTTTTCTCACTTGCTTTTCGCCTCCCTTTTACCTATTCATTTCTTATTTTTCATTTTACCATACTTGATTATAATAACTTACTAATTATAGATAATTAATATTACTACGTTATATTATGTTATTTTTGTAGTGTTCTTCCTTGTTATGCACCTAAAACGAATGTTTTTGGAATAAGAAAAAAAGGAACTGATTTAAGTATCAATTCCTTCATTAACGTTATGGTTTTAAAACCCAGTACCCTGGGATAACTTGTTCTGGTTTGTCAACAATCCATGTTTTGATTTCTTCGTAACTACCTTGATCTTCAGTATGTGTTACAGCTGGGTAGGTAACATCTCCCATATATTCTTGACCCGTAATGGTATATGGAATCCCATTATCCAACAAATATTGTTCGTACTCCATATACGCTTGCACACCAGGATCTGAAAGAAAATCTGGTGAACCTGGTCTACTATTTATTGTAAATGTAGTGCCATCACTAAAAGAGATTATTACATGGCTCCATTCTGAGGCAGTCCGCTCTGGTTCGTCAACAATCGTGACAATATTAGGTACCCAAACTGTTTCGTATTCCCAGTGACCTTCATCTGGAATAACTTGTTCTGCTACCCAACTATATTGGTTCGAATCCGTTGGAGTAGCGGGTGCTTCTGTAACTGGATTGGTTGAATTTACTGGGGTATTAGGTGTTCCTGCAGCCTCGTTCCTCACAATAGGTTCTCCAACATTTTTTGAAGGATCTACTTTATTCGCATCTGTAATGGTTGTTTCATTTATGATTGATCCATCTGCTTCTGCAACAGTCACTTTTTCCCCCCTGAAGTATATTATTCTTCCTACAGGAAGTTGATACTGCTCTCCTGATAATAAATTGATGTTGTTGATTTCAGCAATTGTCGAAACCGTCAAATTAATACGTTGGGAAATCGCCCATAAAGTATCTCCCGAAACCATAGTGTAGCTAGATTGATCACTCGTAATATTAATACTTTCCGGATTATTGGCCCTCCATTCGTCAGCATGAGCTGTAGCCGCACCTCCAACAAATAAAACGACTAACGTTGACAACGCACTGATCCCTAATAACATTTTTTTCATACTTATCTCCTCTTTCTTTTTAAGTTTTTTTATCATTTCAGTCTCTCCGTTATGTACTTTTTTGTCGGGTAATTTTCTTTTTTATATCTTGTATATATCTTTGTTATATCTTTATTATATCGTTAAGATCCTCGTTTGTTTTTCTATAGTCTGTCCAGAGAACAGACAAATTATACAATTACAGTCCAGCAAAACGTCCCTCCCTATGAAGACGTGCTTGTACACACCTACTACCATTGTCAGAAAGAATATCATACTATTTTTTAAATACACTAGCCAGATTTTTTCTTACATGCTTTATGTTGCTATTAAATGAACACGGTCTTCTTTGGGTCCAATAACTTAGAATGATACAAAAATGGTATTTTACCTACACAAAATGGTTTTCTCCTTTTCTTATTTTAAGAAAAGTATAGTAAAACAAAGGAACCCACACAATTCTATTCTTACTCAACATCTATAATAGTGGATTTTTCAGCCATAATTCACAACAAAAAAGTGATCTCTGTTCAGCTACTCAAGATCACTTTTGACCATTCTTAAATTTTGCATAGAAAGGATAAAATAAAAAGATCGTTCTATTCTCTCTCCTCTTTCATCCCATTCATATTCATAACTTTCGTTATTAACAAAATAGGAAAATTCGCTAGAAACATATCTAAACCACTTCGTCTCAAAAGTGTGTCTAGCTCATACTCATTACCTTCTGTAACAAAGTATAGGTAGTGAGTATTTTTGACAAAATCTTCAATCAATCGCAATGCTGAAATATTTCTATAAATGAATTTGTCTTGATCTTCATCGTAACCTTTAGACATCATAATACTTTTTCCATTTTTTGTTGTTTTAAGAATTAAGTAAATAAAAAAGAGGATCACCTTTTGGGTCATCCTCTGTTTAATTTAACTAAATCAACTAGCCTAACTCATCTGTTTTTTTAACAATTTTTTTGATTTCATGAATAGCTTTCTTTTGTTCTAGATAGCTTTTGACTTTATTTTCGTCACCATCAATTTTTCCTAATGTTGTATCTAATTTTGCAATTTCTTCGTTGATTTGATAAACGAGTGATGCTTGATCGTCCATCCAATTCTCAACATCTGCTACTGCTTCATCGTGTGCTTTTTGCTCAGTTTGTTCGATTTTATTTTCTTTACGGATAATGGATTTTACTTCATGCAAAGCTTTTTCTTGTTCGTAGAAGTGTTTGATTTTACTGTCTGTATCCTCCATCTTTTCAAGAGTAACATCCAATTTTTCCATTTCTTTCCCAATTTTTTCTACTAATTTTGCTTCTTTTTTTGCGTAATCTGTCATAGCTTATTCCTCCTTAATCTTATCTAAATGCATAAACAATATGCGTGATACCAAAAAGCATGAAATAAAAACCAACTAGAAAACTTAATGTTAATGCAGAAGATAGTGGATTAAATAAAAGTATGACACCTAAAATAATCCCCAATACATCAACAATTGCTGTAAACCAGAAGTACCCTGTACCAACTGATTTAGCTAAATCTAAAGCAAACAAACCAAATACTGAATCTAAAATAAACCAAATCGCAAAGATAAATGGTAGAGCTGCTACACCAACATTTAGGTTAAATAAGAAATAAATCCCGATAATAATATCAATTACCCCTAAAACAATTGGTCCATAAGATTTATATCCAGTCAATTCTTTCATTCTATTACGTGCAAAGATTTCAAAAATTCCTTTCAAAATCGCAAAAACAGCAAAAACCATTACAATCGCAATTAAATTACCAGCTGGATCTTGGAATGATATTAAGGCTGTTAATACAAATAAAATTCCTAAAAGTAAAGAACCCCAATCGACACCATTTCTTTTTGCTTCATTCATAATTTACCCACTTCTTTCTTAATAAATTCCCTTATGATTTTATGGTACTCCTAAAAATTGTTTCAGTCAAAAATATGCATCGCTACAAAAAATTATAAGGAAATAAATACAAAAAACAGAATAATACGAATTAGATATTACTCTGTTAAAAAATTATGCAGTTCTATTTTTTCTTGCCAATTGATTTAAATGCTCGTTTAATCACATCAAAAAAGCCTAACGACTGGACCATACGATCCGGTTCTACATATTCTTGAATTGCCCGTAAAACTTTTTTAGGTTCTTTTGAAGCAAATGTAAACGTCCCGTTTTTCTTTGTTTGCACTGCGTAACGAGGAATCCATTTCCCTTTAAACATCACAGAAGCGATAATATAATCTACTTCTTCCCACGGAATTTGTATATACTTTCGAGAATCACGAGAGTTATAAAATTCAAAACCTAGATCCCCAATCATAATTTGTCCGTAATCTGTAAGCCCTGTAAAAGCAGTGGCATCTATTACTAAGTCTACTTTTGTATTCAGTGATTGAACCATCGCGTGTGCTCCATTTCCATTATTCTATCTTACTCAATTATACGTTTCTTCTTAGGATTAAGCTATAAAAAAGGTGCTGAGACAAAACTAAGAATAGTTTTATCCCAAGCACCAAATCAGAGTCGACATCAGGATAGAAGTGATCTCTCTTCTAATTTTAATATGAATAAATTATAACAATCCAATTACGTGACCAAGTACACCGACTACGAATAAGCCAAGGATGATAACGATTGGAGAAACTTTTTTCTTCAATAACCACATACATAAGAAAGTAAGTAGCAACGCTGCTAATCCAGGGATCAATTGATCCAAGTTATCTTGTAATGTTGTGACTTTATCAGATGAAAGTGCCATACCAGAGTTAACTTGTTCGAAGGCTTTTTGCATACCTTCGCCGCCGCTTGGTAATTTATCCCATTCAATATAAGCGCCTTTGTCTAATTTAACCGTTGAAACGACTGGCAGGAACTTGATGGATACCCACCGCTGAACGAGGGCTGCCAGTACGAACATCCCAAGAATTGATGCACCTTTTGTAACATCTTGCAACAAACCGCCTGAAAGGTCATCGGTAATTTTAGATCCAGCTTTGTAACCGAATTCTTGTGTATACCACATAAATGACCAACGGATAATATTCCAAGCTAAGAAGAAAATAATTGGACCAAGGATATTTCCGCCAATCGCTAGAGAAGCACCTAATGCTCCTAACATTGGACGAATTGTAAACCAGAATACTGGATCACCAACACCGGCTAATGGACCCATCATCCCAACTTTAACCCCTTGAATTGCTACATCATCAACAGGTGCGCCATTCGCACGTTCTTCTTCCAACGCTAATGTTACACCAAGGATTGGTGAAGCAATATATGGATGTGTATTAAAGAATTCTAAGTGACGTTTTAACGCCGCAGAACGATCTTCTTTTGATTTATATAATTTCTTGATCGCTGGGATCATTGAAAATGCCCAACCACCATTTTGCATACGTTCGTAATTCCAAGATCCCTGAATGAATGTAGAGCGCCATGCAACGGCTAAACGATCTTTTTTTGATAATTCAATTTTTTCTGCCATTTCTCTTCTCCTCCTTCAGGATTAATAATCGTTTAAGATATCGCCAAGCGGATCACCAGTTGATGAAGAACCGCCTCCGCCATTTGAAGAACCGCCCATTTTTGAAAGGTTCAAGTAAATTAATGCTAGTGCGACACCTAAAGCACCTAGTGCGATTAAAGTTAATTGAGAAATCGCAGCTACAACGAAACCAATAACGAAGAATGGCCATACTTCTTTTGTTGCCATCATGTTGATTACTAATGCGTAACCTACGGCAACAACCATTCCTCCACCAATAGCCATTCCTTCAGTTAACCAAGCAGGCATTGATTCTAATGCTGATTGAACTGTTTCTGCTGGAATGAATAAAAGTGCTGCTGCTGGAATTGCAATACGGATACCTTGCATACATACCGCTAAGATATGCAATGCTTCGATTTTTCTAATGTCGCCTTTTTCAGCTGCTGCATCCATCATATGAACGATTGGTACAGCTAATGTACGAACGATCATTGTTAAGAATAAACCTGCAACTGCAAGTGGCACAGCAATCGCGATTGCTGATGGAACACCTTTAACACCTTGACCACCTAAAACTAAAATAATTGCTGATGCAACGGATGCTAATGCAGCATCTGGTGCTACGGCTGCGCCGATATTCGCCCAACCAAGTGCGATCATTTGTAATGTTCCGCCAAGCACGATGCCGGCTTCCAAATTCCCTGTAACTAAACCGATCAATGTACACGCTACTAGTGGTTGATGGAACTGGAATTCATCTAAAATCCCTTCCATACCAGCTAGAAAGGCAACAAAAATTACTAAAATAATTGATATTATAGACATGATAAGCCTCCTATTTTAAGTTGATTTTTTATTATTTTGAGTGTGCTTGTGCTAACTCATGTTTTGCTTTTTTAAGGATGTCATCCATATGAGCTTTAGAATCATTCGGTACTTTACGTACATCGAACTTAACTCCCATACTTTCCAATTTTTCAAAAGCGTCAACGTCTTCTTGTCCCATAGATAAAACTTTACTTACTACTACTTTACCCACAGAGTGAGCCATTGAACCAACGTTAACTTCTTTGATATCAACGCCGCCTTCTACTGCTTTTACAACATCTTCAGGATTTTCAAACAATAATAATGCTTTTGTATTCCCGAAACGTGGGTCTTTGGCAATTTCAATCATTTTACTAATTGGAATAACGTTCGCTTTTACCCCTGGAGGAGCTGCTTGTTCGATTAATTTTTTACGTAACTCATCTTTGGAAACTGCATCTGAAACAACAATAATACGATTTGGTAAAACTGATTTTGTCCATGCTGTCGCTACTTGACCATGCAATAGGCGAGAGTCTACACGAGCTAAAACATATTTGATTTTACCATCGCCAACGACAGTACCTTCAGGTAATGCCCCTTTTGGTTGCGAATCTTCAGCAGCTGGTTTTGTTGCTTCTGCCGGTTCAAGTTCTTCCGGTCTGATTCTGACACCTTCTTTAGCTGTCTCTAAAACATGTGCTGCAATTTCTTGCGCAGAGTTCATTGAGAAACGTGAAGCATAAGCTTCAATCAACATTGGCAAGTTCAAACCACTGACGATAGCCCACTTGTCTTTGTGATCTTCAAAAAGTGTATTGGCTTGATTAAATGGTGTTCCTCCCCAAAGATCGACTAAAAATAGTACTTCGTCTTCTTCGTCAAATGTTGCGATTGCCTGATTTAATTTTGCTTTTAAATCGTCCGGACCTTCGCTAGGCATCAATACAACTGCTTGTACTTTTTCCTGTTCACCAAAAATCATGGAACCGGATTGTAAAATGCCTTGAGCAAATTCTCCATGGCTAGCAAGAATAATTCCTACCATAATTTGATACCTCCTATAATTTATAGATACTTTTTAGATACTTGATTATTTCCACCTGAATAGCTGCTTCCACCAATTAAAAACGAATTACTTACATAAAAATTAAAATAAAAAAATGCATGACTCATTTGTTGTTTTCAACTACTTTTCTTGCGCTACCCTTAGGTTTGATTAATCAGTTACTACACATGATTAATGTCACTGCGTTTTTTCTATACCATCACCCCTTCCAATATACTGATAAATCTGTATCTATATAGAACCTGCAAAAGAAAACGATTAAGCTAATTGTTCCTTTTTCAGTAATTCCATCAAATCTACTTGGTTATCTGCAACCACTTTTCGAATTTCTAACTTAATTCCTTGTTCATGCAAATACTTAAACGCATTAATATCTTGTTCATTAACCGCTACTGCATTCGTAATCATTCGTTTACCACCAGTAAAGCTCATTCCGCCAATATTAACAGAATTGAATTTAACATTCCCAGCTACTACTCGTTTTACATCTTCCGGATTTGTGAAAAGCAGCATCGCTTTGACTCCATCGAAACGCTCATCAGCAAAAATAGTAATCATTTTTTCAACAGTAATAACATTGACTTTTACACCTGGCGGGGCCGCCTGCACTAGTAAAGCTTTTCTTAATGTATCGTGAGCTACTGCATCGCTAATCACTAAGATCCGATTTACATTTGTACTTTTGGTCCAAACGGTTGCAACTTGTCCATGTATTAAACGATCATCAATCCGAACTAAACGAATGTCCATTTTTCACTGGTCCTTTCCAAATTCCACACTTACTGCTGTAAAGAAAATTACTGATTCCATTTATCAGGTTAAATTACGTCGTGTTACTAAAATACTACGCTTAGTTAAATATTGCCAAAATAACGACTAATAAAATTTGCCTCACTATGATTATTAAAGCAAGTTTCGTGCCAACTTTAGTGTATTGCCAAAAAAAGACGTAAAATTAAGGATTTATTTTATAAATACACAAAACCGATACACTGTTTTAGTGTATCGGTTTTGTGTATTCCTTATAGTGTATCGTTTGTATTATTCACTTGAGTATTATTAATGAGTTGAATAATATAGTAAACCTCTTCTTTTGGCAGCATTAAATTAAACGTCTGTTCCAAGAATTGATTTGCTTTCATTACGACTTCATAGCTTGGATCTGCTTCAATATCAGCTAAATCTTGTTGAGGAACACTTAATACATCGTCTCTTAAAATTCTTTCCAGCACACCTGCTAAATGCATTACTAAATTCACATAGAAAGAATAGCTTATCTGTAAATCAAGTTTTGTTTTAATAATATCAGTAAATTCCCATAAAGGATCAATGACCTTTTTAGGATTTATAAAAGTAAAACTTTGTTCCATATAATCTATGCAGATTTTTTTTGCGGTGTTTTCATCCATTTCTTCTGTTTCGATATGGTTTTCATTATCCTGTAATAATTGTTCAATCGTCGACTCAGATTCACCAGCAAAAAAAGTTTCCATTGGAATAAACGGCACAGCAATTTTAGGATCTGTTATTCCTGTTGCCGCGATCACATGATAGTCATTTTGTATCTCCGTTAAACGATCTTTCATATCTATGATAGATAGTGGTAGAACTTCCAATTCCAGACCTAATTGTATCGGAACTGAAGACTCAATCATTTCTTTCATTCGTCGAGCAGTACCTTCACCTGAAGCACAAATTGCAACGATTACTCGTTTTTTCCATGGTTCAAAAAGTTCACTTTCTTTTTCTTGACGAATTTCAGCGTAGCCTTGGAAATTTTTTAACGACTCATACAATGTATCTAGTTGCGTATCGATTAAGGTAGTTTTTCTAGCTGTCTCTAAAACAATTGGTGTCGTCACCATATCAACTGTACGAACTTCAATATTCGTTTGCCTTGTAATTTCATCGGAAAATGTTGCTAGAGAGCCCATATCTACTAGCAAAATCACACCGCTGTCTTCATTCACTTCTTTTACTGCATTGATGATTTGGTTTAACGCAGCTTTTGGTTGCATTTCTAAAGGCATATCGACCGCTCTTAAATTATCTACATTAAGTAATTGGGAAACAACTTGTACCATACTCGTAGCTGTACTTTTCCCATGAGCTGCCACAACGACGCCAATTCTGCCTGCATCTTTATTTTCTCGTAAAGAAATTAACAATACCGCTAAATAATACGTTTCAAACTCTGGAATATTCATTTGATAATTGGTTTCAATAATCCGTTTTATCTCTTGAGCTGTTTCAAATTCTACTGGATAATCCAGCACCATATCCCGAATATTTTCATTTAATTGATGTTGCCGTTCTTCACCATTTTGAATTCGTTTCAAAAATGAACTAATGTGTAAACTCATCGCATAAATAAAATTAGATTGGAAATTATAGTTTAGTTTGTTCTTAGCAAACGTGTAGATCTCTTTAGTTACATCAATAATCCGTTGATCCACGATTTCGGCTAACTTATTTTCTGTATCAAACGTAAAACCATGATCCTTATAAAAAGATTTCAAATGAACGTTTATGTCTGTTGTAATAAAGTTATTAATAACTTCTTGCTCTAGTCCATCTGCTTTTAATAAAGCTGCTTTATCACCAATAATTTCATATAGATTATAAGGCAATTCATAAGAGTCTGATTGAATCGTAACTATAGGTTCATCAGGCGTAACAAGCATTTGTGGTTCTAAGTATTTAGAAAGTTCTGCTAGAGATTCTCGGTTGCTGGCTAACTGCATCATCCCATCTTTTATACTATCCGTCAGTTCATCAATCGTTATCGTTAACTCATCTTGATCGATATGATTTAAAAAACCACGCGCCGTCACCAATTGAACATTTGATTTTAACTGTCCGACATTCCCATATGAAACACTGCCGATCAGAGCTTTGACTACATCTTCCGACAAAGAAATTTTTCGCTGAATTCGCGAAGCTTCCATTGAGATCATTACTCTTAATAGATCAATTTTTTCTTTTGCAGGCCGATCGACAAAATTAGGTAGCTGAATAATAATTGGAATTCTTCGCACAAAAGTATTCAATAAAGATGACGTTGGGTTTTCCGTTGTAGCACAGATAATTCGCACGTCGGCATGCCGATTTTTTACCGTTTCCCCTAATCTTGAATATGTACCGTGATCCATAAAGTAGAACACCATTTCTTGTCCCTCAGGCGGTAAGCGATGAACTTCATCTAGAAATAAAATACTCCCATCTGCTTCATGTATAATCCCATCTTTAGCTTTCGTCGCTCCAGTAAAAGCACCTTCTGCATAACCAAAAAGATGCGACATTAATAATTCAGGATTATGAGCATAGTCAGCACAATTAAAAACAACCAGCTTCCTATCTGCATCAATGACTTGGTTCAATAAAGCAAATTGAAACATTGCATGAGCAAAATATGTTTTCCCAGAACCCGTTGGACCCGTAATTAGACAATTTAATCCTTTAGGTGGATATAAAATCGCTGCTTTGGCTTGCTCAACTGGGGTTCTCATGCTACCAGTAGCACCAATCATCTTCTTAAAGATATCTTCTACGGCAAATTTCTTTGCACCTTTTTCCATTGAAGCAGTATTTGACGTTTGTTCTTTAAGGAGACTATGTTCCCGATAACTTTTTACGGGTCTTGTTAACGGCTGATATTTAAAAACAGCTTTATCTACATACTTTACTGGTCGACTTTCTGTTTTTTCCAATAATCCTTCGCGAACCAATTGATTCAAATCTTTACTTGTGTTTGTTCTCTGGATAGCCAATGCTTCTGAAACATCCGCTGTGCTTAAACCTTTTCCCATAGAGACTTCACTAGGAGTTAAGTTTTCTGTTTGTTCTTTTACATAAAGATAAATTCGTTCAATCCGTTTCATCTTGATTTCTCCTCAAAAAAGATACACTAATTTTATGTGTATGATACAGTGTGTCGCTTTAAAAGTACACTAATAACCTCTATATTAGAATGTTTCACATGAAACACTCTTTTTATTTCTACAAAAACAAAGATAGATTTCTGAAAAAGTCTGAAATTCCTTGAAAAAAGCGACTTTCCTCGCTATAATGCAGAGAGGTTTAACAATTATAAACGAAGCGAGGAAAACAATTGATTACTGTAAATGATGTAAGTTTGCTATTTTCAGACCGCAAACTTTTCGATGATGTAAATATTAAATTCACACCTGGTAACTGTTATGGTTTAATTGGTGCCAATGGTGCTGGTAAATCAACATTTCTTAAAATTTTATCTGGTGATATCCAACCGACTACAGGAACTGTTACGATGGGACCTGACGAACGTATGGCTATCTTGAAACAGAACCATTTTGATTATGAAGAAAATACTGTTTTAGAAACTGTGATTATGGGACATAAACGTCTTTATGAAGTAATGAAAGAAAAAGATGCAATCTATATGAAAGAAGATTTTTCTGACGAAGATGGTATCAAAGCCGCTGAACTTGAAGGGGAATTTGCTGAACTTGATGGTTGGGAAGCTGAACCAGAAGCTGCTGTTCTACTACAGGGATTAAACATTCCTGAAAGTCTACACGATCAAAAAATGAGTGAGTTAACTGCGGGTCAAAAAGTGAAGGTGTTACTTGCTCAATCTCTATTTGGTAAACCTGATGTTTTACTATTAGATGAGCCGACTAACGGACTTGATACTCGTTCAATTAACTGGTTGGAAGAATTTTTAATCAATTTTGAAAACACTGTTATCGTTGTTTCCCATGACCGTCATTTCTTAAACAAAGTATGTACACACATGGCTGACCTTGATTTCGGTAAAATTAAATTATTTGTTGGTAACTATGATTTCTGGTTAGAATCTAGTCAGTTAGCAACAAAACTACAAGCAAATGCGAATGCGAAAAAAGAAGAACAAATCAAAGAGCTTCAGGACTTTATCGCTCGTTTCAGCGCAAATGCGTCTAAATCAAAACAGGCAACTTCTCGTAAAAAAATGCTGGATAAAATCACTTTAGATGACATCCAACCATCATCACGCCGTTATCCATTTGTTGGGTTTACACCTGAAAGAGAAATCGGTAATGATTTACTGCATGTAGAGAATGTATCTGTCACAATTGATGGTAAAAAAGTATTGGATAATATTTCATTCTCTTTAAATAGTGAAGATAAAGTAGCTTTTATTGCTGATAACGATATCGTTACAACAACTTTATTTAAAGTTATTATGGGTGAAATTACTCCTGATACTGGTAGCGTACGCTGGGGTGTTACTACTTCTCAAGCTTATTTGCCAAAAGATAATAGTAAAGATTTTGACACTGATTTAACTATCTTAGATTGGTTACGTCAATTTGCCAGCAAAGAAGAAGACGATAATACGTTCTTGCGTGGTTTCTTAGGTAGAATGTTATTCTCTGGTGAAGATGTATTAAAATCAGTAAACGTTCTTTCCGGAGGCGAAAAAGTTCGTGTTATGTTATCTAAACTGATGCTATCTAAATCAAATGTTCTTGTCTTGGATGATCCAACAAACCATTTAGATTTAGAGTCTATTACCGCTTTAAATGATGGTTTAATGGCCTTTACAGGTGCGATTCTATTTGCTTCACATGACCATCAATTCATTCAAACTTTAGCTAACCGTATCATTGCTGTATCTGACAAAGGTGTTGTCGATCGTGCAGATACTACGTATGATGATTTCTTGGAAAATAAAGATGTTCAGAAACAATTAGATACTTTATTTTCTGGCGAGTATTAAATAACAAGAAAAAATCATATTTAATCATTTGAAAAACAGAGTAGATTTTTTCTGCTCTGTTTTTTTTGAAAAAAATTTTATATTATTCGAAATAAAATAAGTTTTTATATCATTATATCAACTGCTAGTTCCGTACCAATCTCCGTAGAAATTTTTCTTCCTTTCTTCTCAAATCTATAACAAATATCATCAGCATATTTTTTAGCAGTTACAAAAGAAGTATCAAAATTCACTTGCATAGTTTGGATTAAGCGCTTATATAAAATATTTTCTGGTGTACTGAAATGGTCAGATAATTGCTGGATACTCCAGCCCTTTTTCAAATAATGAATAAAAATAACTTCAGGAATTAAAACAGCCGCTGCACCTATATTAGCTTGGAACTCCTGTAAAATTTCTTGAGAAGAATAGCAAAAGTTTTTTGGTGTATCAGTAAAAATAGCGTTTTCACTATTCATATGAAACAAATAATGAATAATTTCATGACTGATCGTAAAAATTTTACTTTTTTCATCTAGTTTCTGGTTAACTCCAATTGTTGTTTCAAGGTAATCACACACTAGCATTCCTGAAATACGTTCACTAGCGATACCTTCAAAACAGAATTCTCTAAATACCACACCCTGTAATTTTACTAAATCCCATATGTATGAATAATTGTATTCATCATATGAAATCCCTTTGTCTGTCATCTTTACTGAAATATAGTTATTTATTGTAGAAGAAAAATGGGTATACTCTTGCGACTGCTTTAACATCTGTTTCACAACTCCTTTTTTATACTACTATTATTTTTTTAAAATTCCTAAAAAATATAAATATTTTTGTGTTTATTTCAATTCTTTATGTAACGTAATTGTAATGTCCAGGTAACATTTTTGTAATCAGGCTTAAGACCTATTTTTCTATTAAAATAACAAAAACCACTTTTTACATGATTAATGCAAAAAGTGGTTTTTGTTATTTTATTAATAGATTTCTATCTTTTCTTTCCCCTAGAAAATACCGCAATACAACCATTTCCAGTATGGCTTGTAATTGTTGGTCCGAGAGGATGCAGTCTAATTTCTTTGACTTGAATTTGTTCCTCAATCAATATTTTTACTTTTTCAGCGCTTTCCAAGTCACCTGCGTATGCAATAAATAGTGTTTGAGTCAAAGGTTCTACGATTCCGTTAACTGTTTCATCTGCTAATTTTTTAAGTGCTTTACTACGACCTCGTACCTTACCAATATTTTTTAATTTACCTTCTTCATCCACTACAATAATTGGCTTCACATTCATTAAACCACCAATTGCTGCTGCTGCTTTTGAGATTCTGCCGCCACGCTCCAAGTGTTTTAGATCATCTACCGTTACCCACGAATGAACAGTCATTTTATTTTCAGCTAACCATAGTAAGCTATCCTCTAAGCTATGTCCATCTGCCTTTAGCTGAATAATTTCACTAACTAATAAGCCTTCGCCCAAACTAGCCGCTTTCGTATCAACAACATAAATTTCCGCATCCGCGTACTCTTCTTTCAAGATATCAACCGCCTGCATAGCACTTTGGTATGATCCACTTAAACCAGAAGAAAAAGCGAGATAAAGGATAGGAATGTTCTTCATCACATATGGTCTAAAAAACTCAATATAGCGTCCTACGTTGACTTGAGATGTTGTCGGCATACCGCCACTCTTTATTTCTTGTAAAAACCAATCATAGTCAAACGTTCTACCTAAATCATCAATCAATTCTTTTCCGTTTAACTGAATCGTCATACTAATAAAATCAACATCATTCGCTTCTAAATATGTATATGGTAAATCACAACATGAATCTGTCATTAATTTGAATGTCATTTTTAATCCTCCTAGCTGTTTTTCTATTTTAACACATATTATATGGATACTCATGCTTTATTAGGTAGGAAAATAACCAAAAAAACGAGAGACCCATTTACGCTTAGTCTCTCGCTTACTTTAAAATTAGATTTGTGCCCAAACACTTTCTAATACATTTGTTTGATTACGGTCAGGACCTACTGAGAATGTTGAAATACGTACACCTACTAATTCTGAAATACGGTGAACATAGTTTCTCGCATTCGCTGGTAGTTCTTCCAATGTTTTGCATCCTGTAATATCTTCTGACCAGCCTGGTAATTCTTCATAGACTGGTTTACAACGGCTTAATTCTTTCAAGCTTGCTGGATAATGATAGATTTTCTCTCCATCTAATTCGTATGCTGTACAGATTTTTACCGTATCTAAACCACTTAATACGTCAATAGAATTTAAAGATAGATTAGTAATCCCTGATACACGTTTAGAATGACGCATTACAACTGTGTCAAACCAACCAACACGGCGTGGACGGCCTGTTGTTGTCCCATATTCTTTACCGACTCTACGAATAGTTTCTCCTGTTTCATCGAATAATTCTGTTGGGAATGGTCCATCACCCACACGTGAAGTATAAGCTTTACATACACCTACAACTTTATTAATCTTAGAAGGGCCAACACCACTTCCGATTGTGACACCGCCAGCAACTGGATTTGATGAAGTAACAAATGGATAGGTACCTTGATCGATATCCAACATAACACCTTGTGCACCTTCAAATAACACGCGCTTACCAGCATCTAATGCATCATTCAAAATAACAGAAGTATCTGTTACGTATTTTTTAATTTGTTGTCCGTATTCATAATATTCCTCAAAAATGTCTTCAAAAGCAATCGGTTCACTATCAAACATTTTAACAAATTGACGATTTTTTTCTTCTAAATTGATTTTTAAACGTTCTTCAAAAATTTCTTTGTCTAACAAATCAGCAACACGGATACCTACACGAGCTGCTTTATCCATGTAAGCTGGCCCAATTCCTTTGATCGTTGTACCGATTTTATTTTCACCTTTAGCATCTTCTTGTAATTGATCTAATTGAATATGGTAAGGTAAAATGACATGTGCACGATCAGAAATACGTAAATTATCTGTTGTGACATTATTATCTTTTAAGTACGCTAATTCTTTTACTAATGATTTTGGATTGACTACAACGCCATTTCCAATCACGCTGATTTTTTCTTTATAAAAGATACCTGAAGGAATCAAATGTAGTTTATAAGTAACACCATCAAATTTAATGGTATGACCTGCATTATCTCCGCCTTGATAGCGTGCAATGACTTCAGCATTTTCACTTAAAAAGTCTGTGATTTTTCCTTTACCTTCATCGCCCCACTGCGTTCCGACTACTACAACTGATGACATTCGAACACCTCGTTCTAAATTATTTTGTCCTGATTCATTGTACCAATAAAACAGAACGCTTTCAACAAAAAAATCGAATGTTATTGTTTTTAGGAAATAAAAAAGGTGTAAAACACGAACTTTATTTTGTAATTGAATTCTATTATTTCAAAAAAACGAAAATTAATGGACGGCATTGTATGTTTACACTTCTATGTTATTATACAGAAAAAATAATACAAGATGTGTCTGGAACAAAATAGAAAGTGAGATCTTAAGCAATCTCTTAACTGAAAAACAGACATAAAAAACGATTCTTCGATCTAAATTAGGTAAATAAAAAGACAGGTAGACTTTTTCAAGCTCCTGCCCTTTTAAATGGATAAATCTAGAACTCTTCTCTAAGTGATAAAGAAGAAAATTTGTTGTATTCTTTGATAAATAGTAGCTCAACCGTTCCTCTGGCTCCACTCCTATTTTTCTCAATTATCACTTCAATCACGTTGTCAATTTCCGGTGGCTCATGGTCACCATCTTCGCCATCTTCACCACGATCGTAATAGTCATCACGATAAAGGAACGCAACGATATCTGCATCCTGCTCAATCGATCCAGACTCACGAATATCGCTCAAAACTGGACGTTTATCTTGACGTTGCTCCACACCACGGGATAGCTGCGACAAAGCGATTACTGGAACTTTTAATTCTTTCGCTAATTTTTTTAACTGTCGGGAAATTTCAGAAACCTCTTGTTGACGGCTTTCTCGACCAGTACCTTCAATTAATTGTAAGTAGTCAATTAAAATTAGTCCAAGATTGCCTCTTTCTTGCGCTAGTTTCCGACATTTTGCACGGATTTCTGTAATTTTAATACCTGGCGTATCATCAATATAAATCTGCGCTCTAGACAAGCTGCCCATCGCAATAATTAAGTTCTGCCACTCTTCTTCTGATAACTGACCTGTCCGTAAATGTCCCGCTTCTATTGAACCCTCCGCGCAAAGCATTCGGTTAACTAGTGATTCCGCACCCATTTCTAAACTAAAGATTGCAACAGAACGGTCTGTCTTCGTGCCAATATTTTGGGCAATATTTAAGGCAAATGCCGTTTTTCCCACGGCTGGACGAGCAGCTAAAATAATTAATTCTTCCGCTTGCAGACCTGCAGTCATTTTATCCAATGCTGGATATCCTGTTGGAAGTCCAGTAATTTCTTCATCATTTTGATACAATTGGTCAATATTAGCAATTGATGTATTTAGGACATCTGCAATTGACAGGAAGCCGCTACGATTTCTTTTTTCAGAAACCTCTAGAATGCTTCGTTCAGCATCGTCTAAAATAGTCTCAACATCTTCACCTTGTTCAAACCCTTTAGTAACAATCTCTGTCGCTGTTTGAATCAAATTACGAAGTAATGACTTTTGTTCAACAATTTTAGCATAGTAAACAATATTAGCTGCTGTTGGAACAGCTAATGCTAAATCAGAAAGATAACTTAACCCGCCTACATCTTCCAATAAATTTTCTTGTTCCAAACGATCTTTGACTGTAATCACATCAATCGCTTCATTTCGATCGTTCAAGGTAAGCATAGTTTGAAAAATCAATTGATGATTACGGCGATAAAAATCTTTTGGTTCTATGTATTCTAAAGCATCGATAATAACCTCAGCATCTAAAAAAACCGACCCTAAAACGGCCTGTTCTGCTTCCATACTTTGTGGTGGTACTCGATCTTGCCATACTTCATTCATCTTTTTCTCTCCTATATTCTCGAGATAGCAACAATTAATTCCTTAAAATATTCTATTAAAAAAGTAAAATTGATACAATTTTTGGTCTGCTCAGTCTTTCTATTTTAACAAGAAATGGCTTAAATGTACACTGGCAAAGATGGACCATTCTCTCTTAGCATAAACAAAAAACAGAGGAGCTCCTCTGCTTTTTATTGCTATTCTGCTACTACATGTACTTTAATTTTCGCAGTTACTTCGTGATGTAGCTTCACAGGAACATTAGTATAACCTAACGAACGAATTGGTTGTGATAGTTCTATCTTACGTTTGTCTAATTTGACCTTATATTGCTTGTTTAAGGCCTCTGCGATTTGTTTTGAAGGAATAGATCCAAATAATCTTCCGTCTTCTCCAGCCTTCGCTTTAAGCTCTACAACGGTCTCTTCTTTTTCTAAAAATTCTTGCATTACTTTAGCATCAGCTAAAATTTCTGCATCATGTTTATCTTGCGCTTTCTTTTGACCAGCAAGTGCGCTGATACTACCTTTATTTGCTTCTTGTGCATAACCATTTTTAATAAGGAAGTTTTGGGCGTAGCCTGTCGGTACTTCTTTCACATCGCCTTTTTTCCCTTTTCCTTTAACATCTTGTAAAAAAATAACTTTCATACCTTTTACTCCTCCTCATACATCACATCTATATTTTGATGAATTACTTTTAATAGTTGTTCTTTTACTTCAGTTACCGTTACATTAGATAATTGTACCGCAGCATTAGTAAAATGACCACCTCCGCCCAAGTTTTCCATAATCAGTTGGACGTTTATAGACCCGTTACTTCGAGCACTAATTCCGATTTGCTTATCTGTACGTTTAGTTATTACAAAAGCCGCATTAATTCCTACCATTGATAACAATGTATCGGCTGTTTTAGCTGCAGTAACGCTATCGTATTCTTTATCTTCTCTGCCCGTCACAATAACTGTATCTGGTGTAACATATTCACTTTTGGCGATTAGACTATTCATTTCTAAATAGCTATCTAAATCTGAACTTAATAAATATTGTACTAAAGACGAATCTGCGCCACAAGTCCTTAAATAACTTGCAACATCAAATGTCCGCGCAGTTGTACGCACACTAAAACTTTTTGTATCAACAACTATCCCAGCCAACAATAATGTCGACTCAAATCTATCTAGTTTTCTTTGGGTATTGCTCTGATATTCAATTAATTCTGTCACCAATTCAGATGCAGATGAAGCAGATGACTCAATATACGCAAGCAATGGCTTGGCAGGAAATTCATCGCCCCGACGATGATGATCAATAATAACGACTTTATCAAACTGTTCATAAAGCTCTTGAGAAATTGATAATGAGGGTTTGTGATAATCTACCATAATCAATAAACTACTATCTGTTTTCTTTCTCATTGCTTCTTTAGGTGAAATAATTTGTTTTCCTAATTCTGGATACTTCTCCAATTCTGACATTACACGATCTACATCTGGAATACTTTCATTTTTTTCTAGAACTATCCATGGTTCTTTTCCATTAAATTTAGCTAATCGTGCCATCCCAAAAGCAGAACCAATCGCATCCATATCAGGAAAGCGATGCCCCATGATATAAACATCCGCAGACTCCGATAAAATCCCTTGAATTGCAGTGCTCATAGCTCTAGATCGAACACGCGTTCTCTTCGCTACTGAAGCTGTTCTGCCGCCATAAAAAATTGGCTTTGCATTGTCTTTAGCTTCTTTGACAACTACTTGATCTCCACCTCTCACTAAAGCTGTGTCAAGATTCGTTTGAGCTGTGTTCCCTGTCTGATTTAATGTTTCTCCACCATAGGAAATACCCATGCTTAAAGTAATAGCAATTTCTCTAGTATTTGACTCTTTTCTAATATTATCCAAAATTTGAAACTTAGAGTCCATCATCTTTTTAATGTCTTCTAGTTGAGCAATAAAGAAATAGCGTTCAGCATTTAACCTCTTATAGAAAACGTGGTACTCATCCATCCAATCCGAAACCATTGTAGTAATAAAACTATTTAAATATGAAATTTGTTTATCATCCATACTATCAGTTACATCGTCATAGTTATCCACCGACACAATTCCAATAGCTGTTTGCATTCCAATTTTTTCTTGATACAGATTACTTTCTTCAGTAATATCTTTAAACGTAATTGTATTTTGTTCCGTATCAACATTAAAGCGATAGACATGGTCAGCCACTTTGAATATATCTTTGCCTTTCTCAGCTAAGGTAACATATGTCTGTATTAATTCTGGACTAATTAATTCTTGTCCATCTTTTCTAAAAATATCATCAGCAAATGGGTTTAGCCATTTCGCTTCTTTTGTAACAGGATCATAGTTTATTATCCCAACAGATACTTCATTAAATGCATAATCTAATGATTTCTCTGCAATTGAACTTGCCTCTCTAATTCTTTCTGAATTAGAGATTTCTAGCTGTTTAATTAAATAGAAAATTCGATTAATTAAAAATAAGTTAAGAACCAATAACCCAGCTATTAGGAGATAGTTATTAGAAATGTAGAAAAACAATAATACCTCTATTAAAAAGAGAACGAATACAGAACCCAAAATCCGTTTCATTCTAATCTTTTTCATTTTTAGAATTCCTCCGTTATTCTTACAGATAACGTTATTTTAGCATAAAAACAAAATTTCTGCGAATCTGCAAAATGTTTCACGTGAAACATTCTATAGAGATAAAACTTACAGATTATTGCTGAATAAGTATGTTACATTATAGTGCTTAAAATGCAAAAAAAGAACCAAAGAAACTAGTCTTTGATCCTTTTGAAAATTTCAAATTATTGCTCTTCACCAACAAATGGTAATAAGCCCATGATACGTGCACGTTTAATCGCAACTGTTAATTTACGTTGGTTTTTAGCGCCTGTACCTGTTACACGACGTGGCAAAATTTTTCCACGTTCAGAAATGAATTTTTTTAGTAATTCGATATCTTTATAGTCAATATATTCAATATGGTTTGCTGCAATATAGTCGACTTTACGACGTTTACGTCCGCCTCTTCTTTGTTGTGCCATTCTTATTCCCTCCTATCAAATTCGTTTAGAATGGTAAATCATCATCTGAAATGTCAATAGTAGAACCTGTTCCACCAAATGGATCAGAATCTCTATCAAAATCAGGCATACCGTTGTTGCTAGACTGAGAGGATGATTGATTAAAATTGTTTTGTCCTGCAAAATTATTGTTTTGTGATTGTGGTTGGAAACTTCCGCCACCACTATTAGCTCCAGAATTATATGTTGAACCAGAACCTTCTTGTGTTTGTCTTTGTTCTGATGCAGAACGAGACTCTAACAATTGGAAATTTTCACATACGACTTCTGTTACATATACACGCTGACCTTGTTGATTTTCATACGATCTCGTTTGGATTCGTCCAACGACACCCAACAATGTCCCTTTACGCGCATAGTTTGCCATTGTTTCAGCAGGTTTACGCCAAATCACACAGTTAATAAAATCTGCCTCACGATTTCCATTTTGATTCGTAAAGTTACGATTTACAGCTAAAGTAAACGTCGCAACAGCTGAACCACTTGATGTATATCGTAAATCTGGATCTTTTGTTAGTCTTCCAACTAATGTAACATTGTTAATCATTTAAACATCTCCTTTCGTCTATAAATGTTTCACGTGAAACATTTATTATGCTTCTTCCTTAATAATCATATGACGAATAATATCATCATTGATTTTAGCAAGACGATCAAATTCATTGATTGCTCCTGCAGTTGATGGAGAAGACACTTTAACGATATGATAGATGCCTTCACGGAATCCGTTCATTTCATATGCTAAGCGGCGTTTTTCCCAATCTTTTGATTCGATGACTTCTGCACCGTTATCTTTTAAGATTGTGTCGAAACGTTCTACTAAAGCAGTTTTTGCTTCTTCATCAATGTTCGGACGAATAATGTACATAATTTCATAATTCGTAGCTTGACTCATTGACTTTCACCTCCCTATGGACTTTAAGGCTCTTAGATTGCTAAGAGCAAGGAGAGCTATCTATAAAAATATAGACTACTCACAATTTTTCATTATACAGCTAAAAGCTTATAAAATCAAGCGTTCTTACGAATTTATTGTCATTTTTTTATACTCAATTTATTCGTTTCTTGCTTCTCATATTTAATATACGCTGAAGTTTCATTTTATCATTTCGTTTTATCAAATTTATTTGGGATATTTGGATTTCATGTTATACTGTCCTTGTTCGTTTTTACACAATCTTTTTATACAAAATTACTTTAGAAGGAGTGCACTTATATTGAACCCACTGTTAGAATATCAACCACTCAACTTATATACAAACTATCGAGATGCTGCACTTAAAACACCAGAATCGGCTATTATTCAAGATGAACTCTTGCCAGCTTTTCCTGAACTTGGCACTAGTCATAACTATCAGTTAAGTCATGAAGCGGTTTTAAATCGCGCTTATCAATTAGCTAGTTTAGGTGTAAAAGCTGAAGATAAAATTATTATTTTTAAGAGTTCAAAATTCGATACTTACTTGTTAGCAGTTGCAGCTTCTTATTTAGGCGCTGTTCCAGCAATGATTTCTTATCATTTCCCTGCCGAAACTATTGAAGTTTTTGTAGATCGTTTAGAAAATCCGTTTATTTTATTCGATGATGAAACAGCAGCGAAAGTAGCTGAAGTAAAAAATAGTTCACCTGAAAAACAAATTTCCGTAGAAAAATTGTTACAAGCACCTACTAAAGAAGTTCCCCAAGTTGAGCTTCCTAAAGATCAAATCGCTTATATGACACATACTTCTGGGACTACAGGTATTCCAAAATTAATCTGTCACTCAGCTAACTCAATGGGGTGGCGAACAAAATGGCAAAAAACAATTTTCACAAAAATTGCAGAAAACAAACTGGTTGGTTTTCATATTTCACCTGTTCACTCTCGTTTTAATATTGGTATATCTTCTTTAATGGCAATGGGCTTTCCAATGATGCCATTATCGATTTCAAATAGTGATTCTGTTGCAAAAATGCTGCTAGAATATCAACCAATTGCACTAGAGACTCATCCAAATAATTTTGTTCAGTGGACATCTTTGGCAAAAAATCAACCTGAAGCATTTGCTAGTGTGCGCTATTATCATTCTACTTTTGATGCAATTAATAACGCGACTATGGCTAGTTTCCTAAAAGCTTCTGAAAAAAATGATCCGATTTTCCTACAAGTTTATGGACAAAGTGAATGTGGTCCTATGATATTAAAAGCACATACGTTGGATTCTCTGAAAACATCGGATGCTCGTGACATGGGTGTTGGACTGGCTGGTTTGACTGAAGCTAGAATCGCAGACAAAGACGGCAATGTTCTGCCTGCAATGACAGACGGACATATTCAATTCTTGTCTAAAGGTCGCGCTTTAACTTACTACAAAGAAGATGACCGCTTCCAAGCAACGGTTTTTGGTCCTTGGTGGGATAGCGGTGATTATGGTTTTATTGATAATGATGGGCATTTATTCTTGAAGGACCGTCAAGTAGATTTAATTGAAAAAATTGATAGTAACCTAGCTATTGAAGATCACTTATTGGATGCACTTGATTTTCTGCAAGAAGTAATTATTGTCAGAGCTAAAGACGATTCTCCACAACCAATTTTAGCCGTTGATCCTAAACAAGGAATGAATTGGGATGCTTGGTGGGAGCAAGTGGCCGATTTACCACGCATAAATGAACCGATTATTATGGAATGGGATGAAATTCCTCGTACAGCTACGATGAAAGTTCAACGATTACAAATTGAGAAAGTTTTAAAAGAAGGCTAATTTAAAAACATAGAGGGCGGGACAGAAGAAATTGTACTATACTCCCGCCATTTATTATGGTGTAGTGTGTTATAGGACAAAACTGAGTTTTAGTTTTGTCCCATAACACACTTTTTTACCGAATGAATATTGTTTCATGGAGTCCATATTTTAATAGCTTCTTCTCGGATAATGTTACGCCAATTCCTAAACCTTCTGGTACGTGTATTTCACCATGCTGAATTTCAATTGGTTGTTCTAAGATATCCTCATAATAATAACGATCTGATGCAGAAATATCACCAGGAAAGGTAAAAATTTTTTGAGAAGCAAATTGAAGATTTAAAGCTCTGCCTACACCTGATTCAAACATACCACCTAGCCATACTAGTAGACCTTTTTCTTGGCAGAATTCCACTATTTTCATAGCTTCAGTGATACCACCTACTCTTGGAATTTTTAGATTAATACTTTGACAACTACCTAAAGAAAAAGCCAATTCACAATCTTTTAACGATCGGATGTTTTCATCTAAACAGATTTTTGTCTTTAGCTCACCTTGCAGCTGGGCATGATCTAGAAAATCATTAGCCGCAAATGGTTGTTCAATCATTGCTAAATCGTATATATCTAATTTTTTAAGATGTTGCATATCCTCAATCGCATAGGCTGAATTCGCATCTACCATTAGCGCTAAGTTGGGAAATTTACGCCGTATTTCCTGAACAGGTTCCAAGTCATAGCCTGGACGAATTTTCAATTTTACTCTTTGATATCCTTGTTCTACATAACTAGTGATTTGGTTGAGCAATTCATCTAAATTTGTTTGAATCCCGATACTTACACCAACAGGAATCTGCAGTCTCGTTTTATTAAAATAATTTTTTAAGCTTTGGTTATGTCGCTTGGCATATAAATCCCAGATCGCAGTCTCCAAGCTTGATTTTGCCATTTGATTCCCTTTGACTTCATAAAATAAATCTGCTACTTCTTTTGGATGAGTAATTTCTTTGTTTGTTAATAAAGGAATCAAATGATTTTGGCTGATAATTCTGGCAGTCTCTATCGTTTCCTCTATGTAATCTGGTTGTTCAAACGGAACTAGTTCCCCAATTCCTTGATTCCCTAACTCATCTGTCACCAACAAAATATCAAACGCTTTTTCCGTCAGTCGACCATAGCTTGTTTCAAAAGGAATTCGTAGTGGTAAACGAACACGATAACGTTCAATTCGACTAATCATCATCCCTGACTTCCTCCTTTTAAAAAGTTCAAGCTAGCTTTTGCAAATTCTTCAGGCTTTTCTAAATGAACACAATGTCCAGCTCCGGCTATAATTTCAACTGAAAAACTAGGTTGTCTTTTCTTCATTTCACGGGCTAATTGTATAAACTTGAAGTCTAACTCTCCTACAATTAACTGTACTGGTACCTTTATATTCGTTAGTTTATCCCAAAAACTAGGCTGCACACCAGTTCCCATATACCACAAGCTACACGCAAGTCCAAAACGTGATTGAGATAGCCGCTCTTGACGAACCATCTCTTGAATTGAGGTAGGCAAACTTCTTTGGCTAGAGAATAGTGGTAAACTCTCCCATTTTTTTACAAATTCCTTAATTGAGTGATTCAAAAGGTATCCAGCAAGATGTTCATCCGATCGTTGACGTATTAACCGTTCTGAAACATCATTTAAACCTGGAGAACCGCTCTCTAAGACTAATTGTTGAACTTTACTAGGAAATAGGCACGTAATACCTAAAGCAGCTCTAGCCCCCATAGAATAGCCTAATAGATAAAACTGCTTCAAACCTAAATTTTCTGTCAACAAAACAATATCTTGGCATAAACAATCCAGCTGATAACGGTATGGGTGAACAGCATAATCTGTTTTCCCATGACCAATTAAATCAATGCCTAAAATATTAAGCTCCCTGTCATCTTGAAATACAGAAGCAAATGTTTGGCTAGTTCCAGTAAAACCATGGAGACATACCAATGTTGGTCGATCTGCTTGATAACTTGAAAACCACTCATAATAATAATTTACGCCATTTATGTTGATTTTCATTTATTTACTCCTTAATTTATCTCGTAAACCTGCCAAGACCGCTTCATAAAGTTCAACATTTTCCTGCCTATCACCGACAACTTCGATAATCTGGAACTTTTGTTGTTTTTGAGTTGCTTCTAGCAATATACTTAACTGTTCTAAATTTTCTGCTTTCACATAATCTGCACCATATAATTGGGCAACCAAAGAAAAATCTAAATCAATCGGTGTTCCAAAGATTGGTTCAAAATCTTCAGGTGTTAATTGACGTTGCGAAAGAAAAGAGAAAATACCTCCACCATTATTGTTTAATAAAACTATTGTTAATGGTAAGTCGTACTGTTTTGCCAACATTAAACCATTCATATCATGATACATAGCTAAATCACCAATCAATAACACATTCTGGCGGTCATGATTTACAGCACACATACCTAAAGCAGTTGAGACAATCCCATCAATTCCATTAATCCCACGATTGCCAAATAAATGATAGCGATTGTTTTCAACTGCAGCAAAACGGTCTAAGAATCGAATTGCATTACTATTGGAAACAAAAAATTGGCCATTATCTGTCATCATTTTATGAACAAGCAAACTTGCAGATGTTTCATTTAAACTACTTAACTCGGAAATTTCATCCAATTGTTGTTCCGTAATTTTTTGCCAGTTGATCCACTGTTTCATCCAAATATCCGAAGATTTTACATTAATTTTATTCAAGATTGATTGGATAAATAATTGTTCTTCTGCTTGAATGGCTACTTGTGTTTGTTTTAGCTGATCTTGCCATTCACCTGTTTCATCAACAAAATAAACCGTTGTTTCACTTTCTTCAAGAGATTGGAGCCAAAACATTGTATTTTTTGAAATAGGCAACATGCCAAAACGAACAACCACTTCTGGTTTCAAGCTCATTTCAACTTCTTGAATAAATAAATCAGCATAACTCATAATCAAGTGACTATTATGACCAACAGAAGTAAGATTTGCCAATGGATCACTAATAATCGGCCAATTTAAGGTTTCCGCTAAGGTAATAAATTGTTCAGCTTCTTCTGGAGAATGCGTTCCGCCAACGACCAAAACACCGTTTTTCCCTTGCCATTCGGCTGCACAGTTGCTAAGCTGTTCATCCGAAAGTTGTTGTTTTCCTGTCAAAATCTGGGTTTTTCGTTCTGATTCTAATTTAAAGGTTAAATCAGGCAGTAGTGGCTCTCTTAGCGGAAAATTCAAATGAACGGGGCCTTTGGGCGTTTGGGAAGCGGTGTCTGTTGCCCGCATTCCTTGCCAATAAGCATAATCTAACATTGCTTTTGACTCTTCAGGAATTGCCATTTCTACAAACATTTTCACATGACTTTGGAATAAATGAATTTGATCCATTGCTTGCGGCGCGCCTACTTGTCGTAATTCATGTGGGCGATCCGTTGTTAAGATAATCAAAGGTATATGACTGGCTTTTGCCTCACAGATTGCCGGGTAATAATTAGCTGCAGCTGTGCCCGATGTACATAATAAAACAACTGGTTTACCGCTTGCTTTACTTAAACCCAATCCAAAAAATGCCGCTGAACGTTCATCTACTTCAATAAATGTCTCAATATTTTTTTGCCGATGTAAAAGGAGTGCCAATGGTGTCGAACGTGAACCAGGACTGATAACGGCTTGCGCTACACCACTACTAATTAAACCTTCAATAAAATTTTGTAAATAATTAGTCATTTCTTTTTGATTCGTCATGAATATCCCCGCCTATCCCTCTTAACATCGGTTGAAATTTAATTTTTGTCTCTACTCGTTCTGATGCTGCCTCGGAGTCTTTAACAATCCCGCAACCAGCGTACAAATAGCCTTGATTCTCTGAAAAAATAGCTGAGCGAATACCAACAGCAAATTCTCCTATATCTTCTTTCAACGCAATCCAGCCGATCGGCGCGCCATATAGACCTCGATCTAATTTTTCATGTACTCTAAGCCACTCTAATGCTAACTCTTTTGGTTCTCCTCCTAAGGCTGGTGTTGGATGTAATTGCTGAATTCCTGTTAAAAATCGAAAAGCTGCGCGTCTTTTGCCTTCAATCGGCAAAAATAAATGCTGAATATCACGATTTTTCAATAATTGAGGTTGTTGAACATGAACCATATCTTCAGTCATTCGTTCCAACTCTTTCACAATACGATCCACAACAATTTTATGTTCTTGCCGATTTTTCATATCATTCAGTAGATGACTTCCTAATTCGATATCTTCTGCTTCAGTTGTTCCACGTGAAACAGACCCTGCCACACTTGCAGTTGAAAACGTTGTGGTAGAAGCTTTCAATAATCGCTCTGGTGTCGCACCGATAAACACATGATGCTCAGCTTCTAATACAAAAAAGTATGTGTTAGTTTGCTGTTCTTCAAGGTTCTTCAAAATTACTTCTGATTGAAAAGGCTGACTACTACTTATCTTCATTCGTCTAGCTAAAACAACTTTTTCCAGAGGTCCTACTTCTTTTAATTTGGCTACTGTTTCATCCACAAGAGTCATCCATTGGGTAACTGCGACTTCCTCTGCTTCAACTTGATCACATTTGATCTGTTGTTCACTTTCCGTATTCATAATATCAACAAATTGTTTGTTTACAGACACCCATTTTTGCTGTAATTCGCTTTTAGTTTCGGTACTAAAGTTGATAGTCAAAAACTGTTCGTTCATCTTTTGAGTGATCAGAAAAGTCGGCAGATAAAATAATCCTTGCTCCATTTTTCCCCAATCATTTTGCTTTAGAATAGTATCATCAAAGGAGAAACCGCCAAATAAAATCGCACCAGTTCCTGTAATTGACAAATTTTGGTAAATCTTATCTTGTTCTTTCAAAATAAATGAATCGACTTGTTTAAAACTTGCTTGTTCATGTGTTAATTCAATTTCCTTACCAAAACCTGCTAAGGTAAACTCTTTTTCTGGTGTTTGCCAATAGAATCGTTCCCCGTGAAATGCTTTTTGGCCCTTCTCAAAATAAGTACGCAAAGAAATAGAGTTTTCATTTAATTTCTGAACCCAACTGAATTTTCGATAACCTTGTTCATATGCTTCTTCTAGTTCTTTAGGAATGCTCATTACTTAAAAAAGCCTCCCTTTCTATTGTTGTTAAGCGGTGTTTTGCTAATTTTCCACTTGCTGTTTTTGGAAGTGTATCGCACAAATAAACCTTTTTAGGCAGTTTGAATTTTGCCAAATAGGTTTGAGCAAATGCGTTTATTTTTTCTACCGTGATTGTTGCATCACCGACAATGTAAGCAACAGGAATGGAGCCCCATTTCTTGTCAGGTTCACCAACCACAGCGACTTCTTTTATTTCAGGCATTTCTTGTAATACATGCTCAACTTCTGTTGGATAAATATTTTCTCCGCCAGAAATAATCAGTTCACTTAAACGGCTAACCAAATAAAGATAGCCTTCATCGTCTAAATAGCCCATATCACCTGTTTTAAACCAGCCATCTGCTGTCCATTTAGTTGTCTGCCACTGTTCGCCATTTAAATAGTGCTGAATAACATTTTTACCTTTTAACAGAACTTCTCCTACTTGATTTGCGGAAATTTCCTGATTTTTTTCATCGACAACTTTAACTGCCATCCCCATCAATGGCTTACCGACAGAGCCCATCTTCTTCGAAGCATCTTTAAAGCTCAAAGCGACTACTTGAGAGCATGTTTCTGTCATTCCGTATGATTGGATCACTGGAATACCGAAGTTTTCGCACGTTTCCAATGCTTTTTTAGAAATTGGTCCACCACCAAGAAGCATTGCCTTAAATCGATGATCGTAACCTTCTTTAGGATACTCTTCCAATAATTCCTGCAACATAAGCGTCACTACCGAAATAATTGTACCTTTTCCTTGCGTTAAATCAGCTGTCACCATTTTTCCATCAAAGCGATCATACAAGCGAAAACTACAACCTAAAACTAATTGACGAATCACGATAGATAAACCACTAATATGAAACAGAGGTACAGGACAAAGCCAACAATCCTCCGTTGTAACCTGCATGTTTTCTTGTGTAGCCATGGCACTCGCAAAATGATTACTGAAACACTGAACTACACCTTTAGGATTCCCCGTAGTACCTGATGTATACATGATTGAAGCTGTTGAATTTAGCTGATAGGCAGATGTTGAAACAATAATTTTTTCTGTATGATTCGAACGTGTCATTTCAAGCAATTTTACTTGTTTCAGCTTAGACAGATTCGCTAAAGATTCATTATCTGCTACTACCCAATTTACATTTGCATCTGTCAGCTGATATTCTAATTCTTTTACACTCAAATGGCTGTTCAAAAAAACAATTTCTTTTCCTATTTCCCACAATGCCAGAATAGAAAAATACATTTCTTTTGAGTTACGTCCAAATAGTGCAATTCGTTTTTCAGTTTGCGGGATTTTTTTTGCGAATTCTGTCATCCATTGTTGAACTTCTTGCTCCACATCAGCAAACGACCAAACGTCATCCTGCCAATAAAAAGCAGGATGATTCGGTCTTTCCTTCACTTGTTTTTGTAGCCAACTGCTCATGTTTCTCACCCTTTATGGAAATTTAGGAAATTGATCGAAGTCAGGTTCACGTTTTTCTTTAAATGAGTCACGGCCTTCTTTAGCTTCATCCATTGTGTAGTATAGCAATGTTGCGTCTCCAGCTAATTGTTGGATACCAGCCAATCCGTCAGTATCGGCATTTAATGATGCTTTAATCATACGCAATGCAAGTGGACTTTTCTTCAACATTTCTTCTGCCCATTCCATTGTGACATCTTCCACTTTATCTAATGGTGCAATTGTATTGATCCAGCCCATATCCAAGGCTTCTTCTGCTGAATATTGTTTACATAAGAACCAAACTTCTTTGGCTTTTTTATGACCAATCACACGTGCTAAATAACCAGATCCATATCCTCCATCAAAACTACCTACGTTAGGTCCTGTTTGTCCAAATTTAGCATTATCAGCAGCAATCGTTAAATCACAGACAAGCTGCAATACATTTCCACCACCGATTGAGTAGCCTTTAACCATTGCAATAACTGGTTTGGGAATCACACGAATCAAACGTTGTAAATCAAGCACATTCAAACGAGGAACACTATCGTCACCTACATAGCCGCCATGTCCGCGAACCTTTTGGTCACCACCGGAACAAAAAGCCAGATCTCCAGCACCTGTTAAAATAATTACGCCAATATCTTGTTTATCGCGGCTGATATTAAATGCATCAATCATTTCCATGACCGTTTTTGGTGTAAATGCGTTATGAACATGAGGACGATTGATCGTGATTTTTGCTACTTTTCCTTCTTGTTCAAATAAAATCTCTTCATATTCTTTGATTGTTGTCCAGTTTCTCATGAGGAAACCTCCTTATAATTTAAAAGCAGAACAAGTCATTCAGCTCAATTAGTTTTCAATGCTTCTATTATACACAAAAATGGAAGTTTTAGAATGACAGAGGGTTTAGAGGATGGTGAATTTGTTCATTTTATATACCAAGTGAATAGCAAAAAACTGTCTGATACAAACGCCACAAAAAGCTTGTATCAAACAGTTTTACTTTACCTTTAATCTATAGTTAGCTGTTACCCCAACTATAAACGACCTTTCGGAAGGGTCTTTCATCTAACAACTATGTTACCATCCCAATCTGCTTGGGTCAATACAAAACTCTGTCATAATTCTCCCACAAATCAATATTCTTCAATCATTTTATTAAACATAGCATATTTTTCACACAACCAAGGTTGATTGATATATAAATATTCATTACGTTTACATCTATCCATCAATTTTTTTAACTCAGCTTTCCTGTTATCTCTAATCCCAGAAGATTCTACATACATATCATGAAGATATAATACAGAAGCTAAATCATGTACCCTCATATTCGTTAGATTGGGATAAACACGATTATTGCTAAAACTAGTTCTTTTTAGATAATCTGTTAATTTTTTATGAGGATATCTTGGTAGTTTTTCTTTATCAGCAAATTGAAATTCTTGTTTTAAATATAATAAAATAGGTCGACTATGAGCAGCACAGTTCCTAACATTTTTGGCGTATGGTAGGAAAATTTTTGCCGATCCATACTTGCTTGATTCGAACAAATTATGTTCACAATAAAACTTGATAAATGATGACAACTGTCCAAAAGTCATCAATTCTAAAAGTACCCAAATTGAGGGGTTTTTAATCCTTTTACAATACAAATCATAATCATAGCTTTTAGTATTATTTCGCTCATTCATTATTTTATCCACTATATCTACATACCTTAATTTCCGCTCTGTTTTTTCATCTTCAGAAATTTGCTCTTTATCAATCCATGAATTAAATTTCTTTTGTTGATAATCATTGTATGCTTTGACAATTGAATAACCATCGTCATCACCATCTGTAATAGAAGCTATAATTTTTGTTTTCAATGAATGCTCAATATCTAATGTTAATTTCATGAGTATATATCTTAGATGCATATCAATAGTTGCTAAATCAGATAAATGTTTAAAGTCTAAATTTTGATATTTTCCATCGGAATCTCGCTCAAAATTTTTTCTAAATGCAGTCATTTTATAATAATATGTATTTTCAGATAGTGTTTTTATCGCAGATTGTTCACTAATTTCATTAAATTTTATGCCTTTAAAGCGCATGTATTTAATCTGCTCTTCTACATTTATCTTCTGTAAACGTTCAATCTTCTCAAGTATTGTCGCAACCTCGTTGTCCATCTCTATTCTCCTAAATATATTTATACTCATTATACTTCTTAAAAAGATATTTAACAATATGACTTATTTTTCATTTTTTTGAAAATTAGCTAAATAAAAACAAGCATCCAAAACCTGAAAACAGATTTTGAATACTTGTTTTTAATCTTACTTATTTTTCGTTCATCAATGTGCCAGCATCTCTTGCGCAATTTCAAAGCCAGTCAAACCTACAGGATAGTATGTTGGCCAATTATCCATTTCTTCTAATAATTTTTCCTGACTTTCATTTCCAAAATAAATATGAAAATGAGCGGCTTTACTCGGTGCAATACCATGATCTGAGAATTGAACGTATTTATATGGAGTGTCTTCTGTTGCTTCAAACAAGAAGCGTACGCCGCGATTGCCAGCGGCATAGGTTAAAATTTCTTTTCCTACATATTTGTATGTTGACTTATATTCTTTATCACCAACGATAAATGTCATTGTGTTATCATCAATCACGATCCGATCAACATCCGTCTGATAACCTATTTGATAGTACTCTTTATATTCTTCAGCGGTCATTTTTTTCGTCTGTTTTTCTTTATAGTCAAATACTTGGTCGAATGTACCATCTTCTAAATAAGGGAAAACGGATTGCCAGTCGCCAGCATAATCGGAAAGTGTGCGGTCTTTAACATCTTTATCGTCAAAATAACCATTATAAACTGTCTTTTCTTTCGTTTGTTCCGCTATGTCCCTTTTAGGTTCAACTTCTGTAGATTTTAATAAAGAATCTAAGTTATCCTTCATTACACTAATATATGTTTTACCATCTTCCATATCTTGCTTCGTTAGGCCTTCCAAAGGATTCAACACAAGCAATTCTACGCCAGCTTCATTAGCTAATGTTCTTGCTACTCGATCGTTCGCATTCTCTTCAAAGTAAATATAGCTGATTCCTGTTTCATCTACTAAATTTTTAAGCTCTGCAATGCGTGATGGCTGCGGTTCTTGATCTGGAGAAATACCTGCAATTGGAATCTGTTTTAAATCATAATCTAACGCTAAATAAGAAAAAGCCGTGTGCTGAGTGATAAAATTCTTTTGTTTGGCATCCAGTAATTTTTCCTCGTATAGCTGATGCAGTTCTGTTAATTGCTCGATATAATCAGCGGCATTTTCAGTGAATACAGTTTTTTGTTCAGGAAAATTTTCAATTAGACCATCTCTAATAATCTCTACGGCTTTAATCGCTCTGTATGGGCTTAACCAAATATGAGGATCATAATCGTGCGAGTGATCGTCATGACCATCACCATGTGAATGATCGTGATCGTCGCTACCCGGAAGTAACAACATCCCTTCTGTTGCTTTAATACTTTTGACTTCTTTCAAAGATTTTTCTGTTTTTGGTACCCACGTTTCCATATACTCACTATTATAAACAAACGCATCCGCATCTTGCAGGTTTGCAATTTCTTTGGCAGAAGGTTCATAATCATGTGCTTCTGTTCCAGCTGGAATCATTAATGAGACTTCCCCAGCATCACCAACAATATTTCTGGTAAATTCATACATTGGATAAAAAGAAGTCACAATATTTAACTGCTCATCATCTGCATTTACCTCACTTTTATCGTTTGAATTTGTGCAGGCAGTTAAAAAAGCGACCATTAATAATAAACTTAGTGTGATAGACTTTAGATTTTTTTTCATTATTTTCCCCTTACGTAGTTTAATTTCCTAGCTTCATTCCGATTTCCGCCCAACAAAACGTAATCGTTACGTTTTAGGCACAAGAAAATATACCAAGTTTGGTTTCTGTTGTCAAGAAATTATAAAAAAAAATTCGAAACAAAACTAAAAACTAGTCTTGTTTCGAACTTAAAAATCCGCTAATAATACATGATTATTCCATATACACACTATTAGTTGGCACTACTTGCGCACCAAAAGGCATTAATGCCAACTTAGCTAATTTGAACGACTGCAGCCCAAAAGGGAAACCAATAATTGTTACACATAAAATAATGCCGCTAGCACAATGAGCAATCGCTAAAGGTAATCCACTAACAATCAGCCAGATAATGTTTACGATAAAGGAAACATTACTCGTACTATAAACAACTTTTTTACCAAACGGCCAAAAACTCAAGCCAGCCAATTTAAAACATTGCAATCCAATCGGAATTCCCACAATCGTAATACACCAAAGAATTCCTGCTATTACCCATGTTAATCCACCAATAAACCCGCCAAAAATAAACCATATAATATTACCTAAGCAGCCCATATTTGATCCCTCAGCTTTCTATGTCTTACTTGTAAATCTTAAAATAATTATATAACAAAATCATTCCAAGCGTATTCATCCTATCCATAAGATTTAATTAAATTTTTGTCCCAACTCATTCTCATGTATAATAAATTTTATAAACTAACAAGTAAATGAACTTAAAAAAGGAGAGATTTTTTGAATACAGCAATCGTTGTTTATCAAAGCACACCGATGTTTGGTAGAAATATGCTGCCGAATAACGCCGTTATAGGGAATTTTAATCAAACTAAACTCGTTACACAATTGAATACCGAACTGTTAGAAAGAAACCTTCCTTGGGAAGCTGTATTAGACGATTCTATTGCTGATATTGAAGTAATCGCTCAAGAAGCGGATGCTATTATTTGTGTCCCTGGATTGCAAAAGCTATTTGACATTGGTAACTATCCTAAAGAAAAGGTGTTCTATCTTGATTCTTTAGACTACCACAATTTACAACTGGATAAAGTACTTACTTTTTTGGAAGCAATACAGCATTAACCTCGGGCTAAAAGAAAGGATATCATTCAATGCATCTATTAGACTATTTAAATATTGAAACAACTGAACTATCTAAAGAAAAAGTAGTATTATCAATGAAAATAGAAGAATTTCATAAACAACCTTATGGGATTTTACATGGTGGTATGAATGGCGTTTTAATCGAAACAGCTTGCAGTTTGGGGGCAAATGAACATTTGGCTGAAGGTTCTTATGCTGCAGGTATTGATCTTCAAATTAATCATTTAAAAAGCATCGTTGGTGGAACTTTGACCGTGATTGCTACCGCAGATCGTATAGGTCGATCTCTTCAAGTATGGGAAGGAAAAATTTTTAATGATAATGGGGAACTGACCGCAGTCGGACGCTGTACATTGATGAATCAGAAAATAAAAATGTACTAAGATTAGAGGTTAAACTCATCCGTCGATAAGTTTAACCTCTATTTACTTATTTTTAGATTTATAGTAGTAAGTGAAGCAAAGCTGGTCTTTAGTTTTGTCCCACTCACCCACTTAGAATTAATTAGATGTTTTTTTCGCTTTCTGAAATTTCCACAAAGTATATCCCAGCGCTGCTGCTAATGCCAAAATAATGATTCCCATAATTGTAACGATAAGCCGCCAAGAAAACTGTTTAGGTGTTTGATCAACTGATGTTTCATTTAAATCTCTAGCTTGTTTTTGTTTGATTGAAAAATCTTGACTAAACGTCCAGTCCCCTTCAGCATTTTTCAGGTTTACTGTATACGTATATTCACCAGATTTAAATTTATCATTCAGCATGGTAAATAAAGAAAATTCACTATTTGGAGCTATACTCATGGCACTTCGTTTTTCTTCAACAATCGCTGCATTCTGCCCTTTTTTCTTAATGGTGAATGTCCCTTCAACTTGCTTTAAAAGCTTTGGTTGGGGGTTTTTTATTGTCATTTGAACAGCATTTCTTTTGTTGATTTGTGTTAATTCAACATTTCCGCCTGTTAACTCTGAGTCAACCTCTTTGTCATTATTTGAAAGCTGGACCGCTATAGCATATTGAAATTCATTTTTAATAGTATTCTTAGCTTTGTTTTGCTCATTTTGCTTTTTAGCAACTATTATTCCGCCTAGAATAATACCGTCAAATGAATTTTTCGGCATTGTTAGAGTGATGTTTACAATTTTTTCTGCTCCGCCGGGGATTGAGACTGTTTGTTCCCGTTTTTCAACGAGGTTCGTAAGTTGGTATTCTGTTTCAATTAATTTAGTATCCTGTTGACTATAATCGATAATGCCGTTTATATTTGTTGTTGCTGTATTTACATTAACTATGTATGTGACTTCAGCTTGTGAATGATTCGTAATTTTAATCGGTAACGTTTCTTTTTTATCAGAATCAGAACGAAGGTTAAAATAGCTGTCATTATCACCAATTTGACTACTCGTCATTTGAGGTTTCACCGAAAAATCAATTCCCTCTTCTGCCATGCTCACCAGTGGATTTACCACACTGAAAAAAATACTTAGAAACAATATAATCATTACTTTTTTCATATTTTTAATTCCTTTACCTAATTTTAGAGCCCGAAACAAAACGAATAAAATCATTTTGCTTCAGACTCTTACTGCGCTTTTCTAGTTGCCTTCTGGTCCGCTTGTTAACGTCCAAGTTAAGGTTGTGCTGTAATCTCCGGCATTTACACTATTTGGAACACTCAATGTTGCGTCAAATGGTTTTTCTTGAACTAAATCATAGCTCTCTGCTTTGGCTTGTGCTGCGAAGTTTTGTGGCGCTGTATTTACTGCATTATCAACATTAGTAATATCGATCAGCATTGCATTATCCCAAGTTCCAACATCCGCTTTAGCAATTTTTACATCCCATCCTACATAAGTTCCCCGGTAATCAGAAACAGTGATTTCGCCTGTTTTTTTAATTGTAGTTAACGCCTCTGTTCCTAATGTTAGGGCACCAAAATTAAGTTCATTAGTAGCTGAAATTAACAGCTCCCCACCTTCAATACTTGTTTTAGCAATAGTTTCGCCTTTTAACACATCCGCATATGCTGGCATTGCTACCTGTACAGTTCCAAACAACATTCCTGTTACTAACCCATTAATTAAAACTTTTTTCATTTTATATTCTCCTTTTTATTTCACCTTTATTTCTTCATTGGTTGTTGAATTTTATAGCAAGCCATTATTAAATGAAATAGATCACAATACTGTTGAAAAAAATGCTTCTTTTCTTTTTTATGATGGTCCGGCAGTCAAGGTCCATTTTAATGTCCCTGTATATGTTTGTGCTTTTAATGGTTCATCAGCTGGAATACTTAAAAATAATCCTCTTTCAGTATCCCACGTATGCAACGGTGTGTTTTCAGATGGTGAATCCGGGTTTTCTTCAAGGCTGGAGGTAAATATTTGAATCGATGAGTGATTCAAGAATTGTTCCTGTCCGTTAGCTGAGTCTTTGTAAACAAGATATTGCCCCAATAAACTATTATCATCCATTCCCAAATTTAGCGTATAATTTCCCTGTAATCCAGCTCCACGGCTATCTTGTATAGCTAATTCTAAAGCGCCATTGTTTCGACCAACTAACTGTTTCTCTGATTGAAGTGTAAAGTCACTAAAAGTAATAAATTGCGGTACGGATAAATTAAGTTCCCCTTCTTCCACATACACATTAATGACGTAATCATATTGGATTTTTTTTCCCGAACTCATTGTTTGTTCAACTCTGATTACTGCTTCTTTTTCCCCAGAGCTAGTAGTATCAGGATAGACTAAAAATTCTTTTGATATATTTAAAAGTCCTTCAACATTAATAAATTCGTCAATATGGTCATTAAAGTAGGCATTGTTTGTGTAAATCGGAACAGTCAGTTCGTTCGTCGTAAAGCTATTTAATTGTACTTGTTTAAATCCTTCATCAGTTATTTCATAGTAAACCTCATTCAGACCATTTGTATTATCGAAAAAAGTTTCATTGTCAATTAAATATAGCCATGGTCTTTCATATTTTTCACCTGTTTTACGTCCATGCCAGATTTGGATAATATCACCCATTTCAACCTTGACCCGCTCGCCAATTTCACTAACCCATAATTCTTTGATTTGTTTTGGCGTGTCTTTAGATTTTAATGAAAACTGTTGATTTGGAGTCAAACTTAAGTTCAAGATACCTGATTCATCCGCTTGATAAAACGATACTGTTGAAAAGAACGGATTATTAAATGTTGGTAACGAACTATAATCTAAACTACTCGCTCCTTGACCAGATTCTAACGAAATACTAGGACCAGGATGAAGTGTTAGCGCAGATACAATCCTTCTTGCATCTGTTCCGGTCCATTCACCACTAATGGCAATACTTTTACCCCAGCGCACATTGACCGTAGTTTCTACTGTTGTTTGTTTTGAAGGATCTGCATTTAACAATACTTGAACGGTTACTTTTTTTTGACCCGTTACATCGGTCGCTATCGTATCTTGAAGCTGAACTGTGTATTGATCTTCTGTTAAATATTGATCGCCTAATTTCACTTCTTGAACAAATGAATATAGATCTTGTTCGTCATCTTTTGTCCCTAAAACTGTCGTTACTGTACTTGGTTTTGCTGTAAGCTTTGCCTCTTCAAACGTTACTTTAAGGTTTAGTTGAATAGAATAATCTATTTCGTTCGATAATAAAGACTGTCTGTATTTTCCAAATACAGAGTAGCTAATTTCTTGTTCATAGTCAGATGAGAAAAACTGATTGGTTATCACAATCTCAATCTGATCTTTTGCGATTAGATTATTTGATATAAGTATCTGATTGATAATTTTTTCTTTTATAAACCTCTCATCAATTACTGTACCTTCACTTACTATATATTCAGTTTCAGCATCAACTATAATCTCTAGTTTCGGATCAGATTCAGGTCGTAAGCTGTTATCTTCTGCCAACTCAGAAGGATCAGACAAGACATCTTCCGACAGACGTGGAGGAAAATTTTGCTCATCAATCAAAGTACTAAAACTAACAGGATAATCACCCTCAATATTGTCTAAAGAACTAGCGTGTACTGGAGCTAGTTGCATTAAGCTAACAATTAATAATAGGCTACTTGTTCTATATAGTATTTTTTTCATATTTCATTTCCCATTTCAAAATAAGCATCCGTAAAAAAACACTTCTTCATAAAATCCACTTTAAACTTCTATTTTTCCTAAGAAATCCAAAACTATTTCTTATGTAATGAATCAGTGTTCTGACGTACAACATTAAAAAAAAGCAAAAAAAACTATTTCTTGTTCCGTCCCATTTTGAGTCTCCTTTTCCACTAATATTTACTTGCAATAAATTATAAAACAACAATATTCAGCCTAACATATGGTTAAATAAGAATCAATAACTATTGGTAAATTATTATAAATCAACGTTTCAACTCCTTCTGTCGTTTTTTTAAAATAACATATGTGTGAAAAATAGAATTAAAAAAAATGAAATTTCCTGTTTTTAAAATAGTATTATTTTTCATTCATTTAGAATGTATTTACATTCTGACGTTTAAATTCTTTCGAAATTTATTTTTTTCATATCTGAAAAACAATGAAATTCGTATTTTTAATTAATAATATTATTCTTTGGAATATTTTTTATTTCATCAAAAAAACTGTTCCGATAATTAAATCGAAACAGTTAATTTTTTATTCTTCTGTTGTTTCTGGTGTCTCAACTGTTGTCTCCACACCTTCAGCTTCTGCTATCTCTTCAGGTTCAGGTTCAACAACCGCCATTGTTACCACTTTGGCATCTTCTTCCATTCTCATCAAACGAACACCTAATGTTGCACGTCCAGTTTGCGAAACAGAATCAACGTTGAAGCGAATAATAACCCCTTTGTTAGTGATTACTAAAATGTCTTCATCTCCACGAACTGTAGTTAATCCGGCTAATGGACCATTTTTGGCTGTAATGTTAGCTGTTTTAATCCCTTTACCGCCACGGCCTTTTACAGGATACTCAGCGGCTTTTGTTCGTTTGCCGTAACCATTTTCCGTCAACACTAGAACTTCGGTGTCAGCGTCCAATAAAGAGGCTCCTACGACGTAATCATCTTCTCTTAGACGAATACCACGTACACCAGATGCTGTACGACCCATGTCACGAACCGCTGTTTCAGCGAATGTCACAGAATAGCCGTTATGGGTTCCGATAATCATGTTTTGCTCACCATTAGTCAACACAACATTAACTAACTCATCGTCTTCTTTCAAACCAATCGCAATTAAACCATTGCTTCTGATATTAGAAAAAGCTGTTACCGCAGTTCGTTTTACTGTCCCTTTACGAGTTGTAAAGAATAAGTAATGTCCATCTTCTGCTTGTCCTTCTACAGCAATTATTGCTTGAATTTTCTCACTTGAATCAATTCCTAATAGGTTGATTACCGGAATTCCTTTAGCTGTTCTACCATATTCTGGGATTTCATACCCTTTCGCACGATACACTTTTCCGTTATTCGTAAAGAACAGTAAGGTATCATGGGTTGAACAAGATACAAGATTTTTCACGAAATCATCATCATGAACGCCCATTCCTTGAACACCACGACCGCCACGACGTTGTGCACGGAATTCGCTGTTAGCGACACGTTTGATATAGCCGTTGTTTGTAAGAGTAATGACAACTTCGGCCTCTTCTATCAAATCTTCGTCTTCTAGACTCAACACTTCACCGACTAATAATTCCGTACGGCGCGGATCACCATATCTATCACGAATATCGCCTAATTCTGTTTTGATAATTTCAATCACACGTTCTGGACGACCTAAAATATCATCTAAATCAGCAATAAGTTTTAATAATTCTTGGTATTCATTTTCGATTTTATCTCGTTGCAAACCAGTTAAGCTACGTAAACGCATATCCAAAATAGCTTGGGCTTGGCGATCAGAAAATTCAAAACGCTCGATCAATGATGCTTTGGCTTCATCGTCTGCTTTTGAGTTTCGGATAATTGAAATAATCTCATCAATATGATCTAAAGCAATACGTAAACCTTCTAAAATATGCGCACGAGATTCTGCTTTTCTCTTATCGAATTTAGTACGGCGGATAATAACTTCTTTTTGGTGTTCCACATAATTTTCAAGAATTTGTTTCAGACTTAAAATTTTCGGAACGCCTTTTTCGATTGCTAGCATATTAAACCCAAATGAGGTTTGCAGAGCAGTCATTTTATATAAGTTATTCAAAATAACAGAAGCACTGACGTCGCGACGAACATCGATAACTATACGCATTCCTTCACGAGAAGATTCATCACGTAAATCAGTAATACCTTCAATTCGCTTATCACGATGCAGTTCTGAAATTCGTTCGATTAATTTTGCTTTATTCACCATGTATGGCAATTCTGTAACTAAAATTCGTTCTTTACCATTCGGCATGTCAGTGATATCTACTTTTGCGCGAACTGTAATCGAGCCTTTACCAGTTTCATAAGCACGACGAATACCAGATTTACCCATTACTAAACCACCCGTTGGGAAATCAGGTCCTGGTAAAACTTCCATCAATTCTTGCGTTGTAACTTCTGGATTATCCATCAAAAGACCAGTAGCTTCAATAACTTCGGATAAATTATGAGGCGGAATATTGGTTGCCATTCCGACTGCAATACCTGTTGTACCATTGACTAAAAGGTTAGGAAAGCGAGCAGGCAATACATCAGGCTCTTGCTCAGAATCATCGTAGTTTCCATGGAAATTTACGGTATCTTTGTTAATATCACGAAGCATTTCTGACGCTATTTTACTCATTCTTGCTTCGGTATAACGCATTGCAGCAGCTCCATCGCCATCGACAGAACCAAAGTTTCCGTGACCGTCTACTAACATACTGCGGTAACTAAACGGCTGTGCCATCCGTACCATTGATTCATAAATCGCACTGTCACCATGCGGGTGATACTTACCCATAACATCCCCAACAATACGGGCAGATTTTTTATGCGGTTTGTCAGGTGTAACACCCAACTCATTCATTCCATATAAAATACGGCGGTGAACAGGTTTTAGCCCGTCACGTACATCCGGCAATGCCCGAGCCACAATAACACTCATCGCATAGTCAATGAAGGATTCTTTCATTTCACTGGTCAGATTGACGTCTTGAATGTTTTCTTTCATTTCTTCACTCATGAACTTGTCTCCTTTAAATTTCTAAGTCCGACCTTCAACTTTTAAACCTTAAAAATAGTTAGAAGTTGATAAGATCAAAACGTTAATGTAGTATCTCATTCACTTGGCTCAAAGGATAAAGATTCTCCTTCTTAACTAAATGTCCAGATTTTTCACGTAATGGGCATTTTCTTCAATAAATGCTCGGCGTGGTTCAACTCTGTCACCCATCAGCATTTCAAAAATTTGATCGGCTTCAATTGCATCATCAACACTAACACGAGCCATCATACGTTTTTCAGGGTCCATTGTGGTTTCCCATAATTGATGGTCATCCATTTCTCCAAGACCTTTATAACGCTGAACACTTGGTTTTGGACTTGCTGGTAATGATTCCAGAACTTTCGCTAATTCTTCTTCAGCATTTTTCCCAGGTTGAACATAGGTGATATTTTTTCCTTGTTTCACCCCATATAATGGTGGTTGAGCGATATAAACATAGCCTGCTTCAACAACTGGGCGCATGAAACGGTAGAAAAGTGTCAGTAATAACGTACGGATATGAGCACCATCGACATCGGCATCGGTCATAATAACTAATTTATGGTAACGTGCTTTAGATACATCAAAATCAGCACCAAAACCTGTTCCCATGGCAGTAAATAATGAACGAATTTCTTCATTTGCCAAAATTTTATCCATGCTGGCTTTTTCAACGTTCAAAATCTTCCCGCGAATTGGTAAGATTGCTTGGAATTCACGGCTGCGGCCTTGTTTAGCTGAACCGCCGGCTGAATCTCCTTCGACGATGAAAATTTCACATTTTTCCGGATCTTTACTTGAACAATCGGCTAATTTACCAGGTAAGTTGCTGATTTCAAGTGCGCCTTTACGACGAGTAACTTCACGGGCTCTTTTAGCTGCTAAACGAGCTTTAGAAGCTAATAAGCCTTTTTCAACGATTTGTTTACCCACAGTTGGGTTTTCCATCAAGAATTTATTGAAATACTCAGAGAATAAACGGTCAGTTACTGTCCGAACTTCTGAATTTCCTAATTTTGTTTTGGTTTGGCCTTCAAACTGAGGCTCCGGATGTTTAATTGAAATAACAGCTGTTAAACCTTCACGTACATCTTCACCCGTTAAGTTTTCATCGTTTTCTTTCATAATTTTTTGCTTACGAGCGTAATCATTAATCACACGAGTCAATGATGTTTTAAACCCTGATTCATGGGTTCCGCCTTCATAGGTATGAATATTGTTGGCAAAACTTAATAAGTTTGAGTGGTAGCCATCTGTATATTGCATTGAAACTTCTACTGTAATATCTTGTTGTTCCCCTTCAATAAAAATTGGTTCAGGGAATAGAACTTCTTTGTTCGCATTCAGATGCTCAACATAACTCTTAATACCACCTTCATAGTGATATTCTTTTAAAACTGGTTTTTCTTCACGTTTGTCTTCAATTGAGATTTTTAGTCCACGATTTAAGAAAGCTAATTCTCTTACACGAGTTGCCAATTTATCAAAACTAAAAACAGTTGTCTCTGTAAAAATTTCTGGATCTGGTATAAAGTGAACCGTAGTTCCGTGGCGATCTGTTTCTTCAATGACTTTCAGATCATTCACAACTGCACCACGATGGAACTCTTGATAGTAAACTTTACCTTCTTTGTAGACTTTTACATCTAGCGTAGTTGATAAGGCATTTACTACAGAAGAACCCACACCATGCAAACCGCCAGACACTTTGTATCCGCCGCCGCCGAATTTACCGCCGGCATGTAGAACTGTAAAGACGGTTTCCACGGCTGGACGTCCAGTTTTCACTTGAATATCAACCGGAATTCCTCGACCATCATCGATAACCGTAATACTATTATCTGGTTCAATTACAACTTGGATACTTGAGGCGAAACCTGCTAGGGCTTCATCAATTGAATTATCTACGATCTCCCAAACTAAATGGTGTAACCCTTCTGAACTAGTAGAACCTATGTACATACCAGGACGTTTACGAACCGCTTCAAGACCTTCTAGTACCTGAATCTGACTGGCATCATATTCTTGGGCGCGTTCTTTCATATTTTTTTCTTCTTCTGTCATATAGATGCTTCCCTCTCTATCTCTCCCTGATGAACATTAAATATATCCGGTTCAACAGTTAATTTATTGTTTAAATGATCCAAACTTGTCGTTGTTAAAAAAGTCTGAACCTTTCCTTCAATCGTTTCTAGTAGGTGTAATTGTCGTTCATTGTCTAACTCACTCATGACATCATCCAATAACAAGACAGGATATTCTCCTGTTTCTGAATACATTAAATCAATTTCCGCCAGCTTTACGCTTAATGCAGTGGTTCTTTGTTGACCTTGTGATCCGTAAGTTTGTACATTTTGACCATTCACATTAAAAATCAGATCATCTCGATGAGGACCTAAAAATGTATTAGCTTTAAATAGTTCACGCTTACGGTTGGCAAAAAGACTTTCCTGCAGCTGCTTTTGGATCTCTTCTAGTGAAAAATTTTCTTTATCTAATGGGATACTTGAAAAATAATCAATCGATAATTCTTCTTTTTCATGGCTAATTTTCTTATGCAGTAAATTGGCCCAATGTTCTAACTTTTTGATGAACTCCAAGCGGGCAAATAAAACTTTTCCGCCAAATTCAGCTAGTTGCTCAGTCAGAATATCAAGATAAACAAGATCTGATTGCTTTTTTTCAGCTAGTTGCTTCAAATATTGATTCCGCTGTTTCAATACAGACTGGTACTGAACTAAATCATAGAGATAAATCGGGTTCACTTGACCTAACTCCATGTCGATAAACTTGCGGCGCAATTGTGGTGAACCTTTTACCAAAGAAAGATCCTCCGGTGCAAATAAAATGACATTTAATTGACCAATATAAGAACTCAAGCGTTTCTGTTCAATATGATTAACTTTTGTTTTGCGTCCTTTATTAGAAATAATGATCTCTAATGGAACTGTTCCAGTCTTTTTTTCAACAACTCCGCTGATTTTTGCCGAGTCTGAATCCCAATGAACCAATTCTTTCTCGTTACTCGTTCGATGGCTGCGGGTCATCGCTAAAACATAAATACTTTCAAGAAGATTTGTCTTTCCTTGGGCATTTTCTCCTAAAAAAATATTTAAGGTTTTAGGAAAATCTAACGTTAATTTATCGTAATTACGATAATGCTGAACACTGATCTCATTCAGTCTCATCAGTCGGCTCGCCTTTTTTTACCATAAAAAAAGTACCTTCTTCAGGTATCTCGATCATCATGCCGGCATATAATTTTCTTCCGCGGCGATTCTCTATCTCCCCATCTACGAAAACACTATTCTCAGCTAAGTACCATTTGGCCTGACCGCCGCTGCTAATTACATTGACTTCTTTCAAGACTTGACCCAGTGTCATATAATCAGTTTCTAAAACAAGCGTCTTTTTCAATATGCATCCCTCTTTTTTATTTTCACTTTTACTCTAATATTATACTCTTTTTTACCTCAGAAAACAAATTTATCCGTCTAATTTTCTTTCTAAGCACTTTTGATGAGAATCGATAAAAAATATTCTAATGATAAAAAGAGGCTTAAAATGCATTTTAAGAAGAAATTTATAAGTTGAGGTATTGAAACAAATTTTCAATAGTTTTCATTTTCTAGAACCTTATAACGAGGCAATTGTTGGAAGTGTATTTTATGAAGAAAAGCAAAAAAACCTGCGTCAAAGCTTGTATTTAGCTCTATCGCAGGTTTTTCTTTGCTTTTTTAGTTTGTACGTACAGGCGTGATTAATTGAATAAAGTCTAAATCTGTTTCTGTTGGTTCTAATGTAAATGGACGAATAGCAGAGATAAATTTAACTGTAATATTCATATCACCAAACGCACGTAAAGCATCTTTCATATAATCTGGGTTGAAAGAAATTTCTAATGGATCACCCGTTACTTTTTCATAATTTAGTGGTTCTTCAACTTTCCCAATTTCTGGTGAGTTTCCGTAAAGAACAACAGAATCCGATGCAATCGCCAAACGAACAATATTGTTACGACCTTCATGAGATAGTAATGATGCACGATCAATCGCTGATAATAGTTCTGGAACATAAAAGTCAATTTCTGTATTGAAGCTTGTTGGAATTAGACGATTAGTATCAGGATAATTACCTTCTAGCAAACGAGAATAGAAATACATATTTTGAGTTTTAAATAATACTTGGTTTTCCATGATGCTAATTTCAACCATTTCTTCTTCGTTAGTAAACGAGCGAGAAAGTTCAGTTAAGCTTTTTCCTGGGATAACAATATTAAAATTTTCAGCTGCTTGTTCAATTGGAATGATTCTTTGGCTTAGACGATGTGAGTCTGTTGCAACAGCTAATAATTTTTGATTTTCCAAAATAAAATGAACCCCAGTTAAAATTGGACGGCTTTCATGAAGAGAAACCGCAAATCCTGTTTCATTAATAATTTTTGTTAACAGGTGAACGGGTAATTGAATTTGATTTTTAGCGTCGATTACAGGAAGATGTGGATAATTTTCTGCATCCAAACCATTTACAGTAAAATCAGCTTTTCCGGAAGTAATTGCTACTTGGTTATTTTCTAAAACTTCTAATGTAAACATATCTTCAGGTAATTTACGAATAATTTCTCCAAAAAAACGAGCTTGTAAAACAATACTTCCTGTTGATTCAATGTTCATCTGTGCTTTTTCGTCATCTTGACTTAAAAAACTTTCAATAGAAATATCTGCATTACTCCCTGTTAAAGATAAACCTTCGTCTGTTAAGACAATTTTTACCCCTGTTAAAATAGGAATAGTTGTTTTAGAGGAAATGGCTCTTTGAACAGTTTGTAGTTCTTGTAAGAATGTATTTCTTTTTAAAGTTACTTTCATAATGATTGAACTCCTTTTTTAAATAGATTTTAAAAGCATAAATTTTGCTAAGACTGTTTTGTATTTATATATAAATAAATAATAAAAGTAGTAGGTCCTGTTAATTCTGTGGAAAAGTCTGGAAATGAAATAATAGCAAAGTTTTCCACCTGTGTATAAGCTGTGGAAAACTTTTTTGTTTTTGGCTTTTTTATCCACAAGCTAGGAATTAAGTAAGTTTTTGATTTCGCCCACTTCTTTTTGAATCGCAGGGTCTTTTTCCATTAGTTGTTGAATTTTTTCATGGGCATGAATTACAGTTGTGTGATCTTTTCCGCCGAACTCTGCACCAATTTTTGGTAACGAGTTATCGGTCATTTCCCTAGAAAGATACATAGAAATTTGTCGGGGAACAACAATTGATTTTACTCGTTTCTTGCCTTTTAGGTCTTTTAGTTGAATATGATAATACTTTGCCACTTCCTCTTGAATTTGTAAAATCGATAAGTGGTTTTTAGAACCGACAGATTTCAATGACTTTAATGCATCAGCTGCTAGGCTTGTTGTAATATCTTCACCATTTATTGTAGCAAAAGCCTGTACTCGAACTAAAGCACCTTCTAATTCCCGGATGTTGGAATCAATCTGACCAGCAATGTAGCTCAAGGTATCATCTGGGATTTCAAGACGTTCTGCATCAGCTTTTTTCCGTAAAATAGCAATCCGAGTTTCTAAATCAGGCGGTGTAATGTCAACAGATAACCCCCAAGCAAAACGAGAAACTAAACGCTCCGGCAATTTAGGAATATCGTTAGGCGGTCGATCACTCGTCAATACGATTTGTTTGTTTTCATTATACAAATCATTGAAGGTATGGAAAAATTCTTCCAAAGTTGCTTCTTTTTCAGCCAAAAATTGAATATCATCTACTAAAAGTAAATCAACATTACGATATTCTTTTCTGAATTGCTCCGAATTCTTCGTTTGAATCGAATTGATGAACTCATTAGTAAAAGTTTCACTGCTGACATATTTAACTTTAGCATCTGGTCGATTTTGCAACATCTGATGACCAATTGCGTGCATCAAATGGGTTTTACCTAAACCAACACCACCGTAAAAGAATAGCGGATTGTAGATGGAACCGGGATCTTCTGCAACAACTAAAGCGGCAGCGTGAGCCATTTGATTTCCTTTACCTATCACGAAAGTGTCAAAAGAATACTTAGGATTTAATAGAGCTTTTTTACCGTGCTCTGCAATTTTCTCTTGTGTAACAGGTTCTTTTTCCTCTTGTTGAACCATCATAGGTTCTTTTTCACCAGTTACAACAAAGTGAGGCATTACTTCAGCGCCAGTCAATTTAAAACCAGTTTCGACGATTTTCGCAGCTAAATTTTTTTCCCAATAGTCTTTATGAACAGCAGAAGGAACTTCTAACCATAATTGATTATTTTCCAATTTTAGTGGTTGTGTTGTTTTTATCCAAGCATCAAAACTCGGTGCAGACAAAGCTGATTGGTAAGCATCTTCCAGATCTCTCCAGAAACTTTCCATATCGGGCATGAGGCGGCCTCCTTAAAAAAATTTTTCTATATAAAAAAGCAGAACGAATATAAATAGATACGCAAATAGAATTTTAGCATTTTTTCGCAGCTTTTTCCACAGGCAAATTGTGAATTGTGGAAAAAAAATTCACAAATGTCGATAAACTTATCCACAGAGCGGAAAGAAGTGGTGGATTACTTAGTCATTTTTTGTTTATCCACAAGCAACTCTGTAAAACAAATGCAGAAAACATAAGCTTTTTTTAAAGTTATGCACAAAACAAAAATGAGATGTGCATAACTTTTTAACAACCTGTTTTTTTGTGTAAAAGTGAGGATTTAATTAAAAATGAGTTGAGAACTTAAAAATAACTATCCACAGCTTTTCCCAGTTTTTTTATTTTTGTGGATAACTTTCTGATGATTTCAACAAAATTAATTCCTGAAATTTTATTGACAAACCTACCCATTACTAGGTATACTATCAAAGTATGTCTATGTATTGATGGATAGTTACAATTTCAGGAGGTGGAACAAAGATGAAAAGAACGTATCAACCAAACAAACGCAAACGTCAAAAAGTTCACGGATTCCGTAAACGCATGAGCACTAAAAACGGTCGTCGTGTATTAGCTAGCAGACGTCGTAAAGGCAGAAAAGTTATCTCTGCTTAATTTATGGTAATGCCAATTAATGAATTAGAATAAGAACCCTTTATTATCTTCACAACATTTCTGTGAACATAATAAAGGGTTCTTTTATTGAGACCCATATGATTTGGTCTGACAGAACTTAGCGGTTACTCACTAGATCGGAATAAATGACGAGAAAAGTAACTGCACCACTTCTCTCCGATCACATTACTTTCTTGGAGCTAAACACTTTTATCTTGGTCTCAAGTATAATTCATTTATCCTAAATCGTTTAGAAGAAAGCCAAAACTACCTTAGTATACAAGAAATAAAGTGAAAAAAAGATGAAAGAATGATAATATATGAAACTAGGGTCATAATTCTCGAAATCTCTGGATATTTTCCCTGAAATTTGGAAAAAAATGACTTAAATATGCTATTATTGTAGAGTGAGTAAAATAGAAAGACAGAAAGAAACAAAGGGATGCAGATGAAGAAATCCTATAGAGTAAAAAAAGAAAAAGATTTTCAAAAGGTGTTTCAGCATAAACAGTCATGTGCCAATCGAAGATTTATTGTCTACGTATTGGAAAAACCGGAACAAAAGCATTTTCGTGTAGGAATTTCCGTAGGTAAAAAAATTGGGAATGCTGTTAATCGAAATGCTGTGAAGCGTAAAGTCCGGACATCGATTTATCAATTGAAAAATTCAATTGAACCGACTTGTGATTTTATCATAATTGCTAGACCGGGAGTAGAAGCTTTAACATCAGAAGAAATTCATCGTAATGTAACACATGTTTTAAAACTTGCAAAAATTTTGAAATAAGAGAGGAACAGTTTTGTGAAGAAGTATAAACGCTTATTATTGATGGCAGGTTTGGTAACGCTTGTTTTTGTTTTATCAGCCTGTGGAACAGCCCCTATCAATCAGGATAGTACAGGAATTTGGGATCGTTATATTGTCTATTACTTTGCTGAAGCGATTAAGTTTTTATCCATTTCAGCGAATACAGGTGTTGGGATTATCCTATTTACATTAGTGATTCGGATTATTTTATTACCACTTATGCATTTTCAAACGAAAAGCATGCGCAAAACACAAGAGTTACAACCAAAATTAAAAGCACTTCAAAAAGAATATTCATCAAAAGACCCGGAAACACAACGTCTATTTAGAGAAGAGCAACAAAAATTATATGCCGAAAACAATGTAAATCCTTATGCAGGATGTTTACCGTTATTAATTCAAATGCCAATCATGATGGCACTGTATCAATCTATTTCTCGGGTACCGGAATTAAAACAAGGAAGCTTTTTATGGTTGAATTTAGGTCAGCCTGACCCGTATTTAATTTTACCGATTCTAGCAGCAGCATTTACTTTTGCCAGCAGCTACTTAACAAGTATGAGTCAAATCGAATCAAATGCTTCATTAAAAATTATGAACTTCGTTATGCCTGTAATGATTTTTGTAATGGGGATGAACTTAGCCAGTGGTTTGTCACTTTACTGGGTAGTTTCAAATGCATTCCAAGTAGGACAAACATTATTGCTGAATAATCCATTCAAAATTCGCAGAGAACGTGCTGAAGCAGAACAACGTGTAAAAGATCGCGAAAAAGCGTTGAAAAAAGCACAAAATCCTAAGAAAAAGAATAAGAAAAAATAAAAGGAGGTTTTCCAGATGCCGGTTTATGAGGGAAACACAATCGAAGAAGCAACAACTAAGGGCTTACGTACACTAAATTTATCCAGAGAAGATGTAGAGATCAAGGTGATTGCTGATGCTAAGAAAGGATTCTTAGGGTTTGGCAAAAAGCTTGCAAAAGTCTCCATTGAGCCTACAGTTAGTGAACAAATTTCAGAAGCAGTTGAAGAAACAGTCGAAGAGATCATTGTGTCAGATGAGGAAGTTAAAGCAGAAGCAGCCGTTGAAGAGTTGATTTCTGTTAATGTAACCGATTCTGAACCTTCCGAAGCGAGAGTCTTGGAAAATCTGGAAGACGAAGAAGCAATCACGGAATTAGCTCTTTACTTGACTAATATTTCAAAAGAACTAAACGCACCTGCATTTGTTCGATTAGAGCGTAAAGATGGGCTTTTAATTTTCCATTTGGATACGGAGAAACAAGGAATATTGATAGGTAAACATGGAAAAGTCTTGAATGCTCTTCAATATTTAGCACAAGTATTTGTTCACCGTGTGGCAACTAATAAATTGTCAGTTGTTGTTAATGTTGGCGATTACCGTGAAAAACGCCAAGCTATTTTACAACGTTTAGCAGAAAGAACAGCTGAAAAAGTTAAACAAACAGGTCGTCCGGTTTTTCTTGAACCAATGCCTGCATTTGAAAGAAAGCAAATTCATTTTACTTTAAGCAAAGATGAATATATTCAAACGCATTCAGAAGGTGACGAGCCATATCGCTACTTGGTGATTGAACCAGCGAAAAAACGTTTTTAATTATAGCTAAAGAGTGTGACTTTTCACACCGTTTATTCGGATTTTCGTTGGCGTAGATATCACTCAGAGAGTTATGTGCCAATTCTACTTTTTTCATTTTAGTTTCTAAAGATCAATCAAAAATACATTGACAAACTGACCCAAACAAAGTATATTTTAATACGAAATCATTCTTATCAACGTACAAAAATACGATGATAAAGTAGTTGAAGCATTCGTGCTTCTTCCAGCCTGGTTCTTTTAGGATCAGGTTTTTTTGTTGTTTTTTAATAGATTAGATAAACCAAAATAAAAAAAACAGAAAAAGTCAGCAATCGCTTTTCCTGTTTTCTATTTTAATTAACCAATGTTAGTTTGTGTAAACTGAACAACAGTACCGTACGCAAATATTTCTACTACCCACTTACCTTGATACTCAACATATTTTTCTTCAAAGTGACAATTAATCACCGCATCTGCTTCGTATTCAAAAGCGATCACTTTCAATTGGCGATAGACACCACTGAACACATCATTCGGATTAACTTCTGGTGAAAATAAGTCTGTTTCAATTCGATCTGTTGCAAAAACGATGTCGCGAAGGATATATTTTTTATTCACATTTCCAGTAGATAATGTAATAGCATCTATTCGATTTTCCATTTCTTGTTCTGAAAACCCATCTTTTTTTGCTCGTCTCATAATAAAGACCTCCCCTTCTTAGTATCCTAATTTTACTGATAATACAGAATAAATGCAAAGCTAAAGACCGTGTATAATAAGTAAACAGTGTTGCGAAAATAAAAAAAATATGCTATTCTATGTCAAGAAATTAATAGGAATTGATGCAGTGAAAGTGCTAGATCCAACCTGAAAAAATAAGGGTGGAGTGGGCGCTTTTTTTGTAGCCAAAAACTGTTTTTACATAGTTTTATTGTGTTAATTAGAATCTAAAATACTAGCGAAATTAACTTAAAAGCACCAGTAAATGTTCATTTCAGCTGAACAAAGAAAGGAAGTCAATCATGCAACAAGTTACACTAGAATTTGATACAATTGCAGCTATTTCCACGCCACCAGGTGAAGGAGCAATTAGCATTGTCCGTTTAAGTGGGGACGAAGCGATCTCAATTGCAGCGAAAGTTTATCGTTCAGGCAATAAACAATTACTGGATGTTCCTACACATACGATTCATTATGGATATATTTTTGATCCAAAAGATGATAGTTTGCTAGATGAAGTGATGGTCTCAGTCATGCGGGCGCCCAAAACATTTACGCGGGAAGACGTTGTTGAAATTAACTGTCATGGAGGAATTGTAGTTGTTAATCAGTTATTGCAGCTACTTTTAAGAGAAGGGGCACGTTTAGCTGAACCAGGCGAATTTACGAAAAGAGCCTTTTTAAATGGACGAATGGATTTATCTCAAGCAGAAGCTGTCATGGATCTTATTCGAGCAAAAACAGATAAAGCAATGCATGTGGCACTGGATCAATTAGACGGAAACTTATCTTCATTGATTCGCTCACTTAGACAAGAGATTCTGGAAACCTTAGCACAAGTAGAAGTAAATATTGATTATCCAGAATACGATGATGTAGAAGAATTAACGACAAAATTATTACTTGAAAAAGCTGGTTTTGTTAAAGCGCAGATCGAGGGATTGTTAACCACTGCTAAACAAGGGAAAATCTTGCGAGAAGGCTTGAGTACGGCAATTATTGGTCGACCAAACGTTGGGAAATCAAGTTTGCTCAATCATTTATTACAGGAAGAAAAAGCGATTGTGACAGATATCGCCGGAACAACTCGAGACGTAATTGAAGAGTATGTTAATGTTCGTGGTGTACCTTTGAAACTGATCGATACTGCCGGAATTCGTGAAACAGAAGATATTGTTGAACGTATCGGTGTGGAACGTAGCCGTAAAGCATTGGCGGAATCAGATTTAATATTACTGGTGCTAAACCAAAACGAATCCTTAACCGAAGAGGATAAACAATTATTAGCAGCGACTGATGGTTTAAAACGTGTGATCCTATTAAATAAAATGGATTTACCATCAAAATTAGACCGGGAAGAGTTAGACCAATTAGTTAGTGATGAAGAAATTTTACCAGTCTCCGTTTTATCCAATACAGGAATGGAGCAGCTGGAGCTTAAAATCGCAGATCTATTCTTTGGTGGACAAACAGGCGAAAAAGATGCTACTTACGTTTCAAACACACGACATATCGCTCTATTAGATCAAGCTGCATTAGCTTTAGACGAAGTGATTCGCGGAATAGAAGCAGGTATGCCAGTTGATTTAGTTCAAATGGATATGACACGTTGCTGGGACTTTTTAGGTGAAATTGTTGGAGATAGCGTGCAAGACGAATTAATCACACAATTGTTTAGTCAATTTTGTTTAGGAAAATAGAGAGGAAGAGTCGATGAATCAATTTAAAGCAGAATCTTATGATGTTATTGTCGTTGGCGCAGGTCATGCTGGCTCAGAAGCCGCTTTAGCCTCAGCTCGAATGGGCAGTAAAACATTACTTTTAACCATTAATTTAGATATGGTTGCATTTATGCCATGTAATCCTTCTGTCGGCGGACCAGCAAAAGGTGTTGTCGTAAGAGAGATCGATGCACTAGGCGGTGAAATGGGTCATAATATAGACAAAACATACATCCAAATGCGGATGCTGAACACAGGAAAAGGGCCTGCCGTTCGCGCGTTGCGCGCCCAAGCAGACAAGCATGCTTACGCAACAGAAATGAAACATACAATCGAACGCACAGATAATTTATCCTTGCGTCAAGGAATCGTAGAACGTTTAATTGTTGAAGACGGTATCTGTCAAGGTGTTGTTACAACAACAGGGGCACAATATCATAGTAAAGCGGTCATTATAACGGCTGGAACTGCACTACGTGGTGAAATCATTATCGGTGAATTAAAATATTCTTCTGGTCCTAATAACTCATTGCCGTCAATCGGTTTAGCGGATCACTTAAAAGAATTAGGTCTTGAAATGGATCGTTTTAAAACAGGAACACCACCACGTGTAAAATCAAGTACCATTGATTATTCAGTTACAGAAGAACAGCCCGGAGATGAAAAACCAAATCACTTTAGTTTTAGCACACCTGACAGTGCCTATAACTTAGATCAACGTTCATGCTGGTTGACCTATACTAACGAAGGAACTCACGAAATTATTCAAGACAACTTACACCGTGCACCGATGTTTACAGGGATTGTCGAAGGTGTCGGCGCCCGTTATTGTCCATCAATCGAAGATAAAATAGTTCGTTTTTCTGATAAGCCTCGCCATCAATTATTTTTAGAACCTGAAGGCTTAAATACAGAAGAAGTATACGTACAAGGATTGTCTACATCTTTACCGGAAGATGTTCAGACGGACATTTTACACTCAATAGCAGGCTTAGAAAAAGCTGAGATGATGCGGACGGGTTATGCAATTGAATACGATGTTGTTGTACCTCACCAATTACGTCCAACCTTAGAAACAAAGGTCATTGAGAACTTGTTTACAGCTGGACAAACAAATGGGACTAGCGGCTACGAAGAAGCAGCGGGTCAAGGCTTGATCGCCGGAATCAATGCTGCCTTAAAAGTTCAAGAAAAAGAGCCTTTTGTGATGAAACGCAGTGATGGTTATATCGGAGTGATGATTGATGACTTAGTAACAAAGGGAACTAATGAACCTTATCGTTTACTGACATCAAGAGCAGAATACCGTTTGATTTTGCGCCATGACAATGCTGATTTACGTTTGACTGAACAAGGACATGAGATTGGCTTAGTCAAAGAAGACCGATATAACGCATACTTAGAAAAGAAAAAAGCTGTAGAAACAGAAATCGCCCGCTTAAGTTCAGTTAGAGTGAAGCCTACAGCAGATGTACAAGCATTTTTAGAAGCAAAAGGCTCAGTTCCATTAAAAGATGGCGTACTTGCCAGCGACTTTTTAAAACGCCCGGAAATGACTTATCACGAGGTCCTACAATTTATTCCAAATTCGGAAGAAACATTAGACGAAAAAGTTATTGAACAGGTAGAAATTCAACTAAAATATGAAGGTTATATCAAAAAAGCCTTAGATAAAGTTGAAAAATTAAAACGTATGGAAGCAAAACGTATTCCAGAAAATATTGATTATGAAGCGATTAATGGTTTAGCTACAGAAGCAAAACAAAAATTACAAAAAATTCAACCAGAAACCATTGCTCAAGCAAGCCGTATTAGTGGAGTGAATCCAGCTGATTTGAGTATTTTGATGGTTTATATCGAACAAGGGAAGATAGCGAAAACGACTTCTAAAAGTGAGTAACCATAAGGTTTCAGCTGGTTCAATATAAACCACCATATTTTTAAGTAGGGTATTGAATAGGGTTTTTTAAAATGACATATAGTTTGGAAAATTTTCAGCATCATTTTATTTCGCCTTAGTCACTTTGATATAAATATCCGTTTTGATCTTAGTTGACTTGTGACACAACTTTTGTGAAACATCCTTGATACTAGCACCATTTTCAAAAAGTACCGAAGCATTTGTTTATAGGTAAACTATGAGAACTCAACGCATAAGCTTACAGCTACACAAGTACCAAACGACTTAGGAACTAAGAACGATGGAATTTTTGCGGTAGTAGGTGGCTTTACTAGGCTATGATATGGTTTCCGTACTGGTGTGACGATAGGAGTTACTTGTGTTACTGGTGATGCGTTCAGTAACCTTAAGTATAAGCTTCGTGCTTACTTGCGTGTAGATGTACAAACGATTCATGAACCACACTTCATTATTCTTGATGATATCAAGTAAAAATAGTGATTAAGTGAGTGGTGTTTAGGTATATTTTTTTCCTAATTTAGTAGAAAATAGCATAGAAAGATAATAACTATAAGGTAGATAAGTAGAGAGGTGTTCTTTTTGAAAGAGCATCTCTTTTTCCCTTTATATCAATGTTTATAATGTTCCTGATCCCAATATTTTCAATCAAACTTGTTGAACGGGATATTGGTGGATGGGGTCAACTCCGAAGATGTGAGTACTTATGCACGATCTTCCCTTCCCTCTATAGTGGTCACAAATTGAAAGGAAGGAACGATACAGCCCTTCCTTCGCAGAACTATCGTTTTGTAAATGAGCTTTTTTTAGATATAAACATTGATATAACAGTATTTAACTTCAAAAAATAAGTGTAAAAAAGAGGGGAAATTGCATTTTTTTAAAAGTATATTTTGTTGTTTATTTTTGTTATAATGAAATAAATATAAAAGGAGGCGTTTTGATGGATGAGATTATGAATAAGATTAATGAGTGGGGAATAACCAAGATTATCATTGTTGCTATTATCGTATTAATGGCATTAGTGTTGGTTGGATTTTTGATAGAGAAACTAATTTTGTTTGCACTAAGAAAATTAGATGATGTCAAAGTATATAAAGAAGATAAATTAATAAAAAAATTATTGAAGACTAAAAGAAGAATGAATAAGAGTTATCATGATCCGAAAAATGGACAGATGTATTATGCATGCGAATATTGGAAATGGCAAGAAAATAAATTTTATAGTCTTGATGAAGCTTGCAAAAATAGACCAGATTTAGAAGTAACCAAAGTTATTAGCACAGACCTCAAAAAAAGAAACAATAAACCAAGAAGATATAAAAAACAAATAAGAGCTTATTTCTTAACATGATATTTTTTGAGATATAGGCAAAAACAGCTATTTTCTTGAAATTTATATCAATGATTAAATATTTTTAAATGCCTCCAGCTAACCGTTAAAATTGAATACAGAATATATAAAATATACGTGATTCGTTTTAGTATAAACCTTATATAAAAATCTATGAATCAATATTCATGATTATTAGGTATTTAACTATTCGAGTATATCGATAGCAAAGGTACAACCTTAAAACGTTCATACACTAATGTTTAAAGCTTGTTCAATATGCATCGATAATTTCTAGTTCTAATGTTGAAGGAAATCAAGCTAGTGATTCTAAGCCGATTACTTAAAACAGATTAGATAAATAATATTTAAAAATAAAGTAAAAAGCTTTTCTGAAAAGAGGAGTTTTTTATTTTGCTCGTGGTAATTGATATATTTTTGACTAAGATTTTGACTAAGAAAAATATTTTCTCAGTGGTGTATACTGGTAAAATTTAGGTTATTTTTTGTTTTAAAATGCTTGTATGATGCGTAATGCCTAGTAGTGGCTGTGAAAGTACCGAATATATCGAACAAGGCAAGATAGCGAAGGTACAACCTCAAAACGTTGATGTAGCAGTAGTTCTGAGTTGTTCAATATAAACCCCAATTGTATTGAATAAACTTTTTTAAAAAGCCATGTATTGTAAAATTTTTTCGGCTATTTCGCCTCGCTCTCTTGTGTGATTGAGAAATAGTAGAAATATCTATATACATTTCTATTATTTCATTTCTTTTTGATATATAATTAATTGAAGAATAATAACATACGTGCTACTATTTACTGAAATAAAAAAGTATACATACCCCACAAACTGGTTCGATTCCAGTCTTTTAAAAAAATAATGTATGATGCAATCTTTACTAACCTAATATGGGAGCTTGTCACTTTGGTTTTCAAAACATATTGTGAGGTGAGTTGTGTGGAAAAGAGTACCCTTATTCTTTTGTCACTAGTCGTTATTGGTTGCTTTGGTAAGTTGTGGGGTCATACATAAACATATGCAATCGCGTTCTGTAACAGAGTTAGCGATTGCAATTTTACGGAGCTTGTAACTGAGCTCTTTTTTGTTTTTTATTTTTTAGAGTAATACTTGAAAGTAAATAACGCAATAAAGTATCGTTTTATTTGTTTTGAATAAAAGTTTAATTATAATTAAAAGTAACAAGAATGAAGGGGTAAAAATATGATAAATGAAAAATTATTACTTTCAAAGACTTTTTCAAAACAATTAAATATCGGTACAGCACTCTCAACCTTCATTGAAAATATACTTGGAGTATTCGGTGATGGCACAGTTGTTTTCGATCGCAAACCAATCACCTTTTCCGAATATTTTTACGTGGAATTAATTACTTTTTCAAATGGATGCCAAGTTAGAACTAGTTTGCGGAGAGATCCAACGACACTTGAAATTGAAGCACTAGCATTTTCTGAACCTAACCAAGCTTATTTATCTGAACTGGATTCTGCTGAACTGAGTATGATGTGTTCTTTAGTTAAAAAGGAGCGAGCACAGATAGTCGGTCAAAAATATTCAGAAGTAGACCAAAAAGAACTAGATATTATTTCTTCTTTACTTGCGAAACTAAAAATAATCACTGGTGAAATTATTTAAAATATTTTTTGTTTCATGTGAAACATTTTCTTTGCAAAAACCTTATTATAACAAGAATTAACCAACTATAATTGGAGTGAGAATAAGTGAAAACCAATTTTGTAGAAAGTGAATTTGCACCATTGAAAAGAGTTGTTTTAGCTCAGTCACAATTTTACATCCCTGATGAAAATCAAAACTTAGACACAAATTTTTTATCTGAAACAAATCTTAATTTATTCAGTAACAAAGCTGGAGACATAGCTGAACTTTATCCCGAAATGCAAGAAAAATGGGAACTTGAAAAGGTACGAATGGAACAATTACTAACTTCTTATGGTGTAGAAGTGATCAGACCACGAATGTTATCGGAATACGAAAAAACGGTAGGGAAAGAATCAGGTACTGGCTATGCCAATTTCTTTTCAAGAGATCCTTTTTTTACTGTGGGAAATTTTATCGTTGAAGGAAATTTACGATTTGCTCACCGACGTTTAGAAATATTACCAATTCGAGACATTTTGCTGACTGAATCGAATCATTCAGAAGCTTTCTATTTAGCAGCGCCTCAACCTGATATTTCAGATGGACCAGAAAGTGAAGTAGGACCATTTTTAGAAGGCGGTGATGTTTTAGTTTATGGAAAAACTATTTTCGTCGGTTATTCCGGTTTAGCAAGTAATCTAACTGGTATCCATTGGCTGGAAGCTCTTTTAGCTCATTGGGACTATAAAGTTGTTCCTATCCGCTTGCATCCAGATATCTTACACTTAGATTGTGCTTTAAGTATGGTTCGAGATGGTTTGATGATCTATTGCGAAGAGGCTTTTTTAGACGGATTACCTGAAGAATTAAATGCTTGGGACAAAATAAATATTACTTTAAAAGAAGCATCTCTATTAATGGCAAATGGACTTCCGATCAATGAATCAGTCTATATTACAGATCAATCATTTACCAAATTAATTACAGATTTAGAAGCTTATGGGGTAAAAGTAGAATCCTTGGATTATGAAATCTCCCGAATTTTTGGAGGTTCATTCCGCTGTACAACTCAAGCTTTATTAAGATCAGAAAAATAATGATAGATTAACAATTGAAATAAGCAAAAATTGGTAAAAAAGCAAATTCAGTTTTTTATCAAAAAAACGTAATAAAGAAACCAACTTTTATACACAAAATAGTCACAATTCAGAGTTATTATATATTCATACCAAACAAACAACCCTAACAAAACACTTTTTCATTTTTTAACTCCTTTTCCCGCCTTTCCCCAGAAGGCGGGTATTTGCTGCGAATCACTACACTTCGTTACGATCTCATCAATTTCTAAGAGCTAAAGCTCAAAGAATTGAAGGACTACGATTGGCTTTGCCAGAGTAGATGATGAGCAGTACTTGGCGAGCGCAGTCGAGCGAAGTTACCTTTCTAATAGTCTCCAACACTTCGTTACGATCTCATCAATTTCTAAGAGCTAAAGCTCAAAGAATTGAAGGACTACGATTGGCTCTGCCAGAGTAGATGATGAGCAGTACTTGGCGAACGAGATAACTATCCTTGAAACCCCTCCATTATTTTTCCGCCTTTATAAAATTCTATAAACCCAAACTTCAAGAAAAGAAATACTAAGACAGCAATTCCCTTTTCTACAAATCCCTTTAATTTAGTAAAAAAAATTGATGTTCATTTTTCGAAAGAACCTTCTATTAAGCAGTAGTAAAATAGAGATACAAAATGAAGGGAATGATTATCAATGAAAAAAAATAAAGTAGCATATTTCAGAGAAGTACATAAAAAAGATAAACCCATTGTATTATTAAACATTTGGGATGTAGCAAGCGCGCATGAGTTATCCACTCAAAAGATCAACTTAATTCCAACTGGTAGTTACGCAATGTCTGATTATTACGGCTATCAAGATGGCGAGCAGATGCCATTTAATGAAATACTAGATTATGTAAAACAAATGGATCCAATAAATAATTACATCACAGTAGATATAGAAGCAGGTTATGCAGCAAATTTGGCTGAGTTAGCCAAGAACATTGAGACAATCGTAAAAAGTGGCGTAGTTGGGATTAACATTGAAGATAAAAAATCAAATACAGATGCACTTTATTCTGTAGAGGAACAAAGTGAACGTTTAGTTACATAAAACAAAAGCTTGCAACTCTTAAAAAGGACCTGTTTATCAACGTTAGGACAGATACCTATTTTACTGGCGATAGTAATGAAAACAATCAAAATGAACAGATCTTGGATCAAACAATCACTAGAATCAAAGCCTATGAAAAAACAGGAATAGATGGTATTTTTATACCAGGTTTAAAAAATAAAGAACATATCAAAAAAATTGCAGCACAAACAACATTACCAATTAATATTATGTTGGATATCAAGGAAGATTCAATCTCAGACTACTTAAACATTGGCGTTTCAAGAATCAGCTTTGGTCCTGCTATCTATCTGTTTTATAATGAAAATAAAGATATAGATGAATTTTATCCTTCGATATTGGCTCGTTTCGCTAAGTATGAGGAACAAGATTCCATTGAACTACTTAAACTAACCTAGAAAGGAGAGGATCTTATGATTGGTGAAAGAGAAAAAAAGCAATACTACCAAGCCTTAGTAGCAAAAGATTCCACGTATGACGGAATTTTCTTTGTAGGTATAAAATCAACAGGTGTATTTTGCCATGCAACTTGTCCAGCGAGAAAACCTAAATATGAAAACTGTACTTTTTATGAAACTGCTGAAGAAGCTCTTTTATCAGGTTATCGTCCGTGTAAACGCTGTAAACCATTATCTTATCCAAGGGAAATTCCGCCATTGGTACAACAAATGGTAGAGTTGGTGGAAGAAAACCCGGAAAAACGCTGGAAAGACCAAGATTTTGCTGAATTGGGCATTCATTCAATGACAGCAAGAAGACAATTTAAAAAAGTGTACGGCATGACCTTTGTCCAGTACGCACGCTCAAGAAGGATGGGCATGGCCTTGAAATCAATCAAAAATGGTGAAAAACGCATTGATACGCAATTAGATGTGGGGTACGATTCTCCCAGTGGTTTTTATGATGCCTTTTCAAAAATCATGGGTAGAAATCCCAAACACTCTGATGAGATTAAAATTTTATCAGCTGATTGGATTGATACAATTCTTGGACCGATAATGAGTATTGCAGATGATAACTATTTGTACCTATTAGAATTTGTTGATCGCCGTGGTTTAGAACGAGAGATTGAGCGTTTACGCAACCGAATGAATGCGTCAATTGTTCCTGGGAAAACGAAGATCAATGAGCAGATCAAAACAGAGTTAGAATTATACTTTGAGAAAAAACTGGATCATTTTGAAACGCCGTATATCTGTCTTGGGTCTGATTTTCAAAAAAGTGTCTGGCAAGCTTTAACACAAATTGAACGAGGCAAAACGTCTTCATATAAAGAACTAGCAACAGTGATCGGTAATCCTAACGGCATGCGGGCTGTCGGTAATGCCAATGGAGCCAATCAACTGGCGATTATTATTCCTTGTCATCGTGTAATCCAAACTGATGGCAGCTTAGGCGGCTACGGCGGAGGAATCGAACGGAAAAAATGGTTGCTAAAACATGAAAAAGAGTATGAAATAACGAAAGAATAAATAAAAAGCGATGCGTCCATTTTTACGATGGAACATTGCTTTTTTTATATATTTAGCTTAAAAAAATAAAATTCGTTATTTTATAAAAATTCAAATCAAGACAAAAAAGTAACTATTTTGGTCTAAATGATTTATAAAAACATGTTAATGTAGAGCTGTAGTTAAATAAACGTTTAAAATCTTAAAAGAAAGAGTGGTAAAGAAATTGAAAAAATTGCTATTGAATTTATTACTTGTTGGTTTAAGTGGAGCAGCTTTCTTATCGGCGACAACGAGCGCAAGTGCTCAAAATATCGATATAACTGAAGCGAATAACAATGTCATGGGAAATAACATGAAAAAAGTAGAAGGTGCTAGAAGCAAACGTTCTATATCTGATCCAACGTTGTTACCAAGAATGGATTTCATTGATATTTCTTCATGGAATGGCGAGCTTTCTGTTGAATCGTTTGAAATGATGAAGTCCCAAGGTGTTAAAGGTGTGGTGGTAAAATTAACGGAATATACTACGTACAAAAATCCTTTTGCTAAAATTCAAATAGAAAATGCTAAAAAAGCAGGTTTAACCGTTTCTACGTATCACTATTCTTGGTTTGTAGATGAACAAAAAGCGGTAGAAGAAGCCAATTACTTTGCTGATTTTGCAGAAGAACTAGGCTTGAACAAAAATACAGTGATGGTTAACGATGCTGAAGAAGCTGAAATGATTCCGGCAGATGTAACAATCACCTCAACAGCTTTCAAAAACCAATTGAACAAACGCGGATTTAGCAATGTTATTCATTACAGCATGGCAAGCTGGTTCACCAATAATTGGCTGGAGTTTGATGTTTTAGGTAAGGAAAATAGCTGGGTAGCCGAATGGCCGAAAAATCCATCAAGTGATAATCTCTTACACTCAGATACAGCAGCTTGGCAATGGAGTTCACAAATTGAATTTGCAGGGATTTCAGGAGTGTTTGATGTTAACGTAGATTATTTAGGCAGATTTACTAATGCACTGGAATTTAAATTAGGCACATATACCAAACCTGTTCAGTATTACCAAGGCGAAAGAGTTGCTTACCAAGGGAAAAATTATACTGTTACTCAAACACATAAAAATTATGGTGATCCAAATGGAGTACCAGGAGTAGCGAAGGATTTATTTGAATTAGCGGAATGATTTAGATGAAAAACTAGTATGGAAACAGTAGTTACTTTGCTGTGGGTCCATGCTAGTTTTTTTAGAGTAGTTATCTTGAGGTCTTCTTGAACAGCATCTATATAAGCATAATGAAGAAATAAAAAATTAATATGATACATGATTAAAATCAATTTCTGATTTTCTAAAATAAATGAAATCGGATTAGAAAAAACATTAGTAAAGGTTAAAATTGTAAAAATAGCAGTAAATAATTATTTAATAAAGATAGACTGTTGACTAATAAAGGAAGCCATACAGTCAATTTTTATTAATTACAATATAGTGAATGAATAATCATTTTAGAAAAAGACAAAAATAAAAAATTATTGAATGCTTTTTTCTGTGACTAACTCTTTATCAATACTTTTTTGGGAATATTCTTTAGGGAATCTATATTTCATAAATGAAATAATTAGATATCTTGCTGAATAGATTGATATGAAGTATATACAGAATATCAACAATAACAATAAGAGATAAGGATTCTTATTGAATAATCCGATAGATCCTATTCCTATAAAAATTGAGTATAAAAATATATTTTTTCCTTCCAATAAAATGCTTTGATTTTTATATTTCTCTTCAAGCTGTTTTGATTTTTCGGAATCTTTATGTGAGACCTTGTTTTTTATTTTAAATAAAATATTTAATAAAGAATATAAGAATAAAACAAGTGGAATTATAAATAAAAATTTGTTAATTAACACGTCAGTTTTAGTTAATAGTTGTTCACTAGAAATAAAATAATTGTATCCAACTACGATTATTAGGTATGAAAAAGTCCACCTGTAAAATATATAAAAGCTTCATAAGTTCTTATTCTTGATAAAAAGAAGGAGGCTACTTGTATAAAAAGCATGAGTATGAAAAAATAAAATGCTATTTTAAAAATTATAGAGCTTTGGTATATTTCAGTATTTGATTTTTTTATATACATGAAAAAAATAAAGGTACTTATGATGCTCGCTTTGATTAAAAACTTCATGCTTTTTATATCAGAATAATTTAATGTGTATTTTAGCGGTAATATAAACAAGTAATAATCGTCTGCAGTATTTTTCAAAGTCCTCTCTCCTTCATTCTTAGCCGAATGCCCATTTTCCAATGTGTATATTGGAATCCATCGCTGTATTAACAGTTTTGCTTAGGAATCTTTTAGAGTCCGTTAGTACTTGATTAGTTTTTTCTTTAGAAACATTTGCAATTTCTTTTGGTTGGGGGAAAAATCTGGATAAATTTCATAGACTTCATAACGGAGCGACTAGGTTTCGCAAAAATCAAATTTTATAACGATAGTTTAATTTAAGATACATTCTATCTAATGATAACACAAAGGAAGAATAATTTTTGTCAAATAAGAAAAGAGTAAAAAAGTACTACGAAATAGTAATTTTTTACTCTGCGAATAGTTACGTATTAAATTTTTTTGTCTTAATTCATCAAGTTGTTTTTCCATTTTTGGTAGTATTTGCGAAAAGTCGTTATGAAACGAAGAGAAGATTTTGGAGTAAGCATAATAATCGCTTGCGATCTTTTTTTTATTGATTGGCATTTGTTTATCACTAAAAAAATCATTTAGTAGATTCAGTGTATTTTGCCAAGAGTTGAGTTGATCTAAAAGATCGTGTAATGAGTAGATATCTTGATGGCTGACATCTTCATGGTAACTATCAATCGTTAATAAATTAGCGAATAATAAAAGAGAAAAGGTCTATTTACCGCATATTGAAAGGATAGCTGATGCCTTAGATATTAGTGATATATCTGAGATAATTCGATTAAAATAAAAAACATGTGTAAATATCCTAGTTACGATATTTACATATGCTTTTTATTATACTGTTTGAAAAGATGTTTTTATTCAGTAGCTCTAGAAATGGCGCTTTTATAATTATAATATCTAACCATAAATACTATAACGCAAATAACTAATATAATCTCAAAAAGGCCGTAGTTAAAGAAAATCATGTTCTGGCTCACAACAGAGCCTAAACTTGCAAAGCCAACACCTAAACAGCTTATAAAGATTAGCCATGCAATTATAGCAGATAGGCTAGTCTTCATTTTATTAATTAAATAAATTGTTATGATACCTTGGAGGAGTGATCTGAAGATTACTCCTCCAAACGGTGTACTGCTTGCAACAGTTGTCGTCATAATGAATAATGCCCAAGCAACTGTTTTAAGCATAGTAATTACTTGCATTACTAGTAAAACGTTTAACATGTTATCTAGTTTATTTAGTGAAATACTTACTTTCATGCAGTTGTCTCCGTAGTTTCATTTTCAGTATATTCAATTTCTCTACAAAAATGAATAACTAAATCATAATCTTTAGGTGTTATCTCTTGATCTTCGTAGCGATCATTACCAAAATCAATTAAATCAAGTCTGGCATTTTTAGGTGATAACTCTTGGTAACAATTTTTATTTGTTCTCAAAAGCCCTTGGAAATAAGGCTTTCCAAAAACAGAAAGTGTTACACCTATTTCAACTTCTTTGATTGGTTTTCCTGTTTGGTTAACTAAGAGATATTCTAAAACCATATTACCTTCTTGGATTGTCATGTTTCCTGCCAAAATGACTAGTTCATTAGAAGGAAGAGTAGTTTTTTGATGGTCTAGAAAGGCTTGCCAAGCATTGATATAGTCTCGGTTTTCAACCATAAGTTTGTATTCGGGTATTTCTTGTAGATACTTTGACCATTCAATTTTCATTATTATTGTCCACCTTTTCTCCGTTAATTTCTAGGTCAGTGATGTCGAAACTTAAATCAGCTACTTTAATATCTCGCAATTTAGGCTCATATTCTATCGGAGCGGAAATATTCATAGGGAATGCAACTATCCCTTTGTATGGTAATAAGCCCAGTTCATTCTCTGACAAAGTAATATCTAAAGGTGGGACGTTCTCGATTGTTTTGAATTTTGGTGTTCCTATTATATGAATTGAATGAATATCTTTGTTGAAATTATTTACTAAAAAGTAATTTATGGTTAAGGTTTCTTCACTTAAATTGTATTGAATACCAAATGGGAGTACTTCTATTTTTTTATTTTGAGAGATTCTATCTTTATAATTATCAAAATTATTTATTATGGTAGTATCAAAATTCTGAAGTAAAGATGTTGATGCTGTTTGATTTTTTTTTTGAAAGTCCATAATATAAAAATGGTAGTCCCCTAGATTATACCCATGTTCAATTATGTCCAAATGTTTTTTACTAATCGTTTGCCCTTCACTAGTGCCAGTTTCTTTGTGTTCCTTATCTGTAGCAATTTTCTCACTTACACATCCACTTAGAAATATTAGAAGAGAGATCATTAAACATAATTTAAGTATTTTTTTTAATGTCATTTTTCTTTTCTTTCCCTTCTCTTAGTACTTTTAAAGATCTATATTGATATCTATTAATTCTATTCTCCCACCAGATACGCTAATCCCGACTAAGCCAGGAGTCCCTACTTTTATTCCATCTGCTGCTAGCTTTGCTTTTATTTCTGCAGATAGAATAGTTACATCAATACCAGCTTTATAACGATACAAATCATCTTCTGAAAATATATACTCAAAATTGAATTCTGCCAAGTTTGCTCCTAAGGTTACTTCAGCTCCTTTTTGATTTATTGATGCGGAACCAGAAGCATTTCCTATACTATAGTTCATATTGCCAGTATCACCCTGTACCATATTTACTCCCATAGATGCATTTGCACCAAATCCTGAACTCATAGAGCCTTCTGTTCCAGCTTTTATATTCTTATCTAATGATGCAGAGGGGTTGAGTAGATTGGCATCAGCCGATGTCTCAAAGTTAAAGAAGCTGATATTATTCTCTAAATCAACATACTTCACTTTGTATTTCCCGTTTTCGATAACTAGTAGAGCTTTCTTATTATCCACATCTTTACCAGAAAGTTCATTTGCCTGATGCATATAATATTTTAATACTTCTGCAATATCTTCATCGCTTAAATTACGATAATGTTTACGTATTTCTTTTAACATTTCTTCTTCAGTTAGTAAAACTCCTTTATGTGCAAAACGATTAGCGATATCTCTGAAATAATACGGCTAGTACAGCTAAAAAAGTGTAGTTATCACAAACAATGATAACCACACTTTTTAGTTATATTAGAGCCAAATACCCTTTGGTACCAGCAGATGGACTAGTAGAACTACTAGCCAAGGTAGCGGTATTTTGATTCATCAAATCACTAGCCTGTTTGTCTGCTTCTTCGAATGCCTCAGCCATGCTATCTACATAAGTATTCAATTGTTTTAAACTTTTTCCTAAATGTTTATTACAGTTGCTTAATTGTTTCATAGCATTTTCTAAGACAGATTTACTATCATCGGTTATAGAGGTACTAATAGATTCCATAATTTCTGGTAAATCGTTTGATATAATCGTAGTTTTGATAGTGCCTACTTCAATTTTTTGCATGGTTTTACCTCACATTTATTATAGTTTAAGCTGTTAATTTTCTTTTTCTGAAAACCATTTTAAAAAGTCTTCAATAGAATGGATTGTGTGTTCCTCGTTATCTGTACTATATTTAGAATCAAGGACTACACCTTCCCAAGGATCTGTATTTTTAGGAACTAATAATTTAGCAAGTTCTTCTGCAGACGGAGGAGCTTGAGAATAGTCAATGTAACCAAATCCATCATTGTCAAAGATTTTTTTTGTTTCTGGATATTTTTCTTCTAAAGCAATTGATTTTGGATTTTCTTTTTTATTTCCTATTAGGATTTGTTGATTGGGGTTAGTTAGGGAAACAAAAAAACCACTATTATCAACGACCTTTCTATCTTGAAAATTTGTAACTGAAATAAATTTATATTCTTTTGGTACTTGGTTAGCTTCAGCAGTTTTCTTTAATATTTCTTGATCCATTTCTGCTTCTTTAAATATTTTTTCATCAGATAAATCAAGATAGAAACTTTCATTAACTGCATGGATTGAGAAGTTAACGAAATTCTCATCATAAGTAAAACTATATATATTATCTACTGTATAATTTTTATTGATCTCTTTAACTTTTTTTTGTAAATCGATATCTTTTATTTTTTTTATTGATTGTCTTTCAATTGAATATATTTCTAATTGATATGTTACAGAAAAATCAGGCTTATTCCCACCATTCATTGGAGAAAAACGTTCTTGATTTATAAGAATTAATTTTGTTAATCCAATAATAGGAGAAGTTGTTTCATATTCAATACTTTTATTACTTTCATAATAATTTTTAGGTAATTTTGTGCTCTTAGCACTAACCAATAACCATGTATTGTCATTCAGCCAATCTATTCCAGTGATATCTGGTTTTAAACCAGTTATCCATCGTTCAGTAATTTCAAGGATATCAAATTCTTCTTTCTTTTTTGATTCCTTTAAGAAAAGAAAGAAGATGAATCCGATAATTAAGATTAGGATAAATATTGAGATATATTTTTTTTTCATTTATAGTTTCTCCCTAAGCCTATTTGTTTTTAGGATCCATGAACCATTTACTTGCTTCTTTAGCGAGTTTCTCTTTATCATTTAAATTTGTACTGTTAATTGCATCTCTTAAAACATTCTGTATTTGGTCAATATTTACTTTGGACAAATCTCCACCATTTTTAATGAAATTTATTACAGGGAGAATATCTTTATTTTTCTCGCCTTTATTTTTTAAAGCATTTAATATCTCGCCTTTGGCATTATTATTCAGTTGGTTAAAGAAACTTTGATATCCATTCTCTGTAAAATCTATAAGTCTAAGTTGTTGTTCAAAAGTCATCTTATCCACTGGTGTTAGCAAAGTATGTGTTGTTGTATCATTCTGTTTGATTTCAAGTCCACCAATGTCTAATATATTATGAAGAACTTTCATTTCTTGCGCATCAATATCTTTAGTCATTTGATCCCAATTGGCCCATAGATCTGCAATTCCCCCCATAATATCTCCTGCACCGCCACGAATCTTATTTTTTATATTATTATCATAGTTGTTTTTCCAAACTTTGAATCCTTCAGTATCATCTCCAAAGCGTTGCTTTTGGTAAGTGATTATTCCTTTATCAAACAGTTCATTCATACTTTTCGTTTGATTTAGGCTGCTGCTGACAGTTCCTGCAGCATTAGCAATTGCTGAAACAATTCCAATGACACCTGCTACTTCTGGTGCAAAAATTCCTAGACCAACAGTAACAGAGGTTAATAAGACTTCTTGAACGAATTGAGCTTTTTTAGTTCGTAGATCTGCTAACTTTTGGTTATCTTCGGCTTTAGAAAAATCAAATATCTCATCGTAGCGGATGCTGGCAATTTCTTTTACACCATTTTTTAATCCATATTCCTCATACCCAACAAGAGATTTGTAATTCTTTAAATCAAAAGAAACGTTACCATCTTTTCCAAAATTTAAACCCTCTAATTTTGAATAGTAGTTTACCCATTGAGAGCCAAATCCCCAGTCCTCCATAGTCCTTTTTACAGGATTTAAAACATACAATGATTCAAAAAGTGTATCCACAGAACGTACTTTATCATATCGAGCGAGTAAATCTGGATCATTATTATCTAACATTAGAATTACCCCAAGTTGAGCAAATTGAAGTGCAGTTTGTTCGGAGAATTTTTCCAGATATTTGGCAACTCTCTCTCCTGCCCCTTCACCAGTTTGCGAAAGTAATGCACTTAAGAATTTTTCTAAATCAGCCGGAGCATCCTCCCCCAAAGTAACTTGATCAATTACTTTATTTGTTAAAACACCATGGAGCTGATCGCTGAGTTGATTTGGATCTAGTTTGAATAGCTTGTCATATTCGCCTTCACCTAAATAATTTAGTGCTTCTACATCCTTTTTATTCATTTTACCAGAAACTATAGCATTACCAAAGCCCTGTGAAATAAGTTTTATCATATTTGCTGGTTTCAATCCGCTTTTTGGGTCAGTCAAATTCATCGTATTTTCAATGGAAGTCAAACATTGTGCTAACTCACTGGCTACTTCTTCTAATTTTGATTTAAAAGCTGTTTGTGCTTGTTGGACTGTTGATCGAGTATTTTTTATTTCATTTGTCTTACCTTGTAAATCTGTATGGAGTGTATTCAAGAGAGTCTCTACTTTAGAATCTGGTACCTCGGGCAATACTCCAGCTATTTCAGTAATAACAGATTTTATGTCATTCGCTTTTTCTTCAAACGTTTGGAATTCCGTATTCGTTACTTTCTGGCAATAGTCTTCTTCTACAACGGGTTTTGTTGATTTTATTAAATTATCAAAACCTGCTCCTTTTAAAGCGGAATGATAATTTTGTAATGCTTGTGCGAAATTTGTTGTCGCTTCTGGTAGTTTTGCGAAAGCATCAGATTTTAATTGATTCATAACACCAACAAACTGATTAACAGAGTCTGCTGCTGATCCTTCAAGTTTTGCACTAAAGGTCGTTTGAGCTGAACTTGAAGCACTTGTCATAGAGGAGCTATACTGCTTGATCTTTGATCCTAGCTCTTCTAAATCATTAATTTGTTCAATTTTTACTGCCATGTTATGCCTCCTTTGTTTATCATTTGTTTTTTGCTTTTTCTGCTTTTTCTTTTGCCTCGGCAACTTTTCTTGCTGCTTCGGCTTTTTCAGCTGCAACAGCTACTTTATACTGTCCCTCTAGATTTTCTAGATCGGTTTCTAGTTTGCCAATTTTAGTGGCTAAAGCTTCCAAAGCAGAACTCTTTTCACTCGTTACACTACTTTTAAAAGTAGTAAAACTTTCTTTTACATTTTCGTGTTGTTCTTTATATTTTGTCCCAGCCATACCATCTGTATTTCTCGTGACAGACATCTTTCCAGGCATTGATTTCCCGGAAAGCTTTGTTTGTAAAGATTGTAATTGTGCTTTTTCTTGGCTGACGTAATTCATTGCACTTCGTATACTTGCTGAACTCATCTATTGTTCACCCCATTTTTTATGCTCGCTTTATTTGTATTGTTTAATTGGATAGGCAACGTTATTAACAAGATAGTATGCTTCGTCTTCAGCTAACATTGCTTCCTTATAGTTTTTATTACTTGGACTAAAGATGTTTTGGTCATTTAAACGAACATTTAAGATTACTTCCTCTGCACGTTTTAATACCTTACTAATATCATCATAACCTTTTGATAATTCAAAAATATCTGCAATTGAAACAAAGTAGATGCCGACTTGGTGTGCTTCTGTTAATAATTTTACCAATAAAGTTTGATTTAGGGTATCCATTTCACTAACGACCTTGTTAACATTGTTTAGTAAAATATACATTGGTTTTAAACCTCTATAAAAATCTGTAGGGGAAAGTTGACCTTGTTTTTCTCTTTCAATCGTGTATTGTTCTTCACGTTCTTGTAAACGTATTTTTAAAGCATTTAGCAAATCGTGATACTGTTCTTTTTCTGTTGCTAGTGCAGATACTTTATCGTGGAGCTCATATAATGGACTATTTGCTGTATCGAGTAAAATAACTTGGTGTTCTTTTTGTAATAATTGAGAGATGAGTTGTTTACCGAATTGCTCAGCTTCTTGTATTTTTCCATAAGCAAATAGGAGGTTACTTCTATAACTATCCCAAGAAACACTTTGTACTTCTTCAAAGTCGATCCCAACAGGGAACAGGTTAGGGGTGGTCATATCACGTTGTACGCTCGGTATGTTAACGAAATATTCTTCGGTCAATATTTCAGGCACCATCGGAATCGGTTCTGGTCTAGCCCCAGTCCAATGCTCATCCATCTGGCTAACTTCTTCTTGAATCGCTTCAATAATCTGTAACGTATCTTCACCTTCAGCTGGCAACGCAGTCTGGAATAATTCTGGTTCATCCAACTTAATCAACCCACGTCCAGGTAAATCATCAATCGTTAACGTTGTTCGTCCAACAATCGCTCTTGGTTCACTGTCATCAATCATCTTCAACACAACTTGCGTTTTGATATTACTTGAAAGCGTGGCTCTTATTGAATTTTGTCTCCCTGCAGAAAGAAGTAAATGAACCCCGATCCCAGCACCTTCACGAGCCACTTGGGTAATAACTTTTTCAAGAATTTCATTGAACTTCGCATCTTTCAATCCTTCAAAACCATCCAACAAGATAAGAATAATTGGTTCTTCTTTACCACTCGCTCGTTCATACATATCCAAACTAGCCACAGAATACTCACTAAGAAGTTTCTTACGGCGTTTCAATTCATCATTGATCCGACGTGCGAATTTCTCAATTTTCTCTTCTTCATCAATACTCATCGTATCAGCCACATGTGGTAATTTCTTAAGCGGTAATAGCCCATTCGTTCCGAAATCAAGCAAGTACACATTCAATCTTTCAGGATTATGTACACGCGCTAAATCCATCACAACTGTCTGCATAAACGTACTTTTTCCATATCCCGGACTACTAAACACGATCATATGTCCTTCTTGCGTCATGTTTAAGCGTAACGTTTCTTGTGCCTGCATGCTTGGCACATCGACAACCCCGAGTACAGGTTCAAGCGGTTGTTTCTCCGTCAACCATTCTTCTCTAAAGTTAATTGGATGAAGGGTAGAAGAAGCAATCCGTTCTTCCAATGGCGGTAACCAAGGTCTCGGTAGAGGCGTGATATTCTCACGTTCCGCTACTTCATGAATCCCATCAATAATCGCATCTAATTCAGTCGGAATCTGTTTCACATCATCCGCATTTTCCAGTCCACTTAAATCTTCACTTAAAATTTCATACTGACCAAGATCATTCACTAGGTAAATCGTATGATCTTCAATCTGCTGGTCATCTTTTTCAGGCTGGTAATCCGCGCCACTCCACGCGCTTTGGAACAATTCATAAATCTCATTATTCCCAACTTGTAGATACGCACGACCCGCTTGTGTGATTTCCGCCGCATCAGGTGTTTTTAACATTTCCATCGAATCGGCACGGTCTGCTACTTTTAAGGCAAGTTTAAATTTCGAGTTACTCCAGATTTGGTCATTCACGACACCACTTGGTTTTTGTGTCGCAAGAATCAAGTGAATCCCTAATGAACGTCCAATACGAGCAGTAGAAACCAATTCTTTCATAAATTCCGGCTGTTCAGTTTTCAACTCCGCAAACTCATCACTGATTAAGAAAAGGTGAGGCATGGGTTCATCCACATCGCCATTTTTGTATAATTTTTGGTACTGATTAATATGATTCACGTTATTCTCTGAGAACAGGCGCTGACGGCGTTTTAGCTCGGCATTGATCGAGATTAAGGCACGCATACTTTGAGCACCGTCTAAGTTGGTAATACTCCCTAATAAGTGAGGCAGATTACGGAACAAGTTCGCCATTCCTCCACCTTTGTAGTCAATCAGTAGGAAAGCGACATCGTACGGATGGAAATTTACCGCTAAACTCAAGATATAACTTTGCACAATCTCAGATTTACCAGAACCGGTTGTCCCGGCAACTAAACCATGGGGACCATGGGCTTTTTCATGCAAGTTCAAATACACAATATCGTCTTTTCCACGTAAACCAAGCGGTACAGCTAAGGTTTTATGTGGGGAATGTTCCGCCCAGCGTTGGGTCACGTTAAATTCATCAAAGGTTTCAATCCCGTACATTTCTAAAAATGTCACAGCTTCAGGAATACTTGATTTCAAGTTTTGTAAGTGATTCAACGGCGCTAATAAACGCGGTAATTGTTCTTTGTCAAACCCAGCAGGGAAGTGATCCAATTGGAACGGCGTGTTTTTCAACTGACCTTCTTCCAATAACAGAACCCCTGTATTGCGGTCACGGATATCAATAACGGTTTTGATATTATCGGATAAACTACTCATGACATCTTCTACAAAAATTACACTACAGCCAAGTTCACTTGGATCTTCGTTAAAGAATTCCATGATGACATGATCCAGAATCAATTTTTCATCGGTAATCATGACCACATAGTGAGGGGAGAAGATCGTACTATCGCGATTATTGCGGTTTTCTTCCATCGAGTTTTTCCGATTTTTCAAGATTTGATTTAAACTATTCAAAACTTGATCCCGACTACGTTGGTTATAGACAAAACCACGTACATTGACGTCTTGCATCTTCGCATGAGGTAACCAGCGCATCCATTCCCATTGGTCTTTTTCAGCTTCCGGGAAGATGGAGATAAATTGTAAATCATGGTAGCTATGAAATACCGATAATTGATTAACGAGTAAATGTAATTGTTCTAATACCAATTTTCTTGGCCCAATATACCCCACAGGTCCATTCATTAAATTGGCTAAAACAGGCATTTCGTTTAGTTCTAAACTTTTGGTATATAGTTCATATCCGCTTTTTTCCAAATCATCTGTTTCTTTCCCACGTTCTTTGTTCGAGTAAGAAATGTCACTAGATGACAGAACATTCCCTAAGCCTAAACGATAGAAGAGAAAGTCAAAGTGCAGCGGTGTTTTTTCATAAATCCGTGGGCTGTAGGTTTTGGTCATATCCAGTAATTCAGAAACGCTAGGATAATGATACAGCTGTCCTTGTTTTTGTTCTTGATTTAATTGGTGTAATTCAACTGATTTATCGACTAAATATTTTTTGTAGCTGATTTCTCTATCGATTAAGCTTTGTTTATGGTCTTTTCGACCTTTAAAATAGTTAGTAATCGAGAAAATAATGGTAATCATCGTTGTAGCAGCACTGGCTAAAACGAATAAGCCATTTGGACGGAAGAATGCCATAGCGACTGTTACCATCAACATCACGATTGGCGGTAAAATTGTTTTAATCAACTGATCTTTTGGTGCATCTTTTGGATCACTTGGCGCATTAATCGTAATTTTTTCTTCTGGCTCACGATAAATAATCCGTGGTGAACGGTGGAAATCTGGATAATCTTCGTAGACATCATAACGAGAGGCATAGATTTCGCATAAATCAGATTTGACAATCGTTCCTTCTGTTGCATGGATTTCATGTGGAAAGACTTTAAGAGTATGTTCTAAGAAAGATAATTCATCTCCTTTATGCAGCACATATTCTGTCTCGGTAAACAGCTGATTGTTAATCATTAATTCACCAGAAATCCGTGTTAATAGCCATTCATTTTCTTGTTTCTTCAAAATAACGGTCAGAGGTTCTGTATGTCCCTCAGTTGGTAATTCCAGTGTTGCGCCTTTATCCGTGCTTAAGATGATTTCTTTTTTATCTAATAAATCAAAAATATGCAGTTTTTTTACAGGTGCTAAAATGACCGTCGCTTTTTGATCGTCAGATAGTGAAAAAGTAAGGGGAGTAGCTAATTCAAGTACATGATCTTGGTCTTGATAAGTTAATACCCAGTTTTCTTTCATTTCGATCGTAAAGGCATCTGCCTCTGTCAATAAAGGTAAATGCAACGCAGCTTGGTTATCACTGCCGATTTGTTGGGCTTTTTCTTCATCAAGGATTAGTTGGTAACGGTATCCCTGAAGGTAGATGAGTGCTTGTATCTTATGCATCTAGTTTCCCTCCTGAGCAGTAGATCCTTGTGTTTCTTCAGCTGCAGCAGCGTTCACACTTTCATCACGTTTTTCTTTATATTTTTTGTAATCATCTTCAAGTTTATTGATTGTTTCTTCTTTTTCAGTTCCGGTCATTTTTGTATCTTTTCTAACTTGTTCGATTTTTTGAGTAATACCATAAAGAATTAAGTCAGAGTCTTCTAAGTTTTTCGCCACATCTAAGGCTTCATCCAGATTTCCGCGACCATTTTCGATCCAGTAATCTAAGTAGTTTTCGTCAGATCTTAGTGTAATGTTGTTTAAAATAACCTTTTTCTGTTGTTCCTGCAAAGCTTCTCCTTGAATAAAACTGTAAGCCAATTCGTATTTTTGGGTAAATGGAATATTGGCTGTTTGAACAGGTTCTAACGTTGTGATAACTGCTTCATAATCATTTTTCAAGAAAGCCGTATCTGTGTTTTGCATGCGATCTAAGAAAGGTAAACGGAAAAATAGTAGATACGCTAATGGAATCACTAAAATAACAGCTAATACAGACATCCAAATTGACAATTGTTTTGTGATTTGGAATTTTGTTTTGCTTACTTTCTTGATTGTTTTATTTGTGTGTTCCACTGTTTGATCGTAGTTTTCGATAAGGTATTGTCGAATCTCTTCAAAACTTTCTTTTTTAAGAATTGTTTGGATAAATTCTGAGCCTTTTTTGATCTCCAATTGACCTTCATATAATTTTGAAAAATCTTGATTTTTTTCGAATAAGGCAATGATTAAGCTTTTGTATTGTCTCAATAACAAGTCATAGCTTGTCAACTTAGGCGGCATTTTACCTGCTAGTCCGCGATAAGCGATTTTAGGCAATAAGTTATAGTCAAATAAGATATTTTCTGGATGGATAAAGAATGTTAAAGGTAAATCCAATAATTGCTCAATTTTCGCCATATTTGCCATTGCTCGTAATTTATCTTCTTTTGATGCTGTTTTTAATTCGTCAAAAGTAAGACGTTCTTTCGGCAACTCATAAGTAAAGGTAACCGTATCTTCTTCCCATTGGATAGTTGTATCCATCAACAATGGATGTGATACTTTCAGTAAAGCTAAATCTTTTTCTTCATTGACTTGGACTTCTGATTTTCTTAAAGCTAGCGTCCAGTTTTCCTCGGTTTTGTTAAATTCATATGTGTGTTTTTCAATAATTACGTCTAGTTTTTTCGTGGTTTCCATCAATTTTACTCTCCCAACACTTCTATTATGTCCCCATTAGTAATCGGATAATCTTTTAGTTTTTTTTCTTCATCTAAAAGAATTCCTTTATTTAACACCTTAATTTGGTATTTCTTCAATGCTTTTTCTTTATTAAAAATCTGATTCAACTCTCGAATAAAACGGTAAACAGTAATATTATTCGGAATTCTTAAATCAACTTGTTTACTCTCATTTTCTTGATATAACAAGGTAATATTGATATGTTCTTGATTATCTGCCATCTTGCTGACCTCTTTTTCTACTGTGATACAACACTAATGTTACGACTGTGACTAGTACCAATCCTAAAATTAAGGGAAATAACGCCATAGGGGAAGAAACTGTTGTAACAGTTTCTTCTTTCCTAATTGCTGCTTGATTATTTTCATTTCCTGCAAACAATTGTGTGTGATCGGTCTCTTTAGTTCTAGGTAGTCTGTTTAAAAATAATTTAGATTCTTCTTCTTCACGTTGTTTCGTTGCTACTTGTTTTGCGTGTGTAACCTTTTCGATCATTTCTTCTTCAAACAAACGGTCGGTTGCAACAAAACTTTGTGCATTTTTATTATCTTCTTGTTTTTGGTTTAGTCGATCTGTTTTTAAATCTAAGTTGTTATCTAATAATGTTTCGGTTGCAAATGATGTGTTAGAAAAGGAGAGGAGTCCTACTCCTAGTAAGAATAAGGTCATTAATTTTTTCACTTTTTCGCCACTTCCTTCACTCGTCTTCTTGGTTTCCAAATGAAAATATTGAATGCAACCAATGCTGCGATTATTAGTAGATATAAAATAATATGAACGACATTTAATGCATTATTCGCTAAAATATCAGCTAGATTATTTTCGCCAATAGACAATGGATTAATTGCACGAATTACGTCGACCATCGGGTTATTGCCTTTGGTTTTTCCAATTGCGTTGGTGACAAAGACATAACTAATAAATAAGAAGAGACTCACTGCAAAACCTGCAATATGGAACTGTTTTAGTGCATAGTGATTTAATAATGAGAAGATCAGCATAAATAATACGACCATCATTACCCAGACAATCTGTGCTTCTTTAGCGATTCCTAATTCGCTGATACTTAAAATACCTAAAATAATCCCCATACCAACGGCACTTAAGCTAAGAAGAATTGTTTCTAAGATATTGTCTTTCAACCAAAGTTTTTCACGTTTAAATTTATTTTTCACTTTTTTCACAACGGGTTGCGTAGCAAATAGGTAAGCTACAAATAAACTCAATGTAAACATAATCAAAATCCAAGTGAATGGTTCGTTGATTTCGGTTGTTTTAATCGTTGCTTCGGCTTTACCGTTAACAGGATTAGCGATAAATTGCAACAATGTGTTATTTGGGACACCGTCTTTATGAGCATTGTTCAAGACTTTGATAAATGCAGAAACAAAGTCATTGTTGTTTGCTAGTTCTTTGTTTAGGTTGTCCATGATTACGTCGGCGTTATCGGATAGATCTTCACCGTTTTTCTGGGCTTGCGCTACATCTTTATCAAAAGAAGTAAAGATCGATTTCACACTTTCAGCTTCTTTTACATTCATGTCAGAAGCATCTTTTAGCATTTCGGCTTGTGTTTTTATTGTTTCTAACATTGAGTTAATTGCCGAAATTTCTGTGTCAGTTTCAGTATTATCGGAAGCAACTTTTATTTCTGATTCGTTGATAGTAGACATGTTTTTTTGCCAATCTTCGAGTTGGTTTAAATGGCTTTGAACATTCGTATTTAGATTCATAGTGTTTCCTTGGATTTCTTGAAGCTTTTCTCCAATTCGTTCGGACTGCCGATCAATGTCACTAGCTTGTCTTTTTAAAGAATCAAGTTTTGTATACTGATCTTTATAATGTCCTGAGGCAAATGTTCCGTTAAGCACTTCTTTAAACATGTCAGTCATGTTCATGTCCAATAAATTGTTAAAAATATCGAATGGGTACTTGTCAAACTCCTGTAGCTCAATATTGACTGTTTTATATAATTCGATTGATTTTCCTAATTCTTCGGCATACTTTCTGTTTGCGTATTGATAGCTTTCTGAAAGGAATGCTGAAACATCTGTTTTCTGGTTCCATGAAATAGAGTATACTCCGTTAACTGCACGACTAGTATATGTTTCTACAGGTGTAGATTCCATTGATTTTTCTTCTGTTGATTGTGAGATAGTTGTCTTATCCTCTTCAGTATCTGTACTTGTAGTCTCTTCTTCTGGTTTTGTCTCATCCGGTATAACATCGACTGATGGAACAAGATCAGAAGTAACGGCACTTCTTGTAACATCTGGTGGAATTGTAGCTGTAACAGTAATTGGTATCTCAGGTGCTCCTTGCGTTTCATCAAAATCAGTAGAAAAAGTATACTTAACCCTAATTGAACTACTTGAATCAATTGGAATTGGACTATTTGGAATAACTGGAGTATCAGGGTAACCGTAAGTAATACTTTCTACACCCTCAGGAAAGTTACCAAACATGATACTGCCAATATTTCTATAATTTGTAAGTGAAATAGTGAAAGATTTTTCTTTTGTGAGAGCATTTTCTCTTTGATTAACTAGTCTATCGTAAGCCGTTCTTAAACTTTGGTGATAGGAACTAGCACCAATGATCTCACTGTCAACTTTCCACTCTAGTTCTTTTATTGGTGTATTTTCAGGATACTTTTCATTTGTTTCTCTAATTTTTTGATTTATCTTTTCTACATATTCCAGCATACCGTTATATCCATAGATATAGTCGCGAATTTTTTCAATTGCAGGATCAGTTGTGTATGGTAAATAACCATATAAGAAAACTTCATTGAATTCATTAATATCTCGCGTATCTTGTTTAAATGGTAGGCTGTCTAAACGTTTTTGCATTTTTTCTAAATAGCTATCATTGAATCTAGAGACGGAATTTAGTTGGCTATAGTCGTAATCCATTTTTGTTAGAACATCTTTAAATGTAACTTTAGTTGCTTCTTCTGGATTACTAATTCTAAATTGTTTAAAGAACTCCGTACTATACGTATCGAAATATTTCTCTTGAATAGCTTCTAACTCGGTAATTTGCTTTTCCACATCTGCTTTGGATGCTACTAGCTGATCATTTAATGCATTCATTTGCTGAATGTACTGTCCATCACCATCTTCTGAAGCCACAAAATCTGCTTGCAAAGATTGATTTAAACTCTCCAATGTACTGTAGATTTTACTTGTTTCTGAACTTAAGATGCTTTCATCCATAGAAGTTAATCTTGATACAAATTCTTCATATGTTAGTTTTCCATCTGCTCTTTGTTTTAACAACTGTTCCAATAACGAAGAGAAGTCTTGGTGACTACTAACAAGTGACTCAGGATTTTTGATAAATTCAGTTAAGGTGTTTGTCAGCATATCATTGGCTTGCAAAGCACTTTGGGATTGAGAGGTGATACTTGGCAAATACTCTTTAAAGTTAATCGTCGGTTGATAAAGAATATCTTGGAACGTGCCCACCGAAGCTGTTTGATTTGTATAAACTTTTTCAATATTTCTTTGTGCAGTATACAAATTGTCAACAATGCTCACTACATATAAATCCACGAGTTGCTGATTCAAGTCGCTAACAATTCTTCTCCCAACGCTTCTTGATTCATTTTCTAAAGTCGCATTTCCGTTTGCATTGATTTTATAATTTACTTGAACTTTTTCTGGTGCTTGGCTATCTAATTCTAGTAATTTACTTGAGAAGTTACTTGGAATCGTTACGAGCAAGTTGTATGTCCCATTTTTCAACCCATTTTCAGCAATTCCTCGACTGACTGTGAACCAATTATAGGTAACATCTTTTTCAATTTTTTTGACATAATCGGAACCAAGATTATAGTCTATGTTATTTTTATTAACTCCAGCATCTTCATTTACTAGAGCAATATTTAGCCTCATATCCTCTTCTTCTTGGTCTTTTTTAGCAGAGATATCCGTAAAATCCCGATTCATGAATATAAGCATAATAAGTAATATTAAAACCATCCAAACAGATTTTAAAATGTAATAAAGTTTTTTACTGTTCATGTCTCCATTCTCCTAAAAAAAGAGGAATAGTGAGAAGCAAGAAGCCCTCCCTATTCCTCAGTTATATGATTGCCTATAGGCCTCTTCCAATTGCAGAAGAAATATTTTGGTCTGTTTCTTCCATGATGTCAGCAACTTGGATTAATTGTTGGTTGATTTGCTCTAATAATTCAGCAAACTCTGATACTTTAGGTTTTAATGCGCTGAATTGATCGTTAAAGCTGTCAAAACCGCTACCTTCCCAGTTTCCTTGGATAGTATCTTGTTCACTTTGTAATTTTTGCAAGATATCGTTTACTTGGTTTGATCCGTCATTGTATTTTGTTGCTGAAGTTTTTAGTTCTTGTGGGGATAATTTAATTCTATCGCCTGCCATTTTTCATTCCTCCAAATTTTTATAATCTAGTAGGTATCTAAAAAGATACCTAGCTTATGTAAAGACTATCATATAAAAGTACTATAAAAACCATTGACGTAATAAAATGCGAATTTAATGTAATAAATAGCTAATTATTAGTTTTTTCGTTAGACCTTAGTGGTCTTTATATATGGTTATTTGCGTTTTCTTTCAAACTGGATGTAAAGAAAAATAATTTAATTTTTATTTAAAAATTTTACATATTTACTTCTTAATTGATCCTTAAATTTTCGACTTATGGGGATAGCAAGGATGTCGTGTTGTTCCGTGTTTTCCACATTTTTGAGAATAACTTCATTTTTAATAATTTCATTAACATAATTTAAATTTAGTACATAGCTTCCGTGCGTTTTAACAAAGTAGTTCAAATCTAGCTTATCCAATATTTCAGACATGGTTAAATAAGTTTTGTAGGCTTTTTCCCTAGTATGAATGTAGGCAATACGGCCGCTTTTCGCTATATATATAATTTCGTTCATTGATAAAACAATTGTTTTTCTATTAAATGAAAAATCAAAATATGTATTAGCTGTATTTAAATAGTTTTGTGCTCTAAGCATGGTTTCAAGCAGTTTTTCCTTAGTTAGGGGTCTGATTAAGTAGTCAAAGGCATGGACTTTAAAAGCTTCCGACATATAAAAGTTGCTGTTTGAAACAAAAATGATTAACGCTGCTAAATCAAACTCTCGAATTTTTTGAGCTAAATGAAGACCATTGTTTTTGGCCATTTCTATTGAAATAAAATAAATACTGTATCGTGTGTCTACTTTATGAATGTATTTTAGTAATTTTGTTTCGCTGCTAAAAAAATCAAAATCATATTTTTGTTGGTAATATAAAGTTAAAAACTGTTCAATTCTTCCTATTTCAACTGTATCATCGTCACACAATGCGATTTTCAAGAATTTACCTCCTTTTGCTATAAATTTTAATTTAGTAAGAAATCAATCTACCTTTTATCGTTATTTTTTTTCATTTATAAAGTTCTTGTGTACCTATTGTATTACTTATATTTATCATATCATAACTAGCAAAACATTTTAACTGAATTTTTATCATTTTTAAGTAATAATTTTTCTAAAAAAGATATAATTTTATAGCATCAGTAGGAATAAAGATAGTTATTTGTTAAACTAGTTGAAACAGGAGGCGATTATTTGGAAAAAGCAAGAACAAATAAATACAATCAACCAATTGGGTACCCTGTAACTAACTGGAATAAGCGGGAATTTCCTAAAAAAAATTTACTAGAAGGAACGTATTGCAATTTAGAAAAAATTGATCCGGAGAAACATTTTGCGGATTTATATAAAATTTATGGACCGGAAAGTAATCCTGAAACATGGACGTACATACCTATGGAAGCATTTCAAAGTGAAAGTGAATTTTTAGATCATCTGACATTTATCAGTCAATCACAAGAATTTGTTCAATATGCAATTATCGACAAAGTAAGTGGAAAAGCACTTGGTACATTAGCACTGATGCGTATAGATGAGCAGCAGGGGAGTATTGAAGTTGGTTATGTGATTTATTCAGATCAATTGAAAAAAACACGGATTGCCACAGAAGCGCAGTATCTTTTAGCTTGTTATGCTATAGATGAATTAGGATATCGTCGCTATGAGTGGAAATGTGATGCACTAAATGGACCGTCTAGAAATGCAGCACTACGTTTGGGATTTATTTTTGAAGGGATTTTTCGAAATGCGCTTGTTTACAAAAATCGTAACAGAGATACAGCTTGGTTTTCGATTATTGATAGCGAGTGGGGAAAAAACAAGGCTCGTTTAGAAGCGTGGTTAGCGGAAACTAATTTTACTGCTGATGGTAAACAAAAGCTTCGTTTAGAAGAATGTTAGGTTTTGAAAAAATTAAAAAAACTAGGATGGGATGACTCAAATGAATAATGTAAATGTCCAACTTGCTAAGATTGAAAAACCAATGATTTTTAATGATGTTGCGGCAACATATTTAACCGATGAAACGATGAATGAAAGAAAACAAAAAGTTTTGGAAAACATGGCTTCAGAAGGTTTTGATGCATTGGTAATTTATGCAGATAAAGAACATGGAGGGAATTTCGAGTATTTAACAGGATTTATTCCTCGATTTGAAGAAGCGTTATTAGTTTTATATAGTCACGGTGCATGTACATTGATACTTGGAAATGAAAATTTAAAAATGGCAAAAGTTTCTCGCATCGAAAATCAACTCGTTCATTCGCCATTGTTTTCTTTACCAAATCAACCGATGGATAATGAAGCAAGGCTGGAAACTATTTTTGAATCAATCGGTTTAGCTGAAAAAAATAAAATTGGCGTTGTTGGCTGGAAAATGTTTACAACCAATGAATCAGATAATTCTGAGTATTTTGATTTGCCGTATTTTATTATCCAAGCACTTTTAACAAGTAAAAATCCGCAAGCTGTGCTCGAAAATGCTGCCCACTTATTTATTCGAGGTGATAAAGGTGCACGTACAGTCAATAATGCTAACGAAATTGCTCATTATGAATATGGTGCGAATCTATCATCTAATTGTATTTTAAAAGCGATGGATGCTGTAGGCTTGGAAGTAACTGAAGCGATGTTAGGTAATATTTTAACAGCAGATGGGCAAACCAACACAGTAGTGACAATCGCCGCGACTGGTCAACGTTTTGAATATGCTAATGTTTATCCTACGCATAAAACAGTGAAACTTGGTGATCCATTATCACTGACAACAGCTTTTAAAGGAGGGTTATCTAGTCGAACGGGTTTTGTAATTGAAAATGAAAGTCAGCTTCCGGAAAATCAAAAAGATTATTTAGACAGAGTAGCAAAGCCTTATTATAAAGCTGTCGCAACCTGGTTAGAAACAATCAAAATTGGGATGGCTGGAGATGAACTTTATCAAACGATTGAATTAGTTTTTCCAAAAACTAATTATCATTGGCATTTAAATCCTGGACATCTAGTTTCTGATGAAGAATGGATGTCTTCACCAATCTATGCAGGATCTAATGAAAAACTTAAGAGTGGGATGATTTTGCAAATTGATATTATTCCATCAATTGCTGGCTATACAGGAGTTAGTGCAGAAGAATGTGTGGCTTTGGCCGATGAAAAACTACAAAACCAGCTTCAAACAGAATATCCTGAGTTATGGAAACGAATTGCAGCAAGAAAAGCTTACATTAAAGAAGTGTTGAATATTGAATTGAGTGAGGATATTATCCCATTGTCTAATACAGTCGGATATTTACGTCCATTTTACTTAGCAAAAGATCATGCTTTTCATTGCGAGTAATCAGTGAATAAAATTAGAGTTTGGATTAAGCGATGTTATTTGCTGGATTCAAACTCTTATTTTATGAGTAAAATACACTGTTACACGTGAAACATTTATGTCGTTAATCTATCTGTGTGCGAACCTTAAAAATACACGTATTTATGTTAGCAAAATAAACAAATAAATTTGTATCTTTATATAGAAAGAAAACTTTTATTACAACTACTATAAAAACATCTAAAACCATTGCAAGAAATCTCTATTTGCGTTAAAGTAAGAAAAGACAATTGTGAAACATTTTCTGTTTCACGCAAGAAAGGGAACTTATGACACCAGAAGAATTTAAGCAGTTACTTAGCCACAAAGGTATCCATTTATCCGAACAGCAAATGGCACAATTTTCCCGTTATTTCTCTTTGCTTGTTGAATGGAATGAGAAGATGAACTTGACGGCAATTACAGAAGAAAAAGAAGTCTACTTGAAGCATTTTTATGATTCAATTTCATTAGCATTTTTTGAAGATTTTGCTACAAATAAATCTATTTGTGATGTAGGCGCGGGAGCGGGATTTCCTAGTATTCCGTTAAAAATTGTTTTTCCTTCATTACAAGTAACGATTGTTGACTCATTAAATAAACGCATTACATTTTTAACAGAGTTAGTGAATCAATTAGGTTTAGAAAATGTATCATTATACCATGATCGTGCAGAGTCATTTGGTCAGCGTGAAGAATTTCGTGCGGCATTTGATTATGTGACAGCTCGTGCAGTTGCCCGTTTAAATGTGTTAAGCGAACTTTGTTTACCGTTAGTTAAAAAAGACGGATTTTTCTTAGCATTGAAAGCAGCTAAAAGTGAAGAAGAAATTTCAGAAGCGAAACCTGCGATTGCTTTATTAGGCGGGAAATTCCAAAAAGAAGTTTCATTTGAACTACCAGTCACCGCTGATGAACGGCATATTGTCGTGATTCAAAAGAAAAAAGAAACACCTAAAAAATATCCGAGAAAACCTGGATTACCAAATAAACAACCAATCAAGTAAGATGGAGGGACACAAATGGCACGAATTATTTCTGTAGCAAATCAAAAAGGCGGTGTTGGTAAAACGACAACCACTGTGAATCTAGGTGCTTGTCTTGCTTATTACGGCAAGAAAGTGTTGCTGATCGATATTGATGCTCAAGGAAATGCAACTAGCGGAATCGGCGTGCGTAAACCTGATGTAGCGCATGATGTTTATGATGTATTAGTTAATGAAGAGCCAATTAAAGAAGTAATTCAGCAAACATCAAGAGAAAATCTAGATATCGTTCCTGCCACAATTCAATTAGCAGGTGCCGAAATCGAATTGACTTCAATGATGGCTCGTGAATCTCGGCTAAAAGCTGCAATCGGTGAAGTCAGTGATATCTATGATTTTATTTTGATTGATTGTCCGCCGTCTTTAGGACATTTGACGATCAATGCTTTTACAGCCAGTGATTCAATTTTGATTCCGGTTCAATGTGAATATTATGCATTAGAAGGGTTAAGTCAGTTGTTAAATACTATTCGCCTAGTTCAAAAGCACTTCAATCCTGATTTACGTATTGAAGGTGTCTTATTGACGATGTATGATGCTCGTACTAATTTGGGGGCGGAAGTGGTAGAAGAAGTACGAAAATATTTCCGTGAAAAAGTCTATGATACGATTATTCCGAGAAATGTTCGCTTATCCGAAGCGCCAAGCCATGGTTTATCAATTATTGATTATGATCCCCGTTCACGTGGTGCCGAGGTGTACCAAGCACTAGCAAAGGAAGTGTTGGAGAATGAGTAAAGGAAAAGGTTTAGGTAGAGGCATTGATGCATTGTTTCAAGATTTTGCTAGTTTAGAAGATGTTGACGTTCAAAAAGAAGAAGTCATTGAGATTGCTTTAAATGAGCTTCGTCCGAATCCATATCAGCCAAGAAAGACTTTCGATGAGGCGTCTTTACAAGAACTAGCAAACTCAATTCAGCAATCAGGTGTTTTTCAACCGATTATTGTTCGAAAATCAGCTGTCAAAGGATATGAAATTATTGCAGGTGAAAGACGTTTCCGTGCTTCAAAATTAGCAGAGAAAGAAACAATTCCAGCAATTGTCCGTGAATTTGACGAAGAAGCAATGATGCAAGTCGCTGTTTTAGAAAATTTACAGCGTGAAGATTTAAATCCTTTAGAAGAAGCTGAAGCTTACGATATGTTGATGAAAAATCTGAAACTAACACAAGTAGAAGTCGCAGAACGCTTAGGGAAAAGCCGACCTTATATTGCAAACTATTTACGTTTGTTAACGTTACCTGTACAAGTTAAAGAGATGGTTCAAGGTGAAACATTATCAATGGGACAAGCTAGAACCTTGCTTGGTTTAAAAGACAAAGACTTGATTTTAACATTAGCCAAACGGGTGGTCGCAGAAAATTTGACTGTTCGTCAGTTAGAACAAATCGTAAATGACTTAAATGAAAACCAAGGCAAAAAAGCTGCTAAAAAAGAGAAGAAAGTAATAGCTGAAAAACCTTATTACATTCGTGAAAGTGAAGATCGCTTAATGGATAAGTTTGGTACAACAGTTGCTATCCAAGAAAAAGAAGGGAAAGGGAAGATCGAAATCGAATACCTTTCACAATCTGATTTAGCAAGAATTTTAGATATTTTAGAAATCAATTTTGATGAATCTTAATTAAAAAAGTGGTACATACAAAACTGTTTAAGTTTTATATGTACCACTTTTTAATTTTGTTAGATTTATGAAGTAGTTTATTAAATATTAACTTAAATAACTTTTTTGAAAATCAAATTTTTTAAAAATAGTTATATGTAATAAAAAAACATAATATTTCTTATTTTTGTATAAAATAAGAAATATTCATAATTGTTAAAATAAAGTATCTAGATATCGAATAAATAGGCGTTTAAACAGATGTTTCTCTTTTAAGTATACAATAACCAATTTGGACATGTCAATGAAGAATAAAAAATAACAATATATTTAATTTATGTATAATATAGTCAGCTTACTGAGCTTGAAACACACAATTAACGTTAAACATTGATATCTAGCTGAATGATTATGTAAAATTTTAAAAAATTACACTACTGTTTTTTATAGTTCCTATTAGAAAATAGCATAGGATAATTTACTTATTTTTATTCGCCGTCAAATGAACCGTCAAATAAATGATCTAAACCATTGATTTTTTCTCTGAAAAATAAAGAGGAAAAGAAAAAGGTTCTTTTTATCGTTCCAAAAGCAGCAAAGTTTCTTTATTTCTTGAATTCTTCTTTTTATAATTTTTTTCAATCTATTTTGGCATTTGACCGTCAATAGACCGTCAACTAAAGTTATAAAGAACCATATAATTCTGTATTAGACATAATATTTCTTATTTTATACAAGAATAGGAAATCTCTACTTTCTAAGTATTTTCAGAGTGCAAGAAATAAACTTCCTTTAAATCTACTAAAAGTACATGTGAAGGAACTTTGATTAAACATGAATGGTTGGCTATTTTATTATACAAATTACAAAAAACAGAGGAGGATTTTCTATTTATGAGGAAAAAAATTATTATACTAACAGATACTCTTAGTGCTAATGGATTATTGCAAAATAGTTTGTTGAACATGGATTATGAAATTATGGTTTCTAAAGATATACTTACTCAACCCAAAGATAAAGAATTTTATTTTCTGCAAAACTTTGATCTTATTATTTATCAACAATCTATGTACAGTGGGTTAAAAGAATCATTTTTGGATAATTTAGCGCTATTGAACAAACCGATCGTTGTTTTGACATTTGAATCAGAGGAAGCTAATACGTCCAAGTATTTAAATAGTGGTAATGTGGTTTTTATTCGCTATCCAATATCTGTGACAGATTTAGCAAGTCGATTGGCAACTATTTTTGAAGAAGAAGCTAGCCGCGCAGGCAAAAATGGTCAAGAAAACAATGTAACATCTTTTATCGATAGTGAAGGAACAAGCTCAAGTAGCACATCTTTCTCAAATATTGGCAAAGTTAAAAAACAACATTCTTATCAATTGAAGGATCGTACCTTAATCATTGATAGCTGGTTGATCCCTCTGACTAAAAAAGAACATCAAGTGTTGGAGCATTTTATTAAGTCGGAGCAAAGAGTATTTTCAAGTCAGGCTTTGTGTGAAGCGATCTGGACAAATGCAAAACAAAAGAACAAGCAAGCTTTGTTAAGTAACTTAATTAATAGAATCAAGCAAAAAATTATGGAAAAAACATCAATTTTTGAGCCCTTTATTCTAAATAAAAAAGGCATAGGTTATTATTTGAATCAAGAATTCATAGAAATAGATGAGCAGCAAAATGAAATAATAAGAGAATTACTCGTTGGTAGCGTTTAATGTAGAACAGAAATGGTAAAAGGGGAGCGGGAAATTTGGCAATGTTTAACAGAAAAAAGAAAAAACGGAACTACGATGATGATTATGAAGATTACTATGATGAACATGACGAATATGATGAGTTTGATGATTACGACGATGATTACGATGATGATGAATTTGAAGAAGAAATCTACAAGTCTACTAAAAAGAGTCGACCAGAAAATTCAATTAAGAGAGAGCCTTCGGAGGGCGCTATGAGAAAACAAGAACTAGAATTACAGCAGGAACAAGCAACTGTAATCGAGCATTTAACAAATGAAAATCAACAATTTCAAAAAGAAGTACATCGTCAAAAAACAATGTCTGAACGCTTAAAATCAGAAGTTGAAAACAAGCAGCAGGAAATTGATCAATTAACGATGAGACTAACAAGTTCATCAAAGTCTAAAGAACGAATCCTGTTACTAGAAGAGAAAGTTAGAAAAGCAGAAGAATTGGGAACACAATTGGAAGAACAATTATTAGATGAACGCAATAAGAATTTAGAAAATGAAAAACAAATGCGGCAGCAGGATTTAATGAAAAATCAAATTGCTGAAGTCTTAATGGAAGCAAAAGAAAAAGCACAGCAAATTATTGAACGTGCCACAATTGAAGCAGATAGAACAGTTGAAGCAGCAAGACATGAAACAAAAAAAGCAGTTTCGGAAGCTTCAATTGAGCTGAAAATGATTAATCAAGAAGCTGCGAATTACCACACTCGTATACTTCGTTTACAAAATGAGACAAGCATTTTGATGGAAGATTTATTGAATAAATCTAGCCGACTAGCTGACCAATCACTAGATTAAGGGGAGGAGGTTAGGAAGTGGTTTATCAAAATATTATGGTTGACATTTATCAAGCCGCTTCTCCAGCAGTGGGTGAACGACTCTTTGACGATGATATGTTACGGGATATCTACTATATCTGTGAAGAAATTTTTCAAAGTAAAAATAAGGGAATCCCATATCCTCGTAAAGATGTAGAAGAATATTTTGAAGAATTTCATACTATAATTTCTTTTTTTAAACATATGGAGATTACTCTAGATTTTGTGGATCTTGATTGGTCTGCATTGTTAGATGAGCTGATTCATACATTTCCTCAAATTGCTTGGATAGGCGGATCTAAAGAAAAAGAAGATAATCGTGTGATTTATTATATTGACTTTGTTCCTATTGCTTATAGAGAAGCAGGCTTTCCTTTTATGGTTAATTTAACGCAGTCATTAGAACAACAGTTGTTCGATGATGATGAAGATATTTTGGAATCGTTTGTAGATGAGATTGAACGACTAGTATCTAAATTTATCAAACCTCTACAGTCTATTAAGCCTACCCCAGTAGAAAAAAATGAAGTTAAAGAACCTGAAGAAGCTGATAATAGCACTGTAAACTACATCCAAAAAATTGAAGAAGAAGTAAACAGAGAAAGATACGCTAAAGAAAGAATGCGACTTGCAAATAAAAAATTGGAAGTTGTTATTGATCAAATGGAACGGCAGAATTTATCTAGAGCCATCACAGAGTTAAGTAAATCTAATAGTGAAGAAAATGAAAATTGGGATCAAGTATTGAGAGTGGACTTAAGAGAATATTCTCAGTTACTACAAAAGGCGAAATTTTTGGAACAATCTTGGCTAATGAATAAAGATTTAATGACAAAATCAGAAAAAATGACGATTTCGGATAATCAGCTTACTTATGAGAGAGAACAAGTTAGAAGTTTTAAAGATTCAGTATCTACAAATGAGATATACTTAATCTTGGATGAATGCAAGTTAATTGAATCTAGGGTGAAAATTAAAAAAAAGTCATGGTTTCATCAGCCGCATGCTCGGATTATGAAAATGGATTATGACAGTTTGTTAAACAAAGCAGCTTATTTTGATCTTATCCAAGGTGAAAATTACTTTTTAGAACGGCTTGTAATAAACGAAGATGAACTAAAAGATACTGAATTTGCATTTTAATTGCATAGAAAGCTTAGAAATAAAAGGGGTTGGGAAATTATCATTTTTTCCCATCCACTGTACATATATCTTTAGTGGAAACATCGATAAACTGAATAGAAATTATGCAGGTTTATTAAACATAATTCAAACTGAAGTTTGTCAAGAGCGTATAATATGTTTTTTCCAATGTGCTTACATATGATTTTATTATGCAGGGAGCTTAAAATTGATGACAAATAAACGAAAATCAGTTCATATGGGTATTGTGATGCTCGGATTTTTTCTTTTATTGTTTGTATCGGTAGTGGTCAAAACTGAAAGATGTTTGGCTGTTTCAGTTCAGCCGATTTTACCCAAAAATCAACATAATGTAGAGGCCACTTATTATGATCTAAGAGTAACCCCAGGACAGGAGCAAGAGTTAAAATTAGAGCTGATAAATACTTCAGATGTGGAACAAAAGGTTGTTATTCAAATTAACGATGCTACAACCAATGAAAAGGGCGATATAGATTATTCAGATCGCACGTCTGTCGCCGCTAAAGATGATAGTTTAAACATCTCATTAAAAGACATTGCAACAACTGATCCAGAAATAAGCGTTCCTGCTAAGGAAACTAAAATTGCAACGGTTCGGCTAAAAATGCCTAAAGATCAATTTAACGGGATGATTTTAGGCGGAATCAAAGTTATTTCATTTGAAGAAAAAAATACTGATAAGCACGAAGAAAAGGTATATATAGTAGCTGTTAAATTAACAGAAACAGATGTCCCTGTTAAAGCAGAATTGGATTTACTAAAATTATCTCCTTCACAAATATCTGGTGAAAATGTCTTTAAAGCGACAATTCAAAATAATCAAGCAATTAACTTAGAAGATATTGAATATGTTGCAGAAGTATATACAAAAGAATCAAATGAACTCGTCCAAAAAACGAAAGTAACTGGTTATCGAATGGCTCCTAATTCAACCTTTATTTGGACAGTTAAAGGTGAGAAACAAGCATTCCAGTCAGGAAAATATAAAATTCATCTTACGGCAAAATCTCAAGATACAAACCAAGAATGGCAGTGGGATGAAGATGTTGAATTTGCTCAAATAAAAGAAGAAAAAAATGGCAACTCTATAATGGGTACAGATAAAAAACATCTAATGTTTTACACAATTATTAGTGTTATTACATTTGTTTTCTTATTAGTGCTTTTACTGGTTTTATTAATTTTAAGAAAGCGTAAAGAAAAACGATACAAAGAAGCAATATATTATGAAAAGAAAAGGCGCAAAAGAAAGCAGGAGAATGCTCAACGTAACGGTAAGTCTCAAGTCAAGGGTCGAAAAAGGCGCCTACCAAGGAACTATCAAGAAAATAACTGATTAGATTTATCATTTTCTAACATTGATAGAATGTGGTCGGAAAATAATGTCTAGTATAGGAATTTTAGGAGCTGGCGGATATGAGCGAAATGGTAAATAAGCCTCAAAAACAAGGAAAGAAAATCTTAAAAAAATACATTCTCCATCAAAAAGTAAATCCCAAACTTTTGGGAGTAGAATTGTTTAATAATAATTTAATGACGCCATATGAAGCATTTTTGTCTTGCAAATTAATCTTTAAAGAAGATATTCAAACATTGGCGAATCTTGAAAAGATTGTAAATAAAGTACAAGAAGTTTGGTCTAAAAAAAATAATGTGGTGCATATAAAAAAAATAAATGTTTTTACAGCGCCGGCGTATATTGTCCTAACATTTACTTTAGGTTTTTTTGAGCAAGAACAAGCAGTCTATCTACGGGATTTAAAGCAATGTGCTAAGGAGCTTATTGAAGGATACGATCATATTGTTAGCCAAGAACAAGCTGCTGAGAACAAAAGAAAAGAAAGAGAAATTTATGATGTTTTAGAACGTTGTAATCTGCTAACTGAGAAATTAGAAGGACTAGAAGGCAGACTGATAAAGAATGAATCTATTGTTCTAGATTCAGGAGAGTTAATCAAAATCGAGTTGGACAAAGTAAGTAAAACAATCAAAGAGCAAATGAAACAAACGGAGCAAGGAATAAAAAATATTCAAGAATATGAACCAGTTCAAGAGCGCAATAAGGTAAAGTTAAATGAGAAAAAGGCAACTATAGGCTCAAATCATCTACCGAAAAAAAAAATAAATAAAACACGAAAATATTTATTTAATCGGACTCAGCAAACAGCACTTTCTATCAATGTAAAAGATTGGATATCTGCATCTACACAGTTATCATTAAAAAAAATAACTACAAAAAAAACTAGTCAGAGGATTGTAGCACATGAGAATACTTCTGTATTAGAAATAGAAATTTTAAAGTGTTTTACTGAGGCGAAAGACGTGCATAAAAAACGAATGATACCTAGAAAGCAATTTTTAGAGTTGAAGACAAGAGTAGAGTTTATAGATTATTTATGGATGTTGATTGAATTAGAGGGTAAAGACGAGATTATTATTGCTGAAAAACTAAGTTGTAGACAATTGGTAGAAGATTTAGGTCAGTTCTTGGAAAATGTAGAAGCAGTTATTTCGGGACCTGCAATTTTAAATTACTGGGTATATTGTTCCGAAGAGCTGTTAATCAAGTTAAATGGATATGTTGCATTGAAAAATTTTTTAAGCCGTTCCTTGCAGTTACAGTTCTAATAACAGTAGATGATTTCCAAGAGGGGTGGTAGGCATGGAACTATAATGTTTCTTGTGGACGACACCTCTTTATTTTTTGTTTAAATGGAATAGATTTAGTAAAAAATAAAACGTTACATTCAAAATTTTCTTGTTTTTTGGGATTTTTTGAAAGTATAAGAAAAAAATTTAAATCATACTTAGGATAGTAAAAAAACTATATTGTAAAATTAAAATAAAGGAAATTACAAAATGTTTGAATTAGTTTGAAGAGACATATAAAACTCAATTTAGAGAGGAGCTTAACAATGGCTAGAAGAGGAGAAAACATATATAAAAGAAAAGACGGCCGCTGGGAAGGTCGATACATAAAAGGCAGACAAGAAAATGGAAAAATTCACTACGGATATATCTACGGCTATAAATATTCTGAAGTGAAGCACCAACTTATTCTTATGAAATATGAAAAACAGTCAAATAATAATAAAAATGTGCAGCCTTACGAAGGAACTTTGGTAGAGTGGACGAATCACTGGTTGGAAAATTTTGTTCGCCCAAAAGTGAAGAGTAGTACCTATGCTAGCTATAAAAATAAAATAAATGTTCATGTATTACCATATGTTGGTTCAATTAAGCTTCAAAAATTAAAACAACAAGACATTAGACTCCTTCTAAAGGAGATGACTATCACGCTAAAAGCCAGCTCGATTAGATCTATATTTTCTGTGCTGAAAAACTGTATGAGTAAAGCTGTTTCAATAAATCTACTTACAGAAAATCCTTGTACAGGACTAGAACTTCCTAAAACAAAACGGAAAACTGTTCAAGCCCTATCAACAAAAGATCAAGAAAAATTACTCAAAGAAATTAATTCAAGCCAAAAGTTCTTTTCAATTACACTTGCTTTACAAACTGGTCTTCGAATAGGAGAAATTTGTGGTTTAAAATGGACAGATATTGATTTTGACAGTAATACTCTTTGGGTTAATCGAACTGTATTGCGTATACAAACAGAAGAAAAATCAGGAAGAAAAACAGAAATTATTGAAGTGACGCCTAAAAGTAACAATTCCCAAAGAAGAATTCCAATTACTGAAGCATTGAAGAAAAATTTGTTAGAACTTCAACAAATATCAACAAGCGATTATGTTATTTCAAATAAACATAAAGCACTTGAACCGCGAACAATAGCCTACCGATTCCAGATGATCCGTAAAAAAATAGGCTTAGAAGGTTTTTCATTCCACTCACTAAGACATACCTTCGCTACCCGGTGTTTAGAAGCTGGCGGGAATATTGCGACGATTAGTTCGTTATTAGGGCACTCATCAACAAAAATGACACTCGATTGCTATACAAATTCATTTTTTACAGAAGAACGTCAATTAGTCGAAAAGCTTGAGTTTGCATAAAATTTAGAGGCTTCAAATAGAGGTTACAATTGATTGAAGTGATATTCTTTGATAAAGCTATGCTGACCTATGATAGTTACTTAGCAGCTCGAAGAATAAAGATCATTTAATAGATAATCAAGGTTAATTATATCTAGGTTCTCTTGATAGTTAGTCAGAAAGTAGAAGTGTTTCCCTCTTTTTTGAAGTTGAGGATAATTAACATTACTGATAATTAAATCATAAGATTTGTTGCGGGACAAAGGTTCAGCTAATGCGATTGAAGTGAGCTCAATATGTTTAATCCACCATTCAGTAAATTTGTTTTTATTAAAGAAATCGCCTTCGAAAAAAATCCCAACAGATATTCTATTTTTCGTATGATCTTCATAAAAATTAATTATATGAGTGATTTTTGCAATAAGTATCGTATCATGAGCATCATTTATCGTAATTTCCGAATATTTTTGTTTTATAAATGTAGTGAAATAATCTATTTTTTTGAGTGGTTGTAAGTTATCCTGCTGTGGTTTCCAGTAGTTGTCGATATGTCCTCTGAATATAAGATGGCGGTAGATGCTAGATTTTAGATAATGATGAAGCAATGTTCTCTGCTCATCGTTAAAGCTAGTATTGGGATAGTGTTGTTCTATAAAATTTAACAACTCTGTACTCAATGACCAAACAAAGAATCGATTATTCGCTTCAATTAAGTTTAGTTTATTTAGATAAGTAGAGTCGTTAGGGATGATTTCTTCAGTAACCATAAAAACCAATAATAAAATTTCTTCATCAGGATGCATTTCAAAAGAATAGTAAACTAAAAATGATCTTAGTACTATATGAACTTGTTTAAATAATGGAGTTGTTTTGAGTACGTGTATGAATTTCTTCTGATTATGCTTATTAATCCGATCATAAAAAATTAGCCTGTGCTGATTGAAAGTCATTACGCAATTGTGTACATATCTTCTCTTTAGTAGACAAAAATAAATAATTAGCTTTTTTTTAGCAGAAAATGAAAATGAACTTTCCGACAATTGTTGTATGGTATTGACTAATGTTAAAATTCGAGGATCAATATTTGATGATGTTACTTTCTCTCCAAGATCAGTTATTAAGCAAAGTGACATGTAAAAAAAGCGAATTTGCAATTCTGATCCAAACAGTACTCCTTTTTGAATAATCAGCTCAAATTCCTCCAGCAATTCGTTTAGTTCCTTTATCTTTCTAAAATAAGTTGATTGGCTGATTCCAATTTTTTTACATAAATTCCGTGGATTAATTGTCCCATGTAGAAATAGTTCTTCAAGAATTCGATATTTTGGTGCATGTTTAATTAAGGCATTATAGAGCAGCTGGAGAGAGTATTCAGCTTTTTTTTGAAATAGGACATTTTTTCGATTCACTTCAATTGAAAAGTTAGTATCGGATTTTTGAGCTAAGCTGATTAGATTTTCAATTAATTTAGTTAAGAAATACTCACTTATGTTTAAATGAACTAATAGGTCTTTTTTTGTTGCTGATCCCCCTGTATCAATTAAATACATTAGTAATTCAATTTGATAAACTTCAAATTTTTCTAATAAGTCAAACTTTCTCAATAGAAAACTCCTTTAATCATTAGTCCTCAGTAATAATATTTTCATTATTATCCAATAAGGAACTAAAAAATACAATCTCATTTAAAAAGTATTTTTATATTCATTTTTTTGAAATAATATCGTGTATTTTTAATCGATTTTTGAAAATGTAAGACTAAAAAAAATAGTTTTTGCTTGATTGTTAAAAAAATGGTATTGTATCTTTGTATGTTTATGTCCAATTTGATGAAAATCATCCATTATTTTTAGAAGGGATATGGCTGTAATGTATGATCTTGGTGATATTGTAGAAATGAAAAAACCGCATGCTTGTCAGGCAAACCGTTGGGAAATTATTCGGATGGGTGCTGATATTAAAATAAAATGCACAAATTGCGGGCATATTGTTATGATGTCGCGTCGTGATTTCGAAAAGAAAATGAAGAAAATTTTAGAAAAAAAAGACTGATAAAGGAAGAGTGAATAATTAATGGCATTAACAGCTGGAATCGTAGGTTTACCGAACGTTGGGAAATCTACCCTTTTTAACGCAATTACAAAAGCAGGAGCGGAAGCAGCAAATTATCCGTTTGCAACCATAGATCCAAATGTGGGAATGGTTGAGGTACCAGATGATCGGTTGCTACGCTTAACTGAATTAGTAAAACCTAAAAAAACTGTTCCAACAACATTTGAATTTACAGATATCGCGGGAATAGTTAAAGGCGCAAGTAAAGGTGAAGGATTAGGGAATCAATTTCTAAGCCACATTCGCCAAGTAGATGCTATTTGTCATGTCGTTCGTTGCTTTGATGACGATAATATTACCCATGTTGAAGGACGTGTAGATCCTTTGGCAGATATTGATACAATTAATCTGGAATTAGTATTAGCCGATTTAGATTCAATTAACAAACGTTATACACGTGTAGCAAAAATTGCTAAAACGAAAGACAAAGACGCAGTAGCTGAATTAGCTGTATTAGATAAGCTTAAACCCGTTTTAGAAGAAGGTTTGTCTGCTCGTACAGTTGAATTTACTGAAGAAGAACAAAAGATTGTTAGAAGTTTGTTCTTATTAACTGCTAAACCAATTTTATATGTAGCGAATGTTTCAGAAGATGAAGTTTCTGATTCCGACAATAATCCTTATGTTCAGCAAGTACGTACGTTTGCAGCTAATGAGAATGCTGAGGTAATTGTTGTTTGTGCGCGTGCAGAGGAAGAAATAGCTGAGTTAGATGAAGAAGATAAAGCTGAGTTCTTAGAAGCACTAGGTATTGAAGAATCTGGATTGGATCAATTGATTCGTGCAGCTTATGATTTATTAGGTTTGGCAACATATTTTACTGCTGGTGAACAAGAGGTTCGTGCGTGGACTTTCCGCAAGGGAATTAAAGCTCCGCAAGCAGCTGGGATCATCCACACTGATTTTGAACGCGGTTTTATCCGTGCAGAAACAGTTTCTTTCGATGATTTAAACACATACGGAAACATGCAGGCAGCAAAAGAAGCAGGAAAAGTTCGCTTAGAAGGAAAAGAATATATTGTTCAAGATGGCGATGTAATGCTATTCCGTTTCAATGTATAGGAAAAAATTGCTAAAAACTGTTTTTCTCCCTAAAAAATGTGTTAGAATACTTTTTAGGTAAAGACTGCCCCGTTTGGTCATGGGCGAGGAGGACGCAAAAAATGGAATCAGAAACACTTCGAGATATTGTTTCAGAAAATCGTGAACTTGAACAGAAATTGACAAAGAGAAACGAACAATACATTTTTGATTTGAAAAAATCATTAGTCGCTGCCAATCTTTCAGAAGAAGCACAAACACTAGCTTTACATGAGATTTTACCACATTTGGTAGAAGGTCAAAAAAGCGGTAAAACGGCACGACAATTGTTTGGTACAGTCGCGGAACGAACGGAAGCAATTTTAAATAAGCCAGAAGAACTGCCGGAATCAACACCAGTTCTAATGTGGCTAGATAATACGTTGTTATTATTTGGTGTAATGACGATTATGTTTTCTATTATGATGATGTGGTCAAAAGGCAAATCACAACCATTAGGTCTGTTAACATTAGTGTTAGCTTCAATGGCAGGTGGGTATGTATTTTATCTGATGTATAAACATGTTTACCAATATGATCGTCCTGGTGCAGATAAATCTAAACGTCCAGGTTGGTTCAAAACCGGTTTAATTTTAGTTGGGGCAATGCTTCTATGGCTAGTGGTATTTGCAGGTTCGGCTATGCTGCCTGTTGTTATAAACCCAGTTTTAGATCCCGTTGTCGTGATTATTATTGGAGGACTAGCTTTAGGGGTTCGCCACTTATTAAAGAAAAAATACAATATGCGCAGCAGTTTAGCGCGTTAATTAGCATAGAGAGTGGGACAATAGCCCTATCTCCAAAAGAAAATAAGTCCGATTTTGATGAACAGTGTCAAAATCGGACTTGTTTTTTCTATTCTGTGTGCTTTTCTCTTCATGTATTTCTAAGACGCATTCTCAGAGGGGAATGTATCTTTTTTTATTTATCTTGAATTTAAACATTTTAAGAATCAAAGGGTTCTTATTTGAAAGAAAATCTTGGGCATTATACCATAGTTATGAGGAATGAAAATTTCAATTTATTTTCAATACATACGGAAGAGGTGAATGGATGAAATTATGGATTGATAAACATAGTAGGATATTGATAATTTTAAGTTTCAGTCTACTTAGTTTTCTATCGTTGTATATTGTATACTTTCGAAACGGAAATATTTTAATTGGGGATGACTATCATTTTCATCAAAATCGAATTGAAGGACTTGCTTTATCTTTGCAGCAAGGCACATTATTACCTAGAATCAGTTACTTTTTTATTGGTGGATATGGTTATGCATCAAGCTTGTTTTATCCGGATTTTTATTTATATTTTCCAGCAATCTTGCGAGCGTGTGGTTTATCGTTAGCATCTAGTTTTATTATCTTCGCTATTGTGATTAATATGGGTACTTTTGTGATTACTTATCTATCAGGTAGATGGATGACTTTGTCCAAAGGGAAAAGTTACTTATTTTCATTATTGTATACACTATCCATTTATCGTTTGCAGGATTTTTTAAACCGACAAGCAATTGGTGAACTGCTGGCAATGAGTTTTTTTCCACTCGTGTTAGTAAGTCTACATTATTTAAAAAATGGAGATTATAAGAAGTGGCCTCTCTTAACTTTGGCAATGACAGGGATTGGGTTAGCTCATTTTATTTCGTTGGAAATTATTAGTATTTTTATCGCTTGTTATATCTTGTTAAATGCAAGGATTTTTTTCAAGAAACAGCCTATAATAGCTATCTTAAAAGCGGCTGGGTTAACCATTTTATTGTTGGCTTTTTACTTATTACCTGTTTTTGAACAGATGGCGCATGTTACGTTTCAGGTGACTTCGAATCCTTTAACAATGATTTCAGATAGAAGTTATTCCGTAGGAGAATTGTTTGTAAATAGTTTTAAAAATAGTGTATTTCATGCTTCATCTGCAAATATCGGGATTATTTTGTTAATCGGTTTGGTTGTGTACACAATATCTTTGTTCAAAAAAAATTCAGCTAATCGGGATTTAATTATTCTTGCTTTATTTTTTATGCTTATGACGACAAACTTGTTTCCATGGCAATTATTTAATCAGACACCATTAAATACAATTCAATTTCCATGGCGTTTTTTGTCAGTAGTCACGTTACTACTTTCTTATCTAGTAGCAAATGATGATATTGGTTTCTTTCAAAAATTTCCTGGAAGCAAGGTCTTTTTAGTAGCGGTTATTTTGTTTGGTGTGGTAATTTATGAAGCTGAAAGCCTTAGCACGGAAGGAAAACGAATTCTCTCCCATCAAAAATACGATCAAACAAACAGCTACTATATTGGTGCCGGACATGAATACTTACCCAAAGAAGCGAATTATTCAATAATTAAGAAAAATAAAACCCGTAAAGTTGTCTATGATTCAAATGAGGTCGAAATAGCGAATGTGAAATTGGATTTTGATTCGGTTACGTTTGATTATGATGTTAAAGACTCCGAAAACAGTACGGTCACTATTCCGTTTATCTACTACCATGGTTACCAAGCAAAAATAATAGATGAAAATAACGAAGCACAAATCAAAACATCTTTAAATGCTAAAAACGGACTGGTTGATGTAAACTTAACTGGGAAAGGAAAAGCAACTATTTACTATCAAACTACTTTAGTGCAAAGGCTGGCTTTAGTTTTGTCGCTCCTAACACTTTTAATCTGTGTATCATGGAAGTTTGTTGATGTTTCTAAATACAAATCAAAGAAAAAAACTTGATTATCCTTTTATTTTGATAACAGAAAAATGAGAAAATGCTCATGTTTTGGAAAACAGTAAGAAAATCTCTGCAAACAAGGAAATCAGGTTGACTTCCCTTATAATATCTGTTATTTTCTTATATAAAATTAAATAGAGGAGTGGTCTAGAAAATGTCAAACTGGGAAACAAAATTCGCGAAAAAAGGTCTTACATTTGATGATGTTTTATTGATTCCTGCAGAAAGTCACGTACTGCCGAATGAAGTAGATATGAGTGTACAGTTAGCGAAAAATATTAAGTTGAATATTCCTCTAATCAGTGCAAGTATGGATACCGTAACAGATAGCAAAATGGCGATCTCAATGGCGCGTCAAGGCGGATTAGGTGTTGTCCATAAAAATATGAGCATTGCCCAACAAGCTGATGAAGTACGCAAAGTAAAACGTTCTGAGAGCGGAGTTATCATTGATCCATTTTTCCTAACACCTTCAAATTTAGTAGCAGATGCTGAAAATTTAATGAGTAAATATCGAATTAGCGGTGTGCCGATTGTAGAAACGATGGATAATCGTATTTTAGTTGGAATCATCACTAACCGAGACATGCGTTTTGTCACTGATTATCAAATGAAAATTGACGAAGTTATGACAAAAGACCACTTAGTAACAGCCCCAGTTGGCACTTCTCTGAAAGATGCTGAAAAGATTTTACAAAAACACAAAATTGAAAAATTACCAATCGTTGATGAAAATAATCGTTTAAGCGGTTTAATTACAATTAAAGATATTGAAAAAGTAATCGAGTTCCCTAACGCTGCTAAAGATGAGCATGGACGTTTACTAGTAGCGGCTGCGGTCGGCGTGACAAGTGATACATTTGAGCGTGCGGAAGCGTTATTAGAAGCAGGGGCAGATGCGATTGTCATTGATACAGCTCACGGACACAGTGCAGGTGTAATCCGTAAAATTAAAGAAATTCGTGATACGTTCCCGGAAGCTACATTGATTGCTGGAAATATCGCAACTGCAGAGGGTGCCAAAGCACTTTATGATGCAGGTATTGATGTTGTTAAAGTCGGGATCGGACCAGGTTCAATTTGTACAACTCGTGTAGTAGCAGGTGTTGGTGTACCTCAATTAACAGCTATTTATGATGCAGCTTCTGTTGCACGTCAATATGGAAAAGCAATTATCGCTGATGGCGGAATTAAATATTCAGGTGATATCGTAAAAGCATTAGCTGCTGGTGGACATGCTGTCATGTTAGGTAGTATGTTAGCTGGAACGGATGAATCACCAGGTGAATTCGAGATTTATCAAGGTCGTCGTTTTAAAACCTATCGTGGTATGGGGTCATTAGGCGCAATGGAAAAAGGTTCAAGTGACCGTTACTTCCAAGGCGGCGTAAATGAGGCGAACAAACTAGTTCCAGAAGGAATTGAAGGTCGTGTTGCTTACAAAGGTAGTGTATCGGATATCGTTTTCCAAATGATTGGCGGTTTAAAATCTGGTATGGGTTATGTAGGTGCGGCAGATCTAAAACAATTGCGTGAAGAAGCACAGTTTGTTCAAATGAGTGGTAATGGATTGAAAGAATCTCATCCTCATGATGTTCAAATTACAAAAGAAGCACCTAATTATTCTGTAGAACAATAAAATAGTAAAAGTGAGTGGGACAAAACTAAAGATCAGTTTTGTTTCACTCACTAGAACCGAATAAACGGCGAGAAAAAAGCAGCTCCTTCGGAAATAAGCTGAAATTCACAAAAATTTGAAGAGCACCGAGTAGGTACCAATTATCATCCATTCGCAAGCTCATGGTGATTCTTGGCAATTTTTGTGAATCCCTTCTTATTTCTCGGAGCTAGACGCTTTTTTCTCAGCCTCTTTTTTATTGTACCGGACGTTCATCTTTAGAACCATAATACATGTGTAAAGGTTTCGCTTTTTTACCTAATAATTCTCTAGAAGGTAAAATCTCATAACCTTCTTCACGCAAACAGTCAATGACTCTAGGTACTGCATCTACTGTATCCGGATGAATATCATGCATTAAGACAATAGTGTCATTATAGGCAGTTTCATTAACACGTTTGATGATGGCATCTGCATTGTGACTTTGCCAATCTTGAGAATCTACCGACCACTGGATAATTGGTTTACCAATTATTGCGGCAACATCTTTATTTACAGCTCCATAAGGTGGTCTAAAATCAGTAGGAAGCTTACCGGTAGCATGATAAATGGCTTTATCGGTTTTTTGGACCTCGTCTTTCACTCTTTGAGCATCAACTTTTGTTAATTGTGGATGAGAGTATGAGTGACTGGCAACTTCATGACCTTCGTCGGCTACCCGTTTAGCTAGCGCTTCATGTTTTACAACGTTTTGCCCTAACATAAAGAAAGTTGCTTTAACACCTTTTTCTTTTAAAATATCTAAAAGTCTTGGTGTAGTCTCAGGGTTGGGCCCATCGTCAAAAGTTAAAGAAATGTATTTTTTATTTGGATCTAAAGGTTCAGGCAGTGCATCTTTGACACTATCAGGATCAATTAATTCAGAATTGATATACCCAGCAATATCTTTGTACGGCAGAGTAATTTCTGTTTTACCCGCAATATTTTCAGGCAATGTCAGAGTGATTTTATCTGAGTAATACGTAAAGCTAGTTGTATCTAACGGAAGATTCGGCATATTAAGTACCTGGTCAATGACCGCATTACCGTCAGAACTTTCATCCAGTAATTTTTGCTGAATGACTTGTTTTACTGCGAGAAAGTTAGCATCATCCGTAAACAAATCTACCAGCTTTAGCTGTTGATTTGTTGTCTCATTAACGTAGGAGATGAGCTTACCGGTTTCCGTTTTTTCAGTCCAGTTATCTTTTTTTTGATCCCAAGTATACGTTTCAAGTTTTGCTTGGTAGCCAAGAATTTGTTGATTTAGCTGGAGCCTTTTTATCTGTCCTACAATTTTTATTTGTGTTTCTGTGGGTTGGATCTTTTTATTTGTTTCTATTAAAGTAGTTAGTTCATTTTTTAATTCTGGTAATTGAGGGATAGAGTCAGTGGCAACTGGTTCATAGAGTAGTGTTTGAATGTTGCCATCTGTATTTTCGTGCTCAGTACTTTCAATATTTTCTTGTTTTTGCGATGCGCGAATATTTTCTAGTAGAGCGGCTTCTTTTTGCTCATATTGCTTGTTGTCTGCAGCAGTGTCGTCTTGTTTCGGTTTTTGCTGAATAGTGTATGCAGCATATGCTCCACCACAGATCAAACATAGAGAAACGAAGGATATAACGCCCAAACCAATTTTTTTCGGAAATTTCTTTTTGTTTCTTTCACGACGAGTGTCTCGTCTAGCGCGTGGGTGATTATTTCTGTCCATAACGTTTAATCCTTCTATTTATAATTTAGCTCATGTAATAATCATAATGTAGCACGCACAATTTATACTTTCAATAAATATTTGAGGAAATTTCCTTTTATTTAATTAATTTTAAATTACCCATATAAGGAACTAAAACTTCTGGAATAGTTACTGAACCATCTTCATTTTGATAATTCTCTAGAATTGCTGCAACTGTCCGTCCCACAGCTAAACCAGAACCGTTTAGTGTATGCGCATATTGAACTCTATCATTTTCATCACGGTAACGAATCATTGCACGGCGAGCTTGGAAGTCTTCACAGTTTGAACAAGAACTAATTTCGCGATACGCATTTTGAGCAGGAATCCAAACTTCTAAATCATATGTTTTGGCAGCAGAAAAGCCCATGTCGCCAGTAGATAACTTCATCACTCGGTAAGGTAGGTTCAATTTTTGTAAGATTTCTTCCGCATTAGCTGTCATTTTTTCAAGTTCTTCGTATGAATGATCTGCATCACTAAATTTAACCATTTCAACTTTATTAAACTGATGCAGACGAATCAATCCGCGTGTATCACGACCGGCACTACCAGCTTCAGAACGGAAAGATGGGCTCAATGCAGTGAAATAAATTGGCAAATCTTTGCCTTCCAAAATTTCATTATTATAGTAGTTGGTTAATGGAACCTCAGCAGTTGGGATCAATGTTAAATCAGTGCCTTCCAATTGGAAAACATCTTCTTTAAATTTAGGGAACTGTCCAGTACCAAACATAGAATTGCTATTTACAATATATGGTGTCATCATTTCAGTATAGCCATGATCGTATACATGCATGTCCAACATAAAGTTATACAAAGCCCGTTCTAAACGAGCACCTAGATCTTTATAATAAACAAAACGACTTCCTGAAACCTTTGCACCTCGTTCAAAATCTAGAATGCCTAAGTTTTCAGCTACATCCCAATGTGGTTTTGGCTCAAAAGCGAAGCTTCTAGGCTCACTCCAACGACGGATTTCTACATTATCATCTTCGTCAGTACCAACAGGGACAGAATCGTGAGGGAGGTTTGGCAACGTAGTAGAAATTGTCAGAAGTTGTGCATCAATCTCCTCAATTTCAGTATCAAGCGCTTTGATGTTTCCACCGACTTCTTTCATTTCATTAATTTTTTCAGTAGCATCTTCTTTGTTTCGTTTTAATTGTGCGATTTCAGCTGAAACGTCATTTCGATACTTTTTTAATTCTTCAGCTTTTACCAATAAATTACGGCGACTTTCATCTAAACGTAAGAACTCTACAAGGATTTCTTCTTTTACTCCGCGCGTTTTTAATTTTGCCTGAACCTCATCAAAATTTTGACGAATCATTTTTACATCTAACATATAAACTCCTCCTTAAAATAAAAGCATAGCGGGATCATTCAGTTTTGACAGATTGTCGAAACATAACCCATAAAGCTAAATAACATGGTAGTAAAATAAAAAGCCACTCCATCCCAAAAAATATCTTGGGACGAAATGACTTGAATTTCGCGGTACCACCCAAGTTCAGCTTAAATGCTGCCCTTGTAAATGCAGATAACGGCTGCGACCGATCTAACTTATTTCGTCAGATACATCTAAAAGAGATGGAATTCGTTATAGTAGAATATTTGCTCACACCACCGCAAACTCTCTTTAATTCTAGGCTATAAGTACTTTTTCTCTTTGCTTGTCACTAGAATACAAAATTTTCATTTGAATGTCAACCGTAGTTAACAAAGAGCATCAATTTACTGCGGACATATTTCTTTTTAAGGGTAGATGAATGATGAAAGACGTCCAGTGGTTATCAGAAGTTGCATAGATATATCCACCGTGCAAAGCAACGATACTTTGAGCAATAGCTAAACCTAAACCAGTTCCGCCTGTTTCTTGAGAGCGGGATTCTTCCACACGATAAAACCGATCGAACAATTGATCCAAAGATTTTTTAGGAATTGGCGGGCCATCATTTCTAACAGAGATAACTGCTTCGGTACCGATTTTTTCGACATCAATGACAATATTTTTCCCGCCTTTCCCATATTTTAAGGCATTTGATAGTAAGTTGTTAAAAACACGTACAAGTTTTTCAGTATCTCCATCCATCTTAAGTGAAGCAGGATTAGCGTTTACTTGGATAACCATACCGTTTTTATCAGCTTCAAGTTCAAAATCAGCAGCCAGCTGTTCAATCAATTGGGCCATATCAAAATGGATAGCATTGATAGGAACAGTTGGTTGTCGAACTTTTGTATATTCAAAAAGATCATCTACAAGCAATTTCATTTGTTTAGCTTTAACATAAGCAGTATGTGTATACTTTAGTAAATCTTCTTCATTATGGAACTGACGATCTTCGATTAATCCCAAATAACCTATAATAGAAGTTAACGGTGTTCGAATATCATGACTAACGTTAGTAATTAATTCATCTTTTGATTTTTCGATTTTCCGTTCATCCTCAATCGCTGCTACAGTGCTGTCAACCAAACCATTAACACTTGTAACGATTTTAGCTAAATCACCACTTAGTTCAAAAGGAATTCGATGATCGTAGTTTCCATCTGCTATATAATGAAGTTCACTGATGATATGACGTAATTGCATTTGACGATAGCGCCGGATTAAACGCCAATATAATACGCCAACGTCTACCACAAAGAAAATGGGAATAATAAATTTCCCCCAACTCCAAAATAAATCAGTATTTAGTTCTTGAGCAAACGCACCTTTAGTTGCCCAGATTAAACCCTTGATAGTTGGACTACCACTTAAAATAACCGTAATAGAAACATTTAATAGAAGTAACAGAACAATTGTGACGATTCCCTCCGCTAATAATTCACTAATTTCTTTAGATGTTAAAGTAATACGCTTTTGTTTTTCAACTTTTTTTTGTCTAACGAGCATCGATTTTATATCCAACTCCCCAAACTGTTTGAATGACTTTTTCTCCACCGGTTGCCTCTTCAATCTTGTCCCTTAAGTGACTAACGTGAACCATAACGGTTTTAGCTGAAACAATACTTTCTTGCTGCCATACCCGCTCAAAAATCTCATCGGCACTAAATACCCGATTGGGATGACTTGCCAATAAATACAAAATCCCAAATTCTAATGCAGTTAATTGGATTTCTTTTCCTTCTATTGTTTTAACTTCATGTGAATCTTTATTAATAATCAAAGATCCAACTTCCAAAATATCTGGCTCATCAGCTTTTTGCTGCATTTGGCTGCGTCGCAAAATTGATTTAACACGAGCCATCACTTCTAATGGATTGAATGGTTTAGTTACGTAGTCATCTGCACCAGCAACCAAACCTTTGATTTTGTCCATGTCAGTTGTTTTAGCAGTAAGCATGATAATAGGTATTTGCGATTCTTTCCTTAACTCTTTAACAACTTGCATACCATCCATAATTGGCATCATGATATCTAAGATAAGTAAATCAATATCCGATATTGTTCTAATTTTAGATAAGGCTTCTTTACCATCATAAGCTTTAATTACCTCGTAGCCTTCATTATGAATATAAATACTCAGTAGTTCTACAATCTCTTTATCGTCATCAGCAACTAAAATTTTCATCTCTTTTATTTCCTCCATTACTATAGTAGAATTCTTCTCTTACATTCTATCAAAAAAAGCAGAAAATTGACAAAAACTAGGAGATATTACGTGAAATTTAGAATATGTTACTAAAAATTAAGAATTGAAGCAAAAAGGACTCTTTTTCGAGCCAAAAACGAACAATAAACAACAAAAGTAATAAAACAATCGGTAACGAAAAAAAGTTTAAAAAAAATGCAAATTTTAGTTGACCAAAGCTCGGAAACTTGGTATATTATATCTTGTCGCAAGGCACGGATGAAACATGCCGAGTGATGAAAATAGAATAACATTTCAAGTTTCAAAAAAACTTGAAAAATCAGGAAGAAAGTTGTTGACAAATAACAAACAACCTGATAAACTAATGAAGTTGTCGCGAAACATTCGATAACATCAAGCAGAAAAAACTTTGAAACTTTTTTAAAAAAAGTGTTGACATCAAATCGAAGATTTGATATGATATAAAAGTTGCTGCGAGGTAACAACGTAGACCTTTGAAAACTGAACAAAGTAAGACGAACCAAATGTGTAGGTTGTTTTTACAACGGTAAAAACAACCAACAATTTTTAACAAGCGAAGCAATATGCTAGCAAACAAATGAGCTTAACAATCGCAAGATTGTGTTCAACTTTTATTATGAGAGTTTGATCCTGGCTCAGGACGAACGCTGGCGGCGTGCCTAATACATGCAAGTCGAACGCTTCTTTCCTGCCGAGTGCTTGCACTCA
>NZ_AMDP01000018.1:0-290000 GCF_028128615.1 Enterococcus sp. 5H | reverse complement strand
AGTTCTTTTTGCTCTTCAAGCTTAACAGCTTTGTTATTCTATCATGTCTGTATTACATCCGTCAAGAGAAAAAAACATTTTTTGTTTTTTTATTTTTGATTGATTTACATTCGTCTAGAACATTTATAAATATAACAAGACTTATCATAAAAAGCAACTAGAAAATGGCTAATTACCTCCCTTTTTTTTCTTGACGAACGAATTGATAAAACTCTATGTTAGCATTCGCTTTTTATTGATCATTTAAAAGATTTTCTGTAAGAATATTCGCTAAATAAAAAAGAACAAGGAGACCCTTCCCTATTCTTTCATAATATCTTTTTCTACTATTGGAAGATAAATTCTAAATATCGTCCCTTGATGAACGACACTTTCAGCATCAATTCTGCCCTTGTAGTTTTCTACTAGCTGTTTTGCAATCGATAAACCTAATCCATTTCCGCCTTTATTACGTGCTCTTGCCTTATCAACACGATAAAAACGGTTAAAAATCTTATCTAAATCTTCCTTTGGAATACCTTCTCCAAAATCTTGAATAGCAATTTCAAATTCATTTAGTGTTTTAGATATTGAAATGTGAACTTCTTTGCGCGTTGTAGAATATTTTACTGCGTTATCTAATATGATAATCAACAATTGTTCAAAATGATTACGATAAATCCCAAGAGTTACTTCATGGAGTAAATCATCATCCAGCGTGATGACGAAATCTGGATACAGAATCTTAAAATTATTAAAGACTTGATAAACTACTTGTTTTGCATTTGTTGTATGATTTGAATATTGAACATCTACTTGTTCTGCTCTTGATAAATCGAGCATTTCTTGCACAAGACTCTTCATGCGGACAATTTCTTGCAAACTAGCTTCAAGCGATTCATCCAAAATTTCAGGGTCTTCTTTGCCCCAGCGATTCAATAGATTTAAATGACCTTCAATAATCGCAACAGGTGTTCTCAATTCGTGGGAAACATCTTCTACAAATTGTTCTTGTTGTTCAATATAACGTCGCATCCGGTCTAACATTTCATTAAATATCTCAGCAAGATCAGCTAACTCATCATTAGAATGAATATCTGGCATATGAATATCCGATTGCGGATCTTTTCGGATTGTATCCATCGTATCTCTTAGAACTTTTAATGGTTTTAAGAAATAAGAGGATAAAATAAAGCCAAGAATGCTACTTAAAATAAATGAGATAATTTCTAAGATAATCAGCGTTAATAACAAACGGTTTCTTATATCATAAAATGAAGATAATTCAAAAAAAGCTTGAATGAAACCTATTTGTTCCCTTGTTTCTTTAGAATAGACTGGTTGGATCATTAAAAAACCAGTCTTATCGTTCAGAGTTCGAATTTCAGCTGCTTGTTTTTCTTTACCAATTAATTCGCTTTGTCCTTTTTGTGTTTCGAAAATAAGAGTACCACTTGTATTATAGACGGTTAGAAAAAGTGCAGGTTCTCCTAATTCTGACAACATGCTGTCCATCTCCAATAATGAACCTTCAACGGAAACTTTTTTACTATCTAAATCATTAATATCAATGGTGGGAGTCTTTAATTTATCGTAGACTTCAGATACGGTTAAATCTTCTCCTGCATTTGCCAAACGATTGCCAACTTCAGCAACTGTTCTTTCTAAACTTTCCCGTTCTTCTTCTACTATAAGATTAACCGACGATTTATAAGTGATAACAGCAAATATTGTAAATACAGCAAATATGAAGAAAGAACTTGCGGAAGCCCACTTGATAGTCAAGGAAGGCCCCTTCAGTTCTTTGTTTTCATTTCTTTTCTTTTTTATCGTTTTCACGAGCGCATCACATAACCTGTCCCACGAACAGTTTGAATGTAGCTTTCTTCCCCTGGAACATCAATTTTATTACGTAAATAGCGAATATAAACATCTACTACATTTGTTTCAACTTCTGTCTCATAGCCCCATACTTTGTTTAAAAGTACGTCTCTGGCTAATACAACATTTACATTTTCCATTAAAGTTAATAATAGTTCATATTCACGTTTTGTTAATTCGATCATTTCGGAGTTACGGCGAACTACACGATTTTCTTTTTCAATCGTTAAGTCACGGTAAGTAATTGTTGTTTGTTTTGCAACGTTTTTATCACCTTCAATATCGATTCGGCGAAGTAATGCGCGTAAACGTGCTAATAATTCTTCTATTGCAAATGGTTTAACAATGTAATCATCTGCTCCATGATCTAATCCAGATACTCGATCAATTACTGAATCACGAGCTGTCATCATGATGATTGGTGTATTTTTCACCTGACGCACACGTCGACAAACTTCAAGTCCATTTAATTCAGGTAACATCAAATCTAAAAGGATAGCATCCCAATCATTATTTAAAGCCGCTTCTAAACCAGTACGTCCATTGTAGTGAACTTCTGTAGTATAGCCCTCATGCTTCAACTCTAGTTCAACAAAACGTGCTAAGTTCTTCTCATCTTCAATAATTAGAATATTACTCATTGGTTATTTGTCCTTTCTCTTTAAAAGCTATCTTAAAGCCTACCCATTATACCCATTTTTCTTTTAAAAAGCTAGCAGCAACTTAATTATTCCTTACAAATCTACATATTTGTATATAAAAAGAAAGAAAACCATGAGAATCTTTAAAATCCCATGGTCTTCAAACATATTATTCTTCGTTATACCAACTGTAATGATAGGTTCCTTCTTTATCTGTACGTTGATATGTGTGTGCGCCAAAATAATCCCTTTGTGCTTGAATAATATTTGCAGGCAAGCGCTCTGAACGATAAGAATCATAGTAGGCAATTGCTGAAGCAAATGTTGGTACTGGGACACCCGCTTGTACAGCAATTGAGACCACATCACGAACAGCTTGTTGGTATCTTTTTGTGATGTCGGTAAAGTATTCATCTAATAACAAGTTTTCAATTTTAGGATTTTTTTCATAGGCATCAGTGATTTTTTGTAAAAACTGAGCGCGGATGATACAGCCAGCACGCCAGATTTTAGCAATTTCGCCAAATGGTAAATCCCAATCATATTCTTCAGAAGCCACACGCAATTGTGCGAATCCTTGCGCATAACTCATGATTTTACTGAAATAGAGAGCTTCACGGATTTTTTCAACTAGTTCTTCTTTATCACCTTGATAAGAAACATTCTCCGGTTTAGCTAAAACTTTACTTGCTTTTACACGTTCATCTTTATATGCAGAAATAAAACGAGCAAATACAGATTCTGTAATTAATGGTAACGGCACACCTAAATCTAAAGCACTTTGGCTCGTCCATTTACCTGTTCCTTTATTACCGGCAGCATCCATAATAACATCAACAATCGGTTTGCCTGTTCCTTCATCGTCTTTACGTGTTAGAATATCTGCTGTAATCTCAACCAAGTAACTGTCTAACTCACCTTGATTCCATTCTTTAAAAATCTCAGCCATTTCATCAACTGATAAACCAAGAATATTTTTCATTAAATCATATGACTCTGCAATTAATTGCATATCACCATATTCGATCCCATTATGGACCATTTTTACATAGTGACCAGCACCATTAGGACCAATGTAAGTCACACATGCTTCACCATCTTCTGCTTTGGCAGAAATCTTTTCTAAAATTGGAGCAACTAATTCATACGCTTCTTTTTGTCCACCTGGCATAATTGAAGGTCCTTTCAGCGCACCTTCTTCTCCGCCAGAAACTCCAGTTCCGATAAAGTTGATGCCTGAATTAGCTAATTCTTCATTTCTACGAATAGTATCTTTAAAGAAAGTGTTCCCTCCGTCAATCAAGATATCACCTTTATCTAAATGCGGCAATAATTCTTGAATTGTTGCATCAGTTGCAAAACCAGCTTGAACCATCAACATGATACGACGTGGTTTTTCAATAGAGTCGACAAATTCTTCAATTGTATAAGTCGCTTTAAAGTTTTTATCTGGATGTTCTTCAACAACTGCTGTTGTTTTCGAACCTGTTCGATTAAATAGAGCAACTGTATATCCTCTACTTTCGATATTCAATGCTAAATTTTTCCCCATTACGGCCATTCCGACTACGCCAAATTGTTGTTTTGTCATGTTGTGTCCTCCTACTATCTTTGAAAAGAAATTTCATTAGAATTTTCTTATAATCTACATTATTATAACGTAGAATGCTTGATATGAAAACAAAAATAGTTCGAAAAATCCATTTATCTTTTTCTATTTTCGATGATCTAACTTATTCCCTAATTTTGTATAAAAATAAATACCCTAGGCTCCATGGTTAGCCTAGGGTATTTTAACATTTTCAAAAAATGTTTTATGCTTCTTTAGATATTACGTCTTTTCCATCATAATGACCACATGCTGGACATACGTGGTGGCTTTTTCTCATTTCGCCACAGTTTGAACATGCATTCAAACCTTTGATTGTTAATTTGTAATGAGTACGACGTTTTGCCTTTTTAGCTTTCGAAGTTCTTCTAGCTGGTACTGCCATTGGTGTTCCACCTCCTTGTAAAGATGTGTGCAAATACATGCACAATATATTCCAATCTTACTGCTCATCACTTTCATCAGGTGTTTCACTGAATAATTCGGATAGTTTAGCAAGACGAGGATCCGTAATTTGTTGTGCTTCTTCTTGCCTCTTTTGCAAATATGTTTCTTCAGATAAAACTTCCCAATCATCACCCTTAGGCATATCCTGACTGTCTTGTTCTTCTTCAGATAGTACTTGTAGAGGAATCGACAATAAAATATTGTCTTCGACTGATTCATCTAAATCAATTGTTGGTTTTTCCAACAAAATAATTTCTTCCTCAGGCAAACGTTCATCTTTACGCTGATATTGTTCAGAAGTCATAAATAATTCGTCCACATTAATTGTTAGCGCAAGCGGAACAGGTGTTAAAGAACGTGAAGATGGAACTGTTACAATAACATCAATTTTATAATGAATTAAATACTCGTCCTTTCCTACTGTCAAAATCCCAGTTACTTTAACCGGACTAACATCTAGGATCAGATTATCTCTTTGTATCAGCGACTCTTTTAAATCTAATGTCTCTGAAAATTCACACGGTTTGTCTTTATATTTGTTTAATTCTAGTAAAGACCATTTCATATTCATCACCTCTAAGCAACAAAAGCAATTATACAGGGGTATGAAAGCTTTGTCAATGAAATTTTCTTGACAGTATTTTCTTCTTTCAGATTTTTTCAGGTTATTTTATTTTATAATTTATTTTTAATGGTAGAATAAAGAAAAGGAGGAGTTTTATGAAAGCATTTGAATTTAAAAATGTCTCTTTTATTCGGGATAAGAAAACATTGTTAAATAACGTAAACTGGAAAGTAAATGCATCAGAAAATTGGGCGATTCTCGGCCTAAATGGTGCTGGAAAAACATTGCTTTTGCAATTAATTTGCGGCTATCTTTGGCCTTCTAGCGGTAGATTAGAAGTTTTAGGACAAGTATTTGGACAGGATTCTATTCCAGAATTGCAACGCAGAATCGGCTGGGTTAGCACAGCATTACAATATCGCATGAAGAATTGGGAAACTGCTGAAAAAATTGTTCTTTCAGGTAAATTTGCAAGTATCGGATTATATCAAAGTTATACAGAAGCAGAATTAGCGCACGCAAAACAAATTTTAATAGATGCTGGCGGCGAGTCATTAATCGGAAAAAGATACGATGTATTATCTCAAGGTGAGCGGCAGCTAGTGTTGATTTCTAGAGCATTAATGACTAATCCAGAATTACTCATTTTAGATGAACCTTGTAATGGTTTAGACTTGTTTGCTAGAGAAAAATTGCTGATGCAAATCCAACAGATTGCTAAACAAGATAAACACCCTACGTTGCTTTATGTGACCCACCATACGGAAGAAATTCTGCCTTGTTTTAATCATTTAATGCTTTTAAAAGATGGTGAAATTTTTGCAAAAGGAAAGCAAGGTGAACTATTTGACGAGGCAAAACTAGCTGATTTTTATGCCGAGCCTATTCAGATTATCTCCTTAAAAAATGAACGATTTGCAGTATATCCAAAATAACCCTAAAGTAGCTAGCTCAAAAAAATTGAGCTAGCTACTTATTTTTTACTATTTTTTCTTTAAGTCGACAACCATTCTACCTTTGATTTTTCCTTGTTCCATCTCTTCAAAGATATCATTGACTTCATGCAAACAACGTGTTTCAACAACCGGAACTACTTTGCCTTCTGCACCAAATTGGAATGCTTCTTCTAAGTCTTTGCGAGTACCTACAAGTGATCCGACAATTTGGATACCGTCTAAAACTGTTTTAACAATTTCTAAATCCATTGTTTCTGGCGGTAAACCAACTGCAACAACTTTTGCTGCCGCGCGCACTGAGTTAACGGCTTGATTGAAGGCAACTTTTGAAACAGCTGTTACAACTGCTGCATGAGCTCCGCCAACTTGTTCTTGAATCCATTGACCTGCATCACCAACAGTTAGCGGATTACAAACTAAATCTGCACCTAATTCTTTGGCAAACGCTAATTTATCATCATTAATATCCACAGCAATAACTTTTGCATTAAAGACATTTTTTGCATATTGAATAGCTAGGTTCCCTAACCCTCCAATACCATAAATTGCGATCCATTGTCCTGGTTTTACATCAGATACTTTAATCGCTTTATAACAAGTAACACCTGCACAAGAAATACTACTGGCTTGTGCTGGATCTAATCCTTCTGGAACTTTAACTGCATAGTTCGCTTTAACGATACATTGTTCTGCCATGGCACCATCCACAGAGAAACCAGCATTTTTTACATCGCGGCAGAACGTTTCACGACCAGTTGTACAGTATTCACATGTACCGCATCCTTCAAAGAACCATGCAATACTAACACGATCCCCCACTTTTAAGTTTTTAACATCCGGAGCAACTTCTTTAATATTCCCAATACCTTCATGCCCAATCACGCGGCCCGGCACTTCACCAAAGTCACCATGCGCTACGTGTAAATCAGTATGACAAACGCCACAATACTCTACATCAACCAATGCTTCACCTGCTTCGAGTGGACGTAGATCTAAGTCTTTAATTTCAACTTTCCCATTACTTTCTTTTGTTACAACAGCTGCTTTCATTTTATCACTCCTATTTTTATAGTAAGTCACATTTATAGTTTACCATGTATGAAATCGTTTTAAAAGAATTTTTAAGAAAATGTTCTATGATCTTGAAAATTTGTTCACAAGAGATAAAAAAGAATAGAAATAAATCAATTTGCATGATTTATTTCTACTCTTTTTAATATATAATGTGTCCTATTTAGATTGCTGTTGTTGCGCCACGGTATACAATACCACGACGAGGATCAACAGTGATTAGCTCATCGTTGTTGATTAGGTTTGTTGCATCAGCAGCTCCAACAATAACTGGAATATCTTTAGCAATTGCTACAACAGCCGCATGAGAAGTTAAACCACCTTCTTCAACAACTAATGCAATAGCTTTTTCAATTGCCGGCATATAATCTTTGTCTGTTGTTTTAACAACTAATACAGAACCTTCAGTTGCATTTGCAACTGCTTCTTCAGCTGTTTTAGCAACAACTGCTTTAGCAATAACTGAAGCTTCGCCAATCCCTTGACCTTGAACTAATTTTGAACCGATCATTTGAATCTTCATTAAGTTTGTAGTACCTTTTTCACCAACTGGAACACCAGCAGTAATGATGATTAAATCACCTTCGCTCGCAAAACCTTCTTCTTGAGAAACATGAGTTGCTAAACTGAACATTTCATCAGTGCTTGATGGTTTTTCAGCAACGGTTGCATATACACCCCAAGATAATGATAGGCTACGTGCTTTTTGTTCTGTGAAAGTAATCGCTACAATATGCGCTTTTGGACGATATTTAGAGATCATACGTGCAGTGTGACCAGATTCTGTCGCTGCAACAATTGTTTGAATACCTAAATTACGTGCAGTATGTCCAACTGATTGACCAATTGCTTCTGTCATATCTGTTTTGCTGTATAGTTTCAACGCGAATGAATCTTGGTTGATTAATGCTTCTTCTGTACGAACAGCAATACGAGCCATTGTTTGAACTGCCTCAAGAGGATAATCCCCAGCTGCTGTTTCACCTGAAAGCATTACTGCATCTGTTCCGTCATAAATAGCATTAGCAACGTCATTTGCTTCCGCACGTGTTGGACGAGGATTACGTTGCATAGAATCCAACATTTGTGTAGCAGTAATAACTGGTTTACCTAAAGCGTTACATTTTTTGATTAATTCTTTTTGGACAACAGGAACATCTTCTGTTGGAATTTCAACACCCATGTCACCACGAGCAACCATTAAACCATCAGAAACTTTCAAGATTTCATCGATGTTATCGATACCTTCTTGGTTTTCAATTTTAGGAATGATTTGGATGTGTGTAGCATTTTCTTCTTCAAGAATTTTAGTGATTTCTAGAACGTCTGTTGCACGACGAACGAAACTTGCAGCGATAAAGTCAACGCCTTGTTCAATCCCAAAACGGATATCAGCAGCATCTTTTTCTGTAATACCAGGAAGGTTTACAGAAACGCCAGGAACGTTTACGCCTTTTTTATTTTTTAATACGCCTTCGTTTTTAATTTCAGTAACGATTTCGTTTGCACCACGATCAATATCAGTAACTTCTAAATCAATTAATCCATCATCTAAAAGAATATGAGAACCAACGTTTACGTCGTTAATTAATTCTGGGTAAGTAATTGAGAATTTTTCGTTTGTTCCTAAAACTTCTGTCATAGAAAGTCTAACAGTATCACCAGTTTTTAAAGTGATAGCGCCATTTTCCATTTCGTTTGTACGGATTTCTGGACCTTTAGTATCTAGTAAGATAGCCACACGTTTCCCTGTAATTTTTGCAGCTTCGCGGATATTTTTGATACGATTACCATGCTCTTCAAAATCACCATGTGAGAAGTTCAAACGGCAAACATTCATTCCTTCATTCATTAAGTTTACTAGCATATCAACTGTTTCACTAGCTGGTCCGATCGTACATACGATTTTCGTTTTTTTCATTACCAAACGCTCCTATTCCATTTTTGTTTATACATATGTGAAAATATCTATTTTCCTCAAGGTTACTTTTCAAAAATGCTTAAAAAGAGATCTCTTGATTTAAATCATAAAGTGATAAGTCAGGTTTGTGTTTATGGTTTTCTAATGTATCAACAATATCAGCTGAAACGACTTGATTATCAAGCATACCGATACATAATCCGCCTTTACCTGCTTTTAATAGTTCAACAGCATAAGAACCAAATTTACTTGCCAATACGCGGTCGCGTGCACTTGGTGATCCGCCACGAACAACGTGACCTAAAATAGATACGCGAGTATGGAAATCGCCATGTTCAGATAATTTATCAGCGAATTCATTTCCGCCCATAACACCTTCAGCCAAAATAATTAAGCAATGCTTTTTACCACGATCACGGCCGTCTCTGATGCGTTTTGCAACATTAGCCATGTCAAAATCATGTTCTGGAATGATGATTTCATCTGCACCGCCAGCAACACCAGACCAAAGAGCGATATCGCCTGCTCCGCGTCCCATTACCTCAATCACGAATGTGCGTACGTGTGAAGTCGCTGTATCACGAATACGGTCAATTGATTCTAAAACTGTATTGATCGCTGTATCAAAACCGATTGTAAAGTCAGTTCCAGGAATATCATTGTCAATTGTTCCAGGAATTCCTACAGCAGGAAATCCACGTTTTGTTAAAGCCATCGCTCCATGATAAGATCCATCACCACCGATGACAACTAAACCTTCAATACCGAATTTTTTCAATTGTTCGATACCTTTTAATTGTCCTTCTTCTGTTGCAAATTCTGGATAACGAGCCGAATATAGGAAAGTTCCGCCGCGTTGGATTTTGTCACCAACATCAGCGATATCTAAACGGCGAATGTCACCTGCTACTAAACCAGCAAAACCGTAGTTGATCCCATAAACTTCGATTCCGTCAAAAATACCTTTACGCACCACTGCACGAATTGCAGCGTTCATTCCTGGGGCGTCTCCCCCACTGGTTAAAATACCGATACGTTTCATTCGTTCTTTCACCTCATAATAATATACTTTTAAGCTGTAACAGATTTTGTCACAGTTATTAATACTCAAAAATATTACGTCACTCATTTTACCATTAATAGTGCAAAATGTCTTGATTTAAGAAGAAAAAGTTGAAAAAGATGAAAACAATTAGTATTTTTTACCGTAAATCATTTGAAAACAACATTTTCATCGCCTAAAATTGCTTTTAATTCTACTTTGACTTCTTCCGAATCAAGCACCCAGTTTTCTTCACCTAGGACTAATTTTTTCTGATCTTTTTCAAAGTATAGAATGACAGGAGTCTGTCCCTTGTTAGCTTGAATGACCTCATGGACATGCTGTAATATCTCTTTTTGATCTTTTTCTTCTGAAATTTTCAAATAACAAGTTGTTGCACTAATCATTTTTTCTATATCACTAGCTTTTTCTATTCTATTTACCAAAAGTTGCAGTTCTTGATTATAATTACTTTTTTCAACTTTACCTTCTACGTAGTAAACTTGGTTTTTCTCTACATTCTGGCGGAGCGTTCGATAAACTGTCGGAAATAAGGTTAACGAGAGTGAACCTGTTAGATCATCTCCTTCAACAAAAGCCATTTGTTCGCCTTTTTTCGTTCGAATCACCCGAATATCTTTCACGTAAATTAATAACCGAACACTTTGTTTTTCAACAATATCAGTGATTAAAGTTACTTGTTTGGCAATTTTAGTTTTTTTGAATTCTTCAGTTGGATGTCCCGATAAATAGACCCCAAGGTACTGCTCTTCTTGCTCTAATTTTTCTTCTAGAGAATAATCAGGCACTGTGATTTTTTTTAACTTCAACGTGTCTTCCAGCAGATCCATGCTGCCGCCGCTATAAACAATATTTTGAATTTCGCTATCTAGGCTATCAGCTAATTGTCGACGATTGGGCTGTAGTTCATCAAATGCTCCAATAGCAATTAGCGGTTCGATATTTTCAACTTTTAACCATTTGCGGTCAATTCTTAATAAAAACTGTTCAAACGATTGAAATATGCCGCGTTCTTTCCGCTCATCTAAAATGTTTTGAATAAAATCTCGACGGATGCCTTTCAATGAGCTAAAACCAAACATAATTTGTTTTTCATCTTTTAAGTAGAAGCTATATTGGCTTGCATTAATTGATGGCTGAAGAATGGTCATTTTATTTTTACGAGCTTCTCCGATATATTCTTTGATTTTGTTTGGATTATGTCTGACAGAATGGAGAATCGCTGTATAAAAAGCTCCTGGGTAATGAACCTTAAGATAAGCCATTTGAAAACCGATGAATGAATACGCAAACGCATGTGATCGGTTAAATCCGTAATCAGCAAAACGTTCTATATAATCATAAATAGTTGTCGCTACGGCTTCACTATGTCCTTGTTCCAGTGCACCAGACACGAAATGTTTACGCTCTTCATCTAGAATATCTTTTTTCTTTTTGCTGACAGCTCGTCTTAAAATATCCGCTTGACCTAAACTAAAGCCAGCCATTTGAGAAGCAACTTGTATAATTTGTTCTTGGTAAACAATTACGCCATAAGTATTTTTTAAAATTGGTTCTAGAATCGGATCTGGATAGTCAATAGCTTCCAAGCCTTTTTTTCTTCGAATAAATAAATCGATGTTCTGCATTGGTCCAGGGCGATACAATGCATTCACTGCCGCTATATCTTCAATACTCGTCGGTCCTAATTTTCTTAGCACATTTCGAATACCGGCTGATTCAAACTGAAAAACACCACTTGTTTCACCGCGTCTAAAAAGAGCGAGTGTTGCTTCATCATTCAATGGTATTTGATTTAAAATGATCTCTTCTTGATTAATCCGTTTAACAGACTTGAGTGTATTATCAATAATTGAAAGATTTCTCAATCCCAAAAAGTCCATTTTAAGTAAACCGATTTTTTCAACATCATTCATTGTGAATTGTGTAAGAAAGATGTCGTTAGAGCCTGGTTGCAGAGGAACTAAATCCAATAAGTTTTTGTCACTGATTACTACACCAGCAGCATGGGTAGAAACATGGCGCGGCAAACCTTCCAAACGCAATGCTGTATCAAAAAGCAGCTTGTTACTTTCAGAAGAATTCACCAGCTCAACTAATTTTTTTGATTCAGCAAAAGCTGTTTTAAGAGTCATTTTTAGCGCATTAGGAACAGCAGCTGACCAGCGATTAGATTCACTTTGAGAAAGCCCGAATACACGAGCTACGTCTCTTAAAACCATTTTAGCAGCCATCGTACCAAACGTAGCAATTTGCGCCATATGATTATGTCCGTATTTTTCACGAACATATAATAAGACCTCTTCTCGGCGATTATCAGGAATATCTAAATCAATATCCGGCATGGAATGTCTCTCCGGGTTCAAGAATCGCTCAAAAAGTAAATCATATTTTATCGGGTCAACATCTGTTATCGATAAGACATAAGAAACTAATGATCCAGCAGCAGATCCTCGACCGGCACCAGTCACAATTTTACGCTCATGAGCAAAAGCCATCACATCCCACACAATTAAAAAGTAGTCATCGAACCCCATAGTATGAATGATATCTAATTCTTTAGCTAAACGTGCTTCATATTCAGAGGTTAATTCTGTAACTCTTTCAGGTAACTTCTGATAACATAATTCTTTTAAATAGTCTCCAGCCAGTTTATTTTCCGGAACAGGATAGTGGGGTAATAATCGTTGATGTAATGGAATTTCTACAGAACAATTTTTTGCGATCACATCTGCATTCTCAACTGCCTGTTCACTTGTTAATGCCAGCAGTTGCTCTGCAGCATCCTGTTGGTTTCTAAGATAAAAAGGGCCTTCAATTTGTGTTGGTTCATTGGCGTTAATTGTCATTTGCTGCCCCTCGTCTATATGAGCCAACACTTGTAAGGCGAAACCATCTTCCCGATTTAAATAACGAGTTTCTTGAAACGTAACTGTTGCTTGTTCGTTTTCTAGATAAAATTGGAAGAGTTCAGGATCTGTTTTAGGATTGCTGGTAAAAGAGGCTCCAACAAAAAATGATTCCGGGTCAAATGAATTGCTTAAGTGAGTTAAAGCTTCCGCTGCTTCTATTTTGTTTCTTTTAAATGTATAAGCAATTTCACCAGTATCAGAAGGCATTACTGCGAATAAATGAGGTAAATATTCCTTGATAGTTTCTAAATAAAAAACATTGCTGCTTGTCATTTTTGCACTGGAAATTTTCATTAAGTTTTGGTAGCCGGTTAAATCTTTTGCATATAGAATTATTTTTGCAGACTGCTCCGATTTCACAGGTGTATATTCTAAAGTTAAACCAATAATTGGCTTTATATCAGCTTGTTTACAAGCTTCAAAAAATTCGACAGCTCCATGCAATACGTTAATATCTGCAATTCCTAAAGAGCTATAACCTAATTTTTTTGCTTGTGCAACGAGTTCTTTAATCCGAATCGTACTGGATAATAACGAATAGGCTGTAATTGTATATAATTGTGGAAAAGGCATAGAATATCTCCTTTACAAATTAGTAGTTTTTTAATGAAAAATGTAACGGTCAAATTCTTTACATTTAAGAAAAATGTGCTAAACTAAAGCTTGAAAAGAGGTGCAGTCCATGCGTTACATTCTTGTATTGTTGTGGTCCTTTTTACTAGGACAAGTAGTTGGCTATATCGGTGGTGCTTTAAATAGCGGTTCTTATGATTTCATGTTAACAACTATTTTATCTTTAGCTACTGGTGTGATTATCCTATTGATAGGTCAATTTGCATTACCAAAAAAAGAAACAACTAAAAGTGTTGAGTAACACAAAAGCGATTAGACAGAAGTTTTGGCTTTTTATTAGAGCAGCTTCTGCCTTTTTATTTGTCCAAAATCTAAATCAAACTAATTGTTATTTTACTATTAAAGAAAAACCAGTTACTACAAACATTGTAACTGGTTTTTTTATGTTTTCAACTGTTTAGAGTCTTTTATTTAAAATTTTGCGAAAATTAAACAATGATAGGAAGACATTTCCTAAAACAAAACAAGCAGTAACAAGAAAAACTGCACTATAGCCCATACTATGCGCAACGGTTGAACCTACCATTGGACCTAAAACTTGCCCAAAATTACTGAACATTTGATTATAGCTGTAAACTCGACTGACACCTTCTGTAGGCGTAATTTTACTAATCAACGTATTAATAGAAGGCATTAACGCTCCTGTTGAGAAGCCTAAGAAAAATCTTAGTAAGCCCAGTTGAAAAGGCGTTTGAACAAAGGCCATGGGGATATAACAAATTAAAGATAAGACTAAGCCTGCCAATAAAACTTTATGATTCCCAATTCGATCGCCTAATTTTCCAAGAACTGGTGAAGAAATCACTGCTGAAACGCCGGCAACTGAAACAATCAAACCACTAACAAATAAGATATTTCCTGTATTACTGCTTAATGAGCGAATATACAAGGTTAAAACAGGACTAATACTTGTCACACCTATTTGTAAAATTAATGTGGTAACAAACAATCCAATTAAAATAGAAACATGATCCATTTTCGAGAATATTTCTTTGGTACTTAACAAGTCTTTTTTCTCAACTGGTTGAAAATCTTCTTTTACCATAAAAATTGTCAATAAGGTCGTAATCATCAAAACAACGCCCGTGATAATAAATACATTTTCCATACCAAACCACTGTGCTAAAGCTCCGCCAAATGATGGGCCAATCAAATTACCGGCAATTGCTCCAGTTGAAAGTGTTCCAAGAGCCCAACCGCTTTTTTCTTTTGGCGCTTGTGAAGCGATCATTGCAGTAGCATTCGGAATGTAACCAGAAAGTATGCCATTAAAAAAACGCATAATTAACAGCCAATATACATTAGGCACAAAAGCTAATGAACCCATTGTAATTGTCATTCCCGCAGCAGCCCGAATCATCATCAACTTCCGACCTTTTCTGTCAGCTAGATTCCCCCAAATCGGAGCCACAATAGCCGCAGCAAAAGCAGTGACAGAAATTGCTAATCCAGAAAATAGCTCAACCTGACTTTTAGGTGTTCCCAACTGTTCTACGTAAACAGGAATAAAAGGCATTACTAAACTAATACTCGCACCTGTGAAAAAACAACCTAGCCACGCAACCATCAAGTTCTTTTTCCAATCAATTTTCATTTACATACACACCTCACAAGTTCTTCACTATTAACTATACTCCAAAATTAACAATCTCTCAAAAAAATATTTTTATGATATCGTATTCATATAATAAAAACACAAAAAAACTACCTACTCAGCAGATGTTTTGCGACTAGGCAGTTCTTATTTTTCTATCTATAAAATAGCTAAGATAACAAAGTTTAAAATAAACAATGCGTTAACGATCCAAAGAATTGGTGAAATTTCACTAATTTTACCTTTCGCCACTTTTACAATTGCATAGAATATAAAACCAACAGCGATTCCGTATGAGATGCTATAACATAAACCCATGAAAACTGAAGCAAAGAACGCGGGAACAGCTTCTTCTAAATCAATCCAGTTAATATCTTTAAACGATGCCAACATCATAACCCCGACTAAAATCAAGGCTGGAGCAGTGGCTTGCGCTGGGACAATAGCAATTAGTGGTGATAACAAACTACTTAATGCAAACATCACGGCAACAACCACTGAAGTCAAGCCAGTTCTTCCGCCGGCGCCAATCCCTGCAGCACTTTCGACATATGTTGTCGTATTAGACGTACCAAAAACAGCACCAATGGATGTCGCAACTGCATCTGCAAATAAGGCTTTATCCATTTTTGTTGAAAAACCTTTACTATCTTCAAGTGCAAGTTCATCTTCTTTAGAGAAAATTCCTGTTCTGCGACCAGTACCGATAAATGTCCCGATTGTATCGAATGTATCAGATAAACTAAACGCAATAATAGTCATGATGACTTGAGGAATTTTTGATGCATCACTAAACAATGATTGCATTCCATTGGTTCCAAACGCTGCACCAAAAGTTGTTCCTAATTCGTTAATGGAACTCCCTAAAGAATTTTCTTGCCAATTAATTGACGAGACATTTACTACACCCAGTGGAATACCAATGATTGTAGTTGTCACAATCCCAATTAAAATAGCTCCCCGAACGTTTAATACCACTAATACTGCTGTAATAACTAAACCAATAACTGCAAGTATAATCTCAGGGTTATTGAAATTCCCTAATCCTGGGACAATGCTATCACCATTAACAATACCATTGTTAGGTTCAGCTTGAACAGTAAATTCTAATAGTCTGGCATTCTTAATCCCAACATAGGCTACAAATATTCCAATACCTCCGCCTATAGCATGTTGTAAACTTTCTGGAATTGCTTTAATAATCAACTTTCGAATTTTCGTCACAGTAATCAAAACATTAATTAATCCGCAGATAAAAACCATTGCTAGAGCTTGTTGCCAAGTATATCCTAATCCAAATACCACAGTAAAAGTAAAAAATGCATTTAAACCCATTCCAGGTGCTTGCGCATAAGGAACGTTTGCAAATAGTCCCATAATTAGCGTACCAATAATTGAAGCAATAATTGTCGCTAAAAATACGGCTTGAAATGGCATTCCAGTCTGAGAAAGGATTGATGGGTTTACAAATAAAATATAACTCATCGCAAAAAATGTTGTGATCCCTGCCATCATTTCAGTTGAAACGTTTGTTTTGTTTTCCTTTAACTTGAAAAACTTTTCCATGAATTTGTTACTCTCCTCTTTGCTAAAAATTTCATCAGCAGTTTATACGTGAATAAAAATAAGTGCCCTGTGCTTCGCCGATGAATACTTTTAAAGTATAAAGTAGTAACAATTCCATTTCAACAAAATATTAACTTTGAAACTCAAAAAACTTATTATTGTTCGTGTTTTAACAAAAAAAGGACTTTGCGAAAAATAATTCCATACAATCACGCCGAAATTATTAACAATTCTAAATTAACCCCGATTTAAAATCGAAAATCAGTTTTTGTTTTCAAGTTGTTCAACTTCAGCAAAATAATCATGTGTCATCTGTTCAATCTGTTTTAGATGTTGATGAATAGAGGCAATCAATTGCTGAGAAATTCTTGCTAACTCAGAACAATCATTTGCGTCAAGTGTTTTTTCTTTTTGCTTTTGAATTAATTGCTGCTTTGTTTGAAATACATAGGGATTATCACTAAAAATAATACTCAACTCCAAAGCTTTATAAATTCCGTGAAATTCTTTGAAAATATCTAAGGGGATAAATTTCAGATAAATGGCATAAAATTCAGTAATTTCTCCAGTAATATACTCGCCAACTTCAGTAGATAGTTCCAAAGCTGTTAGATCATTTGACTTTATACGATCTTCGTTAATCATGTATTTGTTGGAAGAAAGCAATAGATGCTCTTTAAGCAGACCTTTATGCCAAAATTCAGGCGTTAAGATTTCAACCCTTTTTTGATACAATTCTTCAAAGGCTTTATCAACATCGTCAACAGAACCTACAAAATTTTCGAGTAATCCGTGTTTAATTGACCAGATTAATTGTTCCTGCGCCTCTTCCCCGATTGAAAAGTAATCTGAATCTTCTCTGATTTCTTCCAGTAATCGATCTCTTCTGTTTAAGAATCGCTCTAATAGAAAAACTGTTGCATAAACTTCGATAGGAACAAAAGCAATACCTGACAATAAATTAATCGCAATATTTCGGGAAGATTCACCCAAGGATAAAAGTAGAATATTTGATACAGCAAATAGGAAAATCAGTGAAACGATTAATATAATATGGTATTTATCTTTTTTCATAACAAGCCCTCCTTAATCTTTCATCTCTTAGTTTAAAGTATAGTACATAGTTGTTAAGAAACAAAAGCAAAAAGAGTGAGTGAAACAAAACTAAAGATCAGTTTTGTTTCACTCACTAGATCCGAATAAACGGCGAGAAAAAAGCAGCTACTGCACTTCGTTCCGATCACAACAATTTCTAAGAGCTAAAGCTCTAAGAATTGAAGGCTTCGGAAATAAGCCGAAGTTGCTATGAAACACAGTGAGGTACGAACTGATGTAGAATAGTACCTACTTGGTTCAAAAATTTGAAGAGCACCGAGTGGGTACCAATCATCATCCATTCGCAAGCTCATGGTGATTCTTGGCAATTTTCGTGAATCCCTTCTTATTACTGTAAAACACAACGAAAACCGAGTTGATGTTGCACAGTACCTACCCGGTTCTCGGAGCTAAACACTTTGGTTTCAGCCTCTCTCTAAAACAAATTAATTAAACAGTTTTTTCAGACTTTTTTCTTGCGTAGCACAACTACCCACAAACCAATAATTGCTGTGCCTGATAGTAACCAAATGACTGATGATTGTTCACCAGTTTTTGGCAATTCTTTCGTTGAATTTGTTTCTGGAAGTTCTTTTGTATTTTGTGTTACCAGATTCAATTCTTTTTTTGGTAGTATTTCGATTGGAAAGACTGCTTGATTTTTTTGTTCATCAACAACAACAGCCGTTAACTTTTTCTTTCCTGCAATAGCTAAAGAAGTAACGTTAATTTTAATTCGTCCTTCTGAGTCAGCCTGTCCGACTAAATCACCTTCCGGAAGTTCAGTCGATCTTGTTGTAGACTGCGGAATATCACCATCGTAAAGAATGATGGTCGCGTTGGGCAACGTAACACCTCTTAATAGTTCGTCATTTTCATATAACGGATCAAAAATCGTTGCTTTTCTAAGTTTCGCTTCACCCTCATTTGCGTCGGGATTTTCTGGTTCTTCTGGTACTAGTGGATCTACTAATTTTTTACGTCCTTCAACGGAAGCTGTGATTAGTTCACCAGCCGCTTCTTTCGACTCTATATAATCAATAAAGGTTTCCGTATCAGGTTTAATCGCATTAACCAACGTAGCTCCAGTGAATCCAGAAAATCCATCACCACCGCCAAACAAGAAATCATTGATAACAACAAGATAAGTCTGTTCCTTTTGAAGCGGTGTTCCATCATTTTTTTCGATTTTTTGAACTTTAAATGGCTGATTTTCATCTTCTGTTTTCTCATAGGTATATTTCAGACCAGAAATTTGTAAAAAGTAACGCTCTTCTTCATCATATTGCTCGTTGAGGACTTGCTCAATTTGAGCCCCTGTCATTTCCACTACTTGCATAATATTACCAAAAGGTTGAACAGCTTGTGCTGAGCCCCAAGTGATTTCTCTATTTGGTCCAACAGCTAAATCTGCACGTATTCCACCATTATTTGTCATTGCAAAATCAGCTTCAATTCCTTGCGCTTTAGCCATCGCTACCTGACCATCAGTAATTAGATTACCCAATGGTGACTCGTTAGCTTCATTTACTTCTCGTGAAATTGGGCCGTTTTCTTTGGCTGTTCCGATTTTTTTATTTGTGACTGTTGCTACACGTTCTTCAGCATCCGACACAGTAGCAGCTACCTGCTCATCAACTTTCGGTACATCTTTGCCCGCTGGATCTACTGGTAAAACTTGAGCTGTAGGTGTTTCAACAAAATCATTTGTCTTAGGATCTAATCTTCCTTGTAAATCGATATAGCCCTTCCCTTGGGCAGTCGATTGTACCACGCGTGTTTGATTCACAACTCCATTGGTATATTGATGATTATGAGCTGCAAAAAAGGCATCTACACTATTATTTGGATCAGTCTCATTTACTTGTTTTAAAATACTTTCAGCATCGCCAAAAACTTGATTTTCCTTACTAGTTGCCGGAATGTGAGCTAAAACAACAATCGCATTAACGCCTTGTTCTCTTAATTCATGTGCATAATATACAATGGTTTGCGCTTCGTCTAAAAAGTCGTAAGCTTCATAGTGCTGTTTTAAAACTAAATTTGGAATCTCTGTCGTAACAACACCGATAAATCCGACTTTTACTTTATTTTCACCAGTGCCAACTTCTTTAATTGTATACGGCTTCCAGTTAAAAGGAATTTCCGGATTATCCGCCGTTCCTTTTTTCACTACATTTCCAATAACGATTTCAGTCTTTGAAGCTTCTCGAGGATACTCTGCTAAAATGCCATAAGGATCAGATATCGGATTCTGGCCCGTCATAATTCGATTGAATTCATCTAATCCTTCATCAAATTCATGATTACCAATTGTTCCTACAGTGAAATTCATTTGGTTTAAGACTTTAATTGTTGGTTCATCTTGCAATAAGCCTGAGCTTGCCGGACTAGCTCCAACCATATCCCCTGCTTGTACGCGAATCGTTTGAGCACCGATATGCTCTTTTGCAAAACGATCTTGCGCTTGATTCAAATAACCTGCAAGTAAAGGGGCTGTTCCAGCATTTGCTGTTTTTGTCCCTAGATCATCATAGAATGAGCCCGTACTATTCAATGCCCCATGAAAATCATTAATCCCCAAAATTTGAAACGGAATTGTATCTTCTTCAGCTAGGCTACTATTACCAGTTACATTTTCTGCAACTACAGTTTTGTTAGCCCCAACTAACGTACCGCCGATACCTCCGATAGTAAATAAAACGGTTACTAAAGAGTATTGCCACTTTTTCATATTTATGTATCTCCTCTTCACTTTTTTCCAAACAAACACTATCCAAAGAGTAACAATTTACACACAGACTGTCAATCAACAGCTGTCTGTTTTTATTCCATTGATTGCCATAAGAAGTACTAATTGAAAGCCTGTTAGTATCAATATAAAGCCAAGTTTTTCTATCGACCAATCGAAGAAGATAATTTTCAAGGTATTGATTGGCTGGGTAAATAAATGTACGCTGTGTAATCGATCAAAACGTCCAACAAAAATGGCTAAACTAGATAACAAATTTACAGCTAAAAATAAAACAGCTTGGTGCCATTTTTTCTTGATTAGCTGCCTTTTACGAAATTCAGAGAAAACCGTAAAGAATGTATTCATTCCAATCAAACCCCACGCACAAATCCCAATTGCTAATAAACTAAAAGAAAGCCATCCTGAAAGAGATAGTCCAAAAATATAATCCATTCCTTGGTAAATCGGCAAAAGTTCTAAATGAAAAAAGTCTGTAAATAAATAGGGCGCATTCGGATAAAATAATAACCAAAGAACACTAAGTATTACAAAAAACTTGGAATTAACTTTTTTTAAATGAAAACTTATTTCTATAGGTATGTAGGCTAAAAAAACATTTAATGCCATAAATTGATAAATTTTGGCAAAAAATATCATGTAGATACAATAGCCTATAGTTAATAACCTTAAACCCCAGCGATATTTTTTCTGCATCACGTCTCTCACCTCACTCTTTATTTTATCATAATGAAATTTTTTTCAAAGATTTTCTTGAAAACTTGTTATTCTCTCATTTTATGCTAGACTAAGTTAAAGAAAAACTTTCCGGGAGGAACGATTTTGAAAAAATTAATTGCAATTGATTTAGATGGTACGACGTTGAACGCACAATCTTTAATTAGTGAAACAACGGAAAAAGCCTTAAAAAAAGCCATGAATCACGGACACTATGTCAGCATTGTCACTGGTCGTCCTTATCGCATGAGTAGTCAGTTTTATCGTCAGCTTGGTTTAGCGACACCAATGGTTAATTTCAACGGCGCACTTGTCCATATGCCGGAAAAACAATGGGCGAATGAAAAAGAAACAGGCATCCAAAGAGATTTGGTTTTTGATATTTTAGCTCAGAAAAAAGCGTTAAATCTTGATTTTGTAGCTGCAGAAAATAAGGAAACATTTTTCATTGATAGTTTAGATTATTTTGACTCAGCCTTTTTTGCTTCTGATGCAACAGCTGATAATCTTTTAACTGCTAAAAATTTAGTTTCCGATCCAACATCCATGATGGTGCGGACATCGCAAGATCAAGCGAAAATGGTGTCGGATTCTCTAATGAAACAATATGGTGATTATGTAGATGTTAGAACTTGGGGTGGACCAACACCTATTTTAGAAATAGTCTCTAAAGGAATTCAAAAAGCCAAAGGTGTTGAACAAGTGGCGAATTATCTAAATATTAAGCGTTCAGATATTCTGGCTTTCGGCGATGAACATAATGATGAAGAAATGCTTGATTATGTTGGCTGGGGTGTCGCAATGAAAAATGCTACCGACCAAATTAAAGCTGTTGCTAACGACGTTACAGAAAAAACAAATGATGAAGATGGTCTAGCAGATTACTTAGAACGTTATTTAGATTTGAAGGACTTCCAGTAAGAATTGAACTACTTATATAAAAAAGACTGAAATCACAGCTTTTGCTTGATTTTGGTCTTTTTTCTTTTTGACAACAAGCTTATCTCTTGTTAAAATAAGAACATATGTTCTTTTCAATAAAAAGAAAGTTGGAGCTATTATGGATTTGTCTAGAAAAATAGAGATTCTTTCTGAATCTGCTAAGTATGATGTTTCTTGTTCCAGTAGCGGTGTCACAAACAATACACGTTCCGGTTCTGTGGGCAGCACTTCAGCTGCTGGTATCTGTCACTCGTTTACTAGTGACGGCCGTTGTGTCTCGCTCTTAAAATTGTTGTTTACTAATGCCTGCATTTTTGATTGTCATTACTGTATTAACAGAAAGTCAAACTCAATTCCCCGTGCAACTTTCACGCCCCAAGAAGTAGCAGATTTAACGATGGAATTTTATATGAGGAATTATATTGAAGGACTTTTTTTAAGTTCAGCAATCATCAAAAATGTCGATTATACCAGCGAACTATTAATCAAAACCTTAAAGATCTTACGGTATGAAAAAGGGTTTAAAGGATATATTCATGTCAAAGCTATTCCTGGCGCTGATGAAAAATTAATCGAAGAGTTAGGATTTTTAGCGGATCGAATGAGTGTTAATGTGGAACTACCTTCCAGAGAAAGCCTTAAGTTATTGGCGCCTGATAAAGATCCCTTCGCTTTATATAAACCGATGAAACAAATTACTCAGACAAAAAATGAACTGGCACAAGTTCCAGCCTTAAGAAAAGGAAAAAGCTTTGTCCCTGCTGGTCAGTCTACTCAAATGATTATCGGAGCTTCTCCCGAAAGTGATCATTCTATTGTTAAAATTGCGGAAAATCTTTATCAAAAATATGAGTTAAAAAGAGTTTATTATTCGGCGTATATCCCTGTTAACCAAGATTCATTATTGCCGGCTGTCACTACTGACCCGCCACTTTTACGTGAGCATCGCTTATACCAAGCCGATTGGCTTTTGCGTTTCTATCGGTTTTCAGCCGATGAGATTCTATCTGTAGAAAAACCAAATTTCAATTTATACTTAGATCCAAAAGCAAATTGGGCTGTACAAAATTATGAACAATTCCCAATAGATGTACAAAGCGCTTCTTATGAACGGCTATTAAGAATACCTGGAATTGGACCAAAAAGCGCTCAAAATATCATAAAAGCCAGGAAATATTATCGCTTACATTTATCTGATTTAAAAAAATTAGGTGTTGTCATTAAACGAGCGCAGTATTTTATTAGTTGTAATGGTGTTACTCAACCAGGATTAATTCATGATCCTGAATGGGTCATTTCTTCCTTAATTTCATCTCGGCAATATGAGACGTTGAAAAAAGTAAACAGTCAGTCAAAGCAAGAACAACTGACATTATTTGATGTCGAACGTTTTGAAGCAGTTAAACGAAAGGAACAGCGCTATGTTTATTGATAAATCAGCTGATGTTTGGGAGTATGATGGCAGTTATTATGGTTTTTTAACAATTGTTTATCAGGCGTTCAAGCAGCAGCGATTTCCGGAAATTATTTTAACACCGGAAACGTCTATAGAAAGTCTGTTTCTCAGCAAATGGATTGAAACAGATGAAATATTAGCAGGTAAAATTGCTGCACGCCTCATTAAACGTTTAAGAACAGAAAATATGCAGTTTATAATTGATGGTTTTTATTGTTCTCTAGAGGAAAAAGAAGCTTGCTTACTAGAGGCGATTGAAATTGGTTTAAAAACAAATGATTTATTAATTAATCACTTAGGCCATCCTGCTATTTTGGCACTACAAAAATCAATTAAAGCTCTATATAGTGAAGTTCACCTATTTACTGGATTTGTACGATTTGAATATGTCGGAAATTTTCTCTACAGTACTATTGCACCGAAACATTTTTCCTTACCCTACTTATGTCCGCACTTTGCACAAAGATACTCTGGAGAAACAATAGTGATTTATGATGAAACTCATCGATTATTAGCATTAATCGAAAAAGGAAAGATTTCTTTTATTGAAGATGCTGATCCACCAGCAATAGATCCTCAAGAGACCGAAAAGAACATTCAGGAAAATTGGCGTGTTTTTCTTCAGGCTGTTACAATATCTGAACGTAAAAATGAACGAGTTCAATTATCTCATCTACCGAAGCGATTCCGCAGTAATATGGTTGATTTTGACGAATAAAAAAGTCTATGCCAGTCATGGCATAGACTTTATATCTGAATCATTAGTACGAGATAAAAAGTATCTTATTAACCAATTTTCAAATGAATTTTCTTTACAATGATTTTATCTGATAAATTAGATTGATTGCTTTGTTCCCCAATCACTTCAGCAAATATATTAGTTCGGTCTTCTGTTTTTTGTAATTGATAATCAATTTTACCTGTTTCATTTAATTCATTCATCATTTCCTGATAATCGTCAGTCTGATTTTTTCTAGTGACGAAACCTAAAGAAACTAAGTGTTCATCTAAATTTTTAGTCGAAATTAATGATCCAAAAGCAATTTTCTGACGAATCGCTTGATTCAGCTGCGCTATTTTTAACTCTTGATCTTGTTCAGTGGAATTTTTTTTGATTAATGATTCATATTGTTCGGCAGTCAGCATAACACCAGCAACTTTTTTTCGGTTATAAATATAAACACCTGTCTTCTGTTTTTTCGCTGTGTCAAAAATTGCCATAGGTGACTGCTTTACATCGGTAATTGAAAATACTACTTCTTTTGCTTTCTTGTTACTCATTACTCAACTCCCTTTCCTAGATGATTATATCATATAGAATTAGGGTGTGAAGGGGTTTTTAGCTTTAATATTATTTTTGTGAAAGTCTGTATCTTACATTATTATTACTATCAATATCTGTATAAATTCTCAATAAAATTAAAGTAGCTCTTCTGTTTGTTTATCGGAGTAAAACACTTAAACTTCAGCTTTCTGTCAGTCCTTTGAAACCAATATCTTTTCGATAAAAAGTATTCGTAGTATTTTTATTTTCCAACACTTCATATACCGCTGCTTGCGCCTCTTTTAGTGTATCGGCCGAAGCTTCTACTAAATAAATGCGACCGCCAGTTGAAACAAGTTCATCCGCTTTTTCCTCAACTCCGGCATAGTAAACATGAGCCGTTTTTACATCACCAAAATCAGGAAGAGAAATTTCTTTTTGATAGGAATTCGGATAACCATCCGCTGCAACAACCACTCCTAAGCTAAAACCATGCTTTTTCCATTGAATATTCGGTTGTTTCCCTTTTAGTAAGTCATCGATATTTTCAGCCAAATCACTTTCTAAACGTTGTAACACGACTTGTGTTTCTGGATCACCAAATCGAGCATTAAATTCAATCACTTTTGGACCGCTGTTTGTTGCAATTAATCCAGCATATAAGACTCCTGTAAAAGATCTATCTTCTGCAACTAAGCCTTGTGCAGCGGGTTTGAGAATAGTTTCAATCGATTCTTGAATCAATTCATCAGAAATTTGCGGAACTGGTGCATAAGCCCCCATCCCACCAGTATTCGGTCCTTGATCTTTATCGTACGCACGTTTATGATCTTGCGCTACAATCATCGGATAAACTTCCAAGCCACGAACAAATGCCAATAAAGAAAATTCCTCTCCTTCAAGAAATTCTTCAACCACTACTTTTGACCCGCTTTGACCGAATTTGTCTTTTTTAAGCATATCATTTAATGCTTCGACTGCTGTTTCAACGGTCTCAGCTACAACAACACCTTTACCAGCTGCCAAGCCATCTGCTTTGATCACAATTGGTGCACCTTGTTGAGATACATAAGTTTTAGCTTGTTCAAAATCAAAAAATGTTTGGTGATTTGCCGTAGGAATATGGTATTTGTTCATGATTTTTTTGGCAAAATCTTTTGATCCTTCAATAAATGCTGCTGCTTTTTTCGGTCCAAAGGCTAGTAATCCTGCTTCGTTAAAATCATCAACTAAACCATTTAACAATGGTATCTCAGGACCAACAAATGTCCAATCTACATTATTTTCTTTAGCAAATTTAATTAATGCCTGATGGTCGTCTTCGGCAATCTCAACTACCTTAATTCCAGTTTTCTTCATCCCAGCATTTCCTCTAGCACAAAATACTGTGGAAACTTTAGGACTTTGCATTAACTTTTCTGCAATGACATGTTCTCGTCCACCACTACCAATAACTAAAATCGTTAATCCCATCAGTTTCTCCTTTTTAATGTCTAAAGTGACGAACGTCAGTGAAGATCATTGCTATATCGTATTTATCCGCCATGTCAATTGATTCTTGATCTTTAATACTTCCGCCCGGTTGTACAATTGCTTTTATCCCATGTTTAGCAGCATACTCGACACTATCACTCATTGGGAAAAAGGCATCACTTGCTAAAACAGCCTCATTGACTTTTTCTCCAGCTTGTTCAATTGCAATTTGAACTGAACCAACACGATTCATTTGACCAGCACCAATGCCTAGTGTTTGATGGTTATTTGAAAGTACAATAGCATTACTTTTAACATGTTTTACCGCTTTCCATGCAAAATCCAAGGCAGCTAGTTCCTCTTCAGTCGGTTTTCTTTTAGTAACGACTTGCCAATTTTCGGCAATTTCCTCAATTGTATCTTGATTTTGAATGAGTAAACCACCTAATACAGAGGTTTTTTCGTCTAAAACAGCTTGATCTTTTTTAGCAAAGTCCAATGTTAGCAAGCGCAGATTCTTTTTAGTGGCTAACAAATCAAATGCTTCTTTTGAAAAACTTGGTGCAATAATTATTTCAAGGAACAATTTATGCATTTTTTCAGCTGTTTGTAGATCAACTTCTCGATTTAAGACGAGCACACCGCCAAAAATTGAAACAGGATCAGCAGCATACGTATATTGATAAGCTTCATATATTGTTGAAGCTATGCCAATGCCGCAAGGATTCATATGTTTAACAGCTACAACAGCAGGTTGACTGAATTCTCTGGAAATTCGAATTGCCGCATCTGCATCTTTAATATTGTTGTAAGATAGCTCTTTTCCGTGCAGCTGTTTTGCCTGTGCAACTGAAAAAGAAACCGGTAAAGCATCTTGGTAAAAAGTCGCCTGTTGATGACTGTTTTCGCCATAACGTAGGGTTTGTTTCAAATCATAGGTAAGTGTCAACGTTTCGGGGTGAGTTTCTCCAACTAAATCAGTTAAATATCCTGCAATCAACGCATCATAAGCTGCTGTATGACGAAAAACTTTTGCTGCCAATTTTTGTCTAGTTAAAAGGGTTGTTTCACCTTTTTCTGATAATTCATTCAAAATAAGTGAATAATCTGCCGGATCAACAATCACTGTCACAAATTCATAATTTTTGGCACCGCTTCTTAGCATGCTCGGTCCACCAATATCAATATTTTCGATTGCTTCAGCTTGAGACAAATTATCTTTCAGAATCGTTTCTTTAAACGGATAAAGATTCACACAAACAAAATCAATCGGATGAATTTTATGTAACTCCATTGCCTCCATGTGTTCGTCAACATCACGACGTCCTAACAAGCCGCCATGAATTTTAGGATGTAATGTTTTCACTCTACCATCCATCATTTCTGGAAAATCGGTGATTTCTTCTATTGAAATCGTGGGAATATCTGCTTGTTCGAGGGCTTTTTTTGTTCCACCTGTTGAGATAATTTCAACGCCTTGTTCTACCAACCCTTTGGCAAAATCAATTATTCCTGTTTTATCTGAAACGCTAATTAATGCTCTTTTTATCGTCATAACTGGCTCTCTCCTTGTTGAGTTTTAATAAGTTTGGCTAGTGTTTCGGGATAAAGTTTATGCTCTATTTTATGAATTTTTGCTTCTAATGATTCCAGTGTATCATAATCTTCAATTTTCACTTTTGTTTGAGCGATAATTGGTCCTGTATCAATCCCGTCGTCAATATAATGAATCGTTACGCCCGTTTCAGCTACTTTAGCGGCAAAAGCATCTGCAATTCCATGCAAACCTGGAAAATTCGGTAATAAGGATGGATGAATATTAATCATTTTTCCCGAAAACATTTCAAGTAATGTAGGACCAACAATTCTCATGTAGCCTGCCAAAACAACTAAATCAATTTGCTCCTCTTCCATCAAGTGTAGGATCTCTGCTTCATACATTGCTTTAGAAGGAAAATCTTTTGGGGAAAAGGAAATCACAGGAATCATTAATGCTTTCGCCCGTTGAATCACATACGCATTCTTTCTATCACAAAATAATAAACTCAATTCGGCATTAATCTGTCCCCTTTTAACTGCTTCTGCAATTGCTTGAAAATTACTACCGTTACCTGAAGCAAATACAGCTAATCTCATAGTTACACCTCTTTAAAAACGAGTGCTTGATCGCCTTTTTTCACAACTTTTCCAATAACATAATTCAGCGTATTTAACTCTTTTAAAGTATCTTGAACATCCTTCAGTTTATCAGGTGAGATAGCTAAAACCATTCCAATTCCCATATTGAATATCTCATACATTTCAGTATTAGGAATTGCTCCGTACTTTTCAATGACTGAAAAAATGGGTAGAATCGGCCAACTATTTAACTCTATTTCAGCAGCTAAGCCGGCTGTCAACATTCGAGGAATGTTCTCTACAAATCCACCACCAGTAATATGAGCAATTCCATTCAGTAAGTTGTTTTGAATTAAAGGTAGTAATGATTTTACGTAAATTTTAGTTGGCGTTAATAATTCTTCACTTAATTGTTTTCCCGTCAGTTGAAAAAATTCAGATTCATCCACAGAGGTTTCGTTATCAAAGAAGACTTTGCGAACTAAGGAATAGCCATTTGAATGTAAGCCGCTGGAAGGTAAACCTAAAAGAACGTCTCCTTCTTGGATATTCTCACCTGTTATTAATTGACTCTTTTCAGCAATCCCTACAGCAAAACCAGCTAAGTCATATTCATTTTCTTGATACATTCCCGGCATTTCAGCTGTTTCACCGCCAATTAATGCCGCTCCAGCTTGTACACAGCCTTCAGCTACGCCAGCTACAACTTTTTCTAAATGCTCAGGGTTATTTTTCCCAGTTGCAATGTAATCTAAAAAATATAGCGGCTGTGCGCCTTGTGCAATAATATCGTTTACGCACATCGCCACACAATCAATGCCAATTGTATCGTGTTTATTTTCTTGAATTGCTACCAATAATTTGGTTCCTACACCGTCTGTTCCCGAAACTAAGACAGGCTCCTTCACGTCAACCACACTTAAATCAAAACATCCGCCAAATCCACCGATTGTATCCATCATACCTAGGCGTTCTGTACGTTTGATATGCTTCTTAATCCTTGTTACCACTTCATAGCCAGCTTCAACATCTACCCCGGCTTTTGTATAAGCATTTGCCATTCATGTTCCTCCCACATTTTAAATATAAGTAATCCTTCTATTTAAACAAAACTGATCTTCTCTTTTAATGACGATTGATAATCTTCTTCATAATCGTAAAGAGGCGTTGGATAATCTCCGTTGAAATAGGCCATACAAAGACCTGAATAGGGCGCATCAAAATTTAAACCAATTGCATCGATCAGTCCTTCTTCACTTAAAAATTCTAAAGAATCTGCACCAATCAGTTGTTTTATTTCACCAATAGAATGATTTGCAGCAATCAATTCTTTTCTTGATTGAATGTCGATACCATAAAAGCAAGGAAATTTCAGTGGCGGTGAAGCAATGCGTACATGGACTTCTTTGGCGCCAGCTTCTTTTAGTAACTGTACAATCCGACGACTTGTTGTTCCTCGAACCAGTGAGTCATCTACCATAATGACTCGTTTCCCTTCAACTACACCACGAACGGCTGAAAGTTTCATCCTGACACCTTGTTCTCTTAATTCTTGAGTAGGCTGAATAAACGTTCTAGCGATATATTGATTCTTGACCAAACCCATTTCGTAAGGAATTCCACTTTCTTCTGCGTAACCACTAGCTGCCGAAAGAGATGAATTGGGCACACCAACAACCATATCTGCTGCTACCGGTGCTTCTTTTGCCAAATGTTTACCCATGTTTTTCCTTGCGGTATGAACATTTACTCCAGCAATATTGGAATCAGGTCGTGCAAAATAGATATATTCCATCGAACAAATTGAATACTGTGTTTGATCTGTGTATGATTCTATCCTATAACCAGCATCGTCAATAATCACTACTTCTCCTGGCCCAACATCTTGAACATATGACGCACCAAGTACTTCTAATGCACAAGTTTCGCTCGTTATAACAAAAGAACCATTTTTCATTTGACCGATTGAAAGTGGTCGGAACGCATTAGGATCTAAAGCTGCAATCATCACTGTTTCAGTTAACAGTAAATAGGCAAAGCCGCCTTGTACAGTTCGTAAGCTTTCTTTTAGTCGTTCAATAAAAGTCGCTTGTTTACTTTGGCGAATTAAATGCATCAATATTTCAGTATCAGAAGTAGAGTGGAAAATTGCACCTGCTCTTTCCAGTTCTTTCCGTAAACTTTTAGCATTCGTTAAATTTCCATTATGCGCTAATGCACAGGCGCCATCATAAAACTCGAATAGAAAAGGTTGGATATTTTCAATACTACTGTTACCTGCTGTTGCGTACCGAACATGTCCAATAGCTGAATTTCCGCTAAGAGAAGTAAGTATTTGATCATCCTTGAAAACTTCTGACAATAAACCTAACCCACGATAGCCTTTCAAATTTCTATTTTTATTTACAACAATCCCAGCACCTTCCTGCCCGCGATGCTGTAAACTATGCAAACCGAAATATGTAACTTGAGCGGCATCAGGATGACCCCAAATACCAAAAATTCCACATTCTTCATTTAAGCTTTTTACTTCATTAGGCATGGAATAGCTTCCTCCCATAGTTCTTTTGCTTCCGCAGTTCTTAGAGTTACTTTTTGATCTGTTGTTTGAATACAGAGCTCTCCACTAGTTGTCACTTTACCAAGCTTTTTAGCTTTACCGTTCATTAATTCTTCAAAAGAAAGTTGTTTCTCAGGATCAATTGATAAAATAAAACGTGATTGTGTTTCAGAAAAAAGGTTATGAACTGGCATTGATACTTTAACTTCTATACCAAAATTATTTTCAAAAGCTGATTCTGCTAATGCAACGCCTAGACCACCTTCTGAACAATCATGCGCACTCGATACTAAACCAGCTTTAATTGCAGCGAGTACCAACTGTTGATGTTCTTTTTCAGTTGTTAAATCAAAATCCATTAATTTTCCTTCGATTCGGCCTAAATGCATTTTTTGCAGTTCACTACCATTAAAATCAGGCCTTGTTTCGCCTAAAATATAAATTAGATCATCTGGATTTTTAAAATATTGGGTTGTGATATCTGATAGGTTTTCGATTAATCCAACCATCCCAATCACAGGTGTAGGATAAATCGCTTTACTGTTGGTCTCGTTGTATAAAGAAACATTTCCCGAAATCACTGGTGTTTCCAATACTTCACAAGCTTTAGCAATACCATCAGCGGAAGTCCACAACTCCCAAAAGCCTTCTGGTTTATCAGGTGATCCGTAGTTTAAGCAATCAGTAATCGCCAAAGGTTGACCACCACTAGCAACAATATTTCTAGCTGCTTCAGCTACCGCAATTTGTCCGCCAACCTCAGGATTTAAATATAAGTATCGGGCATTACAATCGGTAGTCATTGCTAAAGCTTTGTTTGTTCCTCTAACTCTTAACACAGCTGCATCACTCCCGGGTAAGACAACCGTATTCGTTCTAACTTGAGAGTCATAAGTTTGATAAATCATTTTCTTTGATGCAATCGTTGGTTGTTGCAACAGCTTCAACAATGTAGCAGTTCCATCGCTAACTTCTGGTATAAAATCTGGTAGACCTTCAAATTGTTTGATTCGTTCCGGTTCTTTCCGTTCTTTTTGATAGACAGGTGCATCTTCCGCTAAAGCATCCACGGGTAAATTCGCTACTTCAAGTCCCTTATGATATAAACGATACAAACCATCATCCGTTACCTGACCAATTGTCACCGCGTCAAGTTCATACTTTTGAAAAAGCTCGATTACCTCGAGCTCATGTCCTTTTTTTACACAAATCAACATCCGTTCTTGTGATTCAGATAGCATCATTTCATAAGGTGTCATATTCGTTTCACGTTGTGGCACATCGTCTAGATCTAAGATCAAACCAGAGCCAGCTTTTGAAGCCATTTCAGCACTAGATGAAACTAATCCAGCTGCTCCCATGTCTTGAATTCCTACCAAAATATCTGCATGCTCTAAAATCAATTCCAAACAGGCTTCAAGCAATAATTTTTCCATAAATGGATCACCAACTTGTACCGCCGAGCGTTGCTGCTCTTCACCTTCAACAAACTCCTCAGAAGCGAATGTTGCTCCATGAATACCGTCGCGTCCTGTTTTCGCTCCAACATACATGATTGCATTTCCGACTCCTTTAGCCTGTCCCTTTTGGATATCTTTATGTTCAATCAAACCCACGCACATAGCATTAACTAATGGATTTCCTTCATAACACGGATCAAATGCAACTTCTCCGCCAACTGTTGGAATACCGATACAATTACCATACCCACTGATCCCGGCAACAACTTCTTCTAGCAAATATTTTGTCCGTTCATTCGTCAATTCTCCAAAACGTAATGAATCTAAAATAGCAATTGGTCTGGCTCCCATACTAAAAATATCCCGAATAATTCCGCCAACTCCTGTAGCTGCACCTTCATAAGGTTCAACCGCCGATGGATGATTATGACTTTCAGCTTTAAAAACCACCGCTTGACCATCACCGATATCAACTATCCCTGCTCCTTCACCTGGTCCTTGCAAGACACGGGAACCACTAGTCGGGAATTTTCTTAAAACCGGTTTTGAATTTTTATAAGAGCAATGCTCGCTCCACATAACGGAAAACAGACCTGTTTCGGTATAATTTGGCATCCGTCCTAAAATTTCTACTTCAATTAATTGATACTCTTCATCTGTCAATCCCCATTGAGCGTAAATTCTTTGATCTTTGATTTCTTTCGGTGTCGGTTCTTGTATTTTCATCATTTCGCCGCCACAGCCTTCCTGTAATTTTTGATGATTGATTTGAAAAAACGCAGTCCGTCTTCTGAACCTAGTAAACTTTCCACGGCCCGTTCTGGATGAGGCATCATCCCCAAAACATTCCCTTTCTCATTGACGATTCCTGCAATATTTTCCAAGCTGCCATTAGGGTTTTCATTTTCATAGGTGAAAACTATTTGACGGTTGACTTTAAGCTGTTCTAACGTTTTTGCATCACAATAATAGTTGCCTTCACCATGTGCAATTGGCAGTTGAATAAGTTCATTTTTTTGATAGTCAGAAGTAAAGTTAGTCTGGTTATTAACCACTCTTATCGGGACTGTTTTACAAACAAAATGCAGTGATTCATTACGGATTAACGAGCCAGGTAACAAACCCGCTTCTGTCAAAATTTGAAATCCATTACATGTACCAAAGACTGGTTTTCCTTCTTTGGCAAAACGAACTACTTCAGTAATAATTTTTGAAAAACGAGCAATCGCTCCACATCTTAGATAATCCCCATAAGAAAAACCACCCGGAATCAAAACACCATCAAAACCAGCAAGGCTTTCTGCATCATGCCGCACATATTCCGCTTCTTCTCCTAAAATATCTTTGACTGCCCACAATAAATCCATATCACAATTCGATCCGGGAAAAACAAGTACTGCAAACTTCATACTAGACTTCCTCCATAATCTCATATCGATAAGTTTCCATCGTAACATTCGCCAATAATTTATCACAGATCTCTTCAATAACGTCTTCCAGTGGTTGTTGGTTCGGAGTGACTTTAATTTCAAAATATTTACCAATACGAATTTCTTCGATTTCATCATAACCCAGGCGATGTACAGCACCTTTTACCGCTTCACCTTGGGGATCTAAAACAGAATCTTTATACGTTACGTAAACTTTTGCTACAGCCATATTTGCAACTCTCCTCTATTTTTAGTCAGCTATTTTTTCTAGGCGCTCAAGTACTTCTTGATAAACAGGTACAATATCACCTAAATTCTTCCGATAAAGATCTTTATCTAAACGATCACCGGTCTTTTCATCCCATAAACGACAGGTATCAGGTGTAATCTCATCCGCTAGTAAAATTGTTCCATCATCCCGACGGCCGAATTCAATTTTAAAATCAATTAAACATATACCGATTTTTTTAAACAATTTTATCAAGGCTTCGTTAATTTTATACGTTTGCATTTTGATTGTTTTAATTTCGTCTTCAGTTGCAATTTGTAGAATTTTTATATGATCTTCATTTATTAGGGGATCATCAAGGGCATCATCTTTGTAGTAAAATTCAATTATGGGGAAGGCTAACGGTGTCCCTTCAGCAATTGCCAGTCTTTTAGCAAAACTTCCCGCTGAAACATTCCTAATGACAACTTCCAGTTGAACAATTTCTACCGCCTCGACTAATTGTTCGTTTTTTGATTTTTTCTTTATAAAGTGATTTTGGATACCTTCATGGGTAAGTCGTTCAAAAACTAGTGCTGTTATTTGATTATTCAGACTTGCCTTTCCAGTTACTATATCCTTCTTTGCACCATTTAACGCTGTAGTTTGGTCTAAATATTCTACTCGTAAAACATTGGGTTCATTGGTTTTGAAAAGTTTTTTAGCTTTTCCTTCATACAATAAATTTTCTGTTTCCACAGATCAACCTCACTCCTATTTCCGTACGTTTTTTATAAAAACCAATTCATAATTCGTGTCCGATCTTTTCTATAGTCTAACAAGGTTATTCTTACTCGTCAACAATTTATTAACAATAAACAGAAACAAAACCAAAAACGTTCGTGTATTATCCGTAACTTTTTTATAAAAATAAAATATATTTAAAAAATACTTGTAAGCATTTACAACTATGTTAAAAAGTGGTATGCTATCAAACAAGAGATTGTAGATAATTTCACTCTATTTTATGTGTGTATTAGTGATGATTTTTGGGAGGGAACACAAGGATGACTAGCGATTATGATAATTTGGCGCAGGAATTTTTGGCAGGATTAGCACCTGAAGAAAAAACACAATTGTACAACGATCTATTAGCTTTAGAGGAAGTACATAAGTTGAATCAACATAGTACTTTCTACACCTTTAGAAATTTAAAACGAGCGGCCCATCGCCATTCTGAAAGAAGAAAGCGAACATTCCGCTATATGAATAGTCATAATACAGAATTGATTATTCATCAAATTCATGAACAACATTTTTTCAAAAATAATTATTGTATTCATGTATATTTGAATTCAAAAGAATGTACGTATCTTTTTATAGATCAGCTACTTTCTATGTTAAAAACTCCGAAAACTACACCTTTTCGAGTTTTACAGGAAATCACGGTTTAATCTAGACTTTACTGATGAGACAAAACTAGTCACTTAGTTTTGTCCATCTTTTTTTACTTTGGTTTGAATAAAAGGAGGAGCTTATGGAAAAACTAAAAGTAATCGTAACGATTGATAGACCAATTGGTTATAAAGATTCATTCGGAAATACTTACCCGATTAACTACGGCTACATTTCAGGCGTGATTGGCGGAGACGATGAAGAACAGGATGCTTACGTTCTAAATGTACCATCAAAAAAACTGAAAAATTTCACCGGTTTTGTAGCAGCCGTTATTCATAGAAACGACGATGTGGAAACAAAATGGATTGTGATTCCTGAAGACACACAGATAACAGAAGAGGAAATTCTTAAACAAACATTTTTTATTGAACAATATTTTGATAGTCATATTGAAATGCTTAAATAAAAAACTAGCAACTTATGATGTTCAACCCCACATCATAAATTGCTAGTTTTTTTACTGTTAAGCTAATCCTACTCGTTCAAAAATAAGATCAACATTTTTTAAATGATAGTTGTAATCAAAAGCATCATCTAACTCTTCTTTTGATAAAACAGAAGTAATATTTTCGTCCGCATCCAACAATGGTCGAAACGCCGTTTGATGATCCCAAGCATAAGCTGTCTTAGGTTGAACTAAATCATAAGCTGCTTCTCTGGACATTCCGTGGTCGATCAATTTCAATAAAACACGTTGGCTGTAGATCAAACCATAAGTTGCATCCATATTACGTTTCATATTCTCAGGAAAAACAGTCAGATTTTTAACAATCGTTGAAAAACGATTCAACATATAATCCAACAAAATCGTTGTATCTGGAATAATAATCCGTTCAGCAGAAGAATGGGAAATATCGCGTTCATGCCATAAAGTAACGTTCTCATAGGCTGTAACCATATGTCCACGAATCACACGAGCAAGTCCTGTCATGTTTTCAGATCCAATTGGATTACGTTTATGTGGCATTGCTGATGAACCTTTTTGACCTTTTGCAAAAAATTCTTCCACTTCGCGAGTTTCCGATTTTTGCAAGCCTCTAATTTCTGTTGCAAACTTTTCGATACTTGTTGCAACTAATGCCATAGCCGATAAATACTCAGCATGTAAATCACGCGGCAAAACTTGAGTAGAGATTTCTTGTGCTCGAATACCTAGTTTATCACAGACATATTCTTCAACAAATGGCGAAATGTTCGCAAAAGTCCCTACAGCTCCACTGATTTTCCCAGCTTCTACACCCTTAGCAGCATGTTCAAAACGCTCAACGTTTCGTTTCATTTCAGAATACCAAAGCGCTAGTTTTAAGCCAAATGTTGTCGGCTCCGCATGAACCCCGTGGGTACGTCCCATCATCACTGTATGTTTGTGTTCTTTCGCTTTTTCACCAATAATTGCTGTAAATTTTTTCAAATCTTCGCGTAAAATATCATTTGCTTGTTTTAGTTGATAACCGTAAGCTGTATCAACTACGTCTGTACTTGTCAGTCCGTAGTGCACCCATTTACGTTCTTCACCTAAAGTTTCAGAAACGGCACGAGTAAAGGCAACTACATCGTGTCTTGTTTCCGCTTCAATTTCTAAAATTCGCGCAACATCAAACGAAGCATTTTCCCGAATTTTTTGTACATCTTCTTTCGGAATTTCACCTAATTCCGCCCAAGCTTCATCGGCAAGAATCTCTACTTCGAGCCATGCTTTATACCGATTTTCATCTGTCCAAATAGCACCCATTTCTGGTCGTGTATAGCGATCAATCATTCGTTTATTTGCTCCTTTTTAATCCCAAATATTGGTTTGATAAATATCTTCTAGTGTTTCAAATATATCTTCGGTTAGAATTGTTATATGTCCCATTTTTCTACCTTTTTTGGCTTCTGATTTGCCATAATAATGAAAATGCCAGTCCGGTTTTTCAGCAATAATATCCATCGTTTCATAGATTTCATTACCTAAAATATTTACCATCACTGCTTCTGAAAGTAAATCAACTTCAGGCAACGGCCAACCACAAATCCCGCGAATATGCGCATCAAACTGACTCATTGAGCAAGCTTCAATTGAATAGTGACCTGAATTATGCGGTCTTGGCGCTAATTCGTTAACATAGATACCGCCATCACCAGTTAAAAACATCTCTACCGCTAATGTGCCAGCTAAATTGACTGCTTCAGCAATCACTCGGGCTATACGCTGTGCTTCTTCTACAACATCCTCTTCTACTCTTGCCGGCGCAATTGTTTCATGTAAGATATTGCTGCGATGAATATTTTCTACAACTGGAAAAACAGTTATTTCACCTTCACCATTACCGCTTACTAAGACTGAAATCTCTTTCTCATAAGGAATCCATGCTTCTAAAACACAAGTTCCTTCTCTTAGTAAATTCATTGAAGGTGCTAAATCAGAAGTACTGTATAAAACATATTGGCCTTTGCCATCATAGCCGCCTCGCGTTGTTTTTAAGACGCAAGGATAACCGATACCGTCGATTGCATCTTGGATATCTGTAGGACTAACAATCGTTGCATGAGGGGCTATAACAATATTATTTTCTTCTAAAAAGGATTTTTCCAATAGTCGGTCTTGTGTAATCGCTAAAAGATCCGTTCCTTGGGGGATACTTACTAAATCTTGAACATGCATTAACGCTTCAACATCAACATTTTCAAACTCATATGTCAAAACTTGAGAACGTCTCGCCAGCTCTTCTAAAGCTTCTAAATCGTCATAATCAGCTAACAAATGCCAATCAGCGACTTGAGCAGCCGGGCAATCAACAGTTGGATCTAAAACGCCTACACGAAAACCCATTTCACGTGCGCTTAGAGCCATCATCCTACCCAATTGTCCGCCACCAATAATACCAATCATTTGTCCTGGCAATAAAGGTTTATTCAAGTTCATCACTACTTTCCATCACAGTTTCTTCAAGAAATTTACGCTCTTCGTCTAATTTCCCTGCTAACTCTACATCATACATGGAAAGCATCTGAACTGCAAGTAGTCCGGCATTCGTTGCGCCAGCTTTTCCAATTGCCGTCGTAGCTACTGGCACTCCGCCAGGCATTTGAACAATTGAAAGTAATGAATCTAAGCCGTTTAATGCTTTTGTTTGAACCGGAACACCAATCACAGGCAATGTTGTTTTTGCTGCGACCATCCCCGGCAAATGAGCCGCACCGCCAGCACCAGCAATAATCACTTTAACTCCGCGATCACGCGCACTTTCAGCAAACGTAAACATATAGTCTGGTGTACGATGAGCAGACACCACTTTTTTCTCATAAGAAACCGCAAATTTATCTAACTGATCGCAAGCATGTTTCATCGTTGACCAATCTGACGTACTCCCCATAATTACAGAAACTAAGACTGACATAACATTCCCCTTTCCTTCTCTATTCTCCTTTATTTTAGCAATGGAAATCTTACGTGTCAAAGTAAAATCGAATATTATATCATTTTTTTAAATTAACGTTCGCTTTATCAGCATTATCCTCATTAAAACACGTAAAACAAGTAGAAATTCACGAAAGTTTCTAGTTAACTTCTAATGAATTCCTACTTGTTTTTTTTATAAATGCTATAATCCGTTTAAAATATCAGGTCTATCAGTTAATAATATAGTCGTTTGAGATTTTCCTTCTGTCTCAAAGATAATAATCTCATTTTCTCCTAATTTCAACTTTGGGCCTGGTATATAAAGTTTTTGCTGCGGCCCTTCTTTCCAATAACGACCAATAGTAAACCCATTCACAATGACAACCCCTTTTCCCCAAGCATTCATATCTATAAACGTATCACCTAAGGAATCTAAAGTAAATGTAAAGCGACTAAAAGTCGGTGACATCGGTATCACCGCACCCGAAAAATCAATTGTATCTATGTTTTCAAAATCAAGACTGTACTGTGACCAACTCGTTTGAAAGGCACCATTAATGACCACTCCGCCGCTAATTCCTTTACGCTGGGAATCCATTTTCACAGAATAATTAACTCGTCCCATATTCTCTACCAAAATCCCTAGTTGATTCTCTTTTTCAACCAATTCAACTTCCATTGATTTTTCAATTTCTAGATCATATTTTGTTTCCAGCCATTGTTGATTAATGAAGATCTGAGCACGATCTGCTACGTTTATCAGTCTAAGATCACTAATGCTACGTGCCGTTCCGATTTCGCTCGTATAAAACACATAACCGTAATTTTGATCTAAATCTTCCATTGTTAACGGATAAGTTGAATCTACTTTTTGACTAATGCTTTCGATTGTATTAAATAAAGAAACTGAATTATCTATTTTAATTACACCAGGATTGATACGTAAGATTGGTTTGATTGGCACTTCAGTGATTTTTGTATACTCAGCAATCACTTCTTTAAATGCTAAATATTTTTCGGTTGTTTCTCCGTATTCATTTACTGGAGCATCATAGTCATATGACGTAGTATCAGGCAATAGTTTCTCATAATAATTCGAACCATTCATAAAGCCAAAATTAGTACCGCCATGAAACATGTAAAAATTGACACTACCTCGCTGTAAAATTTGTTTTAGCGAATGAACGCTGTCACCAATACTTGTTGTATGATGTTCTTTGTCCTGCCAAGCATCAAACCAACCAATCCAGTATTCCATAACCATTAGTGGCCTTTTTTTGTTTTGGAATTCTTCTAAGCGTTTAAAATGTTCAGGAATTTTTGATCCACAGTTAACTGTAGGTAATGCAATATCTTGAATACTGCCATTTTCCAGCATATCGCCCCAAGGTCCATCGGATGTTACTAAGGGAACTGTTACGCCATTTTCTTTCATTAATGTCGCCAGTTGGTACAAATATTCTTGATCATTACTATAGCCGCCGAACTCGTTTTCCACTTGCATTAAAATAATTGGACCGCCTGTCGTAATTTGTAAATCCCTTACTTCTTTAAATAGTTCATGATAATACCGTGTAACATAATCCATGAATGGCTGATACGTACTTCTTACCCGCATATTCCGATCCTTTAACAACCATGCAGGTAAACCGCCAAATTCATACTCTGCACAGATATATGGAGAAGGTCTTAAGATAACTTTCAGTTCTAATGACGCTGCAATTTGAATAAATTTTCGTAAGTCACACCCACCCGAAAAATCATACTGCCCTTCTTTAGCCTCATGTTCATTCCAAGCAACGTAGGTTTCCACTGTGTTACAACCCATATTTTTTAATAAAGTTAAACGATGTTCCCAATACTCCGGGACAACTCTGAAATAATGAATAGCACCTGAAATGATTTTAAAGGGTTTGCCATCTAAATAGAAATCTTCCCGAATCTCAAATGTTGACATGAATATAATGCTCCTATCTCACTTTAGGTATTTTTAGAATTTTAAGATCATTTGCTGGAATCGTGATATTATCTTGCACGATTGCTTCATCTAGTAAAGAATATGCTGACACGTTTAATTGAATAGTTTCAGATTTCTGTCCATAATTAAGTAGAAAAATAAAATTGTCTAATTGGTTTTCACGGCAAGTAACTGAAATAGAGTGACTTTGGTTTTGGATAAATTCACTAGCCGTTGAGGGAATGTCTGCCTCTGTAAGAATCTTCTCTATAATGACTCGGTTGCCTGCTTCAAAAAGTTTTGTTCCTATATAATAGGATTCTCCTTTTCCATATTTATATTGTGTTACTGCCGGCATTTCAGCTAAATATCCTTGAGTAAAATTAGCTACCGCTTGCGCTCCTTTAAGATGAATCACTTCTTCCCACGTTTCAGTTTCATAAGTGCCGTCCCCTATTGCGATCCGGCTCTTAGCATCTAACGGCATTGGGTAAAATTCTTCTACATAAATCCCCAGTACTTCTTTAAAGGCACCTGGATAACCGCCAAGATAAACTCGATCATTTTCATCAACGATTCCGCTGAAGAAAGTCGTCATAAAGTGACCGCCAGCGTTAACATAGGCTTTGACTTTAGTTGAAAAATCTTCAGTTACCAAATATTGTGCATTTGAAATGACCAATTTATAGGGATCAAGACTTTCACTTGGATGAACGAAATCTACACCAATATTCAGCTCATGAAATACTTTATATAAATCCCTCATTTGCTTGATATAGTTAATCTTTGCGCTTGGTTTAGCATCTAATTCTAATGCCCACCAATTCTCCCAGTCAAAAACAAAAGCAACATCTGCCACATAGGTTGTCCCTACTAATTCATTTAATTGCTCCAATTCTTCACCTAATTGAACAATTTCTTTAAACAAACGACTTTCAGGATCTTGATTGTGGCTGACCATACCGCTATGAAACTTTTCTGCTCCGCCTTGTGATTGCCGCCATTGGAAAAACATAATGCCATCTGCACCGTGAGCTAGTGCTTCATAGCTCCATAATCGCATTTGTCCCGGTTTTTTAGCGCCATTAGCTGCGCGCCAATTTACTGCACTTGGAGCTTGTTCCATCACTAAAAAAGGCTTTTTCTTCAAGCTTCTGGTTAAATCATTGGCAAGAAATTGCGGATATGGTTTTTCTTCAAAAGGATTAGGGTAAGCATCCCAGCCAACCACATCCATTTCTTCAGCAAACTTAAATCCATCCACATGTTTATGCAAGCCCATCAAATTTGTCATTACTGGAATATCTTGTGAATACTTACGAATGGCTTCTTTTTCTAGTTTGAACAGAGCTAAATTCTGATCTGAAATAAATCGTTTATAATCTAATTGATGGGCTGGATTTTTAAATGTCGGCATTTCTTTCGGTAAGAAAATTTCATCCCTCTCACTGTACGATTGACTCCAAAATTTCGTTGACCAACAGCGGTTTAATTCATCAATTGTCTGATATTTCTCTTTTAGCCATTGACGAAATGCCGCTAAACAGGAATCACAATAACATTCACTAATATGACAAGTATACTCATTGTTAATATGCCACATAATTAAAGCAGGATGGTCTGCGTAACGTTTTGCAACAGCTTCACTAAGTCGTTTTACATAGGAACGATACAATTGATTGCTAGGACAATAATGTTGTCTGGAGCCATGCACTGAAGGTGTTCCGTTAATCGTTATTGGTAAAATTTCTGGATGTTTTTTGACTAACCACGCTGGCGGAGAAGCCGTACCGTTTGCTAAATCTACACCTATTTCATTTTTATGGAGCAGCTCCATCATTTCATCTAAAAAGGTAAAATCAAACACGTCTTCGCTTGGCTGAATATTTACCCAGCCAAAAATATTTAAGCTAACATAGTTTACTTTGGCTTGTTTCATCAGGCGCATATCTTCCATAATTATTTCCCGACTCCACTGCTCAGGATTGTAGTCACCACCATAAAATAACTCTGTTTGTCTTAACAAGTAAATCCCTCCTAGACCATTTTAAAATAATAACATTCACTTCTAAAGTCACCAGTTTGTTCTATTGATGTATAAATTCCAGCATTCATTAATTCACTGCCTGAAAATGTACCTAACTTTTCATTATGGTAGAGCTCATCATTTTTTAACCCAGCTAATTTTAAAATACATAAAGGCGCTGAGGCTTCTTCAAGCACTTTAAAATAGAAAACTAAACATTCTTTCTGATCTTTTGAAATAAAAGCCCACGCTGTGTCGTTGCCTTCAAATGGACTTAATAAACGGTAAAAATCACCGAATTGAATTAGTTGGCGATGTTGTTTATAAAAACGAACCTGTTCTTTGATTTCATCTTTTTCAGTTTCTGATAATTCTTTTACATCTAATTCATACCCGAAAACGCCAGACATCGCTACATCTCCACGCATCTTCAATGAAGTTGTTCGTCCTGTTTGATGATTAGGGCTGGCCGAAACATGAGAACCCATAGTCACAATTGGATAGACTAAACTGGTGCTATATTGAATTTTCAAGCGAGCGACTGCATCTGTATTATCACTGGTCCATGTTTGAGGCATGTAGTAAAGCATACCTGGATCAAAACGACCGCCACCCCCAGAACAACTTTCAAATAAGACATGAGGGAAGTCTTGTGTCAACTGTTCTAAAAATTCATACAGACCTAATATATACCGATGATGAACTTCTCCTTGCTGAGCAGCATCTAAGGCTAAAGAATAGACTTCACTTAAATTCCGATTGCAGTCCCATTTTACATATCTAATATCATATTGTGTGAGAATCGCGGCAACTTTTTGGTAAATATGCGTACGCACTTCTTGACGGGAAAAATCTAAAACAAATTGATCTCGACTTTTTGATTTCTCTCGATTAGGTATTTGTATCGCCCAATCTGGATGCTGTTTAAATAGTTCACTTGTTTCAGAAATCATTTCAGGTTCTAACCAAAGACCAAACTGCATATTTTTTTGTTTCGCTGCATTAATAATGCCATTCAAGCCGTTTGTTAGTTTCTCAGCATTTACTTCCCAATCGCCTAATGACGTCTGATCGTTATTACGTTTTCCATACCAACCATCATCTAAAACAAAAAGTTCAATCCCAAGTTCAGCTGATTCCTCAATCAAGGTTGTAATGCTTGCCTCGTCAAAATCAAAATAAGTTGCTTCCCAGTTATTGACCAGAATTGGTCGTTGTTGTTTTTGATAGTTTCCTCTAAGCAAGTTTTCAGTATAAAGCTGATGATATATTTGAGACATACCATTTAATCCTTGATCTGAATAGACCAAAACAACTTCCGGGGTTTGAAATTCCTGGTCTTTCGTTAACAACCAATTAAAGTTCAGTGGATTCAACCCAGCATTTACACGCAATTGATTAAATGGATCTTTTTCAATCGAAAATTGAAAACTGCCGCTATAAATCAAACTAATCCCATATGCATCTCCGACAAATTCGTTCGTCTGTTCTTTAATGAGTGCTGTAAATGGATTTTGTTGATGACTGCTGGCACCTCTAGAAGAAGAAATCGTTTGAATACCTGTATTTATTTTTTCTCTGACTAATTGTCGTTCACGCCCCCAAGCACCAGGAAAATTCAGACATTCAAAATCACTTTCCAGAAAATCAAGCTGACAACTATCAAATTTTCGGATCATTAACTTTTCTGATGATCGATTCACTAACTTAGCTGAACGGATCACCGCATCTTTCCCTTCCACTAAAGAAAAATAGAGAAACAATTGAACATCAGGCAAACTTTGATCCTGCATTTCGATCGCTAATGTTTGGCTATTTTCACTATGAATTTGCGGTAATCCGTGAATCTCATTTTTCTCTGAATAGATTTCATGAGCAGCATAACGAAAATCTGTTACTTTAGAACCATTGGCTTGTTCTAAAACCAAAGCAGGCACACGAAAATCACCCGCTCCATAGCCACTATAAACTTGGGGAAGAGTATCTTTTGAAAAAAGCCGATCCGTTGCATCATACAAATTTGGTGAAAACGAGCGATCAATTCTCGGATATTGACGAATTCCATGATAATCAACAATACGCTTGCCAAAATAATGATGGGCTAATAGATCTCCTTCTTCAATTTTCATAATATAGCTCATCGTATCCGTTGCTAAATGAAATACTTGTTGCTCTGCTTGAAATGTAATAGATATCATAAGACATCTCCTTTTTATTTAATCGAGCCAATCATTCCTTGTACAAATTGTTTTTGCATCACAAAGAAAATCACAGCCGTCGGTATGGTTGAAATAACAATCCCTGTCATCATCATCCCAAAATCTGGTGTATAAGAGGCTCCCATAGCTGAAAGAACTAAAGGCAACGTTCTTTTTTCTGGTGATTGTAAAGCAACTAATGGCCATAAGTAATTGTTCCAAGAACTCATAAAAGTGATAATTGCACCTGCGGCATAAGTATTTTTTGCAGCCGGCATAAAAATTCTAAAAAATATACCTATTTCCGAAACGCCGTCAATTCGAGCGGCTTCCACTAATTCTTTGGGAAATGCCTTTGCATTCTGACGAAAGAAGAAAATCAAAAACGCAGTAGAAACAGCTGGGATAATCACGGAAAAATAACTATTCAATCCAAATGAAGATAAACCAGCCGCATTTAGACGGCCAAACATCCGATACAGAGGAATCATCAAGGACGCGAACGGAACCATCATCGACAATAAAATAAAATTAAAGATTTTTTCGGATCGCTTAGTTCGGTAAATTTCAAATCCATAACCTGCAATCGAAGAAATAATTAAGGCTAAAATCGTTGTAATCACAGCAATAATCAATGAATTCATAAAAGCTCGTTGAAAATTCAAATCATTGGAAAATAAATTGCTCAGATTAGTAAGAAACTCTCCTCCTAATTTTAAATTTCCACTACTGATATCAATTGATTTATTCGTTACCCCTAACAACATGAATAGGAAAGGAAATACTGAAATAAACGCGGCTAATGATAAAAAGAAATATTTAAAAATTGTTTTTGCTTTATTCGACATCACTACTTCCTCCAAGCTTCATTTGAATCATCGTTAAACATACAATCGCCAATACAATAACAAACGAAATTGCTGCTGCATAACCGAAATTCGGCGTAAACTTATAACTTAAATTATAGATATATTGTGAAAGTGTCATGGTCGCATTGGCTGGACCACCATTGGTAATATTCACAACTTCATCAAACAATTGCAGTGTACCTATGGTTGAAGTAATGGTTGTAAATAAAATAATCGGTTTCAACATAGGAACCGTAATCCTGAAAAATTTTTGCCACTCTGAGGTACCATCAATATCGGCTGCTTCATAAATTGCTGGATCAATATTTTGCAAGCCAGATAAGAAAAAGATCATGTTGTAACCAGTCCAGCGCCACGTAATCGAAATAACGATTAAAACTTTTGCCCAAACAGGATGTGTCAGCCAAAGAATCGGCTCAGAAATCAAGTGACTATTTAACAAAATAGTATTCACCAATCCGTTTTCCATAAACAAAGACTTCATAATCAATGAATAAGAGACCAATGACGTAATACAAGGCAAGAAAATCGCGATTCGGAAAAATGAACGAAACTTCAGATTTTTTTGATTCAGTAAAACAGAAATGACCATTGACAGCAAAATCATTAACGGTACTTGAATAAGCAAATATAAACTAGTATTAAATGCTGCTTTTTTAAAGGTTTCATCGCTTAACATTCTGATATAATTCGATAAGCCTGAAAATTGCATGTTAACTGGTGAGCCTGTTTGAAATGACATAATTAGTGCCTGTATCATGGGGAAAAAAACAATAATGGAAATAATAATCACACTAGGCAAATAAAAATAAGAACCGGTACTTTTCTTGGTCAGTCCCGACTTACTACGCATCCTGATTCCTCCAAACTTTCTACTGTGTAAAATGTAGTGACAAAATTTAATTTTAAACTATAGGGTACAAGGCAAAACAGATCGTTTGTTTTGTCTCATACCCTTTAAATTAAGACTGCTCTAATTAATTTTGGATAGATGATTCAATTTGTTTTTGAGCATCTTCTAAAGTTTTATCAATAGGAGCACCACTAACAATTTTTTGAACATATTCAGTAAAAATATTTTCAATCGCATATGTGTGCAATCCGTAGTTAACAACGGGAACTTCTCCTGACCATTTTGAGAAGTTTTCAAAAATTTTCTCATCACTAAAGAATTTGTTTGGTGATTGATAATTTTTTGTTTCAGCAGCAGCATTTAATGTACTTACTAAGCCAATTTCGTTAGCTAACGTATTCATTAATTCTGCATCCGTTGCAAATGTTTGTTTCAAAAAGTCTTTCGCTTTATCACTATCACCTACGCCTTTAAGTACATACCAGCCTCCGCCGCCAATACTTGAGGCGTTAATTGATGTTTTTACATTACCTAGTCTTGGAATCTCAGAAATAGCCCATTTACCACTTTGTTCTTCATTCCCCATAATCGTCCCAGCATACCAAGCACCGGTTGGCGCACTAGCTACATCGCCATTATTGACAGCACTAACGCCAGCATTCCAATCCGGTGTTAACGTAACGGTACCTGAATTCATTAAATCAACATATACTTTCAGTGATTCTTTTAAAATATCGTTGTCAGCAATATCAACAGTGGTTCCGTCTTTTAGATACCAACCTCCAGCTGACTGCATCATCACTCTTAATGTTCCTAAGTCACTTGGATTTAAACCAATCATATTTTTCCCTGTTTTCGTTTTAACATCTTTTGCAATCGTGATATATGTTTCCCAGGTAATATCTTTCAGATCATCTGCTGTATAACCTGCTTCTTCTAAATAGTCAGTTCGGTAAAATAATCCAGCTACACCACTGTCAAACGGAACACCGTAAATTTCGTCGCCAACTTTATTAATCCCAAATTTATAGCTTGAGAAATCTGCTTCGTTAACAATATCTGTTAGAGGCTCAAACGCATCTGGAAATGAGGTTAGATATCCTTGAATACGATAATCTTCAATCAAAACAATTTCCGGCAGACCTTCTGTATTTCCTGAAGCTAAACTGGTATTTAATTTTTGAACAATATCATCTTGCGCCATTGTTACTACTTCAAAATCTGCTTCAGTAACATCTGCTTTTTCTTTGTAAACCTTAATTGCTTCATCCACAGCTTTGATATTAAACGATTCATCCCAAGCCCAAATGGTAATTTTATCCCCCTTACCAGATTCTTTCGAACTATCACTTTGATTGGAGCAAGCTGTAACAACCATTACAGCGGCTAATAAAACAAACAATTTTTTCACTAATTTCATTTTTACGGCACGCCCTTTCTTTCGATAATTTAAGTTTAAGCGAAAAAGATACCGCTTACAATAAGCTGCTAAAACTGAGTGTGTTTTTTACCAAAAAGTGGATATTTTACTAATTGACTAAAAAGTGCTTTTAAGAAAAACAAATTGACAAAGCTCCTACTCCTCTGATACAGTCTGTTTATTAAAATAGTCAAAGAGGTGGAAATCAATTGACAGATAAAAAAAAGATCATGATTGTTGATGATGAATTTTACATCCATAACGGATTTGCGAACATTTTACCTTGGGATCAACTAGGATACACTATCTCAAATACTGCTGCTAATGGTTTAGAAGCACTAAAACTATGTGAAGAAAATCAGCCTGATATTATTTTTACTGATATCATGATGCCTCATCTCGACGGTATCGAGCTAACAAAAGCTGTGACCAAACGGTATCCTGAAATAAAAGTGGTCATTTTAAGCAGCTACAACGATTTAGACTATGTCAAAACAGCAATGATTAATGGCGCACGTGAATATATTTTAAAACCTTCGATTAACGCTGAAATAGTCGAACAAATTTTATTAGATTTATGCCCGCCAACCAAAAAATTCCAGTTATCTCTTTCTCATTTTTCAGAAAAAGAAAAAGCAGAAGTGATTTCATTGAGAGAGATCCATTTTGACTATCCTTATTTTAGTTGTTTTTTAATTCAGGAAAATAACTTTTTTACAATTAATGAGATTACAGAATTTGTAAAGCGCTTTCTAAATGAACCTAACTTCCAAATATACACTCTTCCTTTCAAAAATTGTTATTTAGTGCTGATTAATCATTCTCTTTCAAATCACACGATAGAATTAAGTACACTAACTCTGCCCTATATTTTTTTTAATAGCACCAATGATATTGGTTGGCTAGAAGATCAACTTAGTTTAGCTGTAAAATTTTATGGTGATTTTCATTATTACTTTTCTACACCATATTTTATCTGGAACTCACAAGATTTAATCATTGAAACACACCAACTACATTCTGAACAAAAAACGATTAATAAATTAATCAAAAAAGAATATTTTTCTGAAGCTATAATGTCATTACAGTCAATTGCTGAAGACCAGCGTCCGTTTTTAAAAAGTGATTTTCAAAATTTCTTTAGCTCAAACATCATTTCACTATTATCAAAAATGGAAGATACACTTAACCGGTCAATCGCAATGGAAAAACTGACTTATTTAACAATCAATAATCAGGTTGATACACAAGATCAAGCTGCTCAAAATATTGTAAGTTTCTTGAAATCTGTTCGTCAGAATTATTTAAATAACAGCGAAGATACAACCATTCAACTTATTTTAGATTATATTCAGAAACATTATGCAACAGGTATTAACCTAGCCTCGATTGCTGAACAATTCCACTTTAATTATAATTATTTATCACGATATTTTGTCACAGTTACCGGTCAATCATTTACAGATTACTTGAATGATATTCGCATTACCGCAGCCAAACAACTCTTAAAAAAGACAGATTTAGCTATCTCAGATGTAAGTGCTCAAGTTGGTTATACTGATACCAGTTATTTTTCAAAAGTTTTCAAAAAAATAACACAAACATCCCCATCAAACTATAGGAGAACTGCCCGTGATTAAGTGGATCAAAAAGTATTTTTTTAATCATCAATTATTTTTTGAGATCATGCTTATTATCATGATTTTCATGAGTGCTTTAAGTGCAATTTTAACAACGGTAGTGATTGATCTTTCAAGTAAAAGTTACATTGATTCTTATGTAGATTCAAACCAGCTAGTTCTGGAACGAAGTGTGATTGAATACGAAAATTTACATAATTCAATTAATACTATTTTGACAAAGTTTAAAAATTCTTCTGAAGTCAAAAACTTTTTAACGTTAGATAAAAATACTGATGCTTCAGAGAACTATAATGTGTACTACCAATTCAGCTATTTTTTTGATAGCCAATCCGATCATCTCTATCAGAATATCCCTTATCACCTTATACTAATTGGAACCAACCAACAAAGTTACTATAGTAATCATGCCGTTGAAAAATTAAGTCCTAATCAAATTCTTGAAGAATCATTAGTTCAATCATTAGCACAAGAACCCAATTTAATCACTTCAATTGCACCCGATTTTGAAATGATTAAACGTTTAAATTCTGTACCAACGATTTTATCTGGCACCAGTATCACAGATGGAAAAAATGATACGATAATCGGTTATGCATTTATAGAATTAACTGAACCAGATTTTTCGAGCATTTATGATCGATTGGTTTCTCCCAATGTAAATACAATCTCCATGACCAATCAATCAAATCAAATACTTTCATCTAATCAAAAAAAATTAGTTCGTACGAATAAAGAACAACAATCTAACACAGACTTTGTTACGCAAGAATTGCTGATTCCAAGTTTTAATTTTTCTATTACTAGCGAAATTCAGCTTAATGCCTTAAAAAAGGAAATGAATATCTGGTCTAAAATAATTACAATCACACTCTTAAGTTTTTCGCTCTTGCTTATTTTGATCTTTTTTTATCTGAAAAAGATTCTAGATCCGTTGTATAAACTAATTGAACGAACGCCGCAAATAGTTGCAGGAAATTTCAATCAAAAAATGACTGTTAGCGGCACATATGAAATAAAAAAATTAATTTCGTCCTATAACTATCTTCAAGATGGCTTAAATTTATACATGCAGCAATTAATTTATACAGAAAAAGAAAAAAGAAAAACTGAATTTCAGTCTTTACAACTGCACATAAAACCACATTTTATTTATAATACATTAGCTAGTATTAAGTTTCTCATTTTTGCAAATAAAAATAACGAAGCCGTTTCTTCAATCGATGCCTTTATCCATTTATTAGAACAAACTATCTATAACACGAATGAACTGATTACACTAAAACAAGAACTAGCAATTTTGAAAGATTTTTCAACAATTTTAAATACTCGCTATGGTAATCATATAAAATTTATGGCGATTGTCCCAGACGATTTATTAGAAACTTCGATTCCTAAGCTGTTACTTCAACCTTTTGTAGAAAATGCCTTTATTCACGCTTTTCCTAATGAAGAAACTGGTTCAATTTGTGTCAACGCTCGAAAAACACCAAACCATATTTTAATCGAAATAATTGATACAGGCGTCGGCTTCACTCAAACAAATACGATAAATAAAGAAAAACAAACTTATTCAGGTATCGGTATCCATAATGTTCAGGAGCGAATGAATTTATTCTATAATAATCAAGCTGAGCTTTTTATTGAAAGTCGAATCGGTCATGGAACGGTTATAACTATTAAATTACCACTTTAAGACCAGAACAACATAATTCTGTAAACAAAAAAGAGCTTGAAGCATAACTCTGTGAGTTAGATTTCAAGCTCTTACTATTTGAATAAATAATGGTACAGGTTCTTTTTATAACTAAATTTCTGGATGACTTTTTAGACCATTAAAGAGTAAATTCAAAATAATTGCAGTTAAACTACTCATCACAATTCCGTTTCCAGTGAACATCCGCACTGTTTCCGGCATTTGTTGGAACAACGTTGGCATCATGTTAAAGCCTAACCCAAAACCTATAGAAATTGCAATAATTAGTAAATTTTTATCATTGTTATAGTCAACTTTAGACAACATCCGCATCCCTTGAACTGCAACCATCCCAAACATCACCAACATCCCGCCGCCTAACACTGGTTCTGGAATAATCTGAGCAATTGCACCGACTTTCGGTAACAGCCCTAATGCAATCAAGAAAAATGCAGAATAATAAATTGGCCGACGTGTTTTGATCCCAGAAAGCTGTACCAATCCAACATTTTGAGAAAAACCAGTATACGGAAAAGTATTAAAAATCCCACCTAAAATAACAGCTAATCCTTCAGCGCAATAACCTTTTTTTAATTCTTCTTCACCGATTTTTTTCCCTGTAATATCACCTAAAGCAAAATAAACACCTGTAGACTCAACCATACTAACAATAGAAATAATAATCATCAACAAGATTGAGGAAATGTCAAATGTCGGCGTCCCAAAATAAAATGGCTGAGGAAAATTAAACCACGTTGCTTGACCTACTGGCGCTAAATCAACTTGACCTAAAATAGCTGCAAGAACTGTTCCGCCAACGAGACCTACTAATACGGCAATCGATTTGATAAAACCGCGTCCCCATACTTGAACAACAATGATTAAAAAAATTGTTACAAAAGCCAATAGTAAATTTGTTGTATTGCCAAAGTTTGTATCAGTAGCAATACCGCCACCCATTTTTTCAACAGCAACTGGAATCAATGTCAACCCAATCACCGTAATAACCGTTCCAGTCACTAATGGCGGAAATAATTTTTTTATCTTTGAAAATATCCCAGATACTAGGACAACAAAAATCCCTGATGCGATGATAGCACCGTAGATCGCACCGACACCTTTATCGTTGCCTATCATAATCAAAGGCGCTACTGCTTGAATGGCACACCCTAAAACAACTGGCAAGCCAATTCCGAAAAATCGATTGACCGTCAATTGAAGCAAGGTTGCAATTCCGCACATAAATATATCAATCGAAATTAAATATGTCATTTGCTCTGAATTAAAATTAAGTCCTGTACCAATCAATAGTGGAACTGCCACTGCGCCTGCATACATTGCTAATAGATGCTGCAAACCTAAAACAGCTGATTTTCCGTTGCCAGTTTCAGGTAGAACTTTAGCTTCTGTTTGATTTGTCTGCTTTCCCAAGATTATGCATCTCCTTCGAAGAATTCAACTTTACCATCATTCAAGGATGCAATACGCGCCAACGAAACAACTTTCATACCCATTTCTTCCAATAATGAACGTCCATCTTGGAAAGATTTTTCAATAACAATGCCAATCCCATCCACGTTAGCACCAGCTTGCTGACACAATTCAATCAATCCTTTAGCGGCTTGACCGTTAGCTAAAAAATCATCAACAATCAAAACTTTGTCGTCACTGGATAAAAATTTTCGTGAAATAGAAATTTGGCTTGTAACCTGTTTGGTAAATGAGTATACCGATGAAGTTAACAGCTCTTCATTCATGGTTAAACTTTTGGCTTTACGAGCAAAAATCATTGGCACTCCTAATTTTTTTGCTGCAAAAAGTGCTGGAGCGATTCCTGACGCTTCAATCGTCACCACTTTTGTGATTCCCGATGCTGCAAATACTTCAGCAAAACGATAACCGATCGCTTCCATTAATTCTGGATCTACTTGATGGGTAACAAAACTGTCCACTTTAAGGACACCTTCTCCCAAAACTCGCCCATCTTCTTTAATCCGTCTTACTAGTTCTTCCATTGCTTCCGACTCCTTCATCCATTTTTATCAGTTTTTTCTCTATAAAAAATAAAAAAATCCCTTTTTCTGCGTAAGCAAAAAAGGGATCAAGCCTCTTTTTCACTTATAGACCAGCATTTACGGCACTGGGTAGAAACGGTCAACCATATTATGACCATATATAAGTTAATTGTATTAATCTACAATAGTACAAAACTCTGAAAATTTCAATGAAAATATTTTTCTTCATTGAAATTTTCAGAGTATCAAATCAATTTTATTATTAAATTCTATTTTGGTTATTCCTCTGATTGATAATTCTCTTTTTCGATGTTTCGATATTTGTTCATTTTATGACTAAATAATTCTCCATTAGAAGGTGGTGTATACGTAATTGCATTCGCACCTGCTTCAATAGTTTCTTTAATTGATTCATCGGTTGGACCGCCAGTTGCGATAATTGGCAACTCGGGATATTTTTCTCGGAAAAATTTCACTGTTTTAGCAGTATCTTTACCTGCACTGATATTAATCATCGTTACCCCAGCATCAATTTTTTCATCAATCGGTGTATGAATAGAAGTTACTGTACTAACAACAGGAATATCAACTGCTTCACAAACCATTTCAACAGTTTCGATTGGTGTTGGACCATTCAAAACGACACCTATCGAACCTTGTGCTTCTGCAAACAAGCTCATATAAGCCGAACGCTGACCTTGTGTTAGACCACCGCCAACTCCAGAAAACACTGGAATATCTGCTGCCTCAATGATACTCTTAGTAATGGCCGGATGGGGAGTAAAAGGATACACTGCAATGACTGCATTGGCATCCGTGTTTCTAATAATTGCAATGTCGGTAGTGAAAATAATTGATTTAATCTTTTTACCAAAGATGCGGATACCGCTTGCTTGAGCAATAACTTTTGGTACCTGAACAATATCTTGTTTCAATGGTGTCATGATTTCTGGTATCCATTTTTCGTTCATTTAGACACTCCCTCTCTATTCGCTGATTAATGATCGTATTGATCTAAATCATAGCTTTCAATCACATGGATAACTTTTTCTGCATAAGTTGGATCAGTCGCATAACCTGCATCTTGTAAAGCTTGAGCTGCTTCTTTATAATTTTTAGCTAAAAGAACATTTTCATACAGCCTAGGGTTCCATGTCACACCATTAATAAACAATCGTGTATGGTCATTCATTGATTCTTCCCAAGTATCATATACTCTAAAATCCCCCTGAATGACAATCCATTCTTCATTGATAAATTCTTTCGTTTCTAGATTAACTTTTTTTTGCTCTCCATAGGCTTTGATACCAAATAGATTATTATATTTAGACGCCAGCGTACTTTGCCCCCAATTTGACTCCAAAATCGCTTGACCAATAATAATACTCGGTAATACGCCATAAGAAGACTGCAACTCTTTCGCATGTGGACTAATTCGGTCAATAAAATCTTCTTTTGAAACCTGTTCACTTTGTTGTTCAAGTTCTTCTTCTGTTTGAGAGTTGTCTGACAATAGATTAATCGAAAAAATAAACGCAACACCGACTATTAAAAGCCCTGCAAACAGAGCTGGCAAGTTACTTTTCCGTGTTTTTCTCTTTTTATACCTTTGACTAGTCATACATTCCCTACTTTTTCGTGTATTCAATCCTTCACTTTTAACTTGTTAAGGATATTAGCTGACTGATTATATCAGTTTTTCCCTATAGAATCAATCAACAGCCGTTGCAGTCGTCTCTGTTGACGTTTCAGTTTGCACTTCGGATGTCGTGGTAAACACAGCCGTGCTCGTTTCACTTGTACTTTCAGTCGTTGTTGTCGTTGTCGGTTTTTCCTTTGACGAACCATTACCAAATAGAACAAAAACTACTGCAGCTAATACTATAATAACAGATATAATGCCTAAAATTTGTTTCACAAAAAAACTCCCTTACTTACTTATTCACCAACGTAAGTACCCATCAAGTTTTCATTCACCCAATCAAGCAATTCGACTTTTGATCCTTCTAATTGCCCTTGCAGTGTAGCTGGTAATCGAAAAGTTACAATATCGTCAAAGCCCCATTCTCCATATGTAACCGTTACTTTTAGATCAATATATGCTTGCTCTTTTTCGTCCTGATTTCCTTTTGAAGGAATCAGTTCTACAATCCCTGCACCTGATTGCAGCCATTTTTTCGCAATCACTGTTTTTAAACGTTTGTATTCTGAAACAGCAATATTACGTTTTTCCGGAAATAAAATGGTTTGGCGCAGTATCTTTTGTGTTAACATCCATTCATAGTCAGAAAATAAATTTTTAATTTTCTGCATCTCTTCACCTGTTAAGTTAATTCTACCTTTTTTCCAGTTATCCCAGTTTTCTTTCGTGGTTTGGAGATAGTCCGTATAAAATTTTTCTTCGGTTTCAAATTGTTCTATAATTGCATCAATAAGAATATCAATATACATTTGGTGCATGACTTTCGCCTCCTTTCTTTATTTTACTGAAAATTTTAAAAAAAAGCATCTCTTTAAATCGTTTATTTCAATATTTTTAATAAACTAGCCGCTTTTGGAGGGATTTCTTCTGACATTTCGTTCGCTTTGTCTAAATTTATTCATTTTCTTCACTTCTCATGTATAATAGAAATCGAACGAAGTTTATCATAAAATAGCTTTTATTACTAGGGAGGAATCATATATGAAACATTATCAATGGGGCATCATCGGTCTTGGTGACATTGCAAATAGCTTTGCAGAAAGTTTTCAGCAAGAAAATAGCCATTTAGCAGCAGTTGCATCCAGAAGTTTAGAAAAGGCCGAATTATTTGCTCGAAAATATCAAATTCCTAAAGCTTATGGATCATTCGATGCTTTATTGGACGATCAAGAAATTGATATCATTTATGTTGCTGTTCCTAACCGACAACATATTCAACATATTTTAAAAGCTCTAGAAGCAGGAAAACACGTACTCTGTGAAAAAGCTATTACCATGAACAGTAAAGAACTGGCAGACGCGATTAAATTGGCCGAAGAAAAAGACTTAATTTTAGCGGAAGCCATGACAATTTTTAATATGCCTTTATATCATGAACTACGTAGTCAAATTGATACAGGGCGTTTCGGAAAATTAAAAATGATTCAAGCTCCATTTGGCAGTTACAAAGAACCTGATCCAAAAAATCGTTTTTTCAATCCTGAATTAGCCGGCGGAGCACTTTTAGACATCGGAACGTATGCCGTATCATTTGCACGCTGGTTCTTATCTTCTCAGCCTAAGGTGCTGGCATCTGTTATGCAGCCATTTTCAACTGGTGTTGATGAACAATCCGCAACTATTTTACAAAACGAGGCAAATGAACTAGCAACCGTTTCATTAAGTTTTCAGGCAAAAATGCCAAAACAAGGAATTGTAGCTTTTGAAAATGCTTATATTGTTATCAATGAATATCCTCGTGCAGATGAAGCGAAAATCTATTTTAATGACGGCACTACAGAGACGATTGTTTCCGGCGATAGTCAACAAGCATTGAACTATGAAATTTCTAATATGGTAAAAACAATTGAAGGGACTTTACCCAACCGTTCGTTGTTCTTTACAAAAGATGTTATTGATATTTTAGATCAAATGCAGCAATCTTGGGATAAATAAAAACACGCCAGCTTTTGGGAGTCACTACAAAAGCTGATGTGTTTTCTATTTAAAGATAATTAAGCTTTTTAATTACGTTTCTTTTTTCTACTCAAATAATAGTTCACCCCGGCAACACTAACAAATAAAACACCCAACCAACTAATAACATTGCTTGTTATTTCATTCATTTTCGGGTAATTTCCTTTTGTTTGGTTATTAGGATCATTTGGTATTACTTTGTTTTGATAGCTTCCTACAGCAACAACTGCTGGTTTTCCATTAGCTTCTTCTGGAATTTCAAATTCTGCTTTTTGATCGCTTAATTGATACCCGTTTGGTGCTTTCGTTTCAACAAAATAATAGGTACCTGGAGCCAAATGGTCAGCTATCACTTTTCCTTTATCATCTGAAATTAGTTGCGTTTGAACATCTTTACCATTTTTATCAACTACTTTAAATTCAGCACCCGCTAACGGATCGTCCGATTCTCCAACTTTAGTCAACACTGCACTTCCTTGATAATTAATCAAGTTACCATTAACAGTTAGTCCAGCTTTTTCTGTTGATTCTGCCGTAATGGTTACTTCAATTGGATTAGTATTTAAAATGTAGCCTGACGGTGCTGCGGTTTCGATTAGATAATATACTCCAGGTTCAATCCCTTGAGCAGTTATATGACCACCGTCTGCGTGTAGTTCTTCAGTTTCTTCACCATTTTTATCCAACACAGTCACAGGTACTTTTGTATCTTTATTTTTGGTCAAAATGAATGTGCCGCCAGTTAATTTCTGATCGGTTTCACTAGTTTTAGTAATATCCATTTTTCCTCGATAGTTTGAAAATGTTTCAAGATTAATTGGTTGTGGTTCACCTAACTCTGGTGTTACTTCAAAAGGTATTTCTCGTTTATTTAAAACGTAACCCGAGTTCGCTTTTGTTTCCACTAGCAAATAACTGCCACTTTCTAACCCAGTAGCCAAAACCCCGCCATCTTTATCCGAAATTAAAGTATCTGTTTGATTGCCATCTTTATCATAAAACGTCGCTTTTTCTCCTCGACTGCCATCTTCATTCTGTTTAAATATTTGAAATTCAGAACCAGCAAGTGCTTGTTGATCGTTACTTTCTAGATTGTTCCCCAGTCCATCACCATCAATTTTTTTAGCTTGAACGGACACTTGGTAATTTTCAAATTTCAATTCATCTTCTGGTTGATCAATAAGATTAGGATCAACAACAAAATAAATCGGCTGGGTATTGATAATAAATCCTGGTGCAGGTTTTGTTTCAACTAATTTATAAGAGCCGGCACCTAAGTTATCAATTGGTATATTCCCATCATTTGCAGAAGTAACCTCAGCTATTTTTCTTTCTGTTCCAGTTACTTTGTCAAACAAGAATAAGTCAAAAACAGCACCAGCAATTTCTCTGCCATTTCCTTCTTTCGTAATCACAGCTTTTCCTTTGAAGTTTTGGAAGTCTCCTAAATTAATCACTTGTGGTTCTTCTTGCGCTGATTCAGGAATGACAACTTTGATTTGATACTGGTTAATAACGTAATCTGAACCATCCGGAAGTTCAGGTGCTTTTGTTTCCTCCACATAATAAGTCCCGGGACTTAAGTTTTCAAATAAAGCAAGACCGTTTTTATCCGTTGTTACTGATTGATTTAGTGGTTGGTGATTTTCATCAAATAGTGAAAATACAGCGCCAGCTAATGGCTTTACAGTAGTATCAACTTTCTTGATTTCAAACGATCCTTTAAAATTTTTCAGACTCCCAGCTTGAATAACTGTTGGCTTACCATTGGCCGAAGCACTAATAGTGAAAGAAACTGGTTGCGTGTTTAAAAGGTAACCATCCGGCGCTTTGGTTTCAATGAACTTATAATTTCCCGGCGCAAGCCCCTCAATTGAAACAACACCTGATCCGTCCGAAACCAACTGATCTTTAATCGTGTTATTATTACTGTCAACAACTTTGAATTCAGCTCCTGCTAAAACCGTGCCGCTTTTATCTGTTTTAACTAGTTGCGCAATACCTTGGTAATTAATAGCTGTACCAACTTCAATGGTTTCAGGTTTTCCAGTATCTGAATTAATAATCGAAAATGAATATTCTTCAGTATTTAAGATATAACCATTTGGTGCTTTAGTTTCAACAAATTTATAGTTTCCCGGAGCCAAACCAGTAACATTAACTTTTCCTGACAGATCAGAAGTCAAATTGTCTTGCACTATATTTCCGTTTTGATCGACAACTTTGAAAACAGCTCCAATTAATGAATTGCCTTCTTCATCATTTTTCTGTAGCTCTGCTGAGCCTTGATAATCAACCATCGCTAAATTAACTGTTGGAATTTGGTTATTGGCATTTTTTAACACATCAAATTCAATCGGTGTTGTATTTAAAAGATAACCAGTAGGTGCTTTGGTTTCATTTATACGGTAATGACCAGGTAATAAACTATCAATAGTTAGTTTTCCTTGGCTGTCTGTTACTAAATTCCCGACACTAATCGGTAACCATAAAGAAGCGTCCTGGCGCTCTAGTTTGAATTCAGCACCTGCTAGTTTTTCCCCTGATTCTCCAGTTTTAGTTAAAATTACTTTATTAGGGGTGTTCACAATTTTCATTGGAGCTGCATTGACGTCAGATGTTTCGGCCGTAATCTTAATTCGCAAACCGTAAATTAAATTATCAGGAATAGTATAGCCATTTGGCGCACTTGTTTCAAAAAGTAAATACTCACCTAATTGCAGGTTACCAAATTGGATTTTTCCAGAAGCATCAACATCACCTTCACGCAAAACTTGCGTCATCGTAGTATTCCACAATTGAAAATGAGCACCCGTTAGAAAAGTACTTTGATCTTCTTTCGTTTTTTGGAACGTAATACTGCCCTTTTTACCCGAGGCATTTCCACCTGTATGATCGACCGGAACGGTAATATCATGACCGCTGTCATCTGTTATTGTCTTAGTCCCATCACCTGTAATATCTGCTTTGTTTGAAACTGTATCCGTACTACCTGCTGCACTGGAATTAACCAAGGAACGATACTCCATATAATAGGCTTTTGATATTTCGTGCAGGAATGTAACGGTTATCACTTGATCCCCTGTAACATTGTCTGTTGTCATTTCAACAGAATAATCTGTTCCCTCAATAAAAGGTCTGGTTTTATCTGGTGTCACATCACCCAGCTCGTTAACTGTTGTTTCATAAAGTTTTATTGATTCTTTATCAGCAATCTGGTTATCAGAAGGATAGTCATGAACAACAACGTTTGATAACGTTGATTGAGCTGGATTAATCGTTAAATTCCAAATAACATACGAGGGATCATTCGGATCTAGCTTACCATTTTTTTGTAAATGCGAGCCGCCATTTTTTACTGTAACTTCACCAATGACATCTCGCTCAAGTCCATTATTGGAATATTCAGCGACATTTTCATAAGACTGCGAATCGTCAATTACTTCACCTACTAACGAAGTTTGAAACTCAATGACATAGGTATATTGACTCTCATTCGGAAAACGAATATCCATTAACTGACCATTCTCTACGCTTGGTTCTTGAACAGAAATCATTCTGTCATTGTCGGGAACATCATCTATTTTTTGGACAGTACCATCAGGTTGTGTTCTTCCTTCATAAATTTTTAGTGAGTCTGAAACATATTTTTGATTATCTTTGATCGTATCTTTAAAGTACGCATCAGTTAACAAATGACCACTTAGATTAACCGTACTGGTCCAAGTGATTAATTTTGTTTGAGCATTATATAATCCACCTTTTTTAGCATTTAAAGAGTAATCTGGATCTGGGGTAAAATTATCTCCGTCATCTGAATGATGGTCATCTCCGTTTTGATCTTTCCACTGCGCAAATACATCATTTGTAAAATGATCTAAATCTGGATCTCTAGGATCAATCAATTCACTATCAAAATTAGTCGTATACTCAATTACAAAAGAATCTGTTGTTGGATTATAGGTCGGAGCCAAAAATTTAATTGTAAAACCTGTCTCCTGACTCGCAGCATCAAAATGCTCTTCAATTGTATAATCTTGCCCATAAACTAAAGTTGTTCCGTTTGATGATTTTATGGTTAACAGACTATTCCCATCAGGATTTTTAGCTAAAGTTAGCCCCGGAACCGGTTGAAAAGTATCCTCAATCTCCAGATCTTTCATATAGTAGTGATTATTATTGACTTGAACTTTCCAATTAACACTATTGTTTTCATAGTCCACTGTAGTTAAATTTTTGATTACATTTTGCTGATTAGCATTCCCGCTTCCTTCTCCATGCTCACCTGTTCCCACGTCAACCGAATTGTTTACTGCTGTCGGGTCAGTAATAATTGTATTTACTTTTGATTTGTATTCAATTTTGTAGGCACTATCAATATCATGAGTAAATTTAACTACGAATCCTGAACCATTCGGGTTAGGTTCCAAAGTGTAGTCTCCGGGCGTTGAAAGTTCTGCTCCTTTGATTTCTTCACCATTAGGTCCAAATGTTACATTATAAATATGCACAGAGTCAGCTACTAAATCCATATTGCTGCTCAAGGTATCCGTAATAACTGCTTGATCTTGTTCGATTGTTTTTTCGCCATAATTGTACTTAATTTCCCAAGAAAATTCTTGTGCATTCGGATCATAATTGCTGCGGTTTTTTTCAACCATTTTTCCATACTCACTCGTTACAGTGTCTTTCGCATCAATTCCATCTACATCGTTATCATCAGACAATGTGGCACGGTTAGTGAACGAAATGTTTCCACCGTCATCTGGAATGACACTTTCATTAATATCTGTTTGGTAAACAATTCGATAAGCATCAGAAGTATCGCCTAAAATTTTTACATTTCCATTAGCATCTACGGTATATTGGCTAGGATCTAATTCTTCAGCAACTTCTTTGATTGTTCCATCTAAATTCATCACGAGTTTATAGACTTTTACAGATTTGTAGTCAATACCGGCTGGCCAATGTTCCGTAATTTCAGGATTAGACAATTCATTCATGCCTTGATTAAAGTCTACAGTCCATTCAACAGATGTTGGATTAGGTGTGCGGTCAAAGTGTCCATCTTTTGCTATTGATGTACTTGTTGATGGTTTTACTACCACATCAATTGGAGGAACATTATCTTCAGTCGGAAAGGTAATTTGGTGATCTCCGGGTCCATCGATATGTTCAGTATCAAAAACTGTATTAAAATTGAAATCGCCTTTAATATCGATCTCAGTTGTTACATTCTCGTTAAAAGTAATTGTTACCTTACCATTTTCATCCAATGTATACGTTGCATACACTTCACCATCCGGTCCTTTTAATGAACCACTTTGAGGGCCATTTATTTTCACTTCGTTAGGAAGGTTAAATGTAAAATAGTCTCCAGCTTTTATTTGACTACGAATTTCTTCAGGAATTGACCAATCATAATGAACCGTAACGTCAGCATCTGCTGGAATTGGCGCTGTTAAAATATTCCCTGCTTTATCTTTATAGACAACACTTGCATTGTCGATAATCGTTCCTGTATTGTTTGGAAAATAAGTTCGAATGTCAGAAGGAGTATCTGCTTTAGGTATAACTGTATTATTATCTGCTGTTTTTGAAGACTCAGTTGTCGACGAGCTGGCAGCTTGTTCTTGCTCTGGATTTGATGATGTGTTAGTCTTTGTGGTTATTTCAGTTGTCACAGTTTGATTGCCATTTAAAACTGAAATATTTTGAAGCGACCTTAATTGTTTTTGATCAATTGGTACTTTAATCAAAAAATCACCAGTACTTCCAGCCGTAATTTTTAAATATATTTTATTTTCATTAATTAAATAATTAATATCAGCTGATCCATCTGCTTTTAATTCAGATTGATCGGCAAGTGAGATAGCATTAGAAAAACTTAGCTCTTTCTCTATCATTTGTGTTCCATTATTCACAACTTGTCCTTTGATCTCGATTGTTGCTTCTTCAGAGTCTAGGTTTTTTACTTCTACATTGTTGAGTTGAAGCGATTCAGCTTCTTTTTTATTAAATGTTTCAGCAATACTAATAATTGGAATAAAATACTGAATAAAAATCAAGAGCGTCATTATTCCATAAATTATTTTTTTTCCATAATTTTTTTCCATTTTTAATTCCTCCAAATATATCAATAATTTAGAGTATAAGCCTACATGAAACATATTACTATAGATAAGAACCTTATATAAAAAACGTATGTGATTTATATGCAAAATAAACAAAAATATTTATTTATCTATCATTATTTTATTATTTTTCATTAAAAAAAGAAAAAGACGAGCATTTAACTTGCTTGCCTTTTTCTTTCTACTTAAAAATTCTAGTTAACTTATTGAAATCTTACTTACATTTCTTCTGGCGCATGTAGTCCTAAAAGACGTAAATCTTCTTTAATAATTGTAGCCATGGCAAACACTAAAGCCAAACGTGATTCCTTTTGTTCATCATCAGCTAAAATTTTCACATGGGCATAGTATTTATTAAACGCTTGGGCCACTTGGATTGCATGTTTAGCGATTACAGATGGTTCGTATTTATCCGCAGCTTGCATAACGATTTCCGGAAACTTTTGCAATAATTTGATAACTTCCCAGCTTTCTTTGTCATTTAATGCATAATCTTTGGTTTCGTCAATTGTAAATTCTGCTTTTCTCAAGATACTCATTGCACGAGCATGAGTGTATTGAACGTAAGGTCCAGTTTCACCTTCAAAACGCACAACTTCTTCTAAAACAAAATCAAAGTTATTCAAACGATCATTTTTCAAATCATGGAAAATAACTGAGCCAATCCCAACTTGTTTGGCTACTTCTTCACGATTTGGCAAGTCAGGATTTTTTTCCATAATTTGCTTATTAGCTAACTCAACCGCTTCGTTTAATACTTCTTCTAAAAGAACAATTTTCCCTTTACGAGTAGATAATTTTTTCCCGCCTTGTGTGATTAATCCAAATGGGATGTGGTGCATATCATCAGACCAATCAAAACCAAGCTCTTTTAAGACTGCTTTTAATTGCTTAAAGTGATTACTTTGTTCATTACCTACAACATACAATGATTTAGCAAAGTCATATGTGCGTTTGCGGTATACCGCTGCAGCTAAGTCACGAGTAATATAGAGTGTTGCCCCATCTGATTTTTTGATTAACGCTGGATTTAAATCGTAAGCTGTTAAATCAACGATTTCAGCTCCTTGATTTTCTGTTAACAAATGTTTTTCTTCTAACATTGTCACGATTTCATCCATTTTATCATTGTAGAATGCCTCACCGTTATATGAATCAAAAGATACTTCCAGCATTGAATAAATTTTATCGAATTCCTTTAATGACTCAGTACGAAACCATTGCCACAATTGAGTAGCTTCTTCGTCGCCTTCTTCCAGTTTTTTAAACCAAGCACGTGCTTCGTCTTCCAATTCTGGTTGAGTCTCTGCTTCTTCATGGAATTGAACATATAAACGTAATAGTTCCGCGATTGGTGCTGATTTAACCGCTTCTTCTGAACCCCACTTTTTATAACCAACAATTAACTTACCGAACTGTGTACCCCAATCTCCCAAGTGGTTAATCCGAACAGGTTCATAGCCGATTTTTTCTAAAATGTAAGCAATTGAATTGCCGATTACTGTAGAACGCAGATGTCCCATTGAGATTGGTTTAGCAATATTTGGAGATGACATATCAATAGGAACTTGACCTTTTCCGCCAATTGTACTATCACCATAGTGACCTTTTTCTTTAGCGATTTGGCCAATTACTGCTTGGCTGACAGCCGCTTTGTTCATAAAGAAATTTAAATAGGGACCAACAACTTCAATTTTTTCAAAATCATCACCAGCAATTTTTTCAGCTAAATCTGCCGCAATTTGTTGGGGTGCTTTGCGATAAACTTTGGCTAATGAAAAAGCTGGAAAAGCGACGTCACCGTGATCAACTGATTTAGGATTTTCCAGTAATTGTGTAACTGTTTCTAAAGATAAATCCTCTTTTACCACATCAAAAATGGCTTTTGCTACGATTTCTTTGTTATTCATGGAACGAAATTCCTCCTAGTATTTATTTTATGATAATGATGTATTTATTTTGTTTTATAGACATTCGGTCACCTTTAGAAAAATGCAAAAAATCTCTAGTGTTAAAAACACCAGAGACGAGATTTTCCCGCGGTACCACTCTACTTGTCCAATTTAATTGAACCCACTTCACTCTAATAACGGTAGATTGCCGTCTGCCTAAGCAGATTCTCAAAAGTACGTTTCTTCCATCCCATTACTTTCGGCTTCCACCAACCCGAAATCGCTATATTAATGCTAAATGAAATACTCTCTTTTTCAACGAATCAGTATGAAACTCGATTTATTATAGCAAAATTTTTTCACTCTGCCTAGTCTTCCATTAATTTTAATGTTCATTTCAAATAGTCATAAACGACAAGCTGGGATCGGCATTTAGATAATAGTCAGCAAAATGACCTTTTTCAGCTTCAACAAACGCTGCCGCACCAATCATCGCAGCATTATCGCCACAAAGTTTAAGCGGTGGAACAATTAATTTTACATTGGGAAGCTCTTCAGAAACCGTTTCGCTCAATCGCTCGCGCAATCCTTGATTTGCTGCCACACCACCAGCAACGACTAACTGTTTTACTGGATATTCTTTGCAGGCACGAATTGTTTTATCTACTAATACATCAATCACACTGGCTTGAAAACTGGCAGCTAAATCTTTGACTGACAAGTCTACTTCACGTTGTTGCGCATTATGGACGGTATTAATAAACGAGCTTTTTAACCCGCTAAAACTAAAATCGTAATTCGCTTCTTTAATCATCGCCCTTGGAAAATGATACGTGTCCTCACCAAGATGTGCCAGCTCATCGATTTCTTTTCCGCTTGGATAGGCTAAGCCTAATACTCTACCTACTTTATCGTAGGCTTCACCAGCTGCATCATCTCTTGTTTCACCAATAATTTCAAACGAACCCGTTTCTTTCATATAAACTAATTCCGTATGTCCTCCGCTAACTAATAAAGCCATTAATGGAAATTCCAACGGTTCAACAAAATTCGCCGCGTAGATATGACCAGCCATATGGTTAACAGGAATTAATGGTAAATCATGTGCCCAAGCAAAAGCTTTCGCAGCTGAAAGGCCGATTAATAGCGCACCCACTAATCCAGGTCCATACGTTACAGCTACTCCACTTAATTCTTCCGGTTTTACGGCTGCTTCAGTTAAAGCATCCTCAATGCATAGAGTAATTTCTTCAACATGGTGACGACTAGCAACTTCTGGTACAACACCGCCAAATCGTCGATGACTATTGACTTGCGAAGCTACAATATTAGCTAAAATTTGATCGCCATCTTCTACAACAGCAACACTTGTTTCATCACAACTGCTTTCAATGGCTAATAATAATTTTCTTTCTTTTGTAAAAAAAGTCATTGACTCACTTCCTTAATCTCTAAACACATCACAATTCCATCTTCGACAGGATGATGATAGTAATTTTTCCGAAGATTGATTTCTTTAAATCCTTTTTTTCGGTACAAATGCCGCGCACCTAAATTAGCTATACGCACTTCTAAAAATACCTTAGTTACCCCTTTTTGACTTAATTCTTGGATTACTTGATCTAATAATTGACTCCCCAATCCTTGTTGTTGATATTCGTAATGAGTAACTACATGAGTAAATTCCGCTTCATCTAAAACCAGATGATAGCTGATAAAACCAAGCAACTGCTTATTTTTTAACATCACTAGATAACGACTGGTATCTTGTTCGATATCTACCTGAAATTGTTCTTTAGACCAAGGTGAACCATGACTATATGCAGCTGAACTCAACTGCCAGACTATTTCAGCTAAATCTTCTTCAATTAAATCTTCTTTTGAATAATACATCGCTTCACACTTCTTTTAAATATAAAATCATTTCTAGCGCATCTTCGTTATCTTCTGCATAATACTCCGGTTTTATCGTATTTGAAACAAACCCGAGTTGTCGATAGACACGTTGAGCATTTTTATTACTAAGACGAACTTCTAAGGAAATTGTTTCGCAATTGTTATTCTCTGCAAACTGCTGAATCTCCCTAATCAAAAAGCTGCCGATACCTTTACCTTGATAGCTCGTTAAAACAGCAACATTCGTAATATGCGCATCTTTTCCAAAAAGCCGACACCCAATAAATCCGATAATTTGTTCTTCTTTTTTTATGAGTAGATACAAATGTGGATCAGATGACTGGAGTTCTACTAAAAAAGCAGTTTTAGTCCACGGCAACTCCCCTGCATAAACTTCTCTTTCAATTGAAAGTAAATCCTTGATATCATCAAGAACAATTGCACGGACGACATATTCTTCTGCTGAAATTGTGACTGTTTGTTCATCATAAGGTCGATTTTTAAAGAAAATACCTAAAATACTATGGAACAGATTAAATTTTTTCAACATAATTTTCTACCTCAGTATGTTCTTTTAACCAATTTTCTTCTGCTTCTACACGCTTTAAGTAATTAGGTAAAAATTGGTGAGCATCCGTTACAGGCTCCGATAATCGACCTAGTTCAGCCAGTACTGAGCCATTTGGGATTTGCCATTGCGGAATTTCGTTGATCTTTGCATCTGGTAAAATCGCCTCGATTTGCGATCGAAATTTTTCAACATCTTCGCCAACAAAATAGACAGTTTCTAACTCTTTTAATTGAATCAGCCAAGTTTCCATAGCAATATGGCAATCCTCAATAACTGTGGTTAATTTCCCATCAATAAATTGGTAAGCACCTGTATAAACATTGTTTCTTCTAGCATCAAAAATCGGAATAATTGGATTATTAATCTTGACACAATTTGCCGCTAAAGTTTTCAAACTTGAAACACCAACCAGCTCTTTTTTTAGCGTATAAGCTAGTGTTTTGGCTGTTGTCACACCAATTCTTAAGCCCGTATAAGAACCTGGGCCTTCAGCTACGACAAACCGATCAATTTCTTTAGGCGTTAACCCAACTTCTTTAATTAACTGTGTCACAGCGGGCATTAAGGTTAAACTATGGTTTCTTTTTACCGTAGTTGTATGTTGTCCTATTATTTTATTATCTTCACAGACTGCAATTGATAATGTCTGGTTAGAGGTATCTATCGCTAAAATTCGCACACAAATCCCTTTCTTTCTTCCTGTTAGTCGGTTTATTGTAGCATATTTTTCAGTCTTCGTAAAAAGTAATCGGCTAACTTAGAAAGACAGAAGCTCACATCGACCTCTGTCTTTCGTAATTATTTATTGTTTGCTTCTAAATATTCAATTAACGGTTTACTAATGTCTGTGGCTGTATCATTCTTTCTGGAATCTTCCACCATAATCATTGCCATAAATTGGTTATTACTGCGATCCATGGCTAATAAGAAACTATTTTCTTTCCCAACGGTATCTTGTTTATCTTTAATTTCTGCAGTCCCCGTTTTAGCTGCTAATGAAAAGTCTGGATTATACATATTGTGTACGTAACCTGTCTCGTCTTCTACACTGCCAAGTAAATCTGTTACAATCGTATTCGCTGCATTGGAACTGACCACATTTTCTTTTGTTTTCGTTTCTTTATCCATCTCGATTTTAGGATAAACAAGTTTACCTTCATTTTGGAAAACAGTATACATTGTTGCTTGCTGAATTGGTGAAATTAATAATTGACCCTGACCATATCCTGTATCAGCTAACAAAATTTCTGAATTAAAACTATCTTCGTTTGAGATTTGCGCTGGATTCATCGGGATAGATAGATCTAATTTTTCCCCGAAGATAAATTTATCCAAACCTTTTCTAAACGTTTCTTCTCCCATGCGCAATGTTTGTTCTGCAAAATAAATATTATCGGAGTTGACTAGAGCTGTGCGTAAATTAACCGGACTGGCTTCTTTTACACGTGTGACAAAATAATCACCCCAAGAAGCATCTTTCTGCCATTTTAAGCCATCAATTGCAATTTCTTCATCTGGTTTTAGTGTACCTGCATCTAATCCAATAGCACCAGTAATGGTTTTAAAGGTTGAACCTGGTGCATAACCTGTTGCAAAGCGTGCTGTGAATGGCAAGTTTTCATTATTTGCATAGGCATCATAATCTGTTTGTGAAATACCATTTGCCATTTTATTTGGATCAAAGGATGGTGAACTGGCTGTAGCTAATAAATCTCCTTGTTGCGGATTCATAATAACTGCACTACCAGGACGACTATTAAAAATAGCATACGCTTGTGATTGAACATTTTTATCAATCGTTAATTGGATTTTTTCACCATCTTTTTTCTCCACAGTTTGTAAATCTGATTTTTTAGTGCCATTTTCATCGGTAATAGAGATACTGCCGCCATCTTGTCCGCGTAATTGTTTATCGTAAGCCTGTTCTAATCCGACTTTACCGATTACGCCTGAACTACTTAAGCTAGGATCTTTTTCAATATCTTCAGCTGTTATTTTCCCCACATAACCAACGAGTTGCGCGGCTGCTTCTTTCAGTGGATAATAACGAATCGTTGCATCTTGCGCTGCAGCACCTTGTGGTAAAGTCGTCACGGGATCATATGAGATCGTCACTGGTACAAAGGATTCTGGCGTTACCCAGCTTTGCTTTAATAATTGTTCAATATCTTCTACAGAAACCCTAAACTGGTCACTGAAAGCTTTAATATTGTCTGTTTTTGTTTGCCCTTCACCTAGTTTTCCCGGAACAATTCCTACTTGATCAAAAGCCTGATTAACAGCTAATCCTTCTCCATTACGATCGACAATCTCTCCTCTGAGTGCTGAATCAACTGAAACAGATACCTTATCTTGCCCTGACATTTCAGGGAAAATTAAACTTGGTGACCATTTAACGACAAAATGATCTCCCTCTTTTTGAATGATGGTTTCATACGATAAGTCTTTCAAATTCCCTAAAGGAGTTGTCATTTCAAGTTTATAGCTAAATGTGTACTCGTTTTCTTCTGCTTTTTTTACTTTAACATCTGAACTTTTAATTCCTTGAGCATCAATCCCCGAAAATATAGCTTGATATTTTTCAACGACTTGTGTTTCATCGAAGTCATTTTGTTTTAATGATGCTTCACTTAACAAGGCAGTAAATTGATCAAATTCTTGTTTTGAAAGATGAGTTAAAAATGTCTTAGCTGTCTTTTCAGCTTCTTTTAGTTCTTGCGCTGATTGCCACTGTCCATAGGCAAAATAACCGCCAGCTAAACCTGCAACAATAACAATTCCACCAATGGTTAAAATTAATGGTTTTTTTGATTTTTTTCGATCTTTTCTTTCCATTTCTCAATCTCCCAACTGTGATTTCTATGTATTTTTATTTATTATACCCTATCGAACATTTTGTTTGTTACTATTTTCATTTTTTAGTAAAAATCTAATTTTTCCAACTCAATTCTTCTTTCTTAATTTACTTCTAATGGTATTTTTCTTTGAGCTCCTTATGGTATACTATTTGTACTACAACTTTATAGGAGGAACCTCGCATGGGAATTATCAAAGCAGCAACAAGTGCACTAGGCGGTGGATTAGCCGATCAGTGGATTGAAGTCATTGAACCTGCAAATATGGGCGACACAACTGTTATGACAAAAGGTGTCTTCGTACGGAAAGATGATAAAAGAGGATCAAATCGTAAAGGAACAGAAGATGTTTTAAGTGACGGATCTGTGATTCATGTTTATCCTAATATGATGATGATTTTAGTCGATGGCGGAAAAATCATTGACTACACGGCTGAAGAAGGCTATTACACGGTTAAAAATGATTCAGCACCTTCCGCTTTTAATGGTTCTTTAAAAGCAGCTATTTCAGAAACTTTTGACCGTTTTAAATTTGGTGGCGTTACTCCGCAAAAACAACAAGTTTTTTATATTAATTTACAAGAGATTAAAGGGATCAAGTTTGGCACATCTTCACCTATTAATTACTTCGACAACTTTTATAACGCTGAACTTTTTTTACGAGCTCATGGCAATTACTCAATAAAAATCACTGATCCGCTACTATTCTTTACCAATGCAATTCCACGTAATAAAGAACAAGTTGACATCAATGACATTAACGAACAGTATTTAGCAGAATTTTTAACTGCACTTCAGTCTGCAATTAATAAAATGTCTGCAGACGGTGAACGTATTTCTTATGTACCCTCTAAAAGTCTTGAGTTGAGCAAATATATGGGACAAGCCTTAGACGATGACTGGCGCGCTTTACGCGGAATGGAAATTGTTTCTGTTGCAGTTGCCAGCATTTCTTACACTGACGATTCAACTAAATTAATTAACATGCGCAATCAAGGTGCAATGCTTAGTGATCCAGGTGTGCGTGAAGGTTACGTACAAGGTGCGATGGCACGCGGAATGGAAGCTGCTGGAAGTAATGAAGGCGGTGCAATGAATGGTTTCATGGGCGTTGGCATGGGTATGAACACCAGTGGTAATTATTTTGCTCAAGCATCTCAAACCAATCAACAACAAATGCAGGAAAAACAGAACCAACAAAATGCTCAAGGCGCGACTAATACTTGGACTTGTCCTCAATGCGGCACAGAAAATAATGGTAAATTCTGTTCTAATTGCGGTACACCAAAACCAACAAACAGTGCACCTAAACTTGAAATGAAATGTAGCGAATGTAGCGAAATTGTAGATTTATCAAATGGTATTCCAAAATTCTGCCCACACTGCGGCAAACCATTTCAAGGAGTTCCTTTATAAAAATTAGCCGAACAAAATAAAAAGGGCTGGGCAACCGTGTCCTGCTCTTTTTTCTAATTTATCAATCAATTTACCAAAGAAAGGATCAATTATGGCAGATACATTTACGCATAAATGCCCAAACTGCAGCGGCCCATTAATGTTCGATCCCAAAGATCAAAAGTTTCATTGTGAATATTGTTTAAGCGTATTCACAGAAGATGAAGTCACTGCCTATGAAATGTCTCAACGAGAAGCGCATTTAGAAGATGATCTCAATAATACAGCTGAGGAAATATTAACATACACTGCTGAATCGCAAGAAAATGAAATGTCTTCTGAAGAAAAAGCCACGTTTAAAGAAGCAACTGGTACTGATGAAGCTGCAGAAGATACATTGGAAGGCGCAATGGAATTATTTAATTGCCCTAGCTGCGGTGCTCAAATCGTTACTGAAGCTACAACTGCTGCCACTTATTGTTATTATTGTCATAATCCTGTTGTCTTGTCAGGTCGACTTAGCGGTAAATTTTTACCCGAAAAAGTTTTGCCTTTTGCTATTGAAAAAGAAGAAGCTGTTGAAAAATTTTTAGCTTGGACTAAGAAAAAATGGTTTATTCCAAAAGACTTTTTTAACAAACAGCAAATCGATAAAATGACTGGCGTTTATTTCCCCTACTGGGTTGTAGATGCTGAACTCGAAGGTCAGCTGAATGCAAGAGGCACAGCAATCCGGGTTTGGCGGGTTGGTGACATTGAATACACCGAAACAAAACAATTTGATGTAGAACGTCAAGGGAAAATTTCATTTAAGGAATTAATCAAAAATGCACTTTCCAAAAATACTCAGCAAAAAATGGTAGAAGCTGTTCAGCCCTTTCTATTAGATAAAGCTGTTTCCTTTAAAAGCCAATATTTAGCAGGGTTCCAAGCAGAAAAACGTGATATTGAGTATGAAACAATTAATAAAACTGTTAAAAGTGAGTTAACAGATTACTCTGAATCATTGCTAAGAGATACTGCTTCCGGCTATACCAGCTTAACTAAAGTACGAACTGATATCACGATAGAAAATGAAGATAATCAATACATGCTCTTACCAGTTTGGCTCGTTACCTATCGAAGCCACGAAAAATCAAAAAAAGTTTATTATTATGCTATGAATGGACAAACTGGTAAAGTTAGCGGTATTTTACCCATTAGTTACAAACGTTTAGGCTTATTTACTTTCGGTATCTTTGCTGCTATTCTAGCAATTTTTCTGATTGGAGGCTGGTTTATATGAGAAATGTTCTGTTTCGTTTTTTTGCTGTCATTTTTCTACTATTTAGTTTTTCAATGAGTGTTGAAGCTGCAGAAGATTCAGTTGACGATCAGGCTTCACTATTTACCCCAGAGCAGGTAGTTCAATTAAAAGAGCTGATTAAACCAATCGAAGACAAGACAAAAGCTCGAGTTTTTATCGTGACTAATAACGACAATGAAATGGATTCCACAAGATTTGCTGATTACTATATGCTTGATCGTATTGGAAAAGACCAAAACGGTATTACTTTTTACATTGATATGAGTCAACGAAAATTTATTATTTCTACTTCTGGAAATATGATCGATTATTTAAACGACAAACGGATTGACCAGACTTTAGATGAAATTGAACCGAGCATGATAGCTGGAAATTACTTCGAAGCAGCTCAAAGCTTTTTAGAAAATACTAGTTACTATTTTGACCAAGGTGTTCCTGGTGGACATTATCGCGTTGATACTGAAACAGGTAAAATTACACGTTACAAAACATTAACTACAACTGAAATCGTTATTGCTTTCGTTGCAGCTATTATCTTGAGTGGTTTATTTTTAATTATTAATATTTCTAAATATCAATTAAAATTTGGAACTTATAAGTATCCGTTTAGAGAAAAATCTTCACTTAATTTACAACGAAAAAATGATGTTTTAATTAATTCATTTATTACCACTCGCCGAATTCCTAGAAACAACAATTCTGGAGGTGGAAGATCTGGTGGTGGCGGTGGAAGTAGCACACACTCAACTGGCGGTGGAACCTTTGGCGGCGGCGGTCGTAGTTTTTAATCTATCTAAAAAAGCAGCTAGAAAGCTGCTTTTTTTATTACGGATGAAAAACTGTATCCAGACAAATCAAAATTAGTTACTACATGTACAGTAAAAATACATTCTTTTTTTTTTGACTACTTTTAGTTTTGGACAAAATAAAAAAGGCTTCTCAGCCTTGAACTATCGTCTATTCAATCAGACACATGGCGGCACTTACTTAGTGCTGCTTCCTTCCGGATCTGACACGCTTCATAAGCCCACCATTGTCCTAGCCTTTCGGCAAGATTTAGTATACCGCATTTTTTGAACTTTGGCTAGTCTTTCTGTTGATTTTTTAAAAGTTTCTTTTTATCACGTAACTGTTTAAAAAAATTGGTTAGTAACGAACCGCATTCTTCTTCTAAAACCCCTGATTCTACATAGGCAATATGATTAAAACGTTCATCTTCTAATAAATTCATTAACGTCCCTGCTGTACCGCCTTTTGGATCTTTTGCGCCATAGTACACTTCAGCTACACGTGAAAGAATCATTGCACCACTACACATTGGACAAGGTTCAAGCGTAACAAATAATTGTGCCTGCTCCAAGCGCCAATTTTCAAGCACTTCACAAGCCTGTTTAATAGCAAACATTTCAGCATGAGCTGTTGCATCTTGACTTTCTTCTCTAAGATTATGGCCTCTACCAATAATTTTTCCATCTAACACAACAATTGCTCCAATTGGTACTTCTTGTAAACTCTCAGCTTTCTTCGCTTCTTTGATGGCTTCTTGCATAAATAGTTCTTTTTCTTCTATTGTTAGCGAAGTTGATTTTTCCTTCAAAAAAATTTCCGCCTTTCACTCGATTAGTAATAATTAAACGTTCTCTCCTATTCATGGTACAATAAACTAGTGAGGTGTGTCTATGACTATTGAAGAATTAGTTGACTTATATCCAACTGGAAAAATCCAGACAGAAAAATCAAATATGAGCGATTTGTCTTTACCAGTTGATGGAAAATATTTTATCATTAATAAAGATTTATTGAATGAAACAGAAATTAGGTTATTAGAAAAACTGTTTCCCTCTAACGAATGGGTTGTGAATTACCAAAAACATCCTTGGCATGCTTATCTTTTTAATCAGATCCCGCTTGATATAGAAGGAAACTTCCGTGTTCTTCAGTTTCAGATAAAAAAACCAAAAGAATTTTTACAACTTGAATGGGAAAAAAGCATGAGAGACATTTTCCCTGATTTAACCGATTTCTTTTTTATTAGTGAAAATGATGGCGCTTTAATAGAAGAATATACCGGGAAAAATTATTCCTTAGAAGAATTAAAAAGTATCTTTTTAACATTGGATGCCGATTTTGACTCTTCTACTACTGTTTTTATCGGGAATTTTTATGTCGCCAGTGGTGGATTTCCAAAATTATTTGAAGAAGAACAACGAATTTTTAAAGATGAACGAGAAACACTCCGCGGTAATTCTACCTTTTCACTTAGCACAGTTGCTCTACATTATTTTACGAAAAACGCAATGAATCAAAGTGCAATCGTCCAAGCTTTAAAAAAACAATTTGTTTTAACACCAGAAGTTCAGCAGATCATTCTTTCTCTTTGGCATAATCAAGGAAATATTAGCTCCGCTGCTAAGGATCTATATATGCACAGAAATACGCTCCACTACCGTTTAGAGAAATTTTATGAACAAACTGGTTTGTCCTTAAAACAAATGGATGATTTAGTTTTTTGCTACTTATTAATTACAAAATAAAAAATAGCAACCAAGTAACTAACAATAAGTTACTCAGTTGCTATTTTTACTTGCTTTTAATGACTTACATCATTTCTTCAATAAAACTAAAGAAACGATCTTTTAAATTTTCAGTATTGTCTTTCAAAGATTCACCATAAGCAGTGATTTTCTTTCTACCATCTTTAACTTTATCTAACACATTCAACATTGAATCTAATTCATCATCTGATAAATCATCTACAATGCTAAGTAATTTTTCGTTACCGCCAAATTTATCGTTAACAAATTTTTTCGCTTTACAGCGGTTGGTTACATGATAAACTTTTTTAACAATCTTTTCTGAAGCAATCACTGCCACTGAAACGCCAGCCACTGCTGCAATACTTAGACCAATACTAATTTTTGTTGATGTTTTCATTGTTATCAGCTCCCTATTACTATTTGTTTTAATGATAACACATTCTTAAAAATTGAGGTAATAAAACAAAACTTAAATCTGCTAATTAGTTCCTTCGATTGTTTCCGCCAAACAAGATAATCAAACGAAGTAATTGTAAAAACGTTGCTAAGGCTGCTGCTACATAAGTTAAAGCTGCAGCGAACAAGACTTTTCTAGCCATTGGTACTTCTTCTGCAGTTAAAATATTTCCGTCTGACAAAATTTTTAACGCTCTGCGTGATGCATTAAATTCCACTGGTAAGGTAACTAATTGAAAAAGTAAAGCTAGTGAAAAGGCAAAAATTCCGATATTAATTAATGTTTGGTTCCAACTAAATAGGACACCCACTAAAATAATCGGAAACGAAAGTGCCGAGCCAAAATTAGCTACAGGTACAATTGCCGCACGAATTTTTAAAGGGCTGTAGCCTGTATGATCTTGTACAGCATGACCACATTCATGGGCTGCAACACCAATTGCTGCAACAGAAGTTGACTGTGCCGTAGCTTCTGATAAGCTTAATATCTTATTTCCTGAATTATAATTATCGGTTAAATTTCCTGAAATTTGCTGAACTCCTACATTATTAATATGTTCCTCTTGTAAAATATACTGAGCAGCTTTTGTACCTGTTACTCCATTCTTACTTTGAACCTTATCATACTTTTTAAACGTACTGTTCACATAAGCAGAAGCAGCCATCGAAATCACTAAACCTATAATAACTAAAATAAAGGTTGGGTCAAAAATTCCATATAAAGGCATCATTTTTTCATTCCTCCTAATCTTTTATTTATTGTAGCATGAGAATCTAAAAAAAGTGTAACTATACCTTGATAAAAATGTGAATTTTACACGTTTACTAACAAAATTGTCACTTCATTTTAAGACAATTCAATGGCATCTTAAATTAAAAAAAGGCATACTATTTATGAGGTGACTATTATGAAAAAAATACTATCATTCGTCATTCCATTTGCCCTCTTAACCGCTGGCGTATGGTTTGGCTACAATTATTACTTTGGTGGAAAAGATTATTATACTCAAATAACAACACCTGGTGAAGTCAAAACAGGAAACTTCAACACTGGTGAAAAATATACAGAGTATAACTACACACAAACAGCTTTCGACACAAAAGGAGAAAAAACTGTTCAAAAGCTAAGAGAAGTCAGAGATCAGCCGTTACGAATTAATGCTTATTTGAAGTTAAAAGTTAATACTAGAAAAGGCGTCCTTAGTTGGGAAGAAATACCTGAAAACAAAGTCCCTAAAAAAGCGTTAGATCAAATAACAAAATAACAAAAAAGAGTGCGAGACAAAACTAAAAGCAAGTTTTGCTCCACACCTTAAATCCGAATAAACGGCGAGAAAAAAGCAGCTCCTTCGGAAATAAGCCGAAATTCACAAAAATTTGAAGAACACCGAGTAGGTACCAGTCATCATCCATTCGAAAGCTCATGGTGATTCTTGGCAATTTTCGTGAATTCCTTCTTATTTCTCGGAGCTAAACGCTTTTTGTCTCAGCCTCTTTTTTTATAATTGATTACTTATTTTTTCAATATTCTTCAGCATTATTGAAACTGTTCCATCAGGATTGTTTACAAACTCAATCAAATCTCCATTTCGATACACTTCAATTGGAACGATTAATTCAATGCCATTACTCATTTTTAATTTTTGTTTACCGAATTTTTTCTCAGAGATTTCTCTAGCTTCTCTAACGGGCGGCGTTTTATCAACAAATTTTGATTCATTAACTTCTTCTTGATAAGCCATTCGTGCAGAAATATTCTCTTTAAAAACTAGCTCAGCAACTTGCTCGTTATCAATGGTTCCTGTCTCTTCAATACTTTCATAAACAGCTTCCTTCACAGAAGCGATTAATTCAAACTCATCTTCATTGAATTTTTTACCGATTCGTTTGACTGCTTTTTTGATTTCTTTCATGTTTTCTTCAATTGATGGAGCTGGTTCAGATTCAATCACTTTTTCGGAAAAGTACCAAACCTTCTCCCCTGAAAATTCGTATCTTTTTTCCAATAATTCGTAAGCTAGTGTGTCCAGATTCACAGTCATTCCTTCATCTGGCTTTTGTGATTTAGACGGTAAAATTGCTCGGTTAATAATTAATTTATTATAGACCGCTTCATCTTCATAATCGACATAATGAGTATAGCTTTCTTTATAATTTAGTTTAATCATCGCTAAATGCACTACTGTATCTAGTTCATACAAAATAAATAGAACATCTGCACTAGGTGCATCTTCACTGCCAGAATAAACGTCATACCAATGTTGTGCAAGTTGTTGACTTTTTGAGACAAAATCATTTGGTATCCCTCTCATTTTATCTACAAATGCACTTTCCTCTGCTAAAATCCCGGTTTTTGTCTGTGCTGTTGATAATTTAGTAATTTTACTGGTTAAATATACGCGAATAAATTCTGTTGTTAAATCCAACTCTTTTTCTGAAAATACAGGTGTCCCTGTTTCGCGATCAATGATGTGCAAAATCGCACTTTTTAAATAAATATCCATTCGTTCGTCTCCTTTTGTTAAACCTTATTTAGTCTACCTGAAAGAAGAAAAAAAGTAAAACGAACATATACAACTTTAGTAGAAAAAAGACGCTGACAAAACTGTTAAGGTTTTGTCAACGTCCATTAATTATTATTTCTTAAAGATTTTCTTCTACAAACAATTTTCCGGTCGCTTCATCAACAGGATCAAGTTTATTAAAAATACCTTTTGTTCTAAAAATGTAAGTCAAGATAAATGGTACCACTACAGCAATTACCATGGCACCGAAGAAAGCTAAATAGTAACTAGGAACAATCGATAAAATCCCCGGTAAACCACCAACACCAATACTAATCGCTTTTACATCAAATAGTGTTGAGAATAAACCTGCACAAGCCGAACCAATCATTCCAGCCACAAATGGATAAACGTATTTTAAGTTAATCCCGAACATCGCTGGCTCCGTTACACCTAAATAACATGAGATCATCGCCGGAATTGACACTTGTTCTTCCTCTTTGTTTCCTCTATGCATGAATACTACTGCCAATACTGCAGAACCTTGAGCAATATTCGATAACGCAATCATCGGCCATAAGTTAGTTGATTGGAAATCGGCAATTAATTGAAGATCAATTGCATTAGTCATATGATGCAGCCCCGTAATTACCAATGGTGCATATAAGAAACCAAATACCGCTCCAAACAACCAGTTTACAGAAGAAGTCAAGCCAGCATTTACAATATCTGAAATCCAACTTCCGACCGCCCAGCCAATTGGCCCTAAAATAACATGAGCTGCTAAAACTGTTGGTACTAAAGCAAATAACGGAACAAAAATCATTGAAACTGCTTGTGGAATTACTTTTCTGAAAAAGATCTCCAAATACGCCAGTAAAAATCCAGCCAACATAGCAGGAATAACCTGAGCTTGGTAGCCAATCATATTAACTTGAGCGAAACCAAAATCCCAGAATTGAATATCAGCAGCAGGTGTACTTGCGACAGAATAAGCATTTAATAATTGCGGTGAGACTAAAGTAATCCCTAAAACAATCCCTAAAATTTGAGTAGTTCCCATTTTTTTAGTAATACTCCACGTAATACCTACTGGTAAAAATTGGAAAATCGCTTCACCGATCAGCCATAAAAATGAATTTACTCCACTCCAAAATTGTGAAACCTCAACAATCTTTTGACCATCTAAGAAACCAAACGGAATTCCTTCCAATACATTCCGAAAACCTAAAATCAATCCCCCAATAACTAAAGCTGGAATCAAAGGTGTAAAAATTTCTGCTAAAACTGAGATTGCTCGCTGCACAGGATTTAAATTTTGTTTTGCAGCAGCTTTCCCTTGTTCTTTGGAAACGCCTTCAAGACCAGATACAGCAGAAAACTCATTATAAAATTGTGGAACTTCATTGCCAATGATAACTTGAAATTGACCCGCGTTGGTGAATGTCCCTTTTACAGAAGGAATTTTTTCTATCTCTTTGGTATCTGCTTTACTTGGATCATTTAATACAAAACGCATTCTAGTTGCGCAATGTGAAACAGCAGCAATATTTTCTTTCCCTCCTACATCAACTAACAGTTTTTTCGCATCTTCTTGAAACTTACCCATTTTCCGTGCTCCTCTCTTATAACTTGTATATACAAATATCCTGTAAATGTATAATAAACGATTATTTTAAATTTTACAAGCGTTTTCTTTTACAAACTTGTATTTTTTTCTATGTATTCTATTCCAACTGATGTAAAAGGCTTTGCCAGCTAAACTTGAGCTAACATAAAAAATTTTTAACCTTGAAATACAATTGTAAAAGTAAAAAAAGGAGTGGAGCAAACTAAAAATCAGTTTTGCTCCACTCACTACATCCAAATAAACGGCGAGAAAAAAATAGTCTCCACACTTTGTTCCAATCACTCTCTCCTAAATCAGGAAAAATATCGTGGTTTGATGATGAACAGTATAAGTGCTTTGCTTCCTTTAAAACCTTAAGAATTGAAAATAAGCTGAATACAAAAAAATCCCACCTTCTAATGAAGATGGGAAAAGGAGTTTTACTCTATCGAGTAAAATGAAAAAATAAAAAGGGTTGTTGTTGGTATGAAATTATCATACTATTTTTTTATATAAATTTCAACTAAAACGACTTTTCGCAAATATTTTTCAAAGATAATGAAAAAACATTTTTTTTACGAAAATGAAAACTCACTCTAATATCCATAAATATAGTAATAAGACACATATAAAATTCAAATAAAAATCCCACCTTCATAATGAAGATGGGAAAAGGAGTTTTACTCTGACGAGTAAAATGAAAAAATAAAAAGGGTTGTTGTTGGTATATTTGTATAATACTAGGTTGTCAGAAATTTTGCAAATAATATACTCAATTTAATTTATTTTTCGTTTAGATATATCGATTGAAAACATTATATTATTGATAAAAATAAAAGAAATTAATATAATAAATCTATATTTTTTATTCACACAGAATCCATATATTTGACATTTTTGTAGATCAGACAATTATTAAACGTTCTGAAAAGCGTTATATTTTATTAACCTTATTCCTCAATAAATTCTGCAAAATAAGCTAACACTCGCTGAATTTCCTGATTCCAGAAATCCCATGTATGAGCGCCTACTCCTTCTTCATAGGTATAGTGTGCTAACGAATGTGCAGCTTTTTTTCGAAAGGTTTGGTTATCTCCATAGAGAAAATCTTCTGTCCCACAAATTTGGAGAAAATACGGAGCATATTCTTCATTCAACTCATGTGAAAACAACTGAAATAAATTATCGGAGCTGTCAGACACTCGCAAAAGCGAACCAAAAACTCGTTCAAACGCTTGATCTCTACCTCTATCCCGTTCCCATAGAGATACAATATCCAAAGCACCTGACATTGAGGCTACTGCCTTAACTTTTTCCGGCAAAGTCATGCCCCATTTAAACGCACCATAACCACCCATAGAAAGACCTGCAACAAAGGTTCTTTCGGGTAGCGCTGGTAAACCCAACCATTCTTCTATTTTTTCTGGCAACTCATCTGTTACATAATCCCAATAATTCAACCCATAAGCCATGTTTGTATAATAGCTAAGTTCAACCTGAGGCATTACGATTACAAACGGGTACTCGTCTGCAAATCTTGCCAAACTAGTTGCATCCAACCATGAATTACAATCATCTGAATAGCCATGGAGTAGATAAATAATCGGTGAATTCCGCGTCATCTTTTCAGGTAAATATACATTTACATTGGTAGCTTTCCCTAACACTTTTGATCGAAAACTAAGTCTTGCTATCGTCAAACTCATTCATCCCTTTCAGAAAATGAAGCCCCTTCGATAAAGCTTGTATAAATATGTTCATCTTCCGTTTTTTCACCAGTAATCAATTGGATAATCTTCTCAGCAGCCAACATACCCCAGCGGTGTTTAGAATAGGATATAGTCGCTAATCGAGGTTGAACAAAAGAACTAATATCGATATTATCAAAACCAATCAACCGAATATCCTTCCCAATTGCATAGGAAGTTTCTCTAAAATATTTGTACATCCCAATGGCCATCTCATCATTTAACGCAAAAATATCCACTGGTAACGTTGGTTGTTTTTCCATAATCATTTTTGCCACCCGATATCCGGAAGGTTCAGTAAAATCACCAGATATCACCTCGTAATCAATCCCATACCTTTCTAATTCCTTAACGCTGGCGCCTAATCGTTCTTGGCTGTCATAACTTTTTTTAGGTCCGGAAATTAAAAATAGTTTTTCTGTTTTACAAGCAACAGCTTTTTCAATTGCTAATGTTGCGCCGCCTTTATTATCAAGTAAAATTTTGCGTACATTTTCATGAGTGATTAATCGATCTAAAATCACCATAAAATGACCGCGGTCTGCAAACTGTTCAATCTCTTTATTTTTAAACGTCCAATCCAATACAATAGCTCCATCAACCATGCGTTCGGGAATAAACAAATGCGACTTATTCCCGCTGCATACAATCATTTCATAATTTTGAGCTTCTAATCCTTTTTTGATGCCATCTAGTAATTCGCCGTAAAAACTACCGCCATAATCAGCTAGGTAGACACCGATAATATTGGTTTGCTGCCGTTTCAGGGTCCGAGCTGCCATGTTAGGAACATAGTCCAATTCATCAGCAATCGCTTGAATTTTTGCTCTGGTTTCTTCAGTAACTTTTGGACTACCGTTTAGCGCATAAGAAACAGTTGAAATAGAGACACCTGCTTTTTTTGCAATTTCTTTAATTCCTACCATGTCCACTCATCTCCTAACAAAAAATATCGATTTTATTTTTCTCTTTATCTAAACAAGCTGTAAGTTCATCTAAACGAACCACGTAGCCCCCTTGTCGATACGGATTTTCCTCACGTACTAGGGTTAGCTCTTTTCCATTCGCTAAAACGGCTTCTTTCTGATGGTCTAAATGAAAGACAAGTTGAACATCTTTGCCTGCTAGCTGATACGTCATCTCCAGCTCGTTTAATTCGTTAGGTAATATTGGGTCAAAAATTATTTGATCCTTTTCTTCACGAATACCCAAGACATTTGACAACATCTGATTTAGGTAAATTCCTGGGCCACTAGAATAAATACGCCAGCCGCCTTTGACACCAACGCTGCCATCCTTTAATTTCGAAAAATTTTCTTGTGCATCATAGCGTGTTTTGAAATCACCGTCAGAACTACTAAAGTAAGCATTTGATTGGCGGATTTCAGCATTTGGCACATGTTCTTTCATCTGAATTGGGTTGATTACATTCAACGCGCGCCATGTTTCATCAGTTTTTCCTAATTTTGCCATTGCTTCGGTAAAACGAATGTGAGCATGAACATACTGCAGGCCGATTTCCCGACCAAAGTTGGCTGATTGTTCGGCACGTTTGAAGTTTGTGCTAACTCCACCATTATAATTTGCCGGTCGATTCATTAATCGCACACCATCTGGGAATTGTAGTTGTTCTTTAATAATACCATAATGATGTTCCGCTTGTTCGATTGTTAACAATTCAGCGATCATACTGCGTGTCATCGGTAATAATCGATATTGTATCCCAGTTTTTTTATCTGTTGGATGAATCATTAATTCGACATGATCTGTATCTTCCATGTAAACAAATCCCGGAATTGTTTGAGTACTTAAAATATATTTTTCATAGTCTTTTTTGATATTATTACTAAGGTCAACTAGATGTTCACCATACAACGAATCAACTTCAGCTAAAAGTCCAGCTAACTTTTTCACAACTTGATATGTTAGCGCTACGGTCCAACTACTTGCCATATATTTTTTCAATTTACTATCATATGGCTGTAACGTATCGTCCCAATCGCCATCACTATAACAAGATAAATAAGTTCCTGCCAAGAAATTATCTTCAATAAATTGAATTTCTTTTTTCACATGATCGAACAAAGTAGTTTTTTCAGCTGTTTTTAGGAAAGTTTGACGATTGGTGTACGGAATCACTTCTTCTAAAATCGTGAAGTCTTTCGTTTTAGCTAAATAATCCGCTACAATTTTCATCGGCCAAACAATCACATCTCCGTGACTTTCATCGGCTTTTTGTGTTTCATAACGATCAAACATAAACCACTGCGGCCAATTCCCATCATCTTCAAACTGATTAGCATAAACATTTTTGATAATCGAACGGACAATTTCAGGACGATTGACCGCAAAGAAAAATTCAGTCGGCCCTTGAGAAACATCACGCGTTCCCCACGCTGCTCCGCCATATTGCTCTAAACCATGTGGTGAAAGATAATGCACAAGCATATTATGGGTATACCAGCGAGCTAAAACGTTCATAGACTCAACATTTTCAGTTTTGTGGGTTAATTGAAAATTATTTAATAAATCATTAATGAAAGTAAGATATTGCTCGTTCTCATATTGGAAAGTTGTCTGGACTGCTTGATAATTTTCTCCAACTAAACTCCCTTGAATCTCCATTGTAAAACCTTTTTGCTCTTTAATCACAATTGTCGTCAATACTTCATGTGAGTGTCCAGCTAAGAATAATCGTTCGTCCGTTAATTCAAATGGTTTATCTAATACAAAATAATACGTTAGCTCTGGGTATTCTTCATGAATTATAGACTCACTTGTTGCTGTAATCATTACTTGCTGCTTTTCTTTTTTCACTTTATAAGCAGGTTCTTCCTCATCGCCATTCATGACTAACTGATTTGTTACCGCAAATGTATAATTTAAGCCTTTTTGACTAGTTACTTCTGTCCGAATTTCGCGTGTATCACATAAAGTAAACGTCGTTACTTTGATTATATCATTCTCTAATTTATAATACCAAACGGCTGAGTTCAAGCCCATTTCAAAGGCGGAAGGCATCGTTAAAATACGCCAGATATTCCCTTCTTTGATATAAATTCTTTGACCAGATTGTTTCAGGATATTTAAAGAATTACGGCTATTACTCATTAATTTATTCATTGACGTATTCCCTAAAACAATTTGAGAATTAAACAAGCCATACATATAGACTGTCGTACTCATTAAAGGTTTGTCTACTGTCAAATCCGTTCCACTTAGTAAAATATGCCCATGGGCTCGTTCCATTGCGATTTCTTTTTCTTTTAACACTACATGATGGTAGTCATCTGTATAAAATGATGCTACATTTCCATTAAGCATTTCGACTAAATTTTGTTGAGGAAATAGTTTGTTTCGTTCTTCATCTGTAAATGTTTTTCCAATCAGCGGTGCGCCGAGATTTTTCTTATAAACAGTTCCTATTTCACCAGCTTCCGCTTGTTTTAGTGAATCGTAACTTTTTATAATTTCAGCTCTGTCAATAAGTGGTTTCTCAATTACCCGCTCCTGATTATCTAATGCTGCTCCGTAAAAGACAACTTCCGTTTCGACTTCTGAAACTAGATAGGTTTGTGTTTGTAAAGCGACATAGGCAAATTCATATTGATACACTTCATTTGCTAAACACGTTTGTGTCAATGCTTTTGCCTGATTTGTTTCTTTATACTCTCGACCAAAAAACTGATAACCATCCGTTGAAAAGCCAACTAATGGGTTTAAACTTCCTTGTTCAACAACAGGAAATTTCCCAGCTTGAGGCTGATTTTGTCTAGAAGAAATAATAATGGTTTCATTTTCTTTAGTAATATGATGATCTACATATTGCGACATATAAGCTTCATTAGAACGAACAGCACCTTTAGCTGCATTCCCAATATCTTGTCCATAGATTACATCAACTTTTTGCCCTGAACCTGTCAAACCTACCTGCCAAAACCAAATTCCTGACTCGGCAATTTGAAAAACAACTTGATAGGACACATCAGAAAAAGTCCCTTTCCATATTAATCGATTATTGTTCATCGAAAATTCGCTATCTGAATTTGAACCAATCATCGGAACTGAGTGAATCCCTTTTTCATCATAAACTCTTAAATATAGTTGATTTACACTGCTATCAAGAGCATTTCCATGAAGTTGATTAATCATGATGTTATCTTTTAGAATTTCGTATAAATCACCAGTTTCTAAAAACGAGACTGTTGTCCCATTATTTTTCAACGTACTTTTTTTATATGTCATCTAACTCTTCCTATCTATTTCAATAATTTAAATGTGCCAGATAATCCTGTCACGCTACTTGATCCTAACATTACTTCGAACTCTCCTGCGTCACTTCCGTAGCTTTGATCGCTATGCACATAACGTAAAAGTTCTTCATTTATCGTAAATTCAACCGTCTTTTGCTCATGTGGTCGTATGCTTACTTTTTTAAACCCTTTTAATTCTTTGACTGGACGAACAACTTCGCCTACTAGATCACGAATATAAAGTTGAACGGTTTCTTGACCAGCAGTATCTGATTGATTTTCTATAGTAACCGAAACTGTGATTGTGCCATCAGCCTCTAATTCATGCGCACTAAACTTTAAATCAGTGTAAACAAATTCACTATAACTTAAACCAAAACCAAAAGGATATTTTGCGAAATTAGAAACGTCTAAATATTTCGAAACATATTTTTCATCACCTGGCACGTATGGTCGACCAGTATTATCGTAGTTATAATATACTGGGACTTGCCCTACTGTTTCAGGGAAAGACATACTCAAACGACCGCTTGGATTATATTTTCCATAAAGAATTTCGGCCAAAGCTGCACCACCTTCTGTACCAGGGAACCACGCTTCTACAATTGCCTTCGCAGAATCAATACCTTGTAAATCCAATGGTCGACCATTATACAGCGTTACAATGACGTTTTTATTTACTTCTTGAACAGCTTTGAATAAATCTAGTTGCGCCTGTGGTAAACGAATATCGCTACGACTTGAGGCCTCACCACTCATCCAATCTTCTTCACCTAATGCTAAAATAACTTTGTCAGCGCCTTTAGCTAAAGTAACTGCTTCATCAATTGCTGCTTGAGTTGGTTCAAAATAATCAAAGGTTTCCGTACCAGTCACATAATCAGCATCTAATTGACCTGCTCCTTGAACTAATGAAACTGCTTCTTCTTTTTTCCCTTGCCATGACCAAACACCTAAAACATCTTTCGAATTGGCAGCTGGTCCAACAATCGCAACATTATCTTGTTTTGATAATGGTAAAATGCCATCGTTTTTCAATAAAACAATCGATTTTTTAGCAACATCTCTAGCTACATCACGATTTTCTTTAGATAATACTACTTCTTTTTCTAGAATTGCATCAGCACCTCTATGAGGATTTTCAAATAAACCTAAATCATTTTTCAATGTCAAAATCCGCAAAACAGCTTCGTCTAAAATCGCTTCTTCTACGCGTTTTTCCTCAATTAATTCTTTTAAATTTTCTGAATAGCAAGTAGTCATCATTTCAATATCCACACCTGCTTTAATCGCCAGTTCCGCCGCTTCTTTTTTATCTGCTGCCACGCCATGAGGAATCAGCTCAATAATCGCGCCCCAGTCAGAAATAACGACACCGTCAAAACCAAATTCATCTCTTAAAACATCTCTAAATAACCATTTATTACCTGTAGCCGGAATACCATCGACTGTATTAAATGATGTCATCACTAATTTTGCACCCGCATCAAGTGCTGCTTTATAGCCTGGTAAATAGCTGTCCCGCAATTGTCTTTCAGACATATTGACTGTGTTATAATCACGACCACCAATTGCTGCACCATATGCTGCAAAATGTTTCACACAGGCAGCGACACGGAAGAAATCATTTTTTAGATCATCACCCTGATATCCTTTAACAAACGCTTCTGCAAAACGACTATTTAAAAATGGGTCTTCCCCCGTTGATTCCATCACACGACCCCATCTAGGATCACGGACTAAATCGACCATTGGCGAAAATGTTACGTGTAAACCGGATACAGCCGCTTCTTTAGCAGATACTTCCGCAACTTTCTCAGCAACTTCTGGGTCCCATGAACTACCTAATCCAAGCGGTATTGGGAAAATCGTGCGGAAACCATGAATAATATCTGCCATTAAAATCGTTGGAATCCCTAAGCGATTATTTGCCATATATTCCTTTTGAACTCGAATTGCTTCTTGTGCACCAGAAATTCCTAGTGTTGTCCCAGCATTATTAATATCATCATGCGTTAAACCAAGATTGGTCATCGGTCCAGTTTTTTCTTCTGCTTTTTCTGAATAAAATTCAGCAGCTAGTTGTAATAACTGTCCAATTTTTTCATCTAAGGTCATTTGCTGTAATAATTCTTCTAGTTGCTTTTGTTCCATTTTTTATTCACCTGTTTTTCTATAGTTTTCTTTACCGCTATTTCATTCCTGAAACATTGAATCCTTGTAAAATGTATTTTTGGAAAATGGCAAATACGATTAGAATTGGAATAACCATAAATGTGGCTCCTGCCATTTGCAGCGCATAATTTGTTCCATGTTGACCTTGTAATAATTGTAAGCCAACGGATAATGTGTAATATTTTTCATCATTGGCAATAATCAACGGCCATAAGAATGAATTCCAACCGCCAATAAACGTTAAAATTCCTTGAACAGCTAAAATTGGACGACTTACCGGTAAAATAATTTTGAAAAAGATATACCATTCACTTGCTCCATCTAAACGAGCAGCTTCAAGCATTTCATTAGATATCGTGCCCATAAACTGTCGGAATAAAAAGATTCCAAATGCACCCGCTAAACCCGGTAAGACAATCCCGATTAGTGTATTCGTTAAACCAACAGAATTTAGCAGTAAATACACAGGAATCATTGTTACTTGTCCCGGAATCATCATCGTTGCTAAAACCATTAAGAATAATTTGTTTTTCCCTTTAAAATCATACTTAGCAAATCCATATCCAGCCATAGCATTCAATAAAAGTCCGATAAATGAACAAGCTGTAATAATTAATGTGTTTTTAAGATAGGTCCCAAAATTTAGTCTAAAAAATAGTTCTTTAAAATTATCTAGTGTTGCTTCTTTTGGAAATAAACTAGGTACAATTTGATTGATTTCTGCATTCGTTTTAAATGAAGAAAAAATCATCCAAAGAAAAGGGAAAAAGGTCATAATACCCATAACACCTAGCAGGATACCAATAAAAACTTTAAAACTCATTTGAGCATTTTTATGCGATTTCATCTCGTTCTCCCCTTTTACCCTTCATTTTCTTTTTGTTTCGTTTGAATTTTCATTTGGATACTTGTCACGATGATTATGGCAATGAATAAGATTACTGATCCTGCTGCTGCATAACCAAATTTATTATATTGGAAACCACTTTGATAGATAAATAAGGCTACTGATAATGTACTATCTAGAGGTCCACCTTTTGTCATTACAAATGGTTCGTCAAAGAATTGGAACCAGCCTATTAAGGTTGTCACAGTTACAAAGAAAATTGAGAATTTTAGTAACGGAATAGTGATTTTGATAATTTGCTGCCATTTATTTGCACCATCTATCTCAGCTGCTTCATAGTATTCTTTGGGAATTCCTTGAATTGCTGCTAAAAAGATTAACATGTTTAAACCAATCGCTTTCCATACAGCAATAATGATTAAAGAAATTTTTGATGTACTTGGATCTGTCAACCACATAACTGAGCCGATATTTAAGTAAGAGAGTAGATGATTAAGCAAACCGATTGTCGGATTATATAAATACATCCATACAACTGAAACAGCCACCGTATTTGTAATCGAAGGACTATAAAAAACTAAACGCATAAAAGAAAAGAATTTATTTTCACCAAAGTTAATCATAATTGCTAGAGCTAAGGAAAAAATAATCACAAGCGGCACACCGATAATAACGTAATAAGCTGTATTAAACATCGCCTGCCCAAAAACTTTGTCGCCAAATATATTTAAATAGTTATCAAAACCAATAAAATTGATTCTCGAAAAATCAGCTAATCCAGCTAAACTCATATCAGTGAAGCTGATTGCTACTGCAATAAAGATGGGAATAATTGAAAAAACAAGTAATAAAGCCACGGCTGGACCAATAAAAAAGTAAGGTGTTTTAGTTTTTTTCACGTTAGTTACCTCCTTCTAAATAGAAAGCCAAACAGAAATATCCTTATTTAAGGAAATGTCAGGCTAAAAAACAAAAGGAATAAAAGCTATGTTCATTTCAGTCCTTTAAAGACCAGTCATAAACAATCGATCATCTGCTTTTATTCCACTTTTCATCTTACTTTTATTTGATCAACGTTTCTGTTTGTTCATTTAGTTCATCCATTGCTTCTTGGAGATTTTTGCCGCTTACAACAACTTGTTCCCACTGTTTCATAAAGTTTTGTGAAATCTCGTCCCATTGTTTTAATAAAGGCATAGGTTGAGATTCATTTAATTGTTCACCGAAAACAGAAATTAACGGATCACTCTTGAAGACATCTGCGTTCCATGATTCTTTACTTGTTGGAAGTGAATTGGTATTTTCAAAGAATTTTGTTTGGTTTTCTGGTTTTGACAGATACTCAATCAATTTCATTGCATCATCTTTTTTCTTAGAGCTGCTGAAGACTGCTAAGTTTGCGCCACCAGTTACAGATGTATTACTCACAGGTCCTTTTGGTAATTCGGCTACGCCCCATTTTCCATCGATATCAGGAGCAGATTCTTTAATACTGTTAATCATCCATGGTCCACTGATGAACATAGGAACAACACCGTCTCCACCAAAACTTTGACCAATTTCTAACCCTAGATCAGTTTTGGGCGCAGAACCATCTTGGACTAATTTGTCTAAGTATTTTAATGCATCAACCATCTCAGATTCATTAAAGACTGGTTCCCCCTCTTTATCAAACAACTCTGAGCCATTTTGGCGAGCAAACATAAACCCAAATGTCGGTTCTTTTAATTCCACGTTAAAACCATATTTATTATCCCCACGTGCCGCTAATTTTTTAGCTGCATCCGCTAGTTCGTCCCATGTTTTTGGTGCTTCTTTATAGCCAACACTTTCTAGCAAATCTTTTCTATAATAAAGTGCACGAGTTTCTGTATACCAAGGAACTGCATAATATTGTCCATCAAACTTCGTTGTAGCTACTGAACCATCAAAGAAATTATCTGTTTTTAAAACATCGCTTTTTTCTATATCTTCTGTAATATCAACCAAGGCTCCTGCATCTACGAACTCACTCATATATGTTGTTCCCATTTGAACGACATCCGGACCTTCTTTAGAAGCAACTGCCGTGAGTAGTTTATCTCTGGAAGTTGACCAAGGAATACTTTGGATTTTCACTTTAATACCCGATTCCTTCGTAAATTCATCAACAATTGGCTTTATTCCTTGATCCCCATCACCCATATACCAAAAGGTTAACTCGTCTGAAGCGCTTTCTTTTTTTCCCGAAGAACAGGCTGCCATCACACCTACAGTCGTTACTAAAATTGTTCCTAATAAGCAAAGTTTTTTCCAAGATTTCATGTTGCCACTCCCTTAATCATTTTAGTGAAACGTTTCTACAAAAATGATTATAACTCGTGATAAACATAAAAGCAAGCGTTTTCTTATGCTGAAAATGGTATATATTCCAGATTAAGAAAAAATAATAATAAAAACGTTTCACCGAAAGAGCTAGAAATAGTAACTCTACTTTTCGGTTTTACTTAATTTTCTATTGTAATTAATTCTCCTCAACTGGTCCACTTTTTTTGCCTCACTCAATTCTTGTATGCTAAAATAAAAATAAAAAGGTGGTAATTTTAATGCCAATTGCAACATATTTTACGTTTGAAGATCAAGCTCAGGATGCCATTACTTTTTACGAAGAAGCCTTTGAGGTGACAGTCAAAAATTTGGTTACATACAAAAGTCTCGGGATGCCCGATTTGGATGAGAAAAGCCAAAATTTAGTAATGAATGCTGTTCTTGAAGTGGAAGGTCATTCATTTATGTTTTCAGATACTCCAAGCTTTATGAGTAAAGTACCTTATGGTAGAAATATCGGCATAGTAATCGAGCTAACAGATGCCAGTAAATTAACGACTTATTTTGAAAAGCTTTCTCAAGACGCAGCAGATATTATGCCTTTGCAAAAAACAGAATGGTCAGATCTTTTTGGGCAAATAACAGATAAATTTGGAATTGCTTGGTCTTTTAATTTAATCGGTTAAAAATAAAGCATCAATCCAAACAGCTACTAAACTGTTTGGGTTGATGCTTTTCCATCTTGCTTTTTTCTCGTTAGAAAATCTCTTTCGCTAAACCAAAAGCTGACCAAGCTTTGGGCCACCCTGTATAAAAGGCTAGGTGGGTAATCAGTTCAATCATTTCCTCTTTCGTTACACCATTTTGGTGAGCTATTTTCATATGAGCCTCTAATTGTGGTGCACCCTGTGTTAGTAAACTAGCGCAGGTAATCATGCTTCGATCACGAGCGGAAAGTTCTGTTTCTCTTGACCAAACTTCACCGAATAATATATCATCATTTAATTCCGCAAATTTAGGAGCAAAATCACCTAATTGGTCTCGACCAGCAGTTTGTTTTGTCATAACAACACCTCATTTTGAAATTGATTTTTTTAATTGATTATAAAGCTCATCAGAAACTGGTTCCAACCATTCAGGTGTCCCAGCTGTAATTGCTAAATGTTCAAACCAACTATCTTCAGCCGCGCCATGCCAATGCTTTACTCCATCATGGGTAACTACTGTATCACCAGCTTTTAAAAATTGAGCAGGTTTTCCATCTTCTTGATACCAACCTTCGCCGCCAGTCACTAATAGTAATTGAAATCCATCATGATGAATATGCCAATTATTCCGACAACCGGGCTCAAAAGTAACATTTCCAACACCAACATTAATCTTTGGGTCTGTAATCAAGTTTTTTAAATAACTTTGTCCAACAAAATATTTTGCATACGCATCATTTTTATCTCCAACTGGAAAAATTACGCCGTCTTTTACTTCTTCAAACTTTGCCATTACCTATTCCTCCTAGTATCAAGATCAGTTTTATTTATGACCAACAATGACATGAGGAACATACGGTTCTTCTAAAAACTTTACTTCCTCTTCAGTTAAAACTAGATCCAAGGCTGGCATCGCTTGAGTTAAATGACTTTCTTTCGTTGCTCCAATAATCGGTGAAACAACTGGTGCTTTTTGAAGTAACCATGCAAGTGCCACCTGTACTCGCTCAACGCCACGTTTTTCAGCAACTTCAGCGACTCTTTCAACGATAATTCGATCTTGTTGTTCAGTAGTATCATATTTGGACATCGCTGTAGTATCGGTTTCAAAACGCTTCGTGTGCGCACCCCAATCTCTGGTTAAACGTCCAGAGGCTAAAGGACTATAAGGAGTAACAGCAATTTTTTGATCTTCACACAATGGTAACATTTCTCTTTCTTCTTCACGGTATAAAAGATTTAAATGGTCTTGCATGGAAACAAATTTTGTCCAACCATTTTTTTCTGCAACTGCTTGTGCTTTTGCAAATTGCCAAGCAAACATGGCCGACGCACCAATATATCGAACTTTTCCTGATTTCACTACATCGTGTAGCGCCTCCATTGTTTCTTCAATCGGCGTATTATAATCCCAGCGATGAATAATATACAAATCTACATAATCCATACCTAAACGTTCTAAACTAGCATCGATTTGATGGAAAATTTCCTTTCTTGATAATCCACCGCTATTTGGTACGTCTTTTTTCATTGTGGTAAATAGTTTTGTCGCTACAACGATTTCATCACGATTAGCATATTCATTCAACGCTTTTCCAAGGATACGTTCACTTGCACCATAAGAATATACATTGGCAGTGTCGAAAAAATTAATGCCTAAATCTAGTGCTTTTTTTATAACTTTTTTGCTTTCTTCTTCTTCCAACACCCACTCATGGAACCCGCTATTTGGATCGCCAAAACCCATAGCACCTAAACAAAGTTGTGAAACTTCCATACCTGTATTACCAAATTTTACATATTTCATTGAATTTCCTCCTTGTCTTCTTTCGTTATTCATAGGAACAACTATAGTCTATTCCTTAAAGTGCACTTCAAGTCAAGTGTTTTATTTTAAATTGCAACGAATCTTTACTACGTAACATGGAAATTAGGGAATGGTTATTATTAGCATTTGGTAGAAGAAAAATATATTTCCTTAGTCAATGCGTATATTAATAGTGTAGAAAAGTGAAAAAGATGGTGGCTAAATCTCTGAAGAAGGGGTGATGCCTATGGTTCTAGGCTTTATTCCAGTAAGGAAGAAGTATGTCTGTATTTGAAACATTGACACTAATGCTCGCTTTTGCGGCCTTAGTTTTACAAATTATAGATAAAAATAGACCAAAAAAATAACCATCTAAAAACCACTTTGACAAGTTTAGATGGTCAATACACATAACTAGTCACCGTCTTTTGAACGGGATCTACAAGAGAGGTAGGATTTCCTGCCTCTTTTCAGAAATATAATAACATAATTAATTCTTATTGTCACTATTATTATTCTTTTACGTAATTTATTTTTAGTTTAGCATCATATTCACCCATGATTATTCTAACTAAAAAAAACAACCTTCAACATTAGACTATTTTATCTAACGTTTGAAGGTTGCTTTATAAAGGATTATTCCATGAAATCCTACTTAACTGTCACAGTAAAATTATCAATAATCAGATCATACGCTCCACCAGTTGTATAGATTCCAAATGTTGTATCACCATTGCTACTACCAGTGATCTCAACTTCATATTTTTTAGTTTTTCCATCTGCAGAAGTCGGTAAAATTTCTCCTACTTTTGTCAGATCTTTAGGTGCAGTGTATTCTCCTGTAATATAACCCGCTGAGAAAATATCTTTACCGTCTGTTTGATAGTCAAAACTAATGATATATTTTTTGCCTGACTCAAAGGTGATATTCTGCGGAGTAGTCTGCAACATTAAACCAGCTCCTTGCTTATGAGCTTTTAATGACCAATTGCCTGATAAAACATCTGAAACTTTATTACCGTTCCAACCAAATTGAGTGTATGGTTCGTTTTTCTCGGATAAATGGACACGTGGATCTTCCACGCCACCCGCTTGCCCTTTTACAAATGGGAACAAGCCCACAGCTTGAGTGTCTTCAAAATCTTGTTTGATAAGTGTTTGATTATCGATATTCATTACATCAGTTTGACGTTCCACAATCCGAATAGCATTAAATTTAGTAGTCGTAGAGCCTGCTGCTGCTGATAATGTAAGGACCACTTTCTTAGCATTTTCTGGCACAACAAAATCAACTCTAGTTTTTTGCATGTATTGCGGATATTTACTACTTGTATGGTTTTTATCTGCTTGAATATAATTTTGAACAACGGAATTACTATATTCTTTAGCATATTTTTTCCCATCGATATCGATACTTATTTCAGCCTTGCGATTATGCGTTTCTGTATTAACATAAACACTATATTTCCCAGCTTTTAATTTGGCTAGCTCTTGCTTAACTTCTATTTTTTCTTTACCAGCCGTTAATGCGTAAACGCCATTTGAATCTCTCACTACTGTTGGATTTCCTTGAGTAATTTGCCAATTTGTAGTCAATGTATCTTTTGCATTAAAACCAGGATCTTTAATTGCAGTATCTGCTCCAAATGCAACAGCTGTTTGTGTTGCTGGTTCTGCAATTACGTAAGGTGTTTTGGCTTCGGCTTGGATAGTTATTTTATTGTTTGCTATCGGTGCCAAACCTTTATCGATTCTACCTTGATCCGTTAGTTCATAAAGATGCAAATTCGTTTTTCCTTGTAATTGTTCTGGTAGCGTCCACGATGTTGCCCCACCAGTTTCGTTCCAATGGTATAACTTGAAGCTATCGTTAACTGTCCAAGGTAATAAGTAGCTGTTGCCTCGTAATACTTCCGTATCATTTAAAGTGATAACTCTTTGATCGTTACCATCTTTTTTTGTTACAACAACTTGATCTGTATCATTAGCTAGCTTAATTGTACCGTAAATTTGTCCATTTGAAGCTGTTGTGGTATCCCAGTTAGTTATTTGATAATGTTGTAAAAATTTAGTTGGAACGTTGATTGCAAAGGTTTTTTCTTCATAACTATTAAAATCTGTCTTACCAACCCAGCCCTCATATGCTTCAAATTCTGCCCCACCTAATAACGGATTATCAGAAATAATCCAAGTATCTTTTTGGTGGTTGCGGATAAAACGAACGATATTACTATTAAATCCTTTAGTTGACGTTCCGCCGTACGCTTTTTCAGCAGACCAGTGGTTCCAAATTGAATCATATTCTAATGCATTTGGAAATTCATTCGCTGTTATCCAACCAAGTCCGTTAATTTCTTTTCCTAGCTGACGACTTAACCAGCCAGCTTCTCCCTGATTTCCCCAAACATCAACATAAATGTAATCCAAATTAGGAACTTTTTCTTTTAATTCCTTAAAGCGTTCAAAACGATCACCAGACATTGTATCTGGTCGTTGCTTGATAAAGTAGGAAGGATCTAGCCAATCCCAGCCTCTTTTGGTCGGATCAACCAATTTTTCACTGAATGATTTGGCTTCTGGATAAGATTCAGTATCATTAATATGAACACCATAAATTGCGTTTAACTTATGACCTTCATCAATTAAATAGTTCATATCAGCAGCGTCGCCTTGACGTTTTCCTATATCACCATAATCTGGATGAGCTGAATCATGACCTTCGTTTTGGTATCCTTTAAGTAGGTTCATTTGACCTAAACCATCAGTTAGATTATAAACTCGTTTTGTTTCATCTAATGTTACCGAAAACGGATTTGTTGCCTGACTCGCAAAATTAAAAGGAATTCGCTGGTTAACTAGTTCAGGTACCCTTTCAGCTCCTACTGGATTATTCATAATCTCACGATAACTGATTGCTGCATCTTGCCAGTCAATTTTTCCATCACCATTTAAATCTTCAGCAAATTTAATTTTCAACTCTGGGATATCGCCTGTTAAATAATTTTCTGGTGCTTCAAAAGGCCGATAAGTCCAAGCGCCACTCCACATTGAGCTTACAAAGCCATTCGCTGTCTCTTTTGTCTGTTTATAGATTCGGTGGTTGTCGTTGTTATCAACACTTCCATCTCCGTAAGCATTTGTCCAGATACTAGCTGCATATTTATTTGTATTTAAAAAACCGTACATATATTGCTTAGTTCCAACTTCGCTGGATGTTGTTAAATCTTGGAACGTGTCACCATTTTTATTTCCATTATTTGAGTTAGTCCCCGTGTTCATTACAACACCAGCAAACGCGGCGCCCTCATCCGTTCCATTAACCGAAAGTAGCCCTTGATTGGGAATAGCAATCGTATGGATTTTAGTACTTCCTTCTTTAATTTCAGTAATTTTCATCCCGAATTCCTTACCGTCTGAAACAGTAAATGTCACATTAAAACTCAATCCTATTTCAGAAACAGAGACTTTGTAAGAAACGCTATTACTGGAACTTCCTACTTTCACAGCTGTTGCAGGATAATTTTTCCCATCGATTGACACTTGATTGATTTTTTCTTGTTGACCTTTAAAAATAATCTGATTATTATTTGGATTTTCATAGCGAATCACACGTGGAAATGTTGGATCTAAAACTGCTCTAATATCAGAGGCGGTAATTTTATCTCCATCTTCACTTGAACCATCTGCAATTACTGTAACAGTTGCTTTTGCTTGCAACGCTGTTCCATTAACTGAACCATTCACAGTAAAGCTACCTGGTTTTTGATATTTTTCTGAGTCAATAGTATCCCATGTCACGTTTTCATCTTTTTGATTTCCAGTATTATAAATTGTTTTTACTGTTTGAGGCAAAGCTGGTGCAGTTCCTACTTTCGTAAAAACTTTTACAGGAACAATTTCGGTAATTTCCGGAACTAACTCTGGAATACTACCAACATCCCCACTTTTAAAATACTGATAGCTAATTGATTTTTGGTCATACCAAGTTCTAAAACCTGTACGTCCTCCATTTGTTGGAACTTTTGAACCATTTGCTAGTACTGGTTCACCTTCATAAAATTGATTGCCGTTTAGCCAGATCGTGATTTTTGTTCCAACATAACGAACTTTCAAAATATAATTTGTATCTGCTGTTAACGTCGGGCCTGAAATACTATCGTTCCAAGAAGTCGGGCTTTCTACTAACCATTTTCCGTTGACATTATACCCCACAAAAACCCAACTATCTTTGGAAGCACCTCTGATGATTACACCTGTCCGCCCATCTCCATTTTGAAGTTTGAAGGACGTTTCAACTTCGCCATCTTTTTTTTCAGGAGAATCTAAATTGATTGAAACGGCATTATTCCCTACAGACGTATTTCTAGATACTTCCAAGCGATTTTCTTTTATTACTTTACTAGTGCCGCCTACCAAGTCTTGCCAATTTCCTACTTGTCCATTAGAAAAATTAGTTTGCCAATAATCAGCAGCTACTTTTGCTTCTACTTGGTTCGCTGTTTCATCAGCCACTCCAACTTCAGTATTCAGGAAAAATGCCCCTAGTAATGGGATAAACAAACTAACCAAAATCATACACTTTTTTTTCACTTTCTTGTCTCCTCTCATCATTGAATGCGCTATCATTCCGGGATTTAGCAACACTAGATTGAACATACTCTGATCAATCTAGCTCATTACTATATTTCAGTCCGAAACTTCAACTTTTTCATGCCAAGAACTTGCCGTTTGCTCAACTACTTCATTCAATTGCTGAATAAAATCTTTTCCAGCCGTTTTAAACCATTGATTTGCTTGTATTTCACCACTTTTAACAAAAGGAACAACACCGTCTTTCCAAGTTGCACGCCCGCATAGTACACCGTTAAAGGTTGAACCGGATTCTTTTGCAAATCTCAAAGTGTCCTGAAATAATTTTGCCGAAACACCTGCACTTAGGAAAATAAATGGTAAATGGGTTGCATCGCTCTGTTGTTTGAAATAATCTAAGGCTTCACCACGAGTATAAACCACATCCTCCTCTCCAAATTCTTCTACATATTTCATATTTACTGGAACTTCGACCTTTAAAACATCGACTTTATATTGTGGTTTGGAAAATTCCTTCATCATATTAATCACTTTTTTGGGCTTCAATTTTGCATAACTTTTAGACGTAGTATCAGATATTTCGGCATCATAAGAAAGTAACTCTAGATAAAAAGGTAGATCTTCTCCCTGACATTCACTACCCAAACGTTCAATAAATCTCTGTTTCTTCTTATTGATTTCATTGGTTTCATCTACATCATAATAAAGTAAAAACTTAATCCCATCCGCACCATTTTCTTTTAATTCTCTGACCGACCACTCCTCTAAAAGATCCGGCATTCTTCCAGGCGTGGATGCATCATATCCTGTTTTTTCATAAGCTAATAATAAACCTGAATTTGCTTCTCGGACATTAGCTGCCGGGATTCCATATTCTGGATCAAGTAAAATTGCAGAAGCATACGGCGTTAACTCACGAGAAACCAGTGTTTTGAATTCTGTAATTTGTTTTTCTGTCCCATCTTGACCTAAAGCTGAAATCATTTTTTTTAACGCACCACGCTGATCGATTGCTAAGGCTTCAATTAAACCATTTTTTGTAGATAGCCTATCCATCGCTGCTTTTTTTCCAGGTGTCATTTTTAACATTCTTATCTCCTTTCTATTAACTATCATAGTTATAAATATTCACACCTTTTACCACTCGATTAACCGTTCCTGTAGCAGATGGCGTATCTGGTGTATTTTTCACTTTCAATGAGCTATGCAACGCGATTGTTTGGGCGAACATTACATATGGCAATGCTAGATAAGCTGACGGTAAATCCATGCCTCTACTGTAAGTAAAACGCGTGCCGGAAAAATTCTGCGTTCCAGAAACATCTAGTGTGATAACATCATCAGCAATTTTGTCTCCTTTAATCTCTTCGGCAATATCCAAATCATATTTTCTTGTATACGGGTGATTACTAACAAAAATGAAAACTAAAGTTTGAGCGTTAATAAAGGATTTTGGTCCATGTCTAAAGCCTACAGATGAATCAAAAATCGTCGTAATTTCCCCAGCTGTTAGCTCCAACACTTTCAGTTGCGCCTCACGTGTTAAACCCGATAAACTATCTGAGCCAAGATAAGCAATGCGTGTATAATCATTTTTAAGCAGTTGTGAAATTTCATTTTCTCTAGCAAGTACTTCTGTTCCCATGCCGATTATTTGTTGTACAAACTGCTTCTTACTATCAAGAGTATTTGAATCAAAAATCAATAACCCGCTTAACAACATGCAAGTAAAGCTTCCTGTCATTGCAAAACCTAAATCATTTGATTTTTCTGGCATTAATAATAATAAATTGTTCGAGTCATCTTTCGCTTCCAATGCCAAGTGCCCCTCTTTTGCACATGTTATCGTGATTTGGTAAAGGGTTTTAATCAATTGTTTCGCTAATTTCACCGTAGCAACCGATTCTGGAGAATTTCCGCTTCGAGCAAAAGAAACTAGAATAGTTGGACAATCTTGTTTTAAAAAATCTTCTGGAGCAGATACAATGTCTGTTGTCGGAATACTTTCAAAATCAAATTCAGCTTGGTTCCCCATTTTATTTAAGTATGGTCTAAGGACATCTCCAACATACGCGGAAGTTCCTGCACCAGTAAAAATTACTCGGATCTTTTCATGGTTTTCTACCGCAATGATTGAGGAAATAAATTCATCTATTTTGGGTTGCTGTTTTTGATAGTTATTCAAGGTTTCCTGCCATAAATCAGGTTGCTGTTTAATCTCTTGAGTAGTAATGGCCGCACTCAGTTTTTCTAATGTTTCTTGAGATTCTGTAAATAATTCCATCGTTACCGTAACTCCTTCCTACTCATCTTCTTCATCAAAAATATCTGTCTCGATTATTTCATTCACTTTGACAATATTTTCTCTAGCTTCACCTACAAAATCACTTGCTTCACCTACTAAAGTTCCATTAATAAAACTAATCACCATCGGTAAATTCATTCCTGCATATAGTTCAAAAGTTGCCCCTGTCATTAATTTTTTTGATAAAACATTACACGGTGTACCACCCAATAAATCTGAAAACACAATATATTCTTCTAAAGTACTCGTTTCCTTAGCAAATTTGGCTAGAAATTCCTGCTCACCTTCTTCTGCTAACAAGGGTACTGTGTATATATTTTCTTGAGGTCCCATAATCATTTCAACCGTATTTTTCAATTCTGTACAAAAATTACCATGGCTCGTCAATACTAAATTGTTCAACTTTTTCCCTCCTGACTATTTTGAAATGACACCTAAAGCAGATAAAGCAACTGACACAATTAATACGATAAAAATTGCCCGCGTAGAGGTGATATTTTTCTTGCCAAGTAACCAATAAACACCACCAACAATCGCTGCTGGTAATAATCGTGGCATAATCATATCGACATTATTTTGGACATTAATCGTCAAATCGCCAATCGCAGGAGCCCAAGCAAAATGAACATTAATCATTGTCGCAACTAATGCGCCAACCATAAATACACCTAGTAACGTCGCTGCATTAGTCATCGCTGTTAATCTACTTTGCATTGTTGTTACTAACGAAATTCCTTCTTTGTATGCAAATTCCAGTTGCTTCCAACGAAAAACCATAATCGCAATTTGAGCTGCCATCCAGATAAATGCACCTACAGGGTTCCCATTCACGGCCATATTAGCTGCTAAAGCGCCAAAAATTGTTGGAATCAATGCACCAAAAATAGAATCCCCAATCGCAGCAAACGGACCCATTAAACCAACTTTAATCCCGGCAACGGAATCTTTCGCTGAGATTCCTTCTTTTTCTTCAATGGCCAAATCAATCCCAGTAATAATCGTATTTAAAAAGTTACTAGTATTGAAAAACTGTGCATGTGTCCGCATCATTTCTTTTAATTCTGGAGTATCATCACCGTACATTTTTCTTAGCTGCGGTAAAATCGTATACAAATATCCCGAACCTTGCATTCGTTCATAGTTCCAGCCTAATTGGAAAGTGAATAAACTTCTCTTATTAATTTGGTTAAAGTCTTTTTTGGTTAATTTATAATCAGATTTCGTCATCTTCAATCTCTCCTTCACTTGTTTCATCAGAATAATTTGCTGTAACAACAGGTTGATCTATTGATTTTTTATATTCATTAAGGGCAAAGGCAAAACCAATTAAGGCAATTGCCAGCATTGGTAAATTAGTAAACATTGGTGCAAAATCTTTCGCCACACCAGCAACTGCTCCACCTAATAGTTGAATATTTCCAAAAACAGTCGTCAATAGTGCTGTAAGTACAAATCCTAAAATCAAATAAGCTAAATGTTTTTTGACTGGTAAATATCTTAATAAAATTGCAAAACCGACTGCAGGTAAAACAGCTCCTGCTACTGATAATCCATCACCTAGCCATTTTAAATCTGTATTCAAGTAACCAACAACATTATCAACAAATCCTCCACCAAAACTTAAAGCAAAAAATACTGGTAACGCACGGGATAACGCCCACGGAACTGCCCCAAGTAGGAAGTTACGTTCAATCCCTTTATAATTCATTGCTTCAATATTGCTGTCAATTCTATGAGCAAAAAATGTATTTGTGAAACGACCTAAAATATCCATTTGAATCATTAAACTGGCTACTGGCACCGCAATTGCTGCAATGGCTTGTTCTGGATTCATACCTAAGCCCACTGAAAAAGCAGTTGCTAATACCGTTCCCGAATTTGCATCAATTCTGGAAGCGCCACCAAAAGTTCCTACACCTAAAATCGTTAATTGCATACTGCCGCCAATAATTAAACCAGCTGTTACATCTCCCATAACCAAACCTGCAACTAAACCTGCAAACACCGGTTGACTAAACGCAGAATAAATTTGTAATTCATCCAAAATTTGATATCCTGCATAAAGCGTTAATAATAAAATTTGCCACCATTGTATTGCCATTGTGATTCCCCCTCAATTAATCGATTAAACTCATAAAATCTTCTGCTTTATCATTTGGCACCATTTGAGAAACTAATGTCACACCATGTTTATTCAATTTTTTAAATACGTCAATATCATTTTCTTCTACATTAATGGATTTCGTTACAGCTCTTGAATGCTCACTTTGAGACATATTACCAACATTGATTTCCTTCAGCGGCACACCAAGTTCAACTAGTTTTAAAAGTCGATCAGGTTTTCTTGCAATAATTAACAAACGTTGTGAATCATATTTTCCAGCTAAAATATTTGCAGCTGCTTTTTCAATTGGTAAAACACTTAATTTCACACCTGCTGGGGTCGCTAGTTTCAAGCCACTTTTTTCAATCGCATTTTCTGCTACATCATCATCAACCACCATGATCCGACTAATATTTAATTTTGTCGTCCAAAGGTTGGCTACTTGTCCATGAATTAATCTACCATCGATTCTAACTGCAATAATACTCATTCTGCTCACTTTCCTTCCAATAATGTTTTGTATTTTGGCTGTGCTTCAATCTTCAATTCATCCACCCACTCTCCTTCTGTTTCAAAGATTATGATTTCATTTACCCCTTCTTTCAAAATAGATGCCGGTGTATAAAGCGAAAGTGTTGGCCCAATAGTCCAAAATCTGCCTAAGTTAAAACCATTAACAATCACGATCCCTTTTCCGAATTTTTCTAAATTAAGATACATATCTGTAGGTACCTCAACTGACAATTCAAAGCGATAAAATGCTGGTGTTCCTACTGTCCAATCTTTTTGATAATCGATACTATCCAATTTTGAAAAATCAAGACTATACTGTTCCCAATCACAAATAAAATGTAAATCCGACATCACACCTGTACGAATTCCTTTGTGTTGCGTTTCAGCTAGCAACTTATGACCATAATTTACACGTCCCATATTTTCAACTAAAATACTTAATTGATTACTTTCTTCATCAGGAGTAGCAAAAATCCTCTCTCCGATTTCTTCCCGATACTGCGTTGCCAGTTTTAGATTATTTAAGAAAAAATGAACCCGATCACTAGCATCAATTACTCGATAAAATTCTTCATTTATACTTTTTTCAATTTTTGTTTGGTACAATAGATAACCATAATTTTGGTTGACTTCTTCCATACTTTTCGGGAACTTACTTGAATGACGATGAGCAATTTGTTCAACAACTGAAAACAAACTGACTTTTTCTTTTAGATAAGCTGTTGTTGGATCTGTTACTTTTTTTATCAAGGGTTCCGTTTGTTTTATTTCCGGAAACATTTCGTGCACTTTCTTTTGGACAGAAAAGAATTTTTTTGTAGGATTTCCTTGCTCATCTAATAAAGCATCATAATCATAAGATGTTACTTGAGGTAAATCTTTACTTCCTCTAGCTGAGCATCCGTTCATAAACCCAAAATTGGTTCCGCCATGAAACATATATAAATTAATACTGCCGATTTCAAGTGCATGACCAACTTCTTCCGCCAATTCGTCCGGATCACGCCGAATGATTTCTTCACCCCATCGGTTAAACCAACCATCCCAAAACTCCATGCACATTAACGGCCACTTCTTTTTATGTCTTTCTTGAAATTTTTTTAACTGGGCAAAATTTTCTTGTGATCTCGAACCAAAATTTCCTGTTGTTAGGATATCTTTTTCTAATAAAGTTCCCGCAGTTTGAGTCGCTTCCCAAGGTCCATCTGAGGTAAACAGCGGAACCGAAACACCATTTTTCAGCATTAAATCATATATCGCAAGTAAATATTCCTTATCTTCCCCATAAGACCCGTATTCATTTTCCAATTGCATCATAATCACTGGTCCACCTCGATCAATCTGCAAGGGGCTAATAACTTGAAATAATTCTTTATAATAATTCGCTACTTTTTGAATAAAAGCTGGATCTGATGAACGAATACGCATTTCTTTATTCTTTAACAACCATGCTGGTAATCCGCCAAACTCCCACTCTGCGCAAATATAAGGTGATGGTCGCAAAATGACATGTAACCCCAATTCTTCTGCTAGTCTAACAAATTTTTCAATATCTAACTCATCGCTAAATATAAACTTCCCTTCCACCTCTTCATGTAAATTCCATGGTATATACGTCTCAACTGTATTAAAACCTAATGCTTTCAGATTATACAAGGAATGATACCACTCATCCGGTCTAATTCTAAAGTAATGAATGGCTCCTGACATGATTTTAAATGGCTCTCCATCTAACAAAAATTCTTCTTTTATTTCAAACGTATGCATAATTACCCTCCTGTAAAAACGCTTCCACTTAATATATGAACATATTAACTTGACTTACTTATCTTTGTCAACCATTATTGTTTTTTATTTCAATATTTAGATATAAGTTATATATATTTCCTTTTTTTAGATTAAACTAAAACATACGTAATCATTTCATTAACACTTTCAATTTATGAAGAAATTTTACAGATTACTATCAAAAATCGTGGCTATTTCTTTCACTTTGACTTACTATGTAAGCATGAACTCAAATGGAGGTGCTGTATGAAAATCCCTAAATATCAGCAAATTAAAAATGACTTATTAAACAAAATAAAATCGGGAGAATTTGAACATGGGGATCGTTTTTATAGTGAAAATGAATTAGTTAAATTGTATAACGCAAGCTCAATTACCGTGATTAGAGCGATTCAAGAACTAGCTGCTGAAGGATATTTAGTCCGCTATCAAGGAAAAGGAACCTACGTCTCCCGCTCAAGAAAACGAAAATTAGTAGAATTTACTGATATTGAAGTTTTTGCAGGAAAAACAGAAACAGTGGAAGTAATTAGTATTGCTGAAGAAGCTGAACCAAGAATTTTAAAAGAATTAAACTTAAGTCCAAATCAAACCTATCGACGAATTATCCGCGTTCGAAAAGTTGATGATGTTTCGTATATTTTACATTTTACTTATCTACCAAATCAATTTCTAAGTAAAAAAGAACAAGAACCAAGTTATTACGACTCAATTTATGAACACTTCAAAACGGAATTTGGAATTCACATGTATGATGAATATGCTACAGAAACCAATGAAATCTTGTTTCCAACACCTAAACATGTGGCAGAACTTTTAGCTATTTCTGAAAATGAACCTGTTGTTTTCCAGAAAAAGAAGACAACTTTACAAGACGGAGTCATTGCAGAATATGCTGAGAGTTATAAAAAATGGGATTATTATAAAATAGAATTTTCTACGATTAAATCATAGTTTATTTATTTGTGGATTAATTACTAGACCATTAAAATGATAAAGCTGAGTATGTACATTTAATTAAGTACATACTCAGCTTATTTGATCTAATTATTTCTTCTGATCGTCCTCATCCATTTTCAGAACTGCCATGAAGGCTTATTTTCGCAATAGCTTTTTCATTCCTAACTATTCCTATTGTCTCCGAACTTCATTGTTGCCACAGCAATTATTAACACTTTCATTTCCTTGTCCATTCTAATAATTTTTTCTCTCTTAAAAAAGTTAGTCGATCGTGGCAATGTGCTAGTCAACAATTCCAAAAATCATCTTCCTAAAAAAAATCATTTTGACACTAAAAGTTAAATATAATAAACTTAAAGAAAAACAAATGGAGGAATATTATGAAAAAATTTCTAGGAATTACTTTATTATTTTTAGGGCTTGGGTTTAGCTCAATTGTTGAAGCTCAAGAAAAATTTGAAATTAATGAGGAAAACAGCAACTTGATTGTAGAGCTTTCAGCATCTGAACCTGCAAATAAGGATTATATCGAGAGTACAATTAACATGTATTACGATATTCCATCAGAAAATGATTCTGCAAAAGATTTAAATTTATTTTTGAATTCCGCACTATCTGAGTTAGAAAGTTTTGATACTACGCAAGATGAAAAGCTAGACAATGTGGTAGAAGCTTCCAACCTTCCACAAAAAAGAAGTATTACGCCCTATGTTGTTACACCATACCCTACAGCTATTTCAGCTTATAAAGTAGGTATTGCCATTGTTGATCGTATGGGGCATTGGCAAACTGCAAACTACATGAGACGTGCAATTGTCCCGTTAGACAAGATTGGTACGAATTATACTCCTGCAACATATTATAATAAAGATGACACGTGGGCGCGGATGGTAGACAGCGAAAGTCTTATGGCTGCCTATTATGGTCGTCTGAAAGCGGAAGCGTTCAGAGGTGGAAAAGCATCGGGGGCGTTTTCTAGCACGCATACTTTTTCCAGCGGACACCTCATGACGGCATTGAGAGGTGTATCATATACAGTTTCATATAAAAAACAGGCGAACGGCAATTACTTTACTACAGTCAAAGTTACTGATATATTTGATTTCAAGTGGGAAATAAATGGTTATAGTAATAATTTTGGTGTAGGCTTTGGAAATAATTATTGCGTGTTAGTTCAAACATTAGGTGCAATCAAACCATATAAGATTGAGGTCGTGAGGACTATGTCAAGATAAAGGAGTTCATTATTGTGTTTAATAGAAAAAAACTAATACAAAACTCGTATTTTGTTCTTTTCCTTATTTGGTTGATAGGTGTTATCTTAACATTAAATTTTCTTCCAATGCAAGATCCGGATACCTTAACATTGGAAGAGATGATTAATCTTCAGAAACAATTTTCTATTAATTATGATTTGGGTCACTTACTTATAAAAATTAGTGAGCTATCTTTTATAATTTTAACTATGTATACAATTATTTCATTCTTGATCGAAAAATATAAAGAAAAAAGAGAAACTTGAAGTGCTGTTTTTATTAATGAATGATTAATGGCCACACAATTCAAGATTTAGTGCTCCAAAAAAGTCCGATTTTGATGAATAGTATCAAAATCGGACTTTTTTTCTTTTAGCGAGAGGACTACTGTCCCACTCTCATTTCAATTATCAAGCTTACAAACCAAGCAAACCCATACTATTTCTTCTGATCGTCCTCATCCATTTTCAGAACTGCCATGAATGCTTCTTGCGGAACTTCTACCGAACCGATTTGTTTCATACGTTTTTTACCTTCTTTTTGTTTCTCCAGTAATTTACGTTTTCGTGAAACATCTCCGCCGTAACATTTCGCCAGTACATTTTTACGCAAGGCTTTAATATCAGAACGTGCCACAATTTTTTGACCAATTGCTGCTTGGATCGGCACTTCAAATTGTTGTCTTGGAATTAATTTTTTCAACTTCTCAACAATTGCTTTTCCACGTTCAAAAGCAAAATCACGATGAACAATAAAGCTTAATGCATCGACTTTTTCAGCATTTAATAAGATGTCCATCTTCACTAAGCGGCTAGTTTTATAACCAGTCATTTCATAATCTAAAGAAGCGTAGCCTTTTGTTCCTGATTTTAGTTTATCAAAAAAGTCAAACACGATTTCTGATAAAGGAATTTCATAGACCACATTCACACGATAATCGTCTAAGTAGTCCATCGTGATAAATTCTCCACGTTTTCTTTGTGATAATTCCATTACTGCACCAACGTATTCATTCGGTACCATAATTTGTGCTTTCACATAGGGTTCTTCTACTGAATCAATCGAAACAGGTTCTGGGAATTCAGCTGGATTATCAACAACTACTTGAGTTCCATCAGTTTTGTTTACATGATAAATTACGGACGGCGCAGTTGTAATCAAGTCTAAATTAAATTCACGCTCTAAACGTTCTTGAATAACATCCATATGCAGCAAACCTAAGAAACCACAACGGAAACCAAAACCTAAAGCTTGAGAGGTTTCAGGCTCAAATTGTAACGCGGCATCGTTCAATTGTAATTTTTCCAAAGCTTCCCTTAAATCATTATAGCGAGAAGTATCAATCGGATAAAGTCCGCAATAAACCATTGGATTCATTTTACGATAACCAGGCAAGGCTTCTTCCGCCGGATTATTCGCTAGTGTTACCGTATCACCAACGCGTGTATCTTGAACAGTTTTAATACTAGCTGTAATATATCCTACATCACCGACCATTAAATAATCCCGGGCAATTGCTTTGGGAGAAAAAACACCTACTTCGGTAACATCGAACGTGGTACCGTTACTCATCATTTGGATTTTATCTCCTGGACGAACAACACCATCCATTACACGAACATTTAAAACAACCCCGCGATAACTGTCATAAACAGAATCGAAAATCAAAGCTTTTAACGGCGCATCTAAATTACCAGCTGGAGCCGGTACATATTCAACAACTTGTTCTAAAATATCTTCGATTCCAATCCCTGCTTTGGCACTTGCTAACACGGCTTCACTAGCATCAATACCGATCACATCTTCAATTTCTCCCCGTACACGCTCAGGATCTGCAGCAGGTAAATCGATTTTATTGATTACGGGTAAGATTTCTAAGTCGTTATCCAAAGCTAAGTAGACATTCGCTAGTGTCTGAGCCTCGATCCCTTGAGCTGCGTCCACTACTAACACCGCACCTTCACAAGCAGCCAAACTACGAGAAACTTCATAAGTAAAATCGACATGTCCCGGCGTATCAATCAAGTGAAAAATATACGTTTCGCCATCTTTGGCTGTATACGTCAACTCAACTGCATTCAACTTAATTGTAATACCGCGTTCTCTTTCCAAATCCATCGAATCTAATAACTGATCCTGCATCTCTCTTGATGTCACTGTATTGGTTTTTTCAAGAATTCGGTCAGCTAAAGTTGATTTACCGTGGTCAATATGAGCAATAATGGAAAAATTACGAATTTTTTCTTGTCGTTGCTTCATTTCATTTATATTCATTCATAGTCCTCATTTCTTTTATGAAAAGCTACATAAGCATGTTTTTTACTACTTAGATCAAACTGCTTACTGCTCCGATCAATTTCAATCAGCACTTCCCATTATAGCAAGATTTCTACTATATTTAAAGAACTTTCATAGGTTAACAAAACAACGAAGGAAACAGCCTAAATTAAGACCTATTTTCATCTAAAATAAACAAGATTTATCAGATTTACTCATTCTTAGCAATCAAATACTCTATTTCTTTTAGCTTTTTTGTTATACTAAGAGTAGTAAAAATATTGGAGATGGAAAAATGGACCAAAAAGAGTTCAGAGAAAATTTAGAATTAAAAGCAGTCGATGAAAAATATGTCGATCAATTCAACGAATTGCTAAGTTATGTTTTTCAATTTACAGAAGCTGATTTAGAAGAAAGCGGCTATGAAAGTAAAAAGGAATTAATTAAATCCAAGCAACCTATTTTAGAACAATCAAAAGTTTTTGGCTGGTTTCATGAAGATAAGCTAATTTCTCAAATCGCAATATATCCTTGTGAAGTGAATATTCATGGCACGTTATTTAAAATGGGCGGTGTCACAGGAGTTGGAACTTACCCTGAATATGCTAACCACGGTTTAATGCAGGATTTAATTCATTTAGCACTTAAAAATATGCGTGAAGACAAGCAGTGGATCTCTTATCTTTATCCTTACAGTATCCCTTACTATCGCAGAAAAGGCTGGGAAATCATGTCGGATAAGTTGTCTTTTAAAATTCGCGATACTCAGTTACCTAAACAAGTGGATGTACCGGGAATGGTGGAACGTGTCAGTGTTGACCATGAAGATGTTTTTACTGTTTATGCTAAATTTGCTCGTCAAAATCACGGAGCCTTAATTCGAAGTGAGTTTAACTGGGAAGAATACTGGCGCTTTGAAAATGAAGATGAACGAACAGCCGCTGTTTATTATGGTGCAAATCAAGAACCGTTAGGGGTACTTTTTTATTGGGTTGCTGAAGAAGTTTTTCATATCAAAGAAATGTTTTATATTAATCAGGAAGCTCGAAATGGTTTGTGGAATTTTGTTTCTGCTCACTTTTCAATGGTTTATTGGGTTCAAGGCGATATTTACAAAAACGAACCTTTAGCTTTCTTATTAGACGATAGCCAGATTAAAGAAACTATCGAACCTTATTTTATGGCTAGAATTGTAGATGTGAAAGAGATGCTTTTAGCTTATCCCTATTTCAGTACGGCGAAACCGTTCCATTTCGTTGTAACGGATCCTGTGGCTGAATGGAATAATGGTATTTTTGGTTTAATTTGGGATGAAGATGACCAAGTTTCAGTAACGGATGAACCCTTGGGCCAGCCAGTTCATATTGATATTCAGACATTAACATGCTTATTAATGAATTATCGCCGCCCTACCTATCTCCATCGAATTGAACGTTTAGATACGGATAAAGAAACACTAAATTCTTTAGAACGAATTTTTCCCGATCAAGAAGCTTACTTTAGTGATTACTTTTAAAAAAATCGATAAAGGATGATTTTATGAATGACTTCCTTATTATTCCAACCTTGCTAGCTGAAACATCAAATAACCAACTAACATTCTCGGAAATAGAAGTAAAAATGTCTTTAAATCAGACGTTGCCTGAACTAGCAAAAACGTATAGTGCTTGGTGGACAAAAAAAGAACACTCTTTTTCGTCTGCTTGGACTGCCTATGGTTATCGGGTTGAAAAAGTAGATTTGGTTAATCAAATTGTCTATTTTTCTAAAATAAAAGAATGAAACTAACTTAGAGGTGAAGAAATGAATATTTATTTTGCAGGACCCATGTTTGCAACAGCTGACTTACTTTACAATGATTACTTAGTGAAAAAAATTCGTGAATTGGACGATTCTCTTGAAGTCTATTTACCCCAAGAAAATGGAGCTATCAATGATAAAACAGCCTATGCTGATAGTAAAATGATCGCTTTAGCAGATACTGAAAAAGTTTTAGAAAGTGACTTACTGGTAGCTGTTTTAGATGGACTAACCATTGATCCCGGAGTGGCTTCTGAAATTGGCGTAGCTTACGCAAAAAATATTCCGATGATCGGTTTGTATACTGATACACGTCAACAAGGTGCTGATAATACGAAAAAAATTGATGCATTAAATACTGTTGGGGAAAATCAATTCCATTATCTGAATTTATACACTGTAGGACTTTTAAAATTAAATGGTAGTATCGTTAGTGATGAACAAGATTTTCTTACACTAATTGAAAAGCAGCTAAACGCCTGAGCTATTAGAACGTATTGGAGGAGTTTTTATGAAATTAGATTTTGAGGATAAACAAGAAAAAGCAGCATTTTATTTTCTATTAATTTTTGGGGTTATTACCTTAATTGTCAATATTATTAAAACATTTATGGTGCAGCCAACTGAGCAGTATGTTTTGTTAAGTTTTGAAATGGTTGCTGGGATTGCCGTGATTTTTGTGCCATTTGTTTTTACAAAGTTTACGAACCTGGTTTTCCCAAAGATGGTTCGACTTTATTATTGGTTTTTCATTTGGATTGCGGTTTTCCTTGGAACTGGTTTGCGCTTGATTATTGTTGTTTCATTTTGGGATAAAATTTTACATGCTGTTAGTCCGATATTATTGGTAGCTGTGGGTTACGCGATTATTGGTTATTGTTTAAGAGATACAGATTTTTCTAAAATTAGTCCTTGGTTATTTATTATTATGGGCTTTGCTTTTGCCGGATTATGTGGTGTTTTCTGGGAATTTTGGGAATTTCTCTGTGACTCAATTGGCAACATGAACTTACAACGTTACATGACTGAATCAGGACAACCTTACATTGGTCGTGAAGCATTGATGGATACAATGGGCGATCTTTTGACAAACACGATTGGTGCATTAATTTTAACCGTTTATAGCTTTACTCAACGGCACAAACCTGAGTACTTTAAAGCATATGCTTTTAGAAAATTAGAGAAATAAAAAAATAAGAGTAGCGCAACGGTTCTGCGCCACTCTTATTTTTTTTATTCAACTTCTAAATCAACGGAGATATTTCCTCTAGTTGCTTTAGAATATGGGCAAACTTCATGTGCTGCTTTCACTAATTTTTCAGCTGTTTCACGATCTACATCATCAATTTTGACTGATAATACTACGCCAACTTGGAAACCTGATTGTTCATCACTAAATAGTGAAACTGTTGCTTTAACTGTGCTCTTAGATTGAATTTTTTCTTTGGCCATAACAAGTTCCAAAGCACTATTGAAACATGAACTGTAGGCTGCGGCGAATAATTGTTCTGGATTTGTTTTGTTTTCTTGATGTGGACCTGGTGACGTTACTTGATAGCTAAAAGACTTATCTGGTGAATAAACTTCCCCGTTTCTTCCGCCTGTATTGATAATTGTTGTTGAATAGATTTTTTTCATGTGAATTGCCTCCAATTTTTTTATAATCATATCGTACAATTATATTGTACACAACATTTATAGAGATGTACAATGGTATGCTTAAAAAAAGAACTTTTAAAATTAGGAACCGAATTCTCCCAATTTTAAAAGCTCACAACATTTATTTAATTTTATTCACTTGTTGACTTAAGTCATTAATTTGCTTAATCAAAGTGAAATAATCCGCTTCATTTAGTGTCAATTGAGTTAAACATCCATCCACACATTGGTAAATATCAGATTCTAATTGCATTGCTTTTTCCGATAAAGAAACAATCACAATCCGCTCATCTTCTACTGCTCGATTCCGATTAATAAAACCATTTTTCTCCATTCGTTTTAACATGGGAGTCAAAGTGCCGGTATCCAATTGTAGTTTTTCACCAAGATCAGAAATACGCTGATCAGAATACTCCCATAACACTAGCAAAACTAAATACTGCGGATAGGTTAAGTTAAATGGTTTTAACGCTTTAGTATACATCCGATTAAATTGTTTAGATACGGTTTGCAAAGAAAAACAAAGTTGTTCCTCTAATCGTCTTTTCTTATTTTCCACTAAATCCCTCTTTTGGCTCAATTTTATTCTAGTTAGATTTTACACAATATAATTTCTCAAATCAATCTTTTCAGCTCATCTATACTAATTTCAATCAAATAAAGAGACCATCCGCACTATAAGCAGATGATCTCAGTTGTCTATTTACTCTTCAATCGGTTCATTTTCAAATACTAACTGATTGTTTAACAAACTGATGGTTACTTTTGTTTTCGGCATTATACGACCAGAAACAATTTCTTTCGCTAACGGTGTTTCCACTTCTTTCGTGATAAAACGTTTCAATGGGCGGGCACCATAAGCTGGATCATAACCGCTTTCTGCAATCCACGTTTCCGCTTCATCTGAAATCACTAATTCAATTTCTTGATGTTCTAAGCGTTTCGCTAGTTGGGCAGTCATTTTTCCAATGATTCCTTTCACATTATCTAAGCTAAGCGGTGTAAAGAGGATCGTATCATCAATTCTGTTTAAAAACTCTGGCTTGAAGTTGCCGCGTAAAATAGTCATTACTTGTTCTTCAACTTCTTCTGGAATTGTACCTTCTGGTGTCACGCCTTCCAGCAATAATTGAGAACCAATATTACTCGTCATAATCAAAACAGTATTTTTAAAGTCAACAACTCGTCCTTTAGAATCTGTTAAACGACCGTCATCTAACACTTGTAGTAAAATATTGAACACATCTGGATGTGCTTTTTCGATTTCATCTAGTAAAACAATCGTGTATGGATTACGACGAACGGCTTCGGTTAATTGGCCACCTTCTTCGTAACCGACATAACCTGGAGGGGCTCCGACTAAACGAGAGACGCTATGTTTTTCCATGTACTCACTCATATCAATCCGCACCATATGATCTTCTGAGTCAAACAAATCTTCTGCTAAAGCTTTAGCCAATTCTGTTTTACCTACGCCTGTTGGACCTAAGAACAAGAATGAGCCTAATGGACGATTTGGATCTTGCAGACCTGCACGTGAGCGAATCACTGCATCACTAACTGCGTCGACTGCTTCAGCTTGTCCAATCACGCGTTTGTGCAATGTTTCGTTGAGTTTCATTAATTTTTCACGTTCACCCTCAACTAATTTTGTCACTGGAATTCCAGTTAAACGTCCAACAACTTGGGCGATTTCGTTTTCGGTTACAGCTTCTTGCACCATTTTTACATTGTCACTTGCATTTTTAGCTTCAAGTTCTTTTAGTTCTTCTTCTAACTTTGGAATTGTACCGTGACGTAAAACAGCTGCCCGCTCTAAATCATAATTATTTTCAGCATCTTCTAATTCATGCTTAGCTTTATCGATTTCAGAACGCTTGTTGCTGACAGCATTTACTTCTTCTTTTTCTGTTTCCCACTGCATCTTCATCGCATTAGCTTCTTCACGAAGATCTGCCAATTCTTCCTGCAGTGTGCCTAAACGTTTTTTACTAGCATCATCTGATTCTTTTTTCAAAGCTGCTTCTTCAATTTCCAACTGCATTAATCGACGAGTAACTTGGTCTAATTCTGTCGGCATTGAATTCATTTCAACACGAATTGTTGCACTGGCTTCATCAACCAAATCAATTGCTTTATCTGGTAAGAAGCGGTCGGTAATATAGCGATCAGATAAGGTCGCAGCTGCAACTAAGGCATTGTCATGAATGTTTACGCTATGATGGATTTCAAAACGTTCTTTTAATCCGCGCAAAATACTAATTGTATCTTCAACAGTTGGTTCTTTAACTAAAACTTTTTGGAAACGGCGTTCAAGCGCTTTGTCTTTTTCCATATATTGACGATATTCATCCAGCGTTGTCGCACCAATTAAATGTAATTCACCACGTGCCAGCATTGGTTTTAACAAGTTTCCGGCATCCATGCTGCCTTCCGTTTTGCCCGCACCAACAATATTATGAATTTCATCAATAAAGAGAATGATCCGTCCATCGCTTTTCTTGACTTCTTTTAACACAGCTTTTAAACGTTCTTCAAATTCGCCACGGAATTTAGCACCTGCAATCAATGCCCCCATATCTAATGAAAAAATTGTTTTGTCTTTTAGATTTTCGGGAACATCTTTACGCACAATCCGTTGAGCTAATCCCTCGATAATTGCGGTTTTACCAACACCGGGTTCCCCGATTAAGACCGGGTTATTTTTTGTTTTACGAGATAAAATCCTAATCACATCACGAATTTCTTCATCACGTCCGATGATTGGATCTTGTTTGCCGCTTTTTACTTGTTGGACTAAGTCTACACCATATTTTTCTAAAGCTTTGTATTGTTCTTCTTGATTTTGAGAAGTCACACGATCTCCTCCTCTCATGTCTTCGATATTTTTTCGTAATTCTTTTTCATTAATTCCTTGACCAGTTAAATATTTAGTTAAGCGATAGTTCTTTAACTTCATCAGAGCCAAAATCACGATTTCAGTCGCTAAAAATTCATCTTGAAAAGATTCTCTCAATTTATCTGCTTCTGATAGTAAATTAAATAAGTTTTGACTCATACTTTGACCATATTGTACATTTCCACCTTGAACACTAGGTAATTCATCAATTGCTCGATCAATTTCCCGTTCAAAAGCATCCACATCCACACCAGCATCCGTGTAAAAATTCCGACCAAAATGATTAGGCTGTAAAAATATTTTCCACAAATGAGCAATATCAATTTCCTGCTGATGACGCGTAACAGCTACTTGTTGAGCCTCTGCAATAGCTTCTTGCAACGTTGTTGTCATTTTCTCAATATTCATAAAAATACCTCCTGATTTTAAAAGCTGAATGAACCGTTTAACATCGATGAAAAATAGGAAAGCATGAGGAAGGCGTTCTTTGCCTTATTCAGGTTTTATCTTTTTTCCAAGAAGTTGGTTCATGAAGCTAGATAGTTTTAAAAGTTGAATGAGCTTGAATTACTCCGACTGAAAAATAGGAAAAATTGAAAGTGATGTTCTTTATCACATTCGGTTTTTATCTTTTTTCCAAGAAGTTAGCTCATGAAGCTGGATAGTTTCAAAAGCTGAATGAACCATATCCAAGCTCTTGATTCACAATGTATTCTTCATTAATAGTATCGTTTATAGCTAAAAAAGGCACTACACCTTTTGCCTGATTATTTTCAAGGTCTTAAGTCTGACTTATTTTGACCTTATAAAACGATTATACACCATTGGTCAGTCTTGGTCAAACAAGAATCAAAACTTTTTTCGATAAATTTCTCTCTATTTTTATGATACAACTTCTGGCTTTTTTTACAAATATAAAGAAATGAATTAACCGTTTTTCAATTTTAATTTATAAAAATAGAGCTAATTTGCTTTTGAATTTCCAAAGCAAATCAACTCTATTCAATCAAGACAAGTTTATCTTTTACTTAATTACAATAACTCACCAAAACGTTTCACGTAAATATTTTTTACAATCATTACTAAGAATAAGTACGCAAAAATTGTTAATGCTAACCAACCAAAGTAAACTAGTGGCAATTGTGTTAAACCTAAATTTTGACCAAAGCTTGTGTAAGGTAAAATTGTTCCTACTGCAATTCCCAATGAAGTAATCGTCGTTAAGATAAATGATGCGCGACTTTGTAAAAACGGAATCTTCGGTGTACGCAATGTATGAATAACTAACGTTTGAGACCATAATGATTCAACAAACCAACCAGCATGGAAAATTGCGATAAACGCAGCTTGCTCAGTTGGACCTAAATCATGATAATTACCACCCACTAATTGAGGACAAATAACAAAATACATTAATAGATAGGTTGTAATATCAAAGACAGAACTTGTTGGCCCTAACCATTTCATAAATGAACCAATTCTTGTTGCATTCCACTTTTTCGGTTCTTTTAAATACTCTGAATCGACATTATCCCAAGGAATAGACATACATGAAATATCATAAATCAAATTCAAGAATAGTAACTGTAACGGCAACATTGGTAAGAATGGTAAAAAGATACTTGCCACCACTACAGAAAACATGTTCCCAAAATTTGAACTAGCGGTCATTTTAACATATTTCATAATATTGCCGAAAGTTGAACGCCCTGCTAATAACCCACGTTCCAACACCATTAAATCTTTTTCCAATAAAATGACATCAGCCGATTCTTTGGCAATATCAACTGCTGTATCAACGGAAATCCCAACATCCGCTTCTTTCATTGCTGGAGCATCATTGATTCCATCGCCCATAAAACCAACAGTATGACCAGCATCCCTTAACACTCTAACCAGTCGTGTTTTTTGACTCGGTGTTAATTTTACAAAAATATTATATTTTTCAGCAACAGTTTTTAATTCAACATCATTCATACGAGAGATTTCGCTACCTGTCACCAATTGCTCATCAGCTAAACCAACTTGTTTACAAACAGATTTTGTCACTAAAGCATTATCTCCTGTTAATACTTTAACGCCAACACCGTGATTTTTAAGTGCTTCTAAGGCAGCTTTTGTTGTTTCTTTTGGCGGATCAAGGAACGCTAAGTAACCAATCAACACCATTTCATTTTCATCAGAGACAGAAAATTCGTCTACCGTTGCTGGATTTGTTTTCTGAGAAACTGCTAAAACACGTAGTCCATCTTCATTTAAGTTTTCTACCGTTTTCAAAATTTCTTTTTTCAATGATTCTGTTAAAGCTGTAACCGAACCTTGATAATCAACATAGCTTGAGATTTCAAGCATTTCTTCTACTGCGCCTTTTGTGATCATTTGCGTTTTGCCAGTTTTATCTTCAATGACCACACTCATGCGGCGTCTTTGAAAATCAAATGGAATTTCATCTACTTTTTTATACTCTGAAGAATCAATTGACAGTTCTTCTTTTGCTGCATCAATAATCGCAACGTCCATCAAATTCTTTAAGCCTGTTTGATAATAACTATTGAAGAAAGCATGACGTAACACGCGACTATCTTCTTTTCCATCACAATCTAAGTGATATTCAAGAATGATTTTGTCTTGAGTCAATGTACCAGTTTTATCAGTACATAAAACATCAATTGCTCCAAAATTTTGAATGGCATTTAAATTTTTAATAATCGTGCCTTTTTTTGCCATACTTGATGCGCCTTTAACGAGATTTGTCGTCACAATCATCGGCAACATTTCAGGTGTTAAACCAACTGCAACAGATAAGCCGAAAAGGAAAGCTTCGAACCAGTCACCTTTCGTCAATCCATTAATTAAAAATACAGCTGGCGCCATTACTAGCATAAAACGGATTAACAACCAAGAAGTTTTACTAATACCAATTTCAAAATTCGTTTGTGGATTTTTCTCTGAAACATCTTGAGCAACTTTACCAAAAAGTGTATTATCCCCCACAGAAACAACGATTCCTTCAGCACTTCCGCTAATGACATTACTACCCATAAACACGATATTTTCATATTCGGTTTCTGTACTTTTCGTATTTAACTTGTAATCTGCTCGTTTTTCTACAGGATAACTTTCACCAGTCATTGCTGATTGAGAAACAAATAAATCTTTCGTTTTTATTAAGCGAATATCAGCTGGGATCATATCACCCGCAGACAATTTTACAATATCTCCACAGACAATTTCTTCGATCGGTAATTCAATTTCACTTTGTCTACGAACGACCGTCGCTGTAACTTTGACCATATTGTTCAATTTTTCCGCAGCTTGATTTGATTTCACTGATTGAATCAATGTCATTGTACCGCTAATTAGTACCATTGCAACGATAATAATAACCCCAATAAGGTCCTGATCTTCAGGTGGAGCAATCACATAATCCGTCACAAATGAAATGGCAGCTAAAACCATCAAAACAATCGTAAATGGGGTAAAATAAGCTTTAATGATTTCGATAAATAAGGGCGTTTTTTTCCCATGCGTGATAATATTTTCTCCAAATTCTTCTCTGGAAAGTGTTGCCTGTTGATTCGTTAAGCCTCGTTTTGAAGCTTTAAATAGTGATAAAATATTTTCTGCTGAATTCCTTGCAAAGAACTCATATGTTTGGTTATTTTTTTGCATTTTTTTCTCCTTCTTTCTAACTAATCCAATTCTTTTGATTAATGGACTAATGAAAAAAAGAAACGCCAAACGAGTAATAGTATTATTTACCCTAGAAACAAATAGATAATAGTAACTCTGTTTGTTTCGCCTATAACATTCTTTTTACATAAGTCCTTGATCCTCTGACTACTGTCATCCATTTGTTTCCATCTCCTTTAGCGTTATATTTTTTGTTATAGCAAGTTTCAATGTTGTTTTTTCTTTCATGACGCCTTTCGTAAACTTTTTAAATTTTAGTTGTGATTCTGTATAGGGTTGACCTAAACTTTGATAGCCTAACCGCTCATAAAAGCCCCATGCTTGACTACGACCAGTTAGAAAAACTGTCTCAAAATTTAACAATTCGGCAACTTTTTCAGCAAATCCCAATAATTTTTTACCTACTCCAAATCCTTGATATCCATCATCAATCGCAACTTGTTTGACTTGTACTACTGTTTCAGTTCTTTTAGAAAGCAATAATGTTCCTGCTACTTCTCCATTGATAAATGCCGCAATATGAATATCTTTTTTTTCTGCTTCAGGTGCTTTTGTTATCCATGGCTGTCCTGCGCTTGTTTTGAGAAGTTTATTTCGTAATGAGATCCCTACCCAATACTCTTTGCTATTCCATTGAACAATTTTTAGCATCACTGTTTTACCATTTTGATTCCTCCGTTCTTTTAATTACTCATTTGATTGATTTCGATAACTTCTGAGAGTTGTGACAGTTCTGAAATTATTGTATTAACTACCAATGCTCCATTTTTAGTTGCTTCAATTTCTAAAAACAAACGAACTTTTTTTCCAGCCAAATCTGTACATGAAAACTTGGTGAAGGTTAAACAATATTTATCCAACAATTGAATGATTTCTGTTCGAAGCATGACTTCACTTGAATTGCTAGCAATTACGGAAAGATAATGGATCGATTCTGTTTCATTTTCTACTTTTTGTTCCGTTAAATTATCCAGCTTAAAAGATAGATTTCTGAGAAAAATATTGACCAACATAATGATAACGGCACATGCTGCACCTTCAATAATAAATCCTGCGCCAATCAGACTGCCTACTGCTGCTGAACACCATAGAGTCGCTGCAGTATTAATTCCCGTAACACTAAATCCTTCGCGTAAAATTACTCCACCAGCTAAAAATCCAATACCACTAACAACTTGAGCAGCTATCCTTGATGGGCTGCTATCTTCTTGGATAAACGTTGATAATGAAACGAAAAGACAAGCGCCTAATGTTACTAAAGTCATCGTTCTCATTCCAGCTAATTTTTTCCGCCATTGCCGTTCTGCACCAATAATCATTCCGGCGAAAATACTGACAAATACATTGATTAAAAATTCATTAATTTGCTCCTTTCTTTGATTTGTTTGTAGGTTGGTTTGGCCCTTTGTTTCACAATACTTCACGACTAGTTTCGTTTGAAATTAGTTTTCTCTTTATTTTCTGAAATCTTTCACGAAGAATTCTTCATCGTAAGACCTGACAAAACCAAACGTAGACATTCCACTATCTAAACTTTGGCCCCTTGAAATTGATATAGAGCTATCAGCAGTGGCTGATTCACTAGTAATGCGACTTCGCTTCCTTTGGTCGCCAAGTACTGTTCATCATCTACTCTGGCGAAGCCAATCGTAGTCCTTCAATTCTTTGAGCTTTAGCTCTTTGAAATTGATGTAGTATTAGCTACTTCGGTGGGATTCACTAGTAATGTGACTTCGCTCCCTTTGGTCGCCAAGTACTGTTCATCATCTACTCTGGCAAAGCCAATCGTAGTGATTCACAGCAAAAAACCTTCCGCCAAAACTCATCGGAAGGTCATAAATAAGCGCACAAAAAAAGCCTGTATGATCTAATCGTTGAGTTTTGGCACTATACAACGTAAAAAGCAGAGCTTTTAGCTACCTTATGAAAAGCCTTGTAATCGACAATCCCTGTTCTACCCATTGGCATCTCTCGATGTTTTTGGGCAGTAGCCTGTGTTTGTATAGGAGCCTCACCTAACAAATCTATTTAGTTATCTTACAGCACAAACTATAACATCAAACTAAAATAAAAGTCAACATTTTTTGTTTTTTTTCACAAAAACCTTAATATAAAAAACGTTATTTAAAAGAATTAGAACACCAAAAAATGCATCAAAACACTTGTTTTAGTGCATTGACACACTATCTTTTTTGTTATTAAATTTTTTCGACTTTAACAATTGAATTTCCAGGAATTTGTGGTGGTATTGACATTGTCATAATTGAATTAACTTTTAGTGTAAATCTAACTTGATCGCCTTTTTTCAATGTTTCTTCTGTAGTTCCATCTGCAAATTGATCCTCAGCGACATTTAAGATAACCCCATCATTTTTAAAAGAATTCAAAATTTCGTCAGGATCTTCCTCTGCCTTCACATCATCTAAAACTAAACGAATCGACTGGTCGACTGTCTCATTTTTCACAGCATCTTCAGTTAACGTTGCTGTAAATATTGATTCTGACTGTTCATTCGACTGACTGTTATCTGTTGATTGTTGCTCTTGGCTGCTCACTGATGTTTCACTACTTTCTTTTGTAGATTTATCTTGATTAGATCCGCAAGCGCTCAAAGCTAATAGTGTAAATCCTGTTAATAAAATAACTAGTGATTTTTTCATTCTATCGCCTCCTATTTAGTAGTTTAATTATAGCGGTACAATTTATTGCAGTCCATCAATAACACTAAAAAAAACAAAAACTATTAATTTTTCATAAAATTTAATAGCAAATAAAAAAGTTATCTAAATAAATAGATAACTTTTTAACCATTTCTACGATCATTACCTGTCATGGTAATTTCTTTTGCTAGATAACGAATTCTTTCCATTAATCGACGAGCTTTTAAGGGTTCTTGCTCACCTCTTTGGGTTACAGTTAAATGCTTTTCTAGGTCTTTTAAATCCAAATTTGATGAAAAAAATGTTACCAATTGTTCTTGCATGCGATATTGTAAAATAACACTTAATACATCATCACGAATCCATGAAGTCATTGATTCAGCACCTAAATCATCAATCATTAAAACAGGAGATTTTTTAACAGCATCTAGTTTTTCTCCAACTAAATCTTTAGCAATCGCTTGTTTCATTTCAACAGTAAAAGTAGGAAAATGCACAATAGTTGTAACAAATCCGCGTTCCGCTAAACTATTGGCAATGGCACCCAATAGAAATGATTTACCTACACCAAAGGTTCCTTGCAAATATAAACCTTTATGAAATTCTTTCGGATTTGTTGTATAGTCATTTAAAAATTTCATCGCTTCTGCCATAGCTTGTGCTCGACCTTGTGATGCCGTATCAAATCTGCTTAGACTTGCTTCACGTACATCTTTTGGCATATCCATTGCACGAACTCGCTTACGGATTTCCTCTTCTTTTTGTTTTGCAATCAAGGCTTCTGTCGGCATATAGGTGACATCAATATAATGGAAATTCAAAGTTAACCTTGGCTCGTAACCTGGTGCAATCATCGATGGATCATTCAACTGATATTTACGTTTTTCCTGCACAAACTCATATAACTTAGAATAACTTTTTCGAATGTCCTCATCTGTTAAACGATCACGGTTTTCTTCAATAAACTGCTGCACATCATTGTCTTTTAAAACACTTTCAACTAGTTCATTATAGCGCTCGTTCATGTCTCTTTTTTGAATGATTTTTGACATTTCTTTTCCTACATCTTCCATTATTTGTCCCCTCCTTTGCTTAAGAAATCTTGAATCTCTTTATCTAATTTAGCTTGTTCTTCTTTTGATAATTTTTGCTCTTCAATTGGATTGTCCACCCAATCAGGCAACGTTTCTTGACGAACTGGCTGATTATATTGATTATAACGCGGTTTTGATTGTTTTTGTTCCTTACTTTTTTTGGCTAATTCACGGACATGCTCAATCGCTTTTTCCGGAGATACAATTCCGCTTTGTGCCCATTCATTCGCAATTCGGTTTACATAGTCAGCTTTTAATGTCGGTTGCTTTTGGATATTGTATACATAATTAATCAAAACATTGATTACACTATTCGGTAGACCTGATTTACTCACAAGGTATTTAACTAATGAACGTTCTTGTGGTGTCGTATAGCCGCCGCGCTCATTTTTCAACGCTTCTAAATAGTTTAGTGGAAAAATCTTCTCAATATCCATAATCATCTGAATATCTTGCGTGGAAAACCCATTCATTTTTAATGAATTATACCGATAAGTTTGTTGATCTTCTTCAGATAATTCAGCTTTTTCATTACGTTGAAATTCAACTGACTTTTGTTTTCTGTCCGGGTCATAGGTTCGATAAATTGTCCGTTCAAATTCTTTAACATCGATCTTACTAGTATAATAATCAAACGCTTTCGAACAAAAATCAACCATATCAAGCTCATTAATCCCAAATAGATTATGAAATGTGTAAACTTCTTCTTTAAAACTAGTACTATTATCCGGCAGCTTAACTCCTAGTTTTTCTAATCCCTGGATAAAATATGCCCAATCAAAAGTTTCACTTACCGCACTTAGTTTTTTTACAGGTCGAGGATCTTTGAAAGCTAGCTCTAATTTACTCAATTGAGTACTTTCTGAAATAAGTTGCGCTTCCTTAAACGAATAAACATCTTTAAAACTAGCAGAAATATCTTCATACCCCGCTGAATGGAAAAATTTGGGTGTAAATCGTTCAATTAGCTTATCTAATTTTCTTTGTCCCACGCTATTTAATAGTGTTAACGTAAGAATTTCATCTTTAAAAAAACGCTCCGCAGACTCAGGATGATTTAAGCGATAAAGAAAGTGTGACCCAAGCTCGGTATCAGCTTTAACTAAAGTCGTTAGTAAACCAATGCCTTCCAGCTTGTTTCTTGCTGAGCGAATTTGGTTGATACTCATGTCCATCATTGTTATCAAATCTGAATGAAATAACGACTCACTAATACCTGCTTCAGCTACTTCAGACATCAGAGTTAAATATAAACTAAAGGCTTCTGCACCAACGATTGGTTGATAAAGCAAAGTCAATATTTCTTGCTCTTGATTCGATAAAGGATAGGACAGTGTTACTTGAAAAATATTTTTAGGCTGGATTTCTTTCCAATTGTTAGTCAAGGAAAGACCCCCTTATTCATTGTTTGTTTCTTTATTGGAAGATTTTGCTTTGTCTACAATTCCTTGTAACTCTTTTAAAAATACGCTCATATCTTTAAATTGACGGTAGACACTAGCAAATCGAATATAAGCAATTTCATCTAGATTTACTAAATCTTCCATCACATACTCACCAACTAATGTCGTTGAAACTTCATTTTCTCCTAAACTACGTACTCTATTTTCAACATTATCAACAATCTGTTCCATTTGCTCCATTGCAACTGGACGTTTTTCTGCTGAACGGATCAAGCCGCGTAAAATCTTCTCACGATTAAATTCTTCACGATCGCCATTTTTCTTAATAACCAATAATGGAGCTGCTTCTATTCGCTCAAACGTTGTAAAACGGTAATTACAGTTTTCACACTCTCTACGACGACGAATGGCACGACCATCGTCCGCTTGACGGCTATCGATTACGCGAGAGTTATTATGATGACATCTTGGACAACGCATAGTGTTCACCTCGTTTATCTATATTTAAAATTTTCCTAAATTATGCTTAGTCTATTAATCATATTATAACATGAAATGCTTAAGAAACCAGACATTAGATAGTAGTTCTTAAGGAAAATATTGACATTGACTGATAAGTAGGAAGAAAAACTTTTTATTCATCGCTCTTTTTTATGTAACGTAGGTATAAAAAATAACAGTTTACATCAACTAAATTTGGGGGATAAATCAAAAAGACATTGATAAATTTTGATTTACCAATGTCTAAAAATTATTCATTTTTCTGATTATTTTCGATCCACGCTACAATTTGTTGTTCCAACTCTTCGTGATTTCCTTGATTATCAAAAACGAAATCAGCTTTCGCCTTTTTTTCTTCGATTGACCATTGACTAGCTATTCTCTTTTCAGCTTCCAACCGAGTTAGATTATCTCGTTTCATTAATCGGCTTTGTTGAACCGATTTCGGAATATAAACAACAGCTACTTTATCTACAACTTGGTCATAGCCACCTTCGTAAAGGAGCGGAATATCCACAACAACTAAGTTTGACAGCTGACTTTTTTCTTGAATTTGCCGCACGATTTCATGTCTGATAAAAGGAGATAACAATTCATTTAGCATGACTCTTTTCTTATCGTTTGAAAAAATTATAGTTGCTAATTTTTTTCTATCTAGAGAACCGTTTGCTTGAATAACTTCTTTACCAAAAGCCTGTTGAATCGCCTTTAGCCCTTCAGTTTCCGGTTCAACTACTTGTCTGGCAATAATATCAGCATCAACTATTGGAAAACCATACTTCTTAAAAATAGCAACCCCCGTACTTTTACCGGTAGCAATGCCACCAGTTAGTCCTAACACCATCCCCATAAATTAATTCCTCACTTTCAAGGTTTGGCACTTAGGACAAAAATGCGTACCGCGTTGAGCAACTTTGATTTTTTTGATTGGTGTGCCACATCTTGGGCAGGGATTATTTGTTTGCCCATATACATTTAAAGAAATTTGAAATGTTCCTGCTTCACCTAAAGCATTTAAATAACTACGAATAGTTGTTCCTCCAGCTTCAACCGCACGCCCTAATACATCAATGATCGCATAAGATAATCCTTCAACCTCTTTAGGTTTTAATGTATCCGCTGGCTGTTCAGGATAAATTTTGGCTTCCCATAATGCTTCATCAACGTAGATATTCCCTAAACCAGTTACTAAACGTTGGTCTAGTAATAGCGGTTTAATTGCTTTGTGATGTTTTTTTAGTCCTAATCGAAATTCATTAAGTTTGAATTGAGAGGGAATTGGTTCTGGTCCTAAAGCTAAAATCCCTTTGTAATTTGTTCCTTGATCTTTATCTACTAAAACCATTCGTCCAAATTTCCGAACATCTAAATAGCGTAATTCCGATCCATCTGTGAAGGTAAAAATAACATGAGTATGCTTATCTCGCTGATCTTCTGGATCATGAGTTTCGTACTTTCCTTCCATGCGTAAATGAGAAATCATATCGTAATTTGTCAGTTTAAAAATTAAAAATTTTCCTCGGCGTTCCATTTTTTCGATTGTTTGACCAATAAGCTGACTTTCAAAAATTTCTACGACTGGTGATTCGATAATTCTAGGCCATAAAATCGTGACTTCTTTAATCGTTTTACCAACGACTAATTTTTCTAACCCTTTTCTGACCGTTTCAACTTCTGGTAATTCAGGCATTTTATCGCTCCTTTGCTAAAAGAGACTGAGTTAAACAAGTAAAAGTTCTCGTTTGGTCAGTCTCTTCGATTTATTTAATTATTTTGCTTCATACCATGTTTTTCCCCAGCTACTATCTGTAATTAGCGGTACGTGTAGTTCTACCGCGTTTTCCATTACATCTTTCACTAGTGCATTTAATTTTTCTAATTCTGATTCAGGTACTTCAAAAACAAGTTCATCATGTACTTGAAGCAGCATAGTCGCCTGCATATTTTCTTCTTTCAGACGTTGTTCCATATTAATCATAGCGATCTTCAGAATATCCGCTGCACTACCTTGAATCGGCGTATTAATTGCTGTTCGTTCAGCAAATGAACGTAGGTTAAAATTACGTGAGTTAATATCTGGCAAATAGCGACGACGATTGTACAACGTTTCTACAAAACCTTTGTCTTTGGCTTCACGCACAATATCTTCCATATATTTTTTCACACCGGGATATTTTTCAAAATAAGTGTCAATGTATTCTTGGGCTTGTTTTCTAGTAATTCCTAAATTTTGAGATAAGCCGTAATCACTAATCCCATAAACAATCCCAAAGTTTACTGCTTTAGCCTGGCGACGCATATTGGGTGTAACTTCTTCCGGATTTTCAATACCAAAGACACGCATTGCAGTACTTGAATGAATATCTTGACCTTCAATAAAGGCTTCTTTCAGATGTTGATCGTTAGAAATGTGAGCAAGAACACGCAATTCAATTTGAGAGTAATCTGATGAAAAAATCAACCAATCTTTTTCTCTCGGAACAAATGCTTCACGAATTTTCCGACCTTCTTCCAAGCGAATCGGAATATTTTGCAAGTTCGGATCAATTGAACTTAGACGCCCTGTTTGCGTCAAGGTTTGAACATAACGTGTATGAATTTTATCATCCGGCTGAATAACTTTCAGTAAACCTTCGACATAAGTTGACTGAATTTTTGCAATCTGACGATAAACTAAAATATCTTCCACAATAGGCGCTTGTTCTTTCAATTGTTCTAGCACATCAACAGCTGTTGAATAGCCTGTTTTCGTTTTCTTAATGACTGGAAGACCCATTTTTTCAAATAAAATAACACCTAATTGTTTCGGTGAATTTAAATTGAATTCTTCTCCAGCTTCTGCATAGATTTTTTGTTCGATTCCTTGTAAACGTTCAGAAAACTCAATTCTCATTTCTTTCAAACGACTGGCGTCGACACGGATTCCGGTAATTTCCATATCAGCAAGAATTTTTGAAAGTGGTAATTCCATTTTATAGAATAAATCGGCTTGGTTTTTATCAGTTAATTCTGTATCTAATTTTTCAGATAGAAAATGAATAGCATTAACCTTGCGAGCTAAGTGACTGAAAAACATTTCCTCATCTTCCGGAAGTCCTTTTTTAGCTCCTTTACCATAAACTGATTCATCTGAATGAATATTAGTATAACCATAATGCTGAGCAACGCCTTCAATATCAGCGCTATTATCATTTGTATCCAACAAATAAGCTGCTAATAAAACATCGAAAGTAATTCCTTCGGTTTTTCCAACATAACGATTTAGTGAAACATAGGTACGTTTAGCATCATAGACTGTTTTCTTATATTTACTTGATAATAACCAGTCAATAAACGGTTGACTTTCAAATAATTCGAGACTATTGGTTGCATAGACTTTTTTCTTAGAACCCCACGCAACACCAACGATTGGAGAAGTATGATAATTATCTTCCATCATCTCAATGTATAGCGCCATGTCATCAGTGAACATTTCTTTTGTAAATGTATTGACGACATCAAAATGTACGTCCTCTAGCTCGGATGTCTCTTCTTCAACATTTAGCTTACTTAGCATTTGTTTAAAGTCCATTTCTTTGTAAAACGGAATCAGTTTCTCTAAGTCTTTGCCCTCATATTTAAGATCGTTGATATCCACCTCAACAGGAGAATCAACATTAATCGTTGCCAAACGTTTTGACATAAAGGCTTGTTCTTTATCGTTAATCAAATTTTCTTTCATTTTACTTTGTTTCAATTGATCAATATTCTCATAAACGCCTTCGACTGAACCGTATTCTTTTAATAATTTAATCGCTGTTTTTTCACCGATTTTCGTTACACCAGGAATATTATCTGATGTATCACCAGCCAATCCTTTCATATCAATAATTTGGTTTGGCGTTAACCCATCATATTTTTCTGCTACGTGTTCAGGTGTATAAGATTCTAAATCACTTACACCTTTAATTGTAATATCAACTTTAACTGACTCCGATGCCAATTGGGTTAAATCACGATCTCCAGATAATACAACCACGTCAAATTCATCTTTAGGAACTTTAGTTGCAAGTGTTCCGATAATATCATCGGCTTCATAATTATCTAACTCATAATATTTCACACCTAAACCAGTCAATAATTCACGAATATAAGGCATTTGCTCTTTAAATTCGCCTGGTGTCTTCGAACGACCGGCTTTATATTCAGGATAAAACTCTGTTCGGAATGTAGTTTTTCCAGCATCAAACGCCACTAACACGTGAGTGGGATTTTCTTTGGTCATCACGTTCTCAAACATATTGTTAAAGGCATAAATCGCATTCGTATGCAGCCCATTTTTATTTTTAAAACGTTCTAGGGAATTATGTAGTGCAAAAAATGCACGAAAAGCTACACTATTTCCGTCAACTAATAATAACTTATTTTTGGTCATTTGTTTTCTCCTCATCTTTTAGCAAGCTGGTTTCTCTTCTATTCTAACAAAAATGTGCGAACTTTGCAGTAGGTAAGAACTAAAGTTCGAATTCCTTTAAGTTTTTGTTCACTTTTCGCTTAAATAACAAAATAAAACCCGCTCTGCACACTCAGAGCGGGTTTAACGGAGTTCACACAAATGAAATTAATACTTATCAAGAAGCTTTGTTCTACAAGAATTATCTTACAATTAAAATGTGAAAAAAATATGAACGAACTTGTTTAAATTTGTAAACTTTTTTCACTAAAACAATGTCTAAGGTAAAATGTTTCCCGCAGCACGATAAATTTCATACCATTCTTCTCTTGTTAAGACAATTTCAGATGCTTTAGCAATTTCTTTAATGCGCTGTGTATTCATTGTTCCAGCTATCACTTGCATATTTGCCGGATGTCTTAAAATCCAAGCTGTAGCTAAACCAGTTGCTGTTGAATTATATTTTTCAGCAATTCTATCTAATGTTTGATTTAACTCTGCAAATTTTTCATTTCCGATAAATACACCTTCAAAGAAACCATATTGATAAGGCGACCAAGCTTGAATCGTCATTTCATTCAAACGTGAATAATCTAAAATACTGCCATCTCGATCAATACTGGGATCATCTGTCATATTTACATGAATGCCTTGGTCAATCATCTCTGTATGTTTGATTCCAAACTGCAATTGATTCGCTAACAATGGTTGTTTCACTGTTTTTTTCAATAGCTCAATTTGCATTGGTTTTTGATTACTTACACCAAAATATTTTACTTTTCCTTGTGATTCTAATTGATCAAAAGCTGCTGCCACTTCTTCTGGTTCAACTAATGTATCTGGACGATGCAGTAGCAAAGCATCAACATAATCTACTCCTAAACGTTTCAAGCTGCCCTCTACAGAAGAAATAATATGTTCCTTAGAAAAATCAAACTGACCTTTGCGAATACCGCATTTTGTTTGAATAATAATATCTTCTCTTTTGATTGATGATTCTTTTAAGGCCTTGCCAAAAATTGTTTCACACTCTCCACCGCCATAAATATCAGCATGGTCAAAAAAATCAATTCCTTGCTCATAAGCTGTTTCAATTACTTCTACAGGATTTTCAGCTCCGTTAAGACGCATACAACCTAAAATAACTGATGCTGCTTGTAAATCACTTGTTCCAAACTGAATTTTTTTCACAAAAAGACCTCCTAAATTATAGTTACAGTTTATTTTACCATATTTTTATGAAAGGGCTTCATTTTATGTTACTTTTATTAGTTCCTCGATTTCAAAAAAAATAGTTTCAGAGAAATTCGTATCAAGTAAAACAATGGGCCGTTCATAATTTTTGAATGATCTTTGATGAATGATTGTTGTTAGAATAACATTTGCATAAAAGATTGATTTAGATGTTCGTGCATAAATGACTGTCATATTGAATTTACCGTAAAAAAAATGGCGGAGACGTTTGCCTAATTCATGCTCTTTTTCAATTGAAAAATCGGTCATTATACAAATAACGATCTTTCTTTCATAATAAATGGGAGAAATCACAGAAGTTAAAATCATAAAATATCGGTAAAATTGATTAGATTTCGGGATAATATTTAAGTAAGAATTTCCATTTACTACTTCTAAAAGTACAGCTTCAAGTTTAGCAGAAAAAGCTGGATATTTTTCTTTAATTATCGGTACTGATTGATCTCTTTCAAAGGAAAAACCATAAATCATTTCATAATACAGATGAAAGCTTAAAAACGCTGCTAAGTTTTCTTGTGTAAAATCAAATTCTTTTTCCCAAAATTTTTGTTTCAAATTATTCGCTACGCAAAGTGTATTCATATAACTAGTTGTTTTTTCTAGAAAATGTTCCTGAATAGTAAACCCCTGCAAACTTTTGCCATAGTAAGGCAAAAAACTAGCTTGGATTGTCAAATAAACATAGGCTAACTCATCCATATTTTGTAAAAAAGTTGATTCAGTATGACGCAATGCTTCGACGAATTTTGAAAACAATCTGCTTGCTGTAATGTACTGATACCATTCTTCTTTAAAATTAATTTCTTTTCCTTTCTGATAACGCCAATTCGTAATTTGTACAATTCGCAAAATAGATTCTTTTTGCAGGTCATTCACTTGAAGTTGAAAAAAATGAAGAATGTGGTTTGTCAGTAGTGTACTTTCCTCATTTTCCTGCTGTAAAAACGAATTCTTGATTCCACGATAAACAAACCAGTAAAAATGAAGAATGAACGCTCTAATCTGTGCTTCGTCTCCAATTAATTCATATGTTCCACGTTTCAGATACAAATTCCTATGCTCTAGCCAGTTACTAATTTTTCTAACTCGTCTTCTAAGGCTTGATTCACTAATTGATAACGTTTCGGCAAATTGCATCGTTTGAATTTTATTTCCTTCAATAATCGATTTCAAAAAAATAATTTCAGGTAAACTGTTTAAATAATTTATCAAAAATTGCTCTGAAACTAGTTCATTATCTTTTTTCAAATAAAATTGATTTCTGATTATATTTGAAATTGTTAATTGATCCGCCAAATAGTATAGTTCAAATAATTCACCTAGCTTTTTTATATACTTTAGAATCGTTTTAGGATCAACCTGTAATTTACTTGAAAGTTCTTCTATACTATAAACATCATTTGCAGTATTTAATAATGTAAATAATTCAAGTAATTTATTAGATTCAAAGTCGAAAATTTTACTATACTCCATTTTAAACCCCCACTTTTTAAATAAATAAAAATTATAGCAATCAAATGAAAAAAAGCCTATAAAAATTCGAATGCAAAAAAAGCATTGAATGTACATATAAAATACGTCATAATCAATGCTTTTCATTATTTTTAATTATCAATTCGTAAAGTTAGCGCATTCGCTGCCACAATCACAGTACTTAAGGACATTAGAATAGCACCAACAGCTGGGTTTAATAAGATTCCCCACGGAGCCAAAACACCTGCAGCAAGTGGAATTGCAATAAGGTTGTAGCCAGCTCCCCACCAGAGATTTTGAATCATTTTTCGTTGTGTCTGTTTCGCTAAACTCAAAAATCTTAAAATATCTTTAGGATCACTATCCGTTAAAACCACATCTGCGGAATCGATCGCTACATCTGTTCCAGCTCCAATAGCAATTCCGATTGTTGCTCTGACTAAACTTGGAGCATCATTGATTCCATCGCCTACCATCATCACTTGTTTGCCTTCATCTAGATATTTTTGAACGATTTTCTCCTTATCTTCGGGGAGTAGCCCGCCATAAAAAGTTGTAATACCCAAGTAATTGGCGACTGCTTCTGCTGCTGAAACGTTGTCTCCTGTTAACATTACCGGGACGATTTCCTGTTGTTTCAAATTAGAGATAAATGCCTTAGATTCAGATTTTATACTATCACCCAAAGCGATCATTGCAACTAGGATTCCATTGATAATCAGAAAACTTAACGTGTTTCCTTGTGCTTCATATGTTGTTTTAATCGATTCTTTAAATGGAAGCTGCAGCCGTTTGACTTCTTTTTCATTCACAATTTTAACTTCTTGATTATTCACTATCCCAGATATTCCAACCCCAGAAATATTTTGAAGATTCACAACTTTGTAGGGTGAGATATTATTTTCTTCAAGATAATTCATAATTCCTATCGCCAAAGGATGGTTCGCATTATTTTCTAAAGCACCAATTATTTTCAGTGACTCTTCTTTAGTAGCTTTTGCTGAAATTATTTCGATTCCTGTTACTGTAAATTTGCCTTCAGTCAGTGTTCCAGTTTTATCCAACATCACATACTGAATATCCTTCGCTTGTTCAAGCGCATTGCGATTCTTTAACAGTAAGCCATGTTTTGCTGCAATTGAAGTTGAGCGGGCAATAACCAATGGTATAGCTAGCCCCAAGGCATGAGGACAAGCAATAATAAAGACCGTCACCATCCGTTCAAAGGCAATACTTAAATCTTTGTCTACTAACCACCAAATAATAAATGCTGCAACTCCTGCAATTAAAGCAATGTAAAACAGCCATTTGGCAACACGATCAGATAATGTTTCTAGTTTAGACTTTTCTGTTTGGGCCTTTTTGACCATATCCATGACTTTTGACAGATACCCGGTTTCACCAGTTCCAGTAACCTGAATTTCAACTGTACCACTACCGTTAACAGAACCGCCAATTACGTTATCATGTTCATTCTTAGTAACTGTTTTTGATTCACCAGTCACCATTGATTCATCGACAGATGTACTGCCTTTAACGATCACACCATCTGCTGGTATTTTATCACCAGCGCGAACAATCAAACGATCATTTTCTTTTACATCCTGCAAGGCAATTTCTTCTTCACTACCATCATTATTTAAGCGTTTAACCTTATCTGGTAAAAGTTCAGCCATTTTCTGCAAAGCATCTCCAGCGTTAGCAATAGCATTCATTTCAATCCAATGGCCCAATAACATGATGACAATTAATGTCGCTAACTCCCAGAAAAAATCCATAACATGCTCGTGAGGCTGCAGTTGATTCATAATAAAAGCGTAAACGCTATAAAAATACGAAACCGAAATCCCCATGGAAATCAATGTCATCATTGCCGGATTCTTTTGTTTCAATTCTATTTTAGCTCCACTCAAAAATGGCTGTCCACCATAAAAAAATAAAATACTAGCTAAAATCAACACAAGCCAATCTGAACCTGGAAATGTAAATTGAAAGGGTAAATCAACACCCATCATTGGTGAAAGAAAAATAATTGGAATCGCCAGAATTAGTGACAACCAAAATTTTTGTTTAAAATTCCCCATATGCATGGAATGATCCATACCAGACATGTCTTCATGTCCATGACTTTCCATATTCCCGTGATCCATATGCATATGCATTTCTTTGTTATCTTTCACGAAAATCCCTTCTTTCTATCATACTTGATGAATTTCTACTGAACGATCTTCTAGAAAAATTCTATCCCTTCAATCAAATGATAGCACAACAAATCTTTACGTAAAAATAAAGTAACTTTTTTGATGGATTTAAATATTTTTAGCGTATCTTATTTTGTAAGCCAAAATTTTAGTGCCAGATATGACTTTTCAATAACCATGCTGCATACTTTTTCTTCTCTTTTATTTTTTTATATTTTCTATAATAGGTTTCTTTCAGGTGTCTATAAAAACTTTTTTTCGATTCCTGTTTGATTTCCAAATACATCTGCTTAATAGCGTTTCGATTGGCTTTGTACTTTTTACGGTTGCCTCCTGTGAATCCATAAAAAATCTCAATCCCTTCGGACTCTTTAGCAACAGGTGAATAATTTAATAATTCATTGTATGCTTGTTTTAATTTTCTTAATGTAGACTCTGTTATCTGTTGTTCAAAATCTTGTTTAATAACCAATTTACACAATCTTGTGTATTCAATTTTAACGATATGATTATACAGTTGATTGGCATAATCTATTCCTTTAAACAAAATATTCGCACTAAAAGACATATTCACTAAGAGTTTGTATTGCTGAACCCAGCCTTCCTCTATTTGTTCTATGGTTTCCTGTTGCGGAAGCTGTTTATTTAACTTTTCTAAAAAATGATACAAGAGCTGTTTTTTCTGTACTTCAATTTTATCGATTCTTCGCATTTTTATCCCCCTTTTTCAAATGAATTTTTTTCGGTATATAGTGTCTAAAAAAATAAAACAGTAAACATGTATCAAAATAAATTCTAAGAAGATTAAATTGAATTCAAAAGAAATAAATTGAACACATTACGGTAAAAATAATATATCATATTGAAATAAATATTTCAACAACAAAATGAAAAAAAAACAATACAATTTAATTCAAAATAGTGATATAGTAGTAAGAAAGAAATCTTAGGAGGTTTTAATTTGGAAATAGATTTAATCGAGGCTGGCAAGCGGATCAGTCAAATTAGAAAAAAACATAAATATTCAATGGCAAGTTTTGCAACATTAATTGGTAACTCTAGTGCGAGTACAGTCAACAATTGGGAAAAAGGTAACAATTTACCAAAACAAGAGCGATTGAAAAAAATAGCGATACTGGGCAATACAACTGCTGACTGGATCCGTTATGGAGATTTTGATACATATGTTCAACAGCTTCTAGTTAGTGCTACTTTACCATTGACTTCTGAACAATTTGAACAATTACTCAAAACATTGAAAAAAGAAAAAATTAGCTACAGGCAAGATTTAAAGATTCTAACTACTGTCCATGATTTATTTCCAAACTTAGTCGAGCAACGCTATCAATTAGATGCATCAAACCCAAGAGAATTACTTATTTCAGAAGATTCGACTGAATATACTATTGAAAAAGACGATCGCTATCGTTCTGATTTCTTACCAGTTATTGAAGAACTATTACAAAACTCAAACAACAAAACAATCAATGAGGTCGTACTGTTTCAATTATTCGATATGTTAAGACGTTCTGAAGCAAATACTCAATTCCCATTAATCACAAAGATCATCGCCATATTATCAGAAATTTTAACCAATGACATTGTATACCCTAGTTGCTCAAATTCGAAAATAGTTAATTATACTGAACTTGTTAAAGAAAAGCCTAAAAGAAAACCATTGGCTGAAAAAACTGTACAAAAAAAATACCATGATTCCAAAACTGAGTTAATACATTTACTTGACGAATTTTATTCAGAATATAACAATTCTTCTTTATAAATAACTTAACTATTTTTCTATTACAATCACACTTTCTTATTAAGTAAAAATTTCGTATATTACAATTTAATGATACTACTATTTCCAAATTTTAAATTTGGACGTTTTACTTAATTTTACTCTCTAGACAAGTCTACTCCTCACAAAATTATGGTATACTTTAGCTTGACTAACAAATGAACCAACATACTTTTATAGTATTCGTTTAGTATGACTAATAAAAAGCGAGGAACATCACTTGAAGAAAAAATTAATCTTAACACTTTCATTCATTCTATTAGTGAATACTGCTCCTATGAGTGTATTTGCAGAAGATATCGATCAAAAAATTAATAATCAAACGAAAAAAATTGAAGAAATTATAAAAACGGAACAAGATGCCAAAGATTTTTTAGCTTCTTTGGAAAACCAAATCAAAACAATTGAAACTGAATACGAAACAACATTAGCTGAAAAACAAAAAAATGAGAAAGAGATGAATCAATTAAATAATGATATCTCTACACTCCAAACAAAAATCGAAAAAAGAAACGATCAATTACAAGCTCAAGCAAGAGTAACACAAACCAACCATGAACAAGAGTCTATTTTAACAGTCATCTTAAGTGCGGATTCATTCTCTGACGCTATTTCAAAGGCTTTAGCTGTTAATACATTAGTAAGCGCCAATAATGATATTCTTACTGCACAAAAAGAAGACAAGAAAGAATTAGATACTTTAAAAACATCGCTAACTGAAACTATTAAAATCCTTGAAACAAAAACAGAAGAACTTGAAGAAAAAGAATCCACCTTAGCTGAAGCGAAGTTAGATCAAAATGTAAAAATTAACGAGATTGCTGCAACCTTAGCAACTGAAACCGCAGAAAAAGAAAAATACGTTAAACAAAAAGATGAAGCTGAAAAGCAAAAACAAGCTCAGCTAAAAGCAATCGCAGAAGAAAAGAAAAAAGAAGCAGAAGCGCTTGCTTTAGCTGAAAAACAAGCAGATGAACAAGCTAAGAAAGCTGCAGAAACTGCTGCTGCGAACCAAGCAACTGCAGCAAATAATACTGCAAGTTCTTCAAATACGACCTCGTCGAATGAGAACACTAATAATAGTCAAGAAACAGTAACTCCACCTGTTTCATCCGGTGGTTGGTCTGCTCCTGTTGCAAGTATGATCGTTACTAGCGGCTTTGGCGGACGTGAAGATCCTACAGGTATCTCAGGATCTTTCCATGATGGTATTGACTTTGGCGGTGCAAGCGGCACGCCAATTATGGCAGCCCGTTCTGGTGAAGTTGTTAGTGCCAATTACGGCGGCATGGCTGGTAATCACGTTGTTATTAAACACGATAATGGTTACTACTCTTACTACCTTCATATGAGCAGCTTAAGTGTTGCAGCTGGTCAAAGTGTGAGTGCCGGTCAAATGTTAGGCGGTATGGGAACTACTGGTAATTCTACCGGTGTTCATTTACACTTTAGTATTTCTACAGGTCTTTGGAGTGGCTTTGTTAATCCAGCTCCATTCCTTGGTTTATAATTATTGAATGAGGTCGAAACAGAATTTTTAATCCTCAATAAATAAACTAATATTTATGTGATTCTACTCCTGCAGTAAAATCACATGTAGCGTGTGAAGCAAAACTGATTTTTAGTTTTGTCCTACACACGCTTTTTTTATTCACTGTTTATGTCATTTCTCAGCGCTTTATTTAACCTCTTTTGATGAACATGATATAATGAAGATAGATAAGAAAAGGAGCTGATAGAAATGATTAATAACTATTCAACTATTTTAGTTGCTGTTGACGGATCAAAAAATTCTGAATTGGCTTTACAAAATGCTGTTGCTATTGCAAAAGAAAAGCAAGCTTCATTATACTTACTATCCGTTATAGATGAGAATGCAATTAGCCATAGTTCTTACGCCTTTTCCAAAGTTTTAGCTGAAGAAAAAGAAGCTCTTGAAAAGGAGTTATTAAAGAGTATTTATTTTGCCACAGAAGAAGGGCTAGATGATGTGACTCCGATTGTTGAAATTGGTAATCCTAAAGAGTTGATTGCTACCACTATTCCTGCGAATCATTCTATTGATTTGATTGTGATCGGTGCAACTGGAAAGGGTCAGATCCAGTCAAATCAACTTGGAACGACAACTAGCCATGTTGTTCAGTATGCACCTTGCAATGTACTCGTTGTAAAATAAACTAAAAAAACAATCACTGTCTTTGAATGACGATGATTGTTTTTTAGCTATTAAGTTAATACTTCGTATTCCGCAATTGTACTAGAAATAATTCCAGGTCTTTTCTTTTCACTATCTGTTTTTTCTTGAGGATTTTTTCTTTGGTGCATCTTTTTGAAAGATTGGCTTTGCACCCAATTTTTCTGATGTTTTTTTGATTCCCAACGACTTAAAACTACTAATTCAGTTATTTCAGGATTATCTGGCAACTCACGCTGCATTAACTGAAAATCAAGAAATCCTTCAACTGCATCCATACTTTCTTTTGTATGACCAGCCGTAAATTGTTGGATGATTTTTTGCGAATGGTCGGTTTCAGTTTGAATAGTGTTTGTTACGATATACATAATAACTCCTCCATTATTCCTTAATAGTTGGTGCGATAAAGTAATCTTCAATAATTTGACCGCAATCAAAATGCAAAACACGTTGGCACGTTTGACTAAGAAATTCTTTATCATGAGTAATGACTAAAACTAAAACATTTTCCTGCTGAAGCCATCGGATCGTCTTGCTGACCTCTTCCATATGCACTAAATCCAATCCGCTAGTAGGTTCATCAAAAATAATTAGTTTTTTACCTGATAAAAGCGCGCTTGCAATTGCTACTCGCTGCTTTTCACCACCCGATAATGTTTGGGGATGACGATCCAACAAGGGCTCTAAATTTAGCATTCGTACAATATGATTGAATGCTTTTGTATTTTTAGCATTTAAGGTTATTTCCTTTTCTACCGTTTCAAAAAATAACTGCAAGTTAACATCTTGCATAACAACAAAGCTTTCTTTTATCAATTCTTTGGCTGTCATTTGTTTTTGATTGAGTGTGATTGTTCCTGTTGTTGGTTTCAGTAAGCCCGAAAATAATTTTGAAAATGTCGATTTTCCAGCTCCATTATGCCCAATAATACCTGTAATATAATTACTATTCACTGTTAATGCAGGAACATTCAGAACAGAAGGCTGCTTACGATAATGGAAATCAACATTTTCAAAAGCTACCGTTAATTCACTGAATTCATCGGATTGTATATCCACTACTTCTAACTCTGTTGATTTAAGTGACCTTAACCCCATTTTTTTGAGTGATGCTGCAGATTTCGCCAACATTTCAGATTTGGTGTAACTTTGAATGATTTTTCCCTGTTCCATTACTAGATATCGATCTGCCAGCTCCGTTAGATAGTGTAATCGATGCTCCGAAACAATAATCGTCATTCCTTGTTTTTTTAAAACTTCTAGATAGCCTTTAAGCTGTTCAATTGTCGCTTCATCTAAATTACTTGAAGGCTCATCCAATAGAAATAACTGATGATCCAACATACTGGCAGACGCAAAGGCAATCAATTGCTTTTGCCCTCCCGATAAATGAAACATACTACGCTCTAAAAATTCTTCTAACGAGAATAAACTGGTAATTTTCTCAATTCGCTCAAGCATGTCTTTTCTTGGTACACCGTAATTTTCCATTGCAAATGCCAGTTCAGAGTACACATCACTCGTAAAAAACTGCGTTTTAGGATTTTGAAAAACCACACCAATTCCGCGGACATACTCATTAAATTCTTTAGTGCTAAAATCATGTCCTAACACAGTTCCCTCACCTAATAAATCGCCAGGATACAATTCGGGAATTAGACCATTTAAAATACGTAATAACGTAGATTTCCCACAACCGCTTTTACCACATAAAACGATAAACTCTCCCGCTTTAACATCAAGATTAACGGTATCAATAATTTTTTCATGATCTTCGTAAGCGAAACTTACTTCTTTTAAATCAATCATCCCAATAACCTCCCACCAATTGCGCCTAAAATTAAGACAGTAATCAGTAAATAATCTTGGATTTTCAAGCGGATTTCATACACACTTGTATGTTTTGTTGGATTTGCAAGTCCTCGAACCAACGCTGCTGAGGATAAATCAAGTGATGTATTTTCAGCCGACATCAGAATAGGAACAATTATAAACTCCATGGTTTGCAATGGATGTAAGAATAAATCAACCGTTGAAACCGCAATTCCTCGGTATTTCATGGCATTACGTATACTTCCAAAATCCTGAAAAAGTGTGGGGAAAAAACGAAACAAAACAGTTAATGGGATAATCACACTAAATGGCAAGTGACACTTTTTTAATGCCGCAATCCATTCACTAATTTTTGTACGATTTAAGGCAAAAGTTGCTGCCATAATGGTAGGCAACATCCGCCGGTTTCCCACAAATAGAAAATCAACAAACGCCACAAAACCATTATCTATATAAGGAAACAACAAATAATCCCCTAATACTAATAACCAAAAAATGCAATAAAAAATGACCCCTTTTTTAAAGCCATCATTTAAAATAAACAAGCCAAATAGCATTGTTACAAAGATGATTTCCGCTTGAAAACTTAACGGAAACATCAACATAAAACTAGCAAATAAAATCGTACATAATTTACTTCGAGGATCAAACGTTACGTATCTTTTTTCCATAATTTTTTCCTTTAGCTTTATCAAAATGTTTTTCGTAAAGCTTTTGCCCGATCATTAGCCCTAAAATACTACAAATAATGACTGCTGCTGTACAGAAATAAAATGTTCCTGTCGTGATTGGTGCAAAAACTTTATCAATATAAACGGCATCTTTTCCTCTAGCAACAAGTGAATCAACATACGCATTTTTCATAAACCATAACGGTAAAACCGGACCCATCAAGCCAAAGCTAAACACAGTATAACTTATCATCGTACGGACTTTGTCGTTTAATTTTGTACGGTACTGAATTAAGTCCGCTGCTACGGCACAAATAATATTCGGTAAAAATGATAATGGAAAATGCCCGGATACTAAGAAAAATAAACCCATGACACTACCCATAATTGTAATTGCCCCAAAACGAGGAATTCGATGAATCACTAATAAGTATACAATACCTGCAAAAAGTGCCGTAGCACTAGGAATTAAAACTGAATTAAATGCTGGAACTGTAAAACGTAAAATAAGCATTGCAATAGTAACAACTAAAAAATAAATAGCGGTATAAATACCAATAGAAATAAAATCTTGAATTTTTAACTTTTTCATTCTTTAACTAACCCTTCTCGTTTTATTGTAAATAATACTAATAATTGCCCAAATTTCTTACTAAAAACCTTTAACTGATACCGACCTTGCTTTCCTAGTTGTCTGCTTGGCAGTAATAATTGATTTCCAGATAGTTCATAATTCAGTTGCTCAGCTTGGACTGTTGTTCGATTTGCTGTAACGACTTCAAAATGAGCTTCTCTTTGCTTTAACTCTTCAATTATTTCTGAATCAATGGCTAAACAAATGGTTTCCTCCGGTAAATACTCAGACTGAGATAACTGCGGCTTCACCGTCATTGGCTGTTTTAGTTTTGCTTTAAAATAAACATCTTCAAAACCTGTTGCTAAAATTTCAATGATTACTTCCTCATCCGCTACCCAAGAATTGAACGACTGATAACGTTTTTGATCTGTATTTGCCAAAAGTCCAAATTCTAAATGATTTTCTGGCTTGTGATATAGATAATCCGGCCATAAGAGCGGAATTGTTTGCCCGTTTTTAGTGATGGTAAAGCTGTATATGTATTTCCCATAAGCTTCATGAAACTGGTCGTAATTTGTAATTCCATACTCTGGTAAAAATTGAACCATAGCTGCGTAACTATAATGAGCAAATGAATATAGCTCATTTACATACTCTAATTTATCTTGGACCAATTGTCCATTTTTTTCGTTAGCTTTTATTAGTAATTCGCGAGAACCGAATGTTCCCTCAAGCAGAAGTCGTTTTCTCTTATAACTTTTTAGAGCAACTAGTTCTTCTTTAGACACAGCTTGTAAATCTTCTATATCTGAAACTTTCTGAAGAAACTTCGAATACTTTTCGGGATAAATTTTTGCTAATAAATAGTCCTTTGTTTCTATATACACTGGGACTTGATTGATAACATATGTCTCTCCAACGAATCTGATTTGCTCCGCATTAGTATGAGGGAATCTTGTGATAATTTGCTGAAATGTTTCAGTTAAAACATAGTCATTCTCAGCTAAATGAGGAGAATCAGCTTGGTAAAATTCAAAAAAAGATAATGTAGTTACTCCAATAAAATAACAAGGAAACTCGATATTTTCTATATATGTCTGATCATCAAGTTTTACCGAATATTTTTCTGTTTGCTCTTTTGCAAAAGTAATTGTACTATTTTCAAAATCTAACTGCGGCACACAATCACTCCTTTCCTTATTCGGTTAGTATATCATAACAAAATGATAATGAGAATCATTATCAATAAATTAGCTCTTTAATTCTAGCTAAAAAATTAAACATTCACTGGTTTTTGTTTAAACATTGGCTTATTTGATTAATTAGCTCATTTTTCTTTATTAAAAGTTGCTTCTCTCTCAAACGCTCTTTCCTTATTTGAATAAAACATCCTATTAAGCATTTTGACAAAATAAAGGAAAAATAACAATATGCTGCATAGATTACTCTTAATTAATTCATTTTAAGAGACAATAAATCTAAAAGAACTTATCGCTTTTGAAACGATAAGTTCTCTTAACTTTTATTCTTTTGTTAAATGGATAACCTGTGTTGCTATTTTTTCTAAAAATACTTGGTCATGTTCGACTAAAAGCATTGCTGGTTTTACGGATAAAATCAATTGTTCTAACTGGTCTTGATTAAACACATCCAAGTAATTTAACGGTTCATCCCAAATGTACAATTCCGCAGGTTCGGCAAGTGATTTTGCCAACTCAACTTTTTTACGCTGTCCCATACTCATGTGCTCAATTCTATTCTGAAAAACTTCCCGCTCCATACCTAACTTATGCAGATTGTTAAGAAATTCTTGATGATTTAAGCCTTTTTTTTCCGAAAACTCCAATAAAGTCCCATGATTATCTTCATAATTTTGGCGTACATAACTAATTTTTAAGTTATTTGGATAAATCAGTTTACCTTGACTCTCACCATCAAATTGACCCAAAATATAACGAATAATTGACGATTTCCCAGAGCCATTAGGACCAGCTAACGCAATTCGTTGTCCTTGGTTTAACTCAAAAGAAAATGGTTGAAATAATTCTTGATCTTGATAGCTTAAACTAAGATTCTCAACTATTAATAAACGTTTTTGATGACCTGGCTGATAATTCATCGTAAGTGGATCAATATATTCAATATCTTTTAACAGACTTTCTTTTTCCGCTAACTGCGTTTCCATACGATTCACAATTGATTTCGAACGTTTCATAGTTTTTGCTGCCTTGGCTCCAATAAAGCCAGTATCATAAATTGCGCCACTACCTTTTTCTGAGGGTTTACCATACTTATCTTGTTCTCTTGAACGCGACCATTCAGCTTTTTCTGCAGCTGTTTTCTTTAAACGTCCAACTTCTTTTTTTAGTTTTTCATTTTGAGCTAATTCAAATTCGTCCCGCATTTTCTTTTGCTCTTCGTAGACAGTGAAATTTCCTTGATACAGTTCGAGCTGACTTTTTTCAATTGATAAAACATGGTCCACTACTTCATCAACAAAACTACGATCATGGCTAACAACGATAAAGCCTTGCCGTTTTTTCTTCAAATAATCAGCAACTTGCTGTCGACCAACAATATCTAAATGATTGGTCGGCTCATCAATTAACGGAAAATAATGATCGTCAATAAACAACAGTGCTAATAAGACTTTCGTTTGCTCGCCTCCCGAAAGCGTCTCAAACTCCCGCCATAAAATTGACGGATCAACATGAAGAAGATTTAATTCCCGTTCAATTTCCCATTGTTCAAAATCGCTAATTTCCTGCAACACATAAAATGTCAATTGCTTTTTATCTTTAATTGGTTGGGGGAAATAGAGAAAATCTAATTGATGTAGAATTTGACCAGTATAAGCTAGTTGATTCTGTAAAATTTTTAGCAGTGTGGTTTTCCCACGGCCATTACGACCTATCAAACCTAATTTCCATTGAGTGTCAAAATTCAAATTTGCTTGATCGAATAAAAGTGTTCCTTGGACATCGTACCCAAATGTTAGATTTTTAATTTCTATTTTAGACATATACTCACCTCGTTAAGAAAAAACAAAAAGTAGGAATATTCCTTCCTAGCTTCTTAAAATGCTATTTTCAAAACTGGCCGTTCGCGTTGGGGTACACAAAAAGACCCGAACACTGAAAAATTAATGCCAATTTTGAAAATCTGCACACTGCTCCCTTGATTCTATCAAGGCACAGTCTGAATGCAGCTTCAACAAATGGACTCAATTTTTCAACGCACGGATCCCTCACTTCGTTTTTTATTGGTTTCACTATAGCATGATTATTTACTTATTGTCAAACACACTTAATTTGATTTTTCCCCAAATTTTGAGAATAATTTTTCAGGTAATCTTCGACTCCAAGTTAATTTTGAAAAGATTCTGCCAAAAACCTTGAATTTCCTTACTTTCATTCAATTCTGTTCTATACTAGTGTTGTAAAAACTTTCGTAAAGGAGATTTAAAGATGAAAATTGAACATATCGGTCTATGGGTAAACGATTTAGAAAACATGCGTAAATTTTACGAAACATATTTTAACGCAAAGGCTTCTGAAATATATCACAACACTAAAACAGGCTTTCATTCTTACTTTTTAACTTTTTCAGATGGTGCCCGCTTAGAAATTATGCAGCGTGAGGATGTTCGCCATCACTTATCAGGCGGTGAAGTTCTTGGTTTCGCTCATTTAGCTATTTCATTAGGCTCAAAATCAAGAGTCGATACGTTAACTTACCTTTTAGTCGATGAAGGTTATGAATTATTAAGCCCTACCCGTACAACTGGCGACGGCTATTATGAATCTGTAGTTGCAGATCCTGAAGGAAATCGCTTAGAACTGACAGTTTAAAATACTTAATGTGAAAAACTTGGAGGAATAGATATGACGACAAAAGCAATTGTTTTAGATATTGATGGAACCCTTTTAAATGACGAAAAACAAATTACCTCAAAAACAAAAAAAGCGTTAATCGATGCGCAAAAGAATGGTGTTAAAGTTATTTTAGCTTCGGGCAGACCCACGCCGGGCATGCTAAAATACGTGGGCGAGCTGCAAATGGATCGTTATAATGGTTTAATTGTTTCTTATAATGGCGCACACGTTTTAGATATCACTACACAAGAAGAATTATTCAGCCAACCGCTCTCTATTGAAACGACACAACAGATTTTAGAACATTTAAAACAATTCGATGTAATTCCAATGATTGCTAAAGATGAATATATGTATGTCAATAATGTATATAATTGTATGTTAGAACTAGCTGAACCTCATGGTAACTTCAATATTATCGAGTATGAATCACGTGGTGGTAACTTCCAATTGTGTGAAAAACAAGATTTAGCCGCTTTTGTTGATTTTCCTTTGCATAAAATTTTAGTTGCCGGTCAACCTGAATATTTGGAAGCAAACTGGGAACAGATCTTAGCACCTTTTAAAGGCAGTGTTAGTGGCATGTTTTCTGCTCCGATGTATTTCGAATTTACGGACCAAGGAATCGATAAGGCTAATGCACTTGAGCAAGCATTAAAACCTTTAGGAATTCATGAAGAACATATTATTTCATTTGGCGATGGGCAAAATGATTTATCTCTGATAAATTACGCTGGAACAGGTGTTGCGATGGGCAATGCCGTAGATGAATTAAAACAAGTTGCCAATAAAATTACTTTATCCAATAATGAAGATGGTATAGCTGCCGCTTTAGCTGAACTACTTTAAATCAAAAACTAGAATGGGAATTATAACTTCCGATTCTAGTTTTATTTTTTTCACCTATTTTATGATAATCAGTTATAATTCAATTATATGAATAAAACTGAAAGGTGTTAGCCGTTATGAGTTTGCTGATTAAACTAAAAAATTTAGATAAACTAACCACAAGTGAGGAGGTGCTCGTTCAATATATTCTTGAATTTCCGCGAAAAGTCATCCATTTTTCTCCAAAAGAATTAGCAGAACATTCGTATGTTTCTATTTCTACTATTTACCGCTTAATAAATAAACTGAATTTAGATGGTCTAAATGATTTAAAACTAGCATTAGTAAACGATCTGAATGAACAAACCAACGAACCAATTATCAACATGGATTATCCGATTTCAGCTGAAGACAATCAATATGCTATGACGCAAAAACTAAAAACAGTCTACGAACAAACCGTTCAATCGACGATTGAAATTAATCCGATTGAAACCATGGCTGCCAATAGTGAGTTGTTAAAGAATGCTGATTTTATTGACATCTATGCGTCTTCTGCAAATGTTTATTTTGCACAAAATTTTCAATTTCAAATGCAGGAAATCGGTAAACGAATCGCTGTTCCTATCGATGATTACATGCAAAATCTCTCTGCTTGCAATAGCACACCAGAGCACTTAGCTATTGTGGTTTCTTACGAAGGCCGCGGGACTAGTGTTAAAAAGATAATTGAGATTTTACAGAAAAATGGTAGTAAAATTTTATTAATTACATCCAAGAATAGTCCGTTATTAAAGGAAAATGTCTCAGGTATTTTACTTTTTCCTTCTTTAGAAAATCATTACAATAAAATTTCTTCATTTTCTACCCGATCCTCATTGATGTATATTTTTGATAGTTTGTATTTAAGTTATTTTAATCAAGATTATGAAAAAAATCTGGCTTACAAACTGGAAAATTATCAAAAAATGAATCCTGATTTAATCTAAAAACAAGAATCTGAGATAAAAGCGTTAGCTCCGAGAAATGAGTAGATACTATGAAACACAGTTCGTACTTCACTGTGTTTCACAGCAATTTCAGCTTATTTCCGAAGCAATCAATTCTTATAGCTTCGGCTCTTAGAAATTGTTGTGGTCGGAACGAAGCGAAGTAGTTGCTTTTTTTCGCTGTTTATTCGAGCTTGAAGTATGGACCAAAACTGATTTTTAGTTTTATCCTACACGCTTAATTATCGCCTAAACCATTCTTGTTTCAACGATGAATTTCAGAATAAAGAAAAGGATCGTTAGTGGTACTGCCATTGTAAAAAGAGTTAGGAAAAAACGTCCAAATGCACCGCTTATTTTAAATATTTGATCTACGAAAGATAAACTTACAATTAATGCTGATAATAAAAGCAACGCTACCGTAAATGAGATTGACTCAATCATAATCAGAGAAAGCAATACTGAACCTAAACTAATATAAACCACAACGCTTGCTGGACTAAGTAGTGCATCAAACACTTCTGTAAATTGCAGCTTTTGAATCCGTCTTCTATTCACGATAAAATAAAACCCGAAAAAGAGTAAACTAAAATAAACACCAACGACTGTAACACTTTCAAAAAAAGAAGCTAATGGAGCTTTTGCTACAAAAAAACTAAACCTCCCAATACTCACACTCAACGCAATACTATTAAGCACTATCAACAAAATAAAATTAATAAAACCAAATAATGGTACATGTGATTCCGCTCTTTTATCACTTATTTTTATTTGTTGATTTAACCAACGAAAATAATTTTTACTTTCATTGGTCAATTGCTGAACAGTTTGATTATCTTTTAATTGCTCACTTAATTTCTCTTGAATCGGTACATTTTTTTCAACAACAGGTTCACTTTGAGTTGCATTCACCTTTTCAGCTTCTTGATTTCTACCGCAAACATTGCAGAATTTAGCTCCTTCACTAATTTCTGCACCGCATTTTACACAATTTTTCATTTTTTAGACTCCTCTACCAATTTATTAACCCTACATCCATTTTCATTTTTAACACTCGATAAACAGACTGATTCAGTTGTTCTTCTGTATATGTTCCATCATTAATACTTTGTAAAACATACGGAATTTGCGTTTGAAATGATGAAGACAAAATCAGATCATTCCCAGCTTTTAGTGCTGCAATACCCGCTTCTTCCTGTGAAATGAACTCAGCCAAACCAGCCATATCCATATCATCGGTCATTATTACACCATCAAACCCTAATTCATTTCGCAATATATCATGAACAGGGCGGGAAATGGAGGCTGGCATTTCGCTGTCAATACTCGTCACAATATTATGGGAAACCAGCACACTGTCTGCTCCCGCTTTAATTCCCGCTTGAAACGGTAAGAAATCATTTGCTCTCAGCTCATCCAGACCGCGATCATCATAAACAATTTCCACATGAGAATCACGATTATTGCCGTAGCCAGGAAAATGTTTTAAGGTTGAAACAATTTTTTGTTCTTTTAATTCTTCTACAGCTTCTTTTACATAACGACTCGTTTGCTCTGCATCCATTCCTAAAGTTCGATCATAAATAAAGGCTTCTGGGTCTGTCGCAACGTCTGCATCTGGAAACAGTCCACCTTGGATACCATAACTGCGTAAAACTTCGGCTTTTTGTTTAACTTCAGCTTTGATCCCACCCCAGCCAGATTCTTGATAAATTTCTTGCGGTGATTTAAAAGCTTTATCGACCAGATTTGTACCACGGCTCAAACGTGAAACTGTGCCGCCTTCTTCATCTGATGCAATAAATAATGGTAATTCGCTTGCTGACTGATAACTGGCAATTTTCGCCTTCAACGATTCTGGTGTCTCGTTTTCCACATCACGTCCAAATAAAAGATAACCGCCTAAATGATAGCTTTGGATCATTTCAAGTTGTTCCGCCTCTGGTACTCTAGCAAGGAATAACTGTCCGACTTTTTCTTCTACACTCATCGAAGCCATTAAATCATTGATTGCCTGTTCTTGATTTTTCGTCACAGCTTGTTCACTGCTCTCTGTTGTTTTACTTGTGCTTGTTGTTTCAGAGTAAGATGTTGAGCTTTGCTCCATTTTCGTAGCTTTATTTCCCTTTGAATTCACAAATAATACGACTCCTGAACTGATTGCTAAAATAAGTAGTAAAATAGCTAATGCGCTTAATAGCGTTTTTCTATTATTGATGATCTTTCCTCCTTACTCAATTCCGCCATTATCCACTACTTCAAAGTTTTCTTTACCGCCTAGACTTTGAATATAAAATGTTTCTTTCTCTTCATCATAGACCATCGTTGCTTTTTTGTAGCGGAAAATTTGGGTAACACTGTCCTGTTTGTAGTCAGTGTAGTTGGTTTTGTACTTTATTAAGTATTGTACATTATACGTATTTTTTCCAGTCATTTGAATTGATTCTACAGTTGGAGTGCCCGAAACAGAGCTTTTGGCTTTACTATCACGAATAGATTGAATAAATGTTTCAAAATCCTGATATTCTACGTTTGCTTTACCGTCAGTAAAGTATGTTGCTAATTTTTGTTTGGCTTCTTCATCAAATTTTGAGTAAGAACTTGTATCACTAGTCACTTCGGAATAAACGCGACTTAAAAATAATTCCACATCTGATTTGTCTTGTATTCCTGAAAAATGTAACTCAATGGTTGATGAGTAGCTATCTGGATCATAGTCATCAACTTCATACGAGTCTTCATCAAGAATTTCTTTTTTGGTTTCCAAAACACTTTTATCTTCTACCGTTTTTTTCAATTGAACTGTCATACCTTGATGCCAAACAAGATTTTTTACTTCAAACTCCCCAGCTACTAGTTGACCGAATGTTTCATTATCAATATAAATATCCGCATCTGGAATGTTTGACATTAGTTTGAAGGAAATTTTTCTAAAATTCAAGGTTACCTGTCCAATTTGTTCTAATTCCGGATGTTGGAATCGAACTAGATCCACAGTCGTTTCGGTTGTTTCGCCTGCTAGTTCACCTTTTACTTTATAGTCCATTGGTGTTAATGGACCCCACACGATTTGTTCTTGTTTATCACTTGTGATTTCTTTTTCTTGATTATTTAAAAAGAGCTTCATGTCCTTTTGATTCGTGCTAACAGTGATATACCCTGGTTTAAGCTCCCACTGATACTCGTCGAATAAGAGCAACTTCTTGCCATTTTTGACTAAAACTAGATCACCTGAATTGCCATTGCCACTCCCTAGTTCTCCAAGTAAAAGCGAAAAGGCTTCTTTATGTTCGGTTTGGTTATAGTAATCAAAATATTTTTTTAGTTCTTCTTTAGTAATTGTATAATTTGGATCAGCAGAAATTGTATTTTTTTTCATTTGGTTCACGTCTTTATTTTTTACAATTTCAACTAAGCGTTTTTGCTGGTTTTCAAAACTATAATAATTTTTTGCAGTTAAGTAACCACCAACAATTATACAGAATAATGCGATTACTATTCCTAGCACAATTTTTCGCTTCTTACTCATAGGTTGTTTGGCTGGTGTTACTTGCAGATTAGTTATTTTCTGTGGTTGCATTGTTGCTTCTGTTGCTGTTGTTTTACCACAAGCAGGACAAAATTTATCCTGTGCTTCTAGCGTTTGACCACATGTACAAATATGTTTTTGACTGGATTCTTCGCGCGGCTTTTCTGTTTGCGTAAATTCTTCACCACAGTTTTCACAAAATAATGCATCATCTTGATTTTCATGTTGACATGACTGACATTTTTTCATCGTTCTCTCCTATTTGTTTAACATTTTTTTATCCCCTTACTATCATTCTATTTTATAGACAAAAAGTCAACTATTTTTTAAATGATTAATCTCAAATTTTTGACAAAATATAACTCACATGAGATGCTCTAACCGTAATAACTAAAAAAAGAAAGGTCGGATTTTAAATGACAGCAATGGTTTTTGTAAATTTTCCAGTAACTGATGTACAACGTTCGACAGAATTCTATGAAAAATTAGGTTTTACCAAGAATGAAGAATTTTCTACAGCTGAAGCTAGTTCAATGGTTTGGGATGATCATTTTTGGATTATGCTATTAAATCATGAGTTTTACAGCAAATTTATTAAAGACAAAACAATTGCAGATACGAAAAAAGTCAGCGGAGTTTTGGTTTCTTTTAGTATGGAAAGTGCCGATGCAGTGAAAAAATTCGGCGAAACTGCTAAAGCTAACGGCGGAGATTTTTATAAAGTGGATATGGGGATTCCAGAAGACCAAATGTTTGGACTTGAAGTGCTAGATCCAGATGGCAATTCTTTAGAACCAACTTGGATGAATATGTAAATCAGATCAATTTAAATGTGACAAAATTAAATATCCGTATTCTTGCTGTCTAACTAGATAGTAACAACAACGTAACCCCTTCGGTTTGTTTCCGAAGGGGTTGAATACTTCATTTTTATAATTTCTCATCTATGCAACAGACTCACTTCTCAAGTTCAACTTCATCCACCAACTCTTTTTCCTCCAACAATCGTTTCTGCAATTCTTTATCGTAATTTCTCGCAGATGGGATCAAAAAGTTAATCACCCCGCAAATCAACGCACCAACACCAGCGATAATAAACATTTTCTCGACACCAATTTTATCGGCTAACGGTCCAGCAAAAATCAATCCTACTGGTCCTGTAATACTCATCAATGAATTTAAAACACCCAGCACGCGACCAAGCACATTCGGCTCATAACTTTGCTGAATCATCGCCATTAACATAGTATTAAAATAAGGTGTAGCAAAACCCGCAACGATATTTAACAGTACAAAATAGATAAATCCTTTACTCGTAGGAGGTAAAAGTCCGCTTAATGTGGTCATCACGCCAATTACAGCATATGCCATAAAAATTAGTGTCATTCGATTTTTCCATTTACCAAAGACACCGATCACAGCACCACCAACCAGCATACCAACCGAATAAACAACCTCAATCAATCCGGCTTGACCTACTGTTCCATTAAAATAATTCATAGTCATCAACGGATACAAACTTGCTGCAGGCATGAAGAGCAGCATAAACACTGCGCCTACCAAAGTAATATACCAAAGCCCTTTATTCTCAATTAGTTTTTGAAAACCAAATTTAGTGTCTGCTAATAAGTGAATTTTTTCTCCTTCAGAACTAATTCTAGGAATTGTAACAAAAATCAGCAAACCAACACCGAAAAAAGCCCCAAGCACATCTAACAAAATCAAAATATTAATCGGCACAATAGCAAAGAGAAAAGCACCTAAAGCTGGCGCAATGATAAAGTTCGCTGATTGAACCATACCAAGTTGTCCATTAACTTTTGTTAGTTCCTCTTCTGGAACCATTGTTGGTAAAATTGATTGAATCGTCGGCATTTGGAATGTTTGAGCAATCGCTCGTGTTAATAACGACACAAAAACCAGCCACATTGGAAAATCAGCAGAAAGCGTGCCGGCAATCGATAAAGCTAGCGCAAAGACCGCGACAATGATATCTGTCACAATTAATAAAACTTTTTTATTCCAGCGATCAATTAGCGGGCCTACAAAAGGACTGAGTAAAACCATTGGCAACATCCCCAATAACATGGCAAAACTCAAAACAGTCGCTGAGCCTGTGGTTTTAGTTAAATACCAAATAATCGAATATTGGACAACAATACTAGTGATCCCTGATAAGAATTGACCTGTTAAAAACAAATAAAAGTTTTTTCTCCAGTGAGTAAAGTCAAAAACAGTTGATTCTTCTACCATCCAAACCACTCCTAATCTTTTTCATTATTAAAATTTTCAACTCTTGTTCCAAAACTCTCTTTCCTTTGATTTTACCTTACCCGTATTTTTCCTGCACTTAATAACTCCTTTTTAGTACGCAAAAAAAAACTGAGTCAAAATAGTTTCATTTCAACTCAGTCTCATTCGTTATTCTATTTTATCTTTCGGCTGTTTCAAAAATGCTTGATTAGCAGGTAAAAATAATTGTGGATTAATTTTGAGTAATAATACCAATACAATTGACGTTACCAAAGCTGTCGCCATACCACTCAAACCATTCATAACCAGTGAAAATAACCATGGATTCATCCCCCATAAAGCAAAACTACCCCAGAAAATAACGCCGGCAATAAAATGCCAAAAATAACGAGCAACTGCTCCTAAAAATGCTGCTGAGAAAATAATACGACTTGCTTTGACAAATTCATTATTTCTAATTGATTGCTGCAATTGATTACTGAAGAATCCAGCGAAACCAGCAAAACCAAAAGCCAAAATATACTCAATCAACACTTGAACCGGTGTTAGAAAATATACTTGTCCTAGCGGAAAATGCAGTAATCCCCAGATAAAAGCTGAAAAGAATCCTGCTTTTGCCCCTCTTCTCAATGAGTATAAGGTAATTGGAATCATCCCCAACGAAATGGAGAAACTACTGCCAATCGATGTTGGAATCAATGATAAAACCATAGCAATTGCTGCAACAATCGTCCCTTCAATCCATACATGTAACTCTGCTTTTCTTTGCATAAAAAAATCCTCCCTGTAGAACGACCAAGTCACAAAGGAGGAGTAAAAGCATATATTTACTCCATCACAATTCCTACGCTCGTACTAACGAACAGGTTCTAAGGGTTTAGAGTTATTACTCAATCTCAGCCAAGGCTCCCCTTTGTGATGGGTTCTATTTAATTTTTGAGTGTTATCTGCATTTATCAGACAACAGTAAAAGAGTATCATGTTCGTCGAAAAAAGTAAAGAAACTAGCAATTCTTCTATTTTCTATAATTATTTGCCATTTCAATGCGTTCAAGTACCTTTTTTTGAGAAAAAATAGTACATTTATAGTAGGGATAATAAGGTTTATCGCATATGTCGATTCGGGAGGTCAGTAGTTATGGAACAAGATATTTATAATTTATTAGAAGATCAAAATAAAACAATGCTCAGACTCGTAGAGATTATTTCTGAAAGTCATCGCTGGTACTCAGTTAACGAACTTGGCTTGCGCCTTAATGTAGTTGAGCGCACAATTCAACGTTACATTCATCAACTAGAAGATGCTGTTGAGGCTTATAATGATGTTAAAGAAAATTATATTCAACTAAATTACGAAAAATACAACGGTGTTCAATTAATATCAGAATCTGGCAGCAATTTTATAGAATTTAAAACATTTATTATGGAAAATGATGAAACGATGCAAGCGTTTAAAAAAATTATGTTTGAAGAATTTTATTCAGTAAAAAAATATGCCATGACTTATTTTACAAGTGAAAATTCAGTCAGAAAAAGTTTGAAAAAAATCACTCATTTTCTTAACCTGTATCACTTATCACTATCTCGCAGTACTTTTCAAATTGTTGGCGAGGAAAAAAATATCAGAGTCATCGCTTATATTATCGGATGGGTAACTTTTAAAGGTGTTTCTTGGCCATTCGATTCTGTTGACCAGCTAAAAGCTTATCAAACTGTCGATCATTTTTCAGAAACATTTGATATAAAGTTCTCTAATATCCAGCGAAAACAAATGGCTTATATGTTAGCAATCAACCTGATCCGCTTTAGAAAAAATCACGTTATTGAATTAGAATCTGACTGGAAAAATTATGTCAATCTCCAAGGTTTATCTCAGTCTTTACCCTTACTATCAGAGTTTGCAGATGATTATCATATTCATGTGGAATCTGAAATTTGTTTTTATGTTTTACTGCTGCAAATGAAGATTAAAGTTTTTGAATCTGAAGATCTCAAACAGCGGGTATTCAATTATCATAAAAAATGTAATTCTGATGTCTATCAAGCAACCGAATTATTTATCACACAGTTTAGTGAAAAAATCATTCCCATTCCGGAAGAATTAAAAGATCGTTTCTTTTTAACAAGTTTCTGTGCTCATCTATTTTGTAAAGTGTTTAAACAGCTACATGTAGATATTGATGGCCATCAAATTTTAGATGAATCTGAGTATGATTACCCAACACTAAAAGAAAATATAGCTACTTTTATTCAAGAATTGCATGAAGATAGTGGTCTTGATTTATTCTTAGAGGAAGAGTTTCTTACTCAAAAATATATTTTACTCTTCTCTTCTATTTCTCCACTAAACTATTATGAACCACCGATTCGCATTTTCTTAGATAGCGATTTACCATTTTTTGTTAAGCAAAATATTATGACAAAAATTAGTGATCGATTTAAACATGATTTTAATATTACTTTCTTACCCGATCAGTCTCTTCAAAACTCAGATATTGTTTTGACGAATATTCCAAATATTATTGAAGAAGAACAACGCTTTACTTACAAAGTTCACTTATTTGATTTTCCAATTAAATTAAGAGATTTTATTGAAATTGAGCGGAAGCTGAAATTAGTGGCACAGTTAAAAAATGAAACAGTTTCCTAGCATAACTTTTAAAGCCTTCAACTAACTTCTACGCAATAAGTAGAGGTTTAGTTGAAGGCTTTTGTTTATATTTTTCAGATCTTTTTATACATCATTACTACCGTTAGCATACTCAAGATCAACAATAAGAGACTTAAACTAAAAACAACAGTGAGCATAGCGATTTCAGGATTAACAAACAAAAATAATCCTACGATCACACCAATACTGTTAATAAATAAAATCAATAGATTCTTTTTACTCGCTTCCTTAAGTTTAAATAAGCGATACATGGAGTAACAACTTAGCCAACTTGCAAAAATATATGGAATAACACTTATGACTAGTTTTATATGAAAAAGACAAAAACATCCAAGCAATATATCTACAAGGCCCACAAAAACGATTAAATTCGACTCTAAACCTACCCAATCTTTCAAGAATTTCCCTGAATATAGCCCCATAATTCCTTTAATAATCAAAATAAGCGAAAATGAACCTGCAAGAAATATTAAATCTGTTATCGGATGTAGAATAACAATAAATGATAGTCTAATAAAAAGAAGTCCAAGTATGAATGAGCCTATTTTAAGATACTTACTTTCGTCCATACTCGAGCCCCTCCGATCTTTTTAGATTTATTTCAGCTGATATATTGAACTATAGTAATAGTATATAAAAAAATTGAACGACTTTTTTTCAACATCTTGTCGTGTGATACGAAATAAAACCAAATGTCTTTTGAGAGCTAAAAATTGATCTTTGTCCAATCATATATCTTCTCTTCTAAAAAAAATGAGTGGACAAAACTAAAAATAAGTTTTGCACCACTCACTAAATCTGAATAAACAACGAGAAAAAAACATACTGCATTTATTTCTCGAATCTAAATATTTTTGTCTCGTTGTTAACTCAAGTCTGTTTTCCAAACAGTTTTTTCAAGATTACTGATTTATTTGTTGGATAAATTCCCTTATATGAATCAGTAAAACAATTATTGTCATACTCTAAAATTGTTCAATAAGCCTACAGTTAATACGTCCCCTTAATAACAAAGAAGGAGCCGCGAATAGTCCCTGCCAGTTTGGATTTTTGGCGAGCGAATTTGAATTTCCCTTCAAATTCAGCCGGGACTTCCATCCCGTCAGAAAGTTTAAAACCAACTGCACGCTTACCACCGTCTTCAATGGTATACATCACATTGACTGATAAACCATTTTCGTAAAAAACATAGGCCATCTTAATACCATCAACTTCAAAACTTGAAACTTCAAGAGGTTTGTATGGAAATACCATATCTCGTTCTGCTAAAATTTTTTCAATCCATGCTAGTGTTTTAGGGTCTTCACTTACTGGTACAGTGATAAATTCGTGCTTGTATTTATTCCAGTAGTATCGAGCTTCATTCGCACGTAAACCAGCCATCGCCTCAGCAACTGGTGAACTTTCAAAACCGATAGTTGAAACATTTTTAAAATCCACTTTATAAGCCATTTTGACTCCTCTTTTCTTTTGTTTATAAAGCTATTATATGAACATGCTAGAGGAATGACAAATATAAGAGACTACCATAAAAAACTTCTGAATAATAAACCGCAAAACGATTCATTCAGAAGTTCTTTTATCTCTACTACTATTATTTAAGACGTTCCGGCATCATCCCTTGTAAAAAGCCCCAAACCCCATTACTAATTTTCAATTCTTCGCGATCATAATGCGAAAGATTTGTACGAATCAAATCTTCTTGACCGTCTAGAATTTTTTGTGTCCATTGAGGATCAATTAAAACCGAACGTCCCACTGCAACAAGATCGGCTGTCTCTAAAACAGTATCAACATCCTTTTTACTTCTCACATTGCCAACCCCAATTAAAGGCAACCGTTCATTGATTGTATCCTTAACATAATTGATAATCGGTTGTTCTTGATAATTTTCACTAACTGAAACTCTAGTATAATCGTTCAACGATAAGTGAAGGTAGTCCAATGGTTTTTCAGCTAGCTGATTGACTAAATAAAGAGTATCTTCTAAACGTATTCCAGGATTTTCATATTCTTCTGGCGAAAAACGATAGCCCACAATAAAATCTTTTACGCCAGATTCATCAACTACCTTAGTCACACCATCAACTAATTCATTAATAAATTTGTAGCGTTTTTCCAAAGTACCACCCCAAGCGTCTGTTCGACGATTTGAATGAGGTGAGAAAAATTGTTGGATCAAATATGTATTTGCTCCGTGAATTTCCACACCATCAAAACCTGCTTGAATAGCTCGTTTTGTTGCTTGGTTAAAACCATCTAAAATCTCATAAATTTCAGCCTCAGTTAATTCTCGTGGTACTTGTGCATCTGGTCTTTCCGCTGCAACGGCACTCGGTGCAACTGGTTGAAGACCTTGCAGAACTTTGGAATCAGTCATCCGTCCGCCATGAAAAATTTGCAGAATCGCTTTCGTATGATTTTTTTTGATTGTTGCAGCTAATTTTGCTAATCCAGGAATAAAACGATCATCATAAACACCTAGTTCTCCATCCCAGCCTTTTCCACCTTCATGAACATTGGCAGCAGCTGTGATAAAAGCCCCAACTTCTCCTGAACGCAACGCATAATACTCAAGCTCATCCGTTGTTACCACACCATCATAAAATGACATTTTTGTTGTCATTGGTGCTATAACGATTCTATTTTTTAATTCTAATCCTCGTTTGAATGTAAAAGTTGACTCTGGTTTAACCATTGATAAAAACCTCCTCACATTTTAAATGCATGCACATGCATTTATTATATCATACAAAAAAGAAGACTAAAAAACAATTAATTAGTCTTCAGATTTAAAATATTCTTCCAAAATAGCTGCTACATCTTGCTGAACAGAGCGCAGTTCTTTTTTTCCTGCCTCTGTCAAACCTACATAAATTCCCCGCTTATCATCCGAACAAGTTTTTCTTCCGATTAACGGTGGTTCTTTTTCTTCTAATCGCTTACTTAATCTAGACAAAGCACTTTGACTTAAGCTTAAACAATTGCCTAAATCATTTAGCCGCATGCTTTGACCATTTTGACTAAGATAGTATAATGCATAATATTCACTAGCTGAAAGCTGACTTTTTTTCTTTAGCATATCTTCCAACGCTTTTTCAAGCATTGCTTGTTTTTTTGTAACATCCAGCCAGCGTGAAATAAGCGGCTCATTCATTTGACTCATCCCCACTCATGGTAATCTTCCATTAACTTCATTTTGAGTGATTTTAGTTTAAAAGTCAAAATTTTTATCTGGAATGCTTATTTAATGATAAATTTTTTACAACAATTCTTTTCTTAATTCTTCATCGGAACGATCTGATAGATATTTAGGGGCAATATCCAAGACTGTATAGGCACCAAATTGTTTTTCTTTAGCTAAACGAACGCATGCTCTAGCATAAGCGACTAATACACTAGCAGTAAATTCTGGATTACTTTCTAATTGTAAATTATATTCAATCACTTGTTGCGTATTTTCGTGAGTTGTTCCTGTATGCAATACGGTTCCACCATGTGGCATTGCTTTGTGGTTGTCGTTTAATTCATCCTGCGTAATGAAATGCACTTCTGTATCATAATCAGCAAAGTAGTTCGGCATTGATACAATTTCTGCACGAATTTTTTCAGCATCTGCCGTCTCATCCAATACAACAAAACACTGTCTAAAATGTTTATCCCGCGTTGTTAATGTTAATTTCTCGCCGGCTTTTAATTTTTCTATAATATCACTATTCGGAATTGTATATTGAACAGCATCGACTACACCAGCAATTCTTCTTAATGCATCAGAATGTCCTTGGCTAACACCTTTACCCCAAAATGTTGTTGTTTCACCTACCGGCAAGATACTCTGTGCATATAACCGATTCAAACTAAACAATCCTGGGTCCCAACCTGTCGAGATAATCGATGTGGTTTGATTTTCTTTCGCAACTTGATCGACTTTAGCAAAATGTTCCGGAATTTTCGCGTGTGTATCAAAACTATCAATCGTATTAAATAAACGTGTCCATTCAGGTGTTTGGGTTGGTAGATCTGTTGCTGATCCGCCACATAAAATGGCAACATCAATCTCGTTTTGTTTAGGTAACAGTTCTTCCATTGTGAAGGCTGCTCCGCCCTCTGTTTGAACTGTTTCAGGTGATCTTCGTGTAAAAATCCCTACTAATTCCATATCTTTATTTTGTTTAATTGAACGCTCAACGCCGCGCCCTAGGTTCCCGTACCCAATAATCGCTACTTTTATCATACTTACATTCCTCCACTTCTATGAGTCAAATTATACCAAAAGGCAAAGTCATCTGACAATTGTAAGTTTAATAGGGCTTGCTTCTTTTTACTATACTGAAGAAGATTATGGAAATACAAAAAATAGTACAACCTAATACTAGATTTTATCAAGTAACCAGTTAGACAAAAAAGGTTATGGCGCTGTTAACTTTTGATGATTTCATTGAAAGTTTTTATCCAAAAAAACACTTGAAACGCTAATTTAAAAGCCTTCCAAGTGTTTTTCTTTTGCTATTGCTTATTTAAATCTAGTTGCTCTTTTAATTCAGTGATAGTTTTAAGTCGTTCTTCTTCGGGAATACTTTGATAAGAAATTCCTTCTTCCCCAGTATATCCGTCTCCAGTAAAATCTTCACCTTGAACTTGACGACTTTCAATATTTTCCAGAGCTTTTTGGTAGTTTGTCATTAGTAAGATCATTTGATCTAGGGTCATGTCAGTTTGACCATTTTCACCAATAACATTTAACAACTCTTGGTAGCGGAAAACACTTTTAATTGACATTAATTCTTTTACCAGCTGCTCAGTTACTTCGCGTTGTCTTTTTTGTCTACCATAATCTCCGTCTGGATCTTCGTAGCGCATGCGTGCATACTGCAACGTTTCCCAACCATTAAGATGTTGTTCACCTTGAGGATAATGTATTCCTTCTGCATCAAATGCAAAATCATTATTCACAGTCACGCCTCCAACAGCGTCACCTAAAGCAGATAATCCATCCATATTAATCACAAAATAATGATTAATCGGGATATCCAAATATTTTTCAACCGTATCAATAATCATCTCTTCTCCGCCGTAAGAATGAGCATGATTAATTTTATCGTACAAACCTTCTTTTCCGACAATTTCTACATAAGCATCTCGCGGAATACTGGTTAAGGTTGTCTGTTTTAGTTGATCGTTTACTGTTACAACCATAATCGTATTCGCTCGATAATCTGTTTGTCGTTTCGAGTCATTAGCAATTCCCAACAATAAGAAGCTAACTGGTTCATGTTCTTCTAATTTTACAGATTTAGTCTCTCTATTTAATGGCTGGTACATTTTATCTGCCGTTTTTTGGACATTTTTATAAACACTAGCTCCATATACAGATGCCGCCGTTACAACCATCAGTACTAAAAACAAACCGCTTAGAATCAAGGTTTGAATAAATTTTTTCTTTGAACTCGGACTTGAAAATTTTCTGTTAAGAAACATTTTTTGCAAGCAAATATATGAAAGATTTACCCATGTATAACTTAATAAAAATCCGCCGAGTACATCACTTGGATAATGAACTCTTAGAAAAATTCGTGTGACACCAATCAAGATGACATAAACAATTAGTGCAATTTTAAGTCCTTTAAACTTATTAGGATTGATAGTTTGTAAGGCAATAAAAATTGAACAAACCAAACACATCGCTAAAAGTGAATGCCCGCTCGGAAAACTATACGAAGTTCTTTCAGCCAATTGCCCCACATCAGGTCTGGTTCTAGCTACTATGTGTTTTAGCACATAGCCGATAAAGCTAACAGCCAATACGTTAGAACTAAGCCAAAAAGCCAGTAATTTATCATTTTTTCGCCAAAGAATAAATGATACAACTAAACTTACTAGAAAAATTGGGACAATCGTTGCAGTTTTTGCAAACAAATTAATGATATTTGTCAGCGTTTCGTTTGGTTCCCAGTGGACGTGATAAATCGAGCTGTCTAATGCATTAAACCAACTATAATTTGTGACAACCAAAAACGTTATTCCTAAAAAGAGTAATAAGCTTATAATAGTCGGAGCTAACTTTTTCTCATACGATCTGTTCATTTTATAAATCCCTTCATTCTTAAATTCGATAACTAAAAAAACTGACGAAACTACTCTTAAAAACAAGAGTGAAGTTTCCGCCAGCTACTTAAACATACATCAAAACCGCACTCAAATAAAACCAAACAGGTACAAAGACGTTATACATTTGATAACTAGATTACTACTTACCAAAAGAAAAAAGCCAAACATTTTTTCCTAAGACGTTTGACTACCAATCAATCTCATCGTCTGAGTTTTAGCACTATACAACGTAAAGAAGCATTCTTAGCTATTTTATGAAAAGCCTTAATTCGACAATTCCTGTTTTACACATTGGCGTCTTTCGACGTTTCTGCGCAATAGCCTGTGTTTGTATAGGAGCCTCACCTAACAAGGTTATTTAATTATTTATTTTTGTAAATAGTACCTTATGATCGACTTATTTTCAAGTTTTTTTATCACTCTTTAGTGTTTCTTAAATTTAAACAAGACTATTTCAATTATATACAGGATATATATTGTATAAATAAAAATAGGAATACTAGCAACATAAAGTTGAGTACTCCTATTTTTTATTTATGTTATTTCATTAGATTTACTCAGTTAACTCTTCAAACTGTGAGTTATAAAGGGATGCATAGTAGCCACCTTCAGCAAGTAATTCTTCATGTGTTCCTTGCTCTTTAATATCGCCATCTTGCATATAAAGAATTTTATCTGCATCTTTAATTGTAGATAGACGGTGAGCAATTACGAAAGAAGTTCTACCAGACATTAAGTTGTTCATCGCTTCTTGGATCAAGCCTTCTGTTCTTGTATCAACTGAAGATGTTGCTTCATCCAAAATCAAAATCGGTTTATCAGCTAAAATTGCACGAGCAATTGTCAGCAATTGTTTTTGACCTTGAGAAATGTTTGATGATTCTTCATTTAATTCCATATTATAACCGCCAGGTAGTGTTTGGATAAAGTGATGAACGTGAGCGGCTTTCGCAGCTTCATAAACTTCTTCATCCGTTGCATCTAAACGGCCATAACGTAAGTTTTCCATAATGGTTCCCTTAAATAGCCATGTATCTTGAAGAACCATCCCGATATTTTTACGAAGATCCGCACGATTGAAATCTTTGATGTCATAGCCATCGATTTTGATTGCTCCAGAATTCACGTCATAAAAACGCATAAGCAATTTAACCATCGTAGTTTTACCTGCACCTGTTGGGCCAACAATTGCTACCATTTGACCTGGATCGACGTGAGAACTGAAGTCATTGATAATAATTTTATCAGGTGTATAGCCGAAATGAACATGTTCAAAATCAACCATTCCTTTTGCTTTATCAATTTTCACTGGATTTTCAACTGTTTGGTCTTCTTCCTCTTCACCAAGGAATTCAAAGACACGTTCAGCAGCCGCTGCCATTGATTGCAACATATTTGAGACTTGAGCTAATTGAGAAATCGGCTGAGTTAAATTACGCACATATTGGATAAATGCTTGAATATCCCCAACTGTGATTGAACCATTATACGCCATGATCCCACCAAAAATTGCAACTGCAACATAACCTAAATTCCCGACAAAGTTCATGATTGGCTGCATTAAACCTGAAAGAAATTGAGATTTCCATGCTGATTTAAATAAAACATCATTTTGTTCTTTAAATTCGTTAAGAGAATTTTCTTCATCGTTAAACAAACGAACAATGTTATAACCGCCGATTGTTTCTTCAACTTTACCATTAATAACACCAAGATATTCTTGTTGAGTTTTAAAGTATTTTTGAGAATTTTTTACGACAATCATAATCAATATAAATGAAATTGGGACAATCAAAATCGCAATACCTGTCATTTTCACTGAAATCGACAGCATCATTACAATAACACCGATAATCGTAAATGTTGATGTGATTAACTGTGTAAGTGATTGATTTAACGATTGACCAAGTGTATCTACATCATTCGTGATTCTTGATAAGACTTCACCGGTCGTACGGCTTTCAAAATAGTTCATTGGCATCCGATTGATTTTTTCTGAAATTTCTTTACGCATACGATACGTAATTTTTTGAGAAATTGTTGACATGATCCAACCTTGCATAATTCCGAAAAGAGAAGCTACAAGGTACAGTCCCAGCATAAAGAGTAGGATACCGCCGATTTTTTCAAAGTCAATACCGCCAGTTCCTTGATATTTCTTGATTAAACCATTAAATAGCTCTGTAATAGCTGTTGATAAGATTTTTGGTCCCCAAATATTAAATACCGTTGAGGCAATTGCAAAAATCATTACAAAGAAAACAGGAATTTTATATGCACCAAGATAAGAAACTAATTTTTTGATGGTTCCTTTAAAGTCTTTGGCTTTTTCCACTGGCGCTATTTGTCCAGGGCCGCCGCCACGAGGGCGATTTTGTTTTTGTTCTGCCATTATATTCGCTCCTCCTTACTCCGCTTCTTCTATGCCTAATTCAGCATTACTTAACTGTGATTGGGCAATTTCTTGATAGACTTTCGATGTTTCCATCAATGCTTCATGTGTACCTTGAGCAACCACACGACCTTCGTTCAAGACAACAATATTATCTGCATGAATAATTGTAGAAATCTTTTGTGCCACGATAATTTGGGTTGCATCTTTGATATTTTCAGATAAAGCTTTACGTAGAGCTACATCCGTTTTATTATCCAGTGCTGAGAATGAGTCATCGAAAATTAAGATTTTTGGATTTTTGGCTAAAGCACGGGCAATTGATAGACGTTGTTTTTGTCCACCGGAAACGTTGGTTCCGCCTTGAGAAATTTCTCTGCTGTAGCCTTTTTCATTTGAGTCAATAAATTCCTCAGCTTGTGCAATGACAGCTGCTTTTTTCATTTGTTCATCAGAAATGTCAGCATCACCAAATTTGATATTTGAAGCAATATCTCCTGAGAATAAAATACCTTTTTGCGGTACAAATCCCATAATTTCATGTAATTTGTGTAACGTCATTTCTCGAACATCTATCCCATCAATTGTAATTCGTCCGCCTGTCACATCAAAAAGACGTGGAATCAAGTTTACAATCGTTGATTTACCAGAACCAGTCGAACCAATAATTGCTGTGGTTTGACCCGGTTTAGCAACAAAATTAATATGATGCAGCACATCTTCGTCGGCATCTCCATAACGGAATTGTACGCCTTCAAATTTCACTTCACCTTTGAAATCGTGATTGTCTTTAGGATTTTCAGGATCTTTAATTGTAGGAACAGTTTCAAGTACTTCTTCTACCCGACCTGCTGCAACATTGGCACGAGGTAAAATAATTGAAACCATTGATAACATCATAAATGCCATAACAATCATCATGGTATATGTGATAAATGCCATCATATCCCCAACTTGCAATTGACCCTTGTCCATATTGTGTCCGCCGACCCAAACGATCAAGACAGAAACCCCATTCATCAATAACATCATTACCGGCATCATGATAGACATTGAGCGGTTTACGAATAACTGAGTTTTCATCAAGTTTGTATTGGCAACATCAAAACGTTTTTCCTCAAATTTTTCACGAGAAAACGCACGAATAACTGGTAAACCAGTAATAATTTCACGAGAAACCAAGTTGACTCTATCCACCAAGTTTTGTAAAGCTTTAAACTTAGGCATAGTGAATGTCAATAACGTTAAGACTAAAATTAAAACAGCACCAACGGCCACACCAACAATCCAGCCCATGCCAGTTCCTGTTTTATATACTTCGTAAATCCCGCCAATCCCAAGAATAGGAGCATATAATACAATTCGCATAATCATTACGATACCCATTTGCATTTGTTGAATATCGTTGGTATTACGAGTGATTAACGAGGCTGGTGAAAATTTCTCCATTTCAGTATTTGAAAATTGTAAGGTACGTTCATATTGACCGACACGCAAATTTCGTCCAACCGCTGCGGCAACTAATGATGCGATCAAACCAACTATAATTGCTGCTGCTGCAGAAATCAGTGTTAAAATGATCATTTGCGTTCCTGTTTTGATCATATAATCAGTTTGAATTTGTTGTGTATTGACATCTAATGCTTTGTATTCAGCTAATGTTAATTGAATACCCACAGTCCTCATTGAATTTGAGCCTAAATCACCTAAGCTTTTTTTAGTAGCTTCACGAGCTGCTTCAACTTTAGCAGGCATAGCATCGCTTGCTGACTTGATAGAATTTGCTAAGGTTTGGGCTTCTTCACCTTTCGCTTGTGCTTCGGCTGCTAAACTTTGAGCTTCTGCACCTTTTTCAGCCGCCGTGGCCATGTCTGTTGCGGAAGCAGCGGCTTCTCCAGCAGCTTTTGCTTGTTCACCTAAAGCTGCCGCTTCTTCCCCAAGTTGTTGCGCTTTGGCAGCATCTTTAGAAATTGCAGTATAATCATCAATAATTGATTTTGCTTCGCCGCCATCAGTTGAATCTTTTGCTTGTGATGAAGCAAGCATCATCATTGGTAGATCAAAGATATCTGCTAGTTTAGCTTCAGTCATCCCATCTTGCAGATTTAGTTTGTAAACTTCAGTTTCTTTACCATCAACTTTTTGAGTTGTTAGTTTATAATTTTCTTCAATTGTTTTTTTCTCATCATCAGTCATAAACATTTCGATCCCTTGAAGGGTTGTTTTTCTGATTTTTTCAGGTGTGGAATATTCTAATCCACCTTGTTGAATACCGACATCCACGATACTCGATGTTAAGTTGGGTAAGCTTAATTCACTGCGTGCCTGTATAACTAATAGTACAAGAACTGCGATGACCGCATACCAGTATTTTCCAATATGTTTAAAAATTTTCATTATTGGTCACCTTCCTCTTTCTGGGATAATTTTTGGGAGTAGTCTACAAACTTCGCAGTCAGCTCAATAAACTTTTTCGTGTCTTCTTCTCCCATTTGTTTAAAAATTTGAACAATCTTATCGCGCATTTCTTTCTTTTCAAGTTCAGCAACTTTTTTGCCGCAGTCAGTTAACGTTACATTGATACGCCTACGATCATTTGGATCCATATTACGGGCAATTTGGCCTTTTTTTTCTAAACTGCCCAAAACAACGGCAATACGGGCGCTGGAAAGATTTAGTGATTCGGCTAAGTGTTTAGGGCTAGTTGGCTCGCCATAACGATCGAGAAATTTAATAACGATAGCTTCGCCTTGATTACTCTTTTCTAGTCTGCTAAATGCACTATTACGATTTTGGACCATTAGACGAATAAGTTCTTGTTCAGCTTCTTCTGCGAATGACATATGACTCCTCCTTCTTTAAAAATAATTACATTAACAATTAATAGCTAACAGTGTTAGTAACTAATGCTGTTTGATATTAACCCATATAGGTTTTAAAGTCAATACTATTGAATTAAAAATAAAAATGAATACGTTTTTATTTTAAAATACTTAACACTTTCCAGAAAACCCTTTATTTATACGATATAAATAAAAATTTCTTCTATTATATATACTTTTTTCAAAATAAAATCTTATCTAGAATAGCAACAATACTTTCTAATTTAAATTTCGTTATTTACTATTTTCTTAACTTAACTCGAATCTTACTTTTCAGATGTTGATAGGTCAAAAATTGTTGCCGCGCCCGTTTTATTCGTTTGTACCTTTTGATTTGCTTTTTATAGAATTGCTGATGATAGTTTTCAGCTGGCCAAAATGTTGTTGCATCGCGGATCTCTGTGACTATAGGATCTTTATATTTTCCAGAGTGAATTAATTCTTTTTTAGACTCTTCTACAATTCGTTTTTGCTGGTCGTTTTGTACAAAGATAACTGGTCTGTACTGACTTCCGCGATCTTGAAACTGTCCAAAGGCATCAGTCGGATCTGAGATTTGCCAATAGAGTCCAACCAATTCTTTATAGCTAATAACTCGGTTATCAAAAATGATTTCAACAGCTTCTACGTGTCCTGTATAACCAGCAAGTACTTGATCGTAAGTTGGAGAATCAATATCTCCGCCAGTGTAACCAGACAAAACCGAAATTATTCCTGAACGTGTTTCAAATGGCTCAACCATACACCAAAAACAACCACCTGCAAAAACAGCCCGCTCTTGATAGCTTGTTTCTGTCACAATGTGTTTAGAAAAATCATAATTTATTTTTCCAGTTGGATCATCTATGATTTTCAGATAAAAATCGGTAACATCAGGAGTTAAATTATTTCTTGAGGCAAGCGGTCGTAATTCTGCTTCCAGTTTCGCCATTTGGTCGCTAAAGTTACTACCTGCTTCCACTGCATTTTTAACTGCTGTTAACTGTGACCGTTCCCATTCACGGGTTCCTGGATTTAAGATAAGATTGTAAAGATCTTGTATGAATTCTTCTTGCGTTTCTTTCATAACGACCTTCCTCCCAACTTTTAATTTCACTTGAAATTTAACATATTCTTGTGGGTTAATCTACTACTTGAAATTATTCCAAGTAGTATCAAATTGTTTGTTTAAACCCCTCTTTTACTTATCTTATCAGAATTATGCTGCCATGACTAAAATATGCAAAAAAGAATCGCTCACATGGAATGTAAACGACTCTAATTCACGTTAATTTCTGGTCACAAGTTCAGTGAAACCATTTTTAAGTTCTTGATTATCTGTTTCTCTAAAATATAAATAATTATTTTCATTGCCTTGATTCTGCATTGTTACTAGTACAGCTGGTGTCCCGTCTGATTGGATGGTAAAAAAGTAGACATGTTGTTTCAAATAAGGTTGACTTTCTGCATCTGAATAAACAGCTACTAATGCATACCCGTCACTAACTTGTCCATTTTCAGACCACGTTACTGAAATTGGAACTTCGCCAATAGATGCTTGCCAGCCATTTTCGTTATTTAGAATACCATCTGGAAGCTGTAATCCATACAAATTGACATTATTTCCTGGGCTATATTCTTTGTAAACTTGATCCATAGTTTGTCCCCATTGTGCCATAAATATATTAAGTTCTTGAGATTTTGTCGAATTCCATAATTCTTCTTTAACAATTTCTTGAGATGAGGTGGCGGTTGTCGTTGATTCTTTTACTTTTTCTTGTGTAGTACTACTGCTTTGACTGCTGGAACTTGAACTCATTGAAGAGCTAGATACTGCTGTTTCACTTGTACTTAATGCAACTGTTTCTTTATTTTTTCCTGATTGACAACCTGCTAACAAGATCCCCAGACCTGCTAAACTAACTAAAACAATTTTTTTCATTTTCTTCACTCCTATAAATTTTTTTCACTTTTTTGATTTCCAAAAAAGTTCTGTAGGTAAATTCACGCTTTTTGTCCTCTCAAACCAATTATATTACAAAATCATTTCAAAGTAAAGTTTATAATTACGAATTCATTACAATTATTACATAAATATTCAAACAATTTTTCTTGCCAAGACAACATCTTATTGCGTCTCTTGCATTTTCATACATATTATCCCTTAGATTAATTGGCTGTCTTTAAATAGAGGTGAAAAATAGATAATATTTTGTGCAACAATTTTTTGCTGTGTTGTATAAATAAAAAGCTAAAGCATTCTCCCTTATAGGGAAAAAAATTTAGCTCAGTCTTTCTCTGCTTAATTTATGTTTATTGACCGATTATACCTTTTAACTTATCAAAATACGTTTCAGTTAAGTTCTCAGAAATCCGAACATTTGGAATAGAAGAATCATATTTTTCTTTTTCATTCAAATACTTTTCATACAACGTTACTTTAGAAACTGGATCAGTTGGAACTGGGTAAGGGTCAATTTGACTTGGACCATTTCGGACAATCCCTTCCACTGGATAAATAAAAGCATCATCAAAAGATAATTTTATAATCGGATGACCTGTTCCGGCACCTGAGTTTATATTAACGAATAAAAAGGGTCCACTGAAATTATAGACCAAACCATATCCTTGTAAGCCAGGTGTTTCCGCTCGTTCATCGACAAGCGTTGTGGCTAAAAGGACTTTTAACGGTGTATCTAAATTGTTGTAAGCTTCTAACTTTTGCTCTTGCTCTCTTTTTTCAATATCTACTGAGTCACTTGTACTTACAGATACTTCTTGTTCAGTGCTTGAAGTCTTGCTTGTGCTCTGTACAGTACTTGAACTTGATGAGTCACTTTCTTGAACAACCGTGCTCTGGCTAGCGCTAGAATCATTATTGCTTGCGTTAGTCTCTTCCACTTTTTGCCCGCAGGCAGTTAACCATAAAACAGCTGACATAACAAACATAATTTTTTTCATTTCTTTCCCCCTATAAACTTCCTTTTAACTTCATTATACAGGAAATAGGCAATTAATAGAAAAAATCTCAGTCTTTCAATTTACCTATTTATTTTATAATTATTTCGAAAAGTTCTGTTATTTTGAGTCAATGTTTGTTTTTTGATATAATATGTTTAAAAATAAATAAAATAACAATTAAAATTAAATAATCCCCCCAACACTATTGACCGATTTTTTTCTAAGGAGATCATATATGAAAACCACTCTATTTATTATATTAAGTAAAAAAAATCAAAAGCTGATTACTATGGTTGACTTTTTAAGTAATTTCCAACATTGGTGTAAAATTACTGATCTGGCTGCTTATTTGGGTCTTTCAGTTCGTAGCACACAAAGACTTCTTAATGAACTGACAGACACATTTTTCAATTATAATAACCTTTCTAAGGATACAATCTCACTACAGGTAAATAAAAGTAATGGCGTAAAATTAATTACGGCCAATGGAATGAGTTCTATTTCGCGTTTTATTCGTCAAATTACTATGGATGATACAACTTTTCAGATTGCCCGATCACTTTTTTTTAACACCTTTGACTCCCCAGTTAAATGTGCTGAAAAATATGGAATCAGTCTTGCTACCGTCAACTATTCTTTAAAAAAATGTTCTTTATTCTGCCAAGCTTTAGGGATTTCATTTTCTACAACATCCTATAAAATAATTGGTAGTGAGCAAAAAATTCGGATTATTAATTATTCTATTACTTGGTTTTTGAACCGCGGCATTTTTTGGCCAGATACCTACAAAATAATTGATGAACAAAAACTTCTAACCAACATTGATCGATTAACAACACAAATAGTCGGATCTGAAATCATCCCCATGAAAAAACAAAAGTTGGCTTATTTTATCGCAACAAATATTTTAAGAATTCGTCAAAAAAATTATGTCATAATGCAGCCGGAATGGAAAACTTTTTTTAATGATCAGACAGATAGCATTGTTGAAATAGTGCAAAATCTTTATAAAGAATATCATATACATAATGAAGCGGAAATCTATTATCTTTCAGTCTATTGGCAGTCTGAGTCCAGATTATATCAAGAAATGGATACTAAAAATGAAGTAATAGAAATTCACAAGAATAATCAAACAATCATTTATCAACTCACAAATAATTTTTGCGAACTTTTTTCTACTGAGATCATTTCCATACCAGAAAAACTAAAACCAAATGTCTTTCAGCAAGCCTTCTTTACTCACTTAAATTGTTCTATATCAAAGGTAAATGATTATTTTAGTTATGATACAGTTTTATTTGAGAAAAACTCAGCGATTTTCCCTAATTTAATTAATAAATTAGCTGCTTTTATTGAAAAAATGTATATCCTTACGAAAAATGAAATCTTTATTAATAAAGAAGTTCTTTTACGTTCATACATGGCTATTTATATGACAATCAAAGCACCGCCTCTCCACGAACCGCCAATCTATCTTTATTTAGAAACTGATTTACCGTATACTGAGGAAGTTTATATAAAAAACTATTTAATCAAGCAATTTCATCACTCATTTAATTTATTATTCGTAGAAACAAACTTTTACAAAGCTCCTGACGTTATTTTGTCTTCTATTTCTATTGATGATAGTTTAGAAAATTATTGCCAAATTAAATTATCAGCTAATTTCCAAGAACCGATCACTCACAGAAGTATACATTTTATTGAGTCCAAACTTAAACAACTTATTCAACAGAAATACGCTGAAAATAATTTTGATTAAATGGAATACATAATAAAGTTTACTAAAAAAGCAGACATATGATTCAAAATCCAAATTTGGTTTGAAATCATATGTCTGCTTTTCATGATTGTTGTAGCGATCTTAACGTTCTATTTATTTAAGCTCACCATTCCTTCTCTTTATATAGTAGAAGGAATAGACTTGAAAAAGTATGAATAAGCCGATCCAAAAAGTAAATTTATTTTGCAGCATGTTCATTTTAGGTAGCACTCCTGATTTTCCAATAGCTTTTTTTTCAGATATAACTTTTATTGACACTTCTGGTTTTTGTGGTGTTTTTGATTCTCTAGATTCCGCTACCATTGCAATATTGGTGATTTTATCAGTTATCGGCTTTGTTACTTTTGCTTTAAATTGAACGGATGAGCGTTGCTTTCCTTCCAACACTTGCAGTTTTACTTTTATCGTATTTGGTTCTTTTGATTCATTGTTCACTTTTTTTCCGTCTACTGTTAATGTATCTTGAATTAATTCTAAGCCTTTTGGCAAATGATCTTCGACTATAACATCGTTCAATGTTGTATTGGGAACTGAGTTAGCGGCCTCAATTGCATAGATGACTTCCTCTCCAACTTTTACCAACGATTGACTGACTCGTTTATTCGATTCAAGTTTCCCTATTGCTGAAATATTGATTGATACTTCTGGTTTTTGCGGTTCTTCTGGTATTTCGGGATTGGTTACATGTGCAATATTTTTAATTGTACCATTTGTTTCTCGGGTTATTTTCGCTTTAAATTGAACTACGACTGTTTGATTTCCTTCAATTTCTGCGATGGTCGTTTTTATTATGTTGTCTTTACTTGTCGTGTTTACTACTTTTTTATTATCTACAGTTAATGTGTCCTTAATTAATTTTAGACCTTCTGGTAACTTATCTTCGACTACAATATCATATAACATGGTATCTTCTGTGTCATTACTAGCTTCAATCGTGTACGTAATTTCATCACCAGTTTTTACATTCGACTGATCAACAAGTTTTCTCGTCTTCAGTTTACCGGATTCATAGGCTCCTCGTCCCCCTACGCTTCCTGTCGGACTTTCTATCGTTGCACTTGGCTTTTGTGGCATATCAGGATTGGCAGGATCGGTTATTTCTGCTGTATTTGTTATGAATAGATTATCTAAAGAGATTACGATAGCTTTAAAAACAATATCAATGGTTTGCCCACCTTTAATTTCTTTTATCATTGTTTGGACAGTATTTTCTTTTACAGCATCATTAGTTACTGAATTTCCATTTATATTCAATGTGTCTTTTACTAATTCTAATTCTTCAGGTAAAACATCTTCCACTTTAATGTCTTTTAAAATTGTATCTGCTTGACTATTAGTGACTTGAATCGTATACGAAATTTCATCACCCAATTCAACAATTGCACGATCTGCTAGTTTTTTTGTTTCTAATTTCCCTGGTGCTTCAATTTCTATTGATACCTCAGGCTTCTGTGGTTCAGTTGGATTATTTGGATCGGTTACCGTCGCAATATTTTGTAGCGTTCCACTTGTTTCTTGTATGACTTTTGCTTTAAAACGAACTGATACAGTTTGATTGCCTTCAATAGTATCAATAAGTGTTTTTATTTCATTCATTTCTGTTGCAGTATTTTCTACTTGTCGATCATCAATTGTCAATGTATCTTCGATTAGTTCCAAACCTTCCGGTAACAAATCAGCTATTTCTATATTATTAAGTACGGTATTTGTTTGGACATTACTAGCTTCGATTGTATAAGTGACCTCATCACCAGTTTTGACGATTGATTGATCGACTAATTTTTTAGTGATTAGTTTCCCGTTTCCTTTTACTTCTATCAATACTTCGGGATTTTGAGGTTCGCTTGGATTATCTGGATCCGTCACAATGGCGATATTTTTTAGGGTGCCATTCATTTCACTCGTTACCTCTGCTTCAAAAGTAACCGCGACAGTTTTGCCCCCTTCAATTGTATTAATTTGAGTTTTAATCTGATTTTCTTCAGTAGCTTCATTCATAACATTAACGCCATCGACTGCTAAAGTATCTGTGACTAATTTTAGCCCTTCTGGTAATGTATCCTCCACAATAATATTATCCAAAAGAGAAAAATCAATGGTATTACTTACGTTTATTGTATAACCAACTCGCTCGCCTGTTTTAACAAGTGATTTATTGGCTTGTTTTGTAGTTTCCAAATTACCTTCTATTTTGAATGACACATCATCAATGTAATTCCCCACACTTGGTCTAGTAGCTTGAAGACTTTCAAAACCAAAATAAGTCTCATACTGATTTTCAGGTACAACATAGGTTCCTGTATACTGAGTCCAAACCCTATTAGCTGTGGTTGCAATTGCAACAGTGGGATGGTTTTCTATTGTACCAATATGAATAGCCATTCTATTCGTTCCGTCTCTCCCAGCGTGCCACACACTCCATTTCATCGTAGAGCCCGGAATACTTTTAACTACTTGATGCAGCTCTCCTGGGACATTGGCATTAATTTCAGCCCATTGCTGGCCGCTTCGAGCTCTAAATCTGTGCCCAGAACCTGTACCACTAGCAATTTCTATTGCTTTGTCACTGGCAGTCGTCTCCCAACCGGGAACCTGATCTTGCGCGAAGAAATTAACATTATTTACTGCTATAGCAGGTTGTTCGAAGCCACCGTTAATAATAAAATAAGATAACTCATTTAGATCAAACTTAGGATTTAGAGTAGTTTCTGGACTTGTCGAAGTAATGGTCTTGTTTGTTTGGATTTCTGATTGTGGTAGTTGTTCCTTTGGTTCCGTTTGATTTATCGTGGATTCTTCTGTTACAGTTTTATTTTCTTTTTCAATGATATCTAAAGCTACAACATTTGAAAAGATTGCGTTGTTGATAGCGGCTTGCAGTTGAACCGTCCCGTTGTCAACTGTGTTTAGGTTAAGCAGTAAGTCATTTAATTTAGTTGGTTTTGTTTGAATACTTACTATATTTCCACTAGTTGAAATTTGAACTTCGTTGTTACTGTTAATTCGTTCCATCTCTTCTTGACTAATACTAACTTTTTCGGAAAGATCTATTTGGATGATCTCAGCGTTCAACGCTTTCGCGGAAAGAGTTACTTGGATAGTTTCTCCTGTTTCTACTGTGATTGTTTCGGCTTTTTGATCGTTGATTAAACCAAAAAGTTTTAGTACTGGCGGACTTGATTCGTTCACTTCAGTTTCTTCCATAAAGGCTATTAATGCCGGACTCGTCAGTTGAACCACCAATACCATCAAAGACAGGATTTTCATTACATTTTTTACTATTTTCATTATCTACTCCCCCATTTTCTATTATATTTTAAATTTACTTACTTTTTGTTATATACATTTTAAAATTATTTTGGATGAATATGGTTGGATTTTTTGGCGGTTTTTACGTCATTTTTTTTAAATGGTGGTTATTCATTTGATTTTGATTGCATCTGAAACATCAAAAAAACCTTGAAGCACTAGGATCCAAAGCTTTTTTATAGTTTATGAATAAGATAAAAATTACTTGTTTTGGAGTTCAAAATAACCAAATTCAGAAAGCATCTCACCGCTCATCTGATCAACTTCGTTCACTTGTATCTTATAAACGGAAGTTTTATCCATTGCAATTAAATCAAAAGAAATATCCATTCTGCCAGTTTCAGGGTCATAACCATAATTTGGTGTATCAACCTCTTCTTGGAGACAGTCAGCAACATCTTCATTATTTAAAAGTATTTTATAAGCGGAATTATAAAGCACCATTTGGTAAGCTTCACAAAGTTTTACAAAGGCTTGTGCATCACCATGTTTTGCTTTTTTCACCAAGATTATTTGTTTCTCTTTTTCCATTTTTCCCCTAAGCTCCTTTTCCCCGTGTGTGTATTAGACGTTAAATTGACGGGAAAGGTTTCATAAAATTGCAAATTTTTTTATTATGTTATGCTTTTAATTTTATGCAGATAAAAATAGTCCAGAGATGCAATCATTTTTGATTGTTCTCTGGAATTGTTTTAGTATTTTCGATTGAATTATTACGTACCGTTTTTTTAATCATTTTATATAACTCATCTCGATCAATTAGCTTAACACCTGTTTTATGAGCTAACTCTTTTGCAGACTTTGTGAAGTAGCTGTTTGTAACGACAAAAACATCATTTAGGTCGTAATAACTTTTTCCTGCATGTGCTTCTTGAACAGCTTTATTTCCGACATTTTTCTTATATCGTTTACATTGATAGCCTATTTTTTTGCTTTCATTTTGAGCTAAAACATCAATACCTTGATCTCCTTGATATTGTGTCACTTTTACTTTTTTATATTCTAACTTTCTTAATAGATTAGCAAAGTAATGCTCAAACTTTTCACCAGTCATTGAGTCAATATCTTTTAATTCATAGTTTTTATTTCTTTCGATCAAGAATAGAATAATTTTGTATAGATAGTTTAGGATAATGATGCCTATTGCTAGTAAAATTATTTTGTTTTGTATTAGAGGTTTCAATGCTGTTAACCAGTCGTTTGTGTTCATGTCGTCTCCTTTATTATCTAATCTATTTTAATGGTAATCAATTTTAAATTTTATGATAATACCCAATTACTCACTATATTTCATCTTTTCTAACTCTACCTTGTCAAAATGAAAAGAGTCCAAATAATCAATCGGAATAACTTTATTCCCAACTATACTCGTAGATGTAGTGCCTCTAGCAGCAATTCCAATAACTTCATTATTTTCATTTAGGACTGGTCCACCACTATTACCTTCAAAAATTGTTTCATTAATAATATACAATTCTACAACATCTACAACATTTTTCTTTTTCTTATTAAATATACCTTTTGTTAATTTTTCATGATCCACACCAATAATTACTCCAGATGCTTCTATAAAACTACCATTTTGATGACTTGGAAAACCTAATAATTTAACAGATTTCCCCTTAGATAAAAATTTCGTATTTTTCTCTAGACCAATAATCGATTCATTTGTTACAAACTTACAAATAGCTATATCTATTTCGAAATTAATTGATTCAATCTCGATTTCTTGTCTTAAAGTATTCTCACCTGTAAATGGATCTATGCAACGCACATTTATGAAAGCATCATATAAATTATACTTCTCACTAGTTTTTATTAGTGATTTAAACACATGAGCACAGGTAATGATTTTTCCATTTTTTAATAGGAAACCAGTCCCCACTTCACTTTTAAAGAAATCGACATCTACATCAAAGATATTCATTTTTTCCTCATCTGTAATCAGCTTAAATTTTTGCTGCTTGTCAGCAGTTTTCTGCATAGTATGCCTCTTACGTTGGAATGCGAATTCGGATAATAATTGTTCTTTTAACGGATTATATAATTCCTCTACTGGATTCGTTTCCTTTCCAATTTCTTCACAGTACGTAAAATACTCTACATCAATCCGATAAATAGAATGCATAAAATCTCGCTCAATTTGAGATAATGGTGAAATATTCTTGATTTTATCTGGTTTTTCAAGTGCATTAAACTTTTGAATAAATTTTTGAACAACTGGATCTGTTTTCCCTTTAATTTGGGCAACGTAATTAATCATTCCGCGAATAACTTCCTCAGGTTCTAGACGGCTATTTCCAGTTCTCTTATCGTGAGGTTTATAATGTTTATAAAATTTTTCTTTAGCTGCTTTCCTATCTAAAACTTCAAAATTATGCAACATTGCCCGAATAGACAAAACATAATTTCTGTTAACATTAAGTTTTTCATTTACTTTTATTCCCGTTACTACTTGACGCTCTCTACTCGTTTGTAATCTCGTTTTTTTATGATTGAGAATAAAACCCTCTTTTTCTATGATACTTACTAAATCAGCATCTAATTCAAAGTATTCTTCTTTTTGAATGCCAATTTGTTCAGGAATTATACTTTTTTTTGTTGATATTGTAATATCATCAACATATCTTGTATATATACAATTATAGCGCCTACAAACGTTTCTAAATGATACATCTAAATTACGACATATAATATTAGATAAAACTGGTGATGTTGGAGCTCCTTGAGGCAAACATTCTTCATACGTGCATAACTCTGTTAATACACCACTAACTAAATTATTCTTTTTAAAATAATAACGAAAAACTCCATACACTCTTTTTTGATGAATGGATGGAAAAAAATCTTTTAAATCTATATTTAGAATCGTTTTAGACATCAGATGGCTATTAGCATTACTAACAATACTTCGGTCTTTAACAAATCCATGAATTGATGGATTATAATGATAAAGCAATTCTAAACAATATTTTAATTTCCGTTGAAGTATCTTAATATTTTTGCATGGAGAATTTATCTGCCGATAATTATTTTTATCATCTTCTCCTTCTATAAACCTCTTTTTCCTAATATTGAAAACTTCATAATGTTTCTCTTTATAAATTATCTTCCAAAGTGTCTTTTTAGGAACCTCAAAAAAACTTGCAATATCAGCAAATGTCTCCATAGATTTAAATGCTTTCAAAATTTCTCGATCCTCTTTTTGAAATTGAATGTAAAACTCCATACTTCTAAAACACTCCTAACAATAGTAAAGAACAGCCAATATTACATGTTTATAAACAAGGGGACATAGGAATACTATACACACCTTTCGAAAACTTTTTCAAAAACAAGTGTTAATCTATACATTTTTATCGAGCAAGAAGATACTTCTTGAAGAGTTTATTGGCTGTTCTTACTAATTATAAATCACAACACATTATTTATCTATACAATTTGCAAAACTATAATACCTCCAGTTATAAAATAACCTTACTTTTGTTCGCTTTTTTCTCTGTTCGCCTTGATTCTCGTTGTCGATTTATTTATACTTAGTGTATAGAATGGAAATAAAAAAGCTGAGTAAGTCCTGATTCAGAACATCACTCAACTTTATGACAATTTAATCCTTGGCACCTTTTTGTTTGGCTGGCACCGAACGGAAATGGTCTTGAAAACGTCAAAAACTGTCCTCACAAGTTTGCCAATAGTAAACGAATCACTAGCTTTTTTGTTGTGTCTCTTTTTGAGCTACAACTAGAAAGAATTGCTAGGTTTCTTTAAGGTACTATTGACTTATTCAGGTATTGGACATTGCGCCAATGCCTTTTTTGTTTCTATTCTAGGTCTGATTTTTTAGCAATGGTGGTGATAATGAAACGTAAGGATCTACAAGTTAAAAAATAGAAAAATAAAAAACGGCACCTTACAACCTGACTGGCATCACGTTGCAAGGCCCCGAATAAACAGCCTCACGCTGCTTATCCGAGTTGCCGATAGCGCGTACCGAAGTACTCGCATGTTTTATTGTACTTAATTTTGATTGATTTTACTAGTCTCTTTGCTGGATTCTTTCATTTTTTTGGCGATTTCATGTGTTCTTTGGCGAACTATTGCACACGATGAGGCACAGATAGGTCTGATCGTTTTTTATTTTCCTGTTAGTTTTACAAAAAAAAGGAATGGATGTGTAGTGATGAGTAAAGAACAGAATTTGAAAGCAGTCCCTTATCAGGATATTTTGGATGTGCGAAGTGAGTTGATCAAGCTTCGGTCTTGGCAGAAGTCGTTGGTTTATTTGGATGAGTTTTTTAATGGGAAGGTTACGAGGAATAAGAAGGATATGCGGATGCGGTATTATTCTTGTCAGCAGTTGTATCAGGTGTTTTCTGGGGATTTTGAGGAGGTTTTGAAGGAGAGTGAGGAGATTGTAGCGAGGATGATGCAGAGAGGGAAAATTTAACAATAATCATAAGAGGAGCTGAAAACAAATTCTCAGCTCTTTCTCTCTAAAACATTCTATATAGAAAGGTACACTCAGCAAGCGAAAATCTCCGCTAGTTGGCGGCGCACTTTTGCACTCTCATCATCGTATCTATACAACTATGAATATTTAGCACTATTTATGTAAAAACCAGAAATCTTGTTAATATAAGATTTCTGGTTTTTTTCTATTTAAATTCTGTTCTATTTTTAGTGGCAGAACTGTTATTAAAAGTTACATAACATCAATAACTTCTACTCGCTCGGCTAAAACCCATCCATTCATTCCATATGAAGAATATAAAACTTGATAAGCTACATTTGCATTTCTGATTTCATTTTCCAGTTCTTCGAAGGAATCATACATTATGGGCCATGCACTTTTTTCTCCTTGCTGTAATAACTCTTCATTTTCTGAGAAAAAATCATCAAGTGGTCTTTCCTCTAAATCCAAAATCACACTATATGGCATTTCATCATAAAATTTATACGTAAAAATATTATGAAATACTACTTGTTTTTCCTTCATGTCATTGCTTACTTCTAAAGTTATCTTTTTTTCTTCGAAGTTTACAGTATAACTTTTTATTATATAATCATGTACATTGTTCATATCTACCATTCTCCTTTTTGTCTAGGTGGTCTTTTATTCCAATCCCACTGATGCCTATGTGGAAATTCATGCGTTCCGTCATCAGGATGATTAAAGTCAATATCTTCTATTGGTTTACCATCAGGACCATAATATCTTCTTTGTTTTACAGATCCATCAGGATTTAATAAATCAGCAGAAGAATTGGGTTCTCCTTTTCCATCTAAACTTTTTTTCTTGTTTTCAAAGACTTTATGTTTCTTAGCAGGTTTCCCTTCTTCACGACTTTTATCTAATTCAGCAGTCTCATCTACCGCATTGATAGTAGGGGCATTATTTATTTGATCTAAAATAGATTGTCCTACTTTTATTACTCCAGTACCTTTTTTAATAGCATCCGCTATCTTGCCAACTTTTCCAAGATTTCCTAATATTCCTCCAAATCCAGGAGCAAGAGGCATTTCATTTCTCATCACTTTCAGTTCTTCAACTTTGTACTGATCTTTATTTAAATAATCCTTACATTTTTCTAATTGTTCATAGAGTTCTGGATATTTATTTGGTGAAACAATTTTGCCATCTTTCATCAGATACCAATGACCTAATTCATTTTTTACGATTTCATACCCATCCAGCTTACCAATTGCTTGTTTTACTTGTGCATCTTTTACTTGTTGTTTCATTTTTTCACGTTGTTTCCAACGGGTATGAATAGGTTTTTCCCATGTCATGTCTAAACGTTTCAAGTCAAATGTTCCTGTTGCTGGATTCCATGCTTTAGAGTTAGCTACTTGCGCTAACCCTGTGTTAAATTCTTGCTGACTCGCTTCATAATCTGAAAAGAAACCTGCTGATTGACCATCATATGCATGAAATTTTTCTAATTTCTCTCGTCGTTTATCAATACTCTCACAGGCATTGATATATCTCCGTTCTAAATCTGGACGTGGTGTTTTCGCGGTACTCATTTGGTGATCTAAGCGCTGCTTTAACTGCTCAAACTGGTTAATCTCTTCTAAAATCAGATCTTCATCCGTATCAATTCCACTAACAGTTCCTTGATATTCACTAAGAAACTTTTTATGCGCACTTTCCAACGCTTCACCTGTCATTATAGCAGATTGACATAACGGTGTATAAGCAACCATAAAATAACTTTTCGCCGAATCGTAGGCCTTACTAGAAAGTGGTGCAGATAAAAACAGTTGAATACTTGCTTGCAATGATGTAATAGCCTGATTTGCTTGATTGGTCAATTGAGAAGCTTGTGATGATCGTGCCTGTGCTTCACCCACGTAAAATTTAAGCCCCATTTTCTTTTGCCTCCGGGTTCTTCCAAAAAGCTTGTTGTTCTGCCTTTAGATTTTCTTCTTGATCAAACAATGTACGTTCATCTTTTTTTAGCTGAAGGAGTTGTTCATCAAATTCTCGTTGGGCTTTTTTAGCGAGATGAAGGCCCTCATCTCCTCTTTCTTCAAAGAAAGCTCGCTCGTCTGCTTCACAGTTTCCTAAGACAAAACCATAAGCAGCCTGTTCTTGTTGTTGTAGTTGAAAAAATTCTTCTTGTTGTTCTTCTATGTAACGCTGTTCTTTTCTAATCGCTAACTGATCCTCTTGAAGTTGTTCCAAACGAATCCTGAACTGATAATTTTTTTGATCAAACTCTTGTTGTTTCTGGACTTCACTCATGACAACCCTCCTGGAAAATTAAATTTTGTCAATTGCGCAATATTCTGATCGATTCGTTCAAATTCTTTCGCAACGGAATGAATATTATCGCCCGCAGAAACAACACTAGTAGATAATGCTGCTAATCCTTGTTGATAGTTATTAATTGATTGTACAGCTGGTGCATTGCCAGAAACATTGGTGCTAGAAGTTGATACAAAAACACTTATACTATTTAATGCACTGGCAGACTGACTAAAAGAAGCCGAAATACCACCGGCAATACTTGAATTACTATTAACTGCCATTTTGTTCCTCCTTAATTATCAGATTGTATAATTTAGTTTATCATATAATAGACAAATTATAAATATGAAAAATGGATTAAAAAGGAACTGTAAATGCATACTTATATATAAATATAAAGAAATTATAAATAATAATGCACATAAAATATTAAATGAATGAAAATACAGACTCTCTAATGATTCACTTAAAATTAAAAAGGATAGGAACACTGTTATATCAGCGTTCCTATCCTTTTTTAAAGGGTTAGCCCACAGACCCTTCCATCTCATAACTAATCAATCGATTCAACTCAACCGCATACTCCATCGGCAATTCTTTCGTAAACGGCTCCACAAATCCCATAACGATCATCTCAGTCGCTTCAACTTCTGTCAAGCCACGACTCATCAAGTAATAAAGCTGCTCTTCCGAAATCTTCGAAACCTTCGCTTCATGCTCCAACGCCACTTGACTGTTATGAATCTCATTAAACGGAATCGTATCCGATTTCGATTTGTCATCCATAATAATCGTATCACACTCAATATGTGAAATCGAACCAGCACTATCTTTCCCAAACGTTACTTGACCACGATAATTCACTTCTCCGCCGTCTTTCGCAATAGATTTAGAAACGATCGAACTTGACGTGTTTGGCGCATTATGAATCATCTTCGCCCCAGTATCTTGAATTTGGTTTTCCCCAGCAAATGCAATTGAAAGCATTGTGCCACGAGCCCCTTTTCCATCAAGATAAACACTTGGATATTTCATTGTTGTTTTGGCACCTAGGTTTCCATCGATCCACTCAACTGTGGCACCTTCGTATGCTTTAGCACGTTTTGTTACCAAGTTATAAACGTTATCCGACCAGTTTTGAATGGTTGTATAACGAGTGTAAGCATCTTTGTGCGTAAATATTTCTACGATCGCTGCATGCAAACTATTACTTGAATAAGTTGGTGCTGTACAGCCTTCTACGTAGTGAACACTTGCGCCTTCATCCACAATAATCAGCGTACGTTCAAATTGTCCCGTGTTTTCCGCATTGATTCGGAAGTAGGTTTGTAAAGGAACATCCACACGAACCCCTTTTGGCACATAGATAAATGTTCCACCAGACCAAACTGCTGAGTTTAGTGCTGCTAATTTGTTATCTGTTGGTGGGACTAATTTTGCGAAGTATTTTTTAAATATGTCTGGGTATTCTTTCAATGCTGAATCGGTATCTGTAAAGATGATTCCTAATTTTTGGAATTCTTCTTTCATGTTGTGGTAAACCACTTCTGACTCATATTGAGCAGAAGCTCCGGCTAAGTATGCTTGTTCAGCTTCCGGAATTCCAATACGTTCAAATGTTTCTTTGATTTTATCTGGTACATCCTCCCAGTCACGAGCGGGTTTGTCGCTAGCTCTTTGGAAATATTTGATTTTTTCAAAATCGATATCAGATAAATCTGGCCCCCATTCTTGCATGGCCATTTTGTTGAATTGCTCCAAAGACTTCAAGCGGAATTCTAACATCCATTCTGGTTCTTCTTTCTTACGTGAAATTTCTCTAACAACTTCCTCTGTTAGTCCACTTCCCGTACTGAAAATTGGTTTCACATCATCATGAAAACCAAATTGATATTCTTCTAACTCAGGTACAGTACTCAAATTATCTCACGTTCCTTTCTTAGTTTGAGAATCAAGCGTCTAGGTTCGAGCTGTTGGACTAAAATAAGCACAATCCGCTTTTTGGATTTTGATTATTTTGGGAAACAGCCGAGAACCTGCTTGAATTCTCACTGATTAGTTTAGGTTGAGAATCAGGTGGTTTGATTTGAGCAACTGGACCTAACAGCTTTAAATCCGCCTTTTGGATTGAAAGATGGTAGGGAAGTTGCCGAAAATCAGCCTGACTTCTCATTTTATTTTAGTTAAAAATGGAGCAACGCTCCTAAAGTCGCCTTGTACTGTTCAACATCAGTTCGCTTCACTCACTGTGGTTCACAGCATGTCCTGCACTGCCTTGTCCGTCATTTTCAACTGCTTGTTCTAACGCTTTCCAAGCTAATGTTGCACATTTGATCCGTGCTGGGAATTTTGCCACGCCGCTAAGCATTGCTGCGTCACCTAATTTTTCTTCTTCTGGTACATCATTTCCTTGTACTAATTGAGAAAAATCTTCAGCCAGCTGTTCTGCTTCGACTAACGTCTTCCCAATCACCGCATCTGTCATCATACTGGCACTCGCAGTACTAATTGAACAGCCACTTCCACTAAACGCAATATCTTTAATGACATTGTCTTGAATAGCCACTTGCAATTCAATCACATCACCACAAGTTGGATTGTTCATTTCGATTTTCTTGCTTGATTCGGCCAACGTTCCATGATGATGAGGATGACTTGAATGATCTAAAATCACTTGACGGTATAAATTATCTAATTTAGATAGAGCCATGTTGGAAAAACTCCTTTGTCGCTAAAATTGCTTCGATCAATCGATCCGCATCTGCTTTCGTATTATATAAGTAGAAACTCGCACGAGCAGTTGCTGGAACATTTAAATATTTCAGTAATGGCTGCGCACAATGATGTCCTGCACGAACGGCCACACCTTCCATATCCAAAGCCGTCGCCGTATCATGAGGATGTAATCCGTCTAAATTAAACGCGATCACACCTGTATGATGAGCTGGATCTTGTGGTCCGTAAACCGTCAGACCTTCGATCGCCAATAGTTTTGGCAACACATAAGCGACTAATTCTGCCTCATGTTGATGAATTTCTTCTAACCCAATTTCCATTAGAAAATCGATTGCCACGCCAAGAGCGATTGCTCCAGCAATATTTGGTGTTCCTGCCTCAAACTTCCAAGGCAATTCTTTCCATGTACTATCATGCAAATTAACAAAATCGATCATTTCGCCACCAAATTCTACTGGTTCCATTTGATCTAGCAATTCGCGTTTTCCATATAATACACCAATTCCAGTTGGACCACACATTTTATGCCCACTGAACGCATAAAAGTCAGCGTCGATTGCTTGAACATCCACTGGCATATGTGGTACAGTTTGCGCGCCGTCGACAACTAAGACAGCACCGTGACTATGAGCTAACTCTGCTAATTCTGCCACTGGATTGATTACACCTAAAACATTCGACACATGTGCGATAGAAACAATCTTGGTTTTATCCGTGATTTGTTGTTTTGCACTTTCCATATCTAAAAAGCCATCTGCTGTGATCTCGATATATTTTAAGGTTGCACCTTTGCGTTCTGCTAGTTGTTGCCAAGGGATAATATTAGAGTGATGTTCCATGTAAGAAATCACGATTTCATCCCCTGCTTCAACTGCTAAATCGCCATAGCTTTTTGCGACCCAGTTTAAACTTGTCGTTGTGCCTCGTGTAAAGAGCGTTTCCGCTGTTTCTTTGGCATTGATAAAGGCTCTAACTTTTTCACGAGCAGCTTCATAATCTTTTGTGGCACGTTCTGCCAAAGTATGCACGCCACGATGAACATTGGCGTTATCATGTTCGTAATAATAAGTCAGTCTATCTAAAACTACTTTCGGTTTTTGAGTTGTTGCTGCATTATCCAGATAAACAAGCGGCTCGTCATTTACTTCTTGAAACAAGATGGGAAATTGCTGCCGAATCTTATCTGCGTTTATCATGCATTTAACTTCCCTTCAATTACGTCTACAAATTCTTTTTGAACCTCTTTAACAGGAATCGCTGTGATTACTGAACCTAAGAAGCCACGGATAACCAAACGTTCTGCATCATCTTTACGTAAACCACGGCTCATTAAGTAGTACATTTCTTCCGGATCAACACGTCCAACGCTGGCTGCGTGTCCTGCCGTTACTTCATTTTCATCAATCAATAGAATTGGGTTCGCATCGCCACGAGCTTTATCAGAAAGCATTAAAACACGACTTTCTTGTTGCGCATCTGCCCCTTTAGCTCCTTTTAAAATATGACCAATTCCATTAAAGGTTAATGTTCCTCGTTCACGGATAACCCCATGTTGTAAAATGTGTCCCACTGAGTGAGAGGCTTTATTGGTTACACGTGTATCAATTCCTTGTGTTTGTTTACCAGCACTGATTGCCACAACTTTGACTTCTGAATGAGAGCCTTCTCCTACTAAATCTGAATCAAAATCAGCAACGACATCTCCATCATTCATTACACCTAAAGCCCAGTCAACAGAGGCATCACGCATGATATGTCCTCGACGGTTCATATAAGTTGAAACATTTTCGCCTAATTGATCGACAGCTGAATATTTCACTTTTGCACCAGCTTTTGCAATCACTTCAACTACAATGTTCGCTGAAATTTTGACTTTTTGATCGCCAACTGTTTGGAATCGTTCTAGATAGCTGAACTCACTATGTTCATCCGCTACGATTAAAACATGTTTGAAGAAAGATTCTTCACTGGCTGAATCTTGAATAAAGATTGCTTCAATTGGTTCTTCGATGACAACATTTTTCGGTACATATAAGAACACTCCGCTATTCATGAAAGCTGTATGGAACGCTGTTAATTTATCTTCATCCATTTCAACGGCTTTATTCATATAATATTCTTTGACTAAATCGCCATGTTCTTGCAAAGCTGTAAACATGTCAGTGAAAATCACACCTTGATCTGCTAATTTCGCTGAAAGTTGTTCAAATGCTGTGATCGATCCTTGTTGCACGATAACAGGATTGTCTTTCATTACGTCAAAGCTTGGGATGTTCATGGTTTCAGGTGCATACTCTTCAGTATTCACGTTAAACAAAGGCCAGCGGTGAAATTTCACACGTTCGATCTTTGGTAATTCTAAATTTTCAGCTTTTTCTAAAGCCGCCGCACGTAATTCAGTCATCCATGTTGGCTCTTCGTTACGGGCTGAAAAAGCTGTGATGTCGTCAAGATAATTCGCTGTTGTTATTTCCTTCATTTATCTTGTCCTCCTTACGCTTCTTCTTTGTATTCGATACCTAATTCTTGGCTGATTCCAGCATATCCTTCTGCTTCTAAACGTTTGGCAAGTTCAGCACCGCCAGTTTTCACCACACGGCCTTCCATCATAATATGCACCACATCTGGAGTGATGTAGTTTAATAGACGTTGGTAGTGAGTGATAATTAACGCACCAAAGTTTTCGCCGCGCATTTCGTTTACGCCTTTTGAGACAACTTTTAGCGCATCGATATCTAGACCAGAATCGATTTCATCTAAGATCGCAAATGTTGGTTCCAACATTAATAATTGTAAAATTTCATTACGTTTCTTTTCACCACCAGAGAAGCCTTCGTTTAAGTAACGTTCAGCCATTTCTTCCGGCATATTTAACAATTCCATTTTTTTATCTAATTTTTTAATGAAATCCATTACTGAAATTTTGTCATCTTCATCGCGTTTTGCATTGATCGCTGCACGCATAAATTCAGCATTGGTAATTCCAGGGATTTCGCTTGGGTATTGCATTGCTAAAAATAGACCTAAACGCGCGCGTTCATCTACTTCTAACTCTAATACATTTTCGCCATCAAAAAGAATCTCGCCTTCTGTTACTTCATAGTTAGGATTTCCCATGATTGCCGCAGATAACGTTGATTTACCTGTTCCGTTTGGTCCCATAATTGCGTGGATTTCACCTGTTTTCATTGTCAGGTTAACACCTTTTAAAATCTTTTTATCTTCAATTGATACGTGTAAATTTTTAATCTCTAAAACGGACATGTACAATTCCCTCCAACTTAAATTAATTAGTTTTTCGTTCTCATTCATTTTATCCTAATTGAGAATGATAAGCAATCTCTTTACTAGAATAATTCTTAATTAAACTAGGTTTTGTTTGTGAAAAAATGGACTTATTTAGAATCTTTCTAAAATGATGATGATTCTTCATTTGTGCTAAAAAGGAAATTTGCTTTTGATTTTAGCTTTTTTTATGAGATAATTTAAAACGATTTTTAGAATATCTTGACTAGAGCAAATAGGCAATTTTATTCATTTGTCCCAGCCATTCAAAGAGAGGTTTTTTTATGTCCAAAAAAGGAGTTATTATTGTTAACTTGGGAACACCTGATAAGCCGGAAACCAAAGAAGTTCGCGCTTATTTAAAACGTTTTTTAGGTGATAAACGTGTAATTGATACCAATCGGTTCATTTGGTTACCAGTTTTACATGGAATTATTTTACGTACCAGACCAAAAAAATCGGCCGCTTTATACCAGCAAGTTTGGCAAGAAGCTGGTTCACCTTTGCTAATCTACACAAAATCACAAGCTGAGCAATTACAAGCCCGCTTTCCAGATCATGTGGTACGTTATGCTATGAGTTACAGCCGACCGCTGATTCCAGAAGTTTTAAAGGAAATGCAGGATTTAGGTGTAACTGATTTGACGATTATTCCATTATATCCACAATATTCAACAACTACTACTGCACCAATCTTTGATGAAGTAGCAAAGTTTTATTTGAAAGCTGAAGTTATTCCCAGTTTGCATTTTATTCAATCATTTTACGATGAGCCATTATATATTGAAGCTTTAGCCAATCAAATCAAACAAGCACTAGCAGAAAAAACAGTTGATAAAATTGTGTTTTCTTATCATGGAGTTCCTGTTTCATATATCGCTAAAGGTGACCATTATTTAGAACATTGTCAGCAAACAACCCAAGCTGTGATGGAACAAGTTGGTGATGTCCCCTTTATTAGCACCTTTCAATCAAAATTCGGTCCGGCAGAATGGCTGACTCCTGCAACAGACCAGACCTTGAAAGATTTGCCTAAGCAAGGCACGAAAAATATTTTGATTATTACTCCGGGATTCGTTTCGGATTGTTTGGAAACCATTGAAGAAATTGAAAAAGAAAATTATGGTTACTTTATGGAAAACGGCGGGGAACATTTTCATTATATTCACCCTTTTAATGACGATCCAATTTTTGTTGACATCCTTGAACATCTTATAAAAAAGAAGCAGTAAGAATGTAAAAAAATCCTGAAAAGCTAAAATACTTTTCAGGATTTTTATTATTTATCTACTGGTTTAACTGAGCCATCCCATTTTTCAAGAATCCATTCTTGGATATCGTCGCTATGCAATGCATCAACTAATTTTTTAATTTTTTCACTATCTTTATCTTCTGATCGAACCGCGATAATATTCACATATGGAGAATTATCTTTTTCCAATAATACAGAGTCTTTCAAAGGATTTAAGCCCGCGCTATAAGCAAAGTTTGCATTAATCGCTACTAAATCTGCCTCGTCATTGTTGTATGTTGTTGTTAGAACTTCTGGATTGATATTATGGATGAACTTCAAATTTTTAGGATTCTTATCGATATCTTCAAATGTCGCTGTTTCTAACTCAACACCGTCTTTAACGGTCACTAAATCAGCATCTTGTAAAATCGTAATAATCCGACCCCAGTCAGATTCAGAGTTAGATGTAATGATTGTTGCACCATCTTCTAAATCTTTAATATCTTTGATTCGTTTTGAGTATAAGCCCATTGGCTCAATGTGGATACCGCCAGCATTTGCGAAATCATAATTGTTTTCTTTTACTTGTAAATTAAAGTAAGGAATGTGCTGGAAATAATTAGCATCAATATCGCCTTCAGCTAAATTTTTATTTGGTAAAATGTAATCATCGAATTGAATGATCTCCAAATCAACGCCTTCTTCTTTAAGAATTGGTTTAACTTGTTCTAAAATTTCAGCGTGGGGAGAAGCAGAAGCTCCAACTTTTAAAACAGAAGAATCTTTGTCAGATCCTGCTGACTTACTGTCATCTGTTTTACTACTTCCACCACCACAAGCGACTAATCCAAAAGTAACAACTGCTAATGTTGCTAAACCAAATAATTTCTTTTTCATACTTAATTCCTCCCAATAATTTTTATTATGATTGCTTATCGTTTGTCAGAGCGTTTCACTAATTGATCCCCAACGAATTGAATGATAAACACAATAATCAAGATTAAAATAGTTGCTACTAATGTAACAGTGTTGTTATTACGGCTAAAACCTTCTTGATAAGCTAAGCCACCGAGTCCGCCACCGCCGATGATCCCTGCCATTGCAGTAAAACCAATCATAGTAATCGTCGTCAATGTAACGCCGGATAATAAAGCTGGCATACTTTCAGGAATCAAAACTTTAAATATTTTTTGAACTTTAGAAGCACCCATTGCGTCTGCCGCTTCCAGTACACCGCTATCTACTTCACGAAAAGCAATTTCAACCAGTCGAGCATAAAAGGGTGCGGCCGAAACAATCAGTGATGGAATTGCAGCTTTTGCACCAATCCCTGTGCCGACAAGTTTTCTTGAAAAATCCATTAATAGAATAATCAAAACAATGTATGGAATCGAACGGAAAATGTTGCTGACAACAGATAAAATACTGTAACAAACTTTCGCATAAGATGATTTATTTCTACTCAAACTATAAAGGACTAATCCTAGTAAAAAACCAATAATAATAACAAAAACCATTGCGACAACTGTCATAAATAACGTATCATACGCCGCTTGTTTCATGGATTCTGGATTCACTCGGCTAAAGTTCAAATATTTTTCTACAAAGCTCTCATTCGCCACGGTGAATCACCTCCAAACCAACTTCTTTTTCTTTGAAAAACTCAAGTACTTTTTCTACTTCACTTGTTGTACCGGTAATCATCACTGTCAATGTACCAAAAGCTCCTTCTTTGGCTTGTTGAACTTGACCTTGCACAACATTGATATCTACTTGGAACTTGCGAATCGCTTGAGAAATTACAGGTTCATTGGCATTATCACCACTAAATTGAAGTGTTGCTACCAAACCTTCCGGATTTTCTTTAATCAATTCTGCTAATAGCTCTTCCGTGTCTTCTTTTGGTTCTAATTCTTGTTGAACAAAGCGTTTGGTAACTGCTTGCTTCGGATGTTTAAAGACGTCTAAAACATCGCCTTCTTCAACTATTTTCCCTAACTCCATGACAGCTACTTTATTACAAATTTTACGAATAACATGCATTTCGTGAGTAATTAAAACAATCGTCAGATTTAAGTTTTTGTTGATTTCAAGAAGTAAATCTAAGACTTCATCAGTTGTTTGTGGGTCAAGCGCGCTGGTTGCTTCATCACACAGAAGAATTTCTGGTTTATTCGCCAATGCCCGAGCAATCCCTACACGTTGTTTTTGTCCACCTGATAATTGACTGGGGTAAGCATCTCCACGCCCTTCTAAACCAACAAGATTTAAAAGCTCTTCAGCACGCGCTTTTCGCTCATTTTTAGGAACATTAGCTAATTCTAGCGGCAACATGATATTTTCTAAAATAGTTCTTGACCATAATAAATTAAAATGTTGAAAGATCATTCCGATTTTTTTGCGAAATTGACGTAACTCTCCATTACGCATTTTTGCAATATTTTGACCTTGGATTACGACTTCACCTTGCGTTGGTAACTCTAAACCATTTAATAAGCGGACTAACGTACTCTTTCCTGCTCCAGAATACCCAACGATTCCATAAATATCACCTTGATTAACGGTTAAAGAAACATCATTGACTGCCGTTACTTGTCCGTTTTTTCCTGTGAATTGTTTTTTTACTTGTTGCAATTCGATTAGAGGCATCTTTTCCCCTCCACTTTCTTTTGTTTTGCTACTTGTTTATTATACTACATGGTTGCGTGATGTGTTGTAAAATAATGGTAACTTTGCTTCCTTAGTCACCAAGTTTGTTCATCATCTACTCTTACAATTACCAATCATAAACCTTACATTTCAGAAATTTTGATTGGTTTGCTCTAGATCGTTCAGCTTGATTCACTAGTATAGTAACTTCGCTCCCTTTGGTCGCCAAGTATTGTTCATCATCTACTCTGGCGAAGCCAGTCGCAGTGATTCACAATAAAAAGCCCCCGCCCAAATGTCATAAATCTGACATAAGGACGAAAGCTTGTCTTTCGTGTTACCACCTTGATTTGCTATTATTTCACAATAATAGCCTTATACAGTACATATATTTATACTGTGGTGCTGTAACGGGCACTCCCGTAATAAGTTCACCTAAGCTCACTCATTCTGCTCAAAGACCATCTTCCATCTCGATTGTGTTACCCATTTTCAGCAAACAGGGCTCTCTTTAAACAGTCACGATATGTACTCTTCTTTTCAAAGCTTTCACTTTATATTGTGAAATTATAGCAACATAAAAATAGCTTGTCAATCTTTTTATGCTTGTTCTAATTCTGTTGCATTAACATCAGTTAAAACAGCAATCCAGGCATTCATCTGCTCTGAGTCATCTAATACACTTGGATTAGCTTCTGCCGCTTCATTTACTGCTGCAATTGTGCCACTTAAAGGTGAGCTAAACTCACTAACAGCTTTTTCTGCTTCCAGCTCAATTAATGAATCGCCTTTTTTAATTGTTTGGCCAACCTTTGGCATTGTTGAAAATGTAATATTGCCTAAATCTTCTTGGGCTTCATTAGTCAAACCGATTTTATACCCTTCAGCAGTTTTTAACACCCACAGGCTATCAATAATTTTTAGTTCATCCGCCATTATTTAATAGCTCCTTCATAGTCAGATTCTTTAAAGCCGTTTGCTAAGAATTGACTGTCTTTAACAAAAATCGGGCGCTTAATTAACATCCCGTCAGTTGCCAATAATTCACTGGCTTCTTTAATTGAAAAATCATTTACTTTATCTTTTAAGCCTTGTTCTCTATAGCGAATACCGCTTGTGTTGAAGAAACGACGGACTGGCAGATCACTTTGTTCCATCCAGCTTGCTAACTGTTGCGCTGTTGGAGGATTTTCAATCATATCAATTGTTTCATATTTAACTTGATTCTCGTCTAACCAAGCTTTTGCTTTTTTACAAGTTGAACATTTTGGATACCAGAAAAATGTGTACATACTAACTGCCTTCTTTCTTCTTAATATTCTTCAATCGTTGCTTCTTTTTGATACTTCATCGACATAATCAACCCTACACCGATCATATTACCCAAAATCGAGGAACCACCTTGGCTAATAAATGGCAACGGAATCCCAGTTAATGGTAACAAACCGATATTTGCACCTATATTTTCAAATACATGGAACAAAATCATCATAATAATCCCTGTCGCAACGTAAGAATAGAATTCATTGTTTGTGTCAAAACAAACGCGAATCATGCGATAAATCAATATAAAGTATAGCAAAATAATAAAGCAACCGCCAACGAAACCATAATTTTCACCAATAACAGTAAAAATCATATCTGATTCTCTAACTGGCACATAAACATCACTAGTATTAAAGCCTTTTCCCGTTAAGCCACCTGAACCGATAGCTGTTAATGCTTGGGCTGGCTGGAAAGAACGATCGGGGTCATTGTGAAATGGATTCATCCATAAATCAATTCGGTCAAACTGATAGGGTTTAAATCCAACAGAATAGAGAAATTCACGTCCTGTATCTGTTGTTACTAAATAAATAGTTCCAGCTCCAACTAAAATTGCCAGTAAAAATGTTGGCAAAATTATTTTCCATGAAATGCCTGACATCAAGAATACTCCACCAAAAATAGCTAGGAAAACTAACATTGTTCCAAAATCATCCTGTAGCAAAATCAAAAGAATAACCGGCATCGCTACTAAAAGCATTTTGCCAATTAGCCAGAGATCAGATTTAAGTGTTCGGTGGACATTTTTAACGTTATGCATCGTTACTACGTAAGCTAACATTAGGATAAAAGCAATTTTCATTAACTCTGAAGGCTGAAACGTTGTGCCACCAATACTAATCCAGTTTTTCGAACCAGTTTGAGCTTCTAAAAACGGGTCATAAAATTTTAAGAGCAAGCCCATCATAACTAAACCAATTGCGTAAAAGATTGGTGTCAAGCGCCACAATAGTTTTGAACTAAAATTCATTACAATAACGATACTTACCCCGCCAACAATATACCAAAGACCTTGTTTCATCAGCATATTCCCAATTTCTGGTCGATTCGGATCATTACTTAAGGCAACATATAGTGAAAGTATCCCGATAATGGACAAAAGGAATACAGGTAAAATTACGCCATAGTCAATTCTATTATCTAAGTTCTTAATAAATTTATTTTTATTCATTGGTCATCTCTTTTCCTTAAATCATACGCTTTTTATTATAACTTTCTATTAGGAGAAAAGAAAGTATAGACTGAATGATTTTGGAAAAAGTTTAAGGAAGCGGAGAAATGAACTACGAACTTAATAAGAAATTCCACTAGCTTTTAGTAACTGATGTTATAATTAACTTGCAAAAAGCAATTGAAATCAAAAAAACTGTAAATTGCCAGTAAGTTAACAACTCAATTCAAACATTTTTATAGAAGAAACTAGTTCATAATAGAGAAATCCACCATAAAAAAATCCGAATAGTTTTATCCGTAAATTAGGACGTATACCACTATCTAAAACAGCTTAGTCCCTAATGGAAAATGGGGATTTTATCTTTTTTTATTGATAAATTTTCTACTGCTTATGCCTGTTGCTCCTTAACACACAAAAACTAACCGCCACGAATAGCAGTTAGTTTTTAAATTTAATTATATTTTTACTTACGATTTGGAGCAACTTGTTCCAATCTAGCATACCATGGCTCTTTTGCAGTCCATGTATATTCAGGAATGTCTTTCCCGTTATTATCTTTATAGATTTGTTTTAAGATCTTTACTGTATCCATATTAGGAACATGTACTGTATCATATCCATTAAAATAGAAAATTCCAGTTGCTCCCCCACTTGTTGGTTTAATATATAAACATTGCATAGTTATCTCTCCTTTTTTCTCTTCTGGTTTTTCAGGCGTTACTCCTTTAAGTCTGTAAAAATCATTTGGTGGACCACCCATCCAACCGCCTTCGGTCGACGTTTCTGAAATCCCGTTCGATCCGTGGTTACAATGAATAATTCTACTGTTACTTACAAATACTCCTGTATGTCCATTAGCTCCTGCACTTGTTCCTTTACCACCTGAGATAAAAATATCGCCTCTCTGTACCTCTGAACGTGAGATACGTTGCAGCAATGACCCTTCTAATGCATACAACGATTCTGTGCTACCGATTCCTGTTCCTTTCGGAAGAAATCCTGCTTCAATCAGCGCGTAATACACTGCTGAACTACAGTCATAACTTTTGTCACCTAAGCGACCGGGATAAGTCATGTCATATGTTACTCTGCCTTCCCTTGCCCTAAACCAATTTATTACTGATTCAATATTTGCCAAATGTTTCCCTCCTGACGTTTGTTTTTGTAAGATCTTACAACATTAGTATAGTATGTATTTTTAAGTTCAAACTATCAATAATCTTTTAACAATCTCCCAGGCAATGTAAAAAGCCACCGCAAAAGCGATGACTTAATTTGATATCAATTTTACTTACGATTAGGTGCTACTGATTCTAGTCTAGCATACCATGGTTCTTGGATTGTCCAAGTATACTCGGGCATATCTTTTCCGTTGTTCTCTTTATAAATTTTTCGTAAAATTACAGCTGTATCATTGTTATCAATATGGACTGTATCAACTCCATTAAAGTAATACATGCCTACTCCAGTACCCATTGGTTTTTTATAAATACATTGCATAGTTATCTCTCCGTTGTCTGTTTGTTCTGGTGGTGTTGTTCCACTAATATTTTTCAGTAAATCATACCAGTATCTTGCTTGTGTTTGTCTTGTTGGCTGATTCGGATTAAGCGGTCGTTCATAATAGCGAATAAAAATATCAGCTAATACTTCTGGCGATTGAGTACTCTGAGTAAATTGTTTAAATGTCATATTAGGGTGATAAAATTGTTGTTCGTTTGCAACTTCCCATTCTAATCTTTTACATTGACTGATAACATCTTGATAGACTAACCCATTAGAATTCGCCCAATCAATGTACTTAGTTGCGGGTGTCCATTGAACTAATCCATAACCTCCAGACATATTGCCGATAATATCTGATTCCCAACGATCAGCAATAATACCACTTTCTGATTGCATATTACCAAGAGTCGCTGCTACGGCTTCTTTTGTCCATCCTTTACTAGCCAAATACTTCCAAATTTGTTCTGCAGTTTGCTGTTGAGTCGCCATGGTTTCCCCTCCTGACTTGTTTTTGTAAGATCTTACAACGTTAGTATATTATGTATTTACGTACCCAACCTATCACTTGTCTGTCATGCTTCTGTCAATATAAAAAGATCAGCCGAATGACTGACCTACTGATTATATACTCTTTCCGTAGAGAGGTTAGCCGCACTGCAGCTCTTCATTAAGTTAAGCAACCTACACGAGTTTTACTCTCCACATATCCACCTGTCCTCGGTTGCTAATGACTCCCTTAGTGGATATATACTAATAAAGTAGACAATTTTATTGCTATACTATTATTTAAAGAGACACTATTTAAGAAAGGAAATCTAACTATGGTAGACAAACATAAATTACCACGGAAATTTGACGAAGACTTCAAAAAATCAATTGTTAAACTTTATGAAGGTGGTAAGTCACAGAACTCTTTGTCAAAAGAATATGGACTTGCCCTATACTCTGTAGCTCGTTGGGTGAAGCAATATTCTGAAGTTCAAGTTGATGATGATACGATCCTTACGGCTCGACAGGTCAAACAATTGCAAAAAAGAAATCTACAATTAGAAGAGGAGAATTTAATCCTAAAAAAGCGATTGCCATATTCACGCTACACTCAACGAGCGATTAAATGCGATTCGTATTTTACGTCATGAACACTCTATTGTAACTCTTTGTAGAGTTCTTAAAGTGAATCGTTCAACTTACTACAAACATTTTTCAGGAAAAATAACTCCTAGAACAGTAGAAAATCAGAAGTTAAGAAAAATTATCTTAGAAATCTATACAACTGCTAAAAAACGAGTAGGACCTGCAAAAATCCAACGTATGATTCTACGTGACTATAGCATTTCTATTAGTATTGGACGAGACTATCGACTAATGAGAACCATGAATTTACCCAAAATGTCTATAGTAAAACCTGTTTTCAAACCAACCAAAAATCAGCACCCTAATCACTTAAAACATGCTTTTAACCCTCCGGCACCTAATCAAGTATGGACGAGTGATTTTTCTTATATTCCTATTGGGAAGAAATCTTTTGTTTATCTTTGTGTGATTTTAGATTTATTTTCTAGAAAAGTCATTGCTTGGTCTGTTAGTAAAAAGATTGATAGTACCTTGGCAATTACAACAATAAAAAAAGCAATTCAAGTCAGAAAGCCTACGGCTTCACTTCTTTTTCACAAAGATCAAGGATCCCAATATACTTCACTTGAATTCAGAAAGTTTTTAGAAAATTACTCTATTGTTCAATCTCTGTCTAAACCTGCTTATCCTTCGGACAACGCTGTAACAGAAGCTTTCTTCAAATATATGAAAAAAGAAGAACTAAATAGAAAAATTTTTTCTTCTCTCCAAGAAGTACAACTTGCTTGTTTTGAATATATCGAGGGCTTTTACAACTCACAGCGTCCTCACGGAACCTTAAACATGCTTACACCAAATGAAATAGAAAGTATATATTTTGATTCTCACTAAGTACCTGCTCTTTTTGTATCTACTTTATTGACATTTATCCAATCAATTAATAAGTCTAAAAGTGAATACCTTTTTATCAATGATTATGGGAATCCAGTTAACAATAAAAGTTTCAATAAATATTTAGAAAAGATGTGTCAAGAAGCAAAAATTCCCAGAATAACATCTCATGCTTTTAGACACGCTAAAACCGATCTTCTGCTACTTGCTAGTAGTGATATAATCTACTTGGACACAGTGATCCTTCTGTCACCTTGAAATATTATAACTCATTAAATGACGATATCAGAAACAAAAATAGACAGTTACAAGAAGACTTTCTTAAAAATATTAAATAGTGGTTTAGGTACATTTTGGGTGTAAAATAAAAAGCCCGATTCGTCAATGTCTAAAAACACTGATACATCGGGCTTTATCACTATGCCAGCTGTAGGAATCGAACCTACGACCTACGCGTTACGAGTGCGTTGCTCTACCAACTGAGCTAAGCTGGCGGTACAAACAAAATTATAAAACTAAACCTACCTTTTGTAAAGTCAGAAAATAACCATTCTATTATAAAAAGACATGAATGAAATTTTTCTTTATTTGTGCTATAATGGAGATAGTGTAAGAAAGGAAGTTTTTGCGAATGTCTAGTTTCGGTAACTTTAATCGTCCTGTTGTTCCTTCTTCTGAAGGGGATTTATTCACTGTTGATACTCAGGTCACTTTCTTGATGCATGGTCAGCTACAAACAGGGATTATTACAAAGCAATTAAGTAATTCCGCTGTAGTAGAAATTGATGAAAATTCTGATAACACTGATTTAATGGTTAAAAGTAATGGTGTTATTGTCATCAATTACAAAAAACTTACCAAAGTATAGATTTTTCCATCCACTTATCGTTGGATGGATTTTTTTATTTTGTATAGAAAAAAAGTTACTGAGCCAAACTCAGTAACTTTTTTGTTCAAGCTATTTTGTACCGAATAAGCGGTCACCGGCATCGCCCAAACCTGGAACGATATAGCCATTTTCATCTAATTTTTCATCTAGTGCTGCTGTATAGATATCAATATCCGGGTGCGCTTCTTGTAGTGCTTTTACACCTTCTGGCGCTGCTACTAGACAAACAAATTTGATATTGCTGCCGCCGCGTTTTTTCAAGGCATCAATCGCCATAATTGCCGAACCACCTGTTGCCAGCATTGGATCAACAACGAATAATTGACGTACATCAATATCTTCAGGCATTTTGACAAAATATTCAACTGGCTCTAATGTGTCATGATCGCGATATAAACCGATATGACCAACTTTAGCTGCTGGAATTAATTCCAAAATCCCATCTACCATCCCGATACCTGCACGTAAAATAGGTACGATTGCAACCTTTTTACCAGATAACGTTTTTTGTGTTGATTCACAGATCGGTGTTTCAATAACAACATCTTCTAATGGCATATCTCTTGAAACTTCATATGCCATAAGCATAGCGATCTCATTCACAACTTCACGAAAAACCTTTGTGCCGCAATCCTTATCTCTAATGATTGTTAATTTGTGTTGGATCAGTGGATGATCAATAACTTGGAATTTTCCCATGCTCATTCTCCTTCAATAATTTATTCCTTCCTATTGTAAAACAAAAACGAGCGATTGACTAGTCAATCACTCGAAACTTTTATTTATAAAGTGGATATTTTTTCGTTAATTCGCTAACAGAAGCTCGAACTTCTGAAAGAACTGCTTCATTTTCATGATCGTTTAAGACTTTCACAATTAATTTTGCTACTTCGACACAATCATCTTCTTTAAATCCTCTAGTTGTAATCGCTGGTGTACCAATGCGAATACCGCTTGTCTTGAATGGACTTAATTGTTCAAATGGAATGGAGTTTTTATTGACAGTAATATTAACACTATCCAAAAGTGCTTCCGCTTCTTTTCCGTTTAAACCAAAACCAGTCACATCAATCAATAATAAATGATTATCCGTAGAACCACTTACTAAACGAGCTTCTGGAGCTTGATTAAAGATTTTGGTCATAGCTTTAGCATTCTCAATCACTCGTTCACTATATTCTTTAAACTCAATGTCTAATGCTTCTTTGAAAGCAACTGCTTTTCCTGCAATCACATGTTCTAATGGTCCGCCCTGGATCCCAGGGAAAATATTGCTATTGATTTTTTTTGCTAATGCTTCATCATTGGTTAAAATCAACCCACCACGCGGTCCACGTAAGGTTTTATGTGTCGTTGATGTTGTAATATCAGCATATGGTACTGGACTAGGATGTAAACCAGCTGCTACTAAACCAGCAATATGAGCCATATCCACCATTAATTTAGCACCAACTTCGTCTGCAATCTCACGGAATTTGGCAAAATCAATCGTACGAGAATAGGCACTTGCTCCTGCAACAATCAATTTAGGCTGATGTTCACGAGCCAAAATGCGAACTACATTGTAATCAATTACTTCTGTCGTCGGATCGACACCATAACTGACAAAATGATAGGTTTTACCACTGAAGTTAACAGGTGATCCATGAGTTAAATGTCCTCCCGCAGACAAATCCATCCCTAACACAGTATCTCCTGGTTCAATCAGCGAAAGATATGCTGCAGTATTCGCTTGTGAACCCGAGTGTGGCTGTACATTAGCAAATTTGGCACCAAATAACTCTTTCGCACGATTAATTGCTAAATCTTCCACAATATCAACAAACTCGCAACCGCCATAATAACGTTTGCCAGGGTAACCTTCCGCATATTTATTCGTCAAAATACTTCCTTGAGCTGCCATAACAACTTCTGAAACAACATTCTCTGATGCGATTAGCTCCAAGTTGTTTTCTTGACGTTCATTTTCTTTTGCAATTGCATCCCATAAATCAGGATCAAATGATTTATAATCCATTAAACAAGCCTCCATTTCAATTGTTTGTTTCGATTGTATCATACTTAAATCACATCTACTCGAAAATAGAATTATTTTTAAAAATATTTTGATTAGCCGCTTTTTTGAGTCGATTCATATAAGCAATTCCGAGTTCTCTTTCAGGAAAAGCTTGAACAAAAATTAAATCAATTGGTTTTTCATCTAAGGATCTCAATCCTGCAAATAATAATTTTGTCGCATTCTCTACTGATTTTTCACCAAAAGAGAAGACTTCATCTACTTCATTAGAAAAGTGTTTAGCTATGTCTTCATCAGCAAACAAGCCAATTCGTTTATTATTTTTTTTAGCTTGTGCAATTGCCTGTTTAAAAATTGTTTTGTCTCCATCTATAATCCAAACTGGTACATCTGGCGCATAGTGTTTGTACTTCATACCGGGAGCTTTTGGCACTTCTTTTTCGCTAAGTAAATGTTGGTCAACTTTGACTTCTCCAATCACTTGTTCTAAAGCTTCTTTGGTAATTGCACCTGGTCTTAGAATGATTGGAATACCATCTGTTGCAGTTAAATCTAAAACGGTTGACTCCACTCCAATTTGGGTTGCGCCATCATCTAAAATTCCAGCAATTTTACCTTGCAAATCATGGAAAACATGTTGGGCTGTTGTCGGGCTTGGTTTTCCCGAGGTGTTTGCACTTGGTCCAACTAGGGGCGTTTGTGCTTGCTTAATTAAATTTATAGTCTGTTGATTATTTGGCATCCTAAAAGCAACGGTTTTTAAACCGCCAGTCACAGTCTTTGAAAATGTTTCTGGTTTCACTGTAAAAATTAACGTTAATGGTCCCGGCCAAAAAGTATCGACTAATTTTTGCGTAACTTTCGGGAAATTACTGACATATTTTTTTACCATATCAAAATTTTCCACATGAACAATTAATGGGTTATCACTAGGACGTCCTTTAACTGCATAAACTTGTTTGACCGCTGTTTCATTGAGTGCATCTGCCCCTAAACCATAAACTGTTTCAGTGGGAAAAGCTACCAATTCTCCTTGACGAATCAAGTCAGCTGCATCTTGAAGATCTTTAGCAGTAAACATTTTGGTCTCCATATTTCATTCCTCCTTTTACTCAGGCGAAACGATCACCATTCGGTCATTTCCTGATAAATCTTTGAAAATTTGAACGTTATATTTTGGAAAAGCATGTTGAAATAATGCTTGAACTACTTTTCCTTGTTGAAATCCGATTTCTAAATAAATTTTCCCAGTTGATTTCAAACAATTTTTGGCTTCGTTTGCAAGCTGTTGATAAATAGCCAAACCATCATTTTCAGCAAAAAGTGCTTTTTTCGGTTCGAACGTTCGAACACTTTCATCCATCAATTCCCACTCAGCATTGCTAATATATGGCGGATTAGATATTAAAATATCAATCGCCTCATCTCGTACTGGTTTAAGTCCATCGCCATGGATAAAGGAAATATCTGCTGCAAGATTCTGTGCATTTTTTTTTGCAACTACTAACGCTTCTTCAGAAATATCAATAGCGCTAACTTGCCAATTAGGTCTAGCAAGTTTTAGACTGATTGCGATTGCAGCTGTTCCTGTACCTACATCAACAACTGTTAATCGTTGGTCAGGATTTTCTTTGATGCAGCGATCAACCAGCTCTTCTGTTTCCGGTCTAGGGATTAGCGTATTTTCTGTAACTAGAAAACGATGATCATAAAAATCACTGTACCCTAATAAGTATTGCGGCGGATAATTTTCTGCTAAACGTTCTACATCTACTTGAACTTGCTGCTGCTCAGTTTCAGGCATTTCTTCTTTTAAATGAAGTAGCCAATCGGTTTTACTCCAGCCTTTTCGTTCTAAAAAAACAAACAGAATACTATAGCCTTCTTTCCCTTGTTTTTCTAAAAAAGAAGAAGCCCGTTCAAGGACTTCAAAATAACGGTTACCCATTTTGCATCTCTTCTAGTTTTGAGGTTTGATCGTATAAAACTAATGCATCTACGATTTCATCTAATTTACCTGCTAAAATTTGATCTAGTTTTTGAACAGTTAAACCAATTCGGTGATCTGTCACACGGTTTTGCGGGAAATTATACGTACGGATACGTTCAGAACGATCGCCTGTACCAACTGCTGATTTACGATTCGCATCATATTCGCTTTGTGCTTCTTGCTGCATTTGGTCATAGACTCTTGCACGTAAAATTTTCATTGCTTTTTCACGGTTTTTGATTTGAGAACGTTCGTCTTGCATCGCTACAGCGATTCCTGTTGGAATATGTGTCAAACGAACAGCAGAAGCCGTTTTATTGACGTGCTGACCACCAGCACCGCTGGCATGATAAATATCCGTACGAATATCTTTATCTGCAAGATCTAATTCTACTTCTTCAGCTTCTGGTAAAACAACGACTGTAGCAGTTGACGTATGAATTCGACCTTGTGATTCTGTTGATGGTACACGTTGAACGCGGTGTGCACCACTTTCATATTTTAATTTAGAGAAAACATTATCTCCTGAAATCATCATGATAACTTCTTTATAGCCGCCGATCCCAGTAATGCTGGCTTCCATAACATCGGTTTTCCAACCTTGGGACTCTGCGTATTTTTGATACATCCCGAATAAATCACCAGCAAATAAAGCTGCTTCATCTCCGCCAGCTGCACCACGGATTTCCATAATGATATTTTTATCGTCATTTGGATCTGTAGGTAATAGTAAAATTTTGATTCGTTCTTCTAAAACTTCTTTTTCTTTTTTTAATTCTGAAAGTTCTTCTTTCGCCATTTCAGCCATTTCGGCATCTAATTTTTCGCCTAATAACTCTTCAGTATCACTGATACCCTCAACTACTTGTTTATAACGGCGATAGACTTCTACTGTTTCACGAGTATTCGCTTCTTCTTTGGATAACTGCATAAAACGTTTCGTATCACTAATCACTTCCGGGTCACTTAATAACTCCCCCAGCTCTTCATAGCGATTTTCAATTGATTGTAACTGATCGTACATAACTGTTTGCTCCTTTTTTTCGTAATAAATTCAATAGGTAACTCTTTTTAATTAAAGAGATTTGTTCAATTAATTTTTCACTTGCTCTCCGTCAATTGGCGGATGAAAATAATGATTACGACAAACAGGATAGTAAGCTTCGTTACCACCAATTTGGACTTGTGTCCCTTCATAAACAGGCAAGCCGTCAATGTAATGAAGATTCATTGTCGCTTTTTTATGACAGAACCAGCAAATTGTTTTTAACTCTTCTAATTTATCTGCATACAACATCAAATATTTTGAGCCTTCAAACAATTCATTGCGAAAATCATTTTTCAAGCCAAACGCCATCACAGGAATATTTAATTCATCAACAACTCGAGCAAATTCAATGACATGTTTTTTGCCAAGAAATTGTGATTCGTCCACTAAAATACAGTAGGGTTTGTAGTCTAGCTTTTGGATCAATTCATAAACATCGGTTTCTTGAAAAATCGGAATCGCTTCTCTACGCAAACCGATTCTGCTGGAAACTACGCCAACACCATCTCTTGTATCAAGTCCACTAGTCATAATGACTACCGGTTTATCTTGTTCTTCATAATTATGTGCTACTTTTAAAATTTCAATGGTTTTACCACTATTCATTGCCCCATACTTGAAAAATAATTGTGCCATTCGTCTGTCGTCACCTTTCATTTTGTCCCTCTCGTATTTTACTATATTTTCGGAGTTTTTTACAGTGGTAAATTTAAGACTTATGTATCAAGGGAGTTTACTTACTAAAATTTTTCAATACCAGCATCTTTTTTGAAGTAAAAAAAAGAGGTAATCATTATACTTTGATTAGTAAAACCATTACCTCGTCTGTTTTATCAGCTAGTTCTATTATATAATTGGGACTTGTATGCGTATAATTATCTGTCATTTTTTTATCTTTTGTCGTATGGTCTATATACTTCAAGGTTAATGTGAAACATAAAAAAGAGATAGGCAGTTTCTACACTTCCTACCTCAATTTGTTATCATTCAAACAAATAACTTAAACAATTTACTTCTTCTGGCTCATAGTTTTCCAAAGGAATGTCTAAAGGTACTTTTTTTAATTCTTCCCTGTCAACCAAAATCAACTTTTGCTCTGTTAATACTTCTATTAGTTCTGTATATTTTTTTTCTAACTTCTTATTTTTAAATTCTGTTAAATCGATTATATCTAGAGTTATACCATCTTTAGGTTTTTGATATTGTGCTTTTCTAATCGTAAAAAACGGACTTATTGCTGATATCTTTAACCCAATATATTCTATATAACCACGTTCCATGACTTCATTCTTTGCTTCTAGTGTAAAAAAAGGTTTGGATAATTTAATGTCTTCCATAAACATATAAGAAAAGCATCTAGTATAATCAAAACTGCCTGACGGTTTAAACACTATTCCATCCATATTTTTTAATAAATGTTCATCCCATTCATCGCTGTACACATATTTTCTTAGGACATATCCATAGTCCCCTTCTTTCAAACTTCTATTTACAAAATTAATCGCTTGTTCGTTTGCGTTCATTTAGTTTCCCCCTTACTTCTTTAGGTATTTTAGGATATCCATGGATGTTCCCTTTTCCGTCGATATGAACTACAATTTCAGTCGTTACTCCGTCACTACCAACTACTTCTCCTGAATCATATTCTTTCACAGTGCCCTCACGTCCATCAGCCCAATCTCCTTTTTGCCAAGCCTCTTGTGTGTCTGCTACACCATTTTCCCCATCAATCCATGTTGATTTATCTTCTGTTGACTGTTCATTATTTTTATGACCTTCTTGGTGTTTTCCTTGTTTACCAGCATCTACTGGTGGAGCACCTTCGACTTCTCCAGTAACTAACCCTTGCTGTGGTAATAAATCTTTTGGATTAACTGCTCTTACTCGTTTACTCGCCTCAACACTTCTTGCGGAATTGATTGCTTCTACAGCAGATTTACCAATTGTTACGGCACCAATCCCTTGTCTAATTATACCAATTCCTTTACCTATTTTACCAACATTGCCCAATATTCCTCCAAATCCAGGAGCTAGTGGCATTTCATTTCTTACGATTTTCACATTCTCTACTTTATATTGGTCTTTGCTCAGATAATTTTTACATTTTTCCAACTGACTATAGAGTTTTGGATGAGCATTTGGCGATACAATTTTGCCATCTTTCATTAGATACCAATTTTTATCCGTACCCAATGTACTACAAACAATTGTATACCCATCCAAACTGGAAATAGTTTGTTTCATTTCTCGATTCTTTACTTCTTGTTTCATTTTTTCCCGTTGTTCCCACCGTGTATTGATTGGTTTTGCCCATGTCATATTTAATCGACCAACATCAAACGTTCCTGAAGCCGAATTCCATGCTTTACAATCTTTCACTTGTGCCAATCCATTATCAAACTCTTGCTGGCAAGCTTCATATTCGGCAAAAATACTAGCTGAAAGGGCATTATATGCATAAAATTTCTCGAGTTGTTCTCTCTTTTTTGAAATAACATCACAGGCATTCATGTATCGATGTTCTAAATCTGGTCGCATAGTTTTTGACACCTGCATTTGTTTTTCTAATGACTGTTTTAATTGCTCAAGACGCTCAATTTGGCTTTGGATTTGGTCTTCATCCGTGTCGGTACTACTGACCATTCCTTGATATTCACTCAACAATCGTTTATGTGCATTCTCGAGAGCCTCTCCAGTTAAAATGGCAGAACGACAGAGTGGTGTATAGACTGTACCGAAATAACTTTTTGCCGAATCATAAGCTTTTCCTGACAGCGGCGCAGATAGAAATTGTGAAATACTGCTCTGTAAAGAAGATATGGCTTGACTTGCTTGGTTGTTCATTCTGGAAGCTTCATTTCCTTGTTGCTGTATCTCTCCTACATAAAATTTCAACCCCATCCTACTGCTCCTTTTCTTTCACTTGTTCTTTTCTTTGTTGAATGTATAATTCTTCCTCTTTGTCAATCAGTTGTTTTTTAGTATTTTTCAACTCATCTTCTTGTTCTTCTAACTGTTGTTGTGCTTTTTTTGCTAAGGAAAAGCTATCTTCTCCCTTATCTTTGAAATATTGACGGTCTTCTGGCGAACTTGTTTCTATAATTTCATTATAAAGACGTTGTTCCTCTTGTTGTAGATAGTGAAAATCTTCTTGTTGTTCTTCAACCGACCGAATTTCTTGCCGTATTCTGTCTTGTTCATCCTGAACTTGACGGATTTTTGTTTGATAGTCTATCTCCATCATTTAAACCAACTTCCTAATGGATTAGATTCAAATTGCTGAGAAGCTTGTTGGTCAATTTTTGAAAAGTCTTTTGCAACGGTATGAATAGCATCGCCTGCTGAAACAATACTTGTAGATAGTTGTTGCAATCCTTTTCCATAATTACTTGTAGAAGTTTTTGCCGTTTCATTTCCAGAAACATTGGTTCTTGAGGCTACACTCGTAGAAGCATTGATACTATTTAAGGCACTAGCAGATTTGCTAAATGAAGCGGATACACTCCCTGCAACAGTTGTACTACTTTTAACACCCATTTTTTAATTCCCCCTTAGTTTCACAAAACAACTTATTGTCTTATTTAATATCTAATTATAACTTTTTTTTATTTTTTGTTCTATTTTTTTATCATTTTCGCAATTTTTTCATCTTACTCGAGCTACTTATCTACTATTTTATTGGAGGTTATATAACTAGTTGTTATACATTCAACCTATCAGATCTTATTTCAGCAAAATTGCAGTATTTTTAGTAAATTACTCCTAGCTTTATCGTAAAAAGGCCCATTTAATCATAAAAATAGAAAGTGAGGCAAAACTAAAAATCAGCTTTGCTTCACTCTCTAAATCTAAATAAACGGCGGGATCAGAAGCAACCTCTTCTGTCCTAGCCTCTAAACTTTATTTAACTATTTTTGTTGTTCTGAAACAAAAGCTGCTGCTTCCGTTCCTGATTGACGACCAAAAATAATAATATCTGCAACAGCATTTCCACCGATGCGGTTTGCACCATGAAGTCCGCCAGTTACTTCTCCTGCAGCATATAATCCTTTAATTGGTGTTCCGTCTTCTTTTAATACTTCTGTTTTAGTATTGATTTTAACTCCGCCCATTGTATGGTGGATTCCTGGTGCAATTTTAATTGCATAGTATGGAGCCGTTACTAAATCATTTTCCATCCCAGTTGTCCGTCCAAATTCGCTGTCTGACTGAGCTTTTACATCTGTATTCCAAAGATCTAGTGTTTCTTTTAACGCAGCTTCAGGTACATCAATATTTTTCGCTAATTCTTCGATGGTTTTTCCTTCTACCACAAAACCTTGTTCAGCATAAAAATCAATCGCTTTCGCACGATCACGTACGCCTTGATCAAAAATAAGATACGCCGCTTTTTCAGGTAATTCGTTGATAGCAGCCGATACTTTATCACGAGTACCCAATTCATCTACAAAACGAGTTCCTTCTTGAGAAACTAAAATAGCTCCTTCTCCACGAACCGCTTCACCGATTAAATAGGCTTTTTCTTGTTGAACTGTTGGGTGAATTTGGATTTCTTTCATATCAACAGTTGCACCGCCAAGTTTTTCGATCATTTTGATACCATCACCAGTAGTACCTTCTTGATTGGTTGTTACGTAATCTTTTAGTTCTGGATCATATTCTTCCAGCATTTCTTTATTTGCACCAAAACCGCCTGTCGTAACGATGACAGCATCAGCTTTGATGTCTTTTGTTTCACCGTCGTTTAATTTTACTTTGACACCATTAACTTGGCCGTCTTTTTCAGTCAATTCAGTAACATCAGCATCCACGAATAATGGAATATCTTCTTCTTGGACATTGCGCACAAGTCCATCAACTAAGTAGCCGCCGATTGCAGATCCGTCAGCTGGACGATGGGTCCGTTTTTCGCTCATTCCACCAGTGATGGTCAAGTTGCTTAATTCGATCCCTTTACTATCTAGCCAATCAATTGCATCTGATGAGTGGTCTACGAAAAAGCGTAAAAGCTCTTTGTCGTTCGTTCCTTTACCACCTTTTAATGTTTCTTCATAAAATTTATCATTACTGTCTGTTATGCCATCCGCTTTCTGATATTTTGTTTCAGATGCATTCATTCCTGAAGAAGATTTAATTGTATTTCCGCCAGCGACAGGCATTTTTTCCAGAATAACGGGATTCATTCCTGCTTCTTTTGCTTGCAAAGCAGCCGTCATTCCGGCACCACCAGCACCGACGATAACAATGTCATATTCATCTTTTAGTTCACTTAAATCAGTATATCCATTTGCTGAAGCCCCAGAAGTAACTTCGGTAGAATCTTTTGATTCCTTACTTTCTTTTGCAGTTTCTTTTTGATCGCTCGCGCAACCCGTTACAATCCCCATTACTAAACTTAGTGATAGTAAACGCATCATTACTTTTTTCATTTTTTCCTCACCTCTTGAAAATTTTAACCGATACAGACCTTTTAGCTTGGAATTAGTGCAATCAATTAAATAATACAATTAAAATGTGAAATAAATCACATTTATATAAAAAAACAAAATTCATATTTTAAATGTATTTTAGATACTAGCTGCCCTTATTTCCTTCTGACTTTATTCTTTATTTCACAAACAAGATCAAATTAATACTCCCTATTTGAATAAAGTAACATGTTCTATCGGATTTGTGACCTATTCTACTAATTTTTAATCAATTTCTTATTTCTGCTCTCTGTTTGCCCTAAAGTTGTTTTCTGCTATACTTATTTTAATGATACTCAGGAGGTCCATTATGAATCTGCGTTTTTTATGGTTATTGCAACGGAAAGGTAGACGTTTTGTCTCCAAAAATTTTTCATCTATTCAAATTATCGTTTCATACTATATTATTATGACAGTGATTTCTTATTTATTATTTTGTCTGCCCTTCTTTCGAGAACCCGGTGTTCACGTTCATTTTATTGATATGTTTTTCATGGCAATTAGTACGGTGAGTGTTACTGGATTAACGACTTTCGATATTAATTCGGTCTTTAATGAACGAGGAATATTGTTGATGGAAGTTCTTTTTCAGATAGGCGGTTTAGGCATCATGATGATTTCTACTGCGTTTATTATCTTATCGAAACGTAGGATTTCTTTAAAACAGCGACAATTAATCATGACTGATATGAATCAGCCAAAATTGAGTGGGATCGTTCGCTTAATCAGAATTACATTTTCGATTATTTTATGGTTCCAGATTATTTTCGGGACATTTTTTTCTATTTATTTTTATTTTGCTGGTTATTATAAGACTTGGCCTAAAGCGATTTTTTACGGTTTTTATCAGTCGATTTCTGCTGTGACAAACTCTGGCTTTGATGTTACTGGAGATTCAATTATGCCGTTTGCAAATGACTATATTTTTCTGTTAGCTATTATGTTTTTAATTTTTATCGGCGGAATTGGTTTTCCTGTTTTGATGGAAGTTCGTGAATGGTTGTTTTTTAAAAAGCAGAAAAAAGGCTTACCTTTTCGTTTTTCGTTATTCAGTAAGATAGCTTTGTTAGCATTCGTTATTCTTTTTATTGGCGGAACGCTTTTAATTTACTTATTAGAGAAAGATCATTTATTTGTAAATATGGGCGAAATTCAACGTTGGATGACATCGATGTTTTATTCTATGACGACTAGAAATGCTGGTCTGCAAATTAATGACTTAGGTGATTTTCAGATTACTACGTTGATTGTTTTTTCGTTGTTAATGTTTATTGGTTGTAGCCCAAGCTCTGTTGGCGGTGGTATTCGAACAACGACTGTCGCGATTATTGGTTTGTATCTATACTCATTTTTAAAAAGTGAAGATAAAATTAATATTTTTGGCCGCCGAATCGATGAAGATGATGTCAAAAAATCAATTGTCGTGTTTATGTTATCGTTAACCATGTGTTTCTTTGCTGTTTTATTTTTAACGGCTACAGAAGACCACCCGCTAATTGCAATCATCGTTGAAGTAGCCTCAGCATTTGGAACAACCGGATTATCTTTGGGGATTACATCTGATTTGACTACTGTTGGAAAATTAATGATCGCATTATTGATGTTTATCGGACGAATTGGAATGCTTTATACATTGCTGTTATTCGTACCGAAAGAAACACGAGATATTGGTTATGAGTATCCGTCAGAAAAAATTATTATTGGATAAATTAAAAAAGCTGAAACTGGAGTAACTCTGAGAGTACTTCGGTTTCAGCTTTTATTTCTACATCAGATAAAGACATTCACAATTAAATAAAGTAAAAATAGTCCGGAGATTAGACATAACGGCAACGATAATTCTGCTTTTTTACCAGAAACCCATTTCGTCAAAGGAAATGCTACAAAACCAAAAGCCATCCCATCAGAGATATCCATCGTGAAAGGAATCAAGACAATCATCAACATAGCTGGAAAATAGTCACTAAAATCATCAAAGTTTAGCGTTTTGATCTGCTGAATCATCAAGAAACCTGTGATAATAATCGCTGGTGCCAACGCAGCATCTGGTATATACGAAAGAAACGGTAAGGCAATCAACGCTAATAGAAAACAAATACCACTAGTAATAGCCGTTAATCCTGTTTTACCACCTTCTTCAATCCCTGTTGCACTTTCAGCCGCAGCAACAGTTGGACTTGTTCCAAAAATACCAGAAATTAATGTAATGAACCCTGTCATACGATAAGCACGCAGATACTGTTCTTCTTCCGCTTCTGGCATCAAGCCTTTAAGCAAGCCCATCGATTCAAAAATCAAGATCATCGACAAGGCAAATACTCCCAATAGAAAACTCTTCGAGAAAAATGAACTAAAATCCAATTGCAAAAAAACATCCGAATAATGACTGATACTCTTTAAAGAAAATTGTTCTGTCGGTGTAACTAATCCTAAAAGGTTAGATACAAGCGTTACAACCACGATACCAATAAAAAAACTTCCTTGTACTTTTTTTAAAAATAAAATTAAAGTCAGTGCTAATGAAAATAAAGTCAACAACGTCAACTGATCGTTTAATGGCGCTAAATGAGTAAAAGTATGCTCACTCCGTTCAATCAAATGCCCCTTTTCCAATCCAATTAAAACTAGAAAAAAACCAATTCCAACAGTAATTCCCGTTTTTAAGGTTTCCGGAACAACTTCAGCAAACAGTTTACTCAACTTGGTAAAGGCAACAACTAGATAAACAGCTCCTGCACAAAAACTAACAGCTAAAGCTTGCTGCCACGTCAGCCCCAACGACAAAACTAAGGTATAGGTAAAAAATGAATTCACACCCATTCCTGTCGTTAACACAATCGGCGCATCTGCGAATAACCCAATCAGAACCGAACCAATAATAGAAATAAAAATAGTTCCAAAAACCGTCAATTCTTTGGGCATACCAGCCTGTGCTAAAATAACTGTGTTTACCATAATAATATAAGAAATAGCAAAAAATGAAGTTGTTCCTGCTAAAATTTCACGTTTAATATCTGACTTACTAAGCTTTTTCCATTGAAACATATTAACTCTCCTTATACAGAAACGTTTAGATTCAGAATCACTGATAATAATCGCTTCTATTGCTTAAATTGTATTTATTCTTTTGTTTTTAAATGACTGCCTCTCTCAACCGTAATTTTATCAAAGAAATAAACCGCCTTTCTGGAAACATCATTTTTTTCATATGAGAAATCAAGTAATCGGTTTCAAATTAGATATTCTTATTATACACTAAAATGGTTTTATCTACCTTTTTAATAATACTCTGTTTATCTTTATAATATAGTAAGAAAGAGTAAAAGGAATTAATTTTTTTTTTCAATTGTGTTATTATAAATTGAGTTTATCAAAGTGAAGCAGAATAAAATATTTGTTTCATTTTTACTATTAACTAATTGGGCGAATAAACATTGTTCATACACGAACACTTTTGACCTGATTTGGCTTGATGAAATTGGAGGGTGCTTTATGGGAATTAGAAGTCACGCAGCAATCCTAGCTGGAAAAACTTCTCAATGGATATTACAAACTTTTTTCAAAGGCGGCAGTAGCTACCCTGGGAAATTAGCATTAAAAATCGATCCAAAGATTTTGGATACATTAGCAAAAGATTATGAAATTGTTGTTGTCACCGGAACCAATGGTAAAACTTTAACAACTGCTTTAACTGTGAATATTTTACGTCAAGAGTTTGACCACGTACTGACAAACCCGACTGGTGCAAATATGGAGCAAGGAATCGTTTCAACTTTCCTCTCTGCTAAAAATAAGCATGCACAAAAGAAATTTGCTGTACTTGAAATTGACGAGGCTAGTCTTAGTCGTGTAACGAAATATATTCAACCAAAATTATTCTTATTTACAAATATTTTCCGCGATCAAATGGATCGTTATGGGGAAATTTATACTACGTACAAATTGATTGTTGACGGTGCCTCAGCCGCACCAGAAGCACCTATTTTGTGCAACGGAGATTCACCTATTTTTAACTCTGTTGAGACGATAAATCCTAGAAAATACTATGGTTTTAATCATCAACCTGACCATGAACAGATGGCTCATTACAATACTGACGGACTACTTTGTCCAAAATGTCATCATATTTTACATTATAAAATGATTACTTATGCCAATCTCGGTAAATATTATTGTCCAAACTGTGGTTTCCATCGTCCTGAACTAGATGTTCAATTAACGGAAATGGTCAAAATGGATAATACTTCTGCTGATTTTGTTATTGACGGAGCTGAATACAGTATTGCGGTTGGCGGAATGTATAATGTGTACAATGCACTAGCAGCAACAGCTGTCGCTGAACACTACGGTGTAGCACCGGAAAAAATCAGAGCAGGTTTAAGCTATGATGAAAAAGTTTTCGGTCGTCAAGAAACAATCAAAATCGGAGATAAGTCATGTACTCTTGTTTTAGTAAAAAATCCTGTTGGTTTGAATCAAGTTATTGATATGATGGGACTTGCTCCTTATTCGTTTTCACTTGTTTCACTTCTAAATGCTAATTATGCTGATGGAATTGATGTCAGTTGGATTTGGGATGGCGATCATGAAGCGCTAGCAGAAATGGCAATTCCAGAAGTGATTGCAGGCGGTGATCGTCATAAAGATATGGCATTACGCTTGAAAGTCGCTGGTATTTCTGAAGATAAACTAAAAGAAATTCCGGATTTAGAAGCTGTCATTGAAGCGATTAAAGAACTTCCAACAGAACACGTTTATATTTTAGCAACATATACTGCTGTCTTGCAATTACGCAAATCTTTAGCGGCAAAGGGATATATTCAAGGAGGGATGAATGGTGCCTAAAGAATTAGTTGTCTGTCATTTATATGGAAATTTGCTGAACACTTATGGTGATAACGGTAATTTATTAATGCTGAAATATCTTTCTGAAAAAATGGGTGTCACTTTTCGTTCTGAAATCGTGAGTATCCATGAACCTTTTGATCCCAATAAATATGATCTTGTTTTTGTCGGCGGTGGTCAAGATTTTGAACAATTAATTATTTCAGAAGATATTCAAACAAAAAAAGAATCATTAACAGAATACATCGAAAATGATGGTGTGATGCTAGCTATTTGCGGTGGTTATCAACTTTTAGGGCATTATTATATGGGTGCTAACGGTGAAAAAATCAAAGGGATTAGTGCGCTGGATCACTACACTTTAAGCCAAGAAAACAACCGTTACATCGGTGATATTGTAATTCATAATGAAGAATTCAATGAAACTTATTACGGTTTTGAAAATCATAATGGACGAACATTTTTAGGTGAAGGCGAGCGTCCATTAGGTAATGTCATACAAGGTAAAGGTAATAATAGCGAAGATGGTTCTGAAGGTGTAATTTATAAAAATGTGTTTGGTTCTTATTTCCATGGACCAATCCTTGCTCGGAATGAAAATCTTGGTATTCGTTTAATTAAAACAGCCTTAGAAAAAAAATACGGTGAACCATTTGAAATTCCTACAGAGATGGTCACAGTTGAATAGTAAAAAGAAGATTGTTTGGAAGTTCCAAACAATCTTCTTTTTACTTATACATCTATTCCAGGTTCTGAAGCGATAATTGTTAGATCCCCTTCAATTCGCCATTTCGTAATACTATTCGGTAAAATGAAACTTGTTCCCTTTTCTAAATCATACTGTTCTGTTTTAAGCGTACCTTCTTCTTCAATAATCAAACTACCCACACCATCAATAACCGTTGCCAATGTATAAGGCGCATTTTTCTTTAATTTCAAAACTCCCTTAACTTGCCACTCATAAACATTAAAGAAAGCTGTCTTCAAATAAGTAACAATGCTTGACTGACCTTGATTTTGTTGCTGAATCGACAATTGCGCATCTTTAGCCGGAACTGTTGTCACATCTACAGACTGACGAATATGCAATTCTCTCGCTTGACCTTTGTCATCTTTACGATCGTAATCATAAACGCGATATGTTGTATCACTACTTTGCTGCGTTTCTAAAATCATGATCCCTTTGCCAATCGCATGAATTGTTCCACTTGGTACGTAGAAGAAATCACCTTTTTTGACAGGAACTTTCTTTAATAAATCATCCCAGCGTTCTTCTTTAATCATAGCTTCTAATTCTTCACGTGTTTTAGCGTTATGTCCGTAAATAATCGTTGCTCCTGGTTCAGCATCAATAATGTACCAACATTCTGTTTTTCCTAGTTCGCCTTCATGGGCTAAGCCATAGGTATCGTCAGGATGAACTTGTACAGATAAATCATCTTCGGCATCTAAAATTTTAGTTAGTAAAGGAAAAACATCTCCCTGAGCATTTCCAAACAATTCACGGTGATTGGTCCATAAATCATCAAGCTTTTGACCAGCAAATTCACCATTTTCTACTACACTGACACCATGTGGATGTGCACTAATCGCCCAATCTTCACCAATTTTGTTACTGGGTAAATCAAAACCAAAAACGGTATGTAAGCGATCGCCGCCCCAGATTTTTTCTTGAAACACTGGTTTTAAAAATAAAGGTTGCTGCATTGTTAGAGAGTCCCCTTTCAGTTTTTACTCGAATCAATTATACCACTAAAAAGAAAGCGATTCATCTTTGATTGTTATTTTTTTCAATTAAATACGTTTGAATAAGTTCGTCTCTTTTTTCAATATACTCTGCTCTTTTATCAACTGGGTGAACACGGTTTGATAGAAAAACAAAGGCCTCTTTTCCGATTGGATCGATCAAGAGAAAAGTGCCTGTATAGCCTGTATGAAATAATAAGTTTTTCCCGCTTATATCTTTTTTTAAATCCCAACCTAAAGAACGATATCCCGATTTTTCAGGGGTTTGATCTTTTAACAATAACTGAATTGTTGTATCTGCTAAAATTCTGTTTGTACCAGCTACTCCCGCGTTTAAATACATTTCAGTAAACTTTTTAATATCTGATAGATTGCTGAATAAACCTGCATTACCTGCATGTTCTGCTAATGTAAATGCTTTTGGATCATGGGTTTGCCCACGTATTAACCCCCTGACAGGATGAAATTCAGTTGGAACAGTTAGTGTAGGATTGTCAGGTAAAAACGTACTAGCTGTCATACCAATCGGTTCTAATACTCGCTCTCTAAAAATCTCAATGACATTTTCTCCCAATAGCTCTTCCAACATAAACCCAAGCAAAATAGTTCCCGTATCAGTGTAAGCAACTTGTTTCCCTAAATTCTCATCTGATTTTACATTATTGTAGGCGGTCCGCAACTCTTCCTTCGTCAGCATGTCACGATTTTCAATAAAGCTATGAATATCCGATGTATGAGTTAACAGATGTCGCAGTGTAATTTTTTCATCCTTAAACGTTGGATAATAAAAATGAAGTGGTCGATCAATATCTAACTCCCCTGCTTCCATCATTTGCAATACCACCGTGGTCGTGCAAATTACTTTGGTCAAAGAAGCCACATCAAAAAGCAGCGAACGTTTCATTGGTTCGACTGTCGGTAATATTTGCGCATTTCCCCAAATATAATCTTTCGTTTCTCGTTCCGTCATAAAAGAAAAACAAGTACCATGAAACACTTCTTCATTTATCAACTCTTGAATCTTTTTTTTTGTTTCTATATACATTATTTTAGTTCCTCATTCATTCTAAGCTTAATCGATATTTTTTATTGCTTATTCATTTCTTACAAACCACCATTCAATCTTGCCTGGGTCAAATATTGTTAAAATTGTTAACTTTTTATCAACAAAAAATTCTTGCTGTTTTCTCTCTAAATGCTCTTTTAATTTAAGCATGTCTTCCTCATTTTTAAGTGGAATGACAAAAAAATCAATCCCCAGCGTCTCTTCATCCGTTCTATTTTCAGACACAACATTTGCAGAATCATCAAGATGAACGACAAAACCACCGTTATCCAATAATAAGTCTTCTTCATGCTCTTGATCTGTTCCCATACCTAAAATATCTTTATAGAAATGAAAATATCCCGCACGATTTTCCATCGGAATTTTTAATCGATCAAAATGAACTTCGGGTGATAAACTTGAATACAGGACTCTACTCTCATGTACCAACGTTTGTACACTAAATGTTTCTTGCTGATCTGGACCATCATTTACCGCAATCTGAACACTTACTTCTAACTCGTTACCTTCTGGATCAATGATAAAAACACTGCGACGATTAGCGCTTTGGACTGCCCTTTCAATCGGATACTGATGAGAGGATATTCTTCTTAAAACACTCCCAAATTCTTCTTCTGTCGGAATCAATAAAGAAAAACAAAACGCTTTTTCAAACGCTCCAACAACTTGATCTTCCGTATCCGTTTCTTCTAAAATCAATAAACGGCTATTTTTTTCTTGAGAACCTAGAATAGACAAATTATTTTCTTCTAATTTTAATACAAAACCCAACACATTTTTGTAAAAGTTAACCATTTTTTCCACATCTTTTACTCTAATCGCAACCGTTTTCACATATACATCTTTCGATAATTGAAATTTTTTCATTCGTCTTCCCCCTCCGAATGTCTCCTTTTATTAATTCTAAACATGTCTAGTGATTTCAGCAAGTAAATGATCTTTAAAAGAAAGATTGTACTTTCAATTTGCTTAGAAAATCACCTATTTTAACATATATACCAATTTCTTAGATTTTATTTTTTATATAAATAAAATCTTCGAATAAAACCAAATTTTTTTGACATTTTTATCCTAGCTTATATTCTATTTCAAAAATTCAGACAACCTTTTTACAACTAACCCCATAAATAAACGGCATTATTTTAGACTTGTCCAATTTCCACAAAATAGTAGTGGGCTGCCAAGTCTATCCATATAGTATTAAATTTTATATTTACCTATTGCAGTAGGCTTCAGAATAAAATACCTTTTATCTAATTACAATTATATTTTACCATGATTTGCATTGTTTTTTTGTCACTATTAGATAACTTTTTATCAGGTTACCATTTCATTTAACCATTAATTACTATTTCTTACAACTAACATTTTTGTCATTACATAAACAGAGAAACAGACGATAGCTAAAAATACTTTGCTCCGAAGCTAAAATACGAATAAACGGCAAGATTAAAGGGAGTACCTTCTTTTTTTAAGAGATCGAGATAGCTCCGGTAAATAAGTCGGTTTTTTCTCGCCGTTTATTCGGATGTAGCGAGTGAAGCAAAACAGATTTTTAGTTTTGTCCCACTCAGGTTTCAATCATGATAAATTTTCTTCCTACAAATTGTTATTCACAATCTGTTTAACAGCATTTACTACTGCTTCAAAGGGTTGGTCTGCATCAACAAAATAGGTATTCTTATAATGCTTCAAGCTCTCTTTATTTTTCGCCTCTTGATCGTATAAAGCTAAACGTTCATTGATTAACTTCAGATCTTGTTCACGCTCATTTAAACGAGATAAAACATTTTGCTTAGAGACATTCAGAAAAATCGGGATCACTTTTTCGCCAAAAATAGCTTCAATATCTTGAAAACCTTTCAATGTTAGTACATCAAAAGCATAATGATTACTAGTTTTTTCTAACAAATCAGCTACGCCCACACCATATTTATAACCATGATAATGGTCGTGTTCAGCTAATGCATGTTCTTTAATCAGTTGTTCAAATTGTTGGTTTGTTTCGAAATAATAATCTACACCATCTACTTCATCTTTGCGAATCGGACGTGTTGTATGTGAAACAACTTTATAATTAGCTGGAAAAACAGCCTCTGCTACTTTAGTTTTACCAGAACCACTTGGACCGATAATCACAAAAAAAGGATGCTTGAGTTCTTTTTGATTCATTTTTAAACCCTCCTTTCAAAATAACTATACAGCAATAATTTACCTGCTTCAAAAGAAAAGAGAAAAAAAGCAGGACAAATCAGAAATTACTGATCTATCCTGCAATCTTTTATTTCAAGTTTTGTCCATTAGTTTCAATGACTTGTTTATACCAGTTAAATGATTTTTTTTCATAGCGATCCATCGTACCTTCGCCATTATCATCTAGATCAACATAGATAAAACCATAACGTTTGCTCATTTCACCTGTTGAAGCACTAACTAAATCAATACACCCCCAAGGCGTATATCCCATTAAATCAACACCATCATGAACTGCGTCTGACATTGCTTCAATATGTCGGCGTAAATAATCAATACGGTAATCATCTTCTACATAAAAATTCTCATCTACTTTATCAATCGCACCTAAGCCATTTTCAACGATAAATAAAGGTTTTTGATAGCGATCATACAATTCGTTTAAAGCGATTCTTAACCCTTCCGGATCAATTTGCCAGCCCCATTCACTTGCTTCTAAGAATGGATTACGGACACCGCCTAATAAGTTTCCTTCAACTGTGTCTTCTACTTCAGCAGTTTCATTAACCGCTGATGACATATAGTAGCTAAAACCAATGTAGTCAACTGCATATTTTTTCATTAATTCTAAATCATCAGCACCGATTTCTAATTCAGATACTCCATATTTTTCAAACATCCGTTGTTGATAAGCAGGATACTCGCCTCTAACTTGAGCATCTGTACAATAGAAGTTGAATTCTTGATTTTGCGCTAAAGTAGCCATTTGATTGACTGGATTTGCATCAATACTGTATGTTGTTGCGTAAATAATCATGCAGCCAATTTGCATATCCGGGTTAATTTCATGACCGATTTTAACGGCCTTAGCACTTGCTACAAATTGATTGTGCCATGCTTGGAAAATATTTTGATAATCGCCAGCACCTGTTGCTTTAACCATCCCTTGACTTAACGCCGGAAAATGGAACGCTGAATTAATTTCATTGAACGTCATCCAATATTTCACTTTTTTGCCATAACGTGTTAGAACTACTTTAGCATATTTCTCAAAGAAATCAATGAGTTGACGATTTTTCCAGCCGCCATATTCTTTTGCTAAATGCAGAGGCATTTCATAATGAGAAATAGTAACTACAGGTTCAATATTATGTTTTAGACACTCATCAATAACTTGGTCGTAAAATTTCAAACCAGCTTCATTCGGTGTTGTTTCATCACCTTTAGGAAAAATTCTTGCCCAGGCAATTGAAAAACGATAACATTTGAATCCCATTTTAGCAAACAAAGCAATATCTTCTTTAAAACGATGATAATGATCGATACCACGATGATTAGGATAAATATATTTATCTTCATCAATTTCCCAATTAAACGTTTCACTACCTAGTACTTGAAAACGTTGTTTACCGCCAGGCATAGCGTCGGCAACTGAAATGCCTTTACCATCTTCTAGATATGCACCTTCCAATTGATTAGCAGCAGTTGCGCCGCCCCATAAAAATCCTTCTGGAAATCTTGTTGATTTAACTGACATACATTATTCCTCCTTAGATTTTAACTTGAGTACAGTCATTTATAAAACCATTTCATTAACGTACAATTGCTAAGAAATCTTCACCGTGTAATACATCTGTTTGATCCATATCTAAAACATCAAGATAATTAGTGCTATTAGTAACTACAATTGGCGTCACTGTAGGATGTCCAGCTGCTTTGATTTTTTCAATATCAAATTTTACTAATAGATCACCTTGTTTAACTTTATCTCCTTGTTTAGCAATTAATTCAAAACCGTCGCCTTCCATCTCTACTGTGTCCATCCCAATGTGCATTAAAATTTCTGCCCCATCAACTGTCGTGATTCCGACTGCATGTCCTGTTGGGAATAGTGTTGAAATTTCTCCATCGGCTGGAGCATAAAGCTCACCAATTGTTGGTTCAATAGCGATACCTTTACCTAATGCTCCAGACGAAAAGACTTGATCTTCAACTTTGTTTAAAGGCACTGTAGTACCAGTTAAAGGACTTGCTAAAATTATTTTATCATTTTTTTCATTAGATTGCTTTGATGTGTTGTTATCGTCATTGCTTAAAGCATCTAACTCAGCGTCTTCAGTCTTATCATCAAATTTTAAAACAAATGTTAAGACAAAGGCAATGACAACTGCAATTCCCGTTCCAATAAGAGCTGCGATCACTCCTGAAGTATCTTTTGAATCTGCTGGAATAAAACCAGGTAAACTTAACATACTTACTAAACCAAATACGTAATTTTGTACATGGCTAAAGCCGATAAATGCACCACCGACTGCACCACCAATACAAGCTGCAATAAAAGGTTTTTTAAGCGGTAATGTTACACCGTAAACTGTAGGTTCTGTAATACCAAAAATAGATGTGATTGTTGAAGATAATGCTAATCCCTTAAGTTTTACATTTTTTGTCATAAAGAATACTGCTAATGCTGCTCCACCTTGTGCTAATACTGCTGGAAGTAACATTGGTACCATTGTATCCGCACCATTTGTTGTTAAATTAACCAGCATAATTGGAACAAAGCCCCAATGCATACCAAACATTACAAATACTTGCCATAAACCACCCATTACTGCTCCAGCAAGCATTGGACTTAAACCATAAATACCATCGTAACCTTTTCCTAATAAATCACCTAAAATTGTACCGATTGGACCAATTACGATAAATGTAACTGGAGCCATCACAAGAAATACACCTAGAGGGACACAAATAATTTGTAAAAACGAAGGAACAATTTTCTTGAAGAAACGTTCTACAAAACTTTGTACATAAACAGCTAAAATAATCGGGATAACTGATGAAGTATACGCACTAGCACCAATAATTACCGGAATTCCAGCAAAGCTTAATGTTGTTCCTGCTAATGCAGTAATACTTGGATGAACAAGAGCCATTGCCAAACAGACTGCTAAAAATTGGTTTGTATTGAATTTTTTAGCAGCAGTGAAAGCTAAAAGAATTGGTAGGAATGTAAAGATTCCATCACCGATTGCAAATAAAACTGTATAAACGCCTGATTCGGCTGTTAGCCAATTCATCGCAACAGCTAGTGTTAAAAAACCTTTTAAAACCCCAGCTCCAGCCATTGCACCTAAAAATGGTGTGAAAATAGATGAAATAATATCAATAAGCTGATTAAAAATATTGCCTTTCGGTCCTTCATTTGAACTAGAACCTTCATCCCCTAGACCACTATGTTCCATTAATTCTTTATAAACATCACTTACATGACTACCAATAACTACTTGATATTGTCCGCCACTTCTAACAACTTGAATCACATCTGGGTCTTGATTCAGTTTTGCTGTATCCGCTTTCTCTTCATCCTTTAAATTAAAACGTAATCTTGTGGCACAGTGAACGACACTATTCACGTTCTCTTCCCCGCCAACTAACGTTAAGACACGTGCCGCGATTTCTTGATTTTTACTCATAATCTATTCCTCTTTTCTATATTTTTTATATAAAAAAACCTAAACTGAAAAAACAATGATCTATCATACTAAAAAAGTTCAGTATAAATACATCGGTTGTTTTTTCAATCTAGGTTTTGCCTGCTAATCAGTAACAATCCGCTACGATTGAAATTCAATTTTAAATCATTCAGTATGGGTATCTAAGATTTCTTTTCACCAGTTACTCGCTGAATGTGAATCGTTAAATAAATTTGTTCTGTTTTGTCGATTGGTTTATCGTATTTTTTCATCAAGTAATCATTAATTCGCTGTACCGATTGAAATGCTTTCGGGTACTTGCTTTGAATCAATTCATATAGGAAATCGTCTTCTTCATCGTGGGTTTCATTTTGAAGATAACGTTGTGCAAAATACTGAAGGTGAGTCACGATTCGTTGATAATTCAATGAATCTTCATCAAATGGTTTACCAAAATAGCGACTAATAATCGTTAGAATATCGCGTACCATTTCAGTGGCAGCCATTGTTACTTCCATATTACCATTAGCTTGTTCACTATTAACGATATGAAAAGCAATAAAACCTGCTTCACTTTCGGGAAAATCAATATTCAGTTTTTCCTTAATTAAAGCGACACCATTTTTGGCAATTGCAAATTCTTTAGGATAAAACTTTTTTGTTTCAAACATTAATGGATTAGGCATCTCAATGCCTTCTTTTGCCCGCATAATCGCATAATGTACGTGGTCAGTTAAGGTCAAGTAAATATTAGAAGAAAGCTCAATTCCAAGCTCTTCTTCAGCAGTATCAACTATTTTTTTAACGACCTCTACTTCTTCTAATGGAATATCTGCAAATAATTGCTGAAATTGTCCTGAAGTGACAGAGTCTTTTAATACAAACTCTTTTTCAATGAACGTTGGATCGATAATATCACCAATTTTTTTCTGAAATGCCAATCCTCGGCCCATGCAGACTATTTCTTCACCTGATTCATTTTTCGTCATAATGACATTATTGTTTAATATTTTTTCGATATACATGATGAACCTCACTTTTACAAATACAAATGAAAAAAACCTAGAATCCGCCCAATTCAAATACTATGGAAGATTCAGGTTTTGCCTGCCGAACAGTAACAATCCTTATTGCATAGATAGAATACCATTAATTTTATTAATGTGCAACCCTTTTCACGAAATATTTTTAAGCGAATTATCAGAAAAATGGCCAAACATTTTAACTTTCTTTAAAAATGTATTCTTGTTCAATCTTAATGGTTTTTATAGATTTTATTTTAGTTAAAATAATCGACACTAATTATTCATTCCAATTAGAAAGATTCTCACAAGATTCGACTTTAATTGGTCGGATATTTCAATACTCTAAAATCCCTTATTTCTTAAGAGAAATGTCTTAAATTCATTATTTTTTGTCAACAAAACCTAACCTTATCACTATTTTTTACAAATAAATAATCAAAAACATTGATTTCCTTACTTTTTATTAGTAAAATAGTTTTTGATTAAAAAATAATGATACTTCGGTATTTCAAAGGAGACCTACCATGTCAAAATTACTTGTAGTTAAAGCACATCCACTTACTAAAGAAGAATCTCGTTCTGTTCGTGCCCTTGAAACTTTTTTAGAAAGCTATCAAGCACAAAACCCAGCAGACGAAATTGATTTATTAGATGTTTATACAGATTTCGTTCCAGAAATCGATGAAGAATTACTTTCTGGCTGGGGTGCGCTAAGAACTGGTACTGAATTCACTGAACTAAACGAAAGCCAACAAACAAAAGTTGCACGTTTTAATGAATTAACAGATCAATTCTTAAGTGCTGACAAAGTTGTTATTGCAAATGCTTTATGGAACTTAAATGTGCCAACTCGCTTAAAAGCTTGGGTAGATACAATTAATGTTGCAGGTAAAACATTCAAATATACAGAAGAAGGACCAAAACCATTAACGAACGGTAAGAAAGCTTTACACATTCAATCAAATGGTGGATTTTATGAAGGACAAGATTTTGCATCACAATATGTAAAAGGTATCTTAAACTTCATCGGTGTTTCTGAAGTGGATCAACTATTCATCGAAGGAATTGACCATCATCCAGAAAAAGCAGAAGAACTACTAGGTAATGCAATGGATCAAGCAACTAATTTAGGTAAAACATTTTAATAAAAAAGAAAATGAAACAGAGTCATTCTGCTTCATTTTCTTTTTTTATTCATTTAATTTTTCCAACTCTTCTTCATGATATAGACTAGAGACATCTTTGTACCATTCAAAAACGTGTGTAATGATAACCTTAGCTGCCGCATACACCGGAATTCCCAAGATAACCCCTACGACACCAAATAATTTACCAGAAGTCAGTAACACAACTAGAATCGTCACTGGATGAATGGATAATTGACTCCCTAAAACAAGAGGAGAAATTACTCGCCCTTCAATCGTCTGCTCAATCACAAATACGATCAACACTTTCACTAACAAGACTGGTCCGCCAACAATTCCAAGAAAAATTGCCGGCACCATTGCTAAAAATGAACCTAAATATGGAATTAAATTCAGAAATCCAGCTGTAATTCCTAAAGTAATCGCATAATCCAATCCAATAACAGAAAAACCAATGATAAACATCACTGCAACTGCAAAAGCAACAGTTAACTGTCCGCGAATATAAGAAGAAACTTGTGAATTAACTTCTCCTAATACTTTCAACGTTGGCTTGCGCATTTTATTAGGTAAAAACTTCATTAAATACGGAGCTAACTGTTTGCCGTCTTTCAGCAAGTAAAATAAAATAAAGGGCATCGTTATGATCGCTACGATCACCGTCGCTACTGCACCAACAAAACTACCTAACCCCTGTACCGTAAATGTCGAAACATTTTTGATAATATCTGTTAAAGAGCTGGCTAATTTATCACCCATGTCTTCTAATTGAACCCGGAATTGCGCAAAGAGCGGATCACTTAGAATTTCTTGCATTTTCGTATCAATTGTTTCTACATATTGCGGAAAATGATTGGCAAAACTAATCGTTTGTTCCTGAATTTTTGGAACAATCACAACTAGTCCCCAAATAATTAAAGCTACAACTAAAATAAATAAACCAATAATACTCCAAATTCGCGGCACTTGTTTTTTCTCTAGAAAGTCTACTACCGGGTTCATCAAGTAATAAAGAATTCCCGCCATAATTAACGGTAAACCAACTACCCCAGCGAATTGCAGCAGCGGTTTAAACAAATAAGATACTTTTGTGAAAACCAACAGTATTAATAAAATTAATAAAACGATCAATAACGCCGTTACAACTTGATTATTTAAAAACCAACGCCAAAACCATGATAGACGTTTTTCTTTGTCCTTATTTTGCTCCATTCAATCACACTCCAAGCGATCCATATTCTATAACAGTCCCAACTTCAATAGTCGGAAGTTTACTTGGAGAAAGATATAGTCCATTTACAATCGGATCTTCTTTAGGAACATTATCGAACACAAGCGTCACGTGTGCAATGCTATTCAAATTATTATTAGCAAACGCGCCAACATATGAAATAGTATATTCTTGACCATCAATCTTTAATAAATCACCTTTTTTCATCTCCAAAGGTCGGTTCTCTTGAAATTTTTGAATCACAGAATATTCTCTTAGACTTTCAGTAGCACCTTCCCCAAAGAGAATAATAATCGGTTCTTTTTCATCTAACGCTCGAACGCCAATTTCAGTAACTTTTGCTTTCATCACTTTATCGCCCTTTCTGCTATTAATCAATCTTTATTATAACATAGAACACTTTTATTTTACGATTTAGTGAAAACAATTACAGAGATTGATTATCATTAGGGAGCTGATTATACAATAAAATAAAAAATAGAAAGATCCTTTTTCAGAATCCTTCTAAATAAAATCTTATATTTAGGCTATTATCGTTACTTCAACTTGCCTTCTCCCCCATGTAATACATTCAGATACATCTGTAAAGTGAAGATCAATGATATTGCCTTTGATTGCACCGCCCGTATCACTAGCGACTGCCTCACCATATCCTTCGACATAAAGCTTTGTGCCTAATGGAATAACAGTTGGATCAACCGCAATTGCCATTGGATCTGCTTGGAGATCTTGACCGAGTGCTGTTAAATTACCACCACCAGTAACCCCTTCATTACAAGAGTATGCTGTTGCTTCCATAATTATTTTTTCACCTTCTGGTTTTGAGTCCTCTTTGTTAACAGTTGCTAATTGTGCTTCTTGTTTAGCTGCTTCTGCCTTTTCTTTGTTTATTAGTTCAGTTTTAACAATTTGAAAAGCTTTGCTTTCTGATAACGAATGGATCATTGAGCTAGACAAATTTTTTACTCTATTTTCAGACACAACTGTGTAATTTTTTAAAGACTCTATTTCATTTTTGGTATTATCCATTGCATATACTGGAATTACTGTTCCAGCAATAAAACAAAAAACGATAACTAAGATTGATACCCATCCTCTCTTCATTAATTAGTTTCTCCTCCTAAAATCATACGAGGGCTATCGTATCATGATTAGAAAGCTTTGAGGTTACAACATAATTAAAGCTACGTGACATTCTCACAAAATCAATTGGTTCTTTGTTACATTCGAAATAATACTTTAGCTATCTTTACGTATTCATTTATTAAAAGACTAACGGAACACATCTGAAAATAAGTAAAATAAATTTATCTGCAATTCAAAAAAATAACCCGCCCAACAAATTAATTGCTGAACTGGTTATTCACATTCTCTTTTTATTCTTATATCCTTACTTAAAAAACTCTAAAATATGAGCCCAAATTTCCTCTTTGAACACATCTTTTGGATTTCCCCCGCCAATCAACCCATAACCAATCATCGTACCGGTCACAAATAAAATAATCGCTAAGGCAATCACTACTAAGACTTTCAACAAAGTCACTATAATATAGCGTGTCGAACTCATATCTATTTCTCCTTTTAACTAACAGTTGACATTTTCTTTTCAATAGATTTTTCGTCGTTTACTCGTTCTACTTTTGCACCCAATTTTTGTAATTTTTCATGGAATTTATAATAGCCACGATCTAAATACTCTAAGTGAGAAACACGTGTAATACCATTAGCTCGTAAACCTACTAAAATCAAAGCTGCTGCTGCTCGTAAATCTGTTGCTTCAACTGCTGCTCCTTGTAATGCATCAGTACCGTTAATAATCGCAATATTTCCGTCAATCTTCACATCTGCATTCATACGTTGCATTTCTTCTAAATGTTGGAAACGATTTTCAAAGACTGTTTCAGTTACAACACTCGAACCATTCGCTACCATTTGCATCGCAGTCATTTGTGCCTGCATATCTGTAGGAAAACCTGGATGCGGTAATGTTTTAATGTCTGTTGGTTTAATTACTTTAGGACCAATTACGCGTAAACCATCAGCTTCTTCGCGAATAACAGCGCCCATTTCAGTTAATTTTGAAATTAATGGACGATTATGTTCTGGAATTGCTTCTTCAATCAGTACATCACCTTCAGTCATTGCAGCGGCTACCATAAATGTACCTGCTTCAATTCGGTCTTGAACAATTGAATGTTTAACAGCATGAAGTTTTTCTACACCTTCAATACGCATCATTTCAGTTCCTGCGCCAACGATCTTCGCACCCATTTTATTAAGAATGTTTGCCAAATCAACGATTTCAGGCTCTCTAGCAACGTTTTCAATGATAGTTGTGCCTTTGGCTTTAACAGCTGCCATCATGATGTTTTGTGTAGCTCCTACACTAGGGAAATCCAAATAGATAGTATTCCCAATTAACTCATCTGCAATAGCTTCAATATAGCCATTTTTTTGAATGATTTTAGCACCTAAAGCTTGGAAGCCTTTTAAGTGTAAATCAATTGGCCGTTTGCCGATTGCACAGCCACCTGGCATCGCAACTTTAGCGTGTCCATTACGAGCCAATAAAGGACCCATAACGACGATTGAAGCTCTCATTTGACTTACATATTCATAATTAGCTTCAATGCCTAAAGGCTCTGTCGCATCAATAATTACTTGGTTTAAGTCTTCATTAAAATCAATATCTACGTTTAAGTGTTTAATTACTTGATTCATTGTAAATACATCAGAAAGAATCGGCACGTTGTTTAATGTTGTTGTACCTTCTTCCGCTAAAAGGGTTGCCGCTAAAATCGGTAACACTGCATTTTTAGCCCCTTCGATCTTGACCGTTCCTTTTAATTGGTTACCACCATGAACAATAATCTGTTCCATTTTGTTCCCCCCAAAAAAGTTAGAGTTGGATGTCTCAATCCAAAATCTTTTCTATTATACCACTATTTACCAACAAATAGTACCTTTTCTTTTTATTTGTCCATTCTCACGGAAAAAAAACAACAAATAAGTTACGGCATAAGGCTAAAAACTCTAAGAAAAATGAGCTTACCGTATAGCCGATAACAATTGAAAAGAAGACGATTAATAATCGTACTTGAGAGGTTCGATGGACTTTGAAAAACTGGTCGATTCTGATAGACTGCATTGCCCAAAAACTGACATAAATAAACATCATATGGCAAATTATCCGAACCACTGCATCAACACCATAATATTGCATAGTTTTCTCCTTAATTTCGACTAGCCCCTGAATGAATTAAATTAAAACTGTTGTTCAACTTCAAAAAGGCTAGTGAGTACTGCTAGTTAGCAAAAAATTAGAATACAAAGACAGTTTATCATATATTAGCTAAAACCTAAAATAAAGATTCTTAACTTTCAATAAAAAATATATGTAAATTCTATAAATTATTAAAAAAAGGCTAAAACAGTGAACGTTCCACTGCTTCAACCTTCTATAATATGTTACGAATGTTTTGATACATTGATTCGATTAATTGCCCGATGCAGAGCAACTGTTGCCCGACGAAGTTCATCCGAATTAGCATTTTCTTTTGCTTCTTGAATAATTCGTTCTGCACGTTGTTTGGCACGTTCTGCACGAGGTACGTCGATATCTCGTTCACGTTCGGCACTGTCGGCAATAATTGAAACAATGTTATCTCGAACTTCCATGATACCGCCATTAACTGCGATCCAATCCACATGGTTATCAGAATCCGTTCTCTTTACACGAACTTCATCAATAGCTAAAGGTACAATAATTGGCGCATGTTGAGGTAAGATACCAATCTCACCATCTGTTGTTTTAGCAACAACAATCGTTGCACGGTGGTCATAAACTAAACCATTAGGAGTTACCACATTTACAGTCAAAATGTCCATTCTGTGTCTCCTCCTTCTAATAGCTCAATGTTTTTGCTTTTTCTATAACATCTTCGATTCTACCCACGCTGCGGAACGCTTCTTCAGGTATATCATCATACTTTCCATCAAGGATTTCTCTAAAGCCTTTAACTGTATCTGCAACAGGAACATAAGAACCTGGTTGACCAGTAAATTGTTCTGCTACATTGAAGTTTTGTGATAAGAAGAACTGAATACGACGAGCACGGCTAACTAAGATTTTTTCTTGGTCAGACAACTCATCCATTCCTAAAATTGCGATAATATCTTGTAACTCACGATAACGTTGTAAAACATGCTGTACTTCTGTTGCAACCGCATAGTGTTCTTCACCCACAACCTCAGGCGCTAAAGCACTTGAAGATGAAGCCAATGGATCTACCGCAGGATAAATTCCTTGTTCTGTTAAACGACGCTCCAAGTTGGTTGTCGCATCCAAATGGGCAAAAGCTGTTGCCGGAGCCGGATCCGTATAGTCATCGGCAGGTACATAAATCGCTTGAATAGAGGTAATAGAACCTTTTTTAGTTGATGTAATTCGTTCTTGTAATTGTCCCATTTCAGTAGCTAAAGTTGGTTGGTAACCAACAGCTGAAGGCATCCGACCTAATAAAGCAGATACTTCTGAACCAGCCTGAGTGAAACGGAAAATATTATCAATAAACAATAGTACGTCTTGTCCTTCAACATCACGGAAATACTCAGCAATTGTTAAACCAGTAAGAGCAACGCGCATACGAGCACCTGGTGGTTCGTTCATTTGACCGAACACCATCGCTGTTTTTTCAATAACGCCTGAATCTTTCATTTCAAAATACAAGTCATTACCTTCACGTGTACGTTCACCGACTCCAGTAAATACTGAAATACCGCCATGTTCTTGAGCAATGTTATGAATTAATTCTTGGATTAAAACGGTTTTACCAACACCGGCACCACCGAAAAGTCCGACTTTCCCACCTTTTAAATAAGGAGCTAATAAATCGATAACTTTAATCCCTGTTTCTAAAATTTCATTACTGGTACTTAATTCATCAAAAGCAGGCGCTTTTTTATGAATCCCACTACGTTCAGCATCTTCTGGAAACGGTGCCTCTAAATCAATTGTATCGCCTAAAACATTGAACACACGACCCAATGTTTCTTTACCAACAGGCACTGAAATTGGTTTACCTGTATCGATAACTTCCATCCCACGTTGTAAGCCATCAGTAGACTCCATTGCGATTGAACGGATCACACCGTCACCTAATTCTAAGGCAACTTCTAAAACAACTTTTTGTTTTTGTTCGCCGTTTTTATACACAACTAGGGCGTTATTAATATCTGGTAAGGATTGATCTAGTGAAAATTCCACGTCAACGACGGGACCGATTACTTCAACAATCTTTCCTGAACTCATGTATCTTTCCTCCATTTCATTTAAAGAGGTTGTAATAAACCTATTTGCTCTTGTTTATTGAATAATCCCTATTATTCCAATGCAGCTGCTCCAGCAACGATTTCAGTAATTTCTTGTGTAATCGCACCTTGGCGAGCTCGGTTATAGGAGATGGTCAAATCGCTAATAATATTTTGCGCATTATCTGTTGCAGTTTTCATAGCTGTCATACCAGCAGCATGTTCAGCCGTTTTTGCATCAATAATCGCACCATAGATCAAACTCTCTGCATATTGAGGTAATAAATTATCTAAAATTGCTTCTTCTGAAGGTTCTAAAATATATTCTTGTTCATAAGTTGTTGCTTCTTCCGGATCTAAATCAGAAATTGGCAACATTTTTTCAACACGAAATTGGCTAGTTAACGAATTGATATGGTGATTGTAACAAACATATAATTCATCAAAGACTTCGTTTTCATACATTGTTGTCGCAGCCGATACAATTTTTCTCACTTCATCAAAACTTGGTTGATCGCTCAGTCCTCTAAGTTCGTATGCTACGTTGATGCCACGTGCTTTAAAGAAATCTGCACCAGTTCCACCAATAGCAATTAACACAAATTCTTCTTGAGAAGCATGATCGTCTCCCATCATTTTCATTGTTTGTTTTAAAATGGAACTATTATATCCGCCAACCAATCCTTTATCAGAAGTAATTACCACATACCCAGTTTTTTTAACTGGACGTGAGGTCAACATCGCATGATAATTCCCCGTAGCAGATGCCTCTTCACTATCGTAAGAATCCAATTCTTCCAAATCATTTAACTGTGATGCAACGAGATGGGTAACAATCGAACGGATTTTTGATGCATATTCTTGAAAGCTTCTGGAAGCTGCTTCTGATTTTGTCAGTTTAGCTCCTGAAACCATCTGCATCGCATTAGTAATTTGACTTGTTTTTTTCGTTGACGCAATGCGTTGTTTGATTTCGTTTAATGAAGCACCCAATTCTTGTCACCTCTCTTACGCATTTTGAATAGATTCAAGTGTTGCTTTGGCAGCTGATCCTTCCGAATTAGATGCACTGAAAATTTCTTTATATTCGCTAATTGCTGCATCTAAATCTTCTGATTTTGGTAAGTCTTTTGTTGTACGGATTGTTTCAAATAATTCAGGATGTTTACCATCAATATAATCAAACAATTCTGACTCAAACTCTAAGATTTTCGCTACACTGATACTGTCCAAGAAGCCATGAGTCAACGCATATAAAATCACAACTTGTTTTTCAACAGCTAATGGCGCATGTAATTTTTGTTTTAAGATTTCAACTGTTCGACGTCCACGATTTAATTTTGCTTGTGTTGCAGCATCTAAATCAGAGCCAAACTGTGTGAAAGCTTCTAATTCACGATAGCTAGCTAAATCTAAACGGAGAGTTCCAGCAACTTTTTTCATTGCTTTGATTTGAGCAGAACCACCAACCCGTGATACAGAAAGTCCCGCATCAACGGCCGGACGTGTTCCAGCATAAAACAAATCACTTTCTAAGAAAATCTGGCCATCAGTAATTGAAATGACGTTTGTTGGAATATAAGCAGAGATATCTCCAGCTTGGGTTTCAACAAATGGTAAAGCAGTCATTGAACCGCCACCTAGCTCATCACTCAATTTTGCTGCCCGTTCTAATAAACGTGAATGTAGGTAGAAAACATCACCTGGATACGCTTCACGACCTGGAGGACGACGTAATAATAATGAAAGTTCACGATAAGCGACTGCTTGTTTTGATAAATCATCAAAAATAATCAAAACATGTTTGCCGTTATACATAAATTCTTCGCCCATTGCTGCTCCAGCATAAGGTGCAATGTACAGTAATGGTGCTGGTTGCGATGCTCCAGCTGTTACAACAATTGTATAATCAAGCGCGCCATATTGTCTCAACGTTTCAACTTGATTACGAACTGTAGATTCTTTTTGCCCGATAGCGACATAAATACAAATCACATCTTGCCCTTTTTGGTTAATGATTGTATCAATAGCGATCGATGTTTTACCTGTTTTACGGTCACCGATAACTAATTCACGCTGACCACGACCAATTGGTACAAGAGCATCAATTGCTTTTAGTCCAGTTTGCATTGGTTCGTCAACAGATTTTCTTTGCATAACACCAGGGGCTGCTGCTTCAACTGGACGTGTTTTATCTGTTTTGATTTCGCCTAATCCATCGACTGGCAGACCTAACGGATTTACAACACGACCGATCATTGCTTCGCCGACAGGTACTTCCATGATTTTGCCAGTACGTTTGACTTTATCGCCTTCTCGAATGGTTTCAAAATCACCTAAAATGATAATACCGACGTCATTCGTTTCCAAGTTTTGCGCCATTCCGTATGAGCCATTAGAAAATTCAACAAGCTCTCCACTCATTGCATTTTCCAATCCATGAGCGCGGGCAATCCCGTCACCAACGTATGTTACAGTTCCTATTTCTTCAACCGCTAATTCTTGTTGATAGTTTTCAATTTGTTCCTTAATCAAGGCACTGATTTCTTCCGCTTTGATAGCCATTCAATTCACCTCTTTATTGTGCTGAACGTTATTTTAATAACATTTCTTGAATTTGTTCTAATTGCTTATGGATACTTCCATCAATTACTTTATAATTTGCTTCTATCACGACGCCACCGACGATACTTGGATCGATCAGATTTACTAAACTTGCTTTTTCATAACCTAAAAGCTTAGCTGCTTTTTCTTCCATTAATTGATGTTGTTCTTTTGTTAATGGTACAGCAGTTAAAGCTGTGCCTAACAGTAAACTCTTGTGTTCATCATATCTTCTTTCATATTCATCAATCATTAATAACAGATCATTCATACGAGTATAGTTATAAACCACAAATAGAAAGTTTTTTACTGTTCCTTCGAAACCACTAACTAGTTGTTTCATGATCTCGTCTTTTTCATAGGGTTCCAAACGAACATCACTTAAGATATCTCCTAATTCTGGAACTTCTTGATATACTTCTCTAAGTTTGAGTAACTCTTGATAAATGCTATCGGCTTCTTGCTTTTCAATCGCCAATTCAAACAAAGCTTTACCGTAGCGTTTACCTACCGTATATTTATCTAACTTCATTTGATTTACCCAAACCTTCAATATAAGAATTAATCAGCGCCTCATGTGCGTCTGGTGTTAATTCTTTATTTAAAATTTTCTCTGCAATTTGTAAAGATAAACTCGCTACTTCATCTTTAACAGAAGCTAGTGCTTCTTCATGTTCTTGAGAAATATCCTGACGGGCTTTTTCTCTTAAACGTGAAACTTCATCATTTGTTTCTGTTAAGATTTTTTGACGGTTTTGATCTCCGCTCTCTTTCGCATCTTTAATAATATCTGCAGCTTCTGATTTAGAAGAAAGCAATTTATTTTGACGTTCTTCTTCTAACTTAGCTGCTGCGATTCGAGATTTCTCTGCAGAATCTAAATCATTGGCAATTTTATTTTCACGTTTCTGTAAAAGATCAGTGATTGCTCCCCATGCGAATTTTTTGATTAGAAGCATCAAAATTAGAAACGCACCACTGACAACAATCATTGTGCCTATTGTTGTGCTAGGGGTTGCTGCTTCACCGACTACTAATTGATCTAGCATGAAGTCTCAACTTCCTTTCTCTGCCATTCTCGGTAGTTTTTACTGTGTTTTAATTGAAATTTCGCTCCCTTTGGTCGCCAAGTACTGCTCAACATCTACTCTGCCAGTGGCAATCGCAGGTTCTAAACGCTTTGAGCTTTGCTTTCTACACTCTATCCAACTGAGTTGTTAGGTAGTAACACAAAATAGATCATGGTTACTTCGCTCCCTTTGGTCGCCAAGTACTGCTCAACATCTACTCTGCCAGAGGCAATCGCAGTGTTTCGCAGCAAAGAAAGCAGCGACGTAGTGTTTTCAAAAAACTCAGCGTCCTGCCTTCTAAGAGATTATTTAAACACTAATAACAATGCAATAACTACACCTAGAATAGGAACCGCTTCGATCAAGGCTACCCCGATAAACATTGTTGTTCTTAATTGTCCAGCCATTTCTGGTTGGCGAGTCATTGATTCAAGTGTTTTAGAGATAACTTTTCCGTTACCATAAGCCGCTCCGATTGCTGCTCCGAAAACTGCGATTGCTGCTGCGATATAATTTAATCCGTCCATTTTTGTTTTCCTCCTAAGAAAAAAGTGTTTTTTTATTAATTATTTATTCTTCGACTTCAATTTTATGAGCCATGTAAACCATTGATAATGTTACAAAAATAAATGCTTGGATTGCACCGATGAATATTGAAAAAGCTAACCAGATCATCTCTAGTGGTATTGCTAAAGGTATTGCCCAAAGTCCGGTGCTGGATACAATACTTGCAATTAGTCCTAACAATACTTCTCCAGCGAAAATATTTCCGTACAAACGCAATGCTAGAGTAAGCAAATTCGTAAATTCTTCCATGATCTTAATCGGCATTAAAAAGGACACGGGACTTAAAAAGCTAACTTTAAAATAGCCTTTCAGACCGAACCGGCTAACACTGAAGAAATGTGTTAAAACGATCATAATTAATGCTAATGTCAAGGTAACGAATGGATCAGCCGTTGGACTTTTCCAGTACGAGTAATCACCAATTACAACCTTTGTTACTAGACCAATGATGTTGGCAACTAAAACAAACATAAACATTGTAAATGATAGCAGGTGAAAATTGGTTACTTCTTTACTTGGCATATTGTCGGAGATGATACTCCGAACAAAATCAATGAGATACTCAATGACATTTTGCTTGCCTTTAGGTTTCATTTGTAGATTTCTTGTGCAGAAATATACTAATCCAAAGACAATGACACATGTTAACAGCACCATTATACAAATGGTTCCGTCAAACCAAATTGGCCCAATCCTGAAGAGCAGTGTCTTCTCTTCCAAATTATTTCACCTCTTTTCCAACAAACTTACGGGAAGCTTAAAAGAGCTTCAATTTCTTAACCACACGTATCATACCACCAACGTTGAATAATTTCAAAACAATTTCATGAAAATAAGACACTTCTTTTAATCTGACTGACTATTAGAAAAACAGGGTCCTGTTGGTACTTTGTCGTATGACAGCCGGTTACTGAAAAAACGATGAAAACACATCAGTTTTCTTACACTTTATCAAACTTTTCACTTAAGATAAAGCAAAGAAATGAAATATGCGAAAAAGAATATAATCACACTTCAAAAGAATTATTTTCTTTCGAATAGAACAAATAGCTTACCACTTAGCGAGAATTGCTTTTTAACGTCCGGCTAATTTGACGATCAATTTCTTTGCGTTTCAAATCTTCTCGTTTATCATATTGTTTCTTACCCTTAGCCAGTCCGATTAGAACTTTTGCATAACCATTTTTTATATAGACTTTTAAGGGAATAATCGTGATCCCTGTATTTTTTGTTTCTGCTACTAATTTCGCTATTTGTTTTTTGTGTAATAACAATTTTCTAGTCCGCAATGGATCGTGATTGAAAATATTTCCTTGTTCATAAGGACTGATATGAACATTCATCAGGTAAGCTTCGCCATTTCTAATACGGGCAAAGCCATCTTTTAAATTGATTCGTCCATTTCGAATAGATTTAATCTCAGTTCCTTGTAAAACAATTCCTGCTTCCATTGTGTCAACAACTGTATAGTCATGTCTAGCCTTACGATTTTGGGCAATTAACTTGCCTTCTCCTTTTGGCATACACATTCCTCCATTTTCTACTTATTTCTTCTTGTTCTTACCTTTTTTCTTTTTCGCCACTTCTTTATAAAATGGTTTTTTGCCTTTTTTCTTGTTTTTCTTTTGAGTAAAAGGCTTTTTGTTTTTTTCTTTTCGATCAGTTGGTCGATTTTTTCGCGGATCTTGGCGTTTCTTTTGTTTTGGTGTTTCTAGTCGTTCCACTTCTTCTGCTTCAAGAAATTCAAAATCAATCTCTTTTGTTTCAGGATCAGCCTTTTCTACTCTAATTTTGACTTTTTGCCCAATTTTCAGTGTCATACCTGTCCGTTCACCAACAAGTGCCATATGATTTTCAATAAAATGGAAATAATCTTGTTTCAAGCTGTTTACATGGATTAACCCTTCGATTGTGTTCGGCAATTCAATAAAAATCCCAAAACGAGTAACTGAACTGATAATCCCTTCGTACTCTTCACCAATTTTGTCTGCCATAAACTCAGCTTTCTTCATCGAGTCAACTTCACGCTCTGCTTCCACTGCCCGGCGTTCCATCTTGGAACTATGATCAGCAATATCAGGAAGGGCTTGATCCCATTTTTCCTTTAATGCCTCTGAAATAGTCCCACTATAGCTTCGGATCAAACGATGAACAATTAAGTCCGGATAGCGACGAATAGGCGATGTAAAATGTGTATAGTCATCTGCTGCTAGTCCATAATGACCATAATTATCTTCCGAATAACGTGCTTGCTGCATACTTCGTAATAACATTGTATTAATCACAGCTTCTTCTGGTTTATCACTAACTTGTTCTAAAACATTTTGTAAATCTTTCGGCGTAATATCTGCTTTAGTTCCTTTAACCAAAATACCTAAAACTGCTGCAAAATCAAAGAAACGCTGCATTTTTTCTTCTTTAGGTTGTTCATGGATTCGATAGATAAATGGTAATTTTAAGTCATTAAAGTGTTTGGCAATCGTTTCATTAGCCGCTAGCATAAACGACTCAATCAAGCGTTCACCCACACCACGTGTTCGTAATAAAATATCTTGTGGGTGACCGTTAGAATCAACCAACACTTTTGCTTCTCGATCTTCAAATGAAATTGCACCACGGCGTTCTCTCATCTGTTCGAGAATATGATGTAGCTCGCCCATTTCCTTAAACATTGGGACTAAATTTTTATAACGATCCATCGTTTCTGGATTTTGCTCTTCTAAAATTTCATTCACTGCAGTATAAGTCATTCGTTCAGTTGTCTGAATCACGCTTTGGAAAATATCATGATTGACAACATTTCCTTCTGGTGTAATCTCCATCTCACAACTCATTGTTAAACGAGGGACATGAGGATTCAGTGAACAAATACCATTGGAAAGTCGCTGAGGAATCATTGGAACTACGCGATCTGTTAAATAAACACTGGTGCCGCGCTCATAAGCTTCTTGATCCAGCTGACTCCCCTCAGTCACATAATAAGAAACATCTGCAATATGGACACCTAAGAAATAATTGCCATTTTCCAACTTGCGAACTGTTACCGCATCATCTAAATCTTTCGCATCTTCACCATCAATCGTGACAATCACTTGGTCACGTAAATCTCTACGTCCTTTTAAATCACTTTCTGAAATTGAATCCGGCACTTTATCGGCTTCTGCAACAACTTCATCAGGAAAACTAGTTGGGATTCCGTGAGCTACAACGATTGATAAAATATCCATGCCAGGATCATTTTTATGACCAATAACTTTTTTTACCAATCCTTCTAAACTTCTGGGATATTCTTTTTCAGGATAGTGAGTCACTTCGACTATAACGATGCTACCGTCTACGGGCTTAATGCCTTGCGCTGCAATATTGAAAGTCAAACCAGTCATTTTTTTATCTTTTGGGACAGCATAACCGTAAAGATCTGTTTCACTAACTTCTTTTTCATCATATGCGATAAATTCTCCGACAACTTGGGTAATCGCACGCTCTTTAATTTCTATAACTTTTCCTTCTGCTCCGCGATCTGAAAACGGATCTGCCGGTTGAACAATATCTATGGCTACCTTATCACCGTCCATCGCAAAATTAACAGCTTCTTTAGGAATATAAACATCCGGCTCTTCCGGATCAATTGTCACAAAACCAAAGCCACGTTCATTTGCTCGAAATGTCCCTTCAATAGCAATATTTTTTTGAGGTAGACGAATCTTACCTTTTTTTGTAAATTCAACTAATTTTTCGCGTTCCATCATCGCAATTGTTTGAACAAGTAATTTGAAATCATTACTTTTTTGTAATTGCAATCCTTCAGCGATTTCTTCCATGGAAAAACTTTTTTTAGTGTGGCTTTCCATGAAAAATAAGATTTTCTCTTTGATTGTTTCTTTAGTCATTCTTTCACCTCGTTCCAAGACAATGTATTTAAAAAGCTTACGACGTCTTGTTCTAATTGTTTTCGGTCTGGTCCTACGGTGATAACGTGACCACTGTTCGGGTACCAGTTTAATGTATTGCGGGTTTGAGTTAACGCTTGCGCTGTTTTAAAGACACCCATAGCATCAACCATTTCATCATTGCCTGCTTGAGCCATAAAAACTGGAACCGTTACTTGTCCTAATTTTGCAGCTGTTTGCGTAGAAAATGACTCAATATCTTTTAATTGAACCAATGACGCTTCTTTAATTTTGGCTAGCCTTTCCTTTTGTTCCGGCTCAGAAACTTCAGCTCTTTTTAAAACCCCTTCAGAATAAAGTACGAAATTTTCCGGCACATTATTTTTTACGGGAAAAATTGGTGAACAAAAAAATCCTCCACCAACAATTCCGTCGATTTGCTCAGTTAATGCGTTCATTGTAAAAATGCCACCCATTGAAAGTCCAAATACAGCAATTTGCCGATAGCCTTTTTCTTTTAGAAACTGGATTGCATCTAGTGTATCCTGCCACCAATCTGAAGTTGACTTTTCTAAAATATTTTCTGGAGAAAAAGTTGCATGCCCTGAAAAATTCGGCGAATATACGGTATAATTTTCTTTCTCTAAGTAACGGCTCAACATTCTAACATCGTTACTACTTCCTGAATAAGCGTGTAAAAGTAACACAGCACGAGTACCATTTTCTGTAAATAATGGCTTAGGTAGATTTATTATTTTCACTTTCAATTCACCTCATTCTTATTCTATCATATTCCCTTCGGAAAACCTTATGAAAAGAAAGCTAATCAATGATTTTTGGCTTCTTGTTTTTTCATTTATTTATAGAAAAAAGCCCCTCACTAACGAGGGACTTCAAAGGCTTACTTTGATGATAAAAGTACTAAAATAAATAACAATAACATCCATACAGCACCAATAATCGCTGTTGCACGTTGCATAACAGCTTCAAATCCACGTGCTTTTTGTTTACCGAAAAGTTTGTCTGCGCCTCCTGTAAATGCGCTAGCAGCACTATTTTGTTTACTTGGCTGCATCATAACGGCAATAACCAACACTACTGATAGGATGATTACAAGTGTTAAAATAAAATTATACATAGTCTAATTCTCCCTTACTCACAAAATACATCTACTATACTTTAGCATATTTCATTATTAAATACCAGTTTAATTTGATAAACATTAGTCAATTCGGACATAAAGGTAGATTTTATTATTTATTGAACAAGTAAGTTTTTTTCACTTTTAACCTCTTAATACATCGGAATATTCAGGTTTTGTATCAAATTCTTTTTTTGCAAAGGGACATAGCGGAATGATCTTTTTCCCATCGTGACGTGCTTTTTCTACGCCTTTTAAAACTAATTTTTCTGCTAATTTTTGTCCACGATATGCTGGATCAACATAGGTATGATCAATAATCATTATTTCTTCACCAGCATCCGACCAAGTCATTTCACCAATTTCTTGATTTTCATCATTAAATAAAACAAAACGATTTCTTTCTTCTTTGATTTCCATAATTGTGTTTTATCCCTTCTTAATATATTTCAATGCACCGCTTGGACAAGTATTAATCACTCGAATATCATCATCTACACTACCGTTATCAGCAATAATCCATGGTCTGCGACCTACTTCAAAAACATCTGAATTACCACGAACACAGTTGCCGATATGTTCACAAATATCCTTGCTATAATAAATATCCAATTTCTCGCCTGAATACTTGCGATAGCCTTCTTCTATAAGCTGTTCTTCTGTGACATCTTTCCCATTAATTTTGCTACCATCCATCGATCTTTCCTCCTATAGCTAACTTACACATACAAGTTTTTAATACAAAAAATCTACATTTTTTTCAATTTAAGTTTAACAAGATAAAATTTTCATTGCAACTAATCGTTCTTGTAATCAATTAAACGTAAAAAATAGTGAGTGGGGCAAAACTAAAGATCAGTTTTGTTTCACTCACTAGATCCAAATAAATGGCGAAAAAAAAGCAGCTACTCCACTTCGTTCCGATCACAACAATTTCTAAGAGCTAAAGCTCTAAGAATTGAAGGCTTCGGAAATAAGCCGAAATTGCTATGAAACACAGTGAGGTACGAACTGATGTAGAATAGTACCTACTTGGTTCAAAAATTTGAAGAGCACCGAGTAGGTACCAATTATCATCCATTCGCAAGCTCATGGTGATTCTTGGCAATTTTCGTGAATCCCTTCTTATTGCTGTAAAACACAACGAGAACCGAGTTGATGTTGCACAGTACCTACCCGGTTCTCGGAGCTAAACGCTTTTGTCTCAGCCTCTAAGTCCCTTGAAATAATTAAATCACACGTTTTCTCTTTTTAGTCTTTCTTTTCTCTTGTCTCTTTTCAATTTCATAAACAGCTCTTGTCATAAACAATGACATATAGTTAAAGATCGAACGACTACCAAGAATTAATGGTAAGTAGAATAAAACATTTCTTGTAAACAACGACGTCAACATAAAGAAATCGCCAAAGAATAAGAAACAAACAAGAAAGGCCGCTAATAATAAGCCGATCATAACTTTTTTCTTTAAATCTAATGGTCGAGCAACTCGTAACAATACTTGGAAACCAACACAACCAGTAAGTAATACGCTCATTGTTGATACATCCTGATGCGTTAAATCAAACCAAGCACCTGCCAATTGTAAGACAAGTATGTTAAACACGACCGTCAATGCTCCCGGAACAGAAATCCTCAAAATATTCGTTAGAAAATGTCCTTTAATCCGCTGATAATTTGGCTCCAACGCTAAAATAAACGAAGGTATACCAACCGTTAATGTATTGATTGGAGTCAATTGCAATGGTGCAAAAGGATAAGGTAAAAATAGAAAAATAAAGGTTACAGCTAAAATCGCTGAATAAATTGTTTTTACCATATACATAGAAGCCACTCGCTCAATATTATTAATCACGCGACGACCTTCATTTAAAACTTGAATCATTGAACTAAAATCCGAATTTAATAAAACAACATCGGACACAGCACGCGCAGCATCACTTCCGCTTGCCATCGCTACACTAACATCTGCTTCTCGTAAAGATAAAATATCGTTAACGCCGTCCCCCGTCATACAAGTTGTATGACCATTTTCTTTTAGCGCCTGAATCAATTCTCTCTTTTGATAGGGAGTTACGCGACCAAAAACCGTCGTCTTTTCAACTAAATCATTAAAATTATCTGTATCTTTAATCTTGCTCATATCAACAAAATTTTCAGCACCTTCAATACCAGCCTGTTTTGCAATCTGAGAAACAGTGATTGGATTATCACCGGAAATAACTTTTAATGTGACATCTTGCTTTACAAAGTATGAAAAAGTATCGATAGCATTCTCACGAATCGTATCTGCAATAATAAAAATCCCAACCGTCTCTTTCGCTTGAGGTAAACCAGAACTTGTTAGTTCGTCATTAAAATGAACTAAAATCAGCACACGATCACCTTGTTCATTGTAAGGTGCTAATTTCTCTTTTAAATCTTCTGGAACATCTGAATAAATGAACTCTGGAGCTCCCATAACAAATGATCCTTTTTCTTCAAATGAAACCCCACTCCATTTTCGTTCAGAAGAAAATGGAACAGCATCTTTTACTTTCCAAGTTGCCTGCTGCAATGGAAATTGACTTCGTAATACTTTAGCTGTTGCATTTTGATCTGATAACCCAATCATCATCTCTCCTACTGCATGTTCAATCTCACTAGCAGGAAAACCAGCTTGGGGAATTAATTCTTTAAACGTCAAAGTTCCGTCTGTAATCGTCCCTGTTTTATCCAAACAAATTGTATCAACACGAGCCAATGTTTCAATACATGATAAACGTTGAATTAGGGTTTGTTTTCTAGCTAAGTTCGCAGCTCCTACGGCGAAAGCCACACTAGTTAAAAGCATTAAACCTTCAGGAATCATACTAATCAATGCACCTGAGACGCCTAAAACGGTTTTTGGAAACGACTGTGTTGATTGATATTGCGACCAAAATAAAAGTAGTCCGATCGGTACAATGGCAAAAGTCAAACCTTTAATCAATAAATTTAGCGAATTCATTAATTCTGATGTTGATTTTTTCTCTGTTTTAGCTTCTTTAGATAGTTTTGAAACAAAATTATCTTCACCGACTGCAGTAATTTGTACATAGCCTAATCCAGAAGTAATAAAACTACCACTCATAATCTTATCGCCATTTTGCTTAGTGATTTTATCAGATTCTCCAGTTAATAAAGATTCATCAACTTCTAAACTCTCCGAATGAATCACTATTCCATCAGAAGGAACCTGATTACCCAATGCTAAGACTAAAACATCATCCAATACTATCTCGTCTTGTAAAACAGTAACTAAGCGGTTTTCTCTCAACACAGTTACTTCTGTTTTATTTACAAGAGAAAGCTTATCAATCGTTTTTTTAGCGTGAATTTCTTGAATAACCCCAATTGCTGTATTAACAATAATAATCCAGAAAAATAAAGCATTCTTAGGATAACCCACTAAGAAAACAGATACCGCTAAAAATAAGTTAATAAAATTAAATAACGTTAATGAATTGTCTAAAATAATTTGTTTTGTTGTTCGTGATAAATCTTCAGTCTCTTTATTAACTTTTCCTTCCGCATAGCGTTGCTGTACTTCTTGATCTGATAAACCTTTTATATTATCTGGAATACGTAAATCGCTAGTTTGAGATTTCTTTTCAACCGGAGAGAAAACCTCATTATCAATATCTCTTTTTTTCCTAAACAACTTTTTCATATTTTCATTCTCTTTCTTTTCATAATAGATAATCTAATTGTAGAATATTTTAACATTCTTTTCTCATAAGTATAACAATTTTACACTTTTTTTAATGATTTGAAAAAAAAAGGGGAATAAATTTTTGAATTGGATGGTTATATAAAAAATAAAGGCTTATACAAGCCTTTATGATAACTTTTTTAGGTAAAATAGTTTTGTTTGCTTAATACTTAGATGAACTAAGCATAATGAAATCATGTGTTATTTTAGTCTCACTCAATAAAGAGTGAGACTGTGAAAAACGAGCATTTTAAGCAATAATTGCTTAAAAAAACTTTTTTTCACACAAAACTTTTGTAATGATTAAAGAAAAATGAGAGAAAGACCGTAAAAACAACTTTTTTCTCTATAAATTTGGTGCGAATTCCCTAGTGTTTCTATGTGCAATAGGGATTCGCACCTAATAATTTCACACTATTTTGTCTTAAGTATAATTCACTTCCAAAAATCGTCAAAAATCGTAATCGGCATATGACGTTTATGCTGTGTTTTTTTATACCAATTTTCAATTGTTTCTTTCGCTTTATCTGAAACAAGTTTACCTTCAACATAATCATCAATATCATCATATGTCACACCAAGCGCTACTTCATCCGCAACTAAAGGTTTGTCATCTTCTAAATCAGCTGTCGGAACCTTAAGATAAAGTTCAGCAGGCGCACCTAATTCTTTTAATAAGGCTTTTCCTTGTCGTTTATTTAAACGAAATAGAGGTAAAATATCCGCTCCGCCATCACCATATTTCGTATAAAAACCAGTAATATTTTCAGCTGCGTGATCGGTCCCAATAACAGCACCAGCGTGTTCACCAGCAATTGCATATTGAACAATCATTCGTTGACGAGCTTTCATATTTCCTTTATTAAAATCACTAATTGAAACAGTCGCTTCTGCAAGTGAATCGGTACATGCATCAATTGCCGGTTTAATATTTACTCGTAAAGAAACATCTGGTTGAATGAAGTCTAGAGCTTTTTTTGCATCCGCTTCATCAGCCTGTTCACCATAAGGCAAACGGACGGCAACAAATTGATATGCTTCGTTTTTTGTTTCTTGGCGCATTTCTTCCATTGTCAATTGTGCCAAACGTCCTGCTAAACTTGAATCTTGACCACCGCTAATTCCTAATACAAACGTTTTTAAAAATGGATATTTATATAAGTATTCTTTCAAAAAATTGATACTGTTTCGAATTTCTTCTTGTGGATCAATTTCTGGTTTCACACCTAATTCTTTAATAATTGATTGTTGTAACGTCTCCATTAAAAATCCCTCCAAGTTTATTTATCTTCTGTTAGGGCCTTTACATCTACTCGAACTTTTTCTAGTAACCGCATTTTATGATTCCAACATTCTGTAGATAAATCAACAGGATACTTTTGCGGGTTCAAATCACGTTTGTATTCTTCCCAGAGTGAATCAAGATTTTCTTTTGCATAATGTTTAATTTCTTCCAATGTCGGCATTTCATAAACCCGTTTACCTTCAATAAAAATATCTTGTAAAACAGCTCTGGCTTCAAAATTTCGAACAGTTTTATTGATAAAGGTATGCACTGGATGGAACATATAAATCTCTTCTTGTTCACGAGGATCTTCATCCCATAATGTAACATAATCTCCTTCAGATTTTTTATCTGATTTGCGTGTAATGCGCCATACTTGCTTTTTCCCTGGAGTAGTCACTTTTTCTGCATTACTTGAAAGCTTAATAGTATCTTTCATCACGCCATTTTCATCTTCTATAGAAACTAATTTAAAGACTGCACCTAAAGCAGGCTGGTCATAAGCCGTGATTAATTTCGTGCCTACTCCCCAAACATCAATCTTCGCTTTTTGCATTTTTAAACTTAAAATTGTATTTTCATCTAAATCATTTGAGGCATAGATTTTTGCTTCAGGATATCCAGCTTCATCCAGCTGTTCACGTACTCGTTTAGAGATATAGGCCATATCACCACTGTCCAAGCGTACGCCCAAGAAATTAATCTTATTTCCCATTTCCTTAGCCACTCGAATCGCGCTAGGAACTCCTGATTTCAGCGTATCATAAGTATCTACTAAGAAAACACAATCTTGATGAGTTTCGGCATAGGCTTTAAAAGAGTCATAATCATTACCATATGATTGAACTAAAGAATGTGCATGCGTTCCGCTAACTGGGATACCAAAAATTTTTCCGGCACGGACATTACTAGTTGCATCTGCGCCTCCAATAAATGCTGCACGCGTTCCCCAGACAGCTGCATCTAATTCTTGAGCGCGGCGAGTACCAAATTCCATCAAGGGATCTTCTCCAATAACTGATTTAATTCGTGCTGCTTTTGTTGCAATTAGCGTTTGAAAATTAACCATATTTAACAAAGCTGTCTCGATCAACTGACATTGTGCCAAAGGACCTTCCACCTGTATTAATGGTTCATTATTAAAAACTAAATCTCCTTCTAATGCCGAGCGTACTGTACATTTAAATTCAAAATTCTTTAAATATGCCAAGAATTCTTCAGGGTAGTTCTCAACTTCTCTAAGATAAGCAATATCACTTTCTGTAAAAGTTAAGTTCTCTAAATAATCAACTAAACGTTCTAAACCAGCAAAAATAGCATATCCGTGTTTAAACGGCATCTCACGAAAATAACATTCAAAAACAGAATGAAGATCCGCCCGTCCTAACTGCCAGTATGTCTGCATCATATTGATTTGATATAAATCGGTATGTAATGTTAAACTGTCATCACTGTAAACTCTGTTCATGTCCTTAAGCCACCCTTTACTATTTATAAATTCGCTACTTCAATGTAACTAAACTCTAAATCTTTTAACAGATCAATCCTATTTCTCTACGAAACTTTTTTCTTAAAAATAAGAAACTTACTAAAGAAATAATTCAGTACAATAACAGCCACCTGCGTCACCATTTTTGCCCAAAAATCTGAGATATGCATCATTTCAATCATCAACATCATCAAACCCATATCAACGACAAAAGAAAGCACACGATACCAATAAAATAAAAACATTTCCACCATAAAAGAACGGAAATCCTCATGTTTACTAGAAAAAACAAAGTACTTATTTGTAAAGAATGCGAATAGGACCGACAAAAACCAGCCAATCGCATTGCTTATTTTATAATCAATTCCCAGAACGTCCTTACACACAAAGAAAATTACAATATTGACGATTGTCGTAGCGACTCCGAAAATCAGATAAGAAATTACTTCCTTATATTTATGAAATAGTTCTTTCAACTTTCACTCTTCCTTTCATTGCATACCCTCATTTTATCAAAGAACGAAGAGAAAGCCTACTATTTTTATGGTTTTTACTATTAATAAAGCTCTCTCTTATCATAAAACTATTATTTTTTGTTTCAAAAAATTCTATATAAGGAAAAGAAGAGAACACATCTAATCATTGATGCTAGATTTCCCTTCTGCTTTTAGATTATTCAATTGTTTTTTGGATTAAAATAATATCTTTTCTAGGTGCACTAAATGAATAACCTTTTTGAAGCATCTCATTCTTAATACCAACGTGTACTTCCACTTCTTCTCTTGCTGTGTTTAAAAGTCGCTTAATCACGTAATCTACTTCTTGTTTCGTAATTTTCTTTTTAGTGTTAATCATGATTATATCAATTTTATCGTACGCATCGGCGTATACAATTTGAGTGCGATCTAATGCGTATAATTTAAAAAATTTAATCGCTTTAGCCCCAAAAATAAATCTTGTAATATTTGGATAAAAATATTCTAAATCTAAATTTTTCTTAATTGGTGTCTCAATCAGCTTCATCTACACAACAACCCCTTTTATTTTTAACTTTATTTAAAAATTTTACTCTTTCCTAAAGCATTTGTAAATCCTAGATTCTCATTTAAACATAATATTCAAATATGTTATTCTAATAAAAGGCTTGACCTTGACGTTAAGTAAAGGTTTATACTCAAGATACAGGAGGGGAAAAGATGGAATATACAATCAAAAAAGTTGCTGAATTATCTGGAATTAGTACACGTACTTTACGCTACTATGATGAAATTAATTTATTAAAACCCGCGCGGATAAACTCTTCTGGCTATCGTATTTATGGTACAAAGGAAATCGATCGACTGCAGCAGATCCTTTTTTACCGTTCATTAGATATGAAATTAGAAGAAATTCTAAAATTATTGGAAACACCTAACTATGATCCTAAAGAGGCCTTACAAAATCACTACCAGCAACTATTAGAAAAAAGAAACCAAATCGATCATCTAATCCTGACTGTCGAAAAAACATTACGTTACCAAAAAGGAGAAATAACTATGACGGATAAAGAAAAATTTGCAGGTTTTAAACAATCAAAATTAGAAGAAAATGAAAAAAAATACGGCAAAGAAATTCGTGAAAAATATGGTGAAAAAACCATAGAAGATTCTAATCAGAAATGGCTTAATCTTAGTGAAGAAGATTTTACTAAGATGGAAAATACTGAAAAAGAAATGCTTGCAGCATTGAAATTAGTGATAGTGAGTCAGGATTTCAAATCAGATGAGGCAAAAACGGTTTTCTTAAAACATAAAGAATGGTTAAACTACACGTCACTTGACTACTCAACTGAACTACATGCAAACCTAGGTCTAATGTATGCCGCAGATGAACGTTTTGCTGCTTACTACAATGAGCGAGCCGGTGAAAATGCAGCTGAAACGCTGAATCAAATTATTCAACACTTTACTAACATCTAAATCAAATCATTTTGAACAAAAAAGCAGAGCGGATTGTGTCCACTCTGCTTTTTACTTTATTTAGTTGAACCCTTTTCGTCGATACCATATGGTAAAACAACTGTTTTATCTTCGATTTCTTCTTTATTCATTAATTTTGTTAGTAAACGCATTGCTACCGCACCGATATCATATAAAGGTTGAGTAACACTTGAAAGACGAGGACGAGAAACTTCTGTTAATAATGAATTATTACTTGTAATGATTTCAAATTCTTCTGGTACTTTCACACCAGCATCAATCATTCCATCCAATAAGCCAATAGCTAACTCATCATCAGTAACATAAGCAGCTGTTGCCCCACTATTACGCACACGTTCAGCTAAACTTATACCATCTTTAAATTTATATTCAGATTCAAAAATTAAGCCTTCGTTATAAGTTAATCCATTATCCGCTAAAGCAGTTTTGTAGCCTTTAATACGGTTTTGTCCATTAATAGGATCAATTAATGCGCCGCTGACAAAAGCAATTTTTTTGTTGCCATTTTTAGCTAAGATACTCGTCGCATCTTTTGTAGCCTCAGCGTAATCAATATTAACACTGCCAACTTGTTCATCTGGATCAATTGATCCTGCTAAAACAACCGGTGTTTTCGAACGAGAAAACTCACCGCGAATTTCATCTGTAATATGATGACCCATAAAAATAATGCCATCAACTTGTTTAGCTAAAAGATTATTTAACACATTCACTTCTTTTTGGTCATTACCATCTGAATTAGCTAGAATAATATTGTATTTGTACATAGTAGCAACATCATCAATACCGCGAGCTAATGAAGCAAAAAAGATATTACTAACGTCAGGAATGATAACTCCTACAGTTGTTGTCTTTTTACTTGCTAACCCACGAGCTACAGCATTTGGACGATAATCTAAGCGGTCAATTACTTCTAAAACTTTTTTTCGAGTTGCTGGTTTTACGTTGGGGTTACCGTTTACTACACGAGAGACAGTCGCCATCGATACATTCGCTTCACGAGCAACATCATAAATTGTAATTGTTTGTTTTTCCATGTTTATTCTCCTAAATATCTATATTTATTTCTATTTTCTGAAAACGCTGTTTACATTTCTAAATAAGAATATCAGACTTTTTTTGTTTTTGCAACCGTTTTAATCCTATTTTCATGAAAATTTACTATTAATTTCAAAAAGCGCTTTAAGTTATTTCGTGGTATGATAAAGGTAAGTTTTTCAAGCAATTAGATAGAGAAGAAAGAAGGATATTTATGAATCAAGAAAAAATCAATGAACTAAAAAAATGGATGGCTAGTGAAAATATCGATCTTACTTATATTAGTGATCCAGGGCATATTGCTTATTTTTCAGGTTATAAAAGTGATCCTCATGAACGAGTACTGGCTTTATTTATTTCATTAAACCATGATCCTTTTTTATTTACTCCAGCGTTAGAAGTTGAAGATGCAGAAAAAAGCTCTTGGATTTATCCAGTTTATGGGTATCTTGACAGCGAGAACCCTTGGGAAAAAATTGCCCAATTAATTAAACAAAATGGCTTACCCAATAAAATTGCTACTGAAAAAGATGCTTTATCTGTAGCACGTTTTGATATTTTAAATCATTACTTCCCAGCTTGTGATTTTTCACCGAATGTCACACCAAAAATCGAAAAGCTTCAACTACTTAAAACACCAGATGAAATTAGTAAGTTAATGGATGCTGGCAGCTGGGCTGATGTCGCTTTAGAAATTGGTTTTAAAGCTATCAAAGAAGGCGCAAAAGAACAAGAAATCCTCGCTGAAATTGAGTACCAATTAAAACGGCAAGGAATTTCTCAAATGAGTTTTGATACGCTTGTTTTAACTGGAAAAAATGCTGCTAGCCCACATGGCAATCCTGGCAGTACAGCTGTCGCAAAACACGATCTAGTTCTATTTGATTTAGGGGTAGTTTATAACGGTTATTGTAGCGATGTTACTCGAACTGTAGCTTACAAGCAGCCAAGCGATTTCCAAAATGAGATTTACTCAATTGTTTTAGAAGCACAACTAAAAGCAATGGATGCTGTGAAACCAGGTATTACTGCTGGAGAACTGGATGAGATTGCTCGAGGTGTTATTAGCGGCTATGGTTATGGCGAATATTTTAACCATCGTTTAGGACATGGTATTGGGACAACCGTCCATGAATTTCCATCTTTAGTAACGGGAAACGATTTAGTTATTGAAGAAGGTATGTGTTTTTCTATTGAGCCTGGTATCTACATTCCAGAAAAAGTCGGAGTTAGGATTGAGGATTGTTTACACGTAACGAAAAATGGTTGTGAAGCTTTTACAAAAACACCAAAAGAATTAACGATTATCGATTAATAAAAAAGCATGATTCCATACTTTTGATAGCTATGGAATCATGCTTTTTTAGTTTTTGTTTATTTACCTTTTACATCGTCAACTGTATCTTTAACAGCTTTTTTTGTATCTTCTTTTGCTTCTTTCGCTTTTTCAGGTACATCTTTTGTTGCTTCTTTTGCTTCAGCCACACCTTCAGAGACAGTGTCTTTCGCTTTTTTTGCTGATTCTTTGACATCAATGAAAATGTCATCTGATGCGTCTTCAGCAATGTTACCTAATTCATCTACTTGATCATTAACATCTTTAGCAGATTTTTTAAAACGTTCTGATAAATCACCTGTTTGTTTTTTGAAAGATTCTAAAACTGTATCAGAAACATCTTGAGCTTTATCTAAAGAATCTTTTGTTTTGTCTTTTACATTATCAGCTAAATCGCCTGCTTGTTCACCTAGCGCACTAGCTTTATCTTTTGCGATTGAAGATAACTCAGAACTTTTTTGCATTGCATAGTCTGTATAGTCCCCTGCTTTATCTTTGAAATCATCTGCTTGATTCGCTAAATCTTCACGTAATTCTTTACCAGATTTTGGTGCAAATAAAAGTGCTGCTACTGCTGCTGCAGTTCCCCCAATAATTGCTCCTAAGAAAAATCCGCCTTTTTTTGCCATAGTTATTCCCTCACTATCTTTTTTTATTTTGTAGATTCATTTGTTTTTGGTGTTTTCTTTGTTCTAAATGCGCGAAATGCTGCTCCACCGACTTTACTCACAACACCTGCTTTGGCTGTTGTTTTACCCATAGAGCCAACTTTTCCAATTAAGTTTTTACTAGAATAGTTCAACTCAGAAACACTTTCACTTAAATCTGCTACCGCTTCGAATAAAGGATCGATTGTAGCTACTTTTTTATTCACATCATCCAGCAATTCGTTACTTTTCACTAAAAGTCCCTCAACTTGCCTAGATAAAATATCGACATCTTGCGTTACAACCTCAATTGTTTTATTTGCTTCATCAACTGTGGTCATAACTTTTTCTACAGTTTTACCAATCTTGATTAAGACTAAGATTAAAAATACTACTAATACAGCAAATGCTACGGCTGCAATAATCGCTGCAACTCCTCCACCTGTCATACGCTTACTCCTCCCATCAATTATTTCATGTTCTTAGAATAACACCAACTAGTGTTTTTCACAAATTATTCAGTTAATTTTTGTTATCTTAATTTTAACATATTATAAAAAAGAAGACAGAACAATTCTAGCGTTTACTCATACAAAATCAAAAACGTGCCAAAACCGATTTCAGCTCAGCTTTGACACGACTTGTTTTATTTTATTCTTCTTCCTCAGCAAGTTGAGCACCTAGCTCAATAATATACTCGCGTAGATTATCTTTAACCTCTGGATGAATCAGACCATATTCAATACTAGTTTTCATAAAGCCAAACTTATCTCCAACATCATAACGTTTGCCTTTAAATTCTCTAGCAAATACGCGTTGCGTTTTATTTAACGTGTCTATCGCATCTGTTAATTGAATCTCTCCACCAGCACCTGGCTCTTGTGATTCTAGCACATGAAAAATTTCAGGTGTTAACAAGTAACGACCTATAATTGCCAAATCACTTGGCGCTTCTTCTGGTTTTGGTTTTTCAACAAAATTATTTACATTGTATAATCCGTCAGATACTTCTGCTTCTGGATTAATAATTCCATATTTTGATGTTTCTTCATGCGGTACTTTCATCACCGCAATCGTTGATGCATGCGTATCATCATAATCATTCATCAATTGTTTTGATAGTGGAATTTCGTCTTCCATAATATCATCACCTAGCATAACAACGAATGGTTCATTACCAACAAAAGCTTTTGCTTGTAAAACTGCATGCCCTAAGCCTTTTGGGTGAGATTGACGGATAAAATGAAGATTGACATCTGTCGTTTCTTCAACTAATTTTAATAGATCCGTTTTATTTTTTTCACGAAGATTACTTTCTAATTCAAAGTTTGCGTCAAAATGGTCTTCGATTGGACGTTTTGCTTTTCCTGTAACAATTAAAATATCTTCGATACCAGAAGCTAAAGCTTCTTCTACAATAAATTGAATTGTTGGTTTATCAACGATTGGCAGCATTTCTTTGGCCATCGCTTTAGTCGCTGGTAAAAATCTTGTACCTAACCCAGCTGCTGGAATTACCGCTTTTTTTACTTTCATGCCTTTTGGCCTCCTAATTTATTAGATAGAAAATTCATTTTCTGTTTTACCGTCACGTAACATAATTTCTTTTGCCGCTTGTTTTACATCTTGACCTTCGTATAATACTTTATAAATTGCTTCAGTAATTGGCATATCCACGTTTAATTGTTGGGAAAGCTCATACGCAGCTTTGGTTGTAGATACCCCTTCAACTATCATGCCCATATTTTCAAGGACTTCATCCAAACTATGCCCTTTTCCAAGTAAATTGCCTGCGCGCCAATTACGAGAGTGAACACTAGTACAAGTAACAATCAGATCGCCAACTCCGCTCAGACCAATAAAAGTTAAGGGATTTGCGCCCATCGCGACACCTAAACGGCTAATTTCAGCAAGCCCGCGAGTCATAATTGCAGCTTTTGCATCATCACCAAACCCTAGTCCATGAATTGCGCCTGCTCCTAAAGCAATAATATTTTTCAAAGCAGCACCAGTTTCTACGCCTATAACATCATCATTTGTATAAATTCTAAAATAATCATTCATAAACAACGACTGAACATAAGTTGCATCAGCTAAATCTTCGCTAGCGGCTGTGATAGTAGTAATATCATGAACAGCTACTTCTTCCGCGTGACTTGGTCCAGACAAAACAACGACACCTTTTCTTTTTTCCTGAGGAATTTCTTCCATCAGTACTTCAGATATGCGTTTGTGACTGCCTTGCTCTAAGCCTTTGCTTGCGTGAATGATTAATGGTTGATTTTTACATTTTTCAGTAAATTCTTGCGCGACTGTTCGGATTGCCTTTGTTGGAACAACAAATAAAACTGCATCAACATCCGCAATACATTCTTCTAAAGATTCATTAGCTTTAATTGATTCTGGAATGACTAAATCTGGAAGATAATGTCGATTCGTATGATACGTATTGATTTCATCAATTTGTGCTTTATTATTTCCCCAGATCCGAACGTCATGACCATTCTCTGCTAACACTTGGGCCAATGCCGTTCCCCATGAACCGGGACCTAAAACAGCAACTTTTTGTTTCATTGGTGAAAATCTCCTTTCAAAATAAGAAAAGCTGAGCAATTTGGTTAGCTTAAAATTACTTTTACTAGTAGCCAACTCAGTTTGCTCAGTTTGTTTTAGAGTAAGACCATTATTAAGCTGTTCTTTTAAAGCAATCATGTTTGCTAGTAAAATTCCCCTACATGCTCAACTTCTATTTTACCATAGCTTAACTGGAATAGGCAGTTCTAAATGGTCTTTTTTAATGTTCCTTTGTCCCGATCATAGAATTTTAAATTTCCTTTTTTCCTACGAATAACTAGTAGAATAATCGCTCCAAAAAATAGTACTAATGAAAATATTTGTGACACCCGAATACTACCAAAAGCATACAAACTGTCCGTCCGCATTCCTTCAATGAAGAATCTGCCGAATGAGTACCAAATAACGTAACTCAATGCGACTTCACCTTCTTTTAAGAAATTCTTTTTCCGTCTTAATAAGATCAAGACAATAAATCCTACGACGTTCCAGACAGATTCATATAAAAAGGTAGGCTGATGATAGGTTCCATCAATATTCATGTTATCAATAATAAATTTAGGTAAGTGCAAACTTTCTAAAAATGAACGTGTTGTTGCTGGGCCATATGCTTCATGATTCATGAAATTTCCCCAACGACCAATGGCTTGAGCTATAATTACACTCGGTGCTGCTATATCAAGAAAAGTCCAAGTGGAAATAAAACGATGTCTTGTAAAGAAGAATAATGCCAAGCCACCACCGATTAGACCACCATAAATTGCCAACCCGCCATTTCTTGTCAAAATGATTTCTATGGGATTATCTACATAATCTTGCCATTGAAAAATTACATAATACAAACGTGCGCCAATGATCGCACTGGGCAGTCCCCACAGCATAAAATCAACAACGTCATCTGACTTTAGTCCTACTCGAACAGCTTCTCTACTACTTAACCAAACGGCTAGCACGATTCCAGAGACGATAATAATCGCATACCAGTACACTGCAATACCAAAAAGGTTAAATGCAACTGGATTTACTTGTCCTAACATTTGGTTCCCTCCCTAATTTCCAGAATTTTCCTCGATTAAACGTGTTAAGCGATCTTCAAAAGATTTTGTTGCATCATAACCCATTGTTTTCGCACGAAAATTCATTGCTGCTACTTCAATAATGATTGCTACATTTCGACCAGTTTTTACTGGAATTCTAATTTGAGGCACATCTACATTGGCAATCTCGACCATCGTATCATCAGAACCTAGACGATCATATTTTTTATCTTTTTCCCATGCTTCTAGGTAAACAACTAATTGAACCTGCATAAAACCGCGAACAGCACTTGCACCGAATAAGTTCATTACATCAATAATTCCAATACCGCGGATTTCAATTAGATGTTGTAAAATTTTAGGCGGTTCACCCACGACAGTTAGTTCATCTTGTTGATAAACATCAACCCGATCATCAGCAATTAAACGGTGCCCTCTTTTAATCAATTCAAGTGCAGTTTCACTTTTACCGATGCCGCTGTCACCTTGAATCAAAACACCAAGTCCGTAAACATCAACTAAAACGCCATGGACACTTGTTCTTGTTGCTAAGCGGCTATCTAAATAGCTGGATAATTCGCCCAATAGTCTAGACGTTGAAATAGGTGAGCGTAAAACAGCCAAACCTTTTTCTTTCGCTGCTTGAACCATTTCTGCTGGTGCTTCTAATCCTCTAGAGATGATAAAAGCCGGAGTATCTTTTTCACATAACCGACGCATAACCATTAAACGTTCTTCCTGAATCATGCGTTCAGAAAACGTAATTTCTTTACTACCAAATAACTGTAAGCGATTATGCGGATAATAATTAAAATAACCTGTTAATTCTAAACCGGGACGTGAAATATCGCCAGTTGTAATTTCTCTATTTAAACTTTCCTCATCACCATAGACAACTTCTAAAGAAAGCTTTTTTACCAGTTGATGTATTTTGACAACTTCTTCCATGTTTATCGACCTTCCCTTTCTTCTACTCGTTTTATTTTATCATTTCAGCTAAGAAGTTACTAGCCATTAAACTAATTGTTATTCTTTCGTGTAAATAATCAGCCGTATATTTACATAAATCTTTCATCTCAGTTGGTCTCTTTGAGTTGGCATAACCAGCAATTAATTTGTATACTTAGGTTATGTAATGGCGTTCATAAAAAAACAGTCTATTGGATGTGTTTCCATGAAAAAAAATTTAAAAGAACAAGCAAAAAAATTACCATTATCTCCAGGCGTATATTTAATGAGAGATCTGCATGGGTCGATTATTTATGTTGGTAAAGCCAAAAAATTGCGTGAACGAGTTAGTAGTTATTTTATCAAGAATAAAAGTCATTCTCGCAAAACACTACGGTTAATCCAGCAACTTGCTGATTTTGATATAATTGAAGTCGATACCGAACTTGATGCTCTTTTACTGGAATGCCAGCTAATACAAACTTATCGTCCAATCTACAATCGTCAGATGAATGCTTTTGAAAAATATAGATATATTGAGATTGCTAGCGAAAATGGTGAAATTAAGCTGAATATCATAACAACACCCAAAAATCAAAATTGCTTTGGCCCTTTTTCTACAAATCGAAGACTAGCTGAGTTAAAACGGATTTTAGAAGAATTATACAACTTAAATCCACAAAATTACTGGCAACAAAATTTTACTTCTGAACAACAAAAACCAGTTGCGCAAAACATAATCACAACTGAATTACTGAACGCATTTAACTTTAAAGGACAACAACCGCAAAAACGTTTAGAAGAAAAAATGATCTCAGCATCTGATAATTATTCGTTTGAAAAAGCCTTAAAATTTCGCGAAGATTGGCAATTTATTACTCGCTTTTTTAAACAAAATCAAAAACTTGTTTTAGCTAGTCAAAATGATTGGCAACTACTTGTCCTCCCTTTTGGTAAGAAAATAAAATATTATTTAATTTATCAAGGGCGCGTACTAAGTAGCCGTATACTCACTAAGCAAACTTTTGCTAAATATACACCAGATGAATTAGCCAATAAAATTCTGCCCAAAGAACGACCAGAAAGAATTACGCACTTTACAAAAGAACAAGTTGATTTTATTAATATCTTATATGGCTATATTAACCAGCATAAAGAATGTCATGTATTTGATTTGACTGATTTGTTCACTAAATAAAATGAGTCATGCCGCACCCGAAAGTGTAGCATGACTCATTTCTTGAGAATAATCAGCATTGAGCTGTTTTTTTATCCTTGATATTTATTCATATTCCGTTCACTAACGATCATGTTAACTAAAGACATGACTACTGCCATCAAAATAGCTGCTCCAAAGCTAGAAAAACCAAAGTTCATTTCTCCAACAAAAGAAGAAGTCATTTTCAAAATCGCAGCATTCACAATAAAACTAAACAATCCAAATGTAAGTAGTGTAAGTGGAAGTGACAAAATCGTCAACACTGGCTTCACCAACATATTCAAAATTGAGAGAACAAATGCGGCAATGATTGCCATCCAAATACTACTCACAAAAATCATATTAGGAAAAATTACTGCGAGTGAAACAAACGTCAACGTATTAACGATCAAACGTTGAAAGTATGTCATTAAAAGTCACTCCAGTCATCATCATTCACTTTTTCAGCTTGTTTTCTTTGTTTTTGATCTTTTGCATAAGGATTTGGATTGCGGGTATTTCTGTTATATTGATTTTGATGTCCGTAGCCGGTATTATTTCGACTTCTACCTGAAGGGATTAATACAGCTAAAACAATGTATAAGATAATTGGACTGCCGATAAAGATAAAGCTAGCTACCACATAAATTACACGTACAATTGTTGGATCGATCCCTAACCATTCTGCAATCCCTGCTAAGGTTCCTGTTAATACCACATTATTAGGAGATTTCGTCAATCGTTTTCTCATTTTTTTCACCTCTCATCACATAGATTTTACAATAGAATGGATGAAGAATCATCCTTTTTTTTATTTTCCATTGAACAATAGTTAAACATTTTAACTATTGTTCAACGAGTTGACACGTGTTACTGAATCATCGTTCTACACATTTATTTATCTGTGTCTTTTAAATAAATGTTTCCTGTTGTTGTAGATGCGTTGATTTGCGCCATATCATCATCATTTACTCGTCTAAATTGTAGTAATTGATTGGTTCTTTCTTTTTTCTCACGAATCACTTCGTACTCACTCAAGCGACTGTTAATACTGCCTAGGCTTGTCTTCACAGTTCCTTCAATTCCTAGTTCACTCGGTAATGCAATTTTCACATTTCCATTTACAGAACTTGCTTCAACTTTACGTAGACCTTTTTCTTTAGTTGTAATTCGTACATCACCATTGATTAGTGATACAGCAATTGTTTGCGGAGTTGCAGCAACTGTTACTGTACCGTTTACTGTTTCAATGATATTGTCTAAAATTTCACCATCTAGTACTTTGATATCACCATTTACACCTTCAACTTCGAGCATAGTAGCATCAATTTTATTGAATGTGATTGACCCATTTGTTGATTTAGTATAAACATCTTTAGCTTTCAATGATTCTACTGTGACGTTGCCATTAAGCAATTTAATCGCAACATGGTCATACGTACGTTCCGGCAAATAGAAGATTAGATCCGCACGGACACGTTTATTAGGAATTTGGAATGAGATTACTTCATCATCCACATCGATTTGGCTTCTTTCTAAGAAAGCCTCAAGTGGTGTTTCGGCATCCATTTTACCATAAAGCTTGATTTTTCCTTCTACTTTAAGGTCTGGTTGATCCCAAGTTTTGAAAACAATATTTCCATTAGCAACTTTAACATCAATCAAACTTGCTTGAGGAGTTGGATAATTGAATTCGTGATCGAATTTCGTTGTTGCCACACCAGGAACTTTAAAGCTAACGTCTTTCCATTCCATATTATCATTCATTGTTTCAGTAAATGAATTGAATGTTTTCTTAAGGAATGAACCTAATTGAGAACCAGCTTCGCTCATTTTTTCGCCAACTTGGTTAATTGTATCTGTTGCTTGATCTTTCCAATCATCAGGAATGTCAAATTTTGAAGCAACCCGATCTTTAGTTCCAGACCATTGTTCTTTACGAATATTTTTTAGTTCCGCTTCTAATGCAATTTTTTCTTGCATTCTTTCATCTAATGAATCTTCTAATGTTTTGACCTCTTCTTCTAAAGAAGCTCTTTGGGCTAAATCTTGGTCTGTTAAAGTGTCTAATTCTTCTTTAGTGTTTAATTCCATCAATTGTTCTTGCGCTTCTTTGATTTCTTCTTTAACACCAGCGATTTCAGCATTAATTTCATCAAGTTCAACAGAAGCACGATTGGCTTCAGTTGCTAAGTCATCTAGAATTTTTTCTAAACGTTCGTGATCTTCTTGCTCTTTGGCTTTAACATCTTCGTCAGAAATCTCAGGTTCTACAACTTCTTCTTTTGGATTTTCTAACTTATTTAATAAATCTACAACTTTATCATTTTCTTTTGTGTCAGCAGTTGGGTTTGTTACATTTACTTGGTCTGCAACTTTTTTGATTTGTTTTTCATCTTTTTCAGTTGCCATGTTTTCTAATAAGACTAAAGCTTCCTCTGAAGATAGGATACCTTTTTTAACTAAGTCTAATACGCGTTCTCTTTCTTTCATGGAAATTGCCTCCTTAGCAAATTTTTCACCCGAGGGTGTTTTCCTTATGTACCTATTATGCCTTCTTTTTTATTGTTTGTCATAGGACTTAAGAATGAATTTTATCTTGTACTTCCGTACAATAATGATCTCAGCCTGACAATCACGTAAAAAATCATTGTTTGTTATCACATATCTATTGTACAATTTCTAGAATAGAACTTCAAAATCATTGTTTCTTTATATATAGGAAGAAAGAACCCGATAATCCGATGATACTCGAATCTGTCAGGTTCTTCCTTAACTATGTTGCATGCGCGTTTTTATTATCAACAATTCTCAACTATTTTATGAGATTTGCTTATAAACTAAGGTTGGTGCTTTACCGGCTGTACCGATTTTGATATTCTCTTTAATCATCGCTTCAACTTCTGAAACATCTGTTTTGTTGGCATGAATAGTTACAAGTGACTCACCAGCTTTTACAGAATCACCGATTTTTTTGTTTAATACTAAACCAACAGCTAAATCAATTTCATCTTCTTTGGTTGCACGACCTGCACCAAGTTTCATTGCTGCAACACCAATTGCATCTGCCACGATTTCAGAGACGACTCCGTCTTTATCCGCAGTCACTTCAAACGTATATTCAGCTTGTGGCAATAAATCTGGATTTTTTACCCATTCTGGATTTCCACCTTGATTCTTAACAAACACAGCAAACTTATCTAAGGCTGAACCATCTGCAATTACACCAAGTAACATTTGACGTGCTTCGTCTAGAGAATCTGTTTTACCAGCTAAAACGACCATTTGGCTACCTAACGTTAACACAAGTTCATTTAAATCTTCTGGTCCATTGCCTTTCAATGTATCAATTGCTTCTTTGATTTCTAGTGAATTCCCAATAGCTCTGCCAAGTGGTTGTGACATATCAGAAATAATCGCCATCGTTTTACGCCCCACTAGATTACCAATACGAACCATTGCTTCTGCTAATTTCTCAGCATCTTCTTCTGTTTTCATAAATGCTCCAGCACCTGTTTTAACATCTAAAACAATAGCATCTGCACCAGCAGCGATCTTCTTGCTCATGATAGAACCAGCAATTAGCGGGATTGAACTTACAGTCCCCGTCACATCACGCAATGCATAAAGCTTTTTATCAGCTGGGGTTAGATTACCAGATTGACCAATAACAGCAATTTTATCTTTGTTGACAATGTTAATAAACTCTTCATCGCTAATTTCAATATGGAAACCGTCAAATGATTCTAATTTATCTAAGGTTCCACCTGTATGACCTAAACCGCGTCCCGACATTTTAGCAAACGGAATATCCAATGCTGCAATAAGCGGAGCTAACACTAAGGTAGTTGTATCGCCCACACCACCAGTTGAATGTTTATCAACTTTGACACCTTCAATTCCAGATAAATCGATTACATCACCAGAATCAACCATAGCAAGAGTTAAGTTGGCACGCTCCTCATCTGTCATATCTTGGAAAAAAATCGCCATTAATAAAGCACTTGCTTGGTAATCAGGAATTTTCCCATCTGTATAACCATCAACAAAAAATTGGATTTCTTCTTTTGTTAATTCTAAACCATTTCGTTTCTTTTCAATTACATCAACCATTCTCATTTTTATCACCGTTCCTTTTTTTATTTTAGTTCTCCTAAAAAGCTCGTACCATATTTTGGCATTGGCAGCTCAAAATTATCTGCCACTGTCGCCCCTATATCTGAAAATGTTTCACGTAAATCTAATTCACAGCCTTGGGTAAAACGTTTGGAGTAAACGAGCAATGGAACATATTCTCTTGTATGATCTGTTCCTTTATATGTCGGATCATTTCCGTGATCGGCTGTGATTATTAACAAATCATCTTCTTGTAACTTTTCAAAAACCTCTGGCAATCGTCCGTCAAATTCTTGTAACGCCTGGCCATATCCTAAAGGATCACGTCGATGACCAAATGCAGCATCAAAATCAACTAGATTTAGAAAACTCATTCCACGGAAATCTTTATCAAGTAATTCGATAAATTTGTCCATACCATCCATATTTGAAACTGTTCGAATTGCTTCAGTAACTCCTTCACCATCAAAAATATCTGAGATCTTTCCTAAAGCAATTGAATCCAAACCATTTTCTTTCAATGTATCCATTACTGTTTTATCAAATGGTTTTAAAGCATAATCATGGCGGTTTGCAGTCCTTTTGAAGGTTTCCTTAGAGGTTCCAACAAACGGTCGAGCAATGATCCTACCTAGCATATAAGGTTCATCTCTAGTAATTTCTCTGGCATATTCGCAAATACGATACAATTCTTCTATTGGGATAATTTCTTCATTTGCTGCAATTTGCAAAACAGAATCTGCCGACGTATATACAATTAACGCACCTGTTTTCAACTGCTCTTCACCAAGCTCATCTAAAATTTCTGTCCCGCTTGCTGCTTTATTCCCAATAATTTTTCGACCAGAAAAATCTTCAATCTTTTGTAACAACTCTTCTGGAAATCCGTCAGGAAAAACTCGGAATGGTTTATCAATAAACAATCCCATAATCTCCCAATGCCCCGTCATTGTATCTTTACCTGCAGATGTCTCCTGCATTTTTGTAAAATAGCCGATTGGTTTGACTGCTTTTTCTACGCCAGCGATTTCTCTGATATTAGATAAACCTAAATTTCCCATATTCGGAAGAGCTAAACCATTCATTTCTCTTGCAATATGTCCAAGTGTATCTACATCAAAATCGTCAAATTCGTTAGCATCAGGCGCTTCACCAATACCTACTGAATCCATTACCACAACATGTATCCGTTTAAATTTTTTCATTTTCCATTCACCTCTTACTTTAGCTATCGATCAATAAAGTATGCCTACAATTGTTCCTGTCAAACAGCTGACAAGTGTTGCACCAAACAATAATTTCAATCCAAAACGAGCGACAACATTTCCTTGTTCTTCATTTAAACTCTTCACAGCACCAGAAATAATTCCCATTGATGAAAAATTTGCAAAAGAAACAAGAAAAACAGAAATAATAGCGGTCGTTCTTCCAGTTAATTCTACGGTACTTGCTTTTAAATTAGTCATAGCAACAAATTCATTCGATACCAATTTCGTCGCCATAATACTTCCAGCCTCTACCATTTCATTAGCTGATACTCCCATCAAAAAGGCAAACGGTGCAACTAAATAGCCAATAATATCTTGGAAGGAAATTCCTAAAACACTTTCGAAAATAGCGTTAATCATCGTGATAACAGCAACAAAACCAATTAACATTGCTGCAACCGTAATCGCTACGTGGAATCCATCCATAATATACTCTCCAAGCATTTCAAAGAATGATTGTTTTTTCTCGTCTTTGACTTCCAAAACATCTTCTTCTGCTGTTACATCATATGGATTAATCACAGATGTAATGATAAACCCACCAAATAAATTCAATACAAGTGCGGTTACAACATATTGCGGTTTCAATAGAAACATATATGATCCAATAATTGCCATTGAAACAGTTGACATTGCGGAAGCACATAAAGTGTATAAACGATGTTCAGGTAATAACCCCAGCTGTTTCTTTACCGAAATAAATACTTCTGATTGCCCTAAAATAGCCGATGCTACCGCATTATAGGATTCTAATTTTCCCATACCATTGACTTTACTTAATGCAAGTCCAACATATTTTACGATAAATGGCAGGATTTTAAAGTATTGCAAAATACCGATTAAAGCGGAGATAAAAATAATAGGTAATAAAACCCCAATAAAGAATGAAGTTTCATTCTTGTTAATCAAACCGCCAAAAACAAAGTCTACTCCCTCGCCAGCATATACTAACAAGTTATTAAATATTTTAGCAATCCCTTCAACCACTAAATTCCCTGCGCTTGTATTCATTAAAATAAAACCAAATAAAAACTGTAAAACCAATAAAATGACAATTGGTCTGAATTTCACCTTTTTTCGATCATTACTCGTTAACCATGCAATTCCAATAAAAAATACCAAACCTAGACAACCAATTAAATACTTCATTACTTCCTCCAACTTGAACTCGGTTACATTCATCTCTAAAGTCAATTGGGAAGGGCTTTTCAACCAACTCCCAAAAGCTTTTACTCGAACTTTCTATCTTTTGTTAATAGCCGTTTCCTTGTTCATCATTATTACCAGAAACAATAGAAACTCCTGCGCTTGCACCAATTCTTGATGCCCCCGCCTCAATCATGACCATCACATCTTCGTTTGTACGAACACCGCCAGATGCTTTCACACCAATATCTGGTCCAACTGTTTTTCTCATCAAAGCAATATCTTCTGCTGTTGCTCCACCTGTTGAAAAACCTGTTGAAGTCTTAACAAAATCTGCACCAGCTTTAACTGATAGTTCAGAAACTTTCACAATTTCCTCTTTTGTTAGTAAGCAAGTTTCAAGAATTACTTTTACTAAAACATCGCCAGACGCTTCTACGACTGCACGAATATCTGCTTCTACAGTGTCTAAATCTCCAGATTTTAAGGCGCCTACATTAATTACCATATCAACTTCTGTTGCACCATTTGCAATCGCATTTTTCGTTTCAAAAGCTTTTGTTTCAGAAGTATTCGCACCTAAAGGAAAACCAATTACTGTACATACATCAATTCCAGTACCTTTAAGCTCATTACTTGATAATTGTACCCAGTATGGATTTACACAAACTGAAGCAAATTGATATTCTTTAGCTTCCTGACAAAGTTTCACAATCATTTCTTTTGTTGTTTCAGGCTTTAAAGCCGTATGGTCGATCATTTTAGCGATATTCATCTCGACACTCCTTCGTTTTTGATAGATTTATTATACATCTGCAAAGAACAATTGTAAACACCTCTATGAAATTATGTTCAAATGTTTAGAAAAAGAAAAACGGTACACATAAATTCTCAATAAGATATTCTTTGAGCATTTATTGATTTTCCGTTCTTCTTGATCTTTGGATTACTATAATTTTAGCAATTCTTCAGCTGCACTTTGATCCACGATTAATACATTGGCATATTTACCTGCTAAGGCACCGTCAATAGCTTTAACTTTTCTTGATCCTCCAGCAACTAAAATCGCTTTCTCTTTTTTTCGTAAATCAGATAACTCAATCCCAATTGTGCGTTCATTAATTTTATCACTGCAAATTTCACCTTGACTGTCAAAAAAACGTGAACAAATATCGCCAACCGCTTGATCTTTAAGAAGCTGCTGTTCTTCTTCGCTAAAATACCCCAGACGAAATAATAGAGCTTCATCACGAACCGTTCCCACAGTAAACAAGGCAACATTAGCTTGTTTTCCTTTAGAGATAATCTTTTGAATATGGCGATCTTGTTCAACCATTCTTTTTACTTCAGCATTATCAAAAATAACTGGCAGCGGTAATTGGACAGCCACCGTTTGGAAAGCTTTTTCAAAAAGTGTTAGAGTTTCATTCGCGTAAGTATTGACATTAGAATGACTGATTCCGCCTTTTAATTGGACAATTTCCACGCCTACTCTTTCTTGTGAGTTGAGTTTTCGAGCAATTTCATACATCGTTGTCCCCCAACTAACGCCTAAAATATCCCCGTTTTTGATGGTTTCCTCTAAATATTCTGCAGCATAAGAAGTCAGATATTCAGTAATAACTTGATAGTTAGTTTCTGGAGAAAATACAACGTGTACTTCAAGCAAACCGTACTTTTCCTTAAGCTGTTGTTCAAGTTCAAATAATGCTGAAAAAGGATCAGAAATTGTAATTTGTACAAAACCTTTTTCTTTTGCATAATTCAATAATCTTGAAATAGTCGGTCGGGATACATCTAATTTTTCAGCAATTTCTTGCTGCCCTAAACCAGATTGATAATACAATCTTGCAACTTCAATACTAAGCTGTTGTTTTTGTTTATCCATATTTAATGTCCGTTCTTTTTATTTTTCTCAATTATAGCAAGAAAAAATAAGTAAAACAAACGACACTCTGCTAATCCGTTAAATAGATATTTCTAAATTCTGCCAATTTTTCTTTGTCAAAGTTCAAACATTCTGCTGCATAATTTTCTGCTGTACCGAAATTTTTCTCAATCAAATGAAACGCGTGATCCAGATAGTCCTCTTTTACATACAAGGCAGTTGCTAAAGATTCGAGTTGTTCTTCGCTAAACCCTTGTTCTCTAAATTGCTGAACTAACTCATCATTTGCCTGTTTTCTTTCGGTATTTGTAATTAAAAAATCTTTGTAAATTTCTTCTTTTTCCACATCTAGCAGCAATAATAATAATGCTGAAGCATAACCCGTCCGATCTTTTCCAGCAAAACAATGAAAAATCGTTGAGCCGTTTTTATTTTCTAAAATGTACTCCATGAATTCTATAAAACCTTCTTGAGCACCTTGATTCAGAATTAAATCTTCGTAAACACCTAACATATGCTTATCAACAGCTGCTATCGATTTTAATTTTGCAAAATCTGCTAGACTTGAATTTTTAGCGTTCATTTTCCCAAGTAAATCTAAATTAACATATTCTACATCTTCAATTGGTGTATCTGGTGATTCACTAATCTCAAAACCACGTCTAAAATCAATAATCCTTGTCAGATCATATGAATCTACTAAAGCTGTTTGCGTTTGTTTATCTAAATTTACTAAATGACCTGAGCGTAATAATTTTTTATTTTTGACTGTTTTGCCATTCTTAGTTTTAATACCGCCAAGATCTCTAAAGTTTGTAATTTGTACATTCATCTTTTTATTCTCCTTTTATACTGCTGCTTTCTTTCTTTTTTCTTCCGCTAAAGCCACGATTCCTAAAAGTATAACAATAATTACAATCGAAATATAGAAAATAATAAACGTATCGTTCCAACCATGTAATACATGTCCAAAGAAATTTACCCCTTCTTTTGTAGGATCAGAAATTTTAGCTAACAGAATTTTTGCCATTGAATCACCAAATAAATATGCAAAAGCTCCTAATAGTCCGCCTGAAACCACTGTTGCTTTTTTAGGAACAAATCCCAACATAGATAAATTAATCAACAATTGTGGACCAAAAACCATCATTCCAAGTAAAAATAGTGATGCATTTATCACAAACTCTGTTGTTCCTAGTTGATAGCCAATAATACCGATTGGCAATAGAATCGTACTAATCGTCGCAACTAAAGCAGGGCGACCTTTTAGTAAATCGGAAATATAGCCCCATGCTAAACAGCCAATTAATGCACCCATTTCAAAATAAAAAATAGTCTGTGCTGCTGCTTCAGGTGTAAAATTCAAATGTTCAGTAACATATAGCGGTGCCCAATTATCAATCCCTATCCGAACAATATAGACAAATACATTGGCTACACATAATACCCAAATATATGGATTAGTTAGTAAATATTTCTTGAAAATTTGCCATTTCGTCAGATTCTCAGCATCCACATTAGCTTGTTCTACCGGTTCACCAAAAATTTCTTCACTTGAGTTCCAGCCTAAATCTTCAGGACGATTTTTCCCAATAAAGAACGTTACTACAGCGACAATTGCTGCAACAATCGCAGGAATAATAAACATTCCGGCAACTTGACCTTTGAAGAAAGTTGTTGCACACCAAATTGCAAAAATCCCGGCAAGTCCGCCACCAATATTATGAGAAGCATTCCATAAACCAATATATCGACCACGATTACTACGAGTCGTCCATTGCGTAATTACAGATGCACAACTAGGACCACCAACACATTGAAACAAGCCATTCAGTGACCAAAATACAACTACCCAGCCAATTGGCACATTATTCATTGTAAATAAGATCCCTAAACATAGCACAGTAATTGAAGATAATAATAGCAAAATAGACAAAATTTTCTTCGTATTTTTCCCATCTACGATATAGCCCACAATAAATTTACCAAATCCATAAACAATAGAAAAAACAAAACCAATATAACCTAAATCCGTTGTGGTCATTCCTAACTGACTTTTCAGTAACGGCTGTGCTGCTTTAAAGTTATTTCGAATCATGTACATTGTAATATAAATGACCACAACCACTAAAAACGGTTTCATAAATTCCTTGAACCATTGTTTTCTTTGCTCAGCTATTGTTAGCTGACTTACTCCAACTTTACCAACTACTGCCTTTGTATCTTCCAAACTACTTCACCTCAAAAAATTAATTATAATGGTCTGCGCGTTCCAATATACTTTTTATAATACAACTTGTTTGAAATAATGTAAACAATATATTGAAATTACGTTCAAAATAGTTAATTTAAATTTTTCCGTTCTTGATTGATCACAAAAAAAGACCTAGACAAAATTGTCTAGGCTAAGATTTAAATTATTCATCATGATTGCTATTTAACTCAGTAATTTTACCGGTTGCTAAGTAGACAATCCACTCGCAGATGTTTGTAACATAATCTCCGATACGCTCTAAATAAGTTGCAACATGGAGATAATCCGTTCCACTAACAACAGTTTCTGGATTGGATTGCATCGCTTTAATCGAGTGGCTATAGATGCTATCGAAATATTCATTTACTCGTGTATCCATTTTTGCAATCAAACGAGCATCTTTCTGATCTGTTTTTACATAAGCGATTAACACATTATCAACCATTTTTTTCACATAATCAGACATATCGGAAATTTCTTTTTCGATTTCAGGAATTCTTGTTTCTCCTTTTAGACGAATCGTTGATTTAGCAATTGATACCGCATGATCCGCCATTCTTTCTAAATCAGAGCTAGCTTTCATCACAGTGATAATCATTCGTAAATCAGTTGTTACCGGTTGCTGCAAAGCGATCATTTCGAAACTTTTCTTTTCTAATTTTACTTCCATATCATTGATATCGACATCATAATCAATCACTTCTTGAGCGATTTTTTTATCATGGTTGATGTAAGCACGAACTGATTTATGAACAGCATTACTTACCATCATACCCATTTCATAAAACTGGTTATGCAAATTTAACAGTTCTTCTTCAAATTGACTACGCAACATGTGTATTCCTCCTTTTATTTAACCGAATTTTCCAGAAATATAATCTTCTGTTTGTTTTTCTTTTGGATTTAAGAATATTTTCTTCGTGTCATTAAATTCTATCAATTCTCCCTGTAAAAAGAAAGCTGTCTTATCCGAAATACGTGACGCTTGAGACATATTGTGGGTCACCATAATCATCGTATATTTTTCTTTTAACGTTAGCAACATGTTTTCAATTTTACCACTGGATACTGGGTCTAGTGCGCTTGTTGGTTCATCAAGCAAAATAATTTCAGGATCCACAGCTAAAACCCGCGCGATACACACACGTTGTTGCTGACCGCCAGACAATGATAAGGCACTTTTATGCAGTTTATCTTTCACATCATCCCAAACAGAGGCTGCTTTTAAGCTGCTTTCCACCGCTGCATCTAATACTTGTTTATCTTTTTCGCCTTTTAAACGTAAGCCGTAGATCACATTTTCATAGACAGAAAACGGGAAAGGATTAGGTTGTTGGAAAACCATTCCGATTTCTTTACGAAGTTCTACAGTATCTGTTTTAGGACCATAGATATCTTTACCTTTGTAAAGGACACTTCCTGTAATTGTCACGCCGGGAATCAAATCGTTCATTCGGTTCAATGAGCGTAAATAAGTTGATTTCCCACAACCAGAAGGGCCGATCATTGCCGTTATTTCGCCTTGATTGATGCTTAAATCAATCCCTTTTAAAGCTTCTTTTTTCCCATAATATAAATGCAAATCTTTGGATGAAATAATTTCTTTTGTCATCTTGCTCCTCCTAACCAAAATGTCCAGACACGTAGTCTTCTGTTGCTTGAATTTTTGGTCGTGTAAAAATTTTTCTTGTTTCATCATACTCAATGACTTTACCTAGATAGAAAAAGGCAGTGTAATCACTAATTCGAGCAGCTTGCTGCATGTTATGCGTTACGATAATAATCGTATAATCATCTTTTAAGTTAACTAATGTCTCTTCCACTTTACCTGTCGAGATTGGATCCAAGGCACTAGCAGGCTCATCAAGTAATAGAATATCTGGTTTCATCGCAATTGCTCTAGCGATACAGAGACGTTGTTGTTGACCACCAGATAATGCTAATGCACTTTTATCCAAACTATCTTTGACTTGATCCCAAAGAGCAGCTTGTTTTAAGCTAGTTTCAACAATTTCATCTAGTTTCTTTTTATTTTTTTCACCATGCTGTTTTAAGGCAAACGTGATATTATCATAGATTGATTTGCTGAAAGGATTTGGTCGTTGGAACACCATACCAATCCGTTTACGCATTTCATAGACATCAACCTCTTTGGTATTTACATTTACATTTTTGTACATAATATCGCCGGTTACTCGTGTATTTGCAATCCCATCATTCATTCGATTTAACGAACGTAGATAAGTTGATTTTCCACAACCGGACGGACCGATTAATGCCGTAATTTTATTTTTTTCAAACGCTAGATCCACACCCTTAATTGCTTCATTATCACCATACCAGACATGTAAATCATCTGTATACAATGCTATTGGATCTGGCACTTTAATAATATTTGTTTCATTCAAATTATATTCTTTCATTCCGATTCCCCTAACATTAGGCTGATGTCATTTTTTTATGCAGTCTGCTACCGATAAAACGAGCGCCAAAATTAAATAATAGGACGACTAAAATCAGAACAGCTGATGCTCCTGCAGAAACTGCTGCACCATCCGGCATTGTACCTTCAGTATTTACTTTCCATATGTGAACAGCTAATGTTTCCGCTTGACGGAAAATACTGATCGGACTTGAAACACTTAATGGATTCCAGTTACTAAAATCTAGCGCTGGAGCACTTTGTCCAGCTGTATAAATCAATGCAGCGGCTTCACCAAAAATTCTTCCTGAACTTAAAATGACCCCTGTTAAGATTCCCGGCAATGCTTCTGGAACAACAACTTTTGTTACTGTTTCCCAGCGAGATAAACCGAGTGATAATCCCGCCTCACGCTGTGTATAATGAACCGATTTTAATGATTCTTCAACATTTCTTGTTAAAAGCGGCAAATTGAAAAATGTTAATGCCAACGCCCCTGAAATAATAGAAAAGCCATAACCCATTTGTACAACAAAGATTAGAAAACCAAAAAGACCAACAACTACTGAAGGTAACGAACTTAAAATTTCGATAGAGGTACGAATCACATCTGTTACCCAATTTTTCTTCGCATATTCTGATAAATAAATTCCTGCTCCCAGTGAGATAGGAAAACTAATCAGCATGGTAATAAATAAAAGATAAATCGAGTTAAACAATTGAATACCAATACCACCGCCAGCTTGATAAGCTTTCGAAGGTTTAGTCAAGAAGTCCCAAGAAATATGCGGAATACCTCGAACAAGGATATAAAGAAGTAATGCTGCTAAAATCAGAACAATCACTCCTGAAATCGCATATAAGACACCTGTTGCGAATTTATCTGCTTTTTTTGCATTCATTATTTCAAGGCTCCTTTCCTACCGATAATTCGAATAACAATATTAAATAATAATGACATTAATAATAGGATCAAAGCAAGTGACCAAAGAACATTGTTTTCTACTGTTCCCATAATCGTATTACCAATTCCCATCGTTAAAATACTAGTCAATGTTGACGCTGGAGTCGTTAAGCTTGTTGGCATAACTGCAGCATTCCCGATAACCATTTGTATTGCTAAAGCTTCACCAAAAGCGCGGGCCATGCCAAAAACCACAGCAGTTAAAATACCAGGTACAGCTGCTCGTAAAACAACTTTATAAATCGTTTGCCAACGTGTTGCACCTAAGGCTAATGAAGCTTCCCGATAGTGTCTAGGTACTGATTTTAAGGCATCAACTGTCATTGTCGTAACAGTTGGTAAAATCATAACAAATAAGACAAAGGTTCCAGCTAAAATACCAAAACCTGTTCCACCAAAGATAGAGCGGATAAACGGAACGATTACAGATAATCCAATAAATCCATAAACAACCGATGGAATCCCAACTAATAACTCAATAACTGGTTGTAAAATTTTAGACCCTTTTTTCGGCGAGATTTCTGTCATGAAAACAGCTGCACCAATCGCAAAAGGTGTCGCGATAATTGCTGATAAAAAAGTAACAATAAAGGAACCTGCAATCATTGGCAGTGCACCAACCATCGGTTTTCCATCAGTTCCTGTTTCACTAGGATTCCAATTACTCCCAAACAAAAAATCAGAAACTTTAATTTCATTGGTGAAGAAGGTCGCCAAACCTTTACTTGCGACAAAATAGAAAATCGATAATACAACTAGAACAATCAGTGCTATACAAAGAAAGCTAATAAATTTTCCTCGTTGCTCCATTCTTGCACGCTTTGATTTTGTTAATAATTTTTTCTGCACATCTTCCAAAGCAATTCCTCCTCAAACAATCGAAAAGTTGATTTCGTACTTTTAACGTCAGCTAAAATAGCTTTGTTTCACACAACTTTCCATAATAACGTAAGTGTATCTTTTGAATATCAATTTGTGTTTAATAACATGTAAATCTTGTGTTAAGTTTGTAAATTTTGTGTAAAGGTCTAATCTTTGATAATGTTTCCTTGCCAATCACGTTCAACTTCCATTTTAGAAACAGGAATATAGCCTAACTGACCAATAATTCCATTTTGAACTTCATCTGATAACATAAACGCTAGAAATTCTTTTGTTAACTCTTTCGGCGTTCCTAAAGTGTACATATGCTCATAAGACCAAATAGTCCATTTATTTGTCATAACATTCTCATCTGTCGGTTTTACCCCTTCAATACTTAAGGTAGCCACTTCATCTGTCACATATGAGAAAGCCGTGTAACTGATTGCTCCTGGAGTGTCCGCCACAATAGACCGGACCATTCCACTTGAATCTTGTTCTTGGGCTTGAATAGCTGTTTTTCCATCCAGAACCCATTTTTCAAACGTTGCTCTTGTTCCACTTCCTGATGCACGGTTCAATAGAACGATAGGGATATCTTTACCGCCTAATTCTTTCCAATTTTTGATTTCACCTAAGAAAATTTTTCTCAGATTTTCTATGGAAATATCATTTACACCCACACCCTTGTTGACGATTGGTGTAATACCGACTACAGCAACTCGGTGATCGGTTAGTTTACTTGCATCAATTCCATTCTTTTCTTCAGCGAATAAATCAGAATTACCAATATCAACTGCACCTGATTGAACCTGGCTTAAACCTGTTCCGCTACCTCCACCTTGAACATTAATAAAACGTCCCGGATTTTGATTTTGGAACTCTTCTGCTGCAGTCTCAACCAAAGGCTGTAACGCTGATGAACCAACCGCCGTAATCGATTCACCTCGATCAATCCATTTAGCACATCCTGATAAAGTAAGCATTCCGATTAGAGTAAAAAATAATAGCATCTTCTTTTTCATTTATCTGATAATCCTCCAAATTCAATTCTGTCAATTCATTTTAACATTAACTTTTTCTCTTGAAAATTATAAGTTTCGAATCGCAGTCATTTTTTGTAATAAAATAACAAAAAACTTATAAAAGCACTTCCTCAAGTACTATTATAAGTTAGCTTTTTTTACCTGTTAGCTTACAATAATGGTGAAATTAAACGAGCTAATCCTTCTTTTAGCTTAATCATCACACCACGATTACGATATTTTTCTTCTGTTAGTAACTCGGAAACTTTGGAATCTTCATAAAACGCATTTCTAACTTCTTCTGAAAAAGCTTGATCGTAAATAATAGTGTTTACTTCAAAATCCAGTCGGAAAGAACGCACATCAATATTAGCTGAGCCAACTGACACAATGCCGCCATCAATAATCATCGTTTTAGCATGAATAAATCCATGTTCATAGGTTTCAATAATCGCACCGTATTCAAGTAGTTCTGCTGAAAAAGAATAGGTCGCCCAATAAACCAAGATATGGTCTGGTTTATTAGGGATTTGCATCCGAACTTTAACACCGGATAACAACGCTAATTTTAGTGCTTCGTGAATAGAAGCATCCGGTATATAATATGGCGTTTGAATTAAAATTTCCTTTTTAGCAATTGAAATCATTTTTAAATAGGTCATTTTAATTTGTTCATGCTCTGAATCTGGGCCGCTAGTCACCACTTGAACGGCTTTTTTCCCTTCAGATGATATTTTAGGAAAATAGGCTGCATCATAACTTAATTCGTTTCGATGCTGAGAATTCCAATCCATCAGGAAGCGATTCTGCAAACTATAAACAGCCTCACCATGAATTCGCAAATGATTATCTCGCCAGTACCCAAATTTTTCAACCCCGCCTAAATACTCATCACCAACATTAAATCCGCCAGTATAGCCAATTTTGCCATCAATCACCACTATTTTCCGATGATTGCGATAATTAATTCTAGGGTTTAAATAAGGGACAAATAATGGGAAGAAAAAAGCAATTTCTCCGCCGAATCTTTTCAATTCTTCAAAAAATTTCATATTTACTTGAGTTGAACCCCAAGCATCTAAGAGAAGACGTACTCTAACGCCACGCTTAACTGCATTAATAAGTTCTTGACGAATTTCTTTACCTAATGTATCCCCACGATAAATGTAATATTCCATATGAACATGATCCTCAGCTTGGCGAATATCTTCGATTAAGCCGTCAAATTTTTCTCGCCCATCAGTATATAAAAGAACTTCATTATTGGTAGTATACAACGAACTTTCAAAAACTGTCAGCATATAGATTAGCTGTTTAGGATCAACTTCTCCTGTTGGCGGATGCGGAAATAACCCTCTCAATAACGATTGTTTTTCTGATTCTATTTCAGCATTCATCCCAATTTTAGCTTGCATTTTCATATCAAAAATCTTATCTTTAGAAATACCCCGTCCTAAGAAAATGTAAAGAATAAATCCTAAAACTGGTATAAACATCAAGACCAGCAACCACGACCATGTTTGTGCCGTTTGTTTGCGTTCTCGAAAGACAATAATCAAGGATAATAGCATATTAGCTATAAAAATAATGACAAATACATTTTCATATAAAAATTTCATTCGTTCACCCCAATCACTTCATTCACCTATCCCTTGTAAAGCATAACCAACTTACGAAAATATGTAAAGAAAATAGGGAGATAAAACTATTTTTAGTTTTACCTCCCTATTGTAATTTAGACAAACGCTCGTATAAAACAGCACTTGTATTTAAACTTAAATTTTTAAGAAACGTCTCATTGAAATAACCGAACCTAAAGAACCGATTGTCATTCCAATAACAACCATTAAGATATCCATTTGCCAAATAAATGAATCAGGTTTCAGCAATGAATAATTTGAACGTAGTAACTGTGGGTTAAATAAACTATAGAATTTTTGATACCCAAATGTTAGCAGCAAAATAGGTATAATCGATCCAATCAAGCCAATCCAAGCACCTTCAATAAAGAAAGGCCAACGGATATAACCATTTTTAGCACCAACTAATCGCATAATTTGAATTTCTCTTTGGCGTGAAAGGATTGTAATACGAATTGTGTTGGAAATCAAGAAGACTGCCACAAACAATAGTAAGATCGCTGCTCCTAATCCCCAAGTTCTAACTTTTGCTGCAATACTGAAAATTTTATCTGAGGATACACCACCGTAATCTGCTTTAAACACATTCGGTAATTTCCCAGCTTTTTCAGAGATTTCTTTCGTATCTGAAGGTTCTTTTGCACTTACATAATATACATCATACAATGGGTTGCTGTCACCTTCAAACAGATTCCATGCTTCACCCATTTGTTTTTGGATTTTCTTTAATTGTTGATCTTTATTTGAATAAGAAATTGTTTCTACATTATCAAGTTTGTTTAGTTCTTTTTCTAAAGTTTGCATTTCTTCTGGCGTAGTACCAATATCTACAAAGACTGACACAGTAACATTTTCTTCAATATCTTGTGCTAATTTTGTTGCATTGAAAATTACCGCCATAAAGATCCCAACAAGGACTAAAGTAATTGTAACCGCACTGGCTGACGCAACTGTCATCCATCCGTTACGCTTTAAACTTTTAATACTTTCTAGGACGTGAGTAAAAAACGTTCTAATCATCGTAGCCGTATTCCCCTTCCGCTTGGTCTCGAATAATCCGACCATTTTCGATGGCAATTACACGATGACGAATCGTGTTTACAATCGTACTATTATGTGTTGCCATTACAACTGTTGTTCCTTGCGCATTAATACGGTCCAGAAGTTTCATGATTTCCCATGAGTTTTCCGGGTCAAGGTTTCCAGTCGGTTCATCTGCGATCAGAACTTTTGGTGTATTTACAATTGCACGAGCAATTGATACACGTTGTTGTTCCCCACCAGATAATTCACTTGGAAAAACACGGACTTTATGTTTTAAACCAACTAAATCAAGAACTTCCATTACTCTTTTTTTAATATCTCTTGGCTTACGGCCAATAACTTGCATGGCATAAGCAACATTTTCATAAACCGTTTTTTTCGTCAATAATTTATAATCCTGAAAGACGATTCCAATTTCTCTTCTTAAGTAAGGTACTTCAGAATTCTTTATTTTTATCAAATCATGACTTGCAACTTTCAAACGACCTTTAGTTGCTTTTTCTTCTCTGTACATTAATTTAATGAATGTCGATTTTCCGGCACCTGAAGGTCCAACAACATAAACGAATTCACCTTGGTTTATTTCTACGGAAATATTCCGAATAGCAGTGGTGCCGTTCGAATATTTTTTCATTACATCTTTCATTTCAATCATGGCGCATTCTCTCCATCTCTGTTTTCTAGACTATCAATCATTATAACATGACTTTGTTTCAAGGCTCTTTCAACAGTTTACAATTTTGTTTCATTTATATGAATTGCTTATTTTAATTGTTTCTTTAAATAAGCATCAATAAATCCATCTAAATCTCCATCCATCACGGCTTGAACATTACCCGTTTCGTAATTCGTTCGATGATCTTTAACCATTGAATATGGATGAAATACGTAAGAACGAATTTGTGAACCCCAGCCAATTTCAAGCTGCTCACCACGTAACGATGCTGCTTCTTGGGCTTTTTTGTCCATTTCTAGCTGATAAAGTTTCGCCTTTAGCATACCCATGGCTTGTTCACGGTTTTTAAGTTGGGAACGTTGAGCTTGACTAGCAACGACAGTCCCTGTTGGTAAATGGGTAATTCGAACAGCTGATTCTGTTTTATTGATATGTTGCCCTCCAGCACCGCTTGCACGATAAGTATCGATTTTCAAATCATCCGTATTAATGTCAATCGCTACATTTTCATCTAATTCCGGCATAATATCAACAGAACAAAAAGATGTATGACGGCGTTTAGCTGAATCAAAAGGAGAAATTCGAACTAAACGGTGGACACCTTTTTCTGATTTTAAATAGCCATAAGCATTATAGCCTTTAATCAGCAAAGTTACACTTTTAATTCCAGCCTCATCACCTGCTTGATAATCTAGTGTTTCAACTTGAAACCCGTGCCCTTCAGCCCATCTTGTATACATACGCAGCAACATACTGCCCCAGTCTTGCGATTCTGTACCGCCAGCGCCTGGATGGAGTTCCATAATAACATTATTTTTATCGTATGGTTCATTCAACAATAATGAAAGCTCATAGATACTAAGCTTTTCTTTTAATGCTACCAATCGCTCCTCTAATTCAGTTTGCGTATCAGCATCATATTCTTCTTGCTGCATTTCATTCATAATTTCTAATTCTTCCAACTCATCTGAAAATTGATGAAATTGTTGATATTTTTCTTTATGAATATTCGTTTCATTAATTAATTGCTGGGCTGTTTCAGCATTATCCCAAAAGCCTGGTTCAGCCATTCTATTTTCAGCTTCCGCGATATCTTCTTCTAATTGGTCTAAGTCAAAGAGACCCCCTGAAACTTGTAATTGTTTGATTCATTTCATCCAGCATTGTTCGAATTTCAGCATTTTCCATGAATGTTCATCCTTTCAAATTGTTGCTTCATTGGACAACAAACGAAGGTGAGACGAGCGCCCCACCTTGATTTGTTATTACATATCTTTGCCGTGACAGTTTTTATATTTTTTACCACTGCCGCATGGACAAGGATCATTGCGTCCAACTTTATTGTCAACATGTACTGGTTTTTGTTTAGCAGTTGGATTACTTTGAGACTCATCTTCATCTGATGGATGACTCGCTTCACCTTGTGCTACTTGCTCGCGTTGAACATTTTGACGAATTTCCGATTTCATGAATAGACGTGTTACTTCATATTCAATTGCACCGACCATTTCCTCAAACATATTATAGCCTTCTGTTTGATACTCAACTAATGGATTATTTTGTCCATAAGCACGTAAGCCAACAGATTGACGTAATTGATCCATTGCATCAATGTGATCTGTCCATTTTGTATCAACCACACGTAAGATAACAACTTTTTGGAACTCAAGAATTTGTTCGGGTCCATTTAATTGCTCAACTTTTGCATCGTAAACTTCTTGTCCGCGTTTCATCAAATAATCTTTGATTTCTTCAGGTGTTTTACCTTCGATATCGGCTTTAGAAATTGAGTCTTCGTGAACTAAAGTTGAAGCAGCAAAATCAACAATTCCTTCAAGATTCCAGTTTTCTTTTTCTAATTGTGTATGGCTGTCAACTACACGTGAAATTGTGCGTTTTACCATATTTAGTAGTGTTTCTGATAATTCAGTTTCTTCCATGATTACTTCTTGACGTTGGGCATAAATAACTTCACGTTGTTCACGCATAACATCATCGTATTGTAATACGTTCTTACGTGTATCATAGTTATTTCCTTCAACACGTTTTTGAGCAGATTCAACTTGTTTAGTTAACATTTTGCTTTGAATTACAGCATCTGCTTCTTCAATATTCATACGATCCAAGAAAGCCTTGATTCGTTCAGATCCAAAACGTTTCATTAAGTCATCTTCAAGTGATAGATAGAATTGAGAAACCCCAGCATCACCTTGACGTCCAGCGCGTCCGCGCAACTGATTATCAATACGACGAGACTCATGACGTTCTGTACCAATAACAGCTAATCCACCAAGTTCAATAACACCAAGACCAAGCTTAATATCAGTACCACGACCGGCCATGTTGGTTGCAATTGTTACTGCGCCTTTTTGACCAGCATTCATGATAATTTCAGCCTCTTTAAAATGGTTTTTCGCATTTAAAACTTCATGTGGAACTTTTTCTTTATTTAGAAGTTCTGAAAGCAATTCAGATGTTTCAACTGCTACTGTACCAACAAGAACTGGCTGTCCATTATGATAGCGTTCTTTAATATCTTGAACTACAGCTTTAAATTTGCTTTGCAATGTTGGATAAAGCAAATCAGCACGGTCATCACGAATAATTGGACGGTTTGTTGGGATTTGGAACACTTGGATATTATAAATTTCACGAAATTCTTCTTCTTCGGTTTTAGCAGTACCAGTCATTCCGGCTAATTTTTTATACATACGGAAATAGTTCTGGAATGTGATAGTTGCCATTGTTTTAGTTTCATCTTCAATTTCAACGCCTTCTTTGGCTTCAATTGCTTGATGAAGTCCGTCTGAATAACGACGACCATCCATGATACGACCAGTAAATTGGTCTACAATCAGTACTTTACCTTCTTGAACCACATAGTCAATATCACGAATCATAATATAGTTCGCACGCAAAGCTTGATCCATATGGTGAGTCAATGCAGTATTTTCAATATCATAAAGATTTTCTAATCCAAAGTTTTCTTCTGCTTTTTCGATTCCAGCTTCAGTTAAACTAATTGTTTTAGATTGAACATCGATTTTATAGTCTTCTTCTTCTTTTAAGCGTTTAATAAAATTATCTGTACGTGTATATAGCGCTGTTGATTTTTCAGCTTGTCCAGAAATAATTAATGGTGTACGAGCTTCATCAATTAAGATTGAATCGACCTCATCCACAATTGCATAGTTCAATGGACGTTGCACCATTTGGTTACGGTAAACTACCATATTATCTCGTAAGTAGTCAAAACCTAATTCATTATTTGTACTATAAGTAATGTCGCAGTTATACGCTTCACGTTTTTCTTCTGATGTTTTTGAGTTAATATTTAGGCCAACAGTCAAGCCTAAGAAATTGTATAACTCACCCATTTCATTTGAGTCACGTGTTGCCAAATATTCATTAACCGTTACAACGTGAACACCTTCACCAGTCAAAGCATTTAAATAAACGGGCATTGTAGCCGTCAATGTTTTACCTTCACCTGTTCTCATTTCCGGAATGTTACCATCGTGTAAGACAATCCCACCCATTAATTGAACATGGTATGGGTACAAACCCAACACTCGTTTAGCAGCTTCACGAACAACTGCGAAAGCTTCCGGCAATAATTTATCCAGTGTTTCTCCTTTTTGGTAACGAGCTTTAAATTCTTCTGTTTTTCCTTGTAATTGCTCATCATTTAATTCAGCAATTGCTGAAGCATGACTTTCGACTTGAGTAGCAATGCCATCCAAGCGTTTTAATTCCTTTTTATCATTTTCGATCATCTTTTTTAAAAAATTCGCCATATTTTTATGTGTTCCTTTCAATTAAACTCTATTTATTTTTTTGTACCAAATGCACAATCATCCTTCTTATTTTATCACTAGTTGGGCAGAAATGAAATAACTTATCTTAATATTAACAATTTATTACGTATTTTTTATGTACATTCCCTATAGGAAGGGAAAGAGACTGCTTCAAAACGAATCCCGTCTTGCTACAGTCTCTTAAGCTTCGAATTTTTGAAGAAAAATAAATCCTGATAACAATTTGATGATTATTCATTTGAATCAAGAAATTTTTCTAAATTATTAGTTTTAGTCAGTCTCGATTAAACCATATTTACCATCTTTACGACGATAAACAATACTTGTTCCATTAGTTTCTGAATCTTCAAAGATAAAGAAGTTATGTCCTAACATGTTCATTTGTAAAACGGCCTCTTCACTGTCCATTGGTTTCAATGAAAGACGTTTTGTACGAACAATGTCTAATTCTGGCGTTTCATCAGGTGTTTCTTCACCATTTAAGAAAATAGCTGCTTTTGCTGTATTCATTCCCGTTTCACGAGATTTGCGATTGATTTTTGTTTTAAATTTACGAATTTGTCGTTCTAATTTGTCTACAACTAAATCAACACTTGCATATAAATCTGGTGATGTTTCTTCAGCCCGTAAAACTAAATATGGTAGTGGAATTGTAACCTCCACTTTGGCTGTTTTTTCAGTATAGACTTTTAGGTTTACGTGAACAGTTGCTTCTGGTGAATCACTGAAATAACGTTCTAATTTACCTACTTTTTTCTCAACATAGTCTCGGATAGCTTCAGTAACTTCGATATTTTCTCCACGCACATTATATCTAAACATAACGATTACCCCTTTCATCTGCCACTAAAGAAGGAATAAGAGGACCACTCTGTTATTCTTCTTCTTACATCTATTATAACGAACTATCTGACTTTTGCCAACAAAATTGCGGTTTAATTTTCATTTTATCTGTTCTTTTATCTTGCAAGGGAAAACGTATTCAGTTTTACTGGTGAATTCTCAAGGATAACTTGTGCTGCATGAAAAATTGTTCGACCCGTTGTATAAATATCATCCACTAAAAGAATCTCTTGTCCTTTGATTGCTTGTTGTCCAATCTCAGTTAAGCTAAATGGCTGAACCAAATTTAATCTTTCTTTTCTGGTTTTCTTAACTTGTGAGACACCGTCAGTGATTCGGATTAAATAAGGTTCATACGGAATTCCCGCTGCTTCCAGTAAACCTTCTACTTGATTAAATCCCCTAACTTTCATTCTTTCTTTAGAAATCGGCATTGGAATAATTAAATAGTGTTTTTTATTTTTAAAATACTGTTGTAAAGGTTCAACAAAACTAAACCTTAAGTTGTAATTTCCTTTAAATTTATATTCTTCAAACCATTCTTGCATCGCTTGATTGTAAGAAAACAGTGTTTCATGATGAAACAAATAATCTGGATAAGCTTTTTTCCAACTTAAGCAATCCTGACAATACGTTTCTTTTTCTGGTCGTTGACATCCGTAGCAACACTCTTTTTCAGACAATTTTTGAAATTTTTTTAAACATTGTAAGCAAAGTTGCTCATCTGAAATTCGTTTCGTTAGAAAAATTTCTTTTAGTGTTAAATTTTTAGTAATTATTTGACTGCAGTAGTTACATTTCATCGATTAAGCCTCGTTCTTTCCCTAAAAGATTCATTTGTTTAATCTGACTTATAGCTTCTCTCATAGCAACTGTGTGCCCATCATGTAAAAACCAAACTTCACCAGCTGTATAATCTTTTCTTCTGTCTACTCGACCAGAAATTTGTACTAGAGCAGATGTCATAAAAACATTATGGTTCGCACCCAAAACAATAACTGAAACACCGTCAAAAGTAACTCCTCTTTCTAAGATAGTAGAAGTAATAAGAATTCGATATTCTTTTTTCCGCATATTCATTACTTTTTCTAAACGTTCTGCATCTTGAGAGTGAACACATGTTAAAGGCATTTGTGGAAATTTCTTTGAAAGAGCTTCTTTTAGTTGCTCCATTAATAAAATACTTGGACAAAAAATCAGTACATCATTTTTCGAAAGTAGTGATTGCAACGTTACAATTAAAGCATTCGGACATTGTCCATTCTTAACTTTTTGATACCATTGATAGCACCATTTTGTTTTTGGAACTGGCAATTGCCTTCGATGGTAACGAGCTGGTAAAATACTAGCTTCCAGCTCCTTAAACTTAACCTTTTTTGTCAGTTCTTTAGTCGGCGTAGCAGTTAAATAAATCAGGGAACTCTTTTCTTTAACTGCATTTTCTACCCCATATTGTAAAAGTGGATTGTTTACAAATGGAAATGCATCAACCTCATCGATAATCAATACATCAAAGGCTCGAAAAAAACGCAATAATTGATGTGTTGTACAAACTAACAGTTTCGTATAATAATATGTCTCTTCCATTTTTCCATGAAGCAAAATCATAGGTTCGTCTGGAAAAACCGCTTGAATTCTCGGATAAAGTTCCAAACAAACATCTACTCTGGGTGAAGAAATTGCTATCCGATAACCTAATTCCAGACAATAGTGAATTGTTTTAAACAACATTTCTGTCTTACCAGCTCCTGTAACTGCCCAAATCATTCTTGATTCTACACTTTTTACAGATGCTAACAGCTGATCTGAAACAGCTTTTTGTCCTTTTGTTAGACTGCCTTGCCAAGCAAAATGCACAGCTCTTTTAACTGGGGCTGGCTCAGCTAAATGATAAAAATATTGATCGGTATCCACTCTGCCTAATTGAATACATTCTGGACAAAAATAAGTGCCATTAACTAACCTGACGGCCTTTTTAATTTGGATCTGACCGCATCGCAAACATTGAATTTCATTTTCATTTAGTTCATGCATTGTAGCTAATTTTTCGCCCGTTATTTCTTCTGAATCTAAATTATTAAGTTCTTTCTTTAATACTTTTCTTCCCCATAATTCTTGCATTTATCCCCTCCACTATTAAACTACGCTTTTTTTAATAAATTTTTTTAGGAAAATAAAAAAGATTTATTCAGAAATTAAGAGCTTGAAACATAACTCAAAAAGTTATGTTTCAAGCTCTTAATTTCTGAATAAACGGTGGGCGCAGAAGCAACTCCTTCGGAAATAAGCTGAAATTCACGAAAATTCGAAGAGCAATTTCCGTGAATTCCTTCTTATTTCTCGGAGTTAAACACTTCTTATACGCAGGTTCTATGACCTAATGATTGGTGCAGATAAGTAGAATGATCTAGTTTGTCCCTCAAGGTTACTTGGAGCAGAACCTCAATAAGTGATCGACCTACAAGCCACTCCTGTCTATCTTATTATGACAGGAAATGACATGTAGGTCGATCACTTTTGTTTTCATTCTGTTTGGTGAGGGCTTTAGCCCTTATGGGTGTTTGTCCCAACCTCTAAATCTATAATCCATTATCAAATAATCGTCTTCGTTATTTGTCTCCGATTAACCCTAAAGCTTGCTCTAACACTTTCTCACCATTCATCATTCCGTAATCCGCCATGTTAATGACTTCCAGTGGAATGCCTTTTGGCGCTAAACGTTTTTCAAAGTCGCCTTTCATAAAGCGAACTTGCGGGCCTAACAATAATACATCAACAGGTTTGCTTTCTAAATTATTGTCCGCTTCAGAAGCGGATACAGCAAAAATGTCTGCCTCCAAACCTTGTGCATCTGCTGCTTTTTGCATTTTTGTTACTAATAAGCTTGTACTCATTCCTGCAGAACAAACAAGCATGATTGTTTTTTTAGCCATCTATTCCATCTCCTCTATGCTATTTTATAAGATAACATTTGATTGGTTTGTATTTAAGTCCTATTATAGTAAAAACTCGACTTTTGTCAACGCTTTCCCCTCACATTTGATAACTACCTATACTTAAAACAACCAGTTTGATTTTAATAATTTATTAAAAACCACATATTCTTTGTTAATATTTACTTGTACAACTTGATAACTAGCGTTTAACCAGCCATAAGCACCTTTTTCTGGATGTTTATGATCATTCGCCCACCAGTCAACCTCCGTCCGTGCTGTTTTCGGTAATCCAGAGCGCGGGAAAAGTAGTTCGTCAAATTGAGTAAAGGTCAGTGTAACCTGCGAGCCACCATTGGTCGTTAAATAGTGAGTAATACTGTCATATTTCTTTTGTCGCTCTTTTGCCATATTACCGACTCCTTTACTGATTTCAAACACTTTTAATCATTATCTCATAAATCATCAAAGAAGCAAACGACTCTACTTACTTTATAGAACAGTTGCACCAGCTTCATATTTTTTTTATACTTAAGATACTATTTAGAAAAGGAATGAGAAAATGCTTGAAAGTTATTTTACCATTCTATCTGATGGAGAAAGTGAAATCGAGATTAAGAAATCACGGTTCATTTGTTCTTTAAAACGAGTCTATTCAGAAGAAGAAGCTAAGGAGTTTATCAATCAAAAGAAAAAAGAACACTGGAAAGCTAACCATAATTGCAGTGCATTTGTGATTGGTGAAAAAAGCGAGATCCAACGTAGTAGTGATGATGGTGAACCAAGCGGAACCGCTGGTGTGCCTATGCTGGAAGTTTTAAAAAAACAAGAATTAATTAATGTTGTTGCAGTCGTAACACGTTATTTTGGCGGAACAAAATTAGGGGCTGGAGGATTGATTCGAGCTTACAGCCACTCTGTATCTCATGCACTAGCTGAAATCGGGCTAGTAGAGGGGAAACTACAACAGGAAATCCAACTCACAATCAGTTATCCAAATGTAGGCAAAATCCAAAATTTTATGGAAATCAACCCATACACGTTACAAGACACCATTTACGGAGAACAAGTGAACATTACTTGCCTTGTTGATGAAACAAAAACAGAACAATTTATGGCAGAAGTTGTCGAATTATTAAATGGACAAGTTTCGTTTGAAAAAGGCGAGTGTTCTTACCATGAGATACCTATTACAAAAAAGGAGCAGATAGATGACATTTGAAGAAGTATTACCTCAGATTAAAAAAGGTGCGAAGGCTGTTAGAAAAGGCTGGAGCGGGTTTGAATTATTTATTGAATTAAGAGATGAAATCGGCACCTCCGATGGTGAATTTCTTCAAGTTACGCCTTATTTTTTAATTAAAACTTCTGATGAAGGCTACAGTATGTTTTCACCAACGCCTTGTGACGTTTTAGCAGAAGATTGGGAAATTGTTAATTAAAATTAAATTCGAAAGCGGCTAGAAAACTTTATTAGTTGACTAGTCTTTTCTTTTAGGATGAAAAGAGGACGATTATGCATTTTGATGAATATAAAGGAAAAACCGTTTTTATTACTGGTGCCGCTTCAGGTATTGGTCAAGCGCAAGCTATAGCATTTGTAGAACAAGGTGCCAATGTTTTTGGTGTAGATATTAATCAAACGGGATTGAATGAGACAAAGAAAAAAACGCAGCAATTTTCTGGAAGTTTTTTTGGCTATACTGGTGATATTACGAAACAAGCTGATTTGAAAACTGCTGTTCAAAAAGCGAATAGCCTATTTGGACCAATTCAAATTTTACTGAATACAGCAGGTATTTTAGATGATTACGCACCTACCTTGGAAACTTCTGAAGAATTGTGGGATCAGATCTTAACTGTGAATTTGAAAGGAACTTATTTAGTAACGAATCAAGTTCTTCCTCAACTACTAGAACAAAAACATGGTGTTGTGATTAATATGGCCTCTATCGCAGGGAAAGTGGCTGGAGGCGGAGGAGCTGCTTATACAGCTTCAAAACATGCAATTATTGGCTATACGAAACAGTTGGATTATGACTATAGTAAACAAGGTATTCGGGCAAATGCTATTGCTCCTGGTGCAATTCAAACACCTATGAATGCTGCAGATTTTTCCGGTGATGCTAAGGTGGCACAATGGGTAGCAGCTGAAACCCCTGCCGGACGTTGGGCACAACCTGAAGAAGTCGCTTCCTTAACACTTTTTCTAGCGAGTGAACAAGCTGACTATATTCATGGAACAGTGATGACAATCGATGGTGGCTGGCTAGAAAAATAAAGATAACTATTTTTCAGTGTCCTTCTTTACAAATACGCTAATTTTCGGTACCATAAAAAACAGTGAAGTCATTCACACTATGACACTTCAGTTGGCATTTTCTGTCACGTCCTTTGGTCATAGTTATTACTAAAACAGAGAACCTGTTTTATAAAGGAGAATACAAATGAATAAGCAAACTTTGCAGACAAATACGTGGTCTGTCCAAACCTTGACGAAAATGGCGTTGATTACTGCGCTGTATATCGTTGTCACTATTTTTTTGGCACCTTTTAGTTTTGGTGCTATTCAGTTAAGATTTTCTGAGATGTTTAATTATTTGGCAATTTTCAATAAACGCTATATTGCCGCAGTAACTCTTGGAGTCGCTATTTCAAATTTCGCTTCACCTTTAGGTTTAGTGGATGTTGTTATTGGCAGTCTTTCAACATTCGTTGTATTAGTGATTTCCTATTACAGCACCAAGCGACTTAACAATAAAATTCAAAAAATGGTCATAACAGCTGTGATCTGTACAATTTCGATGTTTACAGTTGCTGGACAATTGACCTATTTTTATCAGCTACCTTTTTTCTATACTTGGCTGACTGTTGCTATTGGTGAACTACTTTCAATGTCAGTGGGTGGAATTATTATTTACTGGGTCAGTGAAAAAATTGATTTAACTAAATAAACAGATAAACGGCAAGAAAAGCTTTCATTAGCTTTCTGTAGTGACCCCAAGAAGTTAGACTTTTTGTAGAGTGGATTTCTCCACTCTATTTTTTATGCAGTTTTTTGATTGAAATGTCGAAATTCTACTGGGCTTTTCCAGTTAAGTTTTTCTTTGATTCTATAATGATTGTAATAATGAATATAGTTCTCAATGGCTTGTCGTAACTCATTTTGACTTTGATAAACTTTTCCATAATACAATTCTTGCTTTAGAATACTGAAGAAATTCTCCATAGGAGAATTATCTAAGCAGGTTCCTTTCCGAGACATACTTTGAAAGATACGATTATCCTTTAATGTTTGTATATAGGTGTTCATTTGATAAGCCCAGCCTTGATCAGAGTGGAAGGTGCGACGATAGGGACAATCATTTGTTTGAGAAATTGCTTCTTCTAGCCCTGCCATAACTGTTTTACCATTTGGTTGAGTAGAAAAGCTGTAACTTAGAATTTCACTGTTATACATATCCATAAACGGATCTAAATATAGTTTTTTCTGTCGAAGAATGCCCGCATCATCTGTTTCATAGTATTTAAATTCAGTTGTATCCGTCGTAATTTTTTGATGAGAGACCGAAGTTTTGAATCTTCGATGAATCAAGTTTTTAGCTACTTTCCCAACAGTTCCTTTATATGAATTATATTTCCTAGATTTCTTGGTAAATGCTTTGACTTGTAACTGTAGCTTTTGAATTAATCTCTGTACTTTCTTTTTATTTACTTGATATCCACGTCGTTTCAATTCCTGTGTCATTCTTCTATAGCCATAATGTTGATGTTCCTTACGAATCGCTTGAATTTCTTCTTCAATCATTTGTGTTGAAGTTGTTCTGTCGAAGCGTTTTTGCCAGTACATGTAAGTGGCTTTTGGAAACCTTAGGGTTTCCAAAATATCTTTTAATCGAAAGTGTCCTCGGAGGCTGTGAATGGTTCGCGCGATTCTTTCATTTTTTGTTCGTCCTCTAAACGCAGCCTCCTCAATTCTTTTAAATAGGCATTCTCAATTTTTAACATTCTATTTTCTTTTTCTAGTTTATCTAATTGAGATTGTTCACTGGGTAATAATGGCTGGGTTTCATTTCGTTTTTTCTTAGGCATTATAGGTGGACGTCCTTTCTGTTTGGAGAGTCCATCTATACCAAGATTCCGATATGTTTTAAGCCAATTCGCAATTAATGGTGGATTGTTCATTTTGAGAAGATTGGCCACTTCTTGATAGGAGAACTCTGTAGTTAAATACAACTCTATCGCATCTAACTTAAATTGAACAGAGTAATTCTTACTTTTTCGACTACGAAGTAGTCCTTCTTCACCAAGTTCTTTATAGGCATTAATCCATTTCCTTATTTGAGAACTATTTTTAAACCCATATTTTTTTGCGAGAAACCGTGTACCTCCTTGACCAGATAAATAGTCATGGACAACCTTAAGTTTAAATTCAAAACTGTATTTTGCCATACAAAAAAACCTCCAAAAGTTAGATTTCCAGGTCTAACTTTTGGGGGTCGGCTCATT